>NYMS01000001.1 GCA_002529455.1 Glycomyces fuscus
CCGCGCCAGCGCCTGGTAGCGGATCCTCTCCAGCTGGGCCCACAGCGCCGCGACCTCCTCGGCGGCGGCCTCATCCGCCCCCGGCGGCACTTCGGTGTTCAACGCCTGGTCGATGATCGCGCGCGCACCGGCCAGCGCGGCCACGGCCGGGGAGCATTCCCCGGGGGCCGTCTCGGGCGCTGCGTCGATCATCTCCATACTTCTTATTATAGGCTGGCGTCCGCCATTTCTCCACTATTCACAGCCTCGAATGCGCCGCCTTTCTTTCCGGGGTCGCCATTGATTGTCGGGCCATGCTTATGTCAGGCCAAAGGGTGTCCGAAAACGCGCGGCCACAATGGGCACTCGCCGTTGGTGCCAGCGCCATCGGCCTCGACCGCAGGGGCCAGGGGTGTTGCCCGGGGCTTGGGGGCCCGCTTGCCTTTGGTGCCGACGTCGCAGAGCCCGACCACCCCCACCCCCCGGGCGTTGGTCGCTCTGCGGTGGTCGCTCCTGCCTTTGGTGCCGCTTTTCGTCGGCCACTCTCACCTCCGCCCAACGCCCGCCGTTTTCGGCAGCCTATTCCGCTTCGCGGCAGCTGGCGCGTTTTCGTTGCCGCCAATGGCCCCCGGCGGGAATGGCGTAGGGAGGTGGCCTGTGGACGGCTCCTCCCTACCCCTTGATCTATTGCCCTTATCGAGTGCCGGGTGTTTGAGGGCATGCCGAAACATCCGTGGGTGGGATCCCCCCTATTTCCAGGAAACCACCCCCACCCCACCCCGGGACACCCCCAACCACCACCTGTGGAAAACGTGGCCGCCTGTAGGAAACAACGCCCACAATCCCTCAACACCCACGACCACCGCCCCAGAGCACATCCGCCCATCAACGGTCTACAGGTTGCGCGGTACCTCGTTGCCCACCGCGAGGATGCCCTCGCGCATGCGCGTGCGCCACAGCAGCAGGCCGCCGATGACGAAGAACACGATCAGCGACAGGATCGCCATCCGGTAGCCGCCGGTGAGGGAGACGGCCACGGTGACCGTCAGCGACCCCAGGAAGGACGACCCCTTGTCCGAGATCTGGTACAGGCTGAAGTACTCCGCCTCACGGCCCCGGGGGATGAGCTGGGAGTACAGTGACCGCGCCAGCGACTGGGTGCCGCCCAGGACCAGGCCGATGCCCACGCCCATGGCGACGAACAGCGGCACGTTCCCGGCGGGGAGGAAGTAGGCCGCCGCCACGAGCGAGCTCCACACCACGAGCGTGGCCAGCACGGTGTTCTTCGAGCCCAGGTGCCGGGCCAGCCGACCGGTCAGGAAGGCGCCCCCGAAGGCCACGAACTGGATGACGAGGATGGTGACGATCAGCACGTTCTCGTCCAGCCCCAGGTCCTGCGTGGCGAAGGGCGCCGCGTAGCGGATGGCCGCCTGCACGCCGTCGTTGAACAGGATGAAGGCCAGGAGGAAAAGGACGGTGTTGGGGTATTTGCGCATGTCCTTGAGCGTGTGCCCGAACTGGCGCAGCGACCGCCCCACCCTCGGGCGGCCCCCGCCGCGCGCCGCCAGGGCGCCGTAGCGGTTGCGCAGCGGCCGAAGCGCCAGGACGGTGAACCCCGCCCACCACAGACCGCAGGAGGCGAAGGCGATGCGCGCGGCGTCGTCCGTGCCCAGGCCCAGGGACGGCGCGCCGACCACCAGGCCCAGGTGGACGGCCAGCAGCAGGGCTCCGCCCAGGTAGCCGACGCCCCAGCCGGTGACCGACACCCGGTCGCGTTCGTCGGCCGTGGCGATCTCGGGCAGGAACGCGTTGTAGACCACGCCCGCCAGCCCGTACAGCAGGTTGGCCAGCACGAACAGCACCGAGGCCACCAGGTAGCCGTCGGTGGCGAAGTACAGTCCCACCGTGCACAGCGATCCGCCGGCGGCCAGCCACAGCAGCCACCGCTTCTTGTGGCGGGAGTGGTCGGCCATCGACCCCACGACCGGCAGGCACAGGATCTGGAGCAGGATCGCCAGCGTGGTCAGCGCCGGGTAGAGCGCGTTGGGGTGCAGCGAGAGGAAGTCCAGCCCGAGCGGGCTGACGGACAGCGAGGGGTCCAGACACGACGCGGTGTCCTCGGCCCCGGCCGACACGCACGCCAGGTTGCTCAGGTACGGGCCGATGAGCACGGTCACCACCGAGGTGGTGAACACCGAGTTGGCCCAGTCGTAGAGGTACCAGCCGCGCTGCTCGCGCCTGCGCTGCTCCGGGTCGGCCGAGGGGGCGCCGGTGGCGTCCGTCTCCGGGGGTGTGGTGGCCATGGGGGACTATCCGTTCCGCTGTGGGGTGTGGGTGGAGGGGGCGCGGCCGGGCCACAGGCCCCGCCGTACGAGGATTTCCCTGAGGGCGACCGTGTTGTCGGTGACGATGCCGTCCACCCCCGCGTCCAGCAGGTGCTCCATCGTCCCGGGTTCGTTGATGGTCCACACGTGCACCTGCATGCCCAGGCGGTGCGCGGTGGCGATCACGTCCCGGCTGAGCACGGGGAGGGAGCCGTGGCGCAGCGGGATCTGCGCGCACACCGGGACCCGGCTGGCCAGGGGGCGCAGCAGCGGGGACAGGGACGCCGCCCGCAGCCGGACCACGTCCAGGGGGCCGCAGGAGGTGGCGACGGGCCGGTCGAACAGCCGCCGGGCCCGGTCCAGGCGGCGCTGGTCGAAGGAGCCCACGCACACCCGGTCCCAGGCGTTGGTGCGGCGTAGCACCTCACGCAGCGGCAGGACGGCGGCGTCGGCCTTGACGTCGATGTTGAACCGTGCCTCGGGCCAGGCCCCGAGCAGGTCCTCCAGCGCCGGTACCGGCTCGCGTCCGGCCACGCGGGCGCGGGCCACCTCGCGGTGGGGCAGGTCGCCGATCGCGCCGCTCATGTCGGTGGCGCGGTCCAGGGTCGGGTCGTGGAAGGCCATGAGGACGCCGTCGCTGGTGGCGTGCACGTCCGTCTCCAGGTACGTGTAGCCGAGGTCCACGGCGTGCTGGAAGGCCGCGGCCGTGTTCTCCAGTTCGGTGCGGCGCACGCCCTGGTCGTCGAGGAGCCACCCGCCGCGGTGGGCGAGGGCCACGGGTACGGGGGAGGAGAGGTAGGCGGAAGTCACGCTTGCAGTATGCCGGGTTCGGGCCGGGGCGCGCCCTGTGCCGGGGTGGCGGGAGAACGCCCCGAAACCTGGAATGCCAGCTGGCACGGGGAGGGGAACGGCGCCTCTGTGCAGGGCGAAGGCGGACGTCATCCTCCCGGAAGGGACCTGTTCATGTCCTACACCCCTCACCGCCACCCCTGCCCCCGGCCCCTGTGCGCCCACGGCGCGCCCGCGTACCACCGCCCGGTCCGCACCCCCGCGCGCACGCCCCTGCCCCCGCACCACGCGCCTGTGCGCCGGTGCGGGGCCCCGCCGCTCCTGGCGGGCCACCGCACCCCCGGTCCCGTGCGCCTGCTGGCCCAGCGCATGGCGGAGGTCCTGGTCGGCCGCCGCACCCCCGAGGCGCTGCGCGACCAGGTGACCGTCCCGGTCCGCGAGGAGCTGCGCCGCCTGCGGGGCACGGTCTCCTGCGAGCTGGCGCCGCGGCTGACGCAGGTCTACCACCAGCCCGTGGACGCCGACGGGGTGGAGGCCAACGCCGTGATCCGCTGCGACCGCCGCTCCCGGGTGTTCGCCTTCCGCGCCCGGCGCGGGGAGGACGGCCGGTGGGTGTGCACCCGCCTGGAGACCGACGGCGCCGTGCACCGCCGGGGCGGGATCCCGGTCGAGCCGACCGGCTGAGGACCCGCGCACCGGGCCGGGCGGGCGGCGCCCGCCCGGCCCGGGCGCCGGGCGGACCCGTCCCGTGCCGTCCGGGCCCTTCGGGCACGCGTTCCCCGGAGGAAAAGCGCCTGGATTTCCGGTGAGCGGCCTGGATAGGGTCCCCCTGGGGTGTTCTCCGGACCGGAGCGCGCCCCGTCTTCGAACGGCGGTGCCCGACGCGGCCCGGCCGTTCCTGGCACGCGGTGGCCCCGAACGACGGTCCCACCGCCGAGGGAATAAGGAGGGGCGGTCACGGCGCTCCCCGCGCCGGGGCGGCCATCTGTTGTATGAAACCTGCTGACATCGCCCACCTGCACAGCATCGGCGCGCCGACCCTGTCCCCCGACGGCCGCCGCGCGGTCTTCGCCGTGACCCGGCCGGACCTGGAGGAGGACGCCTACCTGGGCTCCCTGTGGTCCGTGCCCACCGACGGCTCCGCGCCGCCGGCCCGGCTCACCCGGGGCACCAGGGACAGCGGCCCGGTCTTCTCCCCCGACGGGCGGTGGATCGCCTTCCTGCGTCCCGACGACGACAAGCGCCCCCAGATCCACGTCCTGCCCGCCGACGGCGGCGAGCCCTGGAAGATCACCTCCCACCCGCTGGGCGCGGGCGCCCCGCGCTGGAGCCCGGACTCCACCCGGATCGCCTACACCGCGCGGGACCCCGAGCCCGACCGCTACGTGGACCGCGAACCGGGCAAGGAGCCGCCCCGGCGCATCACGCGGCTCAAGTACCGGCTGGACGACCTCGGCTTCACCAACGACCGGCGCACGCACGTGTTCGTCTCCGCGCCCCTGGACCCCTCGGGGAGGGCCGGGGAGCCGGTCCGGGTGACCCGGGGCGACTTCGACCACGGGGCCGTGTCCTGGAGACCGGACGGGGCCGAGCTGGTCTTCGCCGCCTCGCGCCACGCCACCCGCGACACCGACCTGGTGCAGGACCTGTGGGCGTGCGCGCCGCAGGAGGGCGCCGAGCCGCGCCGGGTCACCGCCGGGAACCTGGACGCCGGACAGAGCGACATCTCCGAGGACGGCGCCACCGTCTACTTCCTCGGTGACGAGCTCGGCCCCGGCCTGGACGACTTCGTGGGGCAGACCAGCGCCCTGTGGTCGGTGCCCGCCGACGCCTCGGCGGCGCCCGTCCGGCTGACCCCCGCCCAGAACCCGCGGATGACCGGGGGCCCCAGGGTCACCGGGCGCGGCCTGCTGGGCCTGGCGGAGAACAGGGGCGCGGTGGACCTGGTCCTGGTGCCCTTCGCGGGCGGTGAGCCCGAGACCCTCGTCGGGGGCAGGGTGCAGGTCCAGTCCTTCGACAGCGCGGGCGGTGTCACCGTCGCGGTGGTCGCCGACGGCCGCAGCAGCGGTGAGCTGGTCCTGGTGGGGGAGGGGGGCACACGGGCGCTCACGGAGTTCGCCGGTGCGCTGGACCCCCTGCGGATGACGGAGCTGACGGCACGCACCGCCGACGGCCACCCCGTGCACGGGTGGGTCACCGTGCCCGAGGGCGAGGGCCCGCACCCGGTGGTGCTGATGATCCACGGCGGCCCCTTCACCCAGTACGGCCACCAGCTCTTCGACGAGACCCAGGTCTACGCCGCCGCCGGGTACGCCGTGGTGATGTGCAACCCGCGCGGCTCCTCGGGCTACGGGCACGAGCACGGCCGGGCCATCATCGGCTCGGTGGGCGCGACCACCGCCACCGACGTGCTGGCCTTCCTGGACGCGGCGCTGGAGGACGAGCGGCTGGACTCCTCGCGGGTGGGCGTCATGGGCGGCTCGCACGGCGGGTTCATGACCACCTGGATCGCCGCCCACCACGGCGAGCGGTTCCGGGCGGCGATCAGCGAGCGAGCGGTCAACGCGATCGAGAGCTTCCACGGCTCCTCCGACATCGGCTCGTTCTTCCCCGGGCCGCTGTACGGGCCGCCGGAGACCTGGGCCAAGGAGAGCCCGCTCACCTACGCCGACCAGATCGACGTCCCGCTCCTGATCATCCACTCCGAGGAGGACTGGCGCTGCCCGCTGGAGCAGGCGCAGCGGTTGTTCGTGGCGTTGAAGCTGCGCGGCCGGGAGACGGAGATGCTGCTCTTCCCCGCCGAGGGCCACGAGCTGACGCGCTCGGGTCTGCCCAGCCACCGCGTGGCCCGCTTCGAGGCGGTCCTGGACTGGTGGCAGCGCCACCTGTGACGTGTGTCGCGGGGGCGGGGGCCATTCCCCGCCCCCTGCTTTGGTTCACGTGATACACGTCACTTTTTTGGCTGACATTGCCCTGTTTTGGTGTGGTCCGAACGGGGAGAACTAAGCCCCCTCATGGCCTGGTGGGCGGGGTTTTCGGCCCTCTTGTTATGGAACCGCTGGTCAGGGGGTTGCCCAAGGGAAGGTAACGAAAGGGTCGCGTCCGGCCCTGGTGGTGGATTAGTGTTCCCTCAGGCCGGAACGCCCCCGTTAGTCACCACAAGGGTGACGGCGTCCGGTTTCCGTCGCACTCTCGCTCACGAGCAGTCCTTTCCCATGAGCAGAGGCCGCCGCAGAACACCGGCACACCTCCCGCGGCCCCCTCGCGCGCCGCCCGCCGGGATCCCCTCAGCACATTCCCACACGCCCCTTCGGCGTGTCCTCGGGATGCCCTGCGCTGGTAGACGGGTGTGGGAGAAAGGCAGTCGGTCCCTTGACTCGCAACCCCGAGCCCGGAAGGCGCACCAGGCGCCGTGTCGCGACGGTCGGCTGCGCCACCCTGGGCGCCGTCGTCCTGTCCTCGGGCGTCGCCCTCGCCGAGCCCACCCCAGAGGAGGCCCGCGAACGCTACGAGCAGCTCCAGGAGGAGCTCTCGACCCTGAACGAGGCCTACAACCAGGCCGAGGAGGACCACGCGGCCGCCGAGGCCGAACTCGAGGAGGTCGAGGGGCACCTCGCCAGGGCCCAGGAGGAACTGGAGGCCATGTCCGGCACGGTCGCCGGGATCGCCCAGACCGCCTACACCGGGTCCACCCACAGCCTCTTCACGGTGCTGTTCCGCGGCGACCCGGACGCGTCCCTGCAGAACATCGCCGACCTGAACTTCCTGTCCACGGGACAGGACGCCGTCCTGGACGACTACGTCGCACAGGTGGAGCGCGCCGAGGACCTGCGCGACCAGGCCGCGGAGTCGGAGGCGGACGCCTCCGAGGCGCTCTCCGCGGCCGAGACGGCCCAGGAGGAGGGCGAGAGCGCCCTGGACGAGCAGGCCGAGGTCCTGGAGAGCCTGGACGGGCAGGACCCGACCGCCTCCGAGGCCTCCACGGACGGCGGCGGCACCGCCGCGGTCTCCGGCGACGTCCAGGCCGTCCTGGACTTCGCCCGCGCCCAGATCGGCAAGCCCTACGTCTGGGGCGGTACCGGGCCCGACGGCTACGACTGCTCGGGCCTGGTCCAGGCCGCGTGGGCCCAGGCCGGGGTCAGTCTGCCCCGTACGACCTACGACCAGGTCAACGCCGGTACCCGGATCTCGCGCGACGAGGTCCAGCCCGGGGACCTGCTGTTCTTCTACAGCGAGTCCGCGCCCAGCCACGTGGGGATCTACTCCGGCAACGGCAACATGATCCACGGCTCCAACCCCTCCAAGCCGCTGGAGGAGGTCTCCCTGGCGGCCTACTGGGACAGCGTCTTCACCGGTGCGGTCCGCGTCGGCTAGGGGAGGGGCCCCGCGCGGATCCGGTGGCCGCGGCGGCCGTCCCGCCGCGGCCGCCGGGCCGGGGGAGGGAGGCGCCGGCCGACGGCGCGGCCCGCGTATTCTTCGGCCCATGGGACGTCTTCTGTTCAGGGTCGCGGCCGGGATCGCGGTCGTCGTCGCCTTCTTCTGGATCCTGTCCGTCGTGGTCGGCCTCCTGGTCTGGCTCCTGATGGCCGCCCTGGTCGTGGGCGTCGTCTACCTCGGCGTCCGGATGCTCAGGGCGCAGAACGGCCGGGGCCGCTGAGGGGCGGTGCTCCGCGGAGGGCCCCTCGGGCCGACGGGGGCGGCACGGTGGCCGCGAGCCCGCAACGGCTCCGGGGAACACGGCCGGGCCCTCCCGGGGACGCGTCGCACTTCGTGCGGCGCGTCCCCGCGCCGTTCGCCGGGCCCCTCGGCGCGGGACCGTTTCCTGACACATGGGCGAAGGCCTCCGCGGTGGAGTCAGGTGGGGGTATGGTTACTATGTGTCACTGAATAAGCACGTAGGGTCTCATGTTGACGGGGTGTCTCACCGTGGCCGGGTGGAACGCGTGCTCACCCGCGTCTTCCGCAACGACTGGAGTGCGCTGACACCGCCCGACATCGGGCGCTGGACCCCCGACCTGCGGGTCAGCGTCGTCATCCCGGCGCGCGGCGGGCAGCGGCGCCTCGACCTCGCCCTGGCCTCCCTGGCCGCGCAGACCTATCCCGAGGACCTCCTGGAGGTCGTGGTCGTGGACGACCACTCCTCCCCGCCGCTGCGGCTGCCCGACCTGCGCCCCGCGCACTGCCGCGTCCTGCCCGTCCCCGAAGGCGGCTGGGGCGCCGGATACGCCCGCGCCTACGGCGCCCACTCCAGCACCGGCGACGTCCTGCTGTGGATGGACGCCGACATGGTGGTGTGCCCCGAGTTCGTCGAGGCCCAGGCGCGCTGGCACCACGTACACGCCGAGGCCGTCACGCTCGGCCGGGTCCGCTTCGCCGACACCGGGCCCCAGAGCCCCACCGACGTCCTGGCCCTGGCCCGTACCGACGCCCTCCACCGGACCCTGGACACCGGCCGCCACCACGCGTGGGTCGAGCGCGTCCTCACCGAGAGCAACGGCCTGCGCGACGCCGACCACCTGGGCTTCCACGCCTACGTCGGCGCGGCGGCGGCCGTGCGCCGCAGCCTCTACGAGGCGGCCGGGGGAGTCGACCCCGACCTCGACCTGGGCCAGGACACCGAGTTCGGCTACCGCCTCTGGCAGGCGGGCGCCGTCCTGCTGCCCGAGCCCGCCGCCACCGGCTGGCACGTGGGCCGCGCGGGCACCGCGCGCACCCGGCTGCCCTCCGAGCGCTTCCGCACCGAGGTCCTCGCCGAGTTCATGCCGCACCCGCACGTCTACCGCGAGCGGGTGCCCGCCCACCGGCGCCGTATCCCGCTCGTGCACGCCGTGGTCGAGGTCTCCGGCGCGCCCTACGACCTGGTCCGCGGCTGCGTGGACCGGCTCCTGGACAGCGCCGAGACCGACCTGGCCCTCACCCTGGTCGCCGACTGGGAGGGCGCCGAGGAGGGAGGGGCCGCGCGCGGGACGCGGCGGCTGAGGGCGATGGACGGCCGGACCGGGCAGCGGCGGGACCGCGGCGGACCCCACCTGGACCTTCGCCTGATCCAGGCCAACTACCTGCGCGAACCCCGGATCTCCTTCGCCACGTCCGCGCCCCGCACCGGTTTCCCCTCGCCGTTCCTGCTCCAGGTCCCGGTCTCCTGGGGGCTGGGCCAGGTCGCCCTGTCCCGGCTGCTGGCCAGCGCCGAGCGCGCCCGCGCCGGACTCACCGAACTCTTCCCCGCCGCCTCGCCCACCCGCGACGCCGGGGTGCGGCTGTGGCGCACCCGTGCCCTGGCCCGGGCCATGCGGGTGTGCGAGGAGGGCGAGGACCTGGGCGACGTGGTCGCCGCGCTGCACGGCCGCTACCGGATCCACGCCGGGGAGGAGACGCTGACCGACCTGTCGCTGTACCGCTCGGTGCCCCCGCCCCCGCGCACCGAACCCGACCCGGTGGAGGTGGCCGCCCCGTCCGCGCAGACCGGGACGGGGGAGTACGACGTGGGGGAGGAGGGCGCCGACGCCGGGGCCCCGCGGTCGGGCGGGTGGCTGCGCTCGGGATGGGAGCGGGCCCGCCAGCGGCTGCGCCGCGAACGCGGCTGACCGCCTCGCCCGGGCGGGGGAGCGCCCCGTGTGCCCCGGCGCCGTCCGCGCGGACCGGGGGGAGCAGGCGCCTGCCGGGGTCCGACCGCGACCGGGCAGATGGGGGAAGACATCGACCCGGAGAGCGGGCGGACCCCGCCGAACGCCCCTCGTCTGGAGGATGACCGAGGGCTACACGGCCGGTACTCAAGGTACCCGACGCCGCGTGCGCGCGGTCCCGGAGGGGTCACCGCCGCTCGGGCGCGCGGCCCCTCAGCTGACGGCGGCGATCGACTCCAGGAGCTTCTCGCGCAGGTCGTCGTTGACCGGGGCCGACCCCGTCTCCTCGGAGGCGGCCGACTGCCCCTCCGGGCTCACCACGTACCGCAGGAAGGACTTGACCCGCTCGGCCGCGGCGTCGTCGGGGTAGTCCAGGCACACGACCTCGTAGCTGACCAGGACCAGCGGGTAGCTGCCCGCCTCGGTCGTGCCGTAGTTCAGGTCCAGCGCCAGGTCGTACTCGCTGGGGTTGTCCTCGCGCTGCGGGGAGTCGGCGACCACCTGGGCGGCGGCCTCCGGGGAGATCTCCACGAACTCGCCGCCGACGCCGATGTCCACCGTGGACATGCCGTGCACGTGCGACATCTCCACGTAGCCGATGGACCCCCGGGCCCGCTCGACCGTGTCGGCGATACCGCTGTTGCCCTGCGCCGACTCGCGCGCGGTGATCGGCCACTGCCCGCTCGGCTCGTGCGGCCAGGCGTCGGGCGCCGCGGCGTTGAGGTAGTTGGTGAAGTTCTCGGTGGTGCCCGAGTCGTCGGAGCGGTTGACCGGGGTGATCGCCGTGTCCGGCAGGTCGGCGTCCGGGTTGTCCGCGGCGATCTCGGGGTCGTTCCAGTGCGTGATCTCCTGGTTGAAGATCTTGGCCAGCGTCTCCGGGCGCAGGTTCAGCGAGTCCACGCCCTCCAGGTTGAACACCACCGCGATCGGTACCACGTACGCGGGCAGGTTGACCACGTCCGAACCGCCGCACCGCTCCCTGGCGTCGGCGTTCTCCTCCGGGTCCATCGCGGCGTCGGTCCCGGCGAAGGTCACCGCGTCGTCGATGAACTGGCTGCGCCCGCCGCCCGAACCGATCGAGTTGTAGTAGACGCGCGCGTCGTCGCAGGCCGACTGGTAACCGGCGATCCAGGTCGTCATCGCGTTCTCCTGGGCGCTGGAACCGGCCCCCGAGAGGCTGCCGGAGAAGCACTCCAGGCCCTCGGGAGCCTCCGGCGCGGCGCTGTCCGGGACGGCCTGGTCGCTGCCGCAGGCGGTCGAGGCCAGCAGCAGGCCGACCAGCGCGGCCGACGCGGCCCCCCTGGAGGCCCCGGGGCGGCGGAGGACGCCGGTCTTGGTGCGCTTGTTGGACGGGAGCACGACTGCTTCTATCCCCTTCGTCGGTGTCGGTGGTCCTGGTCTGCGTTCACCGCCGCGCGTCCCCGAACGGGCGCGTCGTCGCTGGTGATGGAGCACCGCCGAAGAATTTAACCATCGGCGGACCGCCACCCCCAAGGCGGCCCCGTGTGGCATGGCGCTCACACGGAGGGGCGTGCATGACACGCGGACGGTACGGGCACGGGTAGATGCGTGATGAGCACGCACGACACGTCCACCGCTCCGACGTCAACCTACCGCCTCCAACTGCGCCCCGGGTTCACCCTGGAGGACGCCGCGGACCTGCTCGACTACCTGGACCGCCTGGGAACCGGGGCGGTCTACCTGTCCCCCATGCTCGCCGCCGCGCCGGGCTCCCAGCACGGCTACGACGTGGTCGACCCCACCCGGGTCTCCCCCGAACTGGGCGGGGACCGCGCCCGCGAGACCCTGGCCGCCAAGGCGCACGAGCTGGGCCTGGGCGTGGTCGCGGACATCGTGCCCAACCACGTGTCCGTGGCCCGCGCCGACGCCAACCGCTGGTGGTGGGACGTCCTCGCCCACGGGCGGGAGTCGGCGTACGCGCGCTGCTTCGACATCGACTTCGACGCCGGGCCCCTGCTCATCCCGGTGCTGGGCGACGACGGCGACGGCGGACGGGCCGCCCTGGCCGACCTCGCCCTCGCCGACGGCTGCCTGGCCTACCACGACAAGCGCTATCCGCTCGCCCCCGGCACGTACGAGCCCGGCGACCCCGTCGAGCGGGTGCACGAGCGCCAGCACTACCGGCTGGTGTCCTGGCGCCGCGGTGACGGCGAACTCACCTACCGCCGGTTCTTCGACGTCAGCGAGCTGGCCGCCGTGCGGGTGGAGGACCCCGGCGTCTTCGACGCCACCCACGCCGAGATCCTGCGCTGGGCCGAACTCGGCCAGCTCGACGGGCTGCGGGTGGACCACGTGGACGGTCTCACCGACCCCGGCGGCTACCTGCGCCGCCTCGCCGAACGCTTCGGCGGCTGGGTGGTGGTGGAGAAGATCCTCGCCCCCGGCGAGAGCCTGCCGCAGTCCTGGCCGGTCGCCGGGACCACCGGGTACGACTCCCTGCGCGAGGTCTGCGGCGTGTTCGTCGACCCCTCCGGCGAGGCCGACCTCACCACCCTCGCCCTCGACCAGGGGGTGGAGGTGGACGTCGCCGAGGCCGACCTGCGGGCCCGCCGCCACGCCGCCACCGTGCTGCTGCGCGCCGAGGTGCGGCGGATCGCCGCCCTCCTGCCGCCCCGGCCGGACCGGGGGCGGCGGACGCCCCCGCCCGAGGCGGTGCGCCGGCGCGAGGAGGCCGTCGCCGAGCTGCTGTGCGCCTTCGACGTGTACCGCTCCTACCTGCCCGAGGGGGAGGGCGACTGGGCCCGGGCGGTGGAGACCGCCGCCGGGCGCCGCCCCGACCTGGCCCGGGACCTGGAGGCCGTCGACCTGCGGGTGCGCCGCGACCCCCGCGGTGAGGCCGCGCGCCGCATCCAGCAGACCAGCGGGATGGTCGTGGCCATGGGCACCGAGAACACGGCCTTCTACCGCACCACCAGGTTCGTCGCCCTCAACGAGGTGGGCGGCGACCCCGCCGACTTCGCCGTCACGCCGCAGGAGTTCCACGACGGCGCGGCCCGCCGCGAGGCCTCCCGGCCGCACACCATGACCACCCTGTCCACGCACGACACCAAGCGCTCCGAGGACGTGCGGGCCCGCCTGGCCGCCCTCACGGAGGTGGCCGAGCCCTTCGCCGAGGCCGTGCGCCGCTGGACCGAACGGTGCGCCCTGCCCGAGCCCGCGCTCAACCTGCTGGGGTGGCAGACCCTGGTCGGCGCCTGGCCCATCGGCGAGGAGCGCCTGGCCGAGTACCTGCTCAAGGCCGCCCGGGAGGCGCGTCTGGGGACCTCCTGGACCGAACCGGACCCCGACTTCGAGGACCGCGTCCGCTCCTGGCCCGCGCGGGTGCTGGGCGACAGGACCCTGCGCGGGGAGGTGGCCTCGGTGGTGGAGTCGGTGCGCCAGGCCGGGTGGAGCAACTCCCTGGGGCAGAAGGCCGTGCAGCTGCTGGGCCCGGGCGTCCCGGACCTGTACCAGGGCACCGAGCTGTGGGACCTGTCCCTGGTGGACCCCGACAACCGCAGGCCCGTGGACCACCAGGCCCGCGCGGACCTGCTCACCCGCATCGAGGACGGGTGGCGCCCACCGGTGGACGCCACCGGCGCGGCCAAGCTCCACCTGGTCCGCACGTGCCTGCGCGTGCGCCGCGAGCTGTGTCCCGCGGGGTACCTGCCGCTCACCGCCTCCGGCCCGGCCCGGCGCCACGCCCTGGCCTTCGCGCGGACCTCGGCCGGAGCCGGTCAGCCCGACCTCGCGGTGATCGCCACCAGGCTGCCGATCGGGCTGGCCGACGCGGGGGGCTGGGCGGAGACGGCCGTGGCGCTGCCCTCGGGGCCGGGGGAGTGGACCGACCGGCTCACGGGCGGGGTGGTGGCGCCCGAGAGCACCGACGGGCTCACCACGGCGCACCTGGCCGAGGTCCTCTCGCGGTACCCGGTGGCAGTCCTGACCCGGGGGTGAGGACCGCCCGGGGGAGCGGGACCGCCTCCCGCCGCAGGAGGCGGTCCCCGCCGCCCGGAACGCGGTTTCGTGAGGTCACCGGGATCGTCCGGTTCGCCGTAGTTCGGCCGGCACCGGCCCCTCAGCACAGGAACGGTAGGCTTGCCGCGATCATGGCGCGCACGAACACCCCACACACCACCGGCCCCAGGCTGCGCATGCCCGCCGCCGTCGCCGCGGCCCTGGCCTGCCCCTCCTGCGGGCGCGGACTCGACCAGGGCGATCGCGGGCTCTCCTGCGGCGGAGGGCACAGCTTCAACGTGGCCCGGGAGGGGTACGCGAGCCTGCTCACCGGGGCCACGCCGCCCGGGACGGGCGACAGCCGGGAGATGGTCGCCGACCGCCTCCGGTTCCAGGAGGCGGGCCACCACGACCCGATCTCCGCCGCGCTGGCCGCCGCCCTGGCCCGCGAGCTCACCGCGCCCGCGCCGCTGGTCGCCGACATCGGCGGCGGGACCGGTCACCACATGGCCCGGGTGCTGGACGCCCTGCCGAACGCCGTGGGGCTGACCGCCGACGCCTCCAAGTTCGCCGCCCGCAAGGCGGCCAGGGCGCACGAGCGCGGCGGCGCCGTGACCGCCGACGCCTGGCGGGGCCTGCCGCTGCGCGGGGACTCGGTGGACGCCCTGCTCAACGTGTTCGCGCCGCGCAACGCCGCCGAGTTCCACCGCGTCCTGCGCGCCGACGGGGTGCTGCTGGTGCTCACCCCCGCCGCCGACCACCTCGCCCAGCTGCGCGGACCGCTGGGCCTGCTGGAGGTGGACCCGCGCAAGGACGAGCGCCTCGCCGACTCGCTGCACGGGCACTTCACCCCCGCCGGGGCCGAGGGCCTGCGCTTCACCATGGACCTGGACCACGCGGACGCCGCGACCGTCGTCGGCATGGGGCCCAGCGCCCGCCACATCGGCGCCGAGGAGCTGCGCGCCCGCATCGCCGCCCTGCCCGAACCGGTGGCCGTCACGGCGTCGGTGCGCCTGCACTCCTACCGTCCGCGCCGCTGAGCGAAACGGGCGGGTCCGGGCAACACCGACAGCCGCGGATGGCGGGCGCGGGAGAGGGGTAGACCACCCTCCGTGAGCGAAGCCGAGACCACCCCGACCACGTCCGACGCCCTCGCCGCCCCCGCCCCGCCGGGGGTCGGCGCCCGCGGCGACTTCGCCGTGTGGGCGCCCCACCGCGAACGCGTCCGCCTGCGCCTGTACGGCGCCGAGGAGCGCGACGTCACCATGCGGCTCGACGACGACGGCTGGTGGCGGACCCGGGTCGAGGGCGCCGGGCCCGGCACCGAGTACGCCTACCTCCTGGACGGGGACCCCCAGCCCCTGCCCGACCCCCGCTCGCTCCACCAGCCCCACGGCGTCCACGGCCCCAGCCGCGTCCACGACCACGCCGCCTTCGACTGGACCGACTCCGCCTGGACCGGGCGCCCCCTCGCGGGCGCCGTCGTCTACGAACTCCACGTGGGCACCTTCACCCCCCAGGGCACCTTCGCCGCCGCCGCCGACCGCCTCGACCACCTGGTCGACCTCGGCGTCACCCACGTCGAGCTCATGCCGGTCAACGCCTTCGACGGCACCCACGGCTGGGGCTACGACGGCGTCCTGTGGGCGGCCGTGCACGACCCCTACGGCGGCCCCGATGGGCTCAAGGCCCTCGTCGACGCCTGCCACCGCCGCGGCCTGGCCGTCCTGCTCGACGTGGTCTACAACCACCTCGGCCCCTCGGGCGCCTACCTGCCCCGCTTCGGACCCTACTTCCGCGGTGAGAACGCCTGGGGGCCCTCCCTCAACCTGGACGGCCCCGACTCCGACCCGGTCCGCCGCATGGTCCTGGACAACGCCCTGGACTGGCTGCGCCACTACCACCTGGACGGGCTGCGCCTGGACGCCGTGCACGCCCTGCGCGACGACCGCGCCACCCCGCTGCTCGCCGAACTCTCCGCGGAGGTCGACGCCCTCGCCGCCGCCCTGGGGCGACCGCTGTCCCTCATCGCCGAGTCCGACCGCAACGACCCCCGCACCGTCCTGCCCCGCGAGGCGGGCGGCCTGGGCATGACCGCCCAGTGGTCCGACGACCTCCACCACGCCCTGCACGTCGCCCTCACCGGGGAGACCCACGGCTACTACTCCGACTTCGCCGACCCCGACGCGCTGCCCGCCGCGCTCACCCGCGTGTTCTGGCACGCGGGCACCTACTCCAGCTTCCGCGGCCGCACCCACGGCGCGCCCGTGGACACCGCGCGCGTCCCCGGCAGCCGCTTCCTCGCCTACCTGAGCACCCACGACCAGATCGGCAACCGGGCGCGGGGCGACCGCATGGGCGAACACGTCTCGCCGGGCCTGCTCGCCTGCGGCGCCGCGCTGGTGCTCTGCTCCCCCCACACCCCCATGATCTTCATGGGGGAGGAGTGGGCGGCCACCACGCCCTGGCCCTTCTTCGCCTCCTTCACCGACCCCGACCTGGTCAGGGGCGTGCGCGAGGGCCGCCGCCGCGAGTTCGCCGCCCTGGGGTGGGACGAGGAGGAGATCCCCGACCCCATGGACCCGGCCACCCGCGACGGCGCGGTCCTGGACTGGTCCCAGCCAGGACGCCAACCGCACGGGCTGGTCCTGGACACCTACCGGGCGCTCATCGCCCTGCGGCGCGTGGAGCCGGAGCTGTCCGACCCGCGCCTGGACCGCTTCACGGTCGAGGTCAGCGGCGGCGGACGCCGGCTCGTCCTGGTCCGGGGAAGCCTGCGGGTGGTGTGCAACCTGGGCTCCGACCCGGCCGGGGTGGAGCTGGACGCGGCCCCGCGCGAACTCCTGCTCGCCAACGGCGAGCCCAGGACCACGGGGACCACCGTCAACGTGCCGGGGGAGTGCTTCGCCGTCCTGCGGGTGTGACGGGCCCCGCCCCGGGGCACCGGAACGTCACCGCGCTCCCCTAGCCTCGGTATGGTCCGCGATCCACGACGGAAAGGCCGCCCATGAGCGACGACGCCTGGACACTCGACCAGAGCTTCGAGGCGCACAACGGGACCGTGCGCTGGGCCCGGTTCGGCGAGGGGGACCCGGTGGTGCTGATGCACGGCACTCCCTTCTCCTCCTACGTCTGGCGCCACGTCGCCCGCGCCCTGAGCGCCCGGTACACCGTCCACGTGTGGGACATGCCCGGCTACGGCGCCTCGGCCAAGCACGAGGGCCAGGACGTGTCGCTGGCAGCCCAGCAGACCGCGTTCACCGCGCTGCTCGACCACTGGGGGCTGGAGCGCCCCGCCGTGGTGGCGCACGACTTCGGCGGCGCGGTGGCCCTGCGCTCGGCCGTCCTGGACAAGGCGGCCTACAGCCGCCTCGCCCTGGTCGACGCCGTCAGCGTCCGCCCCTGGGGCAGTGACTTCTTCCGCCTCGTCAACGCCAACGCCGACGTGTTCGCCGCGCTGCCCCCGCACCTGCACGAGGCGCTGGTGCGCGCCTACGTCTCCTCGGCCGCGCACCGCGAGCCGCGGTCGGCCACCCTGGACGCGCTCGTGCGCCCCTGGCTCGGAGCGGACGGCCGGCCCGCGTTCTACCGCCAGATCGCCCAGGCCGACGAGCGCCACACCGCCGAGGTGGAGGACGGGTACGCCGACCTCGACCTGCCGGTGCTGGTGGTGTGGGGCCGGGAGGACACCTGGCTGCCCCTGGACCGCGGCCGGCGGCTCGCCGCCGCGATCCCCGGGGCGCGTCTGCGCGTGCTGCCCGGGGCCGGGCACCTCGTCCAGGAGGACGCACCGGCCGAGCTCACCGCCGCCCTCCTGGACTTCCTGGGCTGAGGGGCGCCCGGGCCGGTCAGCCGACCGGCCCGGTGAACACCATCTCCTCGCCGTCGTGCCGGACGAGGATCCGCAGCTCCCCGCTCCCGGGCGCGACGTCGCACTCCATCGGGAACGCGTAGGAGCCCGCCTCGGTCTCGCCGAGGGTGATCTCGCCCTCGGCGGCCCTCTCGACGCCCCCCGACTCGCACACGGTCTCGAACTCGCCGAAACCGAGCACCCGCCGCAGGTCCGGTACCTCCACCTCCACGGTGAAGGCCGCCCGATCCTCCTCGGGGAAGGAGACGTCGTCGACGGTGTAGACGACGTCGGCCTCCCCGAAGTACTCGTTCTCGTAGGCGCCGACGGGGTGGGGGACCCGGTACGACTCCTCGAACGTCTGCGGCTCCTGTGCCGCGCATCCGAGCACGGACAGGACGAGGGCGGACGCCAGGGGGAGAAGAGGGGTACGCATGCGCACAGACTAGACCGGAACCCGTCCGCGCCGACGGCCGGCCGTCGGCGCGGACGGGCGTGCGCGCAGGCGGTGTCGGCGGCCTCAGCCCTCCAGCGCGTGGAACACCTCCAGCCACTGCTCCGGAGCCACGTGCCCGACGGGGGCGTTCGGCGCGACCCGGGCCCGGTCCAGTGCCCGCTCCACCCGCCGGGCGGGGTGGGCGCGGCGCAGTGACGCGCCCAGCGACCCGCCCGCACCCCCGAACCCCAGCTCGACCAGGCGCCGGTAGCCGTTCATCCGCCCCGGTTCCACCAGGGGCGTCCGGCGCCTGCGCAGCACCAGGATGCCCGAATCCACCCGGGGCACCGGCCGGAACCGCTGCCGGTCGATCCGCCCGGCCAGCGACCACGACCACTCCGGCCAGGTCAGCACCGTCAGACGGCTCCACCGCCCGAACCCGCCGGTGCGCTTGCGCGCGTACTCCAGCTGGGTGACGAGGGTGGCGGAGGCCAGGCCCCGCGCGTCCAGGCACCAGCGCACGATGTCGGCGGTGCGCGCGTAGGGGATGTTGCCCACCAGGTGGAACTCACCCCGCGGCGGGCGCACCCGGGTGAAGTCGGCCCGCACCACCCGCACCCCGCTCGCGGGGTCGCGGTAGCGCGCGGAGAGCCGTTCGGCCAGGCGCGGGTCGATCTCGTAGGCCAGGACGCGGCGGGCGGCCGGGGCCAGGAATCGGGTGAGGGCGCCCTCACCCGGCCCCACCTCCACCACCAGGTCGGCCGGGCCGATCCCGGACACCGCCACCACGCGGCGGGCGGCGCCCGGGTCGGCGAGGAAGTTCTGGGAGAAGCGGCGCCGGTTGTCACCGGCACCCGTGTGACGTGAGCGTTCGGTACGTGCCACGGAAGGTCCGTTCCAGCCACCCTGCGGTGGCCGACGAGGACGGGCGGCACGGACGGGCGCGCCACACGGCGCGCGACAACGCGAAAGGAGGTCCGGGCAGCCCGTCCGAGGGAAGAAGGGACGCGACTGTGCCTGGACCGGAGGGTCACACGGGAAGGAGGAGGTGTCGTCCGTGGCCGTCGCCGAGCCGACCGCCGTGCGGGCGCGCGTGGGCGCGCCCGCGCCAACGGCGGCGGACGGCGCACCCCTCCCCACACCGTCCGGACACGCGGTGGGGGACGCGCGCGAAGCGGAGGGAGGAAGGGGCGGGGCTCCCGGCGGGCCGGACGGACCCCGTGGGCGGGGTTCGCGGCGGCCGGGACGGCGGACTACCGGCCCAGGTACGGGGACCGGGGCCGGACGACATGGGTGTGGCAGCTCACCGGCCAGGCGTGGGCCCGGCTGATGATCGCCTGGAAGCAGCACATGGCGACCAACCTAGGAGCACTCCCGCGGCGGCGGCAACCGGTTTTCCCGGCGGTGGGCCCGCCCGAAAAGGGTTCGCCCCGCCCGGGCCGACCACGCCATACTCGCCCCCATGCCCGACTTCGCGGACTTCGACACCCGCCACTACCGCACCGTTGACGTGACCACCGGCTACGACGGCTGGTCCGGCACCTACGAGGACTCCGTCCTGGACGCCATGGACCTGGCCCTCCTGGACGGCCTCACCGTCCCCGACTGGTCGGCCGTCGCCCGCGCGGCCGACCTGGGCTGCGGTACCGGCCGCACCGGTTCGTGGCTGCGCGGCCGCGGGGCCGGGCGCGTGGACGGCGTCGACCTCAGCTCCGGCATGTTGGCGCTGGCCGAGAGGCGCGGCGCCCACGACAGCCTCACCCGGGGCGACGTGCGCGACACGGGCCTGCCCGGCGCCGCCTACGACCTGGTCATCGCCTCCCTGATCGACGAGCACCTGCCGGACCTGGCGCCCTTCTACACCGAGGCCCGGAGGCTCGTCCGGCCCGGGGGGACGTGCGTGCTGGTCGCCTACCACCCGCAGTTCTCGATGGTCTCGGGGATGCCGACCCACTACACCGACGCCTCCGGCGAGGACATCGCCATCGCCACCCACGTCCACCTCATCAGCGACCACGTCCGCGCCGCCTCGGCCGCGGGGTGGCGGCTGGCCGAGATGGCGGAGGGCACCGTGGACGACACCTGGGTGGCGGCCAAGCCCAGGTGGGAGAGGTTCCGGGGCCACCCGATCTCGGCGGCCTTCGTGTGGAGCGCGTCCTAGCCCCGACGTCCTGGCCCCGACTCCGGCGGGCCCGGGGCGCCGGGGTGCGCTCGCGTCCACGGGGCGGGGCGGAGGGCGGGTAGGGGCCTGTACGCCACGTTCGCTGAGGGTGGCTCCCGGGCGGAAGGCGTGGGCGGGTCCGCGGGCGTCGCGTCCGTGGGGGCGGCTGGTGGCGCGAGGCCTCCGTCAGCGCAGCAGCGCCTCCCGCCACAGCTGGCGGTTGCGCTCGACGTACTCCGACGCCGGTCCCCAGTGGTCGGCGTGCCCCTCCGCGTGCAGGCGTGCCCACGGCTGCTCACCCGTCCGCGCGCCCTCCGTCAGCAGGTCGTACATGCCGCGCACGCGCCCCAGGACCGCGTCGGGCAGCTCACGGCGCTGGGCCCCGTCGCACCCGTACCCGTCGGCCAGGACGCGCAGCCGCCGCGCGTCGCTCCGGGGGTCCCCGCCCTCGTGCAGCGGCACGAACCCGTGCGCGGCGTATCCGAGGTCGCCCATGCGCGTGCCCGGACCGGCGCAGTCCCAGTCGATGAAGGTCCAGGCGTCGCCGTCGCGCACCAGGTTCCACGGCGCCAGGTCGTTGTGGCAGACGAGCTCCTCGCGCTCGTGCGGGATGGGCACCTCCCACACCGGTTCCTCCCGGGGCCGGTACGCGGCGGTCAGGTCGTGGAGGCGGCGGATCGTCCCGCCCAGCCGACGCAGTTCCTCCTCCGTCATCGGCGCCATCCGGTCCGCCATCGTCCCCGGCACGTACCCGAGCACCTGGCGGCCCCGCTCGTCCCTGCCGACCACGGGAGGGGACGCCTCGTAGCCGCACTCACGCAGGTACGTGAGCAGGAGCAGCACGGAAGGGGAGGAGCGCCGCCACGGTTTGCGCACTGTCCGGCCCACGCGTACCACCTGGTCGGCGACGTTGCCGCCCTCCAGCACCTCTTCCTCAGGTGGGGTCATCTGTTTGTTGGGCGTGGATACCCCGTCCTTCAGGGCGGGGAGGACACGCCCTCTCCTTCCTGTCGCTTTCTGTTGGATTCGCCTCACGCGATGGCAGGGTGGTCGCTACGGTGTGTGCCGTGACCAGCAAGAGCGTGAAGCGGGCGTTTCGGTACCGCTTCTATCCCACCGACGTGCAGGCGGCTGAGCTGTCGCGCACGTTCGGGTGCGTGCGCCTGGTCTACAACCGTGCTCTGGCCGAACGCACCGCCGCCTGGAACACCCAACAGCGGGGGCTCTCCTACACCGACTCCTCCGCGGCACTGACCGCCTGGAAGAGGACCGAGGAGCTGTCCTTCCTCGCCGAGGTCTCCTGCGTCCCGCTCCAGCAGACGCTGCGCCACCTGCACACGGCCTTCCGCAACTTCTTCGACCACGGTCACGGTGTCGCGGGACGCGGCCGGACGCTGGTTCGTGTCCCTGCTGTGCGAGGACACCGTCGAGTCGGCTCCGGCTGTTAACAACGCGGTCGGCGTCGACGCCGGAATCACCTCCGTGGTGACCTTGTCGACTGGGGAGAAGGTGGCCAACCCCCGCCACGAGCGACGAGACCGAGCGAAGCTGGCCCGGGCGCAGCGAGCGCTGGCCCGCAAACAGCCCGGTTCGGCCAACCGAGCCAAGGCGCGGCGCAAGGTGGCGCGGGTGCACGCCCGCATCACCGACCGGCGTCGGGATTTCCTGCACAAGCTCACTACTCGACTCGTCCGCGAGAACCAAGCGGTCGTGATCGAGGACCTGGCCGTGCGCAACCTGGTCAAGAACAGGAGGCTGTCCCGGGCGATCTCGGATGTGTCCTGGCGTGAGCTGCGCACCATGCTGGAGTACAAGTGCGCCTGGTACGGACGCGATCTGGTCGTGGTGGACCGTCCTCCAAGGCGTGCTCGACGCCCGGGTGCGCCTACGTGCACGCCTTGTTGCCGCTGAACGTCCGGACATGGACGTGCCCCCGGTGCGGGGTGGTCCACGACCGCGATGTGAACGCGGCGAACAATCTCGAAGCCGCCGGGCTGGCGGTGTTGGCCTGTGGAGCTGCTGTGAGACCTCAACGGGAGTCCTCCCGGACGGGGCGACCGGCGATGAAGCAGGAAGGCCACGGGGTGACCCGTGACGAGGCCCTGGCCTCGAACCACCGGTAGGCGGTTCCGGAATCTCCTGCCTTCAGGCAGGAGAGGAAGTCAAGGTCCCCCATGCTCCACCGCGCGGTCGGGGGAGTCCACCGGTTTTCACCGGTCCCCGGGGGCTTGCCGGCTCTCGTCGGCCCGGTGCTCCGCTGCGGCCAGGGCCGCGTCGTCCAACCTGGCCAGCCCGGCGAGCAGTCCCAGACACAGTAGCCCCATGGAGGCGAACACCCAGGTCAGGCCGAGGAACTCCGCGAGGAGGCCGCCCGTGGCGGCGCCCAGCGGCATGGTGCCCCAGGCCAGCAGACGGTAGGCGCTGTTCACCCGGCCGAGCAGGGGGTCGGGGGTGATCCGCTGGCGCAGCGACACCGTGACCACGTTCCACACCGCGATCCCCAGCCCGCCCGTGAAGAAGCCCGCCGCGACCAGGACGGGGTCGGCGGTCACCGCGGGCAGGCCCACGAGCACGGCGAAGGTCAGCACGCAGGCCCGCAGCGCCCGGGTGCGTCCCAGCAGCCGCTCGATCCGCCCGGCGCACAGGGCGCCCACCACGCTGCCCGCGGCGACAGCGGTCATGAGCAGGCCGTAGGCGGGCTCGGACAGGCCCATGGGCGAGTCCGGACCCACCGCGAAGAGCACGAAGACGGTGAAGGCCGCGTTGCTGGCGAAGTTGCTGGCGCCCACCATCGCCGCGAACGAGCGCAGGATCCGGTCGCGCCACAGGAAGCGCAGCCCCTCGGCGATGTCGGCGCGCAGGGTGGCGGGCGCGGCCCGCGCGGTCCGGAACCGGCCGCGCACCAGCAGCAGCGCGCCCACCGCGACCAGCCACAGCGCCGCCGGAGCGGTGAAGGCCGCCGCCGCGCCCACCGCCACCAGCAGGCCGCCCAGGGGAGGCCCGAGGAACTGGTTCGCGGTCAGTTCGGCGGCGTGCAGTCGCCCGTTGGCCCGGGGGAGCCGGTCGCGGCCGACCACCTGCGGCAGGATCGACTGGGCCGAGGTGTCGTAGAGGGTCTCGGTGACCCCGATGCACAGCGCCACCGCGTACAGCAGCCAGACCGAGCCCAGGTCCAGGGCCAGGGACAGCGCCAGGACGCCGAGCAGCAGTGCCCGGGCGAGGTTGGCGCCGAGCATCGTCCGGCGCCGGTCGAGCCGGTCGGCCAGGGCGCCCGCCGGGAGCGCGAAGAACAGCCACGGGAGGGTCAGCGCGAACGTCACCCCGGCGATGAGGGTGGGGGAGTCGGTGAAGCGCAGCGCCACCAGCGGCAGCGCCGTCTTCAGGACGCCGTCGGCGAGGTTGGACAGGGCGGAGGAGGTCCACAGGTTCCAGAAGGCGGCGCCCATCGGCGCGGGGCGCGGCGTCGGCGGGGGAGCGGCGTCCAGGGGAGTGTCGTCCGTCATACGATTGAGAATGGCAGATCGATCGAGAAAGCTCAATCGATTTCGCGGAGCTCGACCGCGGCCCGACCGTTGTTACCCTCGGGCCATGGCAGAACCGGAACAGAGCGGGGCCGCGCCCCGTCCGCGCAGGCGACGACCGGCCACGGTCCAGGAGGCCAAGGCCCTGGCCCACCCGCTGCGGGTGCGCATCCTGCGGCTCTGCCTGACCCGGGAGCTCACCAACAAGGAGCTGGCCGACCGTCTGGAGGTCACCCCGGGCACGGTCCTCTACCACGTCCGCCAGCTCGTGGACGCGGGCCTGCTGCTGCCCGGGTCCGTGCGCACCGGGGCCAGCGGCGCGCTGGAGAAGCCCTACCGGGCCACCGGGGAGACCTGGTGGCTGGACGGGCCCCTTCTGGACACCGACACCGGCTCGGCCGCCGCTCCGGTGGAGGCCTTCCAGCAGGAGCTGCGCGAGGCCGGACCGGAGTCGGTGCGCGTCTACGCGCGCTTCGTGCTGCACCTGTCCGACGAGGAGGTGGCGGAACTGGACCGCCGCATCGTCGCCGTCCTGGACGAGTACGTGGCCACCGACGCCCAGCGCGCGGACCGGCCCGCCTACGCCGGGGCGTTCCTGCTGCACCGACCCGCCGACTGACCGCCGCGCGGGCCGCGCGGCGGCGGGTTCCGGGCCCGGCCCGGTGCCCGTCAGGTCCTGTGGCGGCCCCCGAACCCCTCCGGGCCGGGCCGCCGGGTCAGCGCCGGTGGATCTGCCGTCCGCTCAGCCTGCCGGGCGTGATCCTCAGGACCTGGTCGCGCTCCCCCTCGGCCCAGGGCCGGGGCAGGCCGCCCTGCGGCAGGCGCGCCAGCTCGGCGGCGTCGCGGATCCACGCGCACGGCCCGCTGGCCAGCACGCTCCACCCCTCGCGGCGCTCCTCGTCGAGGCTGTCCACCTGGAAGGCGGCATACCCGCGCGCGTGGCGCATGATGGCCCCGGCCAGCGTGGAGCGGAACACGATGCCGCCGTCGACCATCGTGTAGTTCACCGGCAGGACTGTGGGCGCCGCGTCCCCCTCGATGGTGAAGGCCACGCGCCCGATGTCGCGCGTGGCCAACAGGTTGAAGCAGGTCTGGCGCTCCAGGACGGTGAAGCTGGCCCCGTCGTCGCCCTCGATGATGTCGGCGCCCTCCAGCAGCTCCTGCTCGTCGGTGAGGCGGTCGGTCCTCGCGTACTCGTCGGACGGCCCCCGCTGCTCCGGCGGCGCGACCGGTCCCGTGGCCGACACCGGCGGCGGTTTCATCCGGTCCGCGCCCTCTGATCCAGCCATCGCTAGCTCCCCCGAGAAGAGTGCCCCCGTGTGCTCCCTCCGCCGTCGGCGCGGTTCGCGGGCCCGGGGACGCGGCCCGCGCGTCGTCGGCGAAGGTCCCGCTCCCCGACTACCCCCCGGGGCGACCAGCGCAAACAGCCGGGAGGCCCCTCCCGGGCCGCAAGGGGCGGCCCGGGGCGTTCCCGGACGGGACGGGATGTTTGATTCCCCTGGGTATCGGTCAACTTACTTAGGGTGAATGACCGGCGCCTGTCAGGAGGCACAGATTGCCCGCTCGACACACCGCCGCCGAACCCCGGCGACCCCGGATCCTGGACGTCACCCTGCGCGACGGGGGCTACCTCAACGCCTGGCGCTTCACCGACGCCACCGTGCGCGAGCACACCAAGGTCCTCGGTGAGGTGGGCGTGCCCTACGTGGAGGTCGGCTACATCAGCGACGACCCCGGGCTCGAACCCGCGCTCCAGTGCACGCCCGACCTGCTGCGCCAGGTCGGCCAGGACGCCGGGCGGGCCCGCGTGGTCGCCATGCTCGGCGTGAACGGCAGGAGCCCGGACGAGGTCGCCGCCCTGCTGCGGCCCCGCGCCGAGGTGCTCGACGTGGTCCGCCTGACCTGCTTCGTGGAGAGGCTGGACCACGTGCTCGCCGCGGCGGAGGCCGTTCGCGCCACCGGCGTCACCTGCTCGCTCAACCTCATCAGCGTCACCGCCTACGACCCCGGGGAGCTGGCCGCCGCGGCCGAGCGCGTCGCCCGCACGGGCGTCGCCGACTGGCTCTACCTGGCCGACTCGCGGGGCGCGCTGCTTCCCGAGGACGCCGCCGAGCTCTTCACCGGGGTGCGGGCGGCCTGGCCCGGCCTGGCGGGCTTCCACGGCCACGACAACCTCGGCCACGCGGTCGCCAACTCCCGGATCGCGCTGGAGGCGGGCTTCGACCTCGTGGACGGCTCCCTCAACGGGTACGGCCTGGGCGGCGGCAACACCGACCTGGCCGAGGCCCTGGCCCTGGTCGGGGAGGTCGACCGCCCCCGGCTGGCCTCCCTGGCCGAGCGCGTGGCGGCGGAGATGCCCCCGCCGCCGCCCTTCCAGCACCTGTATCCCCTGACCGGCTGGCGCAACCTGGAGCAGGAGTGGGCCCCCGACGTCTGGGAGGCCCACGGCGAGAACGCCGGGGAGTTCCTGCGCGGCCTGGCCTGGAAGCGCTACAAGAGCGTCGGAGAGGTCCTGGGCGATGCGTGAACGCCCGCCCGCCGTCCCCACCGGCCCGGCCGACGGGGCCGGCGCCGCGACCGCGCACAACACCCCGCCGACCCCGAAAGGAACGGTGTGACCCAGCCCGTCCCCTGCCTCGTGCTCAACGACCGGCAGCCCCTTCCCACCGACACCCTGGACCACCTGTCCGGCGCGCTGGAGGCGCACTGGGTCCAGGACGCCAGCGGCGGCCTGGACCCGGCCGAGGAGTTCCGGCGCCACCCCGACACCCGGGTCCTGGTCACCACCTACACGGACCTGGGCGCGCGGAACCTGCGCCTGCTGCCCGCACTGGAGCTGGTCGTGGCCACCACCACGGCCGTGGAGTACGTGGACCTGGAGTACTGCCGCGAGCGCGGCGTGGCCGTGTGCAACACCGCCGGGTACACCGGCGCGGCGGTGGCCGAGCACGCCGTCGCGCTGATGATGGCCGTGGCCAAGAGAGTCGTGCCGGTCCACGCCCGCGTCCGCTCGGGCGACCTGCTGTGCGCGGGGGAGCAGGGCATGGAGCTCTCGGGCGGGACCGCCGGGATCGTCGGGATGGGCGACATCGGCACGGGGGTGGCGCGCATGGTGCGCGGCCTGGGCATGGAGGTGGTCCACACCAATCGGAGCCCGCGCCGGACCGAGGGCTCCACCCAGGTGGAGCTGGACGAGCTCCTGGCGGTGTCCGACGTAGTCTTCCTCACCCTGCCGCTGGACGCCGCCACCCACGGCCTGCTGGGCGCGGGGGAGCTCGCCCTGATGAAGCCCTCGGCGGTCCTGGTGAGCATCTCGCCCAACGAGGTCATCGACCACGCGGCGCTGACGGAGGTCCTGCGCGCCGGGCGCCTGCGGGGCGCGGGGCTGGACCTGGTCGGCGAGAGCAACCCCTACCCGCCGCTGGACGGCCTGGTGCTCAGCTCCCGGTTCGCCGCCAACACCCGCGAGTGCCAGGAGCGGCGCCGGGAGGTGTGGGCGGCCACGGTGGCGGCCTTCGTCGAGGGCCGGGAGCTGCCGCACCGGATCGTGTGAGGACGGGGACGGGCCGGGCGGCATGTGCTCGCCCGGCCCGTATCTCGGGGGTGGTGCGCCCTACCGGCCGGTCACCCGCACCGGGGTCTCGTCCAGGGAGTCGTCGCGCGTCTCACGGCTGACCAGCAGCGCCGCCAGGGTGATCGCGCCGACCAGCACCAGGTAGCCGCCGACCCAGGCCAGGCCCAGGGTGCCGGCCAGCCAGGTCGCGATGTAGGGGGCGAACGAGGCGCCCAGCAGCCCCGCGAGGTTGTAGGCCACCGAGGCGCCGGTGTAGCGCACCTTGGTCGGGAACAGCTCCGGCAGCACGGAGGCCATCGGGCCGAAGGTCAGGCCCATCAGGCTCAGCCCCACGATGAGGAAGGCCAGCACGCCGACCGTGCCGCCGCCGCCCATCAGCGGGCCCATGGCGAAGCCGAAGACGATGATCGCGACGGTGACCCAGACCAGGACCGGCTTGCGGCCGAACCGGTCGGCGAGCAGGCCCGCGACCGGGGTGAACACCCCGAAGAACACCACGCCCACCAGCAGGAACACCAGGAACTGCGACCGGTCGTAGCCCAGGCCCGCCACCGGGTCGGTGCCAAAACCCAGGGAGAACACGGTCATCAGGTAGAACAGCACGTAGGTGGCGAGCATGATCAGCGTGCCCAGCACCACGGCGGGCCAGTTGGTGCGGAACACCTCGACCATCGGCGACTTGACCCGCTCGCCCGAGGCGACGATCCTGGCGAAGGCCGGGGTCTCGTGCAGGGTCAGGCGGACCCACAGGCCGATCACGATCAGCAGGGTCGAGAGCAGGAACGGCACGCGCCAGCCCCAGGCCAGGAAGGTCGCGTCGCTCATGAACTGGCTCAGGATGAGGAACACGCCGTTGGCGAGGAAGAACCCGATCGGCGCGCCCAGCTGCGGGAACGAGCCGTAGAAGCCGCGCTTTCCGGGAGGGGCGTTCTCGGTGGCCAGCAGGGCCGCGCC
This sequence comes from Glycomyces fuscus, assembly GCA_002529455.1. GTDB lineage: Bacteria > Actinomycetota > Actinomycetes > Streptosporangiales > Streptosporangiaceae > Nocardiopsis > Nocardiopsis fusca. Next base: position 28,169 of record NYMS01000001.1, read on the forward strand.
GCCCCACTCCCCGCCCAGTCCCAGGCCCTGGCCGAAGCGGCACACCGCCAGCAGCAGCGGGGCCAGGACGCCCACCTGCGCGTAGGTGGGCAGCAGGCCGATGCCGACGGTGGCGATGCCCATGGTCAGCAGTGAGGCCACCAGCGTGGCCTTGCGCCCGACGCGGTCGCCGAAGTGGCCGAACACCCAGGAGCCGATGGGCCGGGCGACGAAGGCGATCGCGAAGGTGGCCAGCGACTGCAGCCGCGCCGCCAGCATGTCGCCGTCGGGGAAGAACAGCGCGGGGAAGACCAGGACCGCGGCCGTCGCGTAGATGTAGAAGTCGTAGAACTCGATGGACGTCCCCACGAGGCTGGCCGTGAGGACCTTCCTCCTGGGATTGGCCGGTGGTTCGGCCTCTTCTGGTGCTCGTGGGGCGACGTCCGTCATGGGACTTCTTTCCAGGTCAGTGGGTTCGGATGGCAGGATGCTAACCTCGGCTGCCACTGTATGAAACATTTGTCTCACTATGTGGACGTCTGTTCCCTCTGTGTCCGTCTGGGGGGTTCTCCCGGGTCCCGGCCCCCGGGCGCGGTCGGCCCGCCGCGCCCGCCGGACCGGCCGCGTGCCCGCCGCCCGGGGCCGGGCGGCGGATACGGGTCCCAGGGGCCCGGTCTCCACCGGGGCGCCGAAGCCGACCCGGGGCCGAGCGGGCGTGGCCCCCCGCGGTGTCGTGGGTGCGGGGCGGTGAGGGCGCCCGTGCGGTGGTGGCCCCGGCCGGGGCCTGCGACCGGTCGTACCGGGCCCGGCCGGTCGGCGGCGAACGCGTCCGTCCCGCCGTGCGCCACCGGGCCGTCCCCGGAGCGGCCGTCCCCGCCGCCTCGCGGGAAACGGGTCCCCGTGTCCCGCTGACGGGGGCGTGAGCGCGCGGTGCGGGTCGCGGGGCGCGGCCCGGGGCGGCGCTCAGTCCCCGGCGAGGGGACCCGGGCGCACCACCCGCGTGCAGTTGTCCCGGAAGCGCTTGACCAGCTCCCCGTTGGGGCGGTCGCTGCGCTCCACCCACTCCCGGGCGGCCTCCTCGGTCGCCCCGCCCGCCACCTGGCGCCGGTGCAGCCTGCGCTCGCGCAGCTCGTCGTCGGCCTCCACGTACCACAGCTGCGCGAACAGCCCGCGCAGCCCGGCCCAGGGCTCCTCGTCGCCCGCCAGGTAGTTGCCCTCGGTCACCACCAGCCGGGTGTGCGGCTCGATCACGTGCCGCGCGGCGACGGGCTCGTGCAGCACGCGGTCGTAGTCGGGCACGTAGACGGGGTGGTCGGTCTCGGCCAGCAGGCGGCGTACCAGGGCCGCGTACCCGTGCGCGTCGAAGGTGTCCGGCGCGCCCTTGCGGTCGCGCCGTCCCAGCCGGTCGAGCTGGGCGTTGGACAGGTGGAAGCCGTCCATGGGCAGGTATCCGGCCGTGCCCGGGCCCAGCGCGCGGTCGACCCCGGCCACCAGGTGGCGGGCGAGCGTGGACTTGCCTGCGGCGGGGGCGCCGACCAGGCCGAGCACGGCGCGGCGGGACCCGCTGGTGGCGGAGGCCAGGGCGAGGGCGTCGGCGACGAGCGGTTCGGGCATGGGAGAAGCCTACGCACCCCGGGAGCGGGAAGGCCCTCCGGGAGCACCGTGCGCTGGAGGCGTCCGCCGGGGCGGCGACCCGGCGGACGCCTCCCCGGCCGTGCCGGGTCCGGGCCCCGCCGAGCCGGGGGCCCCGCGCCCGGTCGGTGCGCCTGGGCCGTGCGGGACGGCCCCTGGGCGCGCCGGAGCCGCCGTCTACGGGACGTGGCCCACGTGGGCCAGCGCCTGGCGCAGCAGCACGTCCTGGCCGCCCGTCATCTCCTCGCGGAGCTGCTCGCCGGCCGCCTCCTCCGGGGTGAACCACACCAGGTCCAGGGCGTCCTGGCGGGGCTGGCAGTCGCCCGAGACCGGGACGATGTAGGCCATCGCCACCGCGTGCTGGCGGGGGTCGTGGAACGGGGTGGTCCCCGGCGTGGGGAAGTACTCGGCCACCGTGAACGGCTGCGGTGAGACGGGGATGCGCGGCAGGGCCACCGGGCCCAGGTCCTTCTCCAGGTGGCGCAGGAGGGCGTCGCGCACCCGCTCGTGGTAGAGCACGCGGCCCGAGACCACCGAGCGGTGGAAGCTGCCGTCGGGCGTGGCCCGCATGAGCAGGCCGACATGGGTCACCTGGCCCACCTCGTCCACCCGTACGGGGACCGCCTGGACGTAGAGGACGGGCATGCGGCCGCGGATGTTCTCCAGCTCCTCGGGGGAGAACCAGCCGGGCTGGGTGTCGGCGGTTTCTGTCATCGGGTGCGCGGCGGAACGTTCCGGCCGTCGGCCGGAGCCGCCGCTCCCTCCCTTCTCGTGGGCTGTCGCGGGGGTCGGCCCCGGGCCCCGCCTCGCGGGGGCGCGGGCACGCGGGATGCCCCCTGTACCGCTTCTACCGCACTCGGACGCGGAAGGCCACGCGCGGGGGCGTGCCCGGAGTGTCCGAGAGGAGAGGTGAGGGGCCGGCGCCGCGGCTGCGGCGCGGTGCGGCCCGCCGCCCGCCGGACGGAGTGGCGCCGGACCGCCCCCACGGCCACATCGGCGAGATTTCGCGGGTTTTTCTCACGGAAAGCCCCCCACGACCTCTCTGGAGAGGTTACGATCTCGTACGCGGTTGCGTAGTGGAAAGGTTACGTCCGGTGAGAGGTGGCCCGAGTGGCGCAGGATGCCCGGTTCTCTGCCCAGGAGCGTTTCCCCTGTACGGGTGTGACGGTGGTGCCCGTCCACGGTGAGGTCGACCTCGCCACCGCCGACCGCGTGCGCGACCAGCTGCTCCAGGCGGCGCACGCCTCACGGTGCGACTGCCTGGTGGTGGACATGTCCGGACTCGACTTCTTCGACGCGAGCGGCGTCAGCGCCCTCGTGGCGGTCTACAGGAGCCTCACACGCCAGGGGCGGCACGTGGTCCTCGCCGAGCCCGCTCCCATCGCCGCGCGCGTGCTGGAGGCGCTCGGGATGGGGCGCGTGTTCGAGATCTACCCCCTCCTGGAGATGGCGCTCACGCACACCAGCGGCCTGCGGGTCGACGGCGACCCGATCCGCAACACGGTGCCCGAACTGCCGTGACCGGGCCCCGGATCCCGGCCCCCGCGCGGGGGACCCGGACCGGGACCCGGCCACGGGCCCGCCCCGGGGTCAGGTGCGGGACGGCCCGCCCCCGTCCTCCTGTCCGCCGCGCACCAGGAAGGGCTCCAGCAGCCCGGGGACGGCCTCGTCGGCCCAGGCCAGGCCCTGGCCCAGCCCCACGTCCCTGGCCGCGTACATCCCCTGTCCCGCCGCCGTCGTGGCGGCCACGTCGGCCAGTCCCAGCCTGCGCTGGAACGGCGACCGGTTGATCCGCCACCCGATCACCGCCGACCGCTCCAGGGTCACGGTGTCGCGCACCGCCATCCCCTTGCGCACCACCAGATGGCTCGGGTGCAGCCCGTGGCCCAGCCCCCGGTAGGAACCCACCGCGTACCAGAACGCCGCCGCCGCGATCGCCGCCGCCAGCAGCGCCCACCCCCAGCTCGGCGTGGCCTCCACCGTGCTCGTGGCCAGCGGCACGGGGATGATCTCCCGCTCCACCTCGTGCACCGCGCCCCACCAGGCCGCGGTGACCAGCGTCTGCAGCCAGGCCAGCGCCCCGGAGAGCACCGCGCCCAGCACGGTGGCCACGGCGGCCCGCGTGAAGCGGCGGCGCAGCGCGGCCCGGGGGTGCGCGGCCAGCGCGACGTCCAGGGGCGAGTCCTGGGTCCGCATGAGGTCGGCGGCCAGCCTGCGGGCCCGCTCCCGCGGCATGGGCGGGGACAGGCGGCTCTTGGCGCTGGTCTTCTGGTCGTCCGCCGCGGCCAGTCCGGTGGCCACCGCGCGCACGTCCGCCCCTCCCGACAGCCGCAGCACGTACGGCTCGTGCAGGGTGACCCCGTTGAGACGGCGTCCCTCCACCGACAGCGACACGCTGGTCAGCAGGCCCCGGCGCAGCCGCACGGTCCCGTCGGCCTCCCGGGTGAGGCGGTAGTTCCACCAGGTTTCCACGGCCACGGCGGTCAGGACCACCACACCGGACACCAGCAACCCCAGCAGTGTCACAGGCACCACGATCAGGACCTGTGCCATCACGAACGAGGACATCTCCTCCACGCTGGGCAGGTTGGCCCGCTCGGAGATCCAGTCCCACCCCACGCCGCCGGTCTGGGCGTTCAGGCCCAGCAGACCGGCGATGGCGCCCAGGCCCACGCCCAGGGTGGCGGTGGTCGCGGGGGCGTAGGCGAACCAGCGGCGGTCGAGGCGGGCCAGCTCGGTCTCGCCGTCCCCGCCCGCACCGGCCTGGGCGGCCTCGCCGGCGACCGCGGCGGAGGCGGGCGCGCCCCGGCGCAGCAGGTCCCGGCGCAACCACTCACCCTGCTCCGCGGTGACGTAGAGCAGCTGGAGCTGGTCGGCCCCGGCCCCGACCTTCTCGCCGGTGCCGACCGTGACCGAGCACAGCCCGAAGACCCGCACGTAGATCGGCGCCGCCACGTCCACGCTGCGCACGCGCTCGCGCGGGATGGAGCGGTAGGACTTGGCGACGATGCCCGAGCGCATCTCCATGCGCTCGCCGGTGACCCGGTAGCGGGTCGCGCGCAGGCGCAGCATGTCGAGGTAGGTCATGAGCGCGATGAACGCGAGCGCGGCGGGGACCGGGACTAGGGCCCACAGGGGCGGCACGGTCATCGCGAGGACGACGGTGGCCACGATCGCGCTCGGCAGGAGGAACACCCCGACGATGGCGGTGCTCGCCCACACGCTGAGCGGGTGCAGCCCCTGCCAGTCGGCGGCGGGGGAGGGGGAGGGCTCCGCGGAGGGCTCCCGCGGTTCGGCCCCCGCCGGGGCGGGGGTCCGTGCGGTGCCGGCCGGTCCGGCCGGGGCGCCGTCCGCCTCCGGCGCGGGCGGGCCGCCCTGTCCGGGCGCCGCGGGGAACTCCTCGGAGCCGGGTCGGTGTCCGTCGCTCATGTCGCGTCCCCCGGGGTCGCCTGGGTGGTGTCGGTGAGCTGGTCGGCCACCCGTGTGGCCAGCGCCTGGTCGAGTCCGGTGATCTCGATCGGGCCCGCCGCCGACGCGGTGGTCACGGTGACGCTGGAGAGTCCGAACGCCCGCTGGAGGGGGCCGCGCGCGGTGTCCACGGTCTGGATGCGCGACATCGGGGCCACGCGCCACTCCTGCCAGAGCCAGCCGCTGGAGGTGTAGACGGCGGTGTCGGTGACCTCCCAGCGGTGGACGCGGTAGCGCCACTGCGGCATGACCACGGTGATCAGCAGCCCGATCCCGCCGACCACGGCCGCGGCCGCCAGGAACCAGGCGCGCGGCGGCTCCCAGATGACCGCGGGGACCACGGGGATGACGGTGAGGACGACCGTCACGGCCAGGGACCGGGTCGTCCACCACCAGACGGCGCGTCCGTCCACCTGGTGGCGGGGTGGGCGCAGTCGGGGGGTGTCGGCGCTCATCGCGTCCACGTCTCCTTCGGTTGGGGGCCCTCCCGGGCCGGATGTCTGTAAAAAGTGATATCACAATGCTATGCTTGCGTCATCACCGCGAGGAGAACGGAACCCCAGATGACCGCAACCGGCCAACCCCCCGTCCCGGCGCCCCAGTACCGGGAACACCCCGCCACCAGCACCAACGGCATGGTGATGGCGGTGGTCAGCATCCTGCTCTTCCTCGTCGGCGCCGCCGTCGCCCTCTCACCCCTCATCGGCCTGCCCGTGCCCCTGGTCGCCGTCGGCGTGGTCCTCGCCGCGGCCGGCTTCCTGCTCTTCATCGGGCTGGAGGTGGTCGCGCCCAACGAGGCCAAGGTCGTCCAGCTCTTCGGCCGCTACGTCGGCAGCGTCCGCACCGACGGACTGCGCTGGGTCAACCCCCTCACCGTCCGCAAGGGCGTCTCCACGCGCATCCGCAACCACGAGACCTCCGTGATGAAGGTCAACGACGCCTCCGGCAGCCCCATCGAGATCGCCGCCGTCATCGTCTGGCAGGTGGAGGACACCGCCCGCGCCTCCTTCGAGGTGGACGACTTCGTGGAGTTCGTCTCCATCCAGACCGAGGCCGCCGTGCGCCACATCGCGGGCAACTACCCCTACGACTCCTACGACGCCGACACCAGCCGCTCCCTGCGCGGCAGCGCCGACCTCATCACCGAGCAGCTGTCCAAGGAGGTCGGCGAGCGGGTCGAGGCGGCGGGCGTGCGGATCGTGGAGTCGCGCTTCACCCACCTGGCCTACGCCTCCGAGGTCGCCCAGGCCATGCTCCAGCGCCAGCAGGCCAGCGCGCTGATCGCCGCCCGCCAGGAGATCGTCGAGGGGGCCGTGGGCATGGTCGACCGCGCGCTCGCCCGCCTGTCGGAGGAGGACGTGGTGGATCTGGACGAGGAGCGCAAGGCCGCCATGGTCAGCAACCTGCTCGTGGTGCTGTGCTCCGACCGCCCCGCCAGCCCCGTCGTCAACGCCGGAACCCTGTACCAGTGACCGCGTGAGGTGGCCGTGCCCGAGCGCAAGAAGGTGCTGCTACGGCTCGATCCCGCCGTCCACGACGCGCTCGCGCGGTGGGCGGGGCAGGAGCTGCGCAGCACCAACGCCCAGATCGAGTTCCTGCTGCGCCGTGCGCTGGACGACGCGGGGCGGATGCCCAAGGAGGCGGGGGCCATTCCCCGCCGCGGCCGCCCCCGCAGGTCCGACCCGGACCGGGGGGACGACGGCCCGGGGGAGTGACGGCCCCCGGCCCGGCCCTCAGGCCCCGCCCGCCGACCCGGCCAGGGCGGCGCGCAGCAGGTCCGCCGTGGCCGGGTCGGCGGGCAGGAACGACTCGATCCTCAGCTCCGACACCGTGATGTCCACCGGGGTGCCGAAGGTGGCCACCGTGGACAGCAGCGCCAGGTCGCCCAGGCTGTGCCGCAGCCGCATCGGCACCGCCAGCTCCGGCGCCCCGGAGGCGTCGGGAGCGGGCCCGGGGTCGGCGCAGGGGTAGGCGCGCAGCTCCCGGTACAGCTCGGCCAGGACCGGATCGGCGGACCACTCCACCTCCCGGCGCAGCCGGTCCAGGAGGTGGGCCCGCCACTCGCCCAGGTTGGCGATCCTCGGCGCCATCCCGCGCGGGTGCAGTCCCACGCGCAGGACGTTCACCGGCGGGGCCAGCAGCTCCTCGTCCACGCCCTCCAGGAGCACGGTCACACCGGCGTTGGCGTCCACCAGGGTCCACCGCCGGTCGACCACCACCACGGGGAAGGGCTCGTGCCCGGCGAGGATCGCCCCGACGGCACCGCGCAGCGGCTCCAGCTCCGGCCCGTCCAGCGGCGCCTCGGAGTAGGCGGGCGCGTACCCGGCCGCGAGCAGCATCCGGTTCTGCTCCCGCAGCGGGACGTCCAGGCTCTCACCCAGCCGCAGCACCATCTCGCGGCTGGGCCGGGACCGCCCGGTCTCCACGAAGCTCAGGTGCCGGGCGGAGACCTCCGCCCGGATGGACAGGTCCAGCTGGCTGATCCGGCGCTGTCGCCGCCACTGCCTGAGCAGGGCGCCGATCGGATGCCGCCGGGCGGCCTCGGCCTCTGTGGTCACACGCTCCCCTTCAGCACACCCCGCAGGAAGAAGGCCTCGGCCGCGGAGATCCCCAGGACGGCGGCGGCCTGCGCCAGGACGAAGACTACGCCGAGGACGGTCGGGCCGAGCAGGGCGGCGACCGCGACGGAGCCCAGGATCCACAGGGCGTTCACGGCGAGCACCGCCCGCACCCCCCGGACGCCGGGCTCGGCGCGGGCGGCCAGCAGCCACAGCAGCGCGGCGAACGGGAGCAGGAACAGCCCGGCGGGCAGCAGCAGGGCGGTGGGCAGGCCCAGCGGGCCCGACAGGAGGGCGGATCCGGCCGCCATCACGAGTCCGGACCCGGCACAGGCCAGGGCGTCGGTGCGCAGTGCGGCGCGGAGCGGGCGCGCGGCGGCGGGAGCGGCGGGAAGGACGGGGGTGGACACGGGGCCTCCTGCGTGTTCGAAGGGGTACGCGCACAGCCTCGCCCCGCCGGGGTCACGGTGTCGATTACCTCCGAGGTCATGCCGTGGCGGCGGACCCCGGGTCCGGGCGGGGAAAGGCCCGGCCGCCCCCCGCCCGGGAGGAGCGCTCCCTAGCCCAGGGCCGCCGCGGCGGCCCGCCCGGCCGTGCGGCCCGAGAACAGGCAGCCGCCCAGGAAGGTGCCCTCCAGCGCCCGGTAGCCGTGCACCCCGCCGCCGCCGAACCCGGCGACCTCGCCCGCGGCGTACACCCCCGGCAGCGGAGTGCCGTCCCCGCGCAGCACCCGGGCGTCCAGGTCGGTGTGCAGGCCGCCCAGGGTCTTGCGGGTGAGCACGCGCAGGCGCACGGCGATCAGCGGGCCCGCCTTGGGGTCCAGGATCTGGTGCGGGGACGCCACCCGGGCCAGCCGGTCGCCCCGGTAGTTGCGCGCCCCGCGGATCGCCGTCACCTGGAGGTCCTTGGTGAAGGTGTTGACCATCTCCCGGTCGCGGGCCACCACCTCGCGGGTGACGGTGTCGGCGTCGAGCACCCCGTCGCCCGCGATCTCCTTCATCCTGCGGATCAGCTCGGGCAGCCGGTCGGCCACGGCGAAGTCCGCTCCGTTGCGCTTGAAGGCCTCCACCGGCCCCGGCGCGCCCGGCAGCACCCGCTTGAGGACGAGCCCGAGGTCCTTCCCGGTCAGGTCGGGGTTCTGCTCCGAACCCGACAGGGCGAACTCCTTCTCGATGATCTTCTGCGAGAGCACGAACCACGTGTACTCGTGCCCGCTGCCCATGATGTGCTCCAGGGTGCCCAGGGTGTCGAACCCCGGGAAGCAGGGCGCGGGCAGCCGCCTGCCGGTCGCGTCCAGCCACAGCGAGGAGGGCCCCGGCAGGATGCGGATGCCGTGCCTGGACCAGACGGGGTCCCAGTTCTGGATGCCCTCGGTGTAGTGCCACATGCGGTCGGGGTTGACGACCCGCCCGCCCGCCTCCTCGGTGATGGCCAGCATGCGCCCGTCCACGTGCTCGGGCACGCCCGAGAGCATGTGCCGGGGCGGGGTGCCCAGGCGCTCGGGCCAGTTACGGCGCACCAGGTCGTGGTTGGCGCCGATCCCGCCGGAGGTGACGATCACCGCCTGCGCCGAGACCTCGAAGTCGCCGACCGCCTCGCGGCCGCTGGCCTCGCCCCGCCTGACGTCGCTGGGGGCCAGGACCGCGCCGCGCACGCCGGTGACCGTCCCGCCCGTGACCACCAGTTCGTCCACCCGGTGGCGGAAGCGCAGCGAGACCAGGCCGCGCTCGGCCGCCGCGCGCACCCGCCGCTCGAAGGGCGCGACCACGCCCGGGCCGGTGCCCCAGGTGATGTGGAACCGGGGCACGGAGTTGCCGTGGCCGTCGGCCAGGTAGCCGCCGCGCTCGGCCCAGCCCACCAGGGGGAAGAACCGCATCCCCTGCTGGTGGAGCCAGGAGCGCTTCTCCCCGGCGGCGAAGTCCACGTAGGCCTCGGCCCACCGGCGGGGCCAGGCGTCCTCGGGGCGGTCGAACCCGGCGGTGCCCATCCAGTCCTGCAGGGCCAGTTCCACGGAGTCCCTGATGCCCATGCGCCGCTGCTCGGGGGAGTCCACGAGGAACAGTCCGCCGAAGGACCAGAACGCCTGCCCGCCCAGGGACTGCTCGGGCTCCTGGTCCAGCAGGACCACACGTCTGCCCGCGTCGGCCAGCTCGGCGGCCGCGGCCAGGCCCGCAAGCCCGGCGCCGACGACGATGACGTCGGCGTGGTCGTCTCCGCTACCCATGCCTCTTCCCCTCAGGTCGGCCGTGCCCGGGGCACGGCGTGCGCGATGGTGACGACTGTGCCGCCGCCGGGGCGGTGCGGCAAGGGGACCGTGTGCCGTGCGCCACAGGTTTTGTCAGGAGGTGACAAACCCTCCCGGCTCGGACAGAATCGTGCGACCCGCGCGCCGGACCCCCTCCGGCGCCGTTCGCGCCGGTCGCACCGTGTCGACGACAGAGGATCCCCCGTGTACTTCCATCCCCCGACCCTCGACCCCGGGCCGTTCGCCGTCCTGATCGGGCTGGCGGCCCTGCTCTTCCTGCTCGCCCAGCCCTTGCTGATGCGGCCCCTGACCCGCCGCCTGGGGGAACCCGCCGAACCCGGCCGCCCCTCGCCCCTGACGCGCCTCCACCGCGCCGGGGCGTGGGTGTCCCTGGCCGAGGTCCTCCTGGCCGCGGCCTTCGTCGGCTCCGCGCGGGTCCTCACCCCGGCCGACGTCGGCCTCGCCCCGCCCCGGTTGCAGGGGTACGACCCCGGGGTGCCCCCGCTCCTGGCGGGCGACCCCGTGTCCTGGGCCGGGACGGCCGCGGTCCTGGTGTGGGCCGCGCTGTTCGTGGCGGCCCTGCTGGTGGAGAGGTACCGGGACGGCGCCCGCGCGGGAGCCCCGGCCGGGCGGATCCGCCTCCCCGACCCCGCAGGCGCCGAGTGGCGCGGGATGCTCTGGTCCTTCACCCTGGGCGGCCTGTCCACCACGGTCGTGCTCTTCGTGGTCGTCTACCCGCTGGTCACCGTGTTCGTCGGCCCCCTGGCCGCGGTCGCCGCCATCGCGCTGCTGCTGGGAGGGCAGCAGTGGGGGAGCGGGTTCCAGCAGATGTCCGCCATGGCCGCGTACGGACTGCTGACGGCGCTGTGCCACGCCTTCCTGTTCGCCGGGTCCCTGGCGGCGCCCGTGGCCTCCTGGTGCGCCCTCGCCTACCTCTACGGCCGCTCGCTGCGTCAGCGGCGCCTCCAGCTGTACGGGGCGGCGCCCATCGAGGTCATCGTGCTCGACGCCGACGGCAACCCCGTCCAGCGGACCGGGCGCTGACCGGGGCGGGCCGCACGTCACGGGCTCCGGCGGTACCGCACCCGCGCGGTACCGCCGGAGCCCGCGGGTTCAGCCGCCGAAGCGCACCAGCGACCGGCCGCCCCGGCCCCGGGACATGCGCTCGAAGGCCTCGGGCACGCCCGCGAGCGGGATCTCGTCGGTGACCATCGCCGACAGCTTCAGCTCCCCCGAGCGCACCCGTTCGGCGATGAGCGGGATGTCGCGAGCAGGGTCGCCGGAGCCGTACACGCACCCGCGCAGGGTGCGCGCCTGGTGGAACAGCTCCAGCGCGTTGAAGGTCACCTCGTCGTCGCGCCTGCCCACGCCCACCACCGTGACCGTGCCGCCGCGCCGGGACACGTCCCAGGCCGAGCGCACCACCTTCGCCGACCCCACCACCTCGAAGGCGTGGTCCGCGCCGCGCCCGCCCGTCAGCGCGCGCACGGCCTTGACCAGTGAGCCGTCGGCGAGCAGGAACTCGGTCGCGCCCAGCGAGCGGGCCAGCTCCTCCTTGTCGGGGGAGACGTCCACCGCGACCACCGGGTCGGCCCCGGCCAGGCGCGCGGCCTGGAGCACCGACAGGCCCACCCCGCCCAGGCCCAGCACCACGGCGGACTGGCCCTCGCGCACGCCCGCGGAGTTGTTGACCGCGCCCCAGCCGGTGAGCACCGCGCAGCCCAGCACGGCGGCCACCGCCGGGTCGATCCCGTCGGGCAGCGGCACGACGGCTGAGGCGGGCACCACGGTGGCCTCGGCGAACGCGCCGCAGCCCAGGCCGGGGTAGACGGGGGTGCCGTCGGTGAGTTCGGCGTAGGGCTGCACGGTGCGGTCCAGCGCGTGCTCGCACAGGTGGGGCTCGCCCTGGCGGCAGAACCAGCACTCGCGGCACGAGGGCGCCCAGTTCAGGATCACCTGCTGGCCGGGCATCACCTCCGTGACGCCCTCGCCGACGGCGTCGACGGTTCCGGCGCCCTCGTGGCCCAGCACGGCGGGCCACTTCTGCGCCAGGGTGCCGTTGGACAGGGACAGGTCGGAGTGGCACACGCCCGCGGCGGCCAGGCGCACCCGCACCTGGCCGGGGCCGGGGTCGGGCAGGACCAGGTCGCGGATCTGGGGAGGGGCACCGCGCTCGGAGAAGACGGCGGCCCTGACGGTCGTACTCATGGGAGGAACTCCAATCACGGACTGCCGCGACAGTAGCAATACCGACCGGTCGGTCAAGGATCGGGGGCGTGCGGACCCGTGGTTGCCCGGATGGCCCCGTGCCTTCCCGCCTTGGGGGTCCTTTGCCGTTCTCGACCGACATTTTGCCTGGTAGCGGTAATGATGGGGGCAGAGGAGGGGGTCATGGTCAATCCGGTTTGGGTGGGAACCCTCATGTTCGGCAGGGTGCCCATCGGCGTGCGCCTCTACAGCGCGCGCGAGCGCAGGGGGCCCGTGCTGCACCAGTTCGAGCGGGGCACGGCCGACCGCATCCGCTACGTCCGCGTCAACGAGCGCACCGGCGAGGAGGTCGCCGGCGAGGACGTCGTGCGCGGGGCCCGCACGGGGGTCGAGGACGAGTACGTGGTCCTGGAGCCCGAGGAGCTGGAGGAGCTCCTCCCGCACGGCTCGCGCACCATGGAGCTGACCGGCTTCCTGTCCCAGGGCGCCGTCGACGCGCTGTGGTACGCCTCCACCTACTACGTCGCCCCCCGGTCCGCGGCCGACGCCAAGGCCTACCAGCTGCTGTACACGGCCCTGGAGCAGACCCGCCGCACGGGTGTGGCCACCGTCGTCCTGCGCGACCGCGAGTACCCCGCCCTGATCGAGCCGAACCGGGGCGTACTGTCGGCCTCCACCCTGTGGTGGCCCGACGAGGTCCGAGAGCCCGACGACGTGATGCCGCCCGTGGCCCACGCCGCGCTGGCCAAGAACGAGCTGGAACTGGCCCGGGAGCTGGTCAGGTCCCTGTCCATCGAGTGGGACCCCCAGGACTACGCCGACAGCTACGGCCAGCGCCTGACCGAGCTGGTGCGCGCCAAGGCCGGGGGCGGGACGTTCACCCACCGGCCCGAGCAGGCCGCGCCCCCCGAGGACGCGGACGGGCTCGGGGAGGCCCTGCGCCAGAGCCTGCCGCCCCGCGCCGCCAGGCGGGGCCGCGCCCCCGGCCCGCGCACACCCGCCGGGGCGGAGGAGGCCGCGGGCGCCGGGGCCCGGCGGCGGGGCGAGGGCCGTGCCACCAAGAGGGAACTGCTCCAGCGGGCCTCCGAGCTGGACGTGCCGGGACGGTCGAAGATGAACCGGGAGCAGCTGGAGGAGGCCGTGGGCCGGGGCGGCCCCGGCGGCCGCCGCTGAGGCCTCCGCCGTACCGGACCGGGCTCCTCCCCGCCGGGCGGGGCCGGGTCCGGTACCGCGCCGGGGCTTCGTCGCCGGCCCTCCCCGGCCGCCGTGCGCCTGCCGTGGGGACGGTGTACCGGGGTTGACGGACGCCGGGAACGGCCGGATAGTGCTGGGAGCGCTCCCAAGCACGGGCGGCGACCCCGCCGGAGCGCTCCGTGTCCCCCCACCCCCCCGCACTCGGGAAGGCCCCGAACGTGATCCACACCCGTACGAACCCCGCCACCAGGGCGGTCGGCGCGCTCGCCGCCGCCCTGACCATGCTGGCGGCACTCCTGTTCACCGCGCCCCCGGCCTCGGCCGCCACCCTGACCGAGGTCGAGGACTTCGGCCCCAACCCCAGCGGTCTGCGCATGTACCTCTACGTGCCGGACAGTGTCGTCGACGACCCCCCGGTCCTGGTCGCCCAGCACTGGTGCACCGGTACCGGGCCCGTCTTCCACGCCAACACCGAGTTCGCCTCGCTGGCCGACCGGCACGGCTTCATCGTGGTCTACCCCTCCGTCACGCGCAGCAGCCAGTGCTTCGACGTGTCCTCGCCCGAGGCGCTGAGCCGGGGCGGCGGCAGCGACCCGGTCGGCATCCGCTCGATGGTCGACCACGTCGTCGACGCCTACGACGCCGACACCGAGCGCGTGTTCGTCACCGGCGTCTCCTCCGGCGCCATGATGACCAACGTCATGCTGGCCAACTACCCCGACGTGTTCGCGGCGGGCGCGGCGTTCAGCGGCGTGCCCTTCGGCTGCTTCGCCACCACCGACGGATCCGGCTGGAACAACGCCTGCTCCACCGGCACGATCGACCGCACCCCGCAGGAGTGGGGCGACCTGGTCCGCGACTCCCACCCCGGCTACACCGGACCTCGGCCGCGCATGCAGCTGTGGCACGGGACCGAGGACGACGTCCTGCGCTACGCCAACTTCACCGAGGAGATCGAGCAGTGGACCGACGTCCACGGCCTCGGCCAGACCCCGGCCGCCACCGACCAGCCCCAGCCCGGCTGGACCCGCACCCGCTACGGCTCCGCCGGCGACCAGGCCCCGGTGGAGGCCGTCAGCATGCGGGGCGTCGGACACAACCTGATGGCCAACGGCATGGCGGCGCACGCCATCACCTTCTTCGGCCTCGACCAGGACACCGGCCCCGGCCCCGGCCCGGACCCCGAGCCCGGTGACGGGAACTGCGCCGTCGCCGCCACCGCCAACGCCTGGAGCACCGGCCTGACCACCTCCCTGACCATCACCAACACCGGCACCGCGCCCGTCGACGGCTGGTCCCTGGACTTCACCCTGCCCGGCGGCCAGGTCATCACCTCGGGCTGGAACGCCACCTACGCTCCGAACCAGGGCGCGGTCACCGCCACCAACGCCTCCTACAACGCCGTCATCGCCCCCGGCGCCAGTGTGAGCATCGGCTACCAGGCCACGCACACCGGCGACCCGGGCCGGCCGACCGGCTTCGCCCTCAACGGCGCGGCCTGCTCCCCGGCCTGACCCGGCGCGGCGCGGTCCTCCCGGAAGGGGCCGCGCCGCCCGCTCCGCCGGACGGCCGCGCACCGGAGGGCGTGCCGCCGCGCCGCCCCCGCGCCCGGCGCACGGGCCGGGGGCGGCGCGGCCCGCCCGGCGGCGCGCGCAACCGCGACGGGCCCGCCCTGTTGAACCCGCCCCGCGGACGGGTATGTCCCCTTGCGTCCGTGCGGACCGCGGTGCCGTGAACCCACGTGCCACCGGGGGCCGCCCAGTGTCCCGCACGGTGTACGGGAGGTCCCATGGCTCCACCGGCCGGTCCGGCAGCGGTCCCGCGGCACTACCTCATGTGCCGCCCCACCTACTTCGCGGTCGAGTACGCGATCAACCCCTGGATGGACCCCGCGGCGGGCGTCGACCGCGCACGCGCCATCCGGCAGTGGGAGGGGCTGCGCGACCTCTACCTGTCCCTGGGGCACCGCGTCAGCGAGATCGCCCCCGTCGACGGCCTGCCCGACATGGTCTTCGCCGCCAACGGGGCCCTGGTCGTGGACGGGCGGGTCTACGGCGCGCGCTTCGCCAGCGCCGAGCGCACCCCCGAGGGCCCGGCCTACCTGGACTGGTTCCGCCAGGCGGGCTACACCGAGACCCGCGAGCCCAAGCACGTCAACGAGGGCGAGGGCGACTTCCTCACCCTGGACGAGGTGGTCCTGGCCGCCACGGGGTTCCGGACCGAGGCGGCCGCGCACCAGGAGGCCGAGCGCTTCCTCGGCCGCCCCGTCGTCACCCTCCAGCTGACCGACCCGCGCTTCTACCACCTGGACACCGCGCTGTTCACGCTCTCCGGCGACCAGATCGCCTACTATCCCGGGGCCTTCTCCGCCGGGAGCCGACGGGTGCTGCGCTCACTCTTCCCCGACGCGCTCCTGGCCACCGAGGAGGACGCCGCCGTGCTCGGCCTCAACGCCGTGAGCGACGGCCGCAACGTCGTCATCGCCGCCGAGGCCACCGCCCTGGCCGACCGCCTGCGCGCCCGGGGATACACCGTCCACCCCGTGGAGCTGGACGAGCTGCGCCGCGCCGGGGGCGGCGCCAAGTGCTGCACCCTGGTACTGCGCGACGCCCCCTTCTGAAGGGCGCCCGGGCCGCCCGGCGGCCCGGAGCGGGGCCGGGCCGGTGTGGGAAATACCACCGCGGTGCGGCCCCGGACCGCCGACGCCACAGGTCACGCACGCGCGCCCGCCGCACCCCGCGCTCCGGGGCGCGTACGGGTGACCATCGCCCCTGGCCGGGCACCCCCGCCGCAATAAAGTCTGAGGACGTGAAGAGCACACAGCGCAGACTCCCGCGTCGGCTCAGGGAAGAGCAGATGATCGACGCCGCCGTCACCGCGTTCTCGCGCGGCGGCTACCACACCGTGAGCGTCGAGGAGATCGCCGAGGCGGCCGGGACGTCCAAGCCCACCGTGTACCAGTACCTGGGCTCCAAGGAGAAGATCTTCACCGCCTGCGTGCGCCGCGAGACCGACCGGCTCGTCGAGGCCGTGCGCGCCGCCGCGCACGATCCGCGCGCCCCGGCGGGGGACGACCCCCTGCGCCGGGGCATGCAGGCCTTCTTCGTCTTCGTCACCGGCAACCGCGCGAGCTGGACCGTGCTGTACCGGCGCGCCTCCCTCCAGGGCGAGCCCTTCGCGGGGGAGACCGAGCGGCTCAGGGACCGCGTCACGGCCGAGGTGGCCGACCTCATCACCGCGTGCACGCGCGAGGGCTACGGCGACCTCGCCCCCAAGGACGCCCAGCTGATGGCGCGCATCGCGGTCAGCACCGCCGACGCCTTCGCCGACTGGTTCCTGGAACACCCCGAGGAGAGCCCCGAGACCATGGCCCGGCACGTCACCGAGCTGACCTGGGCCCACCTGCGCGCCCGCCGCGAGGGCGCGCAGGCCTGACCCCCGGCGCGGCGCGCGGGCTCAGCCCCCGTGGTTCAGCGCCAGGACGCTGACCAGGTCGTAGGCCACGTGCGAGGCGGCGGTGGCGGTGATCTGCGCGTGGTCGTAGGCCGGGGCGACCTCCACCACGTCGGCGCCCACCAGGTTGCAGGAGGCCAGCCCGCGCAGGATCTCCAGCAGTTCGCGGCTGGTCAGGCCGCCGGCCTCCGGGGTGCCGGTGCCGGGCGCGTGCGCCGGGTCGAGCACGTCGATGTCCACCGACACGTACAGCGGGCGGTTGCCGATGCGCTGGCGCAGCGCGTCGGCGACCTCGTCCACGCCCTTGCGCATGACGTCGGCGGAGGTGACGATGCCGAAGCCGAACCGGCGGTCCTCCTCCAGGTCCTTCTTGCCGTACAGCGGGCCGCGGGTGCCCACGTGGCACAGGGCCTCGGTGTCCAGGATGCCCTCCTCCACGGCGCGGCGGAACGGGGTGCCGTGGGTGTAGGGCTCGCCGAAGTAGGTGTCCCAGGTGTCCAGGTGGGCGTCGAAGTGCAGCAGGGCGATCGGCCCGTGCAGGCGGTACAGCGAGCGCAGCAGCGGCAGGGCGATGGTGTGGTCGCCGCCCAGGGTGACCAGGCGGGTGCCCGCCCGCACGAACTCGGAGGCGCCCTGGTCCAGGGTCTCCACCGCGTCCCCGATCGAGAAGGGGTTGACCGCGATGTCGCCGCCGTCGACCACCTGCGCGGCGGCGAACGGGGACACGTCCAGGCCCGGGTTGTAGGGGCGCAGCAGGCGGCTGGCCTCGCGGATGGCCGAGGGGCCGAAGCGTGCGCCGGGGCGGTAGGAGACGCCGGTGTCGAAGGGGACGCCGACCACGGCGATGTCGGCGTGCTCCACCTGGTCGATGCGGGGGAGCCGGGCGAAGGTGGCCGGTCCGGCGAAGCGCGGTACGAGGCTGGAGTCGGTGGGTCCGATCGGTGCGTTCACGGGTGGTGGTGTCCCTCTCGTCGTCGGTGCGGTGTTCGGTCGGTCCGCGGGTGCGGGCGGGCCCCGCGTCGGCCGTGCCGCCCCCGGCCGCTCCCGGCCGCGGTGACGGGCCCGGCGGCGGTCGGTTCCGTGCCCTCGTCCCCGCGCCGCGGCGGGACCGCGCGGTCGGTGTGCACGGTGCGCCCGAGGTGGACGAGGGGGCACAGGGGCGAAAGCGGCGATGTCGGGGCAGATCGCACGGACCCCGGTCAGATTAGGCAGGGGGCGCGACCTCCTCCAGTGGACGAATCGCACACAGGCACGCGTTGTGCTGGATGAGGTATCCATGACGTGCGGCCGACGCGCCCCCGTGCCGAGGGGCCTGGGGGTGTCGGGCGCCTTCCTCTCCCCTCCGGCCCCGCCGGACGGGCGCGGCAACAGAGCACGAAGGGGGCCGGGAGTGGCGCAGGAGAGCCGGGCACAGGGCCACACGGTGCCGTTGAGCACGGTCGTGGGCCGCCGCGACCTGGGAATGGCCGCCCTCGTGACGGCGGGGGATCCGGGCATCGGCTGGGCGGTGGTCAGCGAGCTGGCCGACCCGTCCGCCTACCTGCTCGGCGGCGAACTGCTGCTCACCGCGGGCGTCAACCTGCCCGCCACCGCGTCCGGGCTGCGCGACTACGTCGACTCCCTGGTCCGCGCGGGGGTCAGCGCCGTCGGCTTCGGCGTCACCCCGGTGCACGACACCGTCCCCTCCGGACTGGTCGAGCAGTGCCGCGAACGGGGGCTGCCCCTGCTGGAGGTGCCCCGGCCCACGCCCTTCGCCGCCGTCAGCCAGGCCGTCGGCGCGGAGCTGCGGGAGCTGCACCTGCGCGACCTGCGCCGCCTGGGCGCGGCGCACCAGGCCCTGGCCCTGGCCGTCACGGACGCCTCCCCGGTGGACCGGGTCCTGCGGGTCCTGGCCGAGGCACTCGGCGGCTGGGCGTTCCTGGCCCGCCCGTCCGCCTCCGTGCCCGGCGGAGCCCACCGCACCGCCGGCGCCCCGGCGGATCCGGGCCCCGAACTGCGCGGGCTCGCGGACCGTCTCACCCGGCCCCGCGGTCCGCGCAGCGCCAAGGCCCGGGTCGGAGGGGACGAGGTCTTCCTCCACACCGTCGGAACCCCTCCGCAGGAGCACGGCGTGGTCCTGGTGGGCCGGCCCGAACCGCTGGGCATCACCGACCGCGCCGTCCTGCGCACCGCCACCGCCCTGCTGGAACTGCTCGCCCGCACCTCCCGGGGCGCCCCGCCCGTTCCGGGCCGCCTGGTCACCGGCCTGCTCCTGGACGGCGGGCTCACCGACGCGTCCGCGCCGCTGCTGGCCGAGCTCGCCGCACCGGGGGACGACGGTGCGGCGGAGGCCGCCTCCGCGCCCGCCGGGCCGGCGGCCCCCGTCCCCACCGGCGCGCCGTCGGCGCCCGCCGCCTACCGGGTCCTGCGCGCCCGGCCCGCCGGGCGGGGGCGCCGCACCGCCCCCGCCGCACTGCCCCTGGGCACCCGGCTGCTGGACGCGGGCCCCGGGGAGGAGGTGCGCGCCCTCCTCGCCGACCGGGGCGACACCGCGCACCTGGACCAGCTCGACCGTCTGCTCGGCCACGGCTGGATCGGGGCCCTGAGCGGACCGGTGGACCCGGCGGAGCTGCCCGCCGCGGACCGCCGGGCCGCCGCCCTGCTCACCCGTGCCCGCGCGGTCGGCGGGCCGCTGCTGGAGGAGCGCGCCGACCCCTTCGACGCCCTCCTGGGGCCGGCGGGGAGCGACGACCTGGCCCGCCGGATCCTGGGTCCGCTGGCCGAGGAGAACGACTCCGCGCGCCTGCTGCGCCGCACCCTGCGGGCCTGGCTCGCCCGGCACGGCAACTGGGACAGGGCCGCCGCCGACCTGGGCGCCCACCGCAACAGCGTCCGCTACCGGATCGGGCGGGTCGAGCGCGACCTGGGCGTGGACCTGGCCGACGCCGAGCAACGCATGCGGCTGTGGTTCGCACTCACCCGCTGGAACCGCTGACCCGCCGAGGCCGTCGCACCCGGCGCGGGACGCGGACATGTGTCCGGGAAAGCGCCGTTGCGCCTTTGTCGGCCGTTTTCGGTAATTCCGCTGTTCCGTTCGCCCCGGGCCCCCTTTTCGAAGGCGTGCCGTCCGCCTTTCGGGCACCCGCGGACCCGGGCGCCGCGTCGGGCACGCGCGATCCCGGGGGGTTTCCCGTTCCCGCGCGATGGCGGGATCCCCGTCCGGGCCGGGGGCACAATGGGGCATAATCCGGTGATGAAACGGAATCGGAGGCGTCAGCGACTTCCGAAACATGTGTGTATTTCCGTTCCCTCAACCCTGTCGAAGCCGAACCGAGAAAATTGATGAACGCCGTTGCGAACGCGAGGTCAGGGGACCGCATGTCTTTTCCTCCGCTGGACACGGCCCTGCCGGCCGGGGCTGACGCGCGCGAGCACGCCCTCCTGCTCCGGCGCGTGCACGAGGCCTCGCTCGCCGGGCGCCCGGCGCCCGCCTCCCTGCGACCGGTCATCGAGGACTCCTGGTCCCGCACCCGTCGCTTCGGGATCGACCCCGACAGCGCGCCGCCGCCCCGCATGGCCCGTCTGGACGAACTCCAGGTCCACCGGGAGGCCTCCCCGATCGCCGAGGTCCTGCCGCTGATCCGCCGCTCCCTCGTCTCGGTCGCCGACGAGGCCGACCACATCATGCTGGTCACCGACGCCTCCGGGCAGATCCTGTGGCGCGACGGCTCCCACCGCGTCCGCTCCCTCGGGGACCGCGTCGGACTCGTCGAGGGCGCCTTCTGGAACGAGGGCAGCACCGGTACCAACGCCATCGGCACCGCCCTGGTCGTGGGACGGCCCGTGCAGGTCTACTCCGCCGAGCACTTCGTGCGCAACCTGCACACCCTCACCTGCGCCTGCGCCCCCATCCACGATCCCCGCGACGGCCGCCTGCTCGGCGCCGTCGACGTCACCGGACCCGTCTCCACCATCCACCCCTCCACACTCGCCCTGGTCAGCGCGGTGGCCCAGCTGGCCGAGGCCCACCTGCAGAGCATCCACCACACCCACCTGGAGCGGCTGCGCTCGGTGGCCGCGCCCCTGCTGGCCGGGATGAGCGAGCGCGCGCTGGTGGTGGACGAGGCCGGGTGGACCGCCGCCGCGGTCCACATGGAACCGGTCCGCAGGGTACTGCTGCCCAAGCACCGCGAGAGCGGTACGGCCTGGCTGCCCGCCCTGGGGGAGTGCGCCCTGGAGCCCTTGCCCGGGGGCTGGCTGCTGCGCCCCCGCCCGGCGGCGGAGGCCGCGCCCTCCACGGTCACCCTGGACCTGACCCGGCCCTCGCCGAGGATGGTGGTCACCGGGCCCAGCGGGGAGTGGGCGCACCGGCTCACCCCGCGCCACGCGGAGCTGCTGCTGCTGTTGGCCGTGCACCGGGGCGGGCGCACCGGCGCGCAGCTGTCCCAGGACGTGTTCGGCGCGGGCGGGCACGTGGTGACGGTGCGCGCCGAGCTCTCGCGCGTGCGCCGCCACCTGGGCGGCATCATCCAGAGCCGCCCCTACCGGTTCAGCGGGGAGGTGCGGGTCCGGGTGGCCCGTCCCGCCTCACCGGTGGACCTGCTGCCCGGATCGGTGGCCCCCGGGGTGCGGGCGCTGCGGGACGCGCTCCGCGACGGCGACTGCCCCGTGGCCCTGAGCGACGACACCGCAACCTAGTGCAACCGTTGCTGTTCGGTCCGGCGTGCGATGGACTGTGCGTGCGCGGCCCGGAGTCGGTGGCCGCCGCCGGGCAAGAGAGGGCGCGGCGGCAGGCCGCGGGCACCACGCGTGGCGCATCCACGGCCTTCGGACCTTGAGGGGGGTCCCGGGGGAGAGTAGCGGAGAGGCGCCACCGGGCTCGGATGGCCGACCACGGGGATTCGGGGGAACCCCTGGGGCCATCGCGCCGGCGGCACGCCCTCCGTGGGAGCTCGGCTTCCCGGGGTGTGCCGATGCGCGGGGGCGGGTTCAGGGGGACCCGCCCCCGCGCCATGCCGTCCACCGCGCGCGCCGGCCCGCCTGCGCCCGGCTGATGGCCGGGGAAGCTGATGGCCGGGGAAAGAGCGGCCCATGTTCTCACCCGCCTCCCCGTGGACCCCGCCTCGGACGGGTAGTCAGTCCACCGGAGGGGACGACGTGAGGGGAGCGGGTGTGACCGGTGTGGCCAACAGCACGCGCGGGCCCCGCTCCGCGCCCGTGTTCCGGCACTGGGCTACACTCGGTTCATTTACCGGGTCGTGTCCACTCGCGGCCCAGCCCACCCGAGCACCCCACCCGCAGCTTCGGGCACCGCGCCCGCGGACGGGGGCGGGGTGTGAACCGCGGGGACGGCGAGGGCGTCGAACCCGGGAACGGCGAGAGTTCCCGGACGGCCCCCGCCCTGCCCCACAGAACGACATTCCTTCGGAGGTGGACCGTGTCCGCTGACCACCGAGAGCAGCAGCCCGCCCAGCAGGGTTCGCGTATCGACCCGCACGTCGGCCGCTACGCACGCCGAGCACAGGGCATGGTCGCATCGGAGGTCCGGGCACTCTTCGCCGTCGCATCGCGCCCGGAGGTGGTCTCCCTCGCCGGGGGCATGCCCAACGTGGCGGCGCTGCCCCTGGACCAGATCGGTGAACTGGTCAAGGACGTCGTCTCCGAGGAGGGCGCGGCCGCGCTCCAGTACGGCTCCGCCCAGGGCGACCCCGTGCTGCGCGAGCAGCTGTGCGACTACATGACGCTGGAGGGCATCACCGCCAGCCCCGACGACGTCATCGTCACCGTCGGCTCCCAGCAGGCCCTGGACCTGATCACCCGCGTCTTCGTCGACCCGGGCGACATCGTGCTGACCGAGGCGCCCACCTACGTCACCGCGATCAACACCTTCACCGCCTTCCAGGCCGACATCCGCCACGTGGGCATGGACGAGCAGGGCGTGATCCCCGAGGAGCTGGAGGAGGCGCTCGTCCGCGCCGAGCTGGACGGGCGGCCGGTGAAGTTCTTCTACACCGTCCCCAACTTCCAGAACCCCGCCGGGATCACCATGACGGCCGAGCGGCGCGCGCGGGTGACCGAGGCCTGCGAGCGCCACGACGTGCTCATCGTCGAGGACAACCCCTACGGCCTGCTGCGCTACGACGGCGACCCCGAGCCCACCCTCTACTCCCAGAGCGAGGGCAACGTCATCTACCTGGGGTCGCTGTCCAAGACCCTCTCGCCGGGCCTGCGCATCGGCTGGGCGCTCGCCCCCGCCGCGGTGCGCGCCAAGCTCGTCCTGGCCGCCGAGTCGGCGATGCTCAGCCACTCCACCTTCAACCAGCTGGTGGTACGCCGCTACCTCAACACCTTCCCCTGGCGCGAGCAGATCAAGTCGTTCAACACCATGTACGGCGAGCGCCGCGACGCGATGCTCAACGCTCTGACCGCGATGATGCCCGCGGGCTGCACCTGGACCCGCCCCCAGGGCGGATTCTTCGTCTGGGCCACCCTGCCCGAGGGCATCGACTCCAAGGCCATGCTGCCCCGGGCCGTCACCGAACGGGTCGCCTACGTGCCCGGCACCGGCTTCTACGCCGACGGCCGCGGCCGGGCCAACATGCGCCTGAGCTTCTGCTACCCCACACCCGAGCAGATCCGCGAGGGCGTGCGCCGCCTCGTCGGAGCCATCGAGGGTGAGATCGACCTGCGTGATACGTTCGGCACCACCCTGGCCCCGAGCTCCGAGGGCTCACCAGCCCCCGCTCCGGACCTGCCCTGACACCCCACGAGGGCACCAGCACCATGACAGCAGCACAGAAGGAGGTCCGCGCCGTGGCAGACCTTGACCGGGTCCTCGTCCTGGCCGGGGGCCTGTCCCCCGAACACGAGGTGAGCGTCCACTCCGGGCGCGGCGTCGCCGAGGCGCTGCGCCGGCTGGGAGTGGAGGTCCAGGTCGCCGACGTGGACTCCACCCTGCTGGACCGCCTCGTGCAGGACCCGCCGCAGGTGGTCTTTCCCGTCCTGCACGGGGCCGCGGGCGAGGACGGCGCCATCCGGGAGGTCCTGGAACTGGCCGGGGTGCCCTACGTGGGCGCCCGCCCGGGGGGCTGCCGACTGGCCTACTCCAAGCCCGCGGCCAAGGCGCTGCTGGCCGAGAGGGGGGTGCGGGTGCCGCGGGGCGCCGCCCTGCCCAAGTCGGCCTTCCACGACCTGGGCGCCCCGGCGCTGATGGAGCGGCTCGCCGACCGGCTGGGCCTGCCGCTGTTCGTCAAGCCCGACCGGGGCGGCTCCGCCTTCGGCGCGGCCCCGGTCGGCTCGGTGCAGGAGCTGTCGGCGGCCCTGGTGTCCTGCTTCGCCTACAGCGACTCGGCCCTGGTCGAGGAGCAGGTGCAGGGCACCGAGCTGGCCGTGGGAGTCCTCGACACGGGGGACGGGCCGGTGGCCCTGCCGCCGGTGGAGATCGTGCCCGACGGCGGGGTCTACGACTACGCCGCCCGCTACACCGCCGGGCGCACCGAGTTCTTCTGCCCGGCGCGCCTTCCCGCCTCGGCGGTCGCCGAGGCCACCGAGGCGGCGCTGACCGCGCACCGCGTCCTGGGGCTGCGGGACCTGTCCCGCACCGACGTCATCGTGGGGGGCGACGGCCGCGTCACCTTCCTGGAGACCAACGTGGCCCCGGGCCTGACCGAGACCTCCACCTTCCCGATGGCGGCGGCCGCCGCCGGGCTGGACTTCGCGGTCGCGTGCCGGGAGCTGGCCCACCAGGCGCTGCTGCGGGGCTGACGCGCCCGACGCGTCCGGACCACGGGCCGGGTGCCGCCGATCCCGGCGGCCCCGGCCCGGCCCCGTTCGGGGGGCGCCCTCCCCCTCGGCGCGCGGAGGGCGGGGACCTCAGTCGCCCGGGGCGTCCAGGGCCCGCTCCAGGACGTCGCGCACGGTGGCGCGCAGCAGCCCCACCTTGTAGCCGGTCGCGGGCAGCGGGGAGCACAGGTCGGCCAGGCCCTCCAGGGCCCCGGCCACGCCCCCGTCCAGCGCCTCGCCCGCACGGGCGCCCACCAGGGCGGCCTCCACCTCCGGCAGCCGCAGCGGGGTGCGCGCCACCCCGCCCACGGCCACCGCCGCCGAGGTCACGGCACCCGAACCCCCGTCCTCCAGGGCGAGGCGGACCACCGCCTCCACCAGCGGCCACTCCGCACGGGAGCGCCCGGTGGCCCGGCGGTAGGCGGACCGCTCACCCGCGGTCGGGACCGGCAGCGACACCGACACCAGCACCCGGCCCGGCTCCAGCATGTGGTCACGGGTCGGGTCGGCGGCGTCGTAGAGGTCGGCCACGGCCATCTCGGTCCGCCCGCCGCCCGCCACCAGCACCGACGCGTCGTGGGCCAGCAGCGCCACCGCCAGGGAGGAGGGGTGCGGCGCCGCGCACGGCCCCCGGTCCACGACCACCCCGTACAGGTGGTCGCCCTCGCGCGCGGGACAGGAGTCCCCGCCCGTCTGGAAGCAGTCGAAGGCCGGGTTGCGCAGGTACCAGCACCGGTTGCGCTGGAGCAGGTTGCCGCCCAGCGTCGCGGCGTTGCGCACCTGCGGCGTGGCCAGCTCCCGCGCCGTGGCCGCCAGCGCCGGATAGGCCGCGGTCAGAGCGGGGTCCGCGGCCAGCTCGCCGACGCCGGTCAGCGCGCCCACCCGGGCCGAGCCGTCGGGGCGCCACTCCACCCCGCGCAGCTCCTCCACCCCGGTCAGGTCGACCACGGGCGCGGGTTCGTAGACCCCCGTGGCCAGGCACGCCGTCAGGTCGGTGCCCCCGGCGCGCGGGCGGGCGCCCGTGCCGTCCAGCCCGGTCAGGGCCTCCTCCAGCCCCGCGGGGCGTGTGGTGGCGGTCATCGCAGTCCCTCCAGCAGTCGGTCCGGGCGGATGGGCAGGTCCAGGGGGCGCCAACCCGTGGCGTCGTGCACGGCGTTGGCCACGGACGCGGCCACGCCCACCAGCGAGATCTCGCCCAGGCCGACCCCGGCGCCCGCGGCGTGCTCGAAGCCCTCCTGGTGGAAGTGCACCTCGGTCTCGGGAACGTCTCCCAACCCCGGGAGCCGGTAGTCCTCCAGGTTGTCGGTGAGCACCACGCCGGTGGCCGGGTCGTGGCGGCGCTCCTCGAAGAGCGCGTACCCCACGCCCTGCACCACGGCTCCCTCGGCCTGGTTGCGGGCCAGCCGCTCGGCGTACACGCGGCCCACGGCCAGCCCCGCCCAGCAGCGGGTGGGGCGCACCCGGCCCAGCAGGGTGTCCACCTCCACCTCCATCACGTGCACGGCGCCGCTCATGCCGCGCCCCACGGCCAGGTCGTCCATGTTCGGGGTGAGCGCGCCCCGGCGGTCCCGGCCGCGCTCGCCGACCACCCGCACACCCTCGGCCGCGGCCAGCGCGTCCTTGAGGGCGTGCTCGGGGACCGGCCCCGCCTCGGGGACCCGGGGCTCCCGTTCGCGCAGCGCTGCGCGCAGCCGGTCGGCGGCGTCGGCCGCCGCGGGCCCCATCGAGGTGGTGGTGCGGCTGCCGAAGGACCCGGTGCCGTGCACCGAGGAGCTGTCGCCGATCTCCACGCGCACGTCGGAAGCGGGCATCCCCAGCCGCTCGGCGACCACCTCGCCCAGGACCGTGCGGATCCCGGTGCCGATGTCCTGGGTGGCCGAGCGCACCACGACCGCGCCGTCGCGGACCGACAGCTCGACCTTCGCGTCCGGGCCCATCAGGTAGAGCCAGTTGGACGCGGCGACGCCGACTCCCCGCCGGAACCGGCCGGTGCGGGGCCCGCGCGGGCGCTCGCGCCACAGCTCCAGGGCGGCGGCCCGCTCGTACAGCGCCCGGCGCTTGGGGTTGCCGTCCCAGCGGCGGCGCAGGGACAGGGGGTCCTCGCCCAGCCGGTGGGCCATCGTGTCCACGGCCTGCTCCAGGGCCCAGGACATCGGCGCGCCGCCGGGGGCGCGCATGGGCAGGCCCGGCGGGCGGTGGGTGACCACGTCGAAGTCGCGGGCCCGGCGCGGCGAGCGCCCGTACATCAACAACCCGAAGACGGCCGTGGTGGAGCCCACCGAGACGCCGCCGTCGCCGTGGGAGTCCACGGTCATCGCGGCCAGGTCCCCCTCGGCGTCGGCGAGCAGGGCCACCCGGGTGCGGGTCCCGGGGCGGTGCCCGGCGTCGGTGAGCTCCTCGGCGCGGTCGAAGGACACGCGGACCGGGGCGTGGGCGAGCCGGGACAGTTCGGCCGCGGCCACCATGTCCACCGACAGCTTGGCCTTGGCGCCGAAGCCGCCGCCGACGTACTCGCTGAGCACGTGCACCTTCTCCGGCGGCAGCTCCCACCGCTCGGCGGCCTTCCGGGCGACCTTGGCCACCGCCTGGGTGGACGCGCGCAGGGTCAGCGCGCCGTCGCGGCCCCAGGAGGCCACGCACACGTGGGGCTCCAACGGGCTGTGCACCTGCACGGCGGTGGTGTACTCCTGGGCCACCAGGCGCGGGTCCCGGCGTTCGGCGGCCGCGCGCAGGCGCCGCACCGCGGTGGCGCGGCGCCAGCCGACGGTGGAGGGACCGCGCGTGTTCCCGTCCCAGCGGCCGGGGAGGCCGGGGCCCTCACCGTAGGAGGGGACGGCCTGGCGCTCGGCGCGCGTGGTGTACACCCGCGGGGCGTCCTCGCCGGCCGCCTCCTCGGTGTTCACCGCCGCGGGCAGGGGGTCGTAGTCCACCCGCACGGCCCGGGCGGCGGCGCGGGCCAGGGCCGCGGTGGGCGCGGCCACCGCGGCGACGGGCTGGCCGACGTAGCGCACCGTGCGCTCCTCGCCCAGCAGGTCGACGAACACCGGGTGCGGGTCCACCGGCTGTCCTGGTCCGGGGCGGCGGGCGGCCGTGCTCCGCGCCCCGCCGGGGTCGACGGCGCGCACCCGCGCGTGGGCGTGGGCGGAGCGCACGATCACCCCCTCCCAACTGCCCTCGGGTGCCAGGTCGGCGCTGAAGCGGGCCTGCCCGGTGACCTTGGCCAGGGCGTCCGCGCGCGGCGGCGCCTGCTCGGGTTCGGTGTCGAACTCGCCCGCGCAGGCGGCGTCCACCGCGGCGAAGATCCCCTCGTAGGCGCCGCACCGGCACAGGTGCCCGGCCAGGGCGTCGGCCACGCGCTCGCGGCCGGGGCGGGTGTCGCCGTGCTCGGCGCGCCAGGAGTCGACGAAGGCGGAGGCCTCCACCACGAACCCGGGCGTGCAGTAGCCGCACTGGAGCGCGTCGTGGGCGGCGAAGGCGCGCTGGACGGGGTGGTCGCCGCCCAGGCCCTCCACGGTGGTGACCGTGCGCCCCTCCAGCCGGTCGGCGGGCAGCAGGCACGAGGCGGTGGGCGCGCCGTCCACCAGGACGGTGCAGGCACCGCAGACCCCGGTGCCGCAGGCGATCTTGGTCCCGGTCAGGCCGAGCCGGTCGCGGATGTGCTCGGCCGCCGTGGTCTCGGGGGAGTCGGGGACGGGGGAGGAGGCGCCGTTGACTCGAACGTTCATGCGGTGGCTTCCCTCGGTAAGAAGTTGTCATTGACAACTTATGGGTGCCGCCGACCGCTGTCAACGAGGGATCGTGTGCCCCTGCGCGACCGGTTCCGGGTACGTGGAGGAGGCCGCGACCGCCGCCCACCCCCGCGGCCGAGCGCCTCCGCGGGCCCTGCGCGGGCGGGGGCCGGGCCGCACCCGGACCCCGCCCCGCCTAGAGCCCGAGGGCGTGCATGGAGAAGTGGAAGGCGAACACCGCCGACAGCACCCACATCAGCCAGCCCACGTCGCGGAGGCGCCCCTGGGCGGACCTGACCAGCGTGTAGGAGATGATGCCGATGCCGATACCGCTGGCGATGTCGAAGGTGAACGGCATCATCGCGATGGTCAGGAAGGCCGGGATCGCCACGGCGATGTCCGACCAGTCGATCTCCCTGATGTGCATCATCATCATGGCACCCACCAGCACCATCGCCACGGCGGCGGCCTGCGCCGGGACCACGCCGAACACCGGTGCGAGGAAGATCGCCGCGAGGAAGAACAGCCCCGTCACCACGCTGGCCAGACCGGTCCGGGCGCCCTCGCTCACCCCCGCCGTGGACTCCACGAACACCAGCGTCGCGGAGGAGCTGGTCAGGCCCCCGGCCACGGCGCCCGCCCCGTCGGTCACCAGGATCTGGTTGACCCGGGGCATGTGCCCGCCGGCGTCGGCGATGTCGGCCTTGGTGCCGATGGCCAGGATGGTGCCGAGGGCGTCGAAGAACCCGGCCAGCACCAGGGTGAACAGGATGACGCCCGCCGTGGTCGGACCGGCCGAGGTCCAGGCGCCGAACATGTCGACCTGCAGCAGCAGGCCGAAGTCGGGGGCCGCGAACGGGTTGCCGGGCAGTTCGGGGCTGGCCCCGCCCCAGGCCCGGGCGTCCAGGCCCGCCGCGTGGTGCACGACGATCGCGAGGACGGTGGCGCCGACGATGCCGTAGAAGATCGCGCCGGGAACCCCGCGCACCAGCAGGACGCTGGCCAGCACCAGGCCGCACACGAAGACCAGGACCGGCCAGCCGTCGAGGTGGCCGCCGCCCCCGGCCGCGCCGATCTGGAGCAGGCCGCCGCCCTCGCCGGCGCTGACGAACCCCGCGTTGTCCAGCCCGATGAGGGCCACGAACAGGCCGATGCCCACGCCGATGGCCAGCTTGAGGTTGTGCGGCAGCGCGTTCATCACCGCGGTCCGCACGCCGGTCACGACCATGAGGATGATGGCGACCCCCTGCCACACGACCAGGCCCATCACCTCGGGCCAGGCCATCACGGGCGCGGCCTGGTAGGCCACGACCGCCATCACCCCGAGGGCGGCGGCGCAGGCGATCGGCGCCCGGCCGACCACCCCCATCATGATGGTGACCAGCCCGGCGGACAGGGCGGTCATGGTGGTCAGCTGGCCCGCGGACAGGGCGTCGCCGTTCACGTCGGACACGCCGCTGAGGATGATCGGGTTCAGGACGATGATGTAGGCCATCGCCATGAAGGTGGTCAGTCCGCCGCGGACCTCGCGTCCGAGGGTGGAACCGCGCTCGCTGACGAAGAAGAAGCGGTCGAGCCAGGATCGAGCCGTGGGCTTCCGGGCCCCCGAGTGCGGGCCGGAGTCCTTGAGTTGGGTCATGTCCCCTCCTGGAGGGAGATGAGCATGGCAGACGTCGCCATGAGTAGGGGGGTGGGTGCTCTCGGTGTTCGATCAGGGGTGTGCGCAGGACGGCGCTGTCCTGTGTCGGGCACCCGCCCCGGTGCCGGGGCGCCGACGAAGCCGGGGCGGGCGGTTCATGGGGGCGGCGCGGCGGGGGACTCCGCCGCGCCGCCCGGCGCGGCTACAACTCGATGCCCACGATGTCCTCGGGGCGTACCGGGGCGTGGGTCAGCGCCCTGCCCGTGGCCGCGCGCACCGCGGCCACGACGGCCGGGGTCGAGGACAGCGTCGGCGGCTCGCCGGCGCCGCGCAGCCCGTAGGGCGAGTGCGGATCCGGGTGCTCCAGCACGTCGATCCGCATCGGCGGGGTGTCCAGGATGGTGGGGATGAGGTAGTCGGTGAACGAGGGGTTGAGGATCTTCCCGTCCCTGACCTGCACCTCCTCCATCAGCGCCAGGCCCAGGCCCTGCGTGGAGCCGCCCTGGATCTGCCCGGCCAGCTGCTGGGGGTGCAGCACCCGGCCCACGTCCTGCACCGCGTCGAGCGCGACCACCTTCACCAGGCCCAGGTCCACGTCCACGTCCACCACGGCCCGGTGCACGCACATCCCGAACTGGGTGTGCGAGGAGCCCTGGCCCAGCTTGGGGTCGAGCATCTCGGTGGGCCGGTGGTGGTACTCGCGGGTGTGCTCGACCACCGTGCCGCCGCGCGCCGACTCCCCCAGCAGGTCCGCCAGGGACACCAGCGCACCGGCCGTGGCCGACACCAGCTTGCCGCCGTCCAGGGACAGGTCGGTGTCGGGCAGCGACTCGGGCACGATCCCGCGCTCGCGGGCCAGCGCGAACACCTCGGCGCGCACCGACGCGCACGCGGTCATGACCGCGCCGCCGGTCATGTACGACTGCCGCGAGGCCGACGAGGACCCCGCCGAGCCGACCCGGGTGTCGGAGGGGGCGATGACCACCTTCTCCACGCCCAGCTCGGTCCGGGCGATCTGGCCCTTGACCGTCACCAGGCCCTGGCCGACCTCGGCCGCCGCCGTGTGCACCAGCACCACCGGCTCGCCGCCCACGACCTCCAGCCGCACCCGCGCGGTGGAGTAGTCGTCGAACCCCTCCGAGAAGCACAGGTTCTTCAGCCCCACGCCGTAGCCCACACCGCGCACCACGCCCTCGCCGCGCGTGGTGCCCGCCGTCCCGCCCGGCAGGGTGCGCTGGTCGGCCGGACCGGCCAGCGTGTCGCGCTCGGGCGGCATCGGCAGGGCGCGGCAGCGCTCCAGCATCTCCGCCATCGGCAGCGGCATGTCGATCTCCTGGCCCGTGATGATCCGCGAGCCCTGCGACATGGCGTTGCGGATCCTCAGGTCCACCGGGTGCATGCCCAGCTCCTCGGCGAGCCGGTCCATCTGCGACTCGTAGGCGAAGCAGGCCTGCACCGCGCCGAACCCGCGCATCGCGCCGCACGGCGGGTTGTTGGTGTACACCCCGTAGGCGTCCACCAGCACGTTCTCCACCTCGTAGGGGCCGATGCCCAGGGAGGAGGCCACGCCCACCACGGCCGGGGTCGCCGACGCGTACGCGCCGCCGTCCACGATGATCTCCGCCGTGGCGTACAGCAGCGTGCCGTCCGCGCGCGCCCCGTGCTCGTAGCGCATCCTGGCCGGGTGCCGGTGCACGTGACCGTAGAAGGACTCCTCGCGGTTGTACACGAACTTGACCGGCCTGCCGGTGCGCAGCGCCAGCAGGCACGCGTGGATCTGCATCGACAGGTCCTCGCGGGCGCCGAAGGCCCCGCCCACCCCGGCCAGGGTCAGCCGCACCTTGTCCTCGGGCAGCCCCAGCGCCGGGGCGATCTGGCGCTGGTCCACGTGCAGCCACTGCGTGGCCACGTACAGGTCCACCCCGCCGTCCTCGGCCGGGACGGCCATGCCCGACTCCGGGCCCAGGAAGGCCTGGTCCTGCATGCCGACCTCGTACTCGGAGGCCACCACCGCGTGGGCCTCGGCGCGCAGCCGCTCCAGCACCTCGCGCTCGCGCCCGGCCGAGCCGGCCGCACCGGCGAACGCGCCCGTGCGCACCGGCTGGTAGCGCAGCCGGTTGCCCCGCGGGTTGTACTCGGGATGGTCGGGGACCGTGCCCGGCTCGTGCACCGGCGGGCAGTCGGGGTCCAGCGCGGCGCGCCGGGAGTCGCAGACCGGCTCCAGCACCGCGTAGTCCACCCGGATGCGCTCCATCGCCCGCCGGGCGGTCTCGGGGTGGTCGGCGGCCACGATCGCCACCGCCTCGCCCTTGTAGCGCACCTTGCCGAAGGCCAGCACCGGCTGGTCCTGGTACTCCAGCCCGTAGCGCTTCTCCCCGGGCACGTCCTCGTGGGTGAGCACCGCGTGCACCCCGGGCACCCTCAGCGCCTCGGTGATGTCGATGCCGCGGATCTCGGCGTGCGGGTGGGGGCTGCGCAGGGTCGCCCCCCACAGCATGTCCTCCATCCACATGTCCGAGGAGTAGGCGAACTCGCCGGTGACCTTCAGGGTCCCGTCGGGGCGGCGCGGGCTGGAGCCCACCCCGTCCCTGGTCGTGCTCGTCAGGTCCGTCACGGTACGGGTCGTCGCCGCCATCAGCGGTTCACCTCCTGGGTCAGGGCGCGGTGCGCCGCACGGCCGCGCGCGGCGGCGGTCTCGGCGGACAGGGTGCGCAGCTCACCGCGGTCGACGACGGTGTCCCCGCCGACCCAGAGCCGCTCCAGGGGCGGGGTGGGGCCGAAGACCGCCGCCACCACCGGGTCCGCGATCACGTCGTAGCCGAACCCGTCCACCCGCCACAGGGCGATGTCGGCCAGCTTGCCCACCGCCAGGGAGCCCAGTTCGGCGTCGCGGCCCAGCACCCGGGCACCGCCCAGGGTGGCCATCTCCAGCGCCTGGCGGGCGCTGAGCGCGGTGGGGCCCCTGCGGGCGCGCGCCATCAGCAGCGCCTGGTGCATCTCACCGGCCAGCGGCGTCAGCTCGCTGGAGGCCGGGCCGTCCACGCCCAGGCCCACCGGCACGCCCGCCTCCAGCAGCTCGGGGACCCGGCAGATCCCCGCGCCCAGACGGGCGTTGGAGGTGGGGCAGTGCGCCACCCCGGTGCCCGTGGCCGCGATCCGCCCGATCGCCGCGTCCGACAGGTGCACGGCGTGCGCGAACCACACGTCCGGGCCCAGCCAGCCGAGCTTCTCGGCGTACTCCACGGGGGTGCACCCGAACTCGTCCAGGCACTGCTCCTCCTCGTCGAGCGTCTCGGCCAGGTGGGTGTGCAGCCGCACCCCCCGGTCCCGGGCCAGCGCCGCGCTCTCCACCAGCAGCTCGCGCGAGACCGAGAACGGCGAGCACGGGGCCACCGCCACCCGCGTCATCGCGTCGGGCGCGGTGTCGTGGTGGGCGTCGATCGCCGCGGAGGTGCCCTCCAGGGCCTGCTCCAGGGTCTCCACCACGGCGTCCGGCGGCAGCCCGCCCTGGCTCCTGCCCCGGTCCATCGACCCGCGGGCCAGGTCCAGGCGCACGCCCACCTCGCGGGCGGCCTCCACCTCGGCGGCCACGATGTCGCCGCGGCCCGAGGGGTACACGTAGTGGTGGTCGGAGGCGGTCGTGCACCCCGACAGCGCCAGGTGGGCCAGACCGGCCGAGGTCGTCCCCGACACCACGCCGGCGTCCAGCCGGCCCCAGATCTCGTAGGAGCCCGACAGCCACTCGAAGAGCGTGCCGTCGGCGAACAGCCCCTGCGTCGCCCACTGGTAGAGGTGGTGGTGGGTGTTGACCAGACCCGGCGTGACCAGGCACCCGCGCCCGTCCACGCGTTCGAGGCCCCCGGCCCCCGCGGCCGGGCCCGCGCCCACCGCGGCGATACGGCCCCCGCGCACCACCACGTGCCCGTCGGCGTACTCCGCGCCGTCCACGGTCACCACGTGGGCGCCCTCGACGACGAAACCGCTCCCGTCCACCGCGCTCACGAGTCACCCCCCGCCCGCCGCGAGGCGGCCAGGCGCACCGCGTCGAGGATCTTCTCGTACCCGGTGCACCGGCACAGGTTGCCCGCCAGCGCCTCACGGATCTCGGCGTCCTCCGGCGCGGGCAGCCCCGCGCCCACCGTGCGCTCCAACAGGTCGTCGGTCTGCACCAGCAGGCCCGGCGTGCAGAACCCGCACTGGACCGCGCCCGCCTCCACGAAGGCCTCCTGCACCGCGCCCAGCTCGCGCTCGGCGCCCCCGCCCCGGGACAGGCCCTCCACGGTGCGCACCTCGCGCCCCTGCGCCTGCCCGGCGGCGATCATGCACGAACACGCCGTCACACCGTCGAAGTAGACCGTGCACGAACCGCACTCGCCCTGTTCGCAGGCGTTCTTGCTGCCCGGCAGCCCCAGCCGCTCGCGCAGCACGTACAGCAGGCTCTCGCCCGGCCACACGTCGTCGGCCGTGACGTCCTCGCCGTTGACCCTGAAACTCACGCGCATCGCGTGGCTCCCTTCCGGTAGTCGGTGACCGACCAGCTCAGCGCGCGGCGTGCCATCACCGAGAGCGCGTGCCTGCGGTACTCGGCGCTGCCCCGCTGGTCGTCGATGGGGCGGGCGGCCGCGGCCACCAGCTCGCCGAACCGGCGCACCACCGGCTCCGCGAGCGGACGGCCGTCCTCCCAGTCGAACTCCGCCGCCAGGAACTTCTCGGCCGCCTCCGCGCGCAGCGGTGTGGGACCGGCCGAGCCGACCCCCGTCCCCACGGCCCGGCGCCGGGTGTCCAGTGCCAGCGAGAAGGAGGTCACCGCGATGACCATCGCGTTGCGCGTGCCGATCTTGGCGAACTGCTGGGGGCCCGTCGGCTCGGGCAGCAGCACCGCCGTGATCAGCTCGTCCGCCTGCCGCGCCGTCGTGCGCAGCGACAGGTAGAACTCGCGTGCGGGCACCCGGCGCCTGCCCCGCACCGACGCCAGCTCGACCACCGCGTCGGTGGCCAGCAGCGGCGGGTGGCACTCCCCGGCGGGCGAGGCGCCGCCCAGGTTGCCGCCCACGGTGCCGCGGTTGCGGATCTGCGGGGAGGCCACCGAGCGGGAGGCCCTGGCCAGGGCCGGCGCCCGCTCCGACAGGTGCTCGATCACCTTGGTGTAGGACACGCCGGCGCCCAGGCGGGTGTACTCCCCGTCCGGCCCGAACTCGGCCAGTTCCGGGATCCGGGTCAGGTCGATCAGGGCGGGCGGCCGCCTCTTGTCGAAGTTGAGCTCCACCATCACGTCGGTGCCGCCCATGATGGGCACCGCCTCGGGCAGGGCGCTCTTGGCCTCAAGGGCCTCCTCCAGTGTGGAGGGGCTCAGGAACTCCATGCTCGGTCCTCTTGTCGCCACGGTCGTGCCGCCGCTCACTCGCGGCCTGCGCGGTCCTTCGGTCGTGTCATCCCTGGTGGGTCTCGTCGATGCTGTGAAGTACACCACTGGGAGCGCGGTCGCTACCAGCAAGCGATGACATGAAGTGTTCGCGGAACGAACGGTTATCGTTGGGCGTTTCCTACAAGTGGCGTCACCGGAGTAAGATCCTCCGCCGCACCACCCGGGGGCGCCCGCCGCCCACACGAGCGACAGAGGGACGTTCATGCGGATCAGCGAGCTGCTCGCGGTCACACGGCTGCACCTGAGATTCCTGTCGGGATCCGAGCACGCGCACCGCACCCTGCGGTGGGCCTACACCACCGACCTGCTCGAACCCGCCCGCTACCTGCGCGGCGGCGAGTTCGTCCTCACCGGCATGATGTGGCGTACCCGCCCCGAGGACTCCCAGACCTTCGTGGCCTCCGTCGCCGGGGCCGGGGCGGTCGCCGTCGGAGCCGGGACCGCCCTGGGCGAGGTCCCGGCCGACCTGGTGGAGGCCTGCCGCGCCCACGACCTGCCCCTGGTGGAGGTGCCCCCGGAGACCTCCTTCGGCGCGGTCACCGAGGAGGTCCTGCGCTCCCTGACCCAGCACCGCTTCACCACCATCGCCGAGACCCGCGACCGCCACCGCCGCCTCATGGCCGACGTCGCCGCCGGGGCCGACTTCCCCCGGGTCTTCGCCGAGGCCGCCGAGCAGGCCGGACGGGCCGCCTGGGTCCTGTCCTGCACCGGCCGCCACATCGCCGCCTCCGGCGCTCCCCTGCCCGAGCACGAGCGCGAGTGGATCGCGGCCCGGGCCCTGACCGGCACGTCCCTGCCGCACACCGTCCGCACGCCCGAGCGCGAGGACCGCGCCCTCACGCTCCTGCCCGTCCAGACCCGCGAGTCCCACCCCCTGGCCACCTGGCTGGTGGTCTGCGAGGGCGACCACAACGCCTGGACCGAGGAGGAGCACGAGGCGGTGGCCGAGCTCGTCTCCATCGCGGGGCTCGCCCGCAGCCGCGCCGAGGAGCGCGCCCTGACCGAGGCCCGCCACCTGGAGGGCCTGCCCCGGCTGCTGGCCGCACAGCGCTTCGACGAGGTCACCGAGGTCCTACGCGGCACCGGGCCGGCCGGCGGGCAGGGCAGCCACGTCGTGGTCAGCGCCGTGATGCTGCCCGAGCCCCGGGTGCCCGACCTGGCCCGGCGCGTGCTCGCCGAACTGGTCGCCGACCGCCCCGGCGCCGTCGTCACCGGCGACGAGGACGCCCTGGCCGTCGTCCCGGTGGCCGGGGCCGACGCCCGCGCCCGCGCCGAGGAGGTCCGCACCGCACTGCTCCGCAGCGCCCGCGTCCTGGAGGGCGGCCTGCTCGACCACCGGCTCGCCATCGGCCTCAGCTCGGCCGTGCGGGGCGTGCCCGACCTGCGCGGTGCCGCCGTGGAGGCCCGCCACGCCCGCCGCCTGGCCGAGCTGCGCGGCGGCCGGTCCCGGGTGATCGCCGGGGCCGAGATCGACTCCCACGAGCTGCTGCTGGCCTCGGTCCCCGAGGAGGTGCAGTCCTCCTACCGCGAGCGGCTGCTGGGCCCACTGCTGGCCTACGACCGCGACCACCGCTCGGAGCTGGTGCAGACCCTGGAGCAGTTCCTGGCCCACTCGGGCTCCTGGCAGCGCTGCGCCGCCACCATGCACGTGCACGTCAACACGCTGCGGTACCGGATCGGCCGGGTGGAGGAGCTGACGGGACGGGACCTGAGCAGCCTGGAGCACCGGGTGGACCTGTTCCTGGCGCTCAAGCTCCGTGACTGAACGGGGCCGGGGGAGGGGCGCGGTCCGCGTGGGGCGGTGAGGGCGCGCCGGAGCGCGCGTGTCGGAGGGCACCGCTAGGGTGCTCGCGATGAGTACCGACCTCCTTCCCGAGACCACCGGCGCCGACCTGTCCGGCGCCGACCTGCGCGACCGGTTGGCCCGGCCCCTGGACACACCGCGCGTGTTCACCCGCTGCGACCTGACCGAGGCGGACCTGCGCGACGCCGACCTGGTCGACGCCGTCTTCCGCGACTGCCGCCTGGACGGGGCCCGCCTGGAGCGGGCCGTCCTGGAGGGCGCGGTGTTCACCGGCGGCAGCGCCTCGGGGGCGGTGTTCTCGCACGCCGAGTGCACCGAGACCAGGTTCGAGCGGGTGGACCTGGCCAACACCCGCTGGCAGGGCGCCCTGCTCACCGACACCGCCTTCAACGGCTGCCGGATGACCGGGGCCGCACTGAACTCCCTGCGCGGGATCGGCTACACCTTCGCCCACTGCAACCTCATGCTGGCCCGCTGCAAGGGCCTGGTGCTGCGCGGGCAGACCCTGGAGGGGCTGCGCATGGACGAGGCCGACCTGGTCGGCGCGGACCTGCGCGAGACGGTGTGGACGGAGTCGCGGCTGCGCGGCGCCAACCTGGTCAACGTCAAGCTGGCGGGGGCCGACCTGCGCGGCGCCGACCTGGGGGAGCCCACCCTGGAGCAGGCCGGGTACCTGCGGGGGGCCAGCATCAGCCCCGCGCAGGCGGGCGCCATCCTGGCCGCCCTGGGCATCACCGTCGTCGACTAGGCGGCGCTTGCCCGGGCCTTCGCCCCGCCTCGGTCCGTGTGCCCGCGGGCGCCCGGACCGCCTCCAGGGGCCGAGGTCCGGTGCGGGGACGGGTTCCGGACCTCGGCCCCTATTTGAATCTACGTCGTAAAGGTGGCCGTCTCCCTCACACTCCCCACCCCCTCAGTCGGGAGACACGACGACGGTCAGGGGTGGTGGTGCAACCGCCGCAGGGCCAGCGCCACCTGGAGGCGCAGCCGTCCCGACACCTCGCGCACCGGCCAGCCCAGCAGGCGTTCGGCCCGTCCGACGCTCTCCTGGAGGGTGGAGTGGTGGACCCCGGCCCGGACCGCGGCGGCCCGCAGGCTGGGGGAGGAGGCCACCGCGTCCAGGGCCGCGAGCAGCGGCGCGGCCTCGCGTGCCACCCGCTCCAGGGCCGCGACGTCCGGCACCGGTTCGCTCCCGGGCCGCACGGTGTCGGCCAGGAGCAGCAGTCCGCCCAGCTCCTCGGCGAACACCACGCGCGGGCCCGGGTCGGTTCCGGTGCCCCGCGCGGTGAAGCGCAGCGCCCGGCGGGCGTCGTGCCAGGAGGAGGGCAGGGCCAGCGCCTCCACGGCCGGTCCCACCCCCGCCCGCCGATCGCCGGGGGGCTCGGCGGCGGTCAGGACGCGGACGCCGCCTCCGTGGTCGGCCACCGCGCGGGCCGGGGAACCCGGGTCGATCCCGAGGCGGCGGGCGGCCCGGGCGCGCTGTTCCTCGGGCAGGCCGGGGTCGACCAGGGCCCGGGCCAGGGCGGTGCGTCCACCCGCCGCGGGCGGGGTGCGTTCGAGCCGGGCGCGGGCGGCGGCGGCCGCACGTTCGAGGACCATCGCCTCCACCGGGCCGGGTTCGGTGGTGCGTTCCAACCACAGCACGCCGCCGCCGGCCTCGACCGAGCACCAGGAGGGGTCGGGGCCGGCGGCGGTGCGCCGGACCTCTCCGGCGGGGTCGACCCGCAGCGCGAGGCCGCGTCCGGGATGGGCGAAACCGGCGGGGACGCCGGTCAGGACGGCGGCGCCGCGGACGACGGGTTCGATTCCGGCTCCGGTGAGCTCGTCGAAGTAGGCGATCACCTTGACGGCGGCGCCCGCTTCGGGGTCCAGTGCCGAGATCCTGCCCAGGAGCTCTCTCATGCCTTCATAGTGCCCGCACGGCGCCCGTGTTCAGGCTCCGGTGACGCGGCGCAGCCAGGGCAGGCGCTGGGCGTTGGCGCTGCGGCTGAGGGCGGCCTGGGGGGCGGTGCCGTCGAACCCGTGGAAGCCGCCGGGCCACACGTGCAGCTCGGCCGACCCTCCCGCCTGCCAGATGCGGGAGGCGTAGTCGACGACCTCGTCGCGGAAGGTCTCGGCGGAGCCCACGTCCAGGAAGGCGGGGGGCAGGCCGGACAGGTCCCGGGCTCGGGCGGGGGCGGCGTAGGGGGAGACGTCGGGCCCGCCCGCGGCCTCGCCGAGCAGGGCGCCCCATCCGGTGGCGTTGGAGGTGCGGTCCCACACGCCGGTGCCGGCCATCTGGTGGGAGGAGACCGAGTCGTTGCGGTCGTCGAGCATGGGGCAGAGGAGCAGCTGCCCCTGGAGGGCGGGGCCGCCGCGGTCGCGGGCGAGCAGGGTGGCGGCGGCGGCGAGTCCGCCGCCCGCGCTGCCTCCGCCGATGACGACGCGTGCGGGGTCCAGGCCGAGTTCGGCGGCGTTGTCGGTGACCCAGACCAGGCCCGCGTAGCAGTCCTCGACGGGGGTGGGGTGGGGGTGTTCGGGGGCGAGGCGGTAGCCGACCGAGACCAGGGCGAGGTCGAGTTCGCGGACGGTCTCCAGGAGGCCGGGGATCTCGGGGCCGCGGTGGGTGCCCATGATCATGCCGCCGCCGTGGATCCAGTAGAGGGCGCCGACGGGCGCGGTGGTGCGGGCGGGCCGCCACAGGAGGAGGGGGACGGGGGCGCCGTCGTGGCCGGGGGCGTGGTGGGCGGTCTCGGTGTAGGCGTCGTGGAGGGTGGTCTCGGCGGGCACGGCCCGGGCCCGCCTCTCGCGTAGGGAGGGGATCATGTCGGGGGTGATGGAGGGGGTGACCTCGTCGCCGAGGAGGGCCAGGGCGGCGGCGAGCTCGGGGTCGAGGGCGGGGCGGTGCGGGGCGGTCACGGTTGCCTCCGGGGGTGGCGTGCGGTGCGTCACCATTGTCGGTGGTGTGTCCGTTTCCGGGCAGCGCCGTGTGGCGGGTGCGTGCCGCCACGCGGCGGGGCGTGCTCCCCGCGGTCGGGAGCCGTGTGGCGGAGGGCTCCGCGGTGCCGCTGGGGGCCGCCCCCGGGACGGGGGGAGTCGTCGCCGGGGACGGCCGGGAGCGGCGGGTGCGTCACCGGGCCGGTCAGGCGCCCAGGGCCTCGGCGACGGTCACCGGTACCCGGGGCAGGGCGCTGTCACCGTCCTCGACGGCCCACACGCATTCCTGGAGGACCCGGACCAGGGTCCAGGCCCGTGCGCGGTCGCGGGGGATCCCGGCCGCCTCGGAGACCAGGTCCAGGCGGCGGCGGGTCTCCCGGAGGGCGTCACCGGTGGCCACCGCCTCCTCCCAGCGGTTGTGCAGGGCGGGGAAGAGGTCGAACCCCGGGTCCCCGGCCAGGGGTTTGGGGTCGATGGCCAGCCAGGGTTCGCGGTCGGTGCCGGGCAGCGGGGCCAGGACGTTCTCGAAGTGCAGGTCCCAGTGCAGGAGGCGGTCTCCGGCGTGGGGCGCCATCTCCCGGGCCCGGGCGGCGAGCGCGTCCAGCCGGTCGCGTTCGTGCGCCGAGCGCAGGCGTGGCGCCAGGTGCCGGGCCCGGGTGACCATGGCGCGTGTGGCCTCCTCCAGGGTGCGCATGTCCCGCGGCGCGCGGTGGGAGGTGAGCCGGGCCAGGAGGGTGCCGATGACGGCGAGGGCCTCGTCGATGGGCACGGGGGCGAGTGTCCGCGCGGGGTCGAGCGGTTCGAGGAGCATCGCCCCCGTCCCGGCGTCGTGGCGCAGCAGGCGTACGGCGCCGTCGCCCGCCCAGGTGCGCAGCGCGTCGGGCTCGCCCCGGCTCTCCTCGTCCACCGGCTGGATCTTGAGCACGGCGGAGCCCCCGTGGGGGAGCCGTACGGGGACGACCAGGGCGACCATGCCGTGCATGGGCGCGCCCACGGGGCGCAGGTCCCACCGCCTGAGCTGGCGGCGGGTGAGTTCGGGCAGGCCCCGGGTCCACTCGGGTCCGAAGAAGCGGTCCAGCAGGGGCGCCAGGGCCTCGGGGACGCTGATCGGGGGCGTGGTGTCGTCGTGCATGTGGTTCTTCTCCTTCGTCGTCTCGGGATGACTGGTGACGAAGGAGCACCGGGGGACCACGGGTCTAACGCATACCGAACACCTCATCGTTTCTGGTCCGGAGGCCGAGGGTACCGGGCGGGCGGGTGCGGCGCATCGGTTTTAGGGCGCCGGGTGCGTCGCGTCCCGGGGGTCGGTTCAGCCGGGGAGGGTGATGGGGCCTTCTCCGTAGACCCGTGACCAGGGGCGCTGGCCCTGGGGGAGGGTGAGCGCCTCGCTGTTGGCGGGCGGGTCGGCCAGGACCCGCGCCGCGGCTTCGGCGAAGGCCGCCGCCGCGGGGTGGGGCGCGTGTGCGGGGCGTACGGCCTCGGTACGCCGGTACAGCGGGGCGCGGGCCAGGGGGCGCCAGGCCAGGCGGGGTTCGCGTGCGGCGGTGTCGGCCGTCTCCAGGGCGGCTCCGCGACCGGCCAGGACCAGACCGAGGAGGAAGTCGGTGTTCTCGGCCTCGCGGACGCGGGGCGGCACCCATCCGTGTTCTCGGCACACGGCCAGGACGTGTTCGAACCAGACGGGGGCGGTCGCGCGTTGGGGCAGGACCAGGTCGTGTCCGGCGAGGTCGGCCAGGTCCACGGCGGTGCCGTGGGGCGGTGCGGCGCCGCGGGGCAGGACGGCGCCCAGTGGGGCGCGGTGTACCGGGTGGCCGACCAGCCCTTCGCCCTCGAAGGGGGCCGTCAGCAGCGCGGTGTCCACGGTCCCCCCGGTGAGGGCGCGCAGGAGCGGTGTTCCGGCCATCGCGCACAGGTCGACCTCGAGGCCGGGGGCGTGGTGGGCCATCTCCTGGACGAGGCCGCGCAGGGCGGTCGCGGGTGTGCCCGGGGGCACGGCGGCGCGCAGGGTCTGGAGTTCGCCCTGGGCGAGTCTGCGCATGCTCTCGCGTAGGCGGGCGTGGGCCGCGACCAGTTCGCGTGCCTGGGGGAGCAGGAGGCGTCCGGCGGGGGTGAGCTCGACGCGGCGCCGGGAGCGGTCGAAGAGGGTGACGCCGAGTTCCCGTTCCAGGCGGCGTACGGACTGGCTGAGCGCGGGCTGGGCGATGCCCAGTTCCACCGCGGCCTCGCCGAAGTGGCCTTCGCGTGCCACGGTCAGGAAGTAGCGCAGGTGCCGTCCGAGATCCACGGTGCGACTCTAGCCAAGGTACGCGCGGGGCGGGGCTAGCGTGTGGGTCGTGATCACCTCTGACATTCCTGTTGTGCGCGTTCACGCGCGTGAGGTCGACGGTGTCGGCCAGGTCGGTTCCCTCGCCGACGACCCCGTCGTCCTGGCCTCGGTGGCCAAGGTCCTGATCGTGTTGGAGTTCGCCCGTCAGGCCTCGTTGGGGCTGGTGGACCCGACGGAGCGGGTGGTGGTGCGCCGCGACGCCCGGTTGGGCGGGTGGGGGACGGCCGACTTCGCCGATGACGTGGAGCTGTCGTTGCGTGACTGTGCCCTGTTGGCGATGACGATCAGCGACAACACCGCGGCCGACCTGATCGTGGAGCGGGTGGGGGTGGAGCCCGTGCACCTGTTGGCGGTGGAGCTGGGTTTGGCGGCGACGCGTTTCACGGGGGGTCCGCGTGCCCTGTTGCACGCTCTGCTGGATGAGAGCGATGCGACGGGCACGGACCCGGCGACGCTGCTGGCCCGTGATCCGGGGCGGACCACCTCCAGTACTCCGGCTGACATCACGCGGTTGCTCCAGTTGGTGTGGACCGACGCGGCGGCCCCGCCCCGGGCGTGTGCGTTCGTGCGCGACCTGATGGCGCGCCAGCTGGTGCGTACGCGTATCGCCTCGGGGTTCGGTCCGGGGGTGCGGGTGAGCGTGAAGTCGGGCACGCTGCCGGGGCTGCGGATGGAGGCGGGGGTGGTGGAGTACCCCGACGGGGGCCGTTACGCGGTGGCGGTGTGCGCGGTGGGCCCGGACGGGGGGCGCGGTGCGCTGGAGGCGGACCTGGCGCTGGGGCGGGCCGCGCGGGAGGCGGTGGACCGGTTGCGGGCCGGGGAGGGGGAGCCGGCGGGGCGCTGACCGCCGGTGATAGGCGTTCGCTTATCGGGCCGGGTCCCGCCGCTTATTGGACCCCGTGTCGCGGGCCGTGTTTGGCTGTGCGCCGTTGGAGTCACCGGTTCAGGGACGAGGTCGGCAGATGGCGGTTGGACGACGGGGTTTCTTGCGCGGAGCGGTCGCGGGCGGGGCGCTCGCCCCGCTGTTGGCGGGGGCGGCGGCGCCCGCCGCGGCCACCGTGCCCGCGGGGGCGCCCGCGGGCCGGGGCGGCGGGGTGACCTTCCGCTGGTTGGGCACCAGCGGGTGGCGTGTCGACATGCCCGACCGGTCGCCGCTGCTGGTCGACCCGTACCTGTCGCGGTTCTACACCGGCTTGTTCGACCCGGAGGCGGAGTTCGACACGAGGACGTCCCTGAGCGTGGACGTCGCGGCGGTGGAGGAGCACACCGCCGGTACGGGCGGGGACGGGGTGGTGTTGGTGACGCACTGCCACTGGGACCACTTCGCGGACGTGCCCCGTATCGCCACCACCACGGGGGCCCGGGTGGTGGGGACGTTGACCGCCTACCACCTGGCGCAGGCGATGGGGGTGCCGGCCGGTCAGGTCTCGCCGGTGCGCGGTGGCGAGGTGCTGGACTTCGACGGGTGCGTGGTGGAGGTGGTCTCCTCCCTGCACAGTCGCAACCGATCCCACTCGATGGCCTTTCCCGGGGTGCGGGTGGAGGTGCCGCCGGAGCCGCTGACGATCGCGGACCTGCCCGAGGGTGACACGCTGGCCTTCCAGGTGCGGCCGCCCGGGGGGCCGTCGGTGTTCTTCATGGGCGCCAGTGACTTCGCCGAGCGGGAGGTGGCCGGGTTGGCTCCGGACGTGGCGATGGTGGCGATGCCCTCCAGCTCCAGCACCCACGAGTACGTGCCGCGGCTGCTGGAGGCGTTGGACAGGCCCGCGACGGTGG
This sequence comes from Glycomyces fuscus, assembly GCA_002529455.1. Classification (GTDB taxonomy): domain Bacteria; phylum Actinomycetota; class Actinomycetes; order Streptosporangiales; family Streptosporangiaceae; genus Nocardiopsis; species Nocardiopsis fusca. The sequence goes on from NYMS01000001.1 coordinate 72,278, forward strand.
TGCCGGTGCACTGGGACCACTTCGAGCGCGGGCTGGTCAATCCGCCGGTGGACGGCACCGGGAGGGGGATGGGGCTGGAGGAGTTCTCGGCGCTGGTGCGCCGGGTCGCCCCCCGCAGCCGGGTCGTGGTCCCGGAGTACCTGACCCCCTACACCTTCTAGGCTGGACGCGGCGCGTGGCCGGTGGCGGCCCTGGCGGGCAGCCGTCGGCCGCGACGGCGCCCCGGTTGGTCGGGGGCGTCGCGGCGGGGCCGCCGGGTGGGGTTCAGGTGTTGGGGGCGGGGTCCTCGGTGCCGGTGCGGGCGGGTGCCGGGAAGGTCGGTGCGTTCACGTTCGGTGGTGGTCATCACGGCCTCCGATGCTGGACGTGGCGCTCTGGTGTCACGGGTGCCGTTCGCGCCGGGTCCCGTGCTCCTACCGTGTCGGAGGGCGCGAGGGTCTGCGGGACAGGGCCTGGACCATGGCGCCCAGTGCCGGTTTGGGCGTGTAGGACTCGTCGAAGGGCAGCGCGGCGGTGTATCCGGGGAACCACTCGGGGATCCAGGAGTGCCCGTCGCTGACCCCCCACACCGACACGCGTACGCAGCGGGGCACGTCCAGGCAGGCCTCGATGACCCGGGCGTACTCGCGGGCCTGGTCCTGGAGGGCGCCCTCGGGGACGGGTTCGGGGATGCGCACGTCCAGTTCGCTGACGCTGACCTCCAGGCCCAGGTCGGTGAAGCGGCGCAGGTGCTCGGACAGGTCCTCGGGGACGTTGCCGTGGACGAAGTGGCCCTGGAACCCGATGCCGTGCAGGGGGACGTCCCGCTCCAGCAGGTCGGTGACCAGCCGGTACAGGGCGTCGGCCTTGGGGCCGCCGCCCTCGATGCCGAACTCGTTGATGTAGAGGCGGGCCTGGGGGTCGATCTCGTGGGCCATGGTGAGGGCCTCGGCGATGTAGTCCTCGCCCAGTACCTCGTACCACAGGTGCTGTCGCAGGCGGGGGCCGGTGTCCTCGAAGGGCTCGTTGATGATGTCCCAGGAGGTGACGCGCCCCTGGTAGCGGCCCATGAGGGCCTGCATGTGCTCGCGCATGACCTGGCGCAGTTCGTCGGGGCTCCAGGACCCCTGGGCCAGCCAGGCGGGCTGCTGGTTGTGCCAGAGCAGGGTGTGCCCGTGGACGTCGAGGCCGTTGCGTTCGGCGAAGCCGACCACGGTGTCGGGGCCGCTCCAGTCGAAGGTGTGGCGCTGGGGTTGGACGTACTCCCACTTCATGGTGTTCTCGGCGGTGACGGAGGTGTAGTGCTCGGTGACCACCGACCGGTACTCGCGGTCGTGCACCAGGGGGTTGACGGCCACCGCGACACCCAGGTCGATGTCGTTTCGGCGGGCCAGCTGGGGGAGTTGTCCGGCGCCGCCGGACTCCGGCCGTTCGGGCAGGGTGAGCACCAGGCCGGCGGTGACCAGGAAGATCACCGCGCACAGGGCGCCCGCGGTCAGCAGGGCCCCGCGCCCGCGGGTCAGCGAGCGCCGTGAGGAGGAGGCCGTGTCGCGCACCCTGTCGGCTCCCGCCTCTACCGGGCGCCCGTGGTGACGGGGAACGCCGCCAGGGAGCGTACGACGGTGGTGGGGCGGCGGGTGGGCCGGGCGGTGGGGCGCAGGTGCGGGAGGCGTTCGGCCAGGGCGCGCAGGGCGATGCGGCCCTCCAGGCGGGCCAGGGGGGCGCCCAGGCAGTAGTGGATGCCGCTGGAGAAGGACAGGTGGTCGGCGGCGTCGGCGCGGGTGATGTCGAAGCGGTCGGGGTCGGTGAAGCGCGCGGGGTCGCGGTTGGCGGATCCGATCAGGCACATGGCGTAACCGCCCCGGTTCAGGGGCTGTCCCTGGACGGTGGTGTCGGTGTGGACCCAGCGGCTGGTCATCTGCACGGGTGAGTCGAAGCGCAGGACCTCCTCCACGGCGTTCGGGGCCAGGGAGGGGTCGGAGACCAGGCGTTCCCACTGCCGGCGGTGGCGCAGCAGGGCCATCACCCCGTTCCCGATCAGGTTCACCGTGGTCTCGAACCCGGCGACCAGCAGCAGGCGGCACATCGTGCGCAGCTCGGCCTCGGTGAGGTGGCCTTCGTCGACCTGGGACACCAGGGTGGAGACCACGTCATCGCGGGGGTCGGCGCGGCGTTGCCGCATCAGCCGGGTGAACAGCAGGTCCAATTGTGCCGTGGCCTGGTGGATGCGGCGCAGGTGACTCGCCGAGCGGGCGCCGTCCAGGGCACTGCCCATGGCCTGGCCGATGCGGACGAACTCGGCGTCCTCGGACGCGGGGACGCCCAGCAGGCGGCTGATCACGGCGATGGGCAGGGGCTGGGCGAAGTCGCGCATGAGGTCGAAGCGGCCCCGGGTGGCGGCCCTGTCCAGGAGTTCGTGGGTGACCTTGGCGACCTCGGCCTCGTACTCGCCCATGCGGCGGGGACTGAAGGCGGGGCGGGCGAGCTTGCGCAGGCGGGTGTGTTCGGGCGGGTCCTGCATGAGGAAGGACAGGTCCATGACGTCGAACTGTGGGGGCAGGGCGGCGTCGCCGGGGGGTTGGACGCCGAACTCGCGTCCGCGCAGCAGGCCGCTGACGGCCTCGTAGGTGTTGGCGGTGCGAAATCCGAGCCTGCTGGTGGTGAAGGGGCCTTGGGTGCGCAGTCGCCGGTAGGTGGGGTAGGGGTTGTCGCGCCAGGGGAAGTGCAGGAGTCTGCTGGGGTGGTCGCCGGCCTGGGCGGCGGTCCAGGACATCGCGTGGGCGATACGCAGGTTGGCGTCGATGCGCAGGGCGTCGGGAATCTGCATGGCTGTGGGTCCTCCTGTCGCGTACTCACGACCCTAGGGGCTGGGGGGCGCCGGGACACGCGGCTTGGTGACTTGGCCGCCTGCGGCCAGCGGGGAACTTCGCGGGACGGCCCGGCGTTGGCGGGCGCTCCGGAGCGCCGCGGGCCGTCGCGGCGGCGGTGCGCGGGTGCGGGGGCGGTCTCCTGCGGGGAACCGGGTGGGGCGAACCTGTGGGGCGCGTGCCGCGTCACAGAGGCAGGCGCCCCGGCGGCGCGTGCCAGGTCAGCGCCCTGCCCGGGGACGCCCGGGGGCGTGCTCGCGGCGGACGGGGCACACGCCGGGGTTCGCGGGGGAGGCCGGGGGGCGCGCCCGCCGATAGGTTGGGGGCAGGCGTCTTTCCGGCGGGGTGCTCGGGCACCGGGGGGAGACGGTGGTCATCCTCCGGCACCCGGGGGTGGCGGAACGTCGTGTGTGGAGGCTGCAGTGTCCCTTAGGCTCGATCCCAGTGACCCGGAACGCATCGGCCGGTACCGGCTGATCGGCCGCTTGGGCTCTGGCGGCATGGGCCAGGTGTTCTTCGGCCGTTCGGCCGGGGGGCGGGCCGTGGCGGTCAAGCGCATCCACCCGCACATGGCGGCCGACGCCTCCTTCCGTGAGCGCTTCGCCCGCGAGGTCAACGCCGCCCGGCAGGTCAGCGGCGCCTTCACCGCCCCGGTCATCGACGCGGGCCCCGACGACGAGGTGCCCTGGCTGGTCACCTCCTACGTGCCCTCCCTGCCCCTGGACACGGCGGTGCACGACCACGGTCCGCTGCCGGAGGCGAGTGTGCGCGTGCTCGCGGCCGGTCTGGCCGAGGCGCTGGCCGACATCCACCGGGCGGGTCTGATCCACCGCGACCTCAAGCCCGGCAACGTGCTGCTGGCCGAGGACGGGCCCCGGGTGATCGACTTCGGCATCGCCCGTGCCACCGACGGCACGGCCGCCACGCAGTCGGTGATCGGCACCCCGGGGTTCATGAGCCCGGAGCAGGTGCAGGGGGAGACGCTCACCCCGGCCAGCGACCTGTTCGCCTACGGTGCGGTGCTGGCCTACGCCGCGGCGGGCACGGGTCCCTTCGGTGAGGGCAGCATGCCCACGATGGTCATGCGCATCATCAGCCGTGAACCGGACCTGTCGGGTGTGCCCGAGTCGCTGCGCCACCTGGTGGCCGCGTGCCTGTCCAAGGACCCCAAGGGGCGTCCGGGGCCGGGGGAGATCCTGGACTACCTGGGCGACGTCGCCACGGGTCCCTCCTGGCTGCCCGCGGCGGTGATGCAGGGGGTGCGGGACCAGGTGGCCAAGGTCAACGGGGCGCTCGCGGACGGGGACGCGCGGGCCACCGGACAGCACCAGCGCACCGAGGTGCTGGGCCAGGGCGGGGCCGCCGCGCTGGGAGGCGCGGCGGGTGCCGCGGCCGGGGCGGGCGTGTTCGGTGACGACGCGGCCACGCGGGTCACGGACCAGGCGCCGGGGCACGACGGCGGTGCGACCTCGGTCCTGGGCGAGCAGCAGGGATACGGGGCCACGGCCCGCTTCCCGGGGGCGCAGCAGGTCCCGCCCACCGCCCAGTACGGCCAGGGCGCCACGGCCTACGGCCAGGAGGCCGCCTCCTACGGCCAGGGGGGCGCCACCCGCGGCCGGGAGGACACCTCGGGGCACCGGCGGCCGGACAGGCCCAGCCAGGAGGACGCCTACGCCGACCTCTACGGCGGGCGGCGTGAGCCGGCCGCCGACACGCGCCGCCAGCAGCAGGAGCAGCTGCGCCAGCAGGAGGAGCAGCGCCAGCGCCGGATGGAGGAGCAGCAGGAGCAGCGCAGGCGGGTGGAGGAGCAGCACCGCCAGCAGCAGGAGCAGCGGATCGAGCAGCGCCGCCGCCAGGAGGCCGAGCGCGCCCACCGTGAGCGCGTGCGCGCCGAGCAGGAGGCGGCGCGCCGCGCCCAGACCCAGGCGCGCCACGCCGAACAGCCGGGCCTGTGGGGTTTCGTCAAGCTGCTGCCGCTGATGATTATTCCGCTGATCCAGATCCCGCTGGGGTACGGGGCGGCGCTGGCGTGGGCGTGGTTCACCACCGAGACCCAGGTGTGGACGGGGGCGCCCTACGCCTTCGAGCCGTTGCGGTGGGACTCCTTCTGGCACGCGACGATGCTGGGTTACTTCATCCTCAACAACCTGGTGTCGCTGGAGTACCTGGTGCGTTCGCTGCGCACCTCCTTCGTCACCGGCGCGGTGCTGGCGCTGGGGGCGGTCGCGGCGACCAACGGTCTGCTGTACAGCTTCGGCTTCTGGGGCTGAGCCCTCGGGGCCGGGCGGGCGCGCACTCCCCGCGGCCGCGGGGGCGGGGAGTGCGGGTGCGGCCCGGACCGGCGCCCCCGGCGTGGTCCGCGCGTCAGGACGGGGAGGCGGTCCGCGCGCGGCGGATCTCGGTCACCCGGTGGTGCACCGGGCGGCTGGGGGAGAGGGCCGAGCACGTGGCCGGGCACTCGGGTCCCTCCACGGCTGCCACCGACGCCGTGTACAGGCCGCCGTCGTGGCCCAGGGTGACGCGGATCCCGTCGGCGTGCTCCTCCTCGCCCAGGTGGGCGATCGCGTCCACGCCGGTCGGCCCCAGGCGGGCGCGCAGCGCGGCCTCGGCGGCCTGGACGGCGCCGGAGTCGCTGCACCGCCCCCGGTAGTTCTCGGGCAGGACCAGGCCGCGTTCGAAGGCGTCGACGGTGTGCACGGCCGACTCGGGGTCCAGGCGGCCGAAGTACACGCCCTGGGGCAGCGCCACCAGGTTGGCGGCGAAGCGGTCGCCGCCCACGTGCGTGGTCTCCCACACCTGGGCCCGGCCTCCGGCCAGGGCGGCGGCCACGGGGCGTCCCAGCACCGCACAGCAGGGGTCCTTCTTGGCGTGGGTGCACACCAGGTACAGGGTGTGGTCCACGGGGGTGCCGAAGGAGGGCGGCCGGGGCCGTTCCACGGCGGTGAGGTCGTACTCCAGCAGCTCGGCCAGGTCGGTGAAGTCGATCCGGCGCACCCAGGGGGAGGTGCGGCTCACGTGCGCGAGGTAGGCGCGCCGGGTGGCCGTCCGGGGCCGGGTGCGGGCGCCCTCGCCGGGGCGCTTGATGAGTTGGGGCTTGATGTCGCGGCCCGCGATGCGCTCGGCCAGGCGTGAGACGACCGCGCGGTCCAGGCCGGGACTGGTGAAGGCGGGGTTGCGCCAGGGGCCGGTGTGCTCGATGAGCAGCCAGCCGGTGGTGCGACCGGCCGTCGCGGAGATCTGCTCCCCGGTGTAGCGGGCCAGGGCGGAGCAGCCCCGGCTGCCGTCCGGAGCGGTGGGAAGCCGCACGGGTGGGGTCCAATCGGGAGGGGTGGCGGGTACGCGAGGGGTGCCCACGCGGGGCGGGTCGCGCGAAAGCGTATCGCAGAGGTTAGGTTAGCCTACCCATCCTGAAGGGCTGTCGTCCGGGGCGGCGTGTCGGCGTGTCGGCGCCGGGGCGCACGGGCCCGCGTGCCGCCGCGCGGCGGCACGCGGGCCTCGTCGGCGGGGTCGGGCCGACCGCCCGTGCGCCGCGGCGCCGGGACGGGTGCGCGGGCGGGGCCGCGGCGGGGGAGAGGGGGCGCCACCACCGCGTTTACTTCGACGTTCACATGTTGACAGCCGGACGAACCCTGACCCAGGATGAGGCGCCGAGGGCGGGTCCGCGGTCCGGGTTCCGTCCTGATCCGGACCGCGGGCGCGTCCTCGGCCTACACGTGGGGCAGTCCGGTGTAGTTCTCGGCGAGCTGGGCCGAGGCCGCGCGCGAGGAGGCCAGGAACTCCAGGTGTGCGAGCTGGAGGCGGTGGTCGAAGGCGTCGCCGTGGGTGTGCAGCAGGGTGGTCATCCAGTGGGAGAAGTGCTGGGCCCGCCACACCCGGCGCAGCGCCGTGTCCGAGTAGGCCTCCAGCGGGCCCGTCTCCCGGCGGGTGTACCAGGCGCGCAGTCCCCGGGCGAGCAGGGCCACGTCGTGCAGTGCCAGGTTGAGCCCCTTGGCGCCGGTGGGCGGCACGATGTGCGCGGCGTCCCCGGCCAGGTAGAGGCGTCCGTGGCTCATGGGTTCGGTGACGAAGCTGCGCATGGGGATCAGGCTCTTGGCGGTGATCGGGCCGCGCCGCAGCTCCCAGCCGGGGACGGCCATGCGCTCGGCCAGCTCGTCCCACACCCGCTCCTGCGTCCACGCGTCGGGGTCGGTGTCGTTGGGCACCTGCAGGTAGAGGCGGCTCACCCGGGATGAGCGCATGCTGTGCAGCGCGAACCCGCGCTCGTGGCGGGCGTAGACGAGCTCCTCGCACGAGGGCGCCACGTCGGCGAGCACGCCCAGCCAGCTGAAGGGGTGGAGGCGGTCGAAGGTGGAGACGGCCTCGGGGGGCAGGCTGCGCCGCCCGATGCCGTGGAAGCCGTCGCAGGCCGCCACGTAGTCGCACTCCAGCACCTGCTCGCTCTGGCCCCGGACGAAGCGGACGCGGGGGCGGTCGCTCTCGATGTCCTCCACGGCGGTGGCGCGGGCGCCGAAGAGGATCTGCCCGCCGTCGGCCAGGCGTCGGGCGACGAGGTCCTTGACGATCTCGGTCTGGGCCCAGATCCGCACGTCGCGTCCGCACAGGCCGGGGAAGTCCACCCGGTGCGAGCGCCCCGAGAAGCGCAGTTCGATGCCGTGGTGGGTGGTGCCCTCGCGGTCCATGCGCTCGCCCAGGCCCGCCTCGCGCAGGAGCCGGGCCACGCCGTGCTCGACCACGCCCGCGCGCTGGCGGGCCTGGACGTGGTCGCGCTCGCGGGACTCCAGGACCACCGACTCGATGCCCCACAGGTGCAGCAGGTGGGAGAGCAGGAGCCCGGAGGGCCCCGCCCCGATGATGCCGACGCGTGTGCGCATCCGGTCGTCCCCTTCTCCGGTGGGCGGTCGCGCCCAGACGTTCCTTTTGTTCGTATAGCGAACGCTAATTCATATGAAGAACACATGGCAGCCTAGCGAGGCCCGCCCAGCCCCGGCAACGGGGCCGTGCGGACCCGCCGACCGGGCCCGCTGTCCGTTCCGGGGCGTGCGCGCCCGCGGGCGGAGGAGGAGGGGGCCTCCGTCCGCGGGTCGCGCCGTCGCCGGCGGGCCGGGACACGGGTTCAGGCGGAGATGCCGCCGTCGCTCGTCAGCAGCTGGCCGTTGACCCACCGGCCCCGGGGCGAGCACAGGAACTCCACCAGGTCCGCGGTGTCCTGGGGGGTGCCCAGACGCCCCAGCGGGGTGTGTCCGGCGCACTCGGCCCTGGTCCGCTCCGACGTCCAGCCGGTGTCGACGGGGCCGGGGTTGACGACGTTGGCGCTGATCCCCAGGTGGGCCAGTTCGCGCGCGCAGGAGAGCACGATGCGGTCCAGGGCGCCCTTGCTCGCACCGTAGGGCAGGTTGCCCACGGTGTGGTCGCTGGTCAGGGCCACGATCCGCCCGGTGCCGTGCTCGCCCCCGAAACGCAGGCCGAACTCGCGGGCCAGCTGCCAGGTGGCGCGCGCGTTGACCGCGAAGTGCCGGTCGAAGCTGTCCACGGTGGTCTCCAACAGCCCGGAGTCGACCGACTCGCAGTGGCACATGACCAGTGCGCTCACGCCGCCCAGCCGTTCCTCGACGGTGTCGAAGACGTGGGCGGCGGTGGCGGTGCCGGCCAGGTCGGCCTCGACCGCCACGGCGCGGGCGCCGTGTCCGGCCAGGGCGGCCAGGGTGGAGTCGGCCGCGCCCGGTTCGGCGCCCCAGATCATGCGGGCGTCGTAGGCGCTCCAGTGGGTGAAGGCCACGTCCCATCCCGAGGCGGCCAGGCGGCGGGCGATGGCGGAGCCGATGCCGACGGTGCGGCCCACTCCGGTGACCAGGGCGACCGGGCGGGGCGGGGAGGAGCGCTGTGCGTGCGTCATGGGTGCGATGGTCCCGGAGTCCCGCCGCGTCCACCAGGGTTTTTCCGCGAGTCCGGGGCGCGGGGGACCGGACTCGCGGCGTCGCGCCCGTGGGTGACCACAGCGCCACCGCCGGGTCCGTTCCTCGGGCACCTCGGTGCCGCCCGGAGCGCGATCGCGCCCTCAGCCGGTCAGGTCGGGGATCACACGCGGGCCCACCCGCCGCACGTAGTCGCGAAACAGCGCCACCGCCGGGGGTTCGTAGCCGCCGCCCGACCCCTCCCGGGGCCAGACCACCCCGATGGGGCGGCGGGCGTCCGCGTCCTGGATCCCCAGCTCCACCGTCCCGCTCAGCGGCCCCTTGGGGCGCGCTGGAAGCACCGACACCCCCAGCCCCGCCGCCACCAGTCCGCGCGCGGTGGCGATGTCGTCGGCCTCGAAGGCCACCCGGGGCGTGAACCCCGCCCGCTCGACGATGCGGTCGGTGAGGTGGCGCACGCCCCGACCCGGCTTGAGCAGGATGAACTCCTCGCGCGCCGCCGTGGTCACCGCCACTCCCGGCACTCCGTCCGGTACTGCTCGACCCTCGCGCCCCCGCGTCAGCGGATGTCCCTCGGGAACCACCAGGCGCAGCACCTGCGTGTGCAGCGTCGCCGCCGACAGCCCCTGACCCGAAGGCAGCGGTGAGGTCAGCGCCAGGTCCGCGCCGCCCGCGGTGAGCCTGTTCAGCGACTGCGCCCACGGCTCCTGGGTGAGTGAGAAGCGCACCCCGGGGTGCTCGGCGCGAAAGCCCCGCAGCAGCGCCGGAACCACCTCCACGCCCAGCGTGGGCAGGAACGTCAGCGCCACCCGTCCCTCCTCGGCCCCGGTCAGCTCCGCCAGGCCCTGGCGCAGGTCCGCGAGCGCCCGCTCCACGTGCGGCAGCAGCACCCTTCCCGCGCGGGTCAGCCGCACCCCGCGCCCGGTGCGCTCCACCAGGGCCATCCCCAGCTCCTCCTGCACCCGGGCCAGCGCCCGGCTCAGGGTCGGCTGGGGCATCCCCAGCGCCTCGGCGGCCTGGGTGACGTGCTCGGTCCCGGCGACCGCCGCCACCATCCGCAACCGCGGCGCCAGCACCCGTGCCAGCGCGTCCGCGTCGAGGCCGTCGCCCTGCTCCGTGTGTTCCATGCGTTCCAGTATGGGACAACGCCAAACCATGCATTGGACGTATGAAACCGGTCTTCCTAGCGTGGACGGTATGACCCTGACCAGCGCATCGCCGCCCGACCACGACACCCGTCCCCGCGCGGGCTCCGGCGCCTACCGGCGCACGGTGGTCGCTCTGGTGGCCGCCGCCGTGGCGACCTTCGCCCAGCTGTGGTCGGTCCAGCCGATCCTGCCCGCCATCGCCGAGGGCTTCGGCGCCTCGGCCTCCCAGGCCGCGCTGTCGGTCTCGCTGGCCACGGGCGGCCTGGCCGGGTTCACCCTGGTCTGGAGCGGCGCAGCCGACCGCTTCGGCCGAGCCCGCGTCATCGGCGCCTCCCTGCTGGCCGCGACCGTGCTGGGCTGCCTGACCCCCTTCGCGGCCGAGCTGTGGCCGCTGCTGGCCCTGCGCGCGCTCCAGGGCGCGGCCCTGGGCGGGGTCCCCGCCGCGGCCGTGGCCTACCTGTCCGAGGAGATCCACCCCGCCGACGCCGCGCGCGCCACCGGCCTGTACATCGCGGGCAACCCGCTGGGCGGGATGGGCGGGCGCCTGCTGGCCGGGTTCGCCGCGGACCTGGGCGGCTGGCAGTGGGGGATCGCCGCCAACACCCTGCTGGCCCTGGCCGCCCTGGCCGTGTTCGCCCTGGTCCTGCCCCGCCGGCCGCGCGAGCCCCGGCCCTCCGCGGCGGGCGGCGCCCCCGCCGGCACCGCCGCCGCGGGGTCCACGGCGTCCCCGCCGGGCGCCCCGGCCGCGGCCGGGATGGGCGGGCGCCTGCGAGCTGCCCTGACCACGCGCGGACTGCCCGCCCTCTACGCCCAGGCGCTGCTGCTCATGGGCGCCTTCATGACGGTCTACAACCTGCTGGGCTTTCGCCTGACGGCCGAACCCTTCGGGCTCTCCCAGGCCGCCGCCTCGCTGCTCTTCCTGTCCTACACCGCCGGGATGCTCGGTTCGGCGGTGGCCGGTGCCGCCACCGCGCGCTGGGGCGGGTACGCCGTGCTCACCACCGCCACCGCGCTGATGGCCGCCGGTCTGGGCGGGATGTTCACCACGGCCCTGCCGGGCCTTCTGGCCGCCCTGCTGGTGATGACCTTCGGCTTCTTCTGCGCCCACGCCACCGCCTCGGCCTGGGTGGGCGCCCGCGCGGTGGCCGGCCGGGCCCAGGCCATGGCGGTCTACACCCTGGCCTACTACCTGGGGTCGAGCCTGTTCGGCTGGTTGGGCGGCCTGGTCTACGACACCGTGGGCTGGGGCGGCGCGGTGGTCTTCGCGCTGGGGCTGTGCGCGGCGGCCGCCCTGGCGGGCCTGCGCCTGCGCCGACCGGAGTAGGAGCCCCCCGTCCTCCCCTCGCGACGCGGTCGGCCCGCGTGCCCGGGCCGCCTTGGGGGTGCGCGGGCGGGGTCGGCGCGACACGGGCGGTGTGCTTGTTCCCGGGGCCGCGCCGGGGGAGTGTGGGGGAAGAGACGAGCCGCCATGGTAGTTTAAATTTAAACTACTTCGGCAGGCACACCTGCGACCTCGATGGAGGGTGAAGGACATGGACGTGCGCCCCGCGGGAATCCACCACGTGACCGCGATCGCCAGCGATCCGCAGGCCAACGCCGACTTCTACCTGCGGGCCCTGGGCATGCGCATGGTCAAGCGCACGGTCAACTTCGACTCGCCCGAGACCTACCACCTCTACTACGGCGACCGCGCGGGCAACCCCGGCACCATCATGACCTTCTTCCCCTGGCCCGGCGCGCCCCGCGGGCGCGTGGGAGCGGGCCAGGCCACCACCACGACCTTCTCCGTCCCCGAGGGGTCCCTGGGCTGGTGGTCGCGGCACCTGGCCGCCCTGGGCGTGGAGGCCACCCGCCCCGCCGAGCGCGGCGAGGAGGACGTGCTGCGCCTGCGCGACCCCGACGGCCTGCTCATCGAACTGGCCGCCAGCGCCGACCACCACGACACCGACCCCTGGGACGGGGGAGCGGTGCCGCCCGAGCACGCCATCCGCGGCATCCGCGCGGTCACCCTCACCGAGCAGGACGTGGAGGGCACCGTGGAGATGCTGGGCGGCCAGCTCGGCTTCCACCTGGCCGGTGAGGACGGCGACCGCACGCGCTTCCACACCAACGCCTCCGGGCAGGGCGTGGGCACCATCGTCGACGTCGTGGCCGCCCCCAAGGCGCCGCGCGGCCTGGTCGCCGCGGGAACCGTCCACCACGTGGCCTACCGCGCCCCCGACGGCCCCGTCCAGGAGGCCTGGCGCCAGAAGCTGGAGGAGGACGGCGTGGGCGTCACCGAGATCCGCGACCGCTGCTACTTCACCTCCATCTACTTCCGCGAGCCCGGCGGCGTCCTGCTGGAGATCGCCACCGACGGCCCCGGCTTCGACTACGACGAGCCCCTGCTGGAGTTGGGCCGCTCGCTCAAGCTCCCGCCGTGGCTGGAGCCCGACCGCGAGCAGATCGCCGCCCACCTGCCCCCCGTGGAGGTCGGCCGGTGAGCGGCGTCGACGACTTCGTCCACGTCTTCGTCCCCGCCGCCGCGCCGGACGCGCCCACCCTGCTGCTGCTCCACGGCACCGGCGCCGACGAGCACGACCTGCTGCCGCTGGGGCGGGCCCTGGCCCCGGGCGCGGCTCTGCTCTCGCCGCGCGGCAAGGTGGACGAGAACGGTATGAACCGCTGGTTCCGCCGCCTGCGCGAGGGCGTCTTCGACGTCGAGGACCTCATCGAGCGCACCGCCGAGCTCGCCGGGTTCGTCACCGAGGCCGCCCGGACCTACGACCTGGACCCCGCGCGGATCGTGGTCAGCGGGTTCTCCAACGGGGCCAACACCGGTGCGGCCCTGCTGCTGCTCCACCCGCACCTGCTGCGGGGAGCCGCCCTGTTCGCGGCCGGGGCGCCGCTGCAGGGGCGCGAGCCCGACCCGGTGGACCTGTCCGGGGTGCGGGTGTTCCTGGGCTCGGGCAGGACCGACCCCGTCACCACCCTCGACCAGGCGCGCCTGCTGGCCTCCCAGCTCCAGGACAGGGGAGCGCGGGTGCGGGCCGAGGAGCACCCCGGGGGGCATCAGATCGCGCCCCTGGTGCTGGACCGGGCCCGCGCCTGGTTCGACGACGCCCGCTTCTGACCCGGGCCCACAGACCGCGGCGGCGTCCCCTGACCCCGGGCGCCGCCGCTTCGCGCGTCCTGGGCCGCGCGCTCCCCGCGGCGGGAGGGAGGCGAAGGTTCGCACTCGACACAATGGGTACAAGGAGTAACGAATTTATCACTCAAAGTGAAGAGGAGTGGTTCCCATGCGCCTGACGCAGCGTGCCCTGGCCGGCGCCGCCGCCGGTATCGCCCTGGCCGCCGCCCTGCTGGGCGCAGCCGCCCCGGCCGCCGCCGACACCTACGTCAACACCCTCTTCACCAACGAGGGCTTCCTCGACGACGTCATCGACAACCTCCACCTCGTCCTCTGAGGGGCCCGCCCTGGGGGAGCGCGGTGTCGGCGGGTCGGCGGCCCTCACGGGGAGGGGGTCGCCGCCGTCCGCGCTCCGCCGCGCGCGGGCCGGGGTGCGCACCGGCCCGCCGCCTCGTCTGTCCCGGCTCAACTACGAATCTACATCGTAAAAGTGGTCTTTCTTTTTCCTCGCGGAGTCCAGTCACACCCACCGACATCGACGGATGGCAGGCCGAAGGGATCGTCGACGGGACCAAGGCGGAGGTGGTGTCCGCGCCCGGCCCGACCGTCGAGGGGCCGATCCTGAGTCACCCCGGGGCCTGGGCGCCCTCCACCCAGTCGGCGCTGAACGCCCTCCCGACGGTCAGCGTGTCCTCGTACAGGTGCATGCGGACGATCCGGTTGTCCTCGACCATCAGGTGCGGGGCCGCCGGTGTGGTGAAGTACGGCGCGACCTCCTCCCGGCGGGTGCGGCGCCCGGTCCAGGACAGCGCGTCATTGCCGGGCGCGTGCCGGCGGTGAGGCGACGGGGCCCGTCGTGGCTGCTCACCGCCTGCTCCACCCCTCGTCGTGGCTCCGGGGGAGCCGGGCGCACAAGGGATGCCCTGGGACGGAACACGCCACCAGGCGAAGGATAGGCTTCCTCCGTCAACCATCCCCGCCACGAAAAGAACCCATGATCACCTCTCCCCTCGGGCGCGTGCGGTAGATGGACCCCGAGATCCTCGGCCTGCTCCTGCTGGTGGGCGTCGCAGCGGGCTGGGTCGACGCCGTCGTCGGCGGGGGCGGTCTCCTGCTGCTGCCCGCCCTGCTGGTCGCCGCGCCCACCACGCCCCTGGCCACCCTGCTGGGCACCAACAAGCTCGGCGCCGTCTTCGGCACCACCTCCGCCGCCATCGCCTACGCCCGCAAGGTCAGGATCGAACGCCGCGTGGTCCTGCCCACCGCGGCCCTGGCCCTGCTGGGATCGGGGCTGGGCGCCGCCCTGGCCGCAGCGCTCACCGCCGACGTGCTCAAACCCGTCATCATGGTGGTCCTGGCCGGGGTCGCCCTCATGGTCTACTTCCGCCCCGCCATGGGCGTGGAGTCCGACCAGCGCCTGCGCACCCGCAACCGCATCCTGGCGGTCGTGGCCATCGCGGGCCTGGGCGTGAGCTTCTACGACGGCCTCATCGGACCCGGCACCGGCGTCTTCCTCATCATCGCCTTCACCGCCGTCGTGGGCATGGACTTCGTCGCGGCCTCGGCCTCGGCCAAGATCGTCAACGTGTGCACCAACCTGGGGGCACTGGTCGTCTTCGGCCTGGGCGGCCACATCGACTGGCTGCTGGGCCTGGGGCTGGCCATCTGCACCATCATCGGCGCCCAGATCGGCGCGCGCATGGCCCTGCGGCGGGGGTCGGGGTTCGTCCGCGCGGTCCTGCTCGTGGTCGTCATCGCCCTGCTCGCGCGCATGGGGTGGGACATCTTCGCGACGGCCTCCTGGTCCTGAGGGGCCGGGTGTCACGGGGCGGCGGCGCGCCGGGGTGTGGCGGGGATCTCCACCTCGTCGCCAGCGGCTCGCGCGGCGCGGACCGTCCCGCCCGGCCGGGGCCGGGGGAGGGCTGTGCGGTGTATCGGGACAGGGCCGGCACCGCGGGGGAGGTTAGTGTGGCCAGGGCGCGCGCAGGAAGCGACAACTCGGGCATAACGGGCACCCTCCCGTGCGAGCGGGATGAAGGTAAGGCTAACCTGTCCGAGGCGGCGCGCAGTTCACCGGTGCCGCCACGACGGCTGCGCCCCGCCGGCCAGCCGCGCCCACCGCCCACGCGACAACGAACGGGAAAGCCGTGGCCCTGCGCGCTCCCACCCTCACGCGCCCCACCCTCACCAGGCGCATTCTCCGCCCCGTCGGGCTGGTCGCCGCCCTGGGCCTGCTCACCCTGTGCGTGCTGCTCAGCGTCACCGTCGGCACCAAACCCATCCCCGCCACCGACGTGTGGGCCGCGCTGACCGCCTACGACGGCTCCTACGACCACGACGTCATCCGCAGCCTGCGCCTGCCCCGCACCATCATCGGCGTCTTCGTCGGCGCCGCCCTGGGCCTGGCCGGAGCCCTCATGCAGGCCCTGACCCGCAACCCCCTGGCCGAACCGGGCATCCTCGGCGTCAACTCCGGCGCCGCCGCGGCCGTGGTCGTCGCCGTCGTCGCCTTCGGCGCCACCGGCACCGGCTACGTCTGGCCCGCCTTCGCCGGCGCGGCCCTGGCCGCCGTCGCCGTCTACGCCCTGGGCTCACGCGGACGCGCCAGCGCCACCCCCGTACGCCTGGCCCTGGCCGGAACCGCCGTCGCCGTCGTCCTCCAGGGCCTCGTCCACGGCGTGTTCGTCCTCAACGAGTTCGTCTTCGACCGCATCCGCTTCTGGCAGGTCGGCTCCCTGGTCGGACGCGACCTGGACGTCTTCTGGCAGGTGGCGCCCTTCCTCGTCGCGGGCATCGTCCTCACCCTGTGCCTGGGCCCCTCCCTCAACGCCGTCGCCCTGGGAGACGACCTCGCCGCCACCCTGGGCGCCAACATCCCCCTCATCCGCGCCGCCACCGCCGTGGGCGTCATCCTGCTGTGCGGCGCCGCCACCGCCGCCGCGGGCCCCATCTGGTTCGTCGGCCTGATCATCCCCCACGCCGCACGCCTGGTCACCGGCCCCGACCAGCGCTGGCTGCTGCCCTACTCCGCGGTCCTGGGCGCCGTGCTGCTCACCGCCGCCGACACCCTGGGCCGCGTCGTCGTGCCCAACGCCGAACTGGAGGTCGGCATCATCACCGCCTTCGTCGGCGCACCCCTGTTCATCGCCCTGGTCCGCAGCACGAGAATGGCCCAACTGTGAGCCGCACCCTGACACCGCGCCGCCGCCCCGAGACGGCCCCCCGCACCACACCCCGCGGCTCCTTCGCCCTGCGCCTGTTCGACGACCGCCTGTCCCTGCTGGTGCGCCCGCGCACCCTGGCGGTCGCCCTGGCCCTGACCGCCCTGAGCGCCGCGGCCCTGGTCGCCTCGGTGGCCGTGGGCGACTACCAGATCCCGCTCGGCGCCGTCCCCGCGGCGATCACGGGCCACGGCGAACGCCTGGACGTGTTCTTCGTCCAGGGCGTGCGCCTGCCCCGCGCCCTGACCGCGATCGGCGTGGGCGCCGCCCTGGGGCTCGCCGGAGCCGTCTTCCAGAGCCTGTCGCGCAACGCCCTGGGCAGCCCCGACATCATCGGCTTCACCGGCGGCGCCGCCACCGGGGCCGTCGCCGTCATCCTGCTCTTCGGCTCCGGACGCCTGGCGGTGTCCCTGGGCGCCATCGCCGGGGGCATGCTCACCGCCGCCGCCGTCTACCTGCTCTCCACCAAGAACGGCGTCCAGGGCTACCGGCTGGTCCTGGTCGGCATCGGCACGGCCGCCATGCTCGGCTCGGTCCGCGACTACCTGCTCACCCGCGCCGATCTCACCGAAGCCCTGAGCGCCCAGATCTGGATGATCGGCAGCCTCAACGGCCGCGGCTGGGCCGAGGTGGCGGCCGTGTGGATCTGCCTGGCACTGCTGGGCCCGGTCCTGCTCCGCCTGGGCCGGCGCCTGCGCTTCATGGAACTGGGCGACGACACCGCGCGCGGCCTGGGCGTGCCCGTGCGCTCCACCCAGCTGACCGCCCTGGCCGCCGCCAGCGCCCTGACCGGCGCCGCCATCGCGGTCTCGGGCCCCATCGGCTTCGTCGCCCTGGCCGCACCCCAGCTGGCCCGGCGCCTGACCCGCACCGGCGGCACCACCCTGGCCGGGTCCGCGCTCATGGGCGCCGCCCTGCTGGTGGTGGCCGACCTGGTCGCGCTGCGCGCCCTGGCCCCCACCCAGCTGCCCGTCGGCGTGGTCACCGCCGTCATCGGCGGCAGCTACCTGATCTGGCTGCTGTACACCGAATGGCGCGGCGGACGTGCCTGACCGAGACCGAGGAAGAACGATGACCACCCCCGACGACGCCGCCTCCCGCCTCAACGGCCAGGACCTCACCCTGGCCTACGACCAGCGCGTCATCTCCCAGAACCTGGCCGTCACCATCCCCGACAACTCCTTCACGGTGATCGTGGGGCCCAACGCCTGCGGCAAGTCCACCCTGCTGCGGGCCCTGTCGCGCACCCTCAGGCCCGCACACGGCCACGTGCACCTGGACGGCAGGGCCATCAGCTCCTATCCCGCCAAGGAGGTCGCCCGCCGCCTGGGGCTGCTGCCGCAGTCCTCCATCGCCCCCGACGGCATCGGCGTGGCCGACCTGGTGGCCCGAGGCCGCTTCCCTCACCAGGGGTTCCTGCGCCAGTGGTCCAAGCAGGACGAGGCGGTCGTGGCCGAGGCCATGGCCGCCACCGGTGTGGCCGAACTGGCCGAGCGGTCGGTGGACGAGCTCTCGGGCGGACAGCGCCAGCGCGTGTGGCTGGCCATGGTCCTGGCCCAGCAGACGCCCCTGCTGCTGCTGGACGAGCCCACCACCTACCTCGACATCGCCCACCAGATGGACATGCTCGACCTGTGCGCGCAGCTGCACGCCGAGCGCGGCCACACCCTGGTCGCGGTGCTGCACGACCTCAACCACGCCTGCCGCTACGCCACCCACCTGATCGTGATGAAGGAGGGCGCCATCGTCGCCGAGGGCGACCCCTCCACCGTGGTCACCGCCGACCTGGTCGAGGAGGTCTTCGGGCTGCCGGTGCGCATCATCCCCGACCCCGAGACCGGCACCCCGATGATCGTCCCCGTCGACCGCCGCGGCTCGGCCCGCTGACCGGCCGGGCACACCCCGCCCCCGTGCCGCGCGGTGGGGCCCGGTGCGCACGCACCGGGCCCCACCGCCTCACCGGAAGGCGCCCTCAGGCCCCCGACAGCTCCAGGCGCAGCACCAGCGCCACCAGCTCGACCAACACCTCCTTGACCGACTCCCTGTCCCGGGCGTCGCACAGCAGCAGCGGCACCCGCTCCTCCAGGTCCAACGCCACCCGCACGTCGTCGGCCCGGTGCGTGCGCTGCCCGTCGAAGCAGTTCACGGCCACCACGAACGGCACCCCGCGCGACTCGAAGAAGTCGATCGCGTCGAAGGAGTCCGCCAAGCGCCGGGTGTCGGCCAGCACCACCGCGCCCAGGGCGCCCTCGGTCAGCTCCTCCCACATGAACGAGAACCGCCGCTGGCCCGGCGTACCGAACAGGTACACCACCGTCGACCCGTCCAGCGTGATCCGGCCGAAGTCCAGGGCCACCGTCGTGGTCGTCTTGCCCTCCACCCCGTCCAGATCGTCCACGCCCACACTCTCGGAGGTCATGACCTCCTCGGTGTGCAGGGACTCCACCTCGCTCACCGCCGAGACCAGGGTGGTCTTACCCGCCCCGAACCCTCCCGCGACCACGATCTTGAGGGTGTCGGGAACCGGTCCCGCACCCTCGGCGTCCATCACGACCAACGACCCATCCACTCCACCTCGACACCACCTTGCCCCTCACAGCTGACGGATGCGCTCCAGTACCGAGCGCAGCGTCCCGGCGTCCGGCCGGTGCCGCTCCCAGTCGGAGGTGCGCACCACCACACGGCCCTGGTCCAGCAGGTCCGCCAGCAGGATCCGCGTCACGCCCAGCGGGAACCCCGAACGCGAGGCCACCTCGGCCACCGAAACCGGCCCCGCGCACAGCGACAGGATCAGCTCCAGCTCCGGGTCCACCTCCGCGGCCGTGGCCGGGGGGACCGCGACCACCTGCGAGGTCATCGAAAAGTCCGTACGCGAAGGACGCGTGCGCCCCCCCGTCAACGAGTACGGCCGGATCAGACTCGACTCGAACGACCACTCCCGTCCCGACTCCCGCCCGGGCGGCTCAGCGTCCACGACCTCACCTCCTCGCGCTCCCGCGCCGGGGCAGCGCCGACAGGTGCGGGCCCACCTGGCGCACCAGGCGGTTCACCTCGAACGCCGCCTGCCCCATGTCACAGGTGGACTCGGCCACCAGCGCCAGAGACGCGCCCTTGCCCGCCGCCAGCACGAAGAAGAACACGTTGTCCATCTCCACCACCGTCTGACGCACCTCCGCGGCGCCCAGTTGCCCGCGCGCGCCACGGGCCAGGCTCGCGAAGCCGGACGCGATCGCGGCCAGCCGCTCACCCTGCTCGCTCTCCAACCCGGCCGAGCACGACAGCAGCAACCCGTCCGCCGACAGCAGCAGCGCGTGCCGCGCCCCCGCCACCCGCTGCACCAGGTCACCCAGCAGCCAGTCCAGCGTCCTGGCCGGGGACTGCTCCTCCACCGCGTCGGCCGTCCGGCCTTCCGCCGCAGCGTCCGCCGTCATCGACATCACCCTTCCGAGCTCTCACCGGGGCGCGCATCGCGCACGCCGTCTCCATCCCCGTCCGAGGGCTGCGCGCGCCCGCGCAGGCTCCCGGACTGGAAAGCACTCATCATCGACCGGATCTCGGCCAGCGAACGCTGCCCGGCCGCCTCCTGCCCCCGGGACGCCTCGGGCACCGCCGGGGCGGGCGCGGGGGCGGGTTCGGCGCGCTTGCGCCGCCGCCGGGGCAGGCCCTTGTAGGTCTCGGCCGTGTCCTGGGCCGCCGCCTCCCGCTCCGGACCGGGCTCCCGCTGTGCGGTGTCGCCCTCCGGGACGCGGACCCCGCCCGCCGGGACCAGCGGCCGCGGCTGCGCGGTGGCCGCCGCCGTCGCCGCACGGACCGGCTCCGGAGCGGGCTCCCCGGCGCGGTCCTGTGGCGCCGGCTCCGTCTCCTGCGCCACCAGCGCGTCCGCGGGCACGTTCACCACCGCGCACGTGCCGCGCGCCTCCCCGGACCCCAGGGTCACCTCCAGGCCGTGCCGCGCGGCGACGGTGGCCACCACGAACAGCCCCAGCTGGGAGTCCTCGCGCATCCGGGCCAGGTCGAACCGCGGGGGGTCGCGCAACAGCGCGTTCGCCGCCTCCAGCTGGGCCCGGGTCATTCCCAGACCCCGGTCGCTCACCTCCAGCACGCACCCGCCCGCCTCCCCGACCCGGCCGCGCACCGTCACCTCCGTGCCCGGGGGCGAGAACGACGTCGCGTTCTCCAGCAGCTCCGCCAGCAGGCGCACGGTGTCCGCCCCCACCTCGCCGCGCAGCGCCACCCCCGGCACCGCCAGCACCCGCACCCGCACGTAGTCCTCGATCTCGCTGGACGCGGCCCGCACCGCCTCGTGCAGGCGTACCGGCGCCAGACCCCGCCGTACCGGGGCGTCCCCGCTGAGCAGCATCAGGTTCTCGGCGTTGCGCCGCATCTGCGTGCTGAAGTGGTCGATGCGAAAGAGCGACTCGAGGACCTTGGGGTCGGTCTCGGCGCGCTCCAGCGCGTCCAGCAGGCCCAGCTGCCGGTGCACCAGGGCCTGGGTGCGCCGGGCGATGTTGCGGAACATGTTGCGTACGCCCGCGCGCACCTGCGCCTCCTCCACCGCCGCGGTGACGGCCGCGCGCTGGGCGTCGTTGAAGGCCTCGGCCACCTGCCCGATCTCGTCGGTGCTCTCCACGCGCAGGCGCGGCACCTCGGTGTCCACGTCCACGCTGCCGCCCGCGCGCAGCCGGGCGGTGACCTCGGGCAGGCGCACCCGGGCGTGCTCCAGGGTGGCCGTGCGCAGGTCCTGCAGGCGCCTGCCCAGGCGCTGGGTGGCGCCCACGGCGACCGCGGAGGAGAGCAGGGCGGCCACCAGGGCGGGCACGCTCATCAGCAGGACGCTGGTGCGCAGTTCGGCCGACTGGGTGCGGCTGAAGGCGATGACCTGGTCCATCTGACCCTGTTCGACGTCGCGCATGCGCGCGTCCACGGCCTCGGCGGCGCCCCGCCAGGCGGTGGCGTTGACCGGGACGGTGGCTCCGCCCTGGACGGGCATGGCGATGATGCTCTCCTGGAGCTGGTAGATGCGCTGCAGTTCGCTGTAGGACTCCAGCAGGATGTACTCCTGGCTGTCCTTCTCGCTCAGCTCGACCACGACCCGGTCCCAGGTGTAGTGCTGGGCCCCGGCCGCGGCGGCGAACCGGGCGTGGGCCCGGGCGGGGAAGGTGTTGGTGGCCACCGAGTGGGCCAGGACGGAGTCCTGCTGGTTGAGGAGTTCGCGGGTGCGCATCAGCGAGGTCAGGGAGCGCAGGTGCGGGGCCTGGGCGGGGTCGGCGCGCCCGACCTGGCCGTCCCACACGCGCAGGCCCTGTTCGATGACCTCGTCGTAGACGGCGGAGGTCTGCTCCAGGTCGATCTCGGTGGGGGAGGAGGCGTCCACCCGGGCGCGGTGGGTGTCGATGCGGTTGACGGCGGACCGGAAGGCCAGGACCTGTTCGGGCACCTCCTCGACGTCGAGGGCGTCCAGGCTCTGGCTGAGGGCGTCGACGGCCTCGTCGGTCTGCTGGCGCGAGTAGGTCAGGTCCAGGGCGGTGCGCTCGGTGCCCCAGGCCGCGTCCATGGTGGCGCGGCGTTCGCGTTGGAGTGCGCTGATGGTCTCCCCGACGGGGACGCCGACCTGTTCGGTGAAGGTGGCGGTGGCGCGCAGTTCGCCGATGTCGCTGACGAGCAGGGCGGTGAAGGCGGCCCACAGGGCCAGCAGCACGGTGCTGGGGAACAGGACCAGCGTGATCATGCGGGCGCGAAGCGAACGGCGCTTCTTGTGGGGCATGGGCTCGCTTCCGGGGGAGAGCGGCGGGCGTCGCCTGCGGGAGCGTCCGCCGGGTGGGGGAGGGGCCGGAGTTCCCCAGAGTGAACCGCTCAACGGGGGATTACGCAAGCCTGAGGGGGACACCGGGGCCCAGAAGGGCAGGATCGGCGCAGGTGGGAAGGCGGGCCTCAGCTTGGTAACACGGACCGCCACACTGTCGGGTGATTAAAATCTACGTCGTAAAGCTGGCTCTTTTCTTCTCTCAATCACAAGAACAGAAAGGAGCGGCTCCGCCGCACCGACCACCACAGACCCCGGGGCGGGGGAGCCGGGCACCCGCCCCCCACCAGCCCCACCAGAGCACGTGATGCCCGCCCCGCGCGCGGGTACGTAGCCCCCTGCGACCACCCGGCCCGCACACGGGCAGGGGGCGCACCAGACCACCACCGGGGGAGAGGACCCACCATGAAGCTCACCGAGGATCAGATCCGCGACGGCCTGGCCCGGCTCACCGACTGGGAGCTGGACCCCGCCGCACCCGCCATCAGCCGCACCGTGCGCCTGCCCGACTTCCCGGCCGCCATCGCCCTCGTCAACGAGATCGCCCAGGCGGCCGAGCAGGTCGACCACCACCCCGACATCGACATCCGCTACAACACCCTGCACCTGACGCTGAGCACCCACTCCGAGGGAGCCGTCACCGAGAGGGACATGTCCCTGGCCGCCCGCCTGGACGAACTCGTCCCCTGAACCCGCGTCCCGGCCCGGGGGAGCACGAGGGAGTGGGCAGCCGGCGCGCGCGTACGGCCCGCACCCGGTGCCCGGCACACCGACGGACCCGCCCGGACGGGGCGCCGGGTCAGCGCAGGCGCGCCCGGCGCATCTTGCCCGAGGCCGTCCGCGGCAGCTCCTCCACGAAGTCCACCACCCGCGGCGCGGCGTGCGTGGCGAACCGGTCGCCGACCCACTCCTTGAGCTCCTCGGCCAGTTCCGGAGTGGCCTCGTGACCGGGATCGAGGACCACACGGGCACCGATGACCTGGCCCGCGAGCTCGTCGGGGATCGAGTAGACCCCGCACTCCTCCACCGCGGGGTGGGCGTTGAGCACCGACTCGACCTCGGTCGGGCCGATCCGGTACCCGTAGGTCAGGATGGCCCCGTCGTCGCGGGTGGAGAAGAACAGCGATCCCCGGCGGTCCTGGATGCCGGTGTCCCCGGTCAGGTAGTAGGCGTGGTCGGGGGTGAACCTGACCTGGGAGGCCCCCTCGTGGCCGACGTAGCCCTCGAACCAGGCCAGCGGGCTGCGCGCCAGGTCCACCGCCACGCGCCCGTAGGCGCCCAGGGGGGCCGGGTCGTCGGAGATGGCCTCCAGGATCTGTACGTTCCAGCCGGGTAGGGCGGGGCCGATCGCGCCGGGCGGCGGGTCGGCGGGTTCCTGGCCGGTGTCGCCGTTGGGGACGCCCACGCACCAGCCCAGTTCGGTCTGGCCGTAGTGGTCGCGTACCGGGACGCCGAAGACGTCGGTGACCCAGTCGATGACGTCGGGGGCCAGGGGTTCGCCCGCGCTGGCCAGGCTCTGCACCATGACCTCGGGGGGCAGGGTCTTGGTGGCGGCGCGCAGGGTGCGGTAGGTGGTGGGGTCGGCGGCCAGGTTGGTGACGCCGTGGACGCCCAGGACGTCCAGGGTCAGTTCGGGGTCGAAGAACCCGGCGCGCAGGGCCAGGGAGTTGTGCCCGGCCAGCAGGGGCGAGATGAGGCCGTGGTAGAGGCCGTAGGCGGAGCCGGGGTCGGCGGTGTTCCAGTAGACGTCGTCGTCGTGTACGCCCAGGCCGTAGTGGTGGTAGGCGTGCATGGCTGCCAGGGCGCGTACGGGGACGCGTACGCCCAGGGGCGGGCCGACGACGCCGGAGACGTAGACGATGGCCAGGAGGCCGTCGCCGCCCACGGCGGTGTCGGGGGCGGGTGGTGCGGTGGCGGCGCGTGCGGCGAGGCTGGTGAGGGTGTGGTCGCCCTGGTGGGTGGGGTGGGCGGCGGTGGTGGCGATGTGCCAGGGGTGGTCGGTGGCGGGGCCGAGTTTGGTGCGGTACTCGGCGTCGCACACGACCAGGCGGGCGCCGGAGTTGGTGAGGCGTTCGGTGATGGCGGAGGGGGCGAAGGAGGAGAGGAGGGGGACGAGGACGGCTCCCAGGCGCCATACGGCCAGGGCGGTGACGGTCAGGTCGGTGCCCTTGGGGATGAGGGTGGCGACGCGGTCTCCGGTGGTGATGCCCAGGTCGGCGAGTCCGGCGGCCAGGGCGCGGGAGCGCTGGGCGAGTTCGCCGAAGGTGAGGGTGGTGGCTTCGAGGGTGGGGCCGATCTCGGTGGTGGCGGTGGCGTCGGGGTCGTGGCGGTCGCAGAGGAGGTGGGCCACCGATGTGGTGGGTGTGTCGTAGGTGGCGAGCCAGTCGCGGACGTGGTGCTCCGGGTCGGGCACGGGCATCGGTGGCGGTCCTCTTTTTCGGTTGGTGTGGGGTTTTCGAGGGTTACGTCAACACTATGCCCACCTGTGAGGCTGGCCTCACTCGCGCGTGGTTGGGGGCTGGGTCATGATGTGGGGATGGATAGCGTCGCGGTGGTGGAACGGTTCGGTCTGGGCGCGGATGTGCGTCTGTGGTTGGAGGAGGCGGAGCGGCTGCCGGAGCCGGTGAGTGCTCTGGAGGTGCCGGTGGGTGCTGAGGCGGGGCGGGTGTTGGACCTGTTCGCGCTGGAGGCGGGGGACCGGGCCGAGGTGGAGGCGCTGTGGCCGGGGTCGGGGTCGGTGTGGGGGGAGTGGCCGCCGGAGTTGTGGCACCTGGTGGGGTGTATGTACCGGCGCCTGTGTGCGGACGCGGATCTGCCGGTGGGGGAGTGGCGGGACTGGCCGTCGTTGGTGGAGGCGGAGGATCCGCGGGTGCGGGTGGCGTCGTTGTGGGCGTTCGCGGCGCGGGTTCCGGCGCAGTTCGAGGCGCATGCGGCGTTGGGTGTGGATCCGTCGGTGACGGCGGCGACGTTGGCTGACGTGGGTGTGCAGGTGGCGCGGTCGCGGCGGATGTTCGGCCGGTTGGGTGTGGAGACGGCGTCGTGGGTGGCGGCGCAGTTTCGGGGGCGCCTGTACTGGGTGGGCGGGTTGCAGTTGGAGCCGGGGTTGTTGACCGACCAGGGTGGTGTGGAGTGGTATCCGGAGGCGGAGGCGGCGCGGTTGGGTCCGGGGATGGGCCGTGGGGATCTGGCGTTGCGGTTGCACATTCCTTCGGGGGGTCTGGATCCGGCGTCGGTGGATGACGCGTTGGGTCGGGCGCGGGGGTTCGCGCGGGAGCATCTGGGGTTTGATCCGGTGGTGGCCACGTGTACGTCGTGGTTGTTGGATCCGCAGTGGGAGGAGGTGTTGGGGGAGGGTTCCAACATCGTGGGGTTCCAGCGGCGGTTCACGTTGGTGGGGTGTGGGCAGCCGGGGGAGTCGGACGTGTTCCGGTTCGTGTTCGGGATGCCGGTGGTGGATGTGGCGGCTGCTGGGCGGCGGACGCGGTTGGAGCGTGCGGTGGTGGAGCGGTTGGAGTCGGGGGGTGGGTGGCAGGTGCGTACGGGGTGGTTGCGGTTGCCTGAGTAGGGGTGGGTTGTGTGTTCCCCGGGGCTTGGTGGTGGGGGGTCCCGGGGGGCGGGTGGTGGGTGTGGTGGGAGAGGGCCGTTCGCCTTTACTTGACATAATGTGCATTATCGGCGATATGGGGAGGGTTCCGGGGAAGGGGTTCTCGTCCGTGTGGGCCCCGGGTGTGCGCCCGGGTGCTGTGGTGCGCCGGCGCGGCTGGGCGCCGGCGCGGCTGGGTGATCGTGTGTGCGGCGGGCCGGTCCGGGTTCGGTGCCGCGAGGTTCGGTGCGGGCGGTTGGTGATGGGGCGTCGCGTGCTCGGCCGGACGCCTGGCGTTGAGGGCGCGGTCGCGTCTTGGGCCTGCGGGTTGAGGGGTTCGGGCCGGTCCGCCGGTCCGTCTCGGCGCGGGCTCGGCGTGGTCCGCCCGGTGGTGTGGTGCGCGCGGGTCGCTCCAGGTCTGCGCTGGTGTCGTGTCCGGGCTGGTCCTCGCTGTGGCGGGGTGCTCTGGGGTCGGTGCTCGGTCCCCCGTTCCGGGTGGTTCTCCCTGGTGGGGCGGGGTGCGGTCCGGTGGGGTCCGGTGTCCTGGCGCTTGGGATCGGGGGTGTTGGTGGGTGGTGGGGTGTCCCCTGGGGTGTGAGCCTTCTCCGGTTCCTCCATGTTTCATGCATAAACCGTGTTATGCATGATTTTGTAGGGTTTTGTAGTTCTATGCGAAGTTCCGTGGTGGTCGGTTGGCTGACCGTCGGCTTCGCCACCGGGCCCCGCCCGCCCCTTCCGCTGCGCCCCCACCCCTCCGCGGGGCCCTCGCGCCCATGCCCGCCCTCCCGCTCCTCCCCCACTCGGCATCCGCCGCGGCGGCGCACGGGAGGCCCCGCCCGGCGTTTCCCCTCCCCCGCCCCGGGCAGGGGGGCGGCGTGGCAGGCGACGGTTTCCCGCCCGGGCCAGGCGGCCCCGCGGCACTCCGTTCGTGACCGGGTGAGTGCGGAGCGTTACCATTGCCCGGGTCGGGCGCGGACTCCCCCGGTGCGCCGTCCCGCTCCCCCTCCACACACGGGAACGCCCTCCTGGGAGGAAGACGGTATGGCCCTGGAAGATGACGAACTGCGACGCGTCGACGCCTACTGGCGGGCCGCGAACTACCTGTCGGTCGGGCAGATCTATCTGCTGGACAATCCGCTGCTGCGTGAGGAGCTGCGGCCCGAGCACATCAAGCCGCGCCTTCTGGGGCACTGGGGCACCACCCCGGGGCTGAACTTCTGCTACGCGCATCTGAACCGGGCGATCCGGGCCCGGGACCTGGACATGATGTACGTGATGGGGCCGGGGCACGGCGGCCCGGCGGCGGTGGCCAACGCCTGGTTGGAGGGCACCTACAGCGAGGTGTACCGGCACGTGGGCCAGGACGTGGACGGTATGCGGCGGCTGTTTCGGCAGTTCTCCTTTCCCGGCGGGGTGCCCAGCCATGTGGCGCCCGAGACGCCGGGGTCGATCCACGAGGGCGGTGAGCTGGGCTACTCGCTGGCGCACGCGCAGGGTGCGGCCTTCGACAACCCCGACCTGGTGGTGGCGTGTGTGGTGGGCGACGGTGAGGCCGAGACGGGTCCGCTGGCGGGCAGTTGGCGCGGCAACGCGTTCCTGAACCCCGTGCACGACGGTGCGGTGCTGCCGATCCTGCACCTGAACGGGTACAAGATCGCCAATCCCACGGTGCTGGCGCGGATTCCCGAGCGGGAGCTGCTGTCCTACTTCGAGGGGCTGGGGTACCGGCCGCTGGTGGTCAGCGGGGAGGATCCCCGGTACATGCACCGGCGGATGGCCGAGGTGGTGGACGAGGCGCTGGAGGAGATCGCGCGGATCCAGCACCGGGCGCGCGTGCTGGGTGTGCGGGAGCGCCCGGTGTGGCCGTTGGTGGTTCTGCGCTCACCCAAGGGGTGGACGGGGCCGGTGGAGGTGGACGGTCGGCCGGTGGAGGGGACGTGGCGTTCCCACCAGGTGCCGTTGGGCCAGGTGCGTTCCGACGAGGGGCACCGGAGGCTGTTGGAGGAGTGGATGCGCTCCTACCGGCCCGAGGAGCTGTTCGGGGAGTCGGGTGCTCCGGTGGCCGAGGTGCGTGGCCAGGCGCCCGAGGGCGATCGGCGGATGAGTGCGAGTCCGCATGCCAACGGCGGGGTGCTGCGGCGTGAGCTGGTGTTGCCGGACTTTCGCGGGTACGCGGTGGAGGTGGGCAGGAGTGGGACCCAGACCAGTGAGGCGACGCGTGTGCTGGGCGGTTTCCTGAGGGATGTGATCCGGGCCAATCCGCGGACGTTTCGGTTGGTGGGGCCGGACGAGACGGCCTCCAACCGGTTGGACGCGGTGTTCGAGGCCTCGGACAAGGAGTGGGAGGCCGGGGTGTTGGCGACCGATGAGCACCTGGGGCCCGGGGGCCGGGTGATGGAGGTGCTCAGTGAGCATCTGTGCCAGGGGTGGTTGGAGGGGTATCTGCTGACCGGTCGGCACGGGGTGTTCAGTTGCTATGAGGCGTTCGTGCACATCGTGGACTCGATGTTCAACCAGCACGCCAAGTGGTTGAAGGTGTCGCGGCAGCTGCCGTGGCGGCGTCCGGTCCCGTCGTTGAACTACCTGTTGACCTCGCATGTGTGGCGCCAGGACCACAACGGGTTCACCCATCAGGATCCGGGGTTCTTGGACGTGGTGCTGAACAAGCCCGCGGAGGTGGTGCGGGTGTACCTGCCGCCGGACGCCAACACGCTGCTGTCGGTGGCCGACCACTGTCTTCGTTCCAGCGACTACGTCAACGTGGTGGTGGCGGGCAAGCAGCCGGGGCTGGGTTACCTGTCGATGGAGGAGGCGGTGGCGCACTGCGCGCGCGGGATCGGGATCTGGGAGTGGGCCAGTACCGACGGCGGTGCGGATCCGGACGTGGTGCTGGCGTGTGCGGGTGATGTGCCCACGTTGGAGGCGTTGGCGGCGGCGGATCTGGTGCGTCGGTGGTTGCCGCGGGTGCGGGTGCGGGTGGTCAACGTGGTGGATCTGATGCGGTTGCAGCCCGACAGCGAGCACCCGCACGGGTTGTCCGACGTGGAGTACGACGCTTTGTTCACCACCGACAAGCCGGTGATCTTCGCTTTCCACGGGTATCCGTGGCTGGTGCACCGGTTGGCCTACCGGCGGGCGGGCCACGGGAACCTGCACGTGCGCGGGTACAGGGAGCGGGGTACCACGACCACGCCGTTCGACATGGTGATGCTCAACGACCTGGACCGGTTCCACCTGGTGATGGATGTGATCGACCGGGTCCCGGGGCTGGGGCGGCAGGCGGCGGACGTGCGTCAGCGGATGGCGGAGGAGCGGTTGCGGCACCGGGCCCACACGCGGGAGTTCGGTGAGGATCCCGCTGAGATCCGTGAGTGGGTGTGGCGGCACTGATGCGTGTTCTGGTGGTCAACGCAGGTTCCTCCAGCCTGAAGCTGGGGGTGGTGGACGGTGACGGGGCGGTGCTGGCCTCGGAGTCGATCCCCGTGCGCGGTGGGCACTGGGATCGGCGGGAGCTGAGCCGGGTGTTGGAGGGTGTGCCCGAGGTGGACGCGGTGGGTCACCGGGTGGTGCACGGGGGCGATGAGTTCGTCGACCCGGTGCGCCTGGACGCCTCGGTGGTGGAGCGGTTGCGGGCGTGGGGTTCGCTGGCGCCCCTGCACCAGCCCAAGGCGCTGGAGGCGATCGAGGCGGTGGGGCGGGTGCTGCCCGACCGTCCGGCGGTGGCCTGTTTCGACACCGCCTTCCACGCCGGTCTGCCGGAGGTGGCGTCCACGTACGCGGTGCCCGAGCGGTGGCGCCGGGAGCTGGGGGCGCGCAGGTACGGGTTCCACGGGCTCTCGCACGCCTACGTGTCGCGGCGGGCGGTGGAGTTGACCGGTGGGGAGCGTGTGGTGAGCGCGCACCTGGGGTCGGGGGCGTCGTTGGCGGCGGTGTCGGGGGGCCGGTGCGTGGACACCAGCATGGGGTTCACCCCGTTGGAGGGGGTGGTGATGGCCACGCGTTCGGGGAGTGTGGACCCGGGGCTGGTGGTGTGGCTGGTGCGCCATGGCGGGTTGTCGGTGGAGGAGGTTGAGCGGGGGTTGGAACGCGAGTCGGGGTTGTTGGGGCTCGCGGGGACCGAGGACATGCGTGAGGTGTTGGCGCGTGAGGACGCGCGGGCGCGGCTGGCGTTGGGGGTGTACGTGCACCGGTTGTGTGCGGGTGTGGCGTCGATGGCGGCCGCGTTGGGCGGGGTGGACACGTTGGTGTTCACCGGTGGTGTGGGTGAGGCCGCGGCACCGGTGCGTGAGCGTGTGGCGCGGGGGTTGGGTTTTTTGGGGGTGGGTGTGGATGGGGCGGTGAATGCCGCTGTGGAGGGTGAGGCGGAGGTGACGGGGGTTGGTGCGCGGGTGCGTACGTTGGTGGTGCCCGCGCGTGAGGACGTGGAGATCGCGGCGGGGGTGCGGCGGGTGCTGGGTTCGGGGTGAGGTGGACGCCTCTCCCCCATGGTCGGTCCGGCCCGGTCAGGGGGCCCTCTCCCCTGCGGCCGGGCCTTCCCCGGTTTCACCTCCCCGGTTCCGTTGCGGTGCCGCGGGTGCCTCCCCTCCCCCGCCCCGGGGCGTCGAACGCGTTCGTACGCGGTGGCGGCGGGCGGTGGAAGTGCCCGCGGAATCGGGGATGCTGGGGGTATGAGTGCTCAGAGGGGGCCTGTGGTCGAGGCTGTGGAGCAGTACCTGGTGGCGCGTCGGGCGGCCAAGCCCTCCCCGCACACGGTGGCCGCCTACCGGCGTGATCTGCGCGGGGTGCTGGGGTGTGTGGCGCAGGTGGTGGGTGTGGAGCCCGAGCGGGTGGGGTGGCAGGACCTGGAGGCGGGGGTGTTGCGGGCGGCGTTCGCGGAGTTCGCCGCGGAGCGGGCGGCCTCCAGTGTGCTGCGGGCCTGGTCGACGTGGAACGGGTTCTTCGCGTTCTGGGTGTCGGAGCGGGTGGTGGCGGGCAATCCGATGTCGGCGGTGCCGCGGCCGCGGGTGCGTCCCTCCGGGCCCAAGCCGTTGATGGGTGAGGACACTCCGGAGCGGTTGTTGGAGGCGTTGGCGCGGGGTGCGCGCAAGGCGCGTGATCCGTGGCCGGAGCGGGATCTTGCGGTGTTGGCGTTGGCGCTGCTGACGGGGATGCGGTCGGCGGAGATGCTCTCGCTTCGGGTGGAGTCGGTGGGCGGGCGTTCGGGTGAGCGTCGTATCCGGGTGGTGGGCAAGGGCGGGGGTGAGCGGGTCCTGCCGATCGAGGTGCCGTTGGAGGCGCTGTTGGAGGCGTATCTGGCCTCGCGGCGTGAGCGGTTCGGTCAGGTGCGGGGGTCGGATCCCTTGTTGGTGGACAACCGGGGCGAGGGGTTGCGCCGTGGTGGGCTGCAGTATCTGGTGCAGCAGTGCTACAGGCACGCGGGTGTGCACGACCGGGTGGCGCGGGGGACGCTGGTGCACGCGTTGCGGCACACCTTCGCGACGCGGTTGGCGGAGGACGGGGCGTCGGTGACCGAGATCATGCACCTTCTGGGGCATGCGTCGGTGGCGTCGTCGCAGGCCTACATCGAGGTGACGGCGCGGGCGCAGCGGGAGGCGGCGTCGTCGAACCGTACGTACGGGGTGCTGCGGCGTCTGGTGGCCGAGGGCGGGGGCGGCTGAGTCGGGGTGTGGCTAGGCTTTGCCTGTGGATACGACTTTCTTGACTGTTTCGAGCGTCAATGTGAACGGGTTGCGGGCCGCGGCGAGGAAGGATCCGGGGTTCGTGGGGTGGTTGGCGGCCACGGACGCCGATGTGGTGTGCCTCCAGGAGACGCGGGCCGAGGCCGAGCAGCTGCCGGCGGGGGTGGTGGCTCCCGAGGGGTGGCATGTGGTGTTGGCTCCGGCGGCGGCGCGGGGGCGTGCGGGGGTCGCGGTGTACTCGCGGCGTGAGCCCGACGAGGTGCGTGTGGGGTTCGGGCATGCCGAGTTCGAGGATGCGGGCCGGTATGTGGAGGTGGACCTGGGTGGGGTGACGGTGGCCAGCCTGTACCTGCCCTCGGGTGAGGTGGGTACCGAGCGCCAGGAGGAGAAGGAGCGCTTCATGGAGGCGTTCTTGCCGTACCTGGTCAAGCGGCGTGCGCAGGTGGAGGAGCGCGGTCGTGAGCTGGTGGTGTGCGGTGACTGGAACATCGCCCATGCCGAGGTGGATATGAAGAACTGGCGGGCCAACCGTAAGAACGCGGGGTTCCTGCCCGAGGAGCGGGAGTGGTTGTCGCGGGTTTTCGACGAGGCGGGGTACGTGGACGTGGTGCGGTCGTTGCATCCGGACCAGGAGGGGCCCTACACGTGGTGGTCCTACCGTGGTCGTGCCTTCGACAACGACGCGGGGTGGCGGATCGATCTGCAGGTGGCCACGCCGGGGTTGGCGGGGCGTGCGGTGCAGGCGCGGGTGGAGCGTGCTGAGGAGCATGCGGGGCGTTGGTCGGATCACGCTCCGGTGACGGTGCGCTACCGGATGCGGTAGGAGGAGGCGGTCATGGGTGTGCCGATCGTTTTGGTGCACGGGTTGCGGGTGTCGGGGACGATGTGGCGTCCGCAGGTGGAGCTGTTGGAGGCTCAGGGGCGTACGGTGGCGGTCCCTGATCTTCCGGGGCACGGGTCGCGGCGGGGTGAGGAGTTCTCGCTGGGGCGTGCGGTGGATGCGGTGCTGGACGCGATCGACGGTGTGGGTGGTCGTGCGCTGTTGGTGGGGTTGAGCCTGGGCGGGTTCGTCTCGATCGCGGCGGCGGGTGCTGCTCCGGATCGGGTGGCGGGGTTGGTGGCGGCCAGTTGTACGGCCAAGCCCGCGCAGTTGTTGGCGCAGGTGTACCGGATTCCTGCGGTGCTGATGGATCGGTTGCCGGACAAGGGTGCGGCGGTCAACGAGCGGTTTCACCGGTTGACGTTGCGTGATGGTGCGGCTGAGGCGGTGTTGGGGGGTGGTTTGGCGGTGGAGGCGGCCACGGCGGTGATCGACGCGGTCTCGGAGATGGACGTGTTGTCGGCGTTGGCTTCGTATGAGGGGCCGGTGTGGTTGATCAACGGGGCGCGTGACCACTTCCGGATCCATGAGAAGCATTTCTTCGACGCGTGTGTGGATGGTCGGTTGGTGAATGTGCCGCGGGCGGGGCACATGGTGAGTCTGGATCAGCCGGTGAATTTTTCGCGGATTGTGGCGGATGCGGCTGATGTGGTGTCGGGGCGTGAGCGTGCCCGGCGTGCGGTGGAGGCCGGGGAGGGCTGAGCCGCGGGTGTGTTCGTGCGGGGTGGGGGCTGGTGCCTCCACCCCGTTGTCGTGTGTCAGGGGGTGGGTGCGGTGGGTCGGGCGGGGGCCGGCAGGCGGAAGTAGATGGCGGGGTTGTGGTGGCCGGGGTGCAGGGGTGTGGTCAGGCCGAGTTCCTCCTTGAGTTCGCGTAGGGCGCGGTGGGTGTGGGGTGCGCGGGCGGCGGAGGCGGTGAAGAAGCCGGTGGTGTGGGCGGTGAGCCAGGCCATGACGTGGGCGCCTTCGGTGTAGGGCGGGGTGGAGCGTTGGCGGAAGACGTCGTGGATGGTGACGGGGGTGTGCGGGGGCAGGGTGGGCAGCAGGTGGTGCAGGTACCAGCGGGCGAACCAGCCCTGGTGGGTGGCGTTGATGTGCAGGTGGTCGGTGCGCGGGGGCAGGTGGGCGGTGGTGGTGCGGACGTCGCCGTGGGTGAGGGTCCAGCGGGTGCGGGCCAGGTCGGTGGGGACGTGGCGGGGTGCGTGGTCGCGGGTGTCGAAGGAGTGCAGGTGGCCGGTGCCGTTGTCGCGTAGGGCGGACAGGATCCAGGTGGTGGACCAGCCGTGGTCGGGGCCGATCTGGACGGTGTGGGCGGGGGTGTTCTCGCGTAGGAGCAGGTAGGTGATCTCGGCTTCGATGTCGTCGGTGCAGGGGCGCAGGTGGGGGTTGGTGGTGTGGTGGTGGCGCATCTGGTCGCGGACCAGGGCCAGGTCGTCGCGGTGGGTGCGGTAGAGGTGGCGGACGTGGTCGAGGTCGATGGTGGTGGGCATGTGGTTCCCCGGGTGTGGCGTGGACACGGTGTGGTTGCCGAAAGTAGCAGTGTTGTTGCCGTGTGTTCATTTGGGGGTGGGTGTGTCGTCGTGTGCGGGGCTGTCAGTGGCCGGTGTTGGGGCGGATGAGGCCGGAGTCGTAGGCGGCGATGACGGCCTGGGTGCGGTCGCGGACGCCGAGTTTGGTGAGGATGTGGGAGACGTGGGTCTTGACGGTCTCGGTGCCCAGGAAGAGGTGGTCGGCGATCTCGGCGTTGGCGAGTCCCTTGGCCATGAGGGTCAGGGTCTGGGATTCGCGTTCGGTGAGGGTGGCCACGGCGCGGGCGGCGGGTGTGGGTGCGCTGGGCTGGGTGGCGGCCAGGTGGCGTAGGGCGGTGGGAAAGAGCAGGGTCTCGCCGCGGTGGGCGATACGGATGGCGGCGAGGATGTCCTCGGGCGGGGTGCGTTTGAGGAGGAATCCGCTGGCGCCGGCGCGTAGGGCGCCCCAGACGTAGTCGTCGTTGTCGAAGGTGGTCAGGACGATGACGCGGGGCGGGTCGGTCAGGGTGGTGTGCAGGGTGCGGGTGGCCTGGATGCCGTCCAGGTGGGGCATGCGTACGTCCATCAGGACCAGGTCGGGGCGGGTGCGGCGGACGAGGTCGGGGACGTCGGCGCCGTCGCCGGCCTGGCCGGTGACCCGCATGTCGTCCTCGGCGTTGATGAGGGCGGCCAGTCCGGCGCGGATGAGGGCTTCGTCGTCGACGAGGTTGATGCCGATCACGGTTGTTCTTTCCAGGTCAGGTGGCAGGTGAGTTGCCAGGTGCCGTGGTGGGGGCGGGCGGTGAGGGTGCCGCCGAGCAGGTGGGCGCGTTCTCGCATGCCGGTGATGCCGTGGTGGCCTCGTTGGCGTGGGGTGCGGTGGGTGCGGGTGGGTGGCAGGGGGTTGGTGATGGTCAGGGTCAGGTCGGTGGGGGTGATGTTCAGGGTGAGGGTGAGGGGTTGGCCGGGGGCGTGGCGTAGGGCGTTGGTGAGGGCTTCTTGGCTGATGCGGTAGGTCTCGCGGGAGAGCAGGGCGGGTACGCGGGCGGGGTCGCCGGTCAGGTGCAGGGTCAGGTCGGTGCCGGTGTGTTGGGTGGCCTGGGCCAGGTGGGGCAGGTGGGTCAGGTCGGGGGGTGTGGTGCGGGGGGTGGGGGTGTTCTCGCGCAGGATGCCCAGGGCGTGGTCGAGGTCGGCGGTGGCGGTGCGGGCCTGGTCGGCGATGTGGGTGAGGGCTTGGCGGGCGAAGTCGGGGTCGGTGTCGATGAGGCGGGCGGCGGTGGCGGCCTGGAGGGTGACCACGGACAGGGCGTGGCCCAGGGAGTCGTGGAGTTCGCGGGCCAGGCGGTTGCGTTCGGCGAGGGTGTGGGCGTGGGCCTGGGCGGCGGCCAGGCGTTCGGCGGGTGAGGGGCCCAGCAGGCGGGGTGCGGCCAGGGTGAGCAGGTGGCCTGCCAGGGCGGTGGTGTAGACCAGGGCGGCCAGCAGGGCCAGGCCGATGAGGGGGCCGAGTGCGCGCTGGGTGGTGGTGGGGGTGGTCTGTCCCATGAAGGTGAGGGGTCCCTGGGC
This sequence comes from Glycomyces fuscus, assembly GCA_002529455.1. GTDB lineage: Bacteria > Actinomycetota > Actinomycetes > Streptosporangiales > Streptosporangiaceae > Nocardiopsis > Nocardiopsis fusca. The sequence continues at coordinate 107,526 of NYMS01000001.1, forward strand.
GGCGGTGGAGGGGTCGCGGGTCAGGGGTGCGACGGCCAGGAGGGCGGCCTCGGTCAGGGCGGTCATGGTGAGCAGGCACACGAGCATGCCCGTGACCATGTGCAGGCACAGCCACAGGCTGGTGCGGGCGCTGGTGCGCCAGGTGGGGTTGGGGCGGGGGGTGTGGGTGAGGGGGCCGCGGAGCAGGGCGCGGGCCAGGTGGGTCTGGGCGTTGCGGGTGCCGGGCAGGTAGGCGGTGGCGGCGACGGCGGCCAGGGCCGCGGTGAGGGTGAGGGCGTGGACGGGTCGGGTGGGCAGGGTGGGGGCGTGTTCGGTGATGAGGGTGGCCAGGACGAGGGCGGCGATGGCGTAGGGCATCAGGAGTGCGCCGCCGATGACGAGGTAGGCCCAGCGCCGGTAGGTGTGGGCGCTGGTGAGCGGGCGCAGGAGCAGGGTGAGGTGGCGCACGTGGGTGATCGTGGCACAGGTGGGAGCGGTGGCGCCTCCCCCGGTGGGGTGAGGTCTGGTGTGGGGGTTGGCGTCCCTCAGGGGTGCGGGGCTGGGTCGTGCGTCGGCCGCGGGAGGTCGGGGAAGGGAGTGTCGGCCCGGGGTGTGGGTGGGGGTGGGGCCCCTCCCCCGCCGAACCGTTCCTTCGCCGGGCCGTGGGCGGGGCGCGCGGCCCGGGGCCGTGCGGGTGCGGGTGCGCGGGTCTTTCGGGCGGGTGGTCTGGCTCATGCGCGCGGAGGTCGACCCCCCCTTGGGGTGTTACTTGTTTCACATGATGGGGTCATCGGCTGTTTTTGTGGGGGTCGGGTCCTGTCCAGGGAGTGAGATGCTCCTAAGGTTGGCCGGGTGACAAGCAGTGTGACGCCGCCTGAGAGAGCGGCCAACCAAACGCAGACCCCCGGCGCCGGACTGGCCCACTCGCTCAGGCGCCGCCACATGGCGCTGATCGCGATCGGCGGTTCGGTGGGTGCCGGGCTCTTCATCGGTTCCGGGTCGGTCATCCAGATGGCGGGTCCGGCGGCGGTCTTCTCCTACGTCCTGGCGGGCGCTTTGGTGTTCTTCACCCTGCGCGCCCTGGGTGAGATGGTGGTGGCGGTCCCGGCGGGGGGTTCCTTCTCCGACTACGCCCGCCTGGCCTTCGGTCCCCGTGCCGGTTTCACCATCGGCTGGGTGTACTGGTGGATGTACGCGGTGCTGGTGGCCGCGGAGTCGGTGGCCGGTGCGGCGATCCTGGGCCAGTGGGTGCCGGGGGTGCCCGGGTGGGCGCTGGCGCTGCTGGTGTTGTTGTCGATGACGGTGGCCAACCTGGTCTCGGTGCGTGTCTTCGCCGAGACGGAGTCGTTCTTCTCCTTGGTCAAGGTGGCCACGATCGTGGCTTTCCTGTTGATCGGCGGCCTGTGGGCGCTGGGTCTGTGGAGCGGTGCGGGCGGCTCCAGTGTGGCCAACCTGTGGGAGCACGGCGGTGTGGCGCCCAACGGGTGGGTCGCGGTGCTGGCCGCCACGGTGGTGGTGCTGTTCGCCTTCGGCGGGGTGGAGATCATCACCGTGGCCGCGGGTGAGAGTTCCGAGCCCGAGCGCGGTGTGGCCTCGGCGGTGACCAACGTGCTCTGGCGGATCGGGTTGTTCTACGTGGCCTCGATCGTGGTCGTGGTGATGGTGCTGCCGTGGAACAGCGTGGATCCGCGAAGGAGCCCGTTCGTGGCGGTGATGGAGCACGTGGGTGTGCCCGGGGCCGCGCTGATCATGGAGATCGTGGTCTTCGTCGCGGTGCTGAGCGTGCTGAACGCGGCGATGTACACCTCCTCGCGGATGCTGTTCACGCTGACCCGGCAGGGGGACGCCCCGCGGGTGCTGCGCGGTACCAACCGGCGGGGTGTGCCGGTGCGGGCGATCCTGCTGGGCACCGTGGTGGGCTACGCCGCGGCGGTGGCCGACTACCTGTGGCCCGACCGGGTGTTCCCGTTCCTGGTGGCCTCCATCGGCGCGATCCTGCTGGTGCTGTTCTTGACCATCTGCGCCTCGCAGCTGGTGGTGGGGGCGCGGGTGCGTCGGCGCGAGCCGGAGCGGCTGACGCTGCGGATGTGGGTGTTTCCGTACCTGACGTGGGTGGTGCTGGGCGGTCTGGTGACGATCTTCGTGGCGATGGTGGTCATCCCCGACCAGCGTCAGGCGCTGTTGGCCTCGGTGGGGTCGGTGGTGGTGGCTCTGGTGGCCTATGAGTTCCGCCGCCGGTGGGGGCGCACGCCGCCCAGCGACCGGGTGCTGGCGGTGCCGGGCCGGCCCGGCGCGGACGCGCTGCGCCGTCGTCCGGAGGCCGACTAGGGCGTGTGTGGTGGGTGCCGTCCCTGGCGTGGCGGGGCGGGCATCCGCCGCGCCCGCCCCGGGGCGGATGCCCGCTGTGGTGGGATGTGATGCCGTTTCTGGTTTTTGTCGCTAGGGTGCTGCGCAACCTCTGAGAGGAGCACCCCCGTGCGACACTTCGTCGGCTTCCTGTTCGGTCTGGTCCTGGGTCCGTTGCTGGTTTTGGCGTCGGGGTGGGCGTTCACCCATCTGCGCGGTCTGCACACGGCCGGTCTGGGCCTCCTGCAGGGTTCGGGTCCCCTGGCGGTGGCGGGGCTGGTGTGCGTGGGGTTGCTGGTGGCCGTGGTGGCGGTTGCGCCGCGGCTGACGCCGATGCTGCCCCTGGGGGCGGGGCTGGTGGTCTCCTCCCTGAGCGGTCTGTCGCTGTGGCGGGTCCACCTGCTGGAGCGGTTGCCGCAGCTGCCCGGGACCGAGGGCGCTCTGGTGCTGCTGCCGCTGGGGGTGTTCGTGCCGCTGGTGGTGGTGCTGGTGGCTCCGCTGTTCGTGGGTCGGCGCTGGCGCCGCGAGGAGGAGGGGCCCACTGAGGAGGAGTACTTCGCGGGCCTGTACGAGGACGGGGAGGACCCCCGGCGCGGTCGTGCCGTGACCGGGTCGGTCCCCCACACGCCCCGGCACCGGGCCTGAGGGGGCCGCCCGGGGCCGGGGCCCGGGGTGAAGGGTGGGGCGCGGGCGCGCCCGGGCCTGCTGTCCCGGGCCTGCTGTGAGGCGGCGGGGCCCTCAGCGCCAGGTGGGTCCCCAGGCCGAGCTGTTGGAGACCCCGGGCGGCAGGGGCGGTAGGAGGCCGTTGCCGCCGGTGGGTGCGGGGTCGGGGCGGAGGGCTCGGGGCGGTTGGGGCCGCTGCGCGGGGGCGGGGGTCTCGGGTCGGGCCGGGGCGCTCGGGGGCGTGGGTGCGGCGGGTTCGGGGCGCACGGGTGCGCTGGGGGGTTCGGGCCGGGGATCGGCGGGCGCGGAGGGCTCGGAGGTGGCGGGTTCGGGTGTGGGGGGTTCCTCGGGCAGGAAGCCGCGGACCCGGACGGGTTCGGGGGTGTCGTCGGCGCCGAGCACGACCGGTTCGGGCAGGGGCGGGTGCTGGTCCTCGTCGGCGCTGGGGATGGCCGGTTCGGTCGGGGCGACGCGCTTCCACCACAGCGCGGTCTCCTCGGGGGAGAGTTCGGCCTCCACCTCCAGCCAGCCGCGTACCTGGGGGTGGCGCCTGGCGGCGTTCCAGGAGCGGGGGTAGGGCTGTTCGTCCAGGACCAGCAGGTGTTCGCCGTGCAGGGTGGGGATCTCGGCGGGTACGCCCTCGTTCCACACCCAGGTGCCGTCGTGGGCGACCAGGTTCCACCAGCCGCGTACGGTCTGGGCCGCGGGGTCGGGGGCGCTGTCGCGGAAGGCGGCGACCCAGCGCGGGTCGGGGGGGTCTCCGGGCAGGCCCTGGCGGTGGGGGCCGATGAGGGCGTCGGCGAGCAGGGTGTGCAGTTGGGCGTTGTCGCCGATGCCGTCGAAGAGGACGCGGAAGGCGCGTTGGGAGGCGCGGTCCATGACCAGGGCGCTGGTGGCCTCGGCCATGCGCAGCAGGGCGCGGACCTGGTCGAATTCGGTGAGCAGGTCGCTGAGCTGGTTGGCGATGGCCATGAGTTCGGCGTGCAGGGCGGGGTCGCGGCGGATGTGGGCGCGTACCTCGGCTTCGCTGAGCATGGTCTTGGCGGCCAGGCCGTGGCGGCGGATGGTCCACCAGCACATGGTGGCGCTGGGGGCGTCGGGGCCCAGGTCGGCGGCCACGCGTGCCTCGGCGTCGGCGGTGACGGTGTCGGGGTCGGGTGGGGTGCCGCCGCCGGTGCGTTCCCAGGCGCGGGCGAAGACGATGGCGCCCTTGCCCATGGTGCGCAGGCGGCGCAGGACCTCCACGCCGGTGGGTCCGGGGTCGGTGCCCATCTCGACCAGGGCTCCGGCGACCACGGACAGGTCGGCGATGATGCCGGGGGCGGCCTGGTCTCCTGAGAGGAGGGGGGCCAGGGCCTCCAGGGCGAGTTCGCGTTCGGAGGCGGGGATCTGGGAGGCCAGGACGTAGACCTTGTGGACGGCCGGGGGGAAGTGTTGGGGGTCGGTGGCGACGGAGGCGTCGATCAGTTCTTGGAACGCCGCGCGAAACTCGTCGACCATGGGCCCGTCCCCTTTCTCACGGAACCAACCTAATGTCTCATCAGGGAAGGATCGCACTTTAACTGGTGATCTGGTGGGTTTGTTGGCAAGCTGAGACACCCGGAGGCGGCAGGCGCGGGGTCACAGGCCCAGACGGGTGACGGCGTTGTCCTCCAGCGGGTTGGCGGTGCGGATGTAGTCGTGGACCGTGCGCGGATTGGTCCAGCGGCCCTGGCGCATGATCTCGCGGTCGCTGGCCCCGCCCAGCGCGGCCTGGGTGGCGAACCCCGCCCGCAGGGAGTGCCCGCCGAAGTCGTCGGGGTCCAGCCCGGCGCGGTGGGCGTAGCGCTTGACCAGCTCCCCCACGGCCCGGCCCGACATCGCGCGCGTCCCGACGTGGCCGTGGCGGTCCACGGCGGGCAGCAGGGGGCGCTCGGAGCCGTCGGCCAGGTCCGTGCCCCGCCAGCCCTGGCACACGTGGGCCTGGGCGGCCTGGGGGCGCGGGTGCTCCAGCAGGGCGCGCACCGCCTCGTCGCCGCCCTGGCGGTGGGCCCCGAGCAGGTCGGCCCAGTCGGCGTAGGCGCACACCGGGCAGGTGTGGCGGTGCCGTCCCCGGGGCAGGGCGACCCTCTGGTCGTGGCGGCCCTCCTGGTCGGTCTTGGTCGCGCCCAGGCTCACCACCAGGGCGGGGGTGCCCGTGGCGGGGTCGGTGTGCAGTGTCAGGTCGTCGAAGGTCAGCGCGGCCAGCTCGCTGCGGCGCAGGGCCCCGCCGAATCCGGCCAGCAGCAGCAGGGTGTCGCGCCTGCGGGCCACCCCGTGGGGGTGGCCGGGCTGGGGGCGTACCGCCAGCAGCGCCTCCAGGACGGGCAGGATCACCGGGTCCTTGCGGCGCGGGCGGGCCCGGCGGGTGCGGCGGATGCCGCGCAGGGTCATGCGCACGACCTCGGCGCGGGTGGGCGAGTCCAGGCCGTGGGCGCCGTGGACGGCGGCCACGGCGGCGGCGCGCCGCTCGATGCTGGAGGGGGCCAGGGCCCAGCCGGCGTCGTCGGGGGTGCGTTCCTGGGCGCAGGCGGCCAGGTACACGGCCACGTCCACCGGGTCGGCGGGCAGGGACTGGCGGCCTTGGGCCAGGCACCAGGCGGTGAAGGAGGTCCAGTCGGCGCGGTAGGCGCGCAGGGTGTTGGGCGACTGGGCGTTGGCCAGGTAGCGGCCCAGGGTCTGGGCCTGTTCGGTGTCGAAGCGTTCGCGGACCCGGGCCAGGGCGCGGGTGTCGATCAGGACGCTGGGGGTGGCCTGTTCCAGGCGGGCGCGCACGGCGCCGGGCAGGGCGATCTCGTGGGGGGCCGCGGGGTCGGGGGTGGGCTGGGGTGTGTTCACGGTCATCCATGATGGCCCAGGGCCCGGCGCGGGCGTGGGAGGCGGCGCGGGGCCCGGGGCGGTGGGAGCGGTCGGGGCGGGGTGTCAGCCGAACAGGTGGGTGCGCAGCGCGTCCCACAGTTCGGCCGGGGGCATGACCCACAGCAGGGGCAGGGCCGAGGCGGCCAGTGCCGCGGTGAACCCGATCGCGGCGATCTTGCGCCGCAGGACCAGGGCGGCCACGGCCGAGGCCGCCGGGACGAGCAGGGCCAGGACCAGGACCCAGACCAGGGCGTCGCCGACGGAGTCCAGGCCCTCCTGGGGTGGCGGGGCGTCGGGGGCGGCGTGGAGCACCGCCTCCTGCAGGTCCATGAACACGAACAGCAGGTTGGCCAGGGCCAGCGGGGTGCCCAGCAGCCACACCAGGGTCAGGGCCACCCACAGCGCGGTGATCCTGCGGTCGGGCGGATCGGAGAGGACCACCGGGGTGCGGTCGGTCCTTGGCTTGGGTGTGCGCCGGCCGGTGTCTGGTGCGCTCTGCTCCCGGGGCGGGGCGGGCATGGCGGTGTCGGGGCGCTGGGCCTTGCGGCGCTTGCGTTTCTTGGGTGACACGGCGGTAGCCTACCGCCGCTTCGGGCCGGGTCCGGGCCCTGCTCCGGGCGGCGCGGGGCAGGTCACAGCGCCTGGGCCAGGTGGATGGCCGCGACGAAGACCACCGGCCAGGCCAGCAGGGCCAGCGACCACAGGGCGGCCCTGCGGTCCCCGGCCACGGTGGCCACGGCGGCGGCCAGCAGGGGGATGCCCACGGCGGCGCCGAAGGCCAGGGTGAACCACTCGGCCGCGGAGCCGGCGTGGGCCTGGACGCTGAGTCCGCGCAGGTAGCCGGCCGGTCCGAGCACCAGGCACAACAGGGCCAACAGGGCGATGACGACGCGGATGCCGGTGGGGTGGCGGGTGTTGCGGCCGCCGCCGGGGGCGGAGGGACGGTCAGACACGGGGGCCGTGGTGCCTTTCGAGAACGGGTGGCGGTCCAGGGCGGGCGGGGGCACGCCCGCACCGGGGCGCGGGTGGTGGTTCTTGCCGTCAGAACACGCGTGGCACCGCCCCTGGCGTGTGGCGCTCGGGGCGAGTGCGGCGCTGTGTAAAACGTACTCCACCCGGGGGGTGTGCGAAACCGCGGGGCGTGGGCCCCGGCGGCGGCTCCCCCGGTGGCGGGGCGGTCCTGACCTGGGGGCGGGCGGGGGCGCGTCGGCGGGGCCGGTGCCCGGGGGTGAGCGCGGTCGCAGCGCCGGGTCGGGTCAGGGCGCGGCGGGCCAGGGGCGGGCGCCCCCGGTCAGGCGGGTGAAGGAGGACAGCAGGCGCAGTTCGTCGATGCTGCGCGGGGCGGTGGTGAGCAGGTCGGGTGAGAAGACCACCGCCGCGACCAGCTGGGCGCGGGACAGGGCCACGTTGAGGCGGTTGCGGTCCAGGACGAAGGCGGTGCCGCGGCTGGCCTCGGCGGCGTTGGAGGTGGTCATCGAGCAGATGACGGCGGCGGCCTCCTGGCCCTGGAACTTGTCGACGGTGCCCACGCGCACCCCCTCCAGGGCGGGGGTGGTGCGGGCGGCCTGGGCCAGGGCGCGGCGCAGGGCGCGCACCTGGAGGTTGTAGGGGGCCACCACGAGGATGTCGTGGCCGGTCAGGGGGCGCGGGTGCGCGTCGGCGGCGTCGGTGACCTTGTCGGTGACCAGGTGGGCGGCCACCTCCACCACCGCCTGGACCTCCTCGGGGCTGTGGGTGGTGCGGCCCTGGTGGGGGGTGGGCAGGGTGTACACGCCCGGTTCCAGGGTGGCCAGGGTGCGCTGGGAGGTGGAGGGGTGGGCGTGCAGGCGGCCCTGGTAGGACAGGGCGGAGACGGTGGCGCACACGGCCGGGTGCATGCGGCGGGTCTGGTCCAGGAAGTAGCCGCGTGAGGGGTCGATGATCTGGCGTCCGGCCATGAGGTGTTGCAGGGCGGAGGCGTCGGCGCCCTCGCCGTGGGTGCCCTGGACGACCTGGGGCAGCTGTTGGGGGTCGCCCAGCAGGACGAGGTTGCGGGCGGCCGCGGAGACGGCGAGGGTGTCGGCCAGGGCGAACTGTCCTGCCTCGTCGATGATGAGCACGTCCAGGGGGTCGGCGACCATGGCGGCGTTGGACATGGCCCAGGCGGTGCCGCCGATGAGGACGGGGCGGCCCTGGGCGGTGTGCTTGGTGCGCCAGGTGGCCAGGGCCTGGGCGGTGGAGGGCTGTTCCCAGGGCAGGTCCTCGGCGGTGTCCTTGCCGCGGCCCTTGGCGCGTTTGGCGGCGGCCAGGTCCACCCCGGCCGCCTCGGCGGCGCGCAGGGCGGCGGTCATGACGTTCTCCACGGCCTTGTGGCTGGTGGAGCACACGCCCACGCTCTTGCCCTGGCGGGCCAGGTGGGTGATGAGCTGGGCGGCCAGGTAGGTCTTTCCGGCGCCGGGCGGGCCCTGCACGGCCAGGTAGGAGCCCTCCAGGTGGTCCACGGCGGCGATGGTGGCCTTGATGAGGTCGCCGTCGTGGTCGGCGGGGTCGGGTAGCGGGCCGGGGGCGGTCAGGCGCGGCGGGATGCGGCGCAGCACGTCCAGGCCGGGGTGGTGGGGCCAGGCGGGCAGGGTGTCCAGGGCGGTGCGGGCCACCGTCTCCAGTGCGCCGTCCTTGGGGGCGGGGTTGACCGGTGAGCCGGGCAGGACGGCGACGGGGGGCCGGGAGTAGGTGGCGTCGGGGTCGCAGGTCTCGGTGATGGTCAGGGTGTCGGCGTCGGCGTCGGTGACCTTGGCCTGGGTGGTGGTGGCGGCCTGTCCGGGGGCGCCGGGGTAGAGCAGGTGGACGTCCTGGCCGGAGGTGAAGGGGTGGGGGTGGGCGGTGTCCAGGCGCAGGGACAGTTCGCGGCGGGACTTGCGCTGGCGGCCGCTGGGTTCGATCCACTCCCCCGCGCGCACCTGCCAGGGCACGGCGCAGTCGGTGTCGGACTCCAGGTCGGTCAGGGGTGCGCTGGTGCGCCGGTAGTGCTCGCGCCAGGGGGGCAGGTTCTCGCGCTGGTAGTAGCCGACCAGGGCGGCCAGTTGGGCGCGGGTGTGGTGGTCGGGTTCGCGGTCCTGGGGCTGGGCGGGGACCTGGTCGAGCAGGGGTTCGGTGAGGGCGGCGTGGCGGGCGGCCTTCTCCTCGCGTTTGCGGGCGCGTTCGGCCTCGGCCTCGGTGAGTTCGAGCTGGACCAGGGGGCGGTCGGTGATGCCCTGGTGGGTGCGGTGGTCCTCCAGCCAGTCGCGCAGGCGGGCGGTGGAGTGGCAGTCGTCGCGGTTGTAGGCGGCGATGTCGGCCAGGACCCGGGCGGCCCGGTCGGGGTCCTGGGCCCGGGTGGCGTCCAGGTAGGCGGCGTAGGCGTCGATGCTGGAGGTGGCGGTGGTGACGCCGCCGGAGCGGGCCGCGGGCAGGTAGAGGGGTTCGAGGTACTTGATGGAGTAGGAGCGCTGGGACACGCGCAGGCTCTTGCGTACGACGGTGTACAGGTCCACCAGGCGGTTCTCGCGCAGGAGCCGGTTGACCTCCTCCTCGCGGGTGGCGAACTCCGAGCTCAGGTGTTTGAGGCGGTCCACCTCGTAGGAGGCGTAGTGGTAGACGTGGGCGCCGGGGTCGGCGTCCACGCGTGCGGTGGCGAAGTCGACGAAGTCCTCCAGGGCCTTCTTCTCCTGGGCGCGGTCGTGGGCCCAGAAGGCGTGGAAGGTCTCGGTGCCGTGTTCGTCCTCGGTGGTGGCGCCGAAGAGGTATTCCAGGCCGCGTTCGCCCTCGCGGGAGTGGTAGGGGTAGCCCTCCATGTCGAAGAAGACGTCGCCGGGGCTGGGGGCGGGCAGGCTGGCCAGGCCGTCGGGGGCGAAGACCTCGGCGGTGACGGTGCCCTGGGGGTTGGCGGGGGTGCGGGTGTGGTCCTGGCGTACTTGGAGGGCGGCCTGGGCGCGCAGTTGGTCGAAGGAGCGGCGGGGCAGGGTGGCGGGGCGCTGGTCGTCGCGGGCGCGGGCGAGGGCGTCGATGGTGCTCAGGCCGGCGTCGGTGAGTTTGGCGGCCTGGTCGGTGCGCAGTCCGGCGACCAGGGACAGGTGGCGGGCGGCGGTGCGTCCCGTCGAGCACCAGGTCTGGTAGCCGCAGCCCTCGCAGGCGGGGCGGGGCTGGCCCCAGGTGGGGGTGGGCAGGGCGGGTTCGCCGGCCAGGAGGGTGAGCAGGCGGGTGGTGACGGTGCTCAGGATGGGGGTGAAGTCGGCGGTGGGCAGGGTGTGGGTGTGGTTGTCACCGGTGAGCAGGTGCATGTGCTGGGGGGTGTGGCCGGTGGCGACGGTGACGGCGTGGGCGTAGGCGGCGAGTTGGACGACGGCGCCGGGGCCGGGGCGGCGGGCGAGCTTGGTGTCCCAGGGTTCGTAGGTCCAGGGCGTGGGGGCGGGGGTGCGGGTGCGCCCCGTGGCGGGGTCCAGGTCGGAGCGGATGAGGAAGTCGGCGCGGCCGTGGAAGGCCACCGCCTGCCCGTCGGGTCCGGATTCGGTGAGGCGGTGGTGGAAGCTGCCCTGGTAGATGACGGGGACTCCGGCGGCCATGGCGTCGGCGGTGGCCCGGGCGGCCGCGGCCAGGGAGGCGTCCTGGGGTTCGGGGTCGGGCATGCGGGCGACCTCGACCAGGGCGCTGAGGCGTTCGAGTTCGGCCTGTTCGTGGGCCAGGCCGTGCTGGGCCACGAGCGGGTCGATGTCGGCGGGCGCGGGTGCGCCCTCGACGCGGGCGGCCAGGGCGGTCCTCAGGGCGCTGCGGTGGTCGCACTCCAGGGTGTCGACGAGGTCGGTGGGTGAGACGACCCAGCCGGTGGTGGTGCGGAACACGCCCCTGCTCCTCTGTGCGGTGTCGGTGGTGGGTGCTGGGGATTGTGCCACGAAGCGGTGACGTGTGGGGGCTCACACGCGTGGTGGGTGTGGTGCCCGTGTGCTCGGTGCGTGCCGGGGCGGGGCGCACCGGAGCGGGTGCGGGGTGCGGGGTGCTCGCGGGGGTGGGCGCGGGGTGGCGGGTGCGCGGTGGGCTTGAATGGGTGCCCATGAGCTCACTCGACCACCTCAGGGACCCGGAGCGCTATCCGCGTTCGGCGGGTTACGACCCGGCCTGGCTGCTCGGTCTCGACATGGGCCCCAACCCGTTGTGGCTGTTGGAGGACCTGGCCCGCGACCTGGACCTGCGCCCGGGGATGCGGGTGCTGGACCTGGGGTCGGGCAAGGGCGCCACGTCGGTGTTCTTGGCCCGCGAGTACGGGGTCAGTGTGGTGGCGGACTGGTGGGTCGAGGCCTGCGAGGCGGCGGCGGTGTTCGCCGAAGCCGGGGTGGGCGCTCAGGTGGAGGCGGTGCGCGCCGAGGCGCACCAGCTGCCGTTCGAACCGGAGAGCTTCGACGCCGTCGTCAGCGTCGACGCGTTCGAGTACTTCGGGACCGCCGACACCTACCTGCCCTACCTGGTGCGGTTCCTCAGGCCGGGCGGTCAGCTGGGTGTGGCCACGCCCGCGATGACCCGTGAGGTCCGCGACCTGGGGGCGGTCCCCGACCACATCGGGCGGGTCGTGGGCTGGGAGGCGATCGCCTGGCACACCGCCGAGTGGTGGCGGTTCCTGTGGGAGGTCACCGGGCTGGTGAGGGTCACCAGCGCGCGTTTGCAGCAGGACGGGTGGCGGGACTGGCTGGTGTGGGAGCGGGCCTGCGCCGAGCACCTGCCCCGGGAGCGCGCGTCGCACCAGGCGGTGGTCGACATGCTCACCCAGGACCAGGGGCGGCTGCTCTCCTTCGCGCTGTTGAGCGCCCGCAGGCACTGACGCCGCGACGGCCCCCTGGGGGCGTCGCGGCGCGCGCGGCGCACACGCGCGGGCGTCGCGGGGTGTGTCGGGCGGGCACGGGCCCTAGCCCACGACCTGCCACTCGACCTGGCCCACGCCGGCTCCGGTGCCGATGATCTGGTCGAAGGCCGCGGTGGACAGGTCCAGGCAGCGTCCGTCGACGTAGGGGCCGCGGTCGTTGATGCGCACGGTCACGGACTCACCGTTGCCGGGGTTGGTGACCTGGACCTGGGTGCCGAAGGGCAGGGTCTTGTGCGCGGCGGTCATGGCGTTGGGGTCGAACGTCTCGCCGTTGGCGGTGGTGCGTCCGGCGAAGTCGGCGCCGTAGTAGGAGGCCTGGCAGGTGCCGCCCTGGCCGGTGGACTCGGTGTCCCCGCCGGTGTCGGCGGCGGGCTCCTCGGCCTCCTCGGTCTCCTCCTCCTCGGGTTCTTCGAGGATGTCGGAGGCGTCGGTGCTGGAGCGCTGGGTGGCGGAGGTGACGGCCTGCTCGGCGAGCTGCTGCTGCTCCTGTCCGGCGTTGGGCGTGGCGTCGTCGGCCACCAGGGGGTCGGGGTCGGCCTGGGGGATGCCGGCGGCGTTGGTGGCGCTGCCCGCGTCGGCGCCGGTGGCGATGACGGCCGCGGTGGCGGTGCCGCCCACCAGCAGTGCGGCCCCGGCGGCCGAGGCCAGGATGAGGGTGCGCTTGCGGCGGGAGCGCTTGGCGGCCACCCGGGGGCCGACGGGTGCGTCGGCGCGGGTGGTGTCTTCTTCGGCCGGCGGGGTCTGGGGCTGGTGTGTGCCCACGACGGATCGTCCTTCGAACGGGAACAGGGTGTGGTGGCGCGGGTGCTCCGGGGTGTGGTGCGCGGTCGCCGTGGCGGGTGCGCGGGTGGTGCGGCGCCCCGGGACGCGGGAGGGCGCGGCACCTGGAGCGGTTCGCGGGGTGGTGCGCGGGTTCTGGGCGCAGATCCTAGGGGTAACGCGAGGGTAACGGTACCGGAAAGGGAGGGTTTGTGGAACTTGTCACCCCTGGGGGTGGTGGTGTTGGTTACCCGGTGATGTGGGGTTCGGGCAGTTCGGGGCGCCGGGGCGGCACGCCGTCGGGGAAGAGCGTGGCGGCGGGGTCGGGTAGGTCCACGCCGCTGAGGAGGGCGACGGCGGTGGACAGGCTGGGGTTGTCCAGGTGTCCGCCCACGGTGCGGATCATGGCGGCCAGGGTGGGCAGGACGGGGGCGCCCAGGGCGGTGACGGCGTAGCGGGTGGCCACGGCCGGGGTGCGGGAGGCGCCCGCCCAGCAGTGCAGCAGGACGCGTTTGCCCTCCGAGCGCAGGGCCGCGACCGCGGCGGCGGCCTCGTCCAGGGTGAAGTGCGTGTGGGAGTTGGCGCCCGCGCGGTCGTGCAGCCACACCCGTACCCAGTCGGGGTCGGCCAGGCGGGGTGCGTCGCTGGGGTGGGTGCGGCACAGGGAGACCGCGGCGTCCACGGTGTCGGGTCGGGCGCGCAGGTGGTCGAGGTTGCCCAGCAGCACGCCCGGGTCCAGGGGGTGGGGGACGGCGAAGGGCGGCAGGCGGCGGGGTTCGTCGACCAGGACGGGGTGCTCGGGCCACAGGGTGGGGTGGGGGCCGCGGGCGGTGGTCAGGGCTGTGGTGGTCAGGGCGTGGGGGTCGGTGGTCTCCGACAGGCGGCGCAGGGCGTGCAGGGGCACGGCCGAGGCACCCCACAGGGCGGCGGCCAGGGTGCCGGTGTACAGGGCGGCGCGGTCCCCGGCGGCGGCGTAGGCCGACCAGACGGCGTCGACCAGGTGGGTGCAGGCGAAGGAGCCGCGGGCGGGGTCCTGGGCGGGGCGGCGGGTGCGCGTCAGGGCCCGCCAGGAGGCGCCCAGGGGGTCGTCGGCGGTGGTGTGCTCCAGGGCGGGGGCGCCGGGGGGAGGGGCGCCGGTGCGGGCGGCGGTGCGCAGCGCCTGGACCCAGGCGCGCTGGAGGGGGTCCTGTGGGGGGCGGGGCGGGTGGTCGGGTCCGGCCAGGTCGGTGAGCGCGGCGCGGACCAGGCGGGCGTGGGCGGTGTCGGGGCCGGTGGTGTGCGCGGTCAGGGAGGGGGAGGTGCCGACCAGGGCCGCGGCGACGGGGGCGCCGAACAGGGCTCCGACGGCCCGGTCGCTGGCGGGGTCGTGGAAGTCGAGCAGGGGGGCGGGTACTGCGGGCATGGCCGTCCTCGTGGGCGGTGCGGACCGGGATGGGTAGAAACCCACGGGTGGTGTTCCCGGTTCGGCGGCCCCGCGCACCCGGCGGCCGGTTGTGGCCATGCCCGGGGGCGGGCGGGCGGCCGGTCCGGCCGGTGCCGTGGGGCGCGGGCGGTGGGCGGGGCGGTCCGGGCCCGTGGCCGGGCGTCCCCGGTTCCAGTCAACCCGGTGCCGGGCGCACGCACCAGTCTCCGCCGCGGCCTGTGGACGGCTCCCCCGCGCCCCGCACGCGCCCCTCCCCCGGGTCAGACGGGCTGGGCGATGGCGGCCTGCCGGTAGCGGGCGGCCACGGCGTGGGCCAGGGCGGGGTCCGGGCACAGCGGGCGCGCCACCACGTCGGCGCCGGCCCCGGCGAGGCGGTCGTGGAAGAGCCCCGGGGCCAGCAGCCAGCTGGCCACGGCCACCCGCCGGTGCCCCCGCTCGCGCAGGAGGGCGACCCGTTCGGCGACGGTGGGGGTTCCGGTGGCGATGAACCCCGGCGCCACGGGGGTGCCCAGGCGCTGGGCCAGGCGTTGGGCGGCCTGCTCCAGTTCGGCGCCGGCGTGGGGGGCGGAGGTTCCGGCGCAGGCCAGCACGACGGCGTCGCCGGGCCGGTACCCGGCCTGGACCAGGCGGCGCACGGCGGTGTCCAGGACCGCGGGGTGTTCGCCCAGGGCGGGGGTGATGACGGCGTCGGCGCGTCCGGCGAGGGCGAGCTGGTGGGGGATGTCGGTGCGCACGTGGTAGCCCGAGGCCAGGAACGCGGGCACGACCACCAGGGGGCCCGGGGTGGTGGCGGCGACCTCTCCGACGGTGGGCGCGAGCACGTCGGCGAAGGCCAGGCGGGTGGGTCGGCGCGTCACCTCGGACACGCGCAGGGCCAGGGAGTGGGCGACCGCGGTGCCGTTGGGGTCGCGGGTGCCGTGGACGGCCAGCAGCAGGGTGGGGTGTCGGTGCATCGCGTGGCGCGGACGGGCCGGGGCCGGGGTCCGCTTCTTCCTTCCGCTGGTCGGGTCAGGGGGCGTGGCCGGGTGTGTCCAGGGCCAGCCGGTAGCCGCGTTTGACCACCGTCTGGATGATCCGGGAGTCGCCCAGCGCGGTGCGCAGCCGGGCCACGGCCGTCTCCACGGCGTGGGCGTCGGCGTCCTCGCCCAGGCAGGTGAGCAGGCGGGCGCGGTCCAGGACCTGTCCGGGCCTGCGGGCCAGCTCGCGCAGCACGCGCATCAGGGTGGGCGAGAGGGTGCGGACGGTGCCGTCGACCAGGACGGCGTGGCCGCGCAGGCGCAGGCGGTGTCCGGCCACGGACAGGGTGGGAAAGCGCGCGGGCAGCTCCTCGGCGAGCGCGCGCACCTGGGCGCCGACGCGGGCGCGCTGGGGCCACACGGTGGGGATGTCGTGGGCCATGAGGGGGCGCGCGGTGACCGCTCCCACGCACATGGCCAGGACGTCGCCGCGCAGGGCCTGGACCAGGGCCGCCTGGTGGCCGGTGGTGTGGGCGCGCGCCAGCAGTCCCGCGGCGGCGGGGGCGCTGGTGAAGGTGACCGCGTCCACTCCCCCGCTGACGACGGCCTCGATGAGGCGGTCCAGGGGTGCGGTGTCCTCGGGCTGGGTCCAGCGGTAGACGGGGACCTCGACGACGTCGGCTCCGGCCAGGCGCAGCGCGGCGGTGAAGTCGGGCAGGGGTTCGCCGTGCAGCTGGATGGCCACGCGCAGCCCCTGCACGCCCTGGGCGAGCAGGTAGTCCAGGACCTCGGCGGAGGACTCCGAGGGCGGGGACCACTCCTCGGTGAGTCCGGCGGCGCGGATGGCGCCCTTGGCCTTGGGGCCGCGGGCCAGCAGGCGCGAGGTGCGCAGGCTCGCCAGGAGCGGGTCGACGGTGCCCCAGGTCTCGCAGGCCTCCACCCAGCCGCGGAAGCCGATGCCGGTGGTGGCCACGACGACGTCGGCGGGGCGGCGGGCGAGCTGGTCGGAGACCGCGGCCAGGCGCTGGTCGTCGCTGAGCGGCACGATGCGCAGGGCCGGGGCGGCCAGGACCTGGGCGCCCTTGCGGCGCAGCAGGGCACTGATCTCCTCGGCGCGGCGGGCGGCGGTGACGGCGACGGTGAACCCGGCCAGCGGTGCGGTGGTCGCGGGTTCGGGCGGGCGCCGGGCGGCCGGGGCCGCGGGTTCGGCGTCCGGTGGGGTGCTCACGGTGTCGCCGGGGGTGTTCACGGTGTCCCCTCCTGGGGGCGGGCGCCGATCTGCACGGCGGTGTCGGTCTGGCGTACGGGCCAGGTGGCCAGGCGCACGTGCTCGTCGTCCAGGCTCTGGCCGGTGCGCAGGGAGAAGACGTTCTTGAGCATGGGCGAGGCGACGGTGGGCTCGCCCGCGCGGTCGCCGACGATGCCGCGCGAGATGACGGCGGCGCCGGTGTAGGGGTCGATGTTGTCGACGGCGTACAGGTGCTGGTCGCGGGTGCGGAACAGGGCGACCTGGCTGCCGTCGGGGAGCAGCACGGCCACCCCGTCCTCGACGCGCAGGCCCGCCGGGGGGCAGGCGTCGATCCAGGTGGTGGGCTGGGCGTGGGTGGTGACGGTCATCGGGTGGCCTCCTGGGGTCGGCGGGCGGGCATGCCCAGGCTGACGGGGGCGGTGGGGACCGGCTGGTCGCGGGTGGTGGTGAAGCTGATGGTCGGGTCGGGGGTGTCGGGGGCGTTGGCGAAGGAGACGAAGCGCGCGAGCTTGTCGGGGTCGGCCAGGACCGCGGCCCACTCGTCGCCGTAGGAGGCCACGTGGCGCTCCATGGCCTCCTCCAGTTCGGCGGCGATGCCCAGGGAGTCCTCGACGACGACGTCGCGCAGGTGGTCCAGGCCGCCGTCCAGGGACTCGATCCAGGGGGCGGTGCGCTGGAGGCGGTCGGCGGTGCGCACGTAGAACATCAGGAACCGGTCGATGTAGCGGACCAGGGTCTGCTCGTCCAGGTCCGCGGCCAGGAGGTCGGCGTGGCGGGGGGTGAAGCCGCCGTTGCCGCCCACGTACAGGTTCCAGCCCTTGTCGGTGGCGATGACGCCGAAGTCCTTGCCGCGGGCCTCGGCGCACTCGCGGGCGCACCCGGAGACGGCCGACTTGAGCTTGTGGGGTGAGCGCAGGCCCCGGTAGCGCTCCTCCAGGCGGATGGCCAGGCCCACCGAGTCCTGGACGCCGTAGCGGCACCAGGTGGTGCCCACGCACGACTTGACGGTGCGCAGGGACTTGCCGTAGGCGTGTCCGGACTCGAACCCGGCGTCGACCAGGCGTTTCCAGATGAGGGGCAGCTGTTCCAGGCGTGCGCCGAACAGGTCGATGCGCTGGCCGCCGGTGATCTTGGTGTAGAGGTCGAAGTCGCGTGCGACCTCGCCGATGACGATGAGCTTGTCGGGGGTGATCTCGCCGCCGGGGATGCGGGGCACGACCGAGTAGGTGCCGTTGCGCTGCATGTTGGCCAGGTAGCGGTCGTTGGTGTCCTGCAGGGTGGCCTGTTCGCCCTCCAGGATGTGCCCGTTGCCCAGGGAGGCCAGGATGGAGGCCACCGCGGGCTTGCAGACGTCGCAGCCGTGCCCGGTGCCGTGGGCGGCGATGAGCGCCGAGAAGGTGCTGGTGCCGGTGGCGCGCACGATCTCGACCAGTTCGGCGCGTGACTGGGGGAAGTGCTCGCACAGGGCCTTGGACTGCTCGATGCCCGCCTGGGCGAGGATCTGCTTGAGCATGGGCACGCACGAGCCGCAGCTGGTGCCCGCCTTGGTGCAGGCCTTCAGCGCGGGCACGTCGTGGTTGCCGCAGGCGACGGCCTCGGTCAGCTCGCCCTTGGTGACGGCGTTGCACGAGCAGATCTGGGCGCTGTCGGGCAGGGCGTCGGCGCCCAGGGCGGCGCCCTCGGGGGTGATCAGCGACAGCGGGTCGCCGGGCAGGGGGGAGCCGACCAGGGGGCGCAGGGTGGCGTAGGCCGAGGCGTCGCCGACCAGGACGCCGCCGAGCAGTGTGGTGGCGTCGTCGGAGACCACGAGCTTGGCGTAGCGGCCGCTGGCGGCGTCGTTGACGACCACGTCCAGGGCGCCGGGGGTGCGGCCGTGGGCGTCGCCGAAGCTGGCCACGTCCACGCCCATGAGTTTGAGCTTGGTGGAGGTGTCGGCGCCGGTGAAGGTGGCCTGGCCGCCCACGAGGCGGTCGGCGACGACCTCGGCCATGGCGTTGCCGGGCGCGATGAGGCCGTAGACGGTCCCCCGGTGGTTGGCGGCCTCGCCCACGGCGTGGATGTGGGCGTCGCTGGTGGTGCAGGTGTCGTCGACGACGATGCCGCCGCGCTCGCCGACCTGGAGTCCGATCGCGCGTGCGAGGTCGTCTCGGGGGCGGATGCCCACGGAGAACACGACCAGGTCGGTCTCCAGGCAGCCCTCGCCCAGGGCCAGGCGGGCCACGCGCCCGTCGGGGCCGGCCTCCACGGCGGTGGAGGCCGAACCGGTGTGGACCCGTACGCCCAGGTCGGTGATGAGGTTGCGCAGCAGGCCCCCGGCGCCCTCGTCGATCTGCGCGGGCATCAGGTGGGGGGCGAGTTCGACCACGTGCGCCTGAAGGCCCAGCAGGCGCAGGGCGTTGGCGGCCTCCAGCCCCAGCAGGCCGCCGCCGACGACCACGCCGGTGCTCGCGCCGCGCGCCGAGGCGGTGATGGCGTCCAGGTCCTCGATGGTGCGGTAGACGTGGCAGCCGGGCAGGTCGTGCCCGGGTACGGGCGGCACGAACGGCGTGGAGCCGGTGGCCAGGACGAGCCGGTCGTAGGCCAGGACGCGTCCGCTCTGGGTCGTGACGGTGCGGTTGGCGCGGTCGATGCCGACGGCCCGTTCGTTGACGTGCACGTCCACGTGGGGGCCGCTCAGGTCGCCCAGGGACAGGTCCTGGGCGCTGGCGCCGTCGAAGTAGGAGGACAGGGCCACCCGGTCGTAGGCGGTGCGGGGCTCCTCGCCCACGACGGTGATGTGCCAGTGTCCGGCGGTGTCGCGGTCGCGGAGGGCCTCGACGAGTCGGTGGCCGACCATGCCGTTGCCGATGACGACGAGTTCTTCCATGGGCTCCTCCTGCTGCGGGGGCGGACGGGTTTCAGGCAACCTTCCGGGTGTTTCCCGGCGGTCAGCCGTATGTGTCGCGCTTGTTTCGATGTGCTGCCACCGCAGGTGGGGGTCGCGTGATGCGGGGTGAGGCTCCGGGGTGGGCGCCGTGTGGGCCCCGACTGGGTGCTTGGTCACAGGGGCTGCGCCCCGGGTCCGGGGCGGGGGGAGGGGCCGTGGACAGCGGCCCCGGGCTCGGCCAGGATGGGCACCGATGCACACGATCCCCACCTCGCGCCCCGAGCGCGCCCTGTCCTGCCTGTCCGCCCTGGCCGTGGGCGATGCCTTCGGCTCCCAGTTCTTCGTTCCGGCCAACCGGCGCTTCCTGCGGGAGCGGGAGTTGCCGCCGGGTCCGTGGCAGTGGACGGACGACACCGAGATGGCGGCGTCGGTCTACGCCGAGGCCGTGCGCGGTGGCGCGGTGGACCCCGACCGGCTCGCGGACTCCTTCGCCCGCCACCACGACTTCGACCGCGGCTACGGCCCGGCCACCGGACGGCTGCTGCGCCTGGTACGGGAGGGCGGGGACTGGCGGACGCTGGCCGCGGAGCTGTTCGAGGGGTCGGGTTCCTTCGGCAACGGGGCGGCGATGCGGGTGGCCCCGCTGGGCGCCTGGCACGCCGAGGACCCGGGCAGGGCCGCCCGGGAGGCGGCGGTGAGCGCGCGCGTGACCCACACCCACCCCGAGGCGGTGGACGGCGCGGTCGCGGTGGCGGTGGCCGCCGCGCTGGTGGCGCGGCGCGAGCCGCTGGGGCCCGGGCCCTTGCTGGACGGGGTGGTCGAGCACCTGCGGCCGGGGCGCGTGCGCGAGGCGGTGGGTGTGGCCCGGAGGCTGCTGTTGACCTCCGACCCGCTGGGTGCGGCCGCGGAGCTGGGCAACGGCTCCCGGGTCAGCGCGTTGGACACGGTGCCGTTCACGCTGTGGGTGGCGGCCAGGCACGGCGGGAGTTTCGCCTCGGCGATGTGGGCGTCGGCCGCCCCGGGCGGGGACATGGACACCACCTGCGCGATCGTGGCGGGGATCCTGGGCGCGGGGCTGCCCGGGGGGCGGGTGCCCGCCGAGTGGGCCGAGCGCACCGAGGAGCTGCCCGCCTGGGCGCTGTCGGAGCGGCGCGTCGGCGACTAGACGGGCGCGTGCCCGCCCGTCCGGGTGCCGTGGGGCCCACGTGGGCGGGCACGCCGGTACCGGGCCCGGTTAGTGTGGGCTCGGAGCGGATGCGGGCGGTCCGGGGGCGCGTGCGGCCCCGGCCGGAGGCGCCCGGGCGCGCCCGGAGAACGTGTGGGTGAGTGGGGGGTGGGCCTGTGCAGGTCGAGGTGTGGTCCGACATCGTCTGTCCGTGGTGCTACATCGGCAAGCGGCGCCTGGAGAGGGCGCTGGAGCTGTTCGAGCACTCCGACCGGGTCCGTGTGCGCTGGCGCAGCTTCCAGCTGGACCCCTCCTTCCCCCCGGGTGTGAGCGAGCCGGTCTACGACTCGCTGTCGCGGAAGATGGGGGCGTCCCGCGAGCAGGTGCGGTCGATGACCGAGCAGGTCACGCAGGTGGCCGCCCAGGAGGGCCTGGACTACGACTTCGCGGGCGGGGTCATGGTCAACACCTTCGACGTCCACCGCCTCCTCCACCTGGCCCGGACCCGCGGCCTGGAGGCCGAGGCGCACGAGGGGTTCATGCGCGCCCAACTGGTGCAGGCCCGCGACCTCAACGACACCGGCGCCCTGGTGGAGGTGGCCGCCGAGGTGGGCCTGGAGCCGCGGGACGTGCGCCGCGTGCTGGAGGGCCAGGAGTACGCCGAGGACGTGCGCGAGGACATCGCCCTGGCCCGGCGGTTGGGCGCGACCGGAGTGCCCTTCTTCGTCATGGACCGCTCCTTCGGTGTCTCGGGCGCCCAGTCCGTGGAGGTGTTCGTGTCCGCCCTGGACAAGGCCCACCGAGCCGGTCAGGGGTAGAGGAGCCGGGGAGGGGCGGGGCGCCCCTCTCCCCCGCCCGGGGGAGGCGGGTCCCGCCGCACGGTGAGGCGGGGCGGGGCCCGCGCGGGCCAGAGTCGAAGGTGCAACGACCGCACCCCAGACGAGGAGCAGGCCATGGCCGCCCCACCACCTGTCACCGATCCCCACCACGAGCACCTGCGGCCCGCCGCCGTCCCCTGGACGGCCCTGGCCTGGTCGGCGGTGGCCCTGGCCCTGGGGCTGGCCTGGCTGAGCGGGGTGATCTCGGAGGGTGTCCCCGGGCAGACCGGGTTCGGCTCGCTGTTCGCCCTGCTCTCCCCCGACGCCTGGGGCCCCCTGGACGCCCGGACGGCCCCGGGGGCGCTGTCCCTTCTGCTGGGCGCGGTGGGCGCGGTGTGCGCCGTGCTCATGCTGCGCCCGCAGGGCTCGGGGGGCCGCCCGGTCGAGGCGCTCTCCTGGACGCTGGCCGCGGTGGTGCTGCTGGTGTTCGTGGACGGGCACCTGCTGTCCTGGCTGGGGTACTCGATGATCCTGCCGGTGGCGGGGTGGGTCGTGCCCGACCTGTTCCGGCTGTGGGTGGAGGCGACCTTCACCGCCTCCCACCTGAGCATCCTGTTCTTCGCGGTGGGCGTGGCGGTGTGGGTGGCGGCGGCGCTCACCCACCGCCGTGCGGTGCGCGGCGCCTGCCAGCGCTGCGGGCGCACCCCGCGGTGGAGCGCCGGGTACGAGCACGCCGTGCGTGCGCGGGCGCTGCGGGCGGGCCGGGTCGCGGTGGCGGTGGCCTGCGTGGTGGCCCTGTTCTACCCGGCGCTGCGCCTGCCCTGGGTCTTCGGGATCCCCGCGGGGGTGGGCCGGGAGCAGTTCGACGCCATGTCGGCCGACGGCGGGATGATCGTCATCGGGGTGGGGCTGGGCACGGCCGCCCTGGTGGGTGTGGTGCTGATGCTGGGGCTGGTCCAGCGCTGGGGCGTGCGTTTTCCGTGGTGGATGGTCGGTCTGGCCGGGCGCAGGGTGCCCGTGAGGCTGGCGGTCGTGCCCGCGATCCTGGTGGCGGTGGGGTTGGTGGCGATGGGCCGCAGCGTCGTGGTCGAACTCCTCGACGGGCAGGCGCGTTCGCTGCTGACCACCGAGCCGCTGCACACGGTGGCGTTCGCGTCGATGGCGGTCTGGGGTGCGGCGCTGGGGGTGGCCGCGGCCGCCTACGCGGTGCGGCGCCGGGCCGAGTGCACGGGGTGCGGGCGCGGGCTGCCCGAGGCCCTGCCCCGCGACATCCGCGGGGCCCGCGGGGCCCACGGGGTCGGCTAGGTCCGCACGGTGTCGGGCGTCAGACCCGTGACGGCGGTGGCGCCCGTCCTCGACGGCGGGCGCTCGTGCCCTGTTCGGGCGGCCTCTCACATGCGAAGATGTATTTTCTGGTCGAAAGGTGACATGGCGGGTAGAAGTTCGTGAGACGAATGACTGTCATGCCAGATTCCGGGGTGCTGCCATGCCGGTGCAACACGCGTCCAACGAGCTGATGGTCTCCCTGGTGCGGGCCGGCCACCTGGCCACCTTCGAGGAGCTGCCCTCCCTGGTGGCCAAGAAGGCCGACAGCGCCGGTCTCTCCCAGGCGCGCATCTACCTCGCCGACTACCAGCAGCAGGTCCTGCGCGAGGTCACCGGGGAGGGGATCGACGCCCACCGGGGCGGCGAGGACCTGCCGGTGGACGACTCCCTTGCCGGACAGGCCTACGTCACGGGTGTGGCCGTGCGGGTGGAGGGCGAACAGCGCTACTGGGTGCCGGTCCTGGACGGCGCCGAGCGCCTGGGCGTGCTGCACGTGGGCTACCCGGGCGACCCGGACCGCTCGGCGATGCGTGACCTGGCCTCCATGGTGGGCCTGCTGGTCATCGCCAAGCGCTCCAACAGCGACGCCTACGCCCGGCTGATCCGCACCAAGCCCATGTCGGTCTCGGCGGAGATGCAGTGGACGCTCATGCCCCCGGGCACCTTCGCCGACTCGCGGGTGACCATCTCCGCCGCCACCGAACCGGCCTACGACAACGCCGGCGACTCCTTCGACTACGCCCTGGTCGGAGAGACCGCCCACCTGGCGATGTTCGACGCCATGGGCCACGACACCGCCGCCGGGCTCATCGCGAGCCTGGCGGTGGGGGCCTTCCGCAACGAGCGCCGCAGGGGCACCCCGCTGGCCGACATCTGCCAGGGGGTGGAGCGCACCCTGATCCAGGAGTTCGTGCGCACCCGCTTCGCCACCGCGATCCTGGCCGAGCTGAACCTGACCACCGGGGAGCTGTACTGGGTCAACTGCGGCCACCTGCCGCCGGTGCTCATCCGGGGCGAGGAGGTCCGCGACCTGGAGTGCGAGCCCTCCCACCCGTTGGGGATGGACCTGGGGCTGCCGGTGACGGTGTGCCGTGAGCAGCTCGAACCGGGCGACCGGCTCCTGCTCTACACCGACGGCATCATCGAGGCGCGCGACTCCCAGGGACGGGAGTTCGGCGTGGAGCGGTTCGTGGACTTCGTCATCCGCCACCAGGCCGACAACATGCCGGTCCCCGAGACGCTGCGGCGCCTGGTGCAGGCGGTGCTGGAGTACCACCACGGCAGGTTCGGCGACGACGCCACGGTGCTCTTCTGCGAATGGCACGGCTGAGCCGGGTGCCCGGGGCCCGGGATCGGCCCTCCCACGCTGCCGGGCGGGACGCGCGGCAGGTGGCGGCACGGCCCTCTCCCGACCCGGTGCGACACGCGCCGGCCCGAGCAGCCGCCGCCGGTGACGCCCCCTCGCGGGGCCCGGACGCGGACGGGGCCGTGGGTCGGCGGGCAGGGAAACCGAGACGAATCCAGGTGCCGGTATGTCAGAACAATCCGCAATCGACAGCGTGGTGTCGGCTCTGGCGGTCGCCAGCCATCTGAGCTCCTTCGCGGAACTGCCGGCGCTCCTGGCCCAGGAGAGCGCCAGGGCGGGGCTGACGGACGTGCACGTCTACCTGTCCGACCGCCAGGAGCGCGTCCTGCGCGAGGTGACCGGCGAGGGAGCCGACGCGCACCGGGGCGGGCAGGAGATACGTGTCGACGGCACGGTGGCGGGCCTGGCCTACACCAAGAGCGAACCCGTGCGCGTGGGCGAGGAGCGGCGCTACTGGATGCCGGTCATGGACGGCACCGAGCGCCTGGGCGTGCTGCACGTGGGCTCCGTCGAGGACCTCCTGGCGGTGCAGACCCTGGCCTCCATGGTGGGCCTGCTGGTGGTCGACAAGCGCTCCAACAGCGACGCCTACGCCCGGCTGATCCGCACCAGACCCATGTCGGTGGCGGCCGAGATGCAGTGGACGCTCATGCCCCCGAGCACCTTCGCCAACACCAGGGTGACCGTCTCGGCCGCCGCCGAACCGGCCCACGACAACGCCGGCGACTCCTTCGACTACGCCCTGGACCGGGACGTCATCCACCTGGCGGTGTTCGACGCCATGGGCCACGACACCGCCGCCGGGCTCATCGCGAGCCTGGCGGTGGGGGCCTTTCGCAACGAGCGCCGCAGCGGCACCGGGCTGGGCGAGATCCCCCGGGCGGTGGAGGCCGTCCTGATCCAGGAGTTCGTGCGCACCCGCTTCGCCACCGCGGCCATAGGAGAGCTGGACGTGGCCGCCGGCGTGTTCTCCTGGGTCAACTGCGGCCACCTGCCGCCGGTGCTCATCCGGGGCGGTCGCGCCCACGAACTGGAGTGCGAGCCCACCCACCCGCTGGGGACGGACCTGGGGCTGCCGGTGACGGTGTGCCGTGAACAGCTCGAACCGGGCGACCGGCTCCTGCTCTACACCGACGGCGTCATCGAGGCGCGCGACTCCCGCGGGCGCGAGTTCGGCCTGGAGCGGTTCGTGGACTTCGTCATCCGCCACCAGGCCGACCAGCTGCCGGTCCCCGAGACGCTGCGGCGCCTGATCCAGGCCGTGATGGCCTACCACCACGGAAAGCTCGACGACGACGCCACGGTGCTCTTCTGCGAGTGGCGCGGCTAGGGCGGCATCCGCCGAACACGTCCCGGTCACAGCTCCCGGCGCGAGCGCAGCCCCAGTTTGGCCAGCGCGTTGGCCACGTGGGTCTCCACCGTGCGCGGGGACAGGTGCAGCAGGCCCGCGATCTCCCGGTTGGTGCGCCCCCGCGCGGCCAGCGCGGCGACCTCCGCCTCGCGCGGGGACAGGCGTCCGCCGCGGCGTCCGGGCGCGGGCGCGGTCGCCACACCGTGGGCGCGCAGGGTGCGGCGCACCCGTGCCGCGTCCCAGGTCGCGCCCAGCCGGGTGTAGTCCTCCAGCGCCGCCCGCAGCGCGTCCACGTCCGGCCCCAGGCGGGCGGCGGCCTCGCGGACCTGGGCGGCGTCGTAGGGGCGGGGCATGTCCCGGTAGGCGGCCTCGGCCTCGGTGTACAGGCGCAGCGCGCGGTCGCGCCGGCCGCCGTGGTGGGCCAGGGCCGCCTCCAGCCGCAGCAGGGCGGCGGAGGCCGCGGGGGCGCTGGTGCCGCGCAGCCCCGAGCGGAAGCGGACGCACAGGTCCTGGGCGACCGCGTGCCTACCGCTGGGGAGCAGGGCCTCCATGCCCGGGACCAGGTCGGCGGCCCACACCCAGATGCCCTTGCCCGCCACCAGCGACACCAGCCCCTCCACCCGCGCCCAGGCGGCGTCGGGGTCTGCCCGGGCGGTGGCCAGGCGGGCCAGGAGGCCGGCGGCGAAGGCCCGTACCGGAACGGTGTAGTCGGGGCCGGGCGGGTCGAAGCGGGACAGGCGTTCCTGTGCGGCGCCGGGTTCGCCCCGGGCCAGGTCCAGGGCGGCCCGTACCAGGGTCAGCTCGGCGGTGACCGAGTGCAGGCGCGAGGAGCCCAGGTGGCGTTCGGCCTCCTCGGCCAGGTCCCTCCAGTGTCCGCGCGCCCAGTCCAGGAGCAGGCGCAGGGTCTGGGCGCTCTCGTGGAAGAAGGGCACCTCGGCCGCCGGCGACCACCGGGTGGCGTCGTCCAGGTGGCGGTCGGCGCGCACGTAGTGGCCGAGCATGACGGCGGCGTCGGCCAGGTTGAGGGAGGCGCGGGCGAACTCGCGGCGCCGGGTCACCACCTGCGGCGGCGGATGGGCGGCGTAGGAGGCGCCCGGGTCTGGGAGGTCCACCTGCCAGGCCGCCGGGTCGCCGATCTGGGCGAGCAGGGTGGCGCGGTTGACGGCCACGCTGTGGCCCACGGCCGGGTCCCGGCTGCGCTGGGCGGCGGCGACCGCCCGCTCCATCCACCTGCGGTGGGTGTCGACCGGGTCGGGGGTGGCGCGGGGGACGGCCAGCGCGCACATGGCGCGGGCGGCCAGGCCCGGGCTCGGGGCGAGCTCGGCGGCGGCGCGGACGAGCTCGCCGCGCGCGGTGCCGCCCTGGGAGGCCTGGTTGAGCAGGAGCAGGCCCAGTTCCATGCGCAGTTCGCCTCGCTGGAGCGCGGACAGGCCCGGGGCGGCCAGGACCTCGCGCAGCACGGTGATGGTGTCCTCGGCGCTGTTGCCGGTCAGGGCGGCCCGGCCGAGTTTGAGGGCCAGTTCGTAGCGGCGCCGCACGGGCAGGCTCTGGCGGGTCAGCGCGTCGCGCAGCAGGGTGACGGCGGTGGCGTCCTCGCCCTGGGACAGGGCCTGGTCGGCGGCGCGTTCGGCGTGGTCGGTCCATGCGTCCAGGTGTGTGCACTCGCGGGCGTGGTGGGCCAGGCGGGCGTGGGGCGGGTCGGGTGCCCGCCCCAGGGTGGTCAGGGCGGCGCGGTGCAGGCGGCGGCGCTTGGCGTGGGGCAGTGCGTCGTGGTAGACGCGGCGCAGCAGGGGTGTGGCCAGGGTGAGGGTGGCGGGCGCGGTGGTGCGCAGCAGGCCCAGGTGGCGGGCGCGGGACAGGGCCCGCTCGGCGCGCCGGGGGTCCAGGCCCGCCACGCGGGCCAGGTCGGTCTCCTCACAGGGGTGGTCCAGGACGCTGGCGGCGCGCAGCAGGCGGCGGGTGTCGCGGTCCAGCCGGCGCAGGCGTTCCAGCAGCCAGTCGCGCAGGGAGGCCGGTACGGGGGGATCGGGCGGGACGCAGGCGGTGGGCGGGGTGGAGGGGGCGGGTGGGGTCGCGGCCAGGTGGCGCAGGGTCTCCACCGCGGCCAGGGGCAGGCCGCCGGTCCAGGTGTGCAGGCGGTGCGCGTCGGCGGCGGTGGCGCGGGGCAGCATACGGCGGGCCAGGTCGAGCAGGTGCTCGGGGAGCAGGGGGGCCAGGGTGATCTCGTGGTGGGGCGTGCTGAGGGGGACGCGGGTGGCCAGTGCGGCCACGGGGAAGGCGCGCGGCAGGTCCTCGGGCCGGTAGGTCAGGACCAGGCCCAGTCGCGGGGGCAGGCGCGGAGCCAGGTAGTGGAGCAGGTCGCGGGTGGCCGGGTCGGCCCACTGCACGTCCTCCAGTACGAGCACGGCGGGGCCCAGGGCGTCCAGGAGTTCGGCCAGGGCCCGGTAGAGGCGGTGGTGCTCGGTGGCGGCCGAGGCAGCGGGCGGTGGCGGCGGGGGCAGCCGGTCGGCGTGCTCGGGGAGCAGGGGGTGCAGGGCGCCGCACAGCGGGCTGAGGCCGGCGGGGACCACGGCCTGGCGCAGGGCCTCGACCAGGGGTGCCAGGGGGAAGGGGGGAAGGGGGGCGGTCCGGGGCGGGCAGTACCCGACCAGGACCGGGTCGTGGTCCAGTTCCCCGACCAGGCGGGTCTTGCCGGACCCGGCCTCTCCCGCCAGCAGGACGAGGGAGCCGGGGGTCGCCGCGGTGCGCAGCCGGTGTCGTTCCTTCTCACGGCCGACGAGCGGGGGGACGTACACCTACCCGACGGTATAGCGACAGGGGGCACCGGGAAAGGGGTGCGGGGCATACATGTTCGTACCGTGGGTGCGCGGTGTTGCACGGGGTGTCCAACACAGCTGTGCGTGTGCTGCGGAGCGTTGTGGGGCCGTGCGGCGCCCGACGGTGTCGTACGGAACGCCTCACGGAGCCGCGCGGGGCACCCGGCGCGAAGGTGCGGGGCGGCCCGGGTGCGGTCCCACGTGGGCAGGGCGACGGCGGCGGCGCCGCGGACACTCCGTCCGGCGCATAGAATCCGCCCATAACACGCGGACAGGACAACAGAACCCGGGGTGTGGCGTGGCGGAGATGGTGCACGTGGTCGTTCCGGTGTTCGCCGTGGTGGCGACCGGCCTGTTCGCCGGGTTGTTCTTCGCCTTCTCGATCGCGGTGATGCCCGGCCTGCGCAGAGCCGGGGACCGGGCGTTGATCGAGGCGATGCAGGGGATCAACGTCGCCATCCTCAACCCGTTCTTCGCCCTGGTCTTCATCGGCGCGCCGGTGGCGGTGCTGGCCTGCGTCGTGCTCCACGCCAGCGTCGGGGCGACCTCCTCCGCCGTGTGGTCGGGCGCGGCGCTGCTCTGCCTGGTCCTCGCGCTGGTGTCCACCTTCGCGGTCAACGTCCCGCGCAACAACGTCCTGGAGCGGGAGGGCCCCGCCGAGCGGATCGCGGACCCGGCCGCCGTGCGCGCCGCCTTCGAGCCGGTGTGGGTGCGCTGGAACCACGTGCGCACCCTGGCCTCCCTGGTCGCGCTGGTCTGCGTGGTCGTCGCCCTGCGCTGAGGGGGCGCGCCGACGGGGGCTCCCGGGCCGGGAGCCGTCCGTTCCCGGGCCGGGAGCCGCACCCGCCGCGGGGGCCCGGGGCGGACCCCCGAAGGTCAGACCCCGGCGGGCGCCTGCTCCTGGCCCTGCATCCCCGACAGCAGCGCCTGGACGTCCCTGACGCATCCTCCGCAGCCCGTGGTGGCCCGGGTCCGGTCGGCGATGGCCTCGCGGGTGCGCGCCCCGTCCAGCCAGGCCTGCTCGATGTCGGTGCGGCTGACGGCGTTGCACCGGCACACCAGCGCGTCGGCCGCGCCGTCGGCCTCCTCGGGGGCGGCGGTCGCCAGCCCCTGCAGCAGCGCCAGCCGGTCGGGGGGCACCGGGGCGCCCGTGTCGTAGAGCTGGGCCAGGGTCGCGGCGGCCTCGGGGAAGCCCAGCAGTACCGCGCCCACCACCTTCTCCTCGCGCACGGACAGCTTGGCGTAGCGGCCGCCGTAGGGGTCGCTGATGGTCACCGTCTCCAGGTCCTCGGCGTCCTCCTCGTGCACCTGCCCGAACGCCGTCAGCTCGATCCCCTCGGCCTTGAGCCGGGTCAGCGGCCGGGCCCCCGAGTAGAGGGCGTGCGGCGCGGCACCGGTCAGGCGCCTGGCCAGCACGGCGGCCTGCTCCCAGCCGGGCTGGATGAGCCCGGCGCCGCCGCCGGGGTGCTGGGCGCAGTCGCCGATGGCGTGCACGCGGGCGTCGGAGGTGGCCAGGCGGTCGTCCACGATGACGCCGTGCTCGACCTCGATACCGGCGTCCTTGGCCAGTTCGGTGTTGCCGCGCACCCCGGCGGTGACCACCAGGGCGTCGCCGGGCAGCACGCGGCCGTCGTCCAGCTCCAGGCCGGTGCCCGGGATCCAGCGGGCGGCCACCCGCCAGGAGTGCACGGCCACGCCCAGGGCGGCGTAGCGCTCGGCGAGGATGCGCGCGGCGGGCTGGTCGATCTGGCGGCGCATGATCCAGGGCGAGGACTCCACCACCGACACGCGCATGCCGCGTCCGACCAGGCCGCGGGCGGCCTCCAGTCCGAGGACTCCCCCGCCCAGGACCACCACGGGGGCGCCCGGGCGGGCCAGGGCGAGCAGCCGCCGGCAGTCGTCCAGGTCGCGCAGGGCCGTGACCCCCTCGCCGGGTGCGCCGTCGGGACCGGCCACGCCGGTGACCGGGGGGAAGGAGGCGCGCGCCCCGGTGGCCAGGACGAGTTCGTCGTAGGGCAGCGCGCTGCCGTCGTCCAGGGTGAGGGTGCGCCGTTCGGTGTCCAGGGCGGTGGCGGTGGTGCCGGTGCGCACGGTGACACCCGGGGTGTCGGGTACGGGCAGGCGGATCTGCTCGGGGGTGTAGTCCCCGGCGACCACGCCCGAGAGCAGGACCCGGTTGTAGGCGGGGTGGTGTTCGGCGCCGACCACGCTCACGTGGACCCGTTCTCCGGTCGGGTCCAGGCGTGCGGTCTCCTCGGCGAAGCGGGCACCGACCATCCCGTTGCCGACGACCACGATCTGACGCGGGGACGCGCCCTGCACGGTGCTCAACTGATGCCTCCTGGTGTGTGCGTCGCCTCGGGTTCCAGCCGCACCGCGCTCACCTTGAACTCGGGCATGCGGCTGGTCGGGTCCAACGCCGGGTTCGTCAGGTTGTTGGCGGACTGGGCGCCCGCGAAGTGGAAGGGCAGGAACACCGTGTCCAGGCGGGCGGTGGGCGTCAGCCGCACCCGTGCGCGCGTGTGGCCGCGCCGGGAGGTGACGCGGGCCCAGTCCCCCGCCGCGAGCCCGGCGCGCGCGGCGGTGTCGGGGTGTACCTCCACGTACGCCTCCGGTTCGGCCCGGTCCAGCTCGGCGACGCGGCGGGTCTGGGCGCCGGACTGGTAGTGGCCCATCAGCCGGCCGGTGGTCGCCACGAGCGGGTAGTCGGCGTCGGTGTCCTCGGCGGGGGGCCGGTGGGCGACCGCGGCGAAGCGGGCGCGGCCGTCGGGGTGGGCGAAGGCGTCCAGGAACAGCCGGGGGGTGGGGGGCTCCTGCGCGCGCACGGGCCAGTGCAGGGCCTCGCCGGAGGCCAGCCGCTCGGGGGTGACGCCGGAGTAGTCCGCGGCTCCCCCGGCCGAGGCCCGGCCCAGTTCGGCCAGGACGGCGTCGGGGTCGGCGGGGAAGCGGTCGGCGGGCTGCCCCAGGCGCACCGCCAGCGCGGCGAGCACCTCCAGGTCGGTGCGCACCCCCTCGGGCGGGGCGGCGGCCCGGGTCCGGCGCAGGACGCGGCCCTCCAGGTTGGTCATGGTGCCGCTCTCCTCCGCCCACTGGGCCACGGGCAGCACGACGTCGGCCGTGGCGGCGGTCTCGGAGAGCACGAAGTCGGCGGCCACCAGCAGGTCCAGGGAGGCCAGGCGGGCGCGCACGCGCGCGGTGTCGGGGGCCGAGACGAGGGGGTTGGAGCCGAACAGCAGCATGGCGCGCGGTCCGCCGTCGGTGCCCAGGGCGTCGAGGAGTTCGAAGGCCGAGCGGCCCGGGCCGGGCAGGGCGTCGGGGTCCACCCCCCACACCCCGGCCACGTGGGCGCGGGCGGCGGGGTCGTCGATCCTGCGGTAGCCGGGGAGCTGGTCGGCCTTCTGGCCGTGTTCGCGTCCGCCCTGGCCGTTGCCCTGGCCGGTGATGCACCCGTACCCCGAACCCCGGCGGCCGGGCAGGCCCAGGGCCAGGGCCAGGTTGATCCAGGCCGAGACGGTGTCGGTGCCCTTGGCGTGCTGTTCGGCGCCGCGCCCGGTCAGGACGTAGGCGGAGCGGTTGCGGGCGGCCCGCCCCAGCAGGTCGGCGGCGGCGCGGATGTGCGCGGCCGGGACGCTGGTGACCTGTTCGGTGCGTTCGGGCCACCAGGCGGCGGCGTGCTCCCAGGCGGCCTCGAACCCGGTGGTGCGTGCGGTGAGGAACTCCTCGTCGCACCAGCCCCGGACGCGGGCGGCGTGCAGCAGGCCCAGTGCCAGGGCCAGGTCGGTGCCGGGGCGGGGGGCCAGGTGCACGCCGCCGCCCGAGAGCGCGGCCTGGGCGGTGGCCGAGCGGCGGGGGTCGATGACGATCAGGGTGGGCGCGGACAGGTGCCCCATCATGGGCGGCATGGTCTCGGCCGGGTTGGCTCCGGCCAGCAGGACCACCTCGGCCTCGCCGACGTCGGTCAGCGGGAAGGGCATCCCGCGGTCCAGGCCGAAGGCCCGCGTGCCCCCGGCCGCGGCCGAGGACATGCAGAACCGGCCGTTGTAGTCGATCTGGGAGGTGCCCAGGGCCAGGCGGGCGAACTTGCCCAGGGCGTAGGACTTCTCGTTGGTCAGGCCGCCGCTGCCGAAGACCGAGACGGTGTCGGGGCCGGACTCGGCGCGCAGGGCCAGCAGGCGTTCGGCGACGTGGTCCAGGGCGGTGTCCCAGTCGGTCTCGACCAGGTCGGAGCCGCGGTCCTTGCGTACCAGGGGGCGGGTGAGGCGGTCGGGGACGGTGAGGACCTCGGCGGAGGTCCAGCCCTTGCGGCACAGTCCGCCGCGGTTGGTGGGAAAGGGCGCGGGGCGGGCGGCCAGGCGCCCGTCCGGCCCGGGCTCCAGGTGCATGGCGCACTGGAGCGCGCAGTAGGGGCAGTGGGTGGTGGTCATCTCTTGGCATTCTCCACGCTGGTGGCGCCCTGGTCGCTCCCGGTACCGCCTTCCGGTCGCGGGGCGCCGGTGAGGGCGGGGCGGCGCAGGTAGACCGCCCAGGTGACGGCGGCGCACACCAGGTAGAAGGCGCCGAAGACGACGAAGGCCGGGGCGGTGGAGCCGGTGGCGGCGAAGGACTCGCGGAAGGCGATGTTGACGCCCACCCCGCCCAGGGCGCCGACCGCGCCGATGAGGCCGAGCACGGAGGAGGCCACGCGCTTGGTGCGGGCCAGAGCCTGCTCGCGGGGTTCCCCGGCGGCGACGGCGTCCTCGGCGCGGGCGGCGTAGAGGGAGGGGATCATCTTGTAGGTGGAGCCGTTGCCCAGGCCGGTGAGGACGAACATCACCGCGAACGCGCCGATGAACAGGGCAAGCTGGGCGGCCTGGACGGAGAGCACCAGGACGGCGGCGCAGGCGGCCATGGCCAGGAACACCCACAGGGTGACGCGGGCCCCGCCCAGGGAGTCGGCCACCCTGCCGCCCACGGGGCGGATGAGTGAGCCGATGACCGGACCGAGCACGGCGATCGCGGCGGACTGCACGGGCGCCAGGCCGAACTGGGACTGCAACAGCAGCCCGAAGGCGAACCCGGTGCCGATGAAGGAGCCGAAGGTGCCCACGTACAGCAGCGACATGATCCAGAAGTGGCGGTCGCGGGTGGCCGACAGCTGCGCGGAGACGTCGTTGCGCACGTGGGCCAGGTTGTTCATGGACCGGTACGCCCACCAGGCGGCCAGCAGGATCAGCGGAGTGTAGAACAGCGGGACCAGGTACCCGGCGGAGGTGGTGAACAGGGCGATGACGGTCAGGCCGACCAGCTGGACGGTGGCCACGCCGATGTTGCCGCCGCCCGCGTTCAGGCCCAGCGCCCACCCCTTCTCCCGTTCGGGGAAGTAGGAGTTGATGTTGGCCATGGAGGAGGAGAAGTTGCCGCCGCCCACGCCCGCGGTGGCGGCCAGGACCAACAGCAGCCAGAAGGGGGTGTCGGGGTCGCGCACGAGGAGGAGGGCGGCGACGGTGGGGACGAGGAGGGTCAGGGTGGAGATGACCGTCCAGTTGCGTCCGCCGAGGGCGGGCACCGCCAGGGTGTAGGGCACGCGCAGGATCGCGCCGACCAGGGTGACCACCGACAGGAGCAGGAACTTCTGCTCGGGGGTGGTGGAGAAGCCGTGCTCGGGGGTCATGAAGAGCACGAGTACCGACCAGATGCTCCACACGGAGAAGCCGATGTGCTCGGAGGCGATGGAGGCCCACAGGTTGCGGCGGGCCACGCGTCGCCCGCCGTCGTTCCAGAATCCCTCGTCCTCGGGGTCCCAGGCGGAGATCCAGCTCTTACCGGTGCGCGGTGCGCGCGGGCCAGTCTCTGAGGCCACGGCCGTGCCTTCCTGCTCGACGGCTGCTGACGAAACCGAAGGTAGGGAGCCCGCGTTGCCTGGAGGTGTCCAGCCGTAACACGCGGGAAACAGTCGTCTCACCCGGAGCGCGCGGCTGCGGTGAGAAGCCCCGTCACGCCTGGTGGGAGCGGGCGTGGGCGTTCGCGGCGCGACGGGTGCCACACCGGTCGGTGTGGTGCGGATCACCGCGGGGGCGGGCGTCCGTGCGGCCGGGGCCGCTTGGCCGACCTTACATCTCCCTGGAGCGGCGGGCCGCCGTGAGAGGACGGCGTTCTCGGGAGATAGCGGGCGCCCGTGCCGCCGAGGAAGGCAGAGCGTGAGTTGTGGCCGGAATCTGACCGCTTCCCTCCCTAGCGTGGGAGCACTCTTCCGGAGCACGAGTACAAGGAGTTCCTGATGCGTGTCGCTGTGACCACCCCCACCGGCAACGTGGGCCGCCACGTGGTGGCCGGCCTGGTCCGCGCGGGCGTGCGCCCGCGCGTGCTGATGCGTGACCCGGCCCGGCTGGACCCGGCGCTGGCCGACCGGGTCGATCCGGTCGCCGTGGACCAGGGCGACCGGGACGCGGTCCTGGCCGCCACCGCGGGCGTCGACGCCCTGTACTGGGTGAACCCGCCGATCCCGGCGGCCGATCCGGTCGCCGAGCACGCCCGGATCGGTGAGCACGCCGCCCGTGCCGTCACGGCCAACGGGATCTCCCGCGTCGTCTTCCAGAGCAGCGTCGGCGCGGAGAGGCGCTCCGGCGCCGGGGAGATCGACGGTCTGGCCCGTACCGAGCAGCTGCTGGACGGGACCGGCGCGACCGTGGTGCACCTCAGGTGCGGTTTCTTCTTCAGCAACCTGTTGATGGAGCTCGACGCCATCCGGTCCGGCACCGTCTCGGTCGTGCTGCCCGTGGACCACCCCATGCCCTGGGTCGCGCCGCGCGACATCGCCGACACGGCCGTGGGCCTTCTGCTCAACCCCGACCTGACGGGTCGAACCGTCCGGGCCGTGCACGGCCCCGCCGACCTGACCTGGCAGCAGGCCGCGGCCGTCATCACCGAGGTCACCGGGTACCGCGTGCGCGCCGAACGCGTTCCCGACGAGCGGATGCGGGAGGTGCTCGCGGGCGCCGGCCTGGGGCCCGGCTCCGTGGAGGCGGTCATGGGCATGTCCATCGGACTGCGGGAGGGCTTCACGCCCGAGCAGCCCCGCACCGTGGAGACCACGACGCCGACCACCCTGGGCGCCTGGTGCCAGGACGAACTGCGGCCCCTGCTCTGAGAGCGTGGGCCCGGAGAGACCCAACGAGATATCGCGTTGACTCCCTATCTTCCACCAAATATCCCTATTGTGGAGGAATAAAGAGGAAGATAGGGTGTCTTCGTGACAGAGCACTTCTACTCCGTGGACCAGGTCGCCGACCTGCTGGGCCTACACGTGCGCACCATCCGCAACTACGTGCGCGACGGGCGGCTGCGCGCGGTGCGCATCGGCAAGCAGTACCGCATCGCCCACGCCGACCTGGAGGCCTTCACCGGCGGCGTCCAGCCCCCGGCCGAGGAGCCGGATCCGCCACGGCACGCCGAGGTGTCGAGCATCGTCGAGATCGACGGGGTCGACGCCCGCACCGCCGACCGGGTGAGCACGATGCTCACCACCGTGGCCGCCGGCCCCCGCCCCGGCGGGCAGCCGCTGCGCGTGCAGACCCTCCACGACCCCGAGCGGGGTCGGATGAAGGTCGTCGTCCTGGGCGGCCTGAACGAGACCGCCCGCCTGCTCGACTGCCTGGAAGGCGTGTTGGCCCCATGAGCGCGATCTACACCTCCCCGGACGGCGAGCACGAGCTCATGCGCCACTACCGCCGTGCCCTGGAGTCCTGGCCGGTGCCCGCCGACCACCTGCGCGTCCCCACCGGCCAGGGAGAGACCTTCGTGCTGGCCTGCGGGCCCGGGGACGCGCCGCCGGTCCTGCTCCTGCACGGCTCGGGCGCCAACACCAGCGCCTGGAGCGCGGACATCACCGAGCTGGCGCGCCGCGCACGCGTGTACGCCGTCGACGTCATCGGCGAACCCGGGCTGAGCGCCCCCTCGCGCCCGCCCCTGGACTCCGACGCCCACGCACGGTGGCTGGAGGAGGTCCTGGACGGGCTCGGGCTCACCGGCGCCGCGGTCGTGGGGATGTCCCTCGGCGGCTGGCTGGCCCTGGACCTGGCCACCCGCCGCCCGGAGCGGGTACGGCGCCTGGGCCTGCTGTGCCCGGGCGGGCTGGGACGGCAGCGCACCGGGAGGATCCTGACGATCATGGCGCTGCGCCTCCTCGGCCCCTGGGGCCGGCGCAGGTCCGTCCAGGCCATGACCGGCCTGTCGGCGGACGGGACCGGCTCCGCCCTGGAGGCGGTGGAGCGCACCTTCGCCCGCTTCCGACCGCGTACCGAGACCCTGCCCCGCTTCTCCGACCGGGCTCTGGGCAGCCTGACCATGCCCGTACTGGCGATCGTGGGCGAGCGTGACGCCATGTTCGACTCCCGCCAGAGCGCCCGGCGCCTGCGGGCGCTGGTCCCCCACGCCACCGTGACCGTCCTGCCCGGCGTCGGCCACGCCGTCCTGGGCCAGGGCACGGCCCTCGCGGCGTTCCTGGACTCCTGAGGGCATCCCTGCGGCCGCCGCCCCGGGCTCCGGGCCCGGGGCGGCGATGTCCTTCAGGAGTCGGCGGCCGGGGCGCGCATGGCCTCGGCCATCCAGGCGTAGGGCGGCGTGTCCTCCTCGGGCGCGGTCCCGTTGACCACCTCCACCAGGGACAGGTACCGGCCGTGGGTGTCGTCGTAGACGGGCTCCTCGGAGGCGGCGTCCTCCTCGGCGATCTGGCGCTCGATCTCGGGGATCCGCCGGTACGCGTCGGCCATGCGGTCGCGGACCTCGGGGGTGAGCGCGGTTCCGGACACCCCCGCGGCCGCCTCCATGAAGCGCGTGACGGCCTCCTGCGCCCGGGGGGAGCGGGGGGACTCACCGGCGCGGTGCGCGGCCAGGACCTCCTTGATGAGCGCGGCCCCGCTCCCGTACATGAAGTCCTGGAACCGCGGGCTCGCGATGCTCCGGCCCACGTCCGTGGAGTAGGTGTCGCGCAGGTAGGTGCGGACCGCGTCACGAAACGCCGGGTCGCGCACCAGGTCGGCCAGTTCGATCCAGGCTTCGAGCTGGGCGGCCGTGGGGTCCGCGGGCAGGACCGGGCGCATCGTGCGCAGCCGGTCGACGAAGCCGTCGGGGACGTCGAGGCCCTCGCCGACGTCGTTCCAGAAGTCGTCGACGACCTGCTCGCGCTCCTCGTCGGTCATCGAGACGAGCTTGTGCATCAGGTCGGCCTGCGCGGTGGTGCCGCCCTGTCTGATCAGGGTCCGCAGCACCGCCCTCCTGGCCCGCAGGGTGCGCTCCTGGCGTTCGACGACCTCCAGGTGGGTGGTGAGCAGGTCGTGCAGGGTCGTGCCGCCTTCGAGCAGTCGGCGGATCTCGTCCAGGTCGGTGTCCAGTTCGCGCAGGGTGCGGACGAGCTCCAAGCGGGCGATGGTGTCGACGTCGTAGAGGCGGTGGCCCGCCTCGGTCAGGCGCGTGGGCTCGACGACTCCGGCGTCGGCGTAGAAACGGACGGCGCTGACGCTCAGGCCGCTGCGGCGGGCGGCGTCTCCGATGGGGTACAGCTCGTGATCGTGCATGGGAGCCACTGTGGTACCTCAAGCCGGTTGAGACGCAAGCCCGGGAAGGCCGAAGACGGTCTGACCGCCCCGGGTGTGGGGGATCGCCGCGCCGACGGCGCGGGCTCCCGCCGAGCGCCGACCGGGCGCCCGGCACCGCCCGGAAGGAGGTGCCGGGCCCCGGCACGGGGCCGAGTGGCCCGCGGGCCCTGACGCGAAGTCAGGAAACGCCGCGGAAGAAGGTGCGGATGTCGTCCGCGAGCAGCTCCGCCTCCTCCATCGCGGGGAAGTGGCCGCCCTCGGTGAACTCGCTCCAGTGGCCGATCGCCTTCCCCGGGTCCATCACCCGGCGCATGAGCGGGTGGGTGTCGAACACGGCCCATCCGGACGGCACGCCGGAGGCCATGACCAGGTCGGTCCCGGAGTGCTCGGCCTCGTAGTAGAACTGCGCGCTCGACGCGCCGCTGCGGGTGAACCAGTACAGGCTGATGTTCGTGAGGAGCTGGTCGCGGTCCACCGACTCGTCCGGCGTCCGGTAGGCGCCCTCGGTCCCGGTCTTGAACTTCTCGGCGATCCACGCGAGCTGACCGACCGGAGAGTCGGTGAGCGCCGCACCGATCGTGTCGGGGCGGTGGTTCTGCATCTCGAGGTACCCGCGCTCGGCCGCGTCCTCGGCGCGCACTGCCTCGAGCTGGGCGGTCTCGTCATCGGACAGGCCGTCGGGGTAGGGGAACCTGTCTCCGAGCAACCCGAGCCACCGGGGGTCGCTGCCGATGTGCGTGCCGATGACGCGCTCCGGATAGAGCGCCGCGAGGCGGCCGGCGGCGCCCGCGCCCATGTCGGTGCCGTGGGCCGCGAACCTCTCGTAGCCCAGACGCGTCATGATCTCGGCGTAGGCGTCCGTCGTCCGCGCCAGCTCCCAGCCGGTCCCCGACAACGGGGTGGAGAACCCGAAGCCGGGCGGCGACGGGATGACGACGTGGAACTCGTCGGCCAGCAGCGGGATGAGCCGCTGGTACTCGACGAACGAGCCCGGCCAGCCGTGGTTCAGGATCAGCGGGGTGGCCTCCGGGTTCGCCGACCGCGCGTGGACGACGTGGAACGTCTGGCCGTTGACGACCGTCGTGAACTGTTCGTACTCGTTGAGCTCCTCCTCCCGCGCACGCCAGTCGAACCCGTCGCGCCAGTACTCGACGAGCTCCTTCAGGTACACCAGCGGGATGCCGCGGCTGAAGTCGGCGCGGTCGTCCCGGCCCGGCACGGGGACCGGCCAGCGCGTGTGCGCCAGCCGGTTGCGCAGGTCGTCGATGTCGGCCTGCGGGATGTCGATGCGAAACGGTGTGAGTGCGTTGTCCTCGTTCATGGCACCGACGCTCCCAGGCAATGCGGAAGAAGAGCTTCCGCGATTGCCGGAATGATGGGGAGCATGTTGGAGACCTCGGCCCGCCTGCTCGAACTGCTGTCATTGCTCCAGCTCAAGCGCGACTGGACGAGCTCCGAGCTCGCCGGCCGGCTCGGTGTGAGCACGAGGACCGTGCGCGCCGACATCGGCAGGCTGCGGTCGCTCGGCTATCCCGTGGACGCGCGCCCCGGCGTCGCGGGCGGGTACCGGCTGGCCGCCGGGACGGCGATGCCCCCGCTGCTGCTCGACGACGACGAGGCCGTCGCCGTCGCGGTCGGACTGGGTGCGGTCGCGTCCCGAAGGCTCGGCGTCGAGGAGACGTCGCTCACCGCGCTCGCGAAGCTGGAACAGGTGCTGCCCTCGCGCCTGCGTCGGCGCGTCGAGGCGGTACGCGAGGCGACGAGCGTCGTTCCAGGGGCCGAACCGCCGCTCGACCTCTCGGTCCTCGGCGCGGTCGCCGCCGCGATCCGCGGCCGCGAACGGCTCCGGTTCGGCTACACCAAGCCCGGGGGCAGTGAAGGGGCCCGCCACACCGAACCGCAACGGCTGGTGGGCTGGGGTCCGCTCTGGTACCTGCTCGCGTGGGACCTGGACCGTGACGACTGGCGGATCTTCCGTGTCGACCGCATGGTCGCGCACGCACCGACGGGTGTGCGGTTCCGGCCGCGCGTGGTCCCGGGGGACGATACCGTCGAGTACGTCGTCGGACGCGTCAGCAGGGCGGCCTGGAAGTACCGCGCCCGGGTACTCGTGCATGCTCCCGCCGCCGAG
Source organism: Glycomyces fuscus (assembly GCA_002529455.1). Taxonomy (GTDB): domain Bacteria; phylum Actinomycetota; class Actinomycetes; order Streptosporangiales; family Streptosporangiaceae; genus Nocardiopsis; species Nocardiopsis fusca. The sequence goes on from NYMS01000001.1 coordinate 147,055, forward strand.
GTCGCCGCGAAGATCCCCGTCCCGGTCGATATCGAGGCGGTCGACGAGTCCACGTGCCGTGTCGAGCTGGGTTCCGACGACCCGGACCGGCTCGCGCTGTGGATGACACAGCTCGACACCGACATCGAGGTGATCGACGGAGACGAGCTCGCGGCGGCGTTCGACCGCCTCGCGAGGAGGTTCCACCGCGCGGCGGGCGGCGCGTCCACGACGTGAACCCCGGCCCTCGGTCCCCCGCGGACCACAGGGGACGGACGTGCCGGAACAGGCCTAGTCGCCCTTGGACTGCTTGCCGGTCGCCGCGCCGAAGACGAGGCCGAAGCACAGGCCCAGGGCCACACCCAGAGACAGGTTGTCCATGAGGCTGCCGAAGGCGACACCGAAGCAGACACCGAGCGCCAGTCCCAGTCCGAGGTTGTTCTTCTTGTTCATCTTTCCCCTTGTGCGGCTTCGCGTCGGTTCTTGGACGCGGGGGTCCCGTGCACGGTTCCCCGCGTACGGGACCCGGTCACTGCGCTGGCTCCAAAGGCGCGGCGACGTGCTTGCGGGCGCTGTCGTAGATGATCTGGCTGCGGAAGCTGGTCACCTCGCGGCGCTGGGTGAGCCGGTCGATGAGGAAGCTGTGCAGAGCGTCCAGGGAGGGCACGGACACGTGCACCAGGAAGTCCTGTTCCCCCGCCACCACGTAGACCGCCAGCACCTCGGGCAGGGCGAACATCGCGCCCTTGAAGCCCTCGATGACCTGACGGCTGGGTGGGCGCAGCTGCACCGACACGAAGGCCTCCACCTCCCGGTTGAGCGCGGCCGGGTCGATGTCGGCGTGGTAGCCCCGGATGACCCCGCGCCGGTGCAGCAGGCGCACGCGCTCCAGGCAGGTGGAGGGGGCCACGCCGAGCTTGTGCGCGAGGGCGCGGTTGGTCTGCCGGGCGTCCTGTTGGAGTTCGCGCACGATCGCCGAATCAAGTTCGTCCATGGCCTCCACGGTAGCCCCTTGGGTGAATAGTGTTCGGTGATCGTGCCACGGGTGTGCTCGTATGCCTAGATTCTGCACCGTTCACAAGCCATATGAACGGGGTAGCCATGGGAATGTCCACCAAGATCGTCGTCGTCCTGCGCGAGGGCCTGGAGCCCGCGCTCGCCGCCAACGCGGGGGTGGTGCTCGGCCTGGCGCTGGGCGGACGGATGGAGAACTCGCTGGCCGCCGACGGCAAGGACGCGGGCGGCGGGGTGCACGCCGGGCTCAACCCGCACCCGGTGCCGACCCTGGTGGCCTCCGCCGAACAGCTGCGCCGGCTCAAGGCCGGGGCCGACGAGCGGGACCTGACGGTGGTGGGCTTCAACGAGGTGGCCCGCCGCTCCCGCGACTACGTGGAGTACCTGGACGCCCTCGCGGCCACCGAGCCGCAGGACGTGGAGTACGTGGGGGTGGCCGTCTTCGGGGCGCGCAACGCCGTCAACAAGCTCACCGGGAAGCTGGCGCTGATGCGCTGATACCGGTGAGGGCCGGGCGGTGGGGCGGAGGGCGCGGGTGGGGAGCCCGCGCCCCTCACCCCGTCGGCAGTGGCTGCGCCGGTCCCGCTCCCGCAGCCGGGCCGGGCCCCGGGGGCACGGGCGCGCGGGGCCCACGGAGGGGGAGCGCTTTTCGGGGTCATGCTCCCCCCGTGAGCTCCTCCAGCTCACGGTAGGAGGACACAGTGCGCAACTGCTGCTCGGTGAGGCGGTTGATCCGGGCCTTGGCCGCCCGCGCCCGCGCTCCCGTGGGCAGCAGGCCCCGGTGGATCTCGGGCAGCGCCAGCTCCCAGCCGCACACCACCGTGGCCGGATAGCGGTACCACTGGCGCACGACCACCGAGCCGACCCGGATCGCGTGCTCGTTGCCCGGGGGAACGTTCGGACGGTCGGGCTCCCGGGCCAGGTAGCGGTGCCCGTCGGCCAGGTCGCAGGGCCCGCAGCCCAGTTCGCCCGAGCCCAGCGCCCGCCCGCACCCGGGGCACACCAGGCGGTCCATGGCCGCGTCCACCACCCGCCAGGGGAACTGTCCGGGGTCGGACAGTACGAGTTCGGCCAGGTCGCGTTCTGTGTCGCCGCCCGGCTCGGCGTCCCACTCGGCGCACGCCTCGGCCCAGGCGCGGTCGGTCTGCGCGCCGATGAGGTGCATCGTCTCGGCCAGTTCCGGGGTGCGCCAGCCGTCGCGGGTGGGTGCCATGCCCGCACGCTAGTGCGGCGTACGCGGTCGGCGCGACGGGTTTTTCGCGTCGAAGCCGCGTTCGGGGCCCAAGGCCCCTACACGTTCCGTGTTCCGCCCGCCTCTGCGTGTGGGCTCAGGCTCGGATCACAGGTACAGCGGTAGATGCACGAGTTCGCGTCAGCAAGCCGGTCGGCGCGAACGGAAAGGATGCACGGGGCGCCCCTGTCCCGTGGTCCCGGTTCGCCACAGCGGTTTCGTATGTCACGGATCCGGTCGCTGAAAACCGCGGATAAGAACATGTGATCAGGAATTCCAGGTGGTGGTGACCGCCTTACCGGCCCGGCAGAGCATGCTGTCCGTCGCGTGATGACATGTCCTTCTTTATAGCCAAAGATGGGCCTGAACAGCTGGAATGCCAGGTGAATGTACGTGAGGACCGAATCCTTGGTGTGGGCATGCGTTCGGCACGGGAAACGCCCGTCACGAAGAGAAAGGATGTGCTCATGCCTGTTCCCGCTGAGGAGATGGGATTCCTGTCCGAGGAGGACTGGGGAAAGCTGGGCAGGGCGCTCGACGCCAACCCCGAGCGCCTCAAGGCCCAGTACGCCGAGGCCGTCGAAGCGCACCTGCGCGCCCCCCAGCCGGTGGTGCTGAAGGAACAGCGCAACGCCCCGGCCCCGCCCAACGCCCACTCCTTCGACTTCAGCAAGACCTTCGAGGCGACCATCGTCCCGGGTGTGCTGACCCTGCGGGTCGTGGTCTCGGCCTCGATCGGCGAGAACTGGTCCGCCCACGTCAAGGTCAGCGCGGTGGTCTTCGGCACGGAGATGGGTGACGCCGAGGCCAACCTCTCGGCGGTCAACTCCTACGTCGAGATCCACCCCAGCGTCCTGCTGGCCAAGGCCGACCTGAGGATCGGGTTCGCCGGTGAGCGGCTGTGCTTCTTCGTGCAGGGACAGGCCTGCTACTGGGCCCTGGGCTGGCACTGCACCTCGGTGGACGCCCACAACCTGTTCTGCCTGCGCTCCTGAGGTCGGGGCCGGGCCGGAGAAGCACGGGTGCCCCTGCGCTTTTCCGGTTCGGGTCCCGCTGTGCGGACACCTTCCCGCGCCGGTCGCCGTGTCGGCGGTCGGGGGGTGGGATGACGGCGGGCCCCCGCGCGACGCCGAGCCGACGCCGTGCGGGGGCCGCTGCGCGCCCGTGTGCTGGCGGGCGTCCTCACCTCCGGCCGGTGGCGTACAGGTACAGCAGCGCGTTCATCGAGGTGCCGCCCACCAGCAGCCTCTCCCGGACCAGTTCGGGGGTCCGGTCCAGCGCCACCCACTCCAGGCGCTCGGACTCCCACGCGTCCCGGGGCTCGCCGACCCTCTCCGCCGCGTCGGCGACGAAGACGTGGTGTTCGCTGTCCATCAGGCCGTTCGAGGGCTGGGTGCAGACCAGCGGGCGCAGCGGCCCCGTGCGCCACCCGGTCTCCTCCAGCACCTCGCGGGCGGCCGCCTGCTCGGGGCTCTCCCCCGGGTGCACGCCGCCCATGGGGATCTCGTAACCCCAGGTGTCGGTGATGAAGCGGTGGCGCCACAGCAGCAGCGCGCGGCCCCGTCCGTCGAGCACCACGGCACCGGCCCCGGGCGGGCGGCGCACGAGGCGGTGGTCGAACCGGTGCCCGTCGGGCAGTTCGACGTCCGCGGCCCGCACGTCGATCCACGGATCGGTGTACAGGGGCTTCTCGGAGTGGACGGTCCAGCGCACGGGTGGCCCTTTCCGTTGGACGGGAAGCGGAACCACCAGACTCCCATGTTCCCGCGTACGCGCGTCGCCGTCAGTTCGCGGGACCGCTCCCGCCTACCCGTCACGAGCGCGGCGCGGCTACGCGGTCCTTCTGCTTTCCGTGGCCGGTGTGGTCCGGGTGTGTTCGGGCCCGCTGTTGCCACGGTCACGTTCGTGCTTGTCCTGCCGGTCGCGGGGCACCGACGAGCCTCGGAAACGGGCCCATGCCGCCTGACCAGGGGGTTGCCCGGACTTGGTGTTGTCTTTCCCACTCGCCCCACGTGGTCCCCAACACTTTCCAAAGCCCTGACCAGCGCATACGTTGCACGGGTGAACTTTATGCGATCGATACCCAAGCTGACGTTTACCGCGACCTCCAGCCTGCTCATCACCAGCGGACTCCTCCTGGCCGGACCCGGCACAGCCGCCGCCGACACCACCTCCGACCACGACATCGCCACCACCCTCAACACCAAACTCGACGACGACATGGCCGGCCACATGAACGCCGAGCACGTCGAGAACGCCCGCGCCATGGTCGAGGCCGCCAAGGACCGCGACCTGGACCAGGACGCCGCCGCCCTCGCAATCGCCACCTCCATCGTCGAGACCCACCTGGACAACCTCGACTGGGGCGACCGCGACAGCGTCGGCCTCTTCCAACAGCGCGACCACTACGGCTCCCAGCAGGACCGGCTCGACCCCACCTGGGCCACCAACGCCTTCTTCGACGAGCTCGAGCGCGTCCACCCCGACCGCAGCTGGGACGACGACCCCCTGGGCCAGGTCGCCCAGGACGTCCAGCGCTCGGCCTACCCCGACCGCTACCAGCACCAGGTCGACGACGCCCAGACCATCGTCGACCACCTCTGGTAACAGACCGTTCCCGAACTGACAGTGGAGCGTGCGAACCCCGCTCCCGCACGCTCATCCGGCTCAGGCCGGTGACCGGACACCCGGTCACCGGCCTGAGCCGTTTCCGGACTCCGCGCCGGGCTCCCGGGCCCC
>NYMS01000010.1 GCA_002529455.1 Glycomyces fuscus
AGGGCGTCCGCCAGTAGGTCATCGCAGGCGTGGGCTGGAGGGCCTGGTATCCCACCGGTAGAGATACCAGGCCCGACGGATCAGACTGCGAACGGTGATGATCGCTGAGGCCAGGCAGAGGTAGAACTCCACGCACGCCCGGCGGCGTTCGGTGCACCGGGCCAGCTTGCCGAAGTCGTTCATCCACGCGTTGGTGCGCTCGACCACCCAGCGTCCGCCTGTGTGGATCGGGACCTTGGCACCGCGCGGGACGATTCTCGCGCTGATACCCCGCTCGGCCAGGTGCTCGTGGACCCACCGGTAGTCATAGCCCGCGTCCAGGCTCAAAGCGGGGTGCTCGGGCAGCGGGCCCAGCGCCTTGGCCAAGTCGTCGTAGCCGTCCAGGGTGGCCGGGAGCAGGGTGTGGTCGCGGATGTTGGCCGGCGCCGGGTGGGTGATGAGCGGGATGCCGTAGGCGTCGGTGAGCTGGGAGCGTTTGAGGCCCTGCTTGCCCCGGTCCACGGGGCTCCTGCCCGCGCACTCACCGCCTGAGGGGGCTTTGGTCTGGCAGCCGTCCGCGCGCAGGTGTTCCAGGTCCAGGCCGACCATGCGGTCGTAGGCGTCCAGGGCCGCGTGATGCAGGGCTTGGCCCATGCCGTGGGTGATCCACTCGTCGCGGCGTCGGCGCAGGGTGGTGGCCGAGCAGGTGGCATCGGCCGCGCGTTCGTAGCTTGTGCCGCAGACCAGGACCCAGATGAGTTTGTCGAAGACCACGTGGTCGGGGATGCGGGGGTTGTGGCAGCCCAGGGGGTGGGTGTTGGTACGTGGGGGTAGTTGGGCGAGGAACTCCTCGCGCAGGGGTTCGATGATGCAGGATGGGATAGCGGGCACGGTACCTCCCGGTCGCGAAGCGTAAGCAACTCCACGATCGCGGTACCGTGCCCGTCTGTGTGCGCACACCAGCAGAATCCACCTACTGGCGGACGCCCTAAGTACAAGATCACGGCGGAGAGGGCGGGCGGATTCGCGGAGCTTTCCGGTCAGCCCGACTAATGAGAGAGGGCGGCGTTGAGGAAGCCGGTCCACTCGGTGGCGGGGAAGGGGAGGTGTCCGGCGTCGGGGTGCTTGGAGTCGCGGATGGCTGCGCCGCAGGGGAGGTCGGCTACCTCCACGCAGTTGCCGTGGGTTTCTCCGCTGTAGCTGCTCTTACGGAAGCTCGTGGGGATCTGGGCGATTTCCACGCAATCTTGGCCTTGGGCGCTGTAGCTGCTCTTGTGGAAGATCAACTCTTGAGTCACTGCTTGCTCTCCAAGGCTTGCGCCATGTCGGTGATCAGTCGACAACTGGCCACTGAGCTTCGCGCTCGGACATGTCGATGACATGAGACGGGCCCAGAAGGTGCGCCAACACCTTCCGGACCCTGAATCCACAACCCACTCAGTGACATAAGTAAGGAAAAGAGGATCTGATGCGTCACCCTATCCCCTCACCCCGGCGTTCGGACGATGTTCGACCAATCCGACCGATCCACCCCGTCGGCCCGCTCCCGCGCCGAACCCCGCTCACCGGTCCGGTATGCCCGGTGTGCGACCACCCCTCCTGCCGGGTTCGCCGCGCCCAGCGGCTTCCGCGTCTGGGCGGCCACCGCGCGGAATTCACCCGCGAACACGCCCGGGCCGCCGCGGTCCAGGACCGCCACCGCCACCTGATCATCTATTTCGGCGAGGCCACCCAGTCGTTCTGGGCCATCACTTCCACCGGACTTCTGGAAGCCCCGAACGTGGACGCACTCCTCCTCGCCCTGTGGCCGCAGGGCGCCCTGGACGCCGACCCGCCCGCCACCCGTCCCTGGGCACGGGCGATGGGCGGCGCCCGGGTTCCCGCCACGGCCTGAGGGCTGAGGCTTTCGGCTGAGACGCCCGAACGCCCGGTTTCCACCCAGCGCGGCCCTTCCGGGGAGCTTTCCCGGAAGGGCCGCCGCGTTCCCGGGCCTACGCGCTGTACTGGTACGCCGGGTAGGTCAGGTAACCCCGGTCGCCGCCCTGGTAGTAGAACTCCTCGTCCACCGGCGCGATCGGCAGCCCGGTGCGCAGCCGCTCGACCAGGTCGGGGTTGGCGATGAACGCGCGGCCGAAGCTGATGAGGTCGGCGCCCTGCCCGAGCCAGCGGTCGGCTTCGGCCCGGTCGGTCTGCTTGGGGCCCATGGGAACCGTCGGGTTCATGATGAGGGTGCCCGGCCAGGCGCGGCGCAACTCCAGCAGCATTTCCTCGTCGACGGTGGCTTCGAGGTGGACGTAGGCCAGCCCGATCCGCGCCAGTTCGGCCAGCAGCGCGGTGTACAGCTCGCGCACGCCCGTCTCCTCGACCCCCCAGAACCCGCCGCCGGGGGAGAGGCGGATGCCGGTGCGCTCCGCCCCCACGGCGTCGGCGGTGGCGGCGGCCGCCTCGACGGCGAACCGGATCCGGTTGGCCACCGAGCCCCCGTAGGAGTCGGTGCGCAGGTTGGCGTTGTCCGAGAGGAACTGTGAGATCAGGTAGCCGTTGGCGCCGTGCAGCTCGACCCCGTCGAACCCGGCGGCGACCGCGCGGCGGGCCGCCCGGGCGTAGGACTCGGCCTGCTCGGGCACCTCGGCCTCCTCCAGCGCGCGCGGTACCGGAACGGGCTGGGGGCCGGTCGGGGTGAACACGTCGCCGACGGCCGCGACGGCGGAGGGGCCGACCGGCCGCACACCGGTGGTGTCAGGGTGCGAGACGCGTCCGCCGTGCATGATCTGGGCGAAGACGCGTCCGCCGTTGGCGTGCACCGCCTCGGTCACCGGCTTCCAGGAGGCGACCTGCTCGTCGGTGTGCAGCCCCGGCGTTCCCGGGTTGGACTGCCCCACCAGGCTCGGCTGCGCCCCCTCGGAGACGATCAGCCCCGCGGTCGCGCGCTGGGCGTAGTACGCCGCCATGGACGGCGTCGCCAGACCGCCCCCGGCGGCGCGGACGCGGGACATCGGCGCCATCACCACCCGGTTGGGCAGGGTCAGGTCTGCGAGCTGGTAGGGCTGGAACAGGCTGGTCACGACAGGCTCTCCTCCGTGGACGGCGTGCCCCGGGCGGGCACGTCGACTACGCTAAAACCTGACATTGATGTGAGAGGCAAGCGGTTGTGCCGCAGGCCACAGGGAGGAAGCCGTGCGCATCGGGGAACTCGCCAGGCGGACGGGTGTGAGCGTCCGGTCCCTGCGCTACTACGAGGAGCAGGGGCTGCTCGACAGCACCCGCAGCGCCAGCGGGCAGCGGCACTACGCCGAGGCCGCCGCCGAGCGCGTCACCTTCATCCAGCGCCTCTACGCCGCGGGGCTGTCCAGCCGCACCATCGCCGAGGTGCTGCCCTGCGCCGAGGCGCCCAGTGAGAGCAACTCCGACGCGGCGATCGAGCGCATGGCCCAGGAACGCGACCGGCTCACCGAGCACATCGCCGAGCTGGTGCGCACCCGCGACGCGCTCGACAGCCTGACGGAGGCGGCCCGCGCCTACCGGGAGCGCTTCCGCTCCGGCGCCTCCGTCTGATCCGTCCGCCCCGGCCCGGTCGGTGGCCGGGCCGGGGCGGACGGCGGTCAGCAGCGGTAGGTGGTGCCGTTGGCGGCGCTGCCCCAGTTGCAGGAGCTGATGGTGCCCGCGCTGGCGTTGTTGTCGGCGCTGCCGGGGCGCTTCAGGCGCAGGTCGGGGTTGCGGCTGGTGCTGCTGTTGAGCAGCACGTGGCGGGCGTAGCCCCGGTAGATCTGGTGGTTGCCGTTGGAGTCGCGCCGGTTGGTGCCTCGGCCGGTGCGCACGTAGGCCGTCGCCCCCGCGGGCAGGTTGTAGGAGGGCAGCGGCCGCCCGTAGGTGTTGGTGGTGATGTCGGGGACGTACCCGCCCACGTTCACGGTGCGCGTGGTGACGTTCTTGATGAGGAAGTACTCGCCGTTGACGTTGCTGGAGGTGTCCGACCCGGCGGCGTTGGGGCGCACGTGCGTGATCATGAGCGCTCCGGTGGTGGAGGCGGCCTGCGCGGGGGCCGACAGCAGGGAGGCGGCGGTGACGGCGGCCGCGGCGATCGCGGCGGCGCGCAGGGCAAGACGTGGCATGGACGCTCCTGAGGGGCTGGTGGAAGCGTCATCGTTGCAGGCGCCATGCCACATGCGCGGCCTTTTAAAAGTATTTGGCCTGGTTTGGCCAATGTGTACACCTACCCGGCGGTACCGCGTCCGAGGCCGCGCTGATCAGTGCCGTCGCCGGAGCCGCCGAGGCTGGGGCCGGGGCTCCGGCGCGGCCCTCGGCCGGCGCCGCGCCGGAGCCCCGCGCCGGTGCGCCGCCGGTCAGGAGAAGAGGACGCCGTCGAGCATGGCGACGAGTTCCTCGGCCGCCGCGACCGGGTCGTAGTCGGGATGGTCCAGGTGTTCGGCCACGATCGCGTCGATGCCGCCGCCGACGATCAGAGCCGTGGTGCGCAGGTCCGGACCCCGCGCGTCCGGGTCCGTCCCGCGCGCCCGCCGGGCCGCCGCCATCAGGTCCGCCAGGGGGCGCCAGCGCTCGCTGGAGCGGCGGTCCTCGTCGGTCACCGCCGCGATGACCACCCGCGTGTGCCCGGGGTGCTCGCGCAGGTAGCCGACCATCGAGCGGACGTAGGCGGCGGGGGCCCGCTCGGCGTCGGCGCTCTCCACGGCCCGGCCCACGTGCTCGACCAGGCCGGTGAGGGCGCTCTCGTGCGCCGCGCGCACCAGGGCGTCCTTGGAGCGGAAGTGGTACAGCACCGCCGCCTTGGTGATCCCGGCGGCCTCGGCGATACGGGCCAGCGAGGTCCCCGCGTTCCCGTGCTCGGCGATGAGCCGGACCGTGACGTCGATGAGCTGGGCGCGCCGCGCCTGTTCGGTCAGCGTGAGCCTGCGGGGCTCCTGCCCCTGTGACCGGGGGTCGTCTCTTGCCATGGCACCAGAACTTACCGTATGGTCAGATTACTTACCAATCGGTTAGGGGGCCGTGGTGGAGAAGAGGAAGCGGACCCGGTGGGTCCTCGTGGCGTGCGCCGCCGTCGCCGCGGTGCTCCTCGCCGCGGCCGTCCCGCGCACGCCCTCCCCGGTCGGGCACTGGCGCTCGGCCGAGGGCCGCGACGCGTTCGCCCGCGCCTACGAGACCGCGATGGAGGGCCTGCCGCGGCCGGACGCCGAGATCGACGTGCGCACCGACTACGGGGTCGTGCGGATGTACCGCTTCGAGGGCTCCGGAGACCGGGAGCACCCGATGGTCCTGCTGCCCGGCCGGGCGGCGTCCTCGCCGGTCTGGGCGGACAACCTGCCCTCCCTGCTGGAGGTCGGGGACGTCTACACGGTCGACCTGCTGGGCGAACCCGGCATGAGCGTGCAGGACCGCCCCATCGAGGACGATGCCGACCAGGCGGCGTGGCTGCACCAGGCCCTCGACGGCCTGCCCGAGGAGCGGTTCCACCTGGTGGGGCTGTCGATCGGCGGCTGGACGGCGACCAACCTCGCCGTCCGCGAACCGGCGCTGCTGGCCTCGGTGACGCTGGTCGACCCGGTGTTCGTCTTCGACGACATGCCGCTGGAGGCGATCGTGCGCTCCGTGCCCGCCTCGCTGCCCTGGCTGCCGCGCTCCTGGCGCGACGGGTTCAACTCCTGGACCGCGGGCGGCGCGCCGGTGGAGGACGTGCCGGTCGCCGAGATGATCGAGTCCGGCATGCAGAACTACGCGCTCAAGCTGCCCCAGCCCGGCCGGATCGGAGAGGAGGCCCTCGCGGACCTGGACACCCCGGTGCTGGCGTTCGTCGCCGGACGCTCCGTGATGCACGATCCGGACACCGCCGCGGCCACCGCCGAGCGCGCCCTGCCCCACGGCACGGTGGAGGTCTACCCGGAGGCCTCGCACGCGATCAACGGCGAGTACCCCGAGGAGCTGGCCGCCGACATCGGCGCCTTCCTGGACGAGGCCGACCGCTCCTGAGGCGGGCGGCCCGGCGCTTGCCCGGGGCCGGTCGCGGGCACCACACGGACATGCCCGAACGCACCGAGGACGGACGCTACGTCGTGGTCTCCGGCCGCCGTTGGCGCGCGAGCGACCCGCGGTTGCCGGAGCAGGTACGTGAGCGACTGGTGGGACACCTGATGTCCGCGCGCAGGGCCGTGGCCGCCGCGCTGCGGGCCCGGGACCCGGACGCCGAGGGGCGTGCGCGCGCACGCGTGGCCCTGGCCAAGGAGGGCCTGGGCGAGCGGGGCACGCCCTGGTGGGAACTGCCGGAGGCCGACCGCCGCCACCGCTGGGAGGACGCGCTGCGCCGCCTCGACCCCTGAGGGCCCGCTCGCCGGGCACCGGTGCCGCCCGCCGCAGGCCGCCCGGAAAGCGCGGTGCCGAGGGCGCGCGGTGCGGGGCCCGGCCGCCGCCACGCCAGGGGAGGGTGAGGGGCGCGGGTGTAGGATGGAGACCGAGCGGGGATGAACTCTCGTTCAGAGAGAGCCCGGTCCTTCGGGCCAAGGGTATGACGACGACGCACGATCCGGACTTCGAGACCCGGGCCGCCGTGCCCCGGTGCAGGTTCGGAATCCGCGCCCTTTCCCGCATACCCGTGACGCGCGTACCGCGCTCACGTTTCTTCGTCCGGAGCGGCGTACGCACGGCCCGCCCGCCCCGGGGATTGTGGAGCACTCCACTCATGGCTCCTTTCACGCAACGCCCGCCCACCGTCGCCGACACCCCTCCCTCGGTCCCCAGGCTGAGACTGAACTCCACCCCCTACCGGGGCGCGGTCCTGGACGGCGGCTGGTGGCCCAGGTCCGGTGACCCCGTCGCGGAACTGCCCGGGCTGGTCCTGGCCCTCGACACCTACCGGGGGCCCGTCCACGGGCTCGAACTGGGGGTGACGGGCTGGCAGGCCAGGCCGGGCCTCCTCGCGGTGGCCGGACGCGCGGTCCACCTGTCCTGGTCGCTGGACACGCCCCCGGACCTGCTGGTCGCGGTCGCGTGCAACGGCTCGCGCACCCGCCTGCTGGTGGTGCCCCCCGGGGTGGGGGAGTTCACCGCCGCCTCCGCGCTCGACCTGGCGGCCCTGACCACCAACACCGACCGTCCCTCGGAGATCATGGACGTCGCGAGCATGCTCCCGCCCCCTCCCCGGACGGCTCCGGAGTCGGCGTGGGAGTCCGAGGGCGGACTGCTCCACGGGGCGGAGGGGCCCGCGCAGGCCTCCCGGCGCGAGGAGGCCGCGGGGGACGATGTCCTGCACGAGGAGAGCGCCGTCCCCGGCCGGACGGTCGTCCGGATCCGCGGCGGGATCGACCTGACCACGGTCCCCGCCTACCGCGACCGCCTGTTCGACGCGGTCCTCGCGGACGCCGACAGGATCGTCGTCGACCTGTCCGGTGTGACCTTCTTCAGTGCGGCGGGTATATCCCTTATGGCAGCGGCCTGGGTCCGTGCCCGGGCGCTGGGCGTGGACCTGCGTCTGGCGGCTCCGTCCGACCAGGTCCGCAACCTGCTGGAACTCGTCGGGACACGCGAACTCCCGCCGGTGCACACGACAACGGAGGAGGCCCTGATTGATGACCGAAGATGACCAGACGGGTTCCGCCGACGCCACGGGGACCCGGCAGCGCAGGGGCAGCGACTTCTCCGTCCTCTCCCGGGCCGTGAGCGAGTCGGGACTGCTGAGACGCAGACCGGGACACTACACGGCGCGGACCGCCCTCACACTCGGCCTGCTCGCCGCGGCCTGGACGGCCTTCGCGCTGATCGGGCCCTCCTGGTGGCAGATGCTGACGGCCGTGGTGCTCGCGGTGCTCTTCACCCAGACGGCCTTCATCGGACACGACGCCGGGCACCAGCAGATCTCCGCCGACCCGCGGGTCAACCGCCTGATCGGCTGGACACTCGGAAACCTGCTGGTCGGACTGGGGTTCGGCTGGTGGGTCGGCAAGCACGACCGCCACCACGCGCACCCCAACCACGAGGGAAGGGACCCCGACATCGCCGGGGCCGCCCTGGCCTTCAGCCGGGAGCAGGCGCTCCGGCGCAAACGGGGCCCGGCACGGTGGCTGGCCCGCAGCCAGGCGTGGCTGTTCTTCCCGATGCTGCTCCTGGAGGCCTTCCACCTGCACGTCGCCTCGGTGCGCGAGCTGGCGAAGGACACCCTGTCGGTGCGGGTCCGGATCGTGGAGGGCGTGCTGCTGGCGCTCCACTTCGCCGGCTACCTCACGATCGTCCTGCTCACGCTCACCCCGCTCCAGGCGCTGTGCTTCGTCCTGGTGCACCAGGGCCTGTTCGGCCTGTACATGGGGTGCTCCTTCGCGCCGAACCACAAGGGCATGCCCGTCCTCGAGGAGGGGACCAAGGCGGGCTTCCTGCGCCGCCAGGTCCTGACCTCCCGCAACATCCGCGGCGGTCCGCTGACCGACCTGCTCCTGGGCGGGCTGAACTACCAGATCGAGCACCACCTGTTCCCGTCGATGCCCAGGCCCAACCTGCGCCGCGCGCAGCCCCTGGTCCGGGCCGCGTGCGAGCGGTACGGGCTGACCTACCACGAGACGGGCCTGCTGCACTCCTACGCCGAGGTGCTGCGGCACCTGCACAGGGTGGGAGGGCCGCTGCGCCCGGAGCTGGAGTACTGAGCCCCTTCCACCGGCGCCTCCGCGCGCACGTGGGCAGGCCCCTCCCGGCGGTCGTTTCCGCCGGAAGGGGCCTGCGGTCTTCGGGGGGGGCGGGGCCGGGACCCCCGGCCCCGGGCCGGGGGTCCCGGCCCGTCAGCGGCCCCGGCCCGGGGCGCCGTGTCCGGCGAGGGCACCGGTCACGGCGTGACCCGCCGGCCGCCGAAGGTCACGACGAGGGTGCCGTCCGAGGCGTAGGACCAGTCCAGGCCGCCGTCGTAGGAGGAGCACCGCGACCCGTTCGAGCCGGACCAGAACTGGTTCGAGCCGTCGGCGCTGCCGATGATCCGGTCGTTGGACCCGCTGTCGCACGAGGTGTTGTTCCGGAACACCGAGGAGCCGCCGTCGAAGTTGAAGTTGCGCTCCTCGTTGCCGATGCTGACGTTGTCCGAGACCGCCATCGAGCCGGTGTTCCTGTTGTAGGTGAACCCGTGCTTGCCGTTGTCGTAGGCGATGTTGCCCGTGATGACGTGGTCGACCCCGATGTTCTCGCCGCCGAGCTTGAAGCCGTTGCGGTCGCCGTTCCCGGCCTGGGAGCCGTCGCTGAGGACGCCGTTCTCGTAGGCCAGGGAGTCCTCGACGGTCACGGCGCCGATGGGGCCGGTCTCGCTCTTGGTGTAGAGGTCCCAGCCGTCGTCGATGTTGTTGTGGGCCACGGCGTAGCGGAAGACGTTGCCGGGGCCGGAGGTGAGCTTGGCGGCGAAGCCGTCGGCGTCCTCGCCGTCGGAGTCGGCGTTGTCGTGCGACTCCGCGCTCAGGATGAGGTTGTGGGACGGCCAGTCGCTCTCGGGGGTGCTGGAGAGGCGGCGCGAGAGCTGCAGGCCCGTGTCGCGGTTGAAGCGGGTCACCGTGCGCTCGACGACGTTGTGGCTGCCGCTGACGAAGATGCCGTTGTCGCCGGCGTGCTCGACGACGATGCCGTTGACGTGCCAGTAGGACGCGTCCAGGGCGAGGCCGCGGTTGGACGAGTCCTCGCTCTGCGCGGAGAAGTCCAGCACCGGGGTCTCGCCCGGGTAGGCGGACAGCTCCGTGCGGTCGCCCGCGGTGCCGTCGTCGCCCAGCGGGATGGTGACCGTCTCCGAGAAGGAGTAGGTCCCGCCGCGCATGTAGATCGTCCCGCCGGACTCGATCCGGTCGATGGCCGAGGTGAGCGTGGTGGGGTCGGACTCGGTGCCGTCCGCGCCCGCGCTGCCGCCCGGGGCCACGTACAGGGCGGAGGCCGTCGGCGGGTTGCCGTCGTCGCCACCGCCACCGTCGTCACCGCCGCCGTCGTCGCCTCCGCCGCTCACCTCCACGTCGAGGTGGTCGACGTTGGGCATGCCCTGTGAGCCGGTCGAGTCGAACCGGATCGTGTTGGCGCCCGCGCTCAGCTGCACGGTGAGCGTCTTCGTGGCCCACCGGTCCCACGCGCCGGTGCCCTCGAAGGAGACCGACGCCGCCCGGGAGCCGTTCACGAGGACGTCGGCGGGGCGGGCGGAGGAGGTGCCGTTGGCGAAGCGCAGGGTCAGCGTGGCCGTTCCCGAGGCGGGGGCGTCCACGTCGAACCGCACGTGGGCGCCCCTCTCGTTCTCGGTGTCGCAGAAGCCGCTGCCGGAGTAGCCCGGCCACTCGTTCTCGATGCTGCCGCCACAGGAGGCCGAGGAGCCCTCGGCCTCGTAGCGGGTGGTGTCGGCGTGCGCCGTGGTGCCGGACAGGGTGACGAGCGTGCCTGCCAGCAGGACGGCGCACGCGATAGCGGGTCTGGATCTCATCGTTCGTCTCCAGGGGGGTTGGTTCTTCGACCAGTGGGACGTTGGACGCCAGGGACGGGGGCTGGGCTGAGTGGTCTCGTGGGCCCGGGCACGCGTCGGCACGGACCGGACCGGCCGTGCCGACGCGAACGTCGCGCCCGCTGGGGGGAAAGCGCTTTCAACGACGAAGTTAAGTCTTCGTTTTCGGCGCGTCAACGGTCTTGTTCTCGGGGGAGGTCCGTGTTATGGGCGTGAGGTTCGTGCTGTTCAGAGTGGTGGACGCCGTTCCGGAACCGGCCTGTGGCGGGGCCGCCGCGGCCGTGTGCGTCGGCCGTGTCGCCAGGAACGGGCGCCGGTGCGCCCCCGGGGAGGGTGGGGAGGGTGGCGGGTCACGCTGCGGGCGCCTCCGGCCGTGTCGTTTGTCGAGGTCACCGGCCTGGACGGGTGGCGCGGCTGGGGGGAGGGGTGCGGCGGGGGAGGGAGGAAAGCCCTTACCCAGACTGTGGGCGCCACGCGTGACAGCCGTCCCGGGCCGGTGCGCACGAGGGCGGCCTCCCGTGTGGCGGCCGGCGCGCGAGAGGGCCGCCGCCGAGCGAGGCGGCGTCCTCGGCTCCCGATAATATTCCTTGACAAGAATATTCCTGAGAGAGAATAATCAGGGCCATGCACGAACGACTGGAGGCCCTGGGCGACCCCGCCCGCCTGCGCATCGTCCGTCTCCTGGCGGAGCGGCCGCTGTCGGTGGGCGTGATCGCGCAACGGGCGGGGCTGCGCCAGCCCCAGGCGACCAAGCACCTGCAACGGCTGGAACAGGCGGGCCTGGTGGTCTCCCGCCGCTCGGGCAACCGGCGCATCTACGCGATCGAGCCCGAACCCCTCCGCGGGCTCGCCGCGCTGGTGGCCGGCCTCGCCGACACGGCGGAGGCGCATCGCGGCGATCGGGACGCCTTCGAGGCGTACTTCGCCGCCGTGGAGGCCGAGACACGCGCCGCCGACCGCGAGCGCTGGGCCGACGAGCGGACCTTCGCCTTCGAACGCGTCCTGGGGGCACCGCGCGCGACCGTGTGGCGCCACCTCACCGATCCCGGCCTCCTCGCCCGGTGGTGGGCGCCCAGGGACCTGGCCGTCACCGAGGTCGAACTGGACGCGCGGCCCGGCGGGCGCGCCGCGCTCGCCTACCGCGACGCCGCCGACAACGCGGGCACCGACGGCACCGTCGGGCGCGCCGAGGGGGTCGTCGACGAGGTCGCCGAGGGCGAGCGGATCACGTTCCGGCTCTCCCCGCTCCTGCCCGACGGCGGCACCGCGTTCACCGGCCACTACGGGTTCACGCTCTCCGACACCGGGGCGGGGGAGGGCGGCACCCGGCTCGGGGTGAGCCTGCGCATCACCGACAGCGCCGTCGCCTCCGCCGAGTTCGTCGCCGGGATCGGGGCCGGCTGGAACCAGTCCCTCGACGCGCTCGCCGCCCTCACCGACGCCTCCCCGCACCACGACAAGGAACAGGAACCGTCATGACCGAGCACACCGGCCGCAGGGTCGTCACCAACATGAGCCTCACCCTCGACGGGAGGTACGCCGGTCCCGGCGGGCCGGACGACCTCGGCTGGGTGATGCCCTACGCCACCACCGACGTGGCCCGCGACCACCTGACCGGGCTGTGGCGGACCGCCACCACCGCGCTCCTGGGGCGTGTGAACGCCGAGGGGTTCCTGGGGTACTGGCCGTCCGTGGCCGACGACGCGTCGGCCGACAGGCGCGACCGCGACTTCGCCTCCTGGCTCGTCGGTACCGAGAAGGTGGTGCTCTCCACCACCCTCACCGAGGCGCCGTGGGAGCGCACGCGGATCGAGGACGCGCCCGCCGCCGAGGTGGTCGACGGGCTCAGGAGGCAGGAGGGCGGCGACATCCTCGTGCTCTCCAGCGCCAGCGTGATCAAGGCGCTGCTCGACGCCGACAGGGTCGACCGGTTGGCGCTGATGGTCTTCCCCGAGTTCGTCGGCGGCGGGCCGCGGCTCTTCGAGGACGGCCTGCCCGCGGGGAGGTGGTCGCTGGCCGGGCACGCGGCCGGGGAGCACGGGGCGGTCCGGCTGGTCTACGACCGCGTCAGGTGACCCCCGGGCGGCGCCCGCCGGACCGCGCGGACCGGCGGGCGCCGCCCGGAGCGGTCAGCGCTCCCCTCCGGCCTCCGGGCCGTCCGCGACCCGCCACGTGCGCAGGCGCCCGCACATCCCGAACGCCCGGGGCCCCGGCCCGGGCTCGGTGCGCACGACGGCGGCCTCCCGCATGATCCCCGGGTCGCCCCCGGCCAGCGCCTCGAGCTGGTGCCGGGTCCGCTCCACCTCCCGTTCCACGCCCTCGTGCCAGATCTCCCGCCACCTCTCCACGCGCGGCCGCACGACCCGTGCCGCGAGCCGGTGGAACTCCTCCAGCGCCCCCGCGCCGTCCTCCCGGACCGAGGCGACCAGCTCCAGGTAGCCGCGCATGGCCAGGTCGCGCCGGGCCCGCGCCCGCTCCGCGCGCTCCTCCTCGGACCCCTCGGCGGGCAGGGCCGCCGCGGCGGCGTACGCCTCGTGGTCGGCCAGGACCTCGCGCGGGAAGGTGAACACCGCGTCGCCCGCCTCGGGCAGGCCCGCGTTCTGCATGACCACGGTGATCTCCAGCCCGCCGGAGTTGACCAGCCGGTGCACCGTGCCCGGGGCGAACCACAGCACGGATCCGGCCGCGAGCGGGTCGGACGCGACGCCCTCCGGGGTGACCGTGTGCACCTCGCCCCCGCCCGCGACCACCACGTAGGCCTCCGACGACGCGGTGTGGACGTGGGGCGTGCCGCCGTGCAGGCCGTCGGGCGCCTCCCAGTCGTAGACCCGCAGGTTGCTGACGGCGGTGCCGCCGGGGAAACGGGGTGTGCTCATGGCGTGTACTCCCTCGCGAGCGCGCCGGCCTCGTCGGCGGCGCACATCCGGTCGACGAACACCAGGCGGTGGCCCAGCTCCAGGGTGTGCTCCGGCTCCAGGACGATCTCCTCGTCGAAGGACGGGGAGGGGCTGAACACGGGGAAGGGCTCGCTGCGGACGAACCACCTGATCGGGACGGAGGCGCTCGTGGTCCCGGCGTAGGCCAGGACGGTCGCGCCGCCGTCGCGCTCGTCGTGCTGTCCGGTGAAGGCGATCCAGTCCGCCTCCGTGCCCATGACGTCGGCGCCGGTGCGGCCGGTGGAGCTGACCACCCCGCCGCCGGTCCAGGACCGGGGGCCGCGCCAGAAGAGCCCGGTGTAGCCCGCGGCGGGGCGTCCGTGGGTGGTCGGGCTGCCCAGTTCGAGCGCCTCGCCGCGCACGTTGGTCAGCGAGGTCGCGAAGTCCAGCGCCCAGATCCCCCGCTCGCCGTCCACCGAGTGGAACCGGTGGGTGCGCGCCTCGGTGATCCACCGCTCACCGCCCGAGCTCACCCAGGTCAGGCGCTCGGTGAGCGAGACGCCGTCCTCGCCCTGGGCGGTGGAGGTGAACTCCTCGTGCCGGATGCTGCCGTTGTTGTCGAGCCACTGGTAGCCCTGCCCGGGGACGAAGGTCGGGCCTCCCCAGAAGTTCTGCCCCGAGACGTGGGACCAGGTCATCTGGAGGCCCTTGTGCCACCGGTGGTCCCACGGCCGGGTCGCGGTCAGCGGCGCGCCGCTGAGGGTGCGCAGGGGGTGCAGGTACGGCTTGGGCGACTCGTTGGCGGGGGAGTCGGACCGCAGCACGTAGCGCGCGATCCCGACCCCGTTCACCGCCACCGTGACCGCGTCGTCGCCTTCGGTCAGGACGGGGTTCTCAGACACCTGTGGTCGCCTCCGTTCGGGTGAGGACGGCCGCGGCGCCGGCCGCGTCGCCTCCGTGCATCGAGTGGTAGAAGCCGTCGTCGGGGGTCAGGTCCCGCCGCCGTACCGTCGTGCCGGTCAGGGCCGACCGGTACATCCCGGCGACGAGTTCGAGCGCGCGCCGCCCGTCGTGGCCGCTGGCGCGGGGCCGCTCCCCGCGTTCCATCGCGTCGAGCAGCGAGGCGAGCTGGGCCCGGTGCGAACTCGGCTCGTCCTCCGCGGGCGGCCAGGAGGCGACCGCGTCGGCGTCGTCCACGTGCGGGGCCGGGGTCCAGCGCCAGTGCGCGTTGTCGTAGCCGTAGAGGTGTTCCAGTTCGACCGTGGCGTGCTCGAAGTCGAAGCGCAGGTAGCTGGTCTCGCGGGGCGAGAGCAGGCTGTTGGCCACCGAGACGGTCGCGCCCGACTCCAGGCGCACGATCGCCATCGACACGTCCTCGGTCTCGGTGGACCGAGCGGTCGTGGACATCACGGCCGTGACCTCGGACCAGTCGCCGAGCAGGGAGAGCATGAGGTCCATCTGGTGGATGCCGTGGCCCATGCTCGGACCGCCGCCCTCGGTGTCCCAGCGGCCGCGCCAGGGGGCCTCGAAGTAGCCCGGGTCGCGGAACCACAGGGTGTTGCACACGCCCACGAGCGGGCGGCCGAGCGTGCCCTCGGCGAGGTGGCGGCGCAGGCGCTCGGCGCCGGAGCCGAACCGGTGCTGGAACACGTAGCTGGCGAAGGGGCCGCGCGTGCCCCCCTCGTGGGCGCTGACCTCGTCGTACTCGGCGAGGGAGAGCGCGGGCGGCTTCTCGCACCACACCCAGGCCCCGGCGTCCAGGCCGGCGATCACCGTGTCCTTGTGCGCGGCGGGCGGCGTGCACACGACCACGAGGTCGGGGGACTCGGCGCGCAGCAGGGCGTCGAGGCCGGTGTAGCGGCCGGGGACGCCCCACTCGTCGGCGGTCGCCGCCACGAGGGACGCGTCGAGGTCGGCCAGCGCGACCACCTCGACCCTGTCGCCCATGGCGGCGAGCGCGGGCAGGTGCATGTCCCGGGCGATGCCGCCGCTTCCGACGACGGCTGCGCGGATCGGTGGGGTGGGACTCGGCACTGGCACTCCTCGGATCACGACTCCATGGTGAACGTTCACTCTCTGCGGCCGGGTCTAAAATAGTGATCGTTCACATTCGCAGTCAAGACCGATCCGGCAGACTGGTCCCCCACACCGAGGAGGAGCCGATGGCCGAGCCCGACCCGCCGCGGCGGCGACCGACCATCATGGAGGTCGCCCGCCTGGCGGGCGTCTCCCACCAGACCGTCTCGCGCTACCTGCGCTTCGAGGGCGGGCTCAAGGAGTCGACCCGCGAGCGCGTCGACGCCGCGGTCCGGGAGCTCAACTACCGCCCCAACCTCGTGGCCAGGTCGATGCGCACGCGCCGGAGCGGGCGCCTGGCGATCCTCCTGCCCGGCGTGCCCTCCGCCAGCCCGAGCCGGATGCTGGCCGGGGCCATCGCGGCAGCCCACGCCGAGGGCTTCGTCGTCGAGGTGGTGAGCATGGACGGCGGGATCGAGGCCCGGACCGGGCGCATGCTCGAACTCGCCGACTCGGGCCAGGTGGAGGGCATCCTCTCCCTGGCCCCGGTGGTCCCCGACAGCGTCCGGAGGACGGGCGAGGGGGCCTCCGTGGTCGTCTCCGCCGACTACGACGACGAGATGCGCGGCCTGGGCGAGATCGCCGACGGGTCCGTCGTCGCCGACCTCGTCGAGGGGCTGGCCAAGGCCGGGCACCGGCGCTTCCTGCACGTGTCCGGCTCCCTGCAGTACGCCTCGGCGAGGGGGCGCAGGCAGACCTACCTGGAGACGGTCGAACGCCTGGGGCTGGAGTCCCACGGCGTGGTCGACGGAGACTGGTCGGCCGAGTCCGGCGCCGAGGCCGTGCGCTCCCTGCCCGAGGACAGCGGCGTCAGCGCCGTCATCGCGGGCAACGACGTGGTCGCCGCGGGCGTGGTCCGCGGGGCGATGGAGCGCGGATGGAGCGTGCCGGGCGACCTGAGCGTGACGGGATGGGACAACAACCCGGTGGGCGCCTACCTCTCGCCCTCGCTCACGACGGTCGACGTGGACCTCGAACGGCTGGGCGGCAGGGCCATGCGACGCCTGGTCGCGGCCGTGCGGGGCACGGTGGCGCGGAGCGGGCACGAGCCGCTCAACACGATCCTGTGGCGCGAGTCCACCGGCCCGGGGCCCTGGCGCTGACGGAGGACGGCGCGGCCCCGCGGCGGCCGGCGCCGGGCGCGGTCGCCACCGGACCGCGGGGGAGCGGGGGCCGACCGCGCGGGAGGACCCCGCCGGTGGCCGAGCCGGGTCGGGCCCCGCCGCCGTGGGTAGTGGCGGACAGGGTGAGAGTGGGGGCGCGGTGTGCGGCGCCCCGGGGCGCAGCTCGGGACCGCCGCGCCCGCCGAACACAGGAGGTAGCGACCATGAGGCTGACGAAGAAGGCGCACGCGGGCATCCGCCTGGAGAAGGACGGCCGGGTCCTGGTCATCGACCCCGGCGCCTTCACCGAGGCGGACGCGACGGACGGAGCCGACGCCGTCCTCATCACGCACGAGCACCCCGACCACTTCGCCGAGGACCGCGTGCGCGCCGCCCTGGAGGCGCGGCCGGGCGCTGAGGTCTGGACCGAGCGCGCCGTCGCGGAGCGGCTCTCGGCGGCCTTCCCCGGCAGGGTGCACGCCGTCGGCGCGGGCGACGCCTTCACCGCCGCCGGGTTCGACGTGCGGGTGTACGGCGAGCACCACAGCGTCATCCACCCGGACATCCCGCGGATCGGCAACGTCGGCTTCCTCGTGGAGGGCGCGGTCTTCCACCCCGGTGACGCGTTCACCGTGCCCGACCAGCCGGTGCGGACGCTGATGGTCCCGGTCCACGCCCCCTGGAGCAAGGCCGCGGAGGTCGTGGACTACATCCGCGAGGTCCGGCCCGACCGGGCCGTCGACATCCACGACGCCCTCCTGACCGACCTGGCCCGCCCCATCTACGACCGCCTGGTCGGAGGGCTCGGCGGCGCCGAGCACCTGCGGCTGGCCTCCGGGGACACGCTGGAGGTCTGAGCGGGCGCCCGGCGGGGCGCCGGACGCGGCGGGCGGGGCCCGCGCACCGCACGGCGAAGGGGCGGCCCGGGAGGAGGTCCCGGGCCGCCCGTGCCTGTCGCCACGCGCCGTGGGGGCCCTGGAGGGGAGGCGGGTGGGAACGCCGTCAGTTCACGCGCACCGCGGTGAACACCTCGGCCTTGTCTCCGTCCTCGTCCACCGTCCGGCCGGTGGAGGCGAAGTCGAACGAGGCGTGCTCGCGCTTGAACCGGTAGCTCTTCTTCGGGGAGGCCACCTTGGTGAAAGTTCCGTCGAGGTCGCGGATGCCGACGAAGTCGACGGTGTCGGGGACGACCAGCTTGATGCGCTTCATGCTCGGCTGGGTGATCCGCATGCTTCCTCTTTTCCTGCTCGGTACTCCTCCTGCGTGAGGCAGCACTCTCCGTCTGGTGTCGAAGTCATTCCCCCATAACGGAACGATAAAAATCAGGACAGCGGTTTTCGTCTGCTCCGTGTCGCTCCGGTGACGTGCGCCGAACGCGGGTGAACGTGGCGAAAGGAGTGTGTGAACTGCGGGTACGTCCTTTCCTCGTCGGGGCGGGTCCGAATCCGGGGTCGGGTGATCTGCTCGGGGCCATAAAGGGGTTTCTTTCCTGGCCGAAACTCGTTCGCGGTCGCCCCCGCGGGGCGACCCGCCCCTCAGCCGCCCGCGTTGAGCCGCCAGACGGAGAGGTTGAGCGCGGTCGCGAACACCGTCCAGGCCCAGTAGGGCACCAGCAGGGCCGCCGCCCACCGGGACCGGCGCGCGAACAGCACGACGGTGGTCGTCAGCGCCGCCACCAGCAGGCAGATGTCGACCAGGGCCGCCCCCCGCAGGTTGGCGGCGAAGAACAGCGGCGTCCACGCCGCGTTCAGCGCGAGCTGGACGAAGTAGAGCGTCAGCTCCGTGCGGGCGCCGCGCCAGCCGTGGCGGCGCCAGACCAGCCACCCCGACACGGCGATCATGGCGTACAGCGCCGTCCAGACCGGGCCGAACACCCAGGAGGGCGGGGCCCACGGGGGCTGGCGCAGGGCGGCGTACTCCGCGGCGGTGGAGGTGGCGGAGAGTACGCCGACGAGCGCGGCGGCGGTGACGGCGGCGGCGAACCCGGCCAGGGCCAGCAGGGACGCGCGGGTGGACGGGGTGTGCGGGGCGGCTGCTGCGGTCATGGCTTCTCCCCGTGGTGGCGGTCGGTGCGCGGTCGGCGGCGCCCGTGCGGACGCGGTCCGCGCCGTGTCCGTACCGCTACCTCCAGTCTCCCTCAGTAAACAAGTATCTTGGAAAACGTGAAGAAAAAGAACCGGAAGCGCGGCCGCGCCAAGAAAACGCTGGGGATCGCCGCGCTCGCCCTGGCGCTCCTGCTCGTCCTCGTGGTCGGCGGCTTCGCCGTCTGGGCGCTCAACCCCTACCCGGCGCAGCCGGGAGCCCTGCGGGAGGCGGTGCGGACCCCCGGAGTGGAGGTGACCGCCGCCGACGACGCCGTGGTCGTCGCCTCCACCCACGCCCCGCCCGAGGCCGGGGTCGTGTTCTACCCGGGCGCGCGCGTCGCCCCCGAGGCCTACGCCGCGCCCTGGGCGCGGATCGCCGCCGACAGCGCGGTGCGGGTGGTCATCCTGCGGATGCCGCTGAACCTCGCGGTGTTCGACACCGACCGCGCCGACAGGGCCATCGCCGACCACGGCGGCGGCGTCGACACGTGGTACGTGGGAGGTCACTCGCTGGGCGGCGCGATGGCCGCCTCCCACCTGGGCGGGCGGACGGACGACACGGTCGCCGGACTGGTCCTGTGGGGCTCCTACGCCACGGAGGGCGCGGGCCTGGCCGGACGCGACGACCTCGCGGTCCTCTCGGTCACGGGCAGCCGCGACGGCCTGTCCGATCCGGCGACGGTCGAGGAGAACCGCGCGAACCTGCCGCCCGACGCGCACACGCGGGAGATCCAGGGGATGAACCACGCCCAGTTCGGCGCCTACGGGGCCCAGAGGGGCGACGACCCCGCCGACATCGGTGACGCCGAGGCCCACCGCCGTCTCGCCGCGGCGACGAGCGGCTTCCTGGACCGCTAGTGCCGTGACCACAAGGGTTCGCCGGGGCCGCCCGCTCCGCTGTGATCTTGTACTTATAGCGCGTCTGGACCGCCCAACCTCGCTATAAGTACAAGATCACCGCAGGTCAGGGCCCTGGCGGCACATCAGCAACGTTTCTGGTCGGGTCACTGGGCCGTGTTCCTCGGATCATGTCGGGCTCGCGACCACCGGGCCGCCTCCCGCCGCGCCGGCTCCGCTGGGAAAGCCGACCGGGCCGACCCGCGCGAGCCGTCTTGCGGGAGACCGCCCGGACCGCCGCCCGCTGATCCGGAAGCCTCCGCGGAACACCCCCCAGGGCGGATGCGGGGACCGCCGACGCGGGCGGGACCCGGCCGGGCGGGCCCGTACGCGCCAGGAGCCCGCACCCCCGAGGCGATACGGACTCCTGGCGCGCAGAAGCACGCCTCAGGCAGCAGCGGAGCGGGAACCGCGTACCAGCACCACGGCGGCCAGCAGGGCGTCCTCCGCCTCGTCCAGCGCGGCCCGGACGTGGTGCCCGTCGGGGGCGGAGTGCACCGCGATGAGGGCGTGCGCCGCGCACATCGCCGCCTCCGCCGCAGCACCCGGGCGCGAGGGTTCCGGGTCGGTCGCCCACTGCCAGTCCCTGACGGTCCGCTCCATCCTGCGGTACAACAGGGCCTGGCCCACCTCCCGGTCCTGTACCGCGTGGGCCCAGGCGTTCGGGGCCTCCTCGGGGCCGTGCAGCGGTTCCGGACCGGCCTGGATCTCCGCCGCGGCGATCAGGCTCTGCGCCAGCGCGGGCACGTCCTCGTCGCGGGCGCCGCCGCTCCGGTGCTGGGGATCGAACACGGGAGGGAGTCCCAGAGCGGCCAGCGCGCGCACGATCGGTCCGGGGTCGCCGATTCCCTGCGTCATCTCAACCTCCGGCTGTCTGCGTCGACACATCTACAGCCCTCTACCCAGGGGCCCACTACTTCTCGAACGCATTCCCCGCGTTTTTGTCGAAAAATCCTAGCGGGCGACCGCCGGGCACGGAAACGGCGGGTCCTCGGGCCGGTCCGCGGCGCTCATCCGGTGAGGAAGTCGCCCAGGGCCGAGGCCAGTTCCTCGGGGGCCTCCTCGGCGACGTGGTGGCCCGAGTCGATCCCGTGGCCGCGCACGTCGTCCGCCCAGGTCCGCCAGATGCGCAGGGGGTCGCCGTAGAGGTCCTCCAGGTCGTCCCGCAGCGACCACAGGACCAGCGCCGGGCACCGGACGCGCGCCCCGGCGGCGCGGTCGGCCTCCTCGTGCGCCCTGTCCACGGTCAGACCGGCGCGGTAGTCCTCCAGCATCGCCCGCACCACCTCGGGGTCGCGCACCGCCCGCCGCCACTCCTCGTGGTTCTCGCGGCCCATGGCGTCGGGGTCGCCGGTGTACCAGCGGTCGGGGTCGGCGTTGATGACGCGCTCGGGGACCTCGGGCTGGGCGAAGAAGAACCAGTGCCACCACCGCGTGGCGAACTCGGGCGTGATCCGGGACAGGTGCTCGCTGATGGGCAGGCAGTCGATGAGCGCCACCCGGGAGACCGCGTCGGGGTGGTCCAGGACCAGCCGCAGGGCCACGTAGCTGCCCCGGTCGTGGCCGACGAGCGCGAACCGGTCGTGGCCCAGCAGGCGCATCACCTCCACCATGTCGGCGGCGACCGCCCGTTTGGAGTGGTTGGCGTGGTCCGGCGAGGGCGCGGGACCACGGGAGCGCCCGTAGCCCCGCAGGTCGGCGCAGACCACGGTGAAACCCCGCGCGACCAGGAGGGGGGCGACGCGGTGCCAGGTCGCCGAGGTGCGGGGGTGGCCGTGCAGCAGCAGTACCGCCGGGCCCCGGCCGCCGTGGCGGACGAAGACGGTCGCGTCGCCGAGGGGGACGGACCGGGAGCTGAAACCCTCGAACATCGCCCCAGTATCCCCGCCGCCGCCCCGCCGGTACAGGGGACGGGGAGCGGGGCGGCGTCGGAGGGACGGCCCGCGGGGTCCGCCGCCCGGTCGGAGGCGGAGTCCGGCCGGGCGGCGACCGGCGGTGCCCACCGGGGACGGGAGGCACCCGCCGGCGGCGGGCCCGGCCGTCCGCGCCGCTCAGTCCCCGGCGTTCACCCGCGCGACCAGTTCCTCCAGTTCGGCCAGTCCCACCGGGCCGAAGCTCGCCAGGCGGCGGATCGGGATCGAGGCCATCATGCGCACCATGTCGACCCCCAGGGCGGTGGAGGAGCCGTCGGCCGAGGCGGGCGGCGCGAGGGTCTCCGCCAGGACGGCCGCCGCCCGGGGGTCGGCCATCACCTCGCCCAGCGTGGAGTCGAGCGTCACCGGCAGGCGCGGCGCGTCGCCCTCGACGCCGATCGCGGCCGTGGCCCGCAGGTCGCGGCTCGAGGCGCCCGCCGAGACCACGTACTCGCCGCCCTCGACCACCCAGCGGTCGGCCCGTACCTCCCAGTACGCCAGGTCCTCGCGGGAGAGCAGGACGCGGACGCGCTCGCTGCGCCCCGGCTCCAGGGTCACGTCCGTGAAGCCCTTCAGCTCCCGCGGGGCCCGCGACACGGCCGAGTCGGGCTTGGCGACGTAGAACTGGACGACCTCGCGCCCGGCCCGGTCCCCGGTGTTGGTCACGGTCAGGTGCGCCGTGACGCCGGCGGCGTCCTGCTCCAGTTCGAGGTCGGAGTAGGCGAAGCTCGTGTACGACAGGCCGTGCCCGAAGGGGAAGGCCACCTCCATCTCGCGGGCGTCGTACCAGCGGTAGCCCACGTACAGGCCCTCGCCGTAGAGCACCGCGGAGTTCTCCCCGGGGAAGTTCAGGTACGCGGGGGTGTCCTGCAACCGGACCGGGACCGTCTCGCCGAGCCGCCCGGACGGGTTGACCCGGCCGAACAGCACGTCGGCGATCGCGCCGCCGCCCGCCTGGCCCAGGAGGGCCCCGTCCAGGATGGCGGGGGCGAGCCCGGCGACCGGGGCGAGCCGCAGCACGCCGCCGTGGGAGAGCACGACGACCGTCCGGGGCTGCTCCCGCACGACGGCCGCGAGCAGGTCGAGCTGCTCGGCGGGGAGTTCGATGTGCTCCCGGTCGAAGCCCTCGGACTCCTGGTGCTCGGCCAGGCCGAGGAAGACCACGGCGGTGTCCGCGGCGGCCGCGGCGGACACCGCCTCCTCGCGCAGGCCCGCCGCGTCGTCCGCCTCCCGTTCCCCGGCGGCGTACCCGGGGGAGAAGGTGACCGTGCCGGAACCGGCCAGGGCGCGGATCTCCTCCAGCGGGACGTCCACGCGCGTCGGGTTCACGTGGGAGCTGCCACCGCCCTGGTAGCGCGGGTTCCGGGCGAACCCGCCGATCACCGCGACGGACCCGCCCGGCGCGAGCGGCAGGAGGGCGCCCTCGTTCCTGAGCAGGACGACGCACCGCGCCGCCACCTCGCGGGCGAGGGCGTGGTGGGCCTCGACGTCGTGTGCGCCGACCCCGAGGGTTCGTGCGGAGTCCGCCGCGCGGCCCCCGCCGGAGCCGCGCGCCTTGGCGGCCAGGGCGGCCACGCGGGAGGCGGCCGTGTCGACGTCCTCCGCCGGGCAGGCCCCGCCCTCCACGGCCGCGACGAGCCGCGCGTCGCTCGCGCCGCCGTCGCCGGGCATCTCCAGGTCCAGCCCGGCGGCGACCGCCGCGGGCCGGTCCTGCACCGCGCCCCAGTCGCTCACGACCACGCCGTCGAAGCCCCACTCCTGGCGCAGCACCGTGGTGAGCAGCCAGTGGTCCTCCGAGGCGTAGACGCCGTTGATGCGGTTGTAGGAGCACATCACGGTCCACGGGGCGGACGTGCGCACGACCTTCTGGAAGGCGCGCAGGTAGATCTCGCGCAGCGTGCGCGGATCGACGTTGGAACTGGAGCGCATCCGGTCGTGCTCGGCGTTGTTGGCGGCGAAGTGCTTGAGCGAGGCGCCCACGCCGGTGCCCTGGAGCCCTCTCACCCAGGCGCCGCCCAGGACGCCGGTGAGCAGGGGGTCCTCGGAGAAGTACTCGAAGTTGCGCCCGCCGCGCGGGTCGCGCTTGATGTTGATCCCCGGGCCCAGGAGCACGTCGACGCCCAGCGCCCGGGCCTCGGCGCCCAGGGCCGCGCCCACCCGCCCGACCAGGTCGGGGTCCCAGCTCTGGGCCAGGCCGACGGCGGGCGGGAAGCAGGTCGCGGGCAGGCTCTCGGACAGGCCGAGGTGGTCGGTGGCCCCGGCCTGCCGGCGCACCCCGTGCGGCCCGTCGGTGAGCACGAGTGAGGGGACCTCCCCCACGGCCTTGGTCGTCCAGAAGTCGGCGCCGCTGCCCAGCGAGGCCTTCTCCGCCAGTGTGAGCCCGCTCAGGTCGGGGCCCGGGTCGTGGGTCATGGGTGCTCGCTCCTGTCCAGGGGAAACGGGTGGCGGTGGCGCGCCCGCGCGAAAACAGTACGTCATGCGGTTTTCGCGCGGCAAGTGTCGCGGCCGGTGCTACAGTCGCGCCATGGCACGACGGGGCTCCTACGCGAAGGGCGTGGCCAAGCGCGGGGAGATCCTCGACGCGGCGCTCGAGGTCATCGGCCGGGACGGTTACAGCCGTGCGACGGTGCGCGAGATCGCCGACGCGGTCGGACTCAGCCAGAACGGCCTGCTGCACCACTTCGGGAGCAAGGAACGGCTCTTCGTCGAGGTGCTCCGCCACCGCGACGAGCTCGACCGGCTGGCCTACGGGGAGGGCGCCGGGCAGCGCCCCGACATCGCGGAGTCGCTGGTCCGGCTGGTCCGGCACAACGCGCGGGTGCCGGGTCTGGTGCAGCTGTACTCGCGGTTCTCCGCGGAGGCCGCGGAGGAGGGGCACCCCGCGCACGGTTTCTTCCAGGAGCGCTACGCCACGGCCCGCGGGATCATCGCGGAGGCGATCCGGAGCCTGCAGGAGGAGGGGAGGCTCCCGCCCGGGCACGACGCCGACCGCCTGGCCGTCCTGGGCGTGGCCCTCATGGACGGCCTGCAGGCGCAGTGGGCGTACGACTCCGGCGTCGACATGGCCGGCCACCTGGCCCACTTCCTCGACCTCGTCGGGCTGCGGTCCGCCGCACGGAACCCGGCCGGCGAGGACCCGGATGCCGGGGATCCGGCCGACGAGGACCCGCCCGCCGGGGGCTGACCGCCGACGACCGGCCCCGGGGCGGCCCCGGGGCGGCCCCGGCGGGGTGTGCCGGGGGCGGATCCCCCTGTGTCCCGGAAGATCCCGAAGCGGCACGGGTGCGAGCATGGTACGGTTATGAAAATCATTTCCACGCAGTCTGAGTCACATGACCGGAGGCCTGTGACGTGTCTGGAGGCAGGGAACGGCGCCGGGCGCCGGGGGCGGCGGGCACGCCGTTCGCCGTGAGGACCGACCGGACGGTCGCCTGAGATGCCCCGGGCTTCCCAGTACGACGACGTCGTCCTCAGGGCCCTGGGGCGGAGCACGCGCTTCCGCAGCTGTCAGGAGATCCACCTCGCCCTCTCCGGAGGGCGTTCCCGCGCCCGCAGGCCGCCCAGCCTGTCCACCGTCTACCGCACGCTCCACCGGCTGGCGGAGGAGGGCGTCCTCGACACCCTCCACTCGCCCGGGGGCGAGCGCCTCTACCGGCTGTGCCGGACCTCCTCCCGGCACCACCACCTGCTGTGCCGGGTCTGCGGACGGGTGGAGGACGTCGCGCAGGCGGGCGAGCTGGCCGCCGTCGCCGAACGCGTCGGCGCGGACAGCGGTTTCAGCTCCCTGGACTACTCCTTCGAGCTGTCCGGCGTGTGCCCGGGCTGCGCCTGACGCGGTGGCCGCGGGGGCGCACCGGCCGGCCCCCTCCGCCGCGCTCTTGTACTCGTAGCGGGCCCCGGCGCTCCGAAGTCGCTATGAGTACAAGGTCACCGCAGGTCAGACCCCTCACAGCACACCGGAGACGTTTCCGGTCAGTTCACGAGGCGGAACCGGCCCCCAGCCACGGCCGACCGGTACCGCCACCGCACCCCACGAGAGGAGGGTCGTGTCCACGACCCGTTCTGAACGAGGCCCCGGCGTGGCCCTGGTGACCGGGGCCGCCGGGGGCATCGGCTCCGCCGTCGTCCGCGGCATGGCCGAACAGGGCTTCTCCGTCGCGGCCCTGGACACCGCCGGGCAGGGGGCCCGGGACCTGGCCGCGGAACTCACCGGCCGGGGCCACCGGGTCCGCGGCTACGCGGTCGACGTCACCGACGAGGACTCCGTCGAGCGGGCGGTGGCCTCGGCCGAGGAGGAGCTGGGCGCCGTCACCGCCGCGGTCAGCGTCGCCGGGATGCTGCGCTGGGGCGCGGTCACCGGGTTCCCCTCCCGGGAGTGGCGGGAGGTCTTCGACGTCAACGCCCTCGGCGTCTTCCACGTCTCCCGCGCCGCGGCCCGGGTGATGGTCCCGCGCGGGGCCGGGAGCATCGTCACCGTCAGCTCCGACGCCGCCGCGGTGCCCAGGGCCGCCATGGCCGCCTACGCCGCGTCCAAGGCCGCCGCGACCCACTTCACGCTCTGCCTGGGTCTGGAGCTGGGGCCCCTCGGGATCCGCTGCAACGTCGTCTCCCCGGGGTCGACCGACACCGCGATGCGGCGGCAGCTGTGGGAGGGCGGGCCCTCCTCCCCGGAGTCGGAGCCCGGCAACGACCCCTCGGCGTTCCGCGCGGGCGTCCCGCTGGGCCGGGTCGCCCGGCCCGAGGACGTCGCGGAGGCCGTCGTCTTCCTGACCTCGCCGCGCGCACGTCACGTCACCCTGCACGACCTGCGCGTGGACGGAGGGGCGAGCCTTGGCGCCTGAGAGACCCGGAAGCCTGCCCGGCCCCTTCGTCCTGTCCACCCCCGACCACACCCTGACGGTCGACGGCGCACGGGGCCGCTTCCACCCCCTGCCCGGCGGGGGCGCGACCGCGCGGGAGGTCCCGGCCGCACTGCGCGAGGCCCGCGCCGCCGGGTGGGACGACCCCCGGATCGTGGGCGCCCTGCCCTTCCGGCCGCAGGCCCCGGCCGCGCTCATGGCGGCGGACGTCGTCCGCACCGGCCCGCGCCCGCCGCGGACCCCGGGCGTGGGTCCCCCCTCCGGTCCGCCTCCCCGCCACCGCCTGCGCGAGGAGCCCTCCGCGGACGGCTACGCCCGCCTGGTCGCACTGGCGGTCGAGCGGCTCTCCCGGGCGGGGCTGGACAAGGTCGTCCTGGCCAGGACACTGCTGCTGGACCTGGAGCGGCCCCTCGACCCCGGCCGCGTCCTGGCCCGCCTCACCGCGGACAACCCGGGCGCCCTCAACTTCGCGGTCGCCACGGGGGCCTGCGGTGGAAGTACCGGCGGAGCCTCCGGCGGGGAGGAGGGCCGGGACGGGGAACCGGCCCCGGTCCTGGTGGGCGCCAGCCCCGAACTGCTCGTCGCGCGCAGCGGCCCCCGGGTGCGCTCACACCCGCTCGCGGGCTCGGCGCCGCGCCACCCCGACCCCGACACCGACCGAGAGCGCGCCCGAACCCTGCTGGCCTCGGCCAAGGACCTGCGCGAGCACGCCTTCGTCGTGGAGGCCATCGCCGAACGCCTGCGTCCGCTCTGCTCCCGGCTCGACGTGCCCGCGACCCCGTCGGTGACCGCGACCGCGACCATGTGGCACCTGGGAACGCCCCTCTCGGGCCTGCTCCGCGACCCCCTTCCCTCGGCGCTGGAGCTGGCCGCCGCCCTGCACCCCACCCCCGCGGTCTGCGGCACGCCCGCCGACGCCGCCGCGCGGGCCATCGGCGCCTGGGAGCCCTTCGACCGGGGCCTGTACGCGGGTGCCGTCGGCTGGTGCGACGCGGACGGCGACGGGGAGTGGGCCGTCGCCCTGCGCTGCGCCGAGATCGCGGGGACCCGGGCGCGCCTGTTCGCCGGGGCCGGGATCGTCGCGGACTCCGTGCCCGCCGCGGAGCTGGCGGAGACCGGCGCCAAGTTCCGCACCATGCTCGACGCCCTCGGGCTGGGGGACGCCGGGCCGGGCCCCGCCGTCCCGGCCCCCGCGGACCGAAGATCCGCGGCTCCGGGCCTCGCCGCCGCGGACCCCGGAGCCCCGAACCCCGCAGACCCCGTTCCGACACCGCACGGAGAGCACCACTGATGTCACTTCCCCCGATCGCGCCCTATCCCATGCCCGGCGAGGGCGATCTGCCCGGCAACCGGATGTCCTGGTCGGTGGACCCCGACCGCTGCGTCCTGCTCGTCCACGACATGCAGCGCTACTTCCTCGACGCCTTCCCCCCGGACGAGGAGCCGGTGCGGAGCCTGCTCGCCAACGTCGGCGCCCTGCGGCGCGCGTGCGCCGAGCACGGCGTGCCGCGCGTCTACACCGCCCAGCCCGGCTCCCAGGACCCGGTCGACCGGGGGCTGCTGCGCGACCTGTGGGGCGAGGGGCTTCGGGACGACCCGGCCCACACCGCGATCGCGCGGGGGCTGGAGCCCGCCGACGACGAGGTCGTCATGACCAAGTGGCGCTACAGCGCCTTCGTCAGGACCGGCCTGGAGCAGTACCTGCGCGACTCGGGCCGCGACCAGCTGGTCGTCTGCGGGGTCTACGCCCACATCGGCGTCCTGATGACGGCGTGCGACGCCTTCATGCGCGACGTCCAGGCCTTCGTCGTGGCCGACGCCGTGGCGGACTTCTCCGCGTCCGACCACGCGATGGCCCTGTCCTACGCCGCCCGGCGCTGCGCCGGGACGGTGAGCACCAAGGGGGTCCTGGCCGCCCTGAACGGCTGACCCCGGGCCCGCGCAGGCCGGTGCCGGACCCGGCACCGGCCTCCGCGCGGACCGTCGGCCGGGCGGCCCCGCGCCGCCCGGCCGGTCCGGATCCCTAGGAGACCTCCAGCTCCCGCCTCAGCCGCGTCTTGTCCACCTTGCCCACCCCGGTGAGCGGCAGCTCCGCGACCGCGCGCACCTCGTCGGGGACCTTGAAGGCGGCCGCGCCGCGCTCCAGCATCGCGCCGCGCACCTCCTCCCGCCCCGGGCACTCCCCGTCGGCCACCAGCAGGGCGACCGAGCGCTCGCCGAGGACGGGGTCGGCCACGCCGACCACCGCGGCCGCCCGCACGCCGGGCAGGGCCAGCAGGTACTCCTCGACCTCGACCGCGGCGATCTTCTCCCCGGCGCGGTTGACCTGGTCCTTCACCCGGCCCACGACCACCAGGTCGCCGTCCTCGGTCCGGGTGACCACGTCACCGGTGCGGTAGAACCCCTCCGGGGTGAAGCGCAGCGCGTCCAGCTCCCGTGCCCGGTAGTAGCCGCGCAGCGTGTAGGGGCCGCGGGTGAGCAGTTCCCCGGGGCTGCCCGGGGGCACGGGGCGCCCGGCCCCGTCCACCACCACGACCTCGTCCGCGGGGGAGAGGGGGCGGCCCTGGGTCGTGCACACGACCTCGTCGGGGCCGTCCAGGGCGGTGTAGTTGTTGAGGCCCTCG
The DNA here is from genome assembly GCA_002529455.1 of Glycomyces fuscus. Lineage (GTDB taxonomy): Bacteria > Actinomycetota > Actinomycetes > Streptosporangiales > Streptosporangiaceae > Nocardiopsis > Nocardiopsis fusca. The sequence continues at coordinate 28,856 of NYMS01000010.1, forward strand.
GCCATGCCGAACACCTGCTGGAGGCGGCAGCCCAGGGCGGGCCCCACCCGCCGGGCGGTCGTGTCGTCCAGGCGCGACCCCCCGACCTGGAGGACGCGCAGCGAGGACAGGTCGTGCCCGGTCCGGCCGGCCTCCTCCAGCCAGGAGGGCACCAGCGCGGGCACGAGCGAGGTGATGGTCACCCCCTCGCGTTCGACGAGCGCGAAGGCCGTGGTCGGGCTGGGGTCGGGGCTCAGGACGACCGTGCCGCCGACCGCGAGCGTGCCCACGATCCCGGGGGAGACCATGGTGAAGTTGTGCGCGACGGGCAGGACGGCCAGGTAGACCGCGTCCTCTCCCACGCCGCAGGCCCCGGCCGAGGCCCGGGCGTTGTACCCGTAGTCGGCGTGGGTGCGCGGGATGAGCTTGGGGGTGCCCGTGGTGCCCCCCGACAGCAGGAGCAGGGCCAGCTCCTCGGCGCCGGCCCTCCCGGCCTCCCCGCCCCGGGGGAGGGGTTCGGCCCCGGCGAGGGCGTCCCAGCGCGCTCCGCCGGTGTCCCCGGGGTCGCCGACGACGACCAGGCCGCGCACCGAGGGCACGGCCCGCGCGATCCGCGCCGCGGCCGCCCGGGGGTCGCTGCGGCCCCTGCCCTGCGCGACGACGAGGGCGCACGCCTGCGCCGTGCGCACGAGCGACTCCACCTCGGCGGCGCCCAGAGTCGGCAGGGCCAGGACCGGCACGGCCCCGATCCGCAGCAGGGCGAAGAGCGTGACGACGTACTCCCACCGGTTGGGCAGCTGGAGCAGGACGCGCTCGCCCTGGCCCACCCCGGACGAGGACAGCCCCGCCGCCAGCCGGTCCACGCGTTCGTCCAGCTCGGAGTAGGTGAGCCGGTCACCGCCCGACACGAGCGCGGTGCGCCCCCCGTGCCGGTCGGCCCGCTCCCGCAGCAGGGCGTCCAGCGTCCGGTCGTCCCAGAAGCCGCGTTCGCGGTACTCCCTCGCCTGCTCCTCCGGCCAGCGCAGCCAGTCCTGGGGCATGTGATCCCTCCCGTATCCGGTGGGCCCGGGTCGACCGGGCCGTCTCGGCAGTGCTATACATAGGCACATCGGCAATGAAAACGGTTTTCATTATTGCTGATCGTGTCGAACCCGAACACAGAGGGGCAGAACACCGTGTCAGACCACGCCGGGGCAGGAGCCGGAGCCGTGCGCGAGCAGGTGGCGGAGGTGCTCGGGACCCACGGGTTCGCCGACACCGACGACCTCTTCGAGCACGGGCTGGACTCGCTGGGCCTGATCCGCCTGGTGGGCGCCTGGCGCGAGGGCGGGTTCGACGTCACCTTCGAGGACCTGTCCGCCAACCCGACGGCGGCCGCCTGGAGCGCCCTGCTCCGGGAGTCGGCCGCCACGGACCGCCCCGCGCCCGCGGAGCCCGGGCGCCCGGTGGCGGAGGGGGAGCCCTTCCCCATGGCGACCATGCAGCACGCCTACTGGATCGGCCGCCGGGACGGACAGCCGCTGGGCGGGGTCGCGGCGCACTTCTACACCGAGTTCGACGGCCGCGGCGTGGACCCCGAGCGGCTCACCGCGGCCCTGCGGACCGTGGTGGAGCGCCACCCGATGCTGCGCGTGCGCTTCGACGACGACGGCCACCAGCGCGTGCTCCCCGCGTCCGGCGCCCCCGCCGTGACGGTCCACGACCTGGCCGCCCTGGCCCCCGAGGAGGCCGACCGGGTCCTGGAGGGGGTCCGCGACTCCTCCACCCACCGCCGCATGGACGTCGCCGCCGGGCAGGTCCTGGACGTGGCCCTGTCCCTGCTGCCGGGCGGGGCCACCCGCCTGCACGTGGACCTGGACATGATCGTGGCCGACGCCCTCAGCCTGCGCGTCCTGCTGGAGGACCTGCGCACCGCCTACCGGGGCGAGGGCCTCCCGCCCCTGGAGTACGGCTTCGCCCGCTACCTCGCCGAGCGCGCCTCCCGCGACCCGGGGCCGCGCGAGCGCGCCCGCTCCTGGTGGCACGAGCGCCTGCGCGAGATCCCCCCGCCGCCCGAACTGCCCGTCCTCCCCGGAGCCGCGCTCCCCGCCGAGGCCGGGACCGACGCCACCCGCTCCACCCGCCTGCACCACCGGCTCGCCCCCGAGCGCGCCCGGCTGTTCGAGCGGCGGGCCCGCGCCGCCGGCGTCACCCCCGCGGCCGCGCTGGCCGCCGCCTTCGCCGAGGTGCTGGGCGCCTGGAGCGCGGCCCCGCGGTTCTCGCTCAACCTGCCCCTGTTCGACCGCGCGCCCCTGCACCCCGACGTCGGCCGGGTCGTCGGCGACTTCAGCAGCTCCGTGCTCCTCGGCGTCGACACCACCGAGCCCGCCCCCTTCGCCGAGCGGGCGCGCCAGGTCCAGACCGACCTGCACCAGGCGGTCGACCACGGCGCCTACGGGGGAGTGGAGGTCCTGCGCGACCTGGCCCGCCTCGACGGCGGCAACCCCGTGCTCGCCCCCGTCGTCTACACCAGCGCGATCGGCCTGGGCCCCCTGTTCACCGGTCCCGTGCAGGAGTGCTTCGGCCGCCCCTCCTGGATCATCTCCCAGGGCCCCCAGGTCCTGCTCGACGCCCAGGTCACCGAACTCGACGGCGGACTCCTGCTCAACTGGGACCTGCGCGAGCGCGCCTTCGCCCCCGGGACCATGGAGGCCGCCTTCGCCTGCTACCGCGCGCTCGTCGAGGAGCTCACCGACGACCCCGCGGCCTGGAACCGCCCCTTCCGTCCGGAACCCTCCACGGACCAGGCCCGGGCGCGCGCCGCGCACACCCCCGACGCGGCGCCGCCCGGCCCCCGCCTGCTGCACGGGCGCTTCCTCGACCACGCCCGCACCGCCCCCGGCGACACCGCCCTGGTCCTGCCCGGAGGCGGGTCCCTGACCTACGGGGAGCTGGCCGACCGCGCGCTGCGCGTGGCCGCGGCGGTGGCCGGGGCCGTGCCCGCGGGCGCGACCGTGGCCCTCGACCTGCCCCGGGGAGCCGACCAGGCGGCCGCCGCCCTGGGCGTGCTCGCCGCGGGCTGCGCCTACCTCCCCCTGGGCCGCGACCAGCCCGCCGCCCGCCGCGCGCGCGTCCTGGCCGAGGGCGCGCCCGACCTCCTGATCAGCGACGCCCCCGCGCCGGACGCCCCCGCCGGCCTCCCGGTGCTCACCCCCGGGCAGGCGCGGCAGTCCCCGCCGGGCACCCCGCGCGAGGTCGGCCCGGACGCGCTCGCCTACGTGCTCTTCACCTCCGGCTCCACCGGAACGCCCAAGGGGGTGGAGGTCGAGCACCGGGCCGCCGCCCACACGATCGACGTGCTCAACGCCGTCCTGGACACCGGCACCGGCGATCGCACGCTCGCGCTGGCCGACCACGACTTCGACATGTCGGTCTTCGACCTGTTCGCACCGCTGTCGGCGGGCGGCGCCGCCGTCCTGGCCGACTCCGAGACCCGCCGCGACGCCGAGCACTGGGTCCGGGCCGCCGCGCACGCGTCGGTGACCGTCCTCAACTGCGTACCGACCCTGCTCGACATGCTGCTGTCGGCGGTCGAGTCCGGCATGGCGCCGATGCCGCCCCTGCGCGCGGTCCTGCTCGGCGGCGACCGCATCGCCCCCGGCCTGCGCGAACGGCTGCGCGCCCTCGCCCCCGGGTGCCGCTTCCTCGCCCTGGGCGGCATGACCGAGGCCGCCATCCACTCCACCCTGCTGGAGGTCGACCGGGCCGACCCCGCCTGGTCCTGCGTGCCCTGGGGGCGCCCGCTGCCCGGCGTGCGCTGCCGCGTGGTCGACGCCCAGGGGCGCGACCGGCCCGACCTGGTCGCCGGAGAGCTGTGGATGGGCGGCGCGGGCCTGGCCCGCGGCTACCGGGGCGCCCCCGGGGCCACCGCCGACCGCTTCGTCACCTCCGGGGGGCGGCGCTGGTACCGGACCGGCGACCTGGCCCGCTACGCCCCCGACGGCACCCTGGAGTTCCTGGGCCGGGCCGACCACCAGGTCAAGGTCAACGGCGTACGCGTGGAGACCGGCGAGGTCGAGGCGGCCCTGGCCGCGCACCCGGAGGTGTCCCTGGCCGTCGCGGTCGCGCTCACCGAGCCCGCCCCCCGCCTGGCCGCGGCCGTCGCCCCCCGCGGGGCGGGCCGGACCGCCGCCCTGGCCGAGGAGGCCGCCGCGCACGCCCGGACCCTGCTGCCGCCCGCCATGCTCCCCGACCCCGTGCTGGCGCTGGACGCGATCCCCCTCACCCCCAACGGCAAACCCGACCGGGCCGCCGTCGCCCGCCTCCTGCGCGAGCACCTGTCCGGGGCCCCGCGCACCGGCGAGCCACCCGCGTGCGAGACCGAGAACCGCGTCGCCCGCGTCTGGGCCGACCTGCTGGGATCGGGCCCGGTCAGCCGGACCGACTCCTTCTTCGCGCTCGGCGGCGACTCGCTGCTGGCCACCCGCGTGGTGGCCGCCCTGCGCGCGCTCGGCCACGCCGACGCGGGCGTCTCGGACCTGTTCGCCCACCCCGTCCTGGCCGACTTCGCCGCCCGCCTCCCGGCCCGGGGCGAGGCCGTCGGCGACCAGCGGATCGTCCCCGACCCCGACGCGCGCCACGAGCCCTTCCCGCCCACCGGCGTCCAGCGCGCCTACCTCACCGGGCGCAGCCCCGACTTCGCCCTCGGCGGCGTCGGCACCTACCACTACACCGAGTTCGACGGCGCCGGCGTGGACCTGCGCCGCCTGGAGCACGCCCTGGACCGGCTCGTCACCCGGCACGACATGCTCCGGGCCGTCTTCGACGCCGACGGCGACCAGCGGGTCCTGCCCGCCGTGCCGCCCGTGCGCGTGCCCGTGACCGAGGCCGACCCCGACGACCCCGACACCGCGCTCGCCGAGCTGCGCGAGGCCATGTCCCACCAGGTCCTGGACCCCGCCCGCTGGCCCCTGTTCGACGTGCGGGCCGTGCGCTACACCCGCGACGGCGCCGAACGCGTCCGCCTCGGCGTGGGCCTGGACTACCTGGTCCTGGACGCGCTCAGCATCATGACCCTCTACACCGAGCTGGACCGCCTCTACCGCGAGCCCGACGCCGTCCTGGAGCCCGTCGGGGTGACCTTCCGCGACTACCTCACCCAGGTGCGGACCGACCCCGAGCGCGAGCGGCGCGACCGCGCGTACTGGCGCGAGCGCGTCGCGGACCTGCCCGCCGCCCCCGCCCTGCCGCTGCGCACCGACCCCGCCGACCTCGACCGGCCCCGGTTCACCCGCCGGGCCGACCGGCTCGCCCCCGAGGAGTGGGACGCCCTCACCGCCCTGGCCCGCACCGCGGGTGTCACCCCCTCCACCCTGCTGCTGGCCTGCTACGGCGAGGTCCTCGGCAGGTGGAGCGGGCAGACCGAGCTCAGCCTCACCCTCACCCTGTTCAACCGCCACGACCTGCACCCCCACATCGGCCGCGTGCTCGGCGACTTCACCTCCCTGTCGCTGACCTCCTACCACCGCGCGCCCGGCCAGGACCCCGCCGGGGCGGCCCGCGACCTCCAGCGGCGCCTGGGCCGGGACCTGGACCACCGGGAGGTGCCCCCCGAGGAGGTGCTGCGCGAGCTGGCGCGGCGCACCGGCACCGCCCAGCCCGGGATCCCCGTGGTGTTCACCAGCTCCCTGGGCGTGGGGGAGGGGGTGTCCCTGGACCTGTCCCCGGACTTCCCGCAGCGGGTGTGGGGCCTGTCCCAGTCGCCCCAGGTCTATCTGGACAACCAGGTGATGGAGAGCCGCGGCGGACTGGAGGTGTACTGGGACGCGGTGGAGGACCTGTTCCGCCCCGGGGTCCTGGACGCGATGTTCGCGGCCTACCTGGACCTGCTGCGCGCGCTCGTCCGCGACGGAGAACAGGGGTGGGAGCGGGCCTGCGCGGGGATGCTGCCCGCCGACCAGCGCGCGGTGCGCGCCTCCGTCAACGCCCCCTCCGGCACCACACCGCGCGGCCTGCTGCACGACGCCTTCTTCGACGGCGCGGCCGGACGCGCCGACACCCCCGCCCTGGTCGCGGACCGGGCCGTGCTCACGCACGGCGAGCTCGCGGACCGGTCCCTGCGCGTGGCCGCCGGGCTGGTCGAACGCGGCGTGCGGCCCGGCGACGCGGTCGCGGTGTGCCTGCCCAAGGGGCCCGACCAGGTCTGCGCGGTCCTGGGCGCCCTCGCCGCCGGAGCCGTCTACGTGCCGGTGGGCGCGGGCCAGCCCCCGCTGCGGCGCGAGCGCATCCACCGCGCGGCCCGGACCGTGCTGGCGATCGGCGACGGTGCCGGAGCCCCCCGGTCCGCCGCGATGGCCGAACTCCTCCAGGCCCCGCCCCTGGACGCACCCGTACCGCGCGACCCCGGCGAGGCCGCCTACACCATCTTCACCTCCGGCTCCACCGGGGAGCCCAAGGGCGTGGAGGTCTCCCACGCCGCCGCGCTCACCACCGTGGCCGAGGTCAGCGACCGCTACCGGGTCGGCCCCGGCGACCGGGTCCTGGCCCTGTCCGCGCTCGACTTCGACCTGTCGGTCTACGACGTGTTCGGCCTGCTCGGCGCGGGCGGCGCGCTCGTCCTGCCCGAGGAGGACGAGCGCCGCGACGCCGAGCGCTGGCGCGCGCTGTGCGCCGAGCACGGCGTCACCGTCTGGAACACCGTCCCCGCGCTGCTCGACATGCTGCTCCTGGCCTCCCAGGACAAGGGGTTCCCGCCCTCCCTGCGCCTGGCCCTGGTCTCGGGGGACTGGGTCGGCGGCGACCTGGCGCCGCGCCTGCGCGAGGCCGGCGGAGCCCGCGTCCACCTGGTGGCCCTGGGCGGAGCCACCGAGGCGGCCATCTGGTCCAACGCCTTCGACGGGGGCCACGTCCCTCCGGGGTGGTCCTCGGTCCCCTACGGAACGCCGCTGCGCGACCAGCGCTACCGGGTGGTGGACCCCCACGGGCTCGACTGCCCGGACTGGGTGGCGGGCGAGCTGTGGATCGGCGGCGCCGGGGTGGCCCTGGGCTACCGGGGCGACCCCGAGCGCACCGCCTCCCGGTTCGTCACCGCCGGGGGAGAGCGCTGGTACCGCACCGGCGACCAGGGCCGCTACCGCCCCGGCGCGCTCCTGGAGTTCCTGGGCCGCGCCGACCGCCAGGTCAAGGTCGGCGGCCACCGGCTCGAACTCGGCGAGGTCGAGGCCGCCCTGGAGGAGTACCCCGGGGTGCGCCGGGCCGCGGCCCTGGCGGTGGGCGAGCGCACCTCCCGCAGGGTGGTCGCCTTCGTCACCGGGGACGGGGCCGGGATCGCGGACGGGGACCTTGCCCGCCACCTCGCCGCCCGCCTGCCCGCCCACGCCGTTCCCGGCAGCGTGCGGACGGTCGGGGAGATGCCCCTGACCGCCAACGGCAAGGTCGACCTCCGGGCGCTGGAGGAGCTGGCCGCCGCCGAGGCCGCCCAGGGCGGCGCGCCCCCCGCCGACGAGGTGGAGGAGCACATCGCCCGCGTCTGGGGCGAGCTGACCGGCGCCGCCGTCGACGACCGCGACGCGAACTTCTTCGCCCTGGGCGGCACCAGCCTGCTGGCCATCCGCATGATCACCGTCCTGCGCCGCGAACTCCGCGAGGAGCTGTCCACCCGTGCCTTCCTGGCCGCGCCCACCCTCGCGGCGCTCGCCGACCAGGTCCGCGCGACCCGGACCGACGACCTCCAGGCCGGGGTGATCTGACCGTCGGACCACCCGTGGCGGCCGCCACGGGCGGTCCGACCACCCCCGGTTCCCGCGCGCCCCGCGCCCCGCGCACCGCCCCCGCACGACCCGCGGCCCGGGCGCGCCACGTGCCCCGGGCACCGCTTCCCCGCCGTCCACCCTCCGGATCCCGCCCGCTCCCCACCACCCCCACCCCCGCATAACCGTCCCCCGCGCCATCCCCACCGCCCCCAGCCGGGTCCGCCCCGCGCGGACCGACCCGACGAGGAGAGCCCACCGTGCCGATCCCCGCCCCCGACGCCCCCGCCGCCCCCGAGGCCCTGCACTCCCTGCTCGACGAACTGCGCGCCGCGGGCGTCCACCTGTGGGCAGACGACGGCCGCATCCGCTTCCGCGGCCCCACCGGAGCCCTCACCGACGAGCACCGCGCCGCCCTGCGCGAGCACCGCGACCGGGTCCTGGCCCTGCTGGAGGCCGAGGCCGCCCCCTCCCTGACCCCCGACCCCGGCGCGCGCCACGACCCCTTCCCCCTGACCGACGTCCAGGGCGCCTACCTCGTCGGGCGCGGCCCGGCCTACGACTACGGCGGCGTCGCCTGCCACGCCTACGCCGAGATGGAGTTCGACGACCTCGACCCCGAGCGACTGCGCACCGCCTGGAACGCGCTGGTGCGGCGGCACGACATGCTGCGCTCCGTCGTCTCCCCCGAGGGGCACCAGCGGGTGCTGCCCGAGGCTCCGGGGGAGTCGCTGACCGTCACCGAGGTCGGCGGCGCGGACACCGCCGCCCACGCCGCCCGGGCCCGCGAGCGCATGCGCGACCTCGTCCCCGACGCCTCCTCCTGGCCGCTGGTGCGCCTGCACCTGACCCGCGGCGACGACCGCGCCCACCTGCACCTGTCCGTCGACCTGCTCGCCGCCGACTACACCAGCGTCCGGCTGCTCCTGGACGAGCTCGCCGCCCTCTACGCCGACCCCGAGCACCCCCTGCCGCCGCTGGGGGCGACCTTCCGCGACTACGTGCTCGCCCACCGGTCGCTGCGCGAGGGCGCCCGCTACCACCGCGACCGCGCCTACTGGACCGAGCGTGCCGACGACCTGCCGCCCGCCCCCGAGCTGCCCCTGGTCGAGCACTCGACCGACGCCTCCGCCCGCTTCACCCGCCTGGCCTCCACCCTGCCGCCGGAGCAGTGGCGGGCCCTGCGCGACCGGGCCGCCGAACGCGGCCTGACCCCCGCGGGCGTGGCCCTGGCCGCCTACGCCGAGGTGCTGGCCCTGTGGTCGCGCCGCCCCGACTTCACCCTCAACCTGCCCGTGTCCCAGCGCCTGCCCCTGCACCCGGACGTGGACCGCGTGGTCGGCGACTTCACCTCGCTGACCCTGCTCGCCGTGCGCGCCGACGACGGCGCCACCTTCACCGAGCGCGCCCGCACCCGCCAGGGCCGCCTCATCGAGGACGTCGACCACTGCCTGTACTCGGGCAACGAACTGCTGGCCGAGCTCTCGCGCCGCCGCGACGAGCCCGCCGTGCTCATGCCCGTGGTCTTCACCGGCGCGATCGGCGCCGAGGAGGACGGCGGCGACTCCTGGGCCGCCCGCGAGGTCCTGGGCCTGTCCCAGACCCCCCAGGTGTGGGTGGACTGCCAGGTCTCCCTGGCCGGGGGCGCCCTGGCCGTGCGCTGGGACGTGCGCGAGGGCGTCCTGCCCGACGGCCTGGCCGCCGACGCCTTCGGGGCCTACACCGACCTGCTGCGCCGCCTGGCCCTGTCCGACGAGCCCTGGGACGAGGCCGCCCCGGCCGCCCTGCCCGCCCACCAGCTCCTCACCCGGGCCGAGGCCAACGCCACCGACGGTCCCCTGCCCGACGGCCTGCTGTACGAGGAAGCCCTGGCCGCCGCGCTGCGCGACCCCGACGCCCCGGCCGTCGCCTTCCCCGGCGGGACCCTGACCCACGGCCAGCTGTGGGCGCGCGTGGCCGCCGTGGCCGGGCGGCTGCGCGCCCGCGGCTGCGGCCCGGGCGACCGCGCGGCCGTGGTCATGGACAAGGGCGTGGAACAGGTGGTGGCCGCGCACGCCGTCCTGACGACGGGTGCCGCCTACGTCCCCGTCGACACCACCCAGCCCGCCGCCCGCCGCCGCGCCATCCTGCGCGACGCCGGGGTGCGCCACGTCCTCACCCAGTCCTGGCTGGCCCAGATCGGCGACTGGGACGAGGGCGTCCGGCCGATCGAGGTGGACGCGGTCACGCCCCTCCCCCCCGGCCCCGACGCTCTCCCGCCCCGCCCCGTCGACCCCGACGCCCTCGCCTACGTCATCTACACCTCGGGCTCCACCGGCACCCCCAAGGGCGTGATGGTCAGCCACCGCGCCGCCCTCAACACGGTCGCCGACGTCAACCGGCGCTTCGACGTCGGCCCCGGCGACCGGGTCCTGGCCCTGGCCGCACTCGGCTTCGACCTGTCGGTCTACGACCTGTTCGGGCCCCTGGGCGCGGGCGGCGCCCTCGTGCTCCCCGAGGCCGACCGCCGCGGCGACCCCTCGCACTGGGCGGAGCTGGCCCGCGAGCACGGGGTGACCCTGTGGAACTCCGTGCCCGCCCAGATGGGCATGCTCGCCGACTACCTCTCCACCGCGCCCGCGCAGGCGCCGACCACCCTGCGCGTCGCCCTGCTCTCGGGCGACTGGATCCCCCTCACCCTGGCCGAGCGCGTCCGCGCCCACCTGCCCGCCACCGCCCTGTACAGCTTCGGCGGCGCCACCGAGGGCGCCATCTGGTCCATCCACCACCCCATCGGCGAGGCCGACCCGTCCTGGCCCAGCGTCCCCTACGGCCGCCCCCTGACCAACCAGACCTTCCACGTCCTGGACGGGCGCATGGGAGACCGCCCCGACTGGGTCGCGGGCGAGCTGTACATCGGGGGAGCGGGCGTGGCCGCCGGCTACCTGGGCGACGAGGCCCGCACCGCCGAGCGCTTCGTCACGCACCCGCGTACCGGGGAGCGCCTGTACCGCACCGGCGACCTGGGCCGCTACCGGCCCGGCGGCGACATCGAGTTCCTGGGCCGCGAGGACGACCAGGTCAAGATCCGCGGGCACCGCGTGGAGCTGGCCGAGATCGAGGCCGCCCTCACCGCCCACCCCGCCGTGGCCTCCGCCGCGGTCCTGGCCGTGGGCGGGCGCGAGGACCGGCGCCTGGCCGCCTTCGCCGAGACCGCCCGCCGCCCCTCCGACGAGGCCTCCGGCGCCGGGGAGGACCCCGCCGCCCCGGCAGCCGCGTCCGCGGTCCGCGAGGCCACCGCGAACCTGGACCGCGACGACCTGGCCGCCTTCCTCGGCGCGATGCGCGCCACCGCCCTGGGCGCCATCACCCTCACCCTGACCGGGGCCGGGCTGTTCTCCGGTGGCGCCCACACCGCCGAGGAGGTCGTCGAGCGCCTGGGCGCGGACCGGCGCCACCACCGGCTCGTGCGCCGCTGGCTGCGCGCCCTGGCCGACGCCGGGCGCCTGACCCGCGACGGCGACCTCTGGAGCGGGCTGCGCCGCGTGGGCGAGGACGAGCAGCGCGCCGCCTGGGAGGAGCTGGCCGACCTGGAGCGGCGGGTGGACTACGGCACCGAGGTGCTGGAGTACATGCGCGCCTGCTCGGGCAGGCTGCCCGAACTGCTGCGCGGCGACCTGGACGTGCGCACCCTGCTCTTCCCCGGCGCCGCGCTGGACACCGCGGGCGCCGCCTACCGCGACAACCTGGCCGTACGCCACCTCAACGCGGCGGCCGCCGCGGCCCTGGCCGAGGCCGCCGCACGGAGGACGGCGGACGGGCCGCTGCGGGTCCTGGAGATCGGCGCGGGCGTAGGCGGCACCACCGAGGCCGTCGTCGCGGCCCTGGCGGGCCACCACGCCGAGTACCGCTTCACCGACGTCTCCCCGTTCTTCGTCAACGAGGCCAGGGAGCGCTTCGCCGACTTCCCCTGGGTGTCCTTCGGCCTGTTGGACCTCAACCGCGAGGCCGGGGCCCAGGGTTACGCGCCCAACTCCTTCGACGCCGTCGTGGCCGCCAACGTCCTGCACAACGCCGTGGACGCCGACGCCGCCCTGGCCCGCGTCACCGAGCTCCTCGCCCCCGGCGGGCACCTGGTGTTCCTGGAGACCACCAACGAGCACGACCCGGCGCTGCTCGTCTCCATGGAGTTCCTCGACGGGCTCGAGGGCGGCCACCGCGACGCCCGCGCCGAGCACGACCAGACCTTCCTCACCCGCGACCAGTGGGAGGGCGCACTGGAGCGGGCCGGTGCGACGGCGCCCCTGGCCCTGCCCGAGGCGGGCGACCGCCTCGCCGAGACCGGGCAGACCCTGTACCTGGCCCGCCTGAAGACCGACCGGACGCCGGTCACCGCCGACGAGCTGGTCCGCCACACCGCCACCCGCCTGCCCGAGTACATGGTGCCCGCCCACTGGCGGCTGCTGGACTCCCTGCCGCTCACCGCCAACGGCAAGGTCGACCGGGCCGCGCTCCTGCGCGGCCTGCCCGGCGACGACGCGCCCGGAACCGCCGACACGGCCACCGGCGAGCCCGCCGACGACCTCGAACGCGCCCTGTGCGCGCTGTGGGCCGAGCTGCTGGAGCGCGGCGCGGTCGGCCGCGACGACGACTTCTTCGCGCTGGGCGGCGACTCCCTGCTGGTCGCCCGCATGGTCGGCAGGCTCGGCGAGGCCCTGCCCGCCACCGGGGCCGACATCGAGTGGGAGGTGGTCCTGCGCCACATGCTGCGCCGCCCCACCGTCGCCGGGCTGGCCGCCTACCTGCGGGACCTGACCGGGCAGGTGCGCGCCTCCGACGGGGGCAAGCCCGACCCCTACGTCCCCCTCAACGGGCCGGGCGGGGGCGCGGTCACCGCCCTGGTCCACGCCGGGACCGGAACCCTCATCCCCTACCGCTCCCTCATCACCGAGATCCGGCGGCGCTCGCGCGGGCAGGCCACCCTGGTCGGCCTGGAGCTGCCCGACGTCCCCGCCTTCCTGGACGCCGACCCCGCCGCGGTGATCAAGGGCTGGGCCGCCGACTACGCGGGCGCCCTGCTCGAACGCGGCGGCGACCGCTTCCACGTCGTCGGCTACTGCCTGGGCGGCCTCATCGCCACCGAGGTCGCGCGCACGCTCACCGAGGCCGGGGCCGAGGTCGCCTCCCTCACCGCCATCAGCACGCACCGGCCGCCGTTCCGCCTGGACGACGAGCTGATCTCGGAGTACGCCTTCGCCGTCATGATGGGCATCGACCCGGTCTCGGTGGGCTTCCCCGCCGACGAGAACCGGGTGTCGGCCGCCTCCGACCAGCTGCTGGAGGCCACCCCCGGCCTGCTCCCCGACGGCGCCATCGGCCGCCTGACCGGCGAGTACGCCGACGTGGCCGAGCGCTTCCGCGAGCTGGCGAGGGTGCCCCGCCAGACCAGGATCGAGCGGATGTGCGCCGCCGTGCCCCCCTCGGCCGGGACCTACACCCCCGAGGCGCTCACCGAGATGTTCGCCATCTTCCGCCAGAGCGTCTTCGCCATCTCCCGCTACGAGCCCGAGCCCTACGCCGGGGACATCACCTTCCTGCGCCACGGCGGCGCCTACCCCTTCCCCGGCAACAAGGAGAGCGTCACCACCTACTGGGAGCGCCTGGTCCTGGGCGACCTGGACGTCGTGGACGTGCCCGGCGACCACTTCAGCCTGCTGTCGGTGCCCTACGCCCCCGGCGTCCTCAAGCACCTGGAGGCCGTCACCGGAGGGGACGTGGTCCGGTGAGCGGCGCGACCGACCGCCCGGTGGGCGTGGTGGGCGCCTCCGGGGCCGTGGGCCGGGCCGCCGCCCGCCGCCTGCGCGCCCTGGGCCACACCCGCCTGCTGCTCGGGGGGCGCCGCACCGCGCCCCTGGAGGAGCTCGCCGCCGAACTGGGCCCCGGCGCCGCCGTCCGGGCGGTGGACGCCGACTCCCCGGAGTCGCTGCGGGCCTTCTGCTCCGGTCCGGGCGTGGTGCTCAACTGCGCCGGGCCCTCCTACCGCATCGCCGACGCGGTGGCGGTGGCGGCCCTGGCCGCCGGAGCCGACTACGTGGACGTGACGGGCGACGGGCCCGCGCACGACCGCCTGAGCCGCACCCCCGCCGTACGGGACTCCGCGATCGTCCTGTCGGCGGGGGTGCTCCCCGGCCTGTCCGCGCTGCTGCCGCGCTGGTTCGCCGCCAGGCACGGCCTGGAGCGGATGAGCGCCCACGCGGGCGGACTGGAGAGGTGCACCGGGGCCGCCGCGGGCGACCTGCTGCTCTCCCTGCCCGGCGCGGAGGACCCGGCCGCCGTCTTCGGACGGCCCCTGGCCGCCTGGCGGGACGGCCGGGTCGTGGAGCGGGCGCTGCGTGCCGCCGACGGCGTCCGGGCGCCCGGGTTCCCGGGCACCGCGTTCGTCCAGCCCTTCCTCACCGAGGAGGCCCGCCGCCTGGCCGCCGACCTGGGCCTGCGCGGGGCGGAGTGGTACAACGTCCACCCCGGCGAGCGCGTGCGCGCCGTGCTGACCTCGGTCGCGGGGCGGCCGGTCCGCGACCTGGACGCGGCGGCGGACCGCCTGCGGCGCGCGGCCGAGGTGGACCTGGCCGGGCGCACGCCCTACTACCAGCTCGTGTACGCGCTCACCGAGCCCTCCGGGCGGCGCAGCGTGATGACCGCCCGCTTCCCCGACAGCTACCGCATGACCGGCCGCGTGGGCGCGCAGGCCGCCGACGCGGTGGCGCGCGGGCGCGTGCCCCGGGGCCTGCACCACGCCGCCGACGTCCTCGACCCCGAGGGCACGGTCGCCGCCCTGTTCGACGACCCCTCGGCCGGGACCCTGCGGGTGGAGGAGGCCGCGTCCGAGGACGCCGGGGTCGAGGAGGGCGCCCTGTGAGCCCGCGACCCCTGCGCGTGCTGCTCTGCGGCACCGGCTTCGGCCGCTTCTACGCCGACGCCCTGGCCCGCATGCCCGACACCTTCGAACTCGCCGGGATCCTCGCCCGCGGCGGGGAGTTCTCCCGCCGCTACGCCGCCGGGGCCGGGGTACCCCTGTACACCGGCGTCGACCAGGTGCCCGACAGCGTCGACGCGGCCTGCGTGGTCGTGGGCGCGGCGGTCTCCGGCGGGCCCGGGGGCGAACTGGCGCGCGCCCTGCTGGCCAGGGGCGTGCACGTCCTCCAGGAGCACCCCGTCCACGAGGGCGAGCTCGCCGGGGCCCTGCGCGCCGCCCGCGCCGGGGGAGCGGTCTACCACCTCAACCCCTTCTACCGGCACGTGGCGCCGATCCGCCGCTTCCTGGAGGCGGCCCGCGCCCTGCGCGAGCGCGGCCCGGTGCTGTTCGCCGACGCCACCTCCGCCGTCCAGGTCCTGTACCCGCTCCTGGACGTGCTCGCGCGCGCACTGGGCGGGCTGCGCCCCTGGGCGCTGACCGACCCGCTCGCCGCCGACCCCGGGGCCGCCTCCCTGGCCGCGCGCCCCCAGCCCTACCGGGTGCTCCAGGGCGCCGTCGCGGGCGTCCCCCTCACCCTGAGGGTGCAGAACCAGATGGACCCCTCCGACGGCGACAACCACGCCCTGCTCTGGCACCGGCTGGCCCTGGGCACCGAGCACGGGGTGCTCACCCTGGCCGACACCCACGGCCCCGTGCTCTGGCAGCCCCGGCTGTACGCGCCCCGCGACGCCCACGGGCGCCTGCGCTCCACCGGGCCCGGCACCGAACACCTGGCCCGGCCGGCCACCACCGCCCTGGAGGGCACCGCCGCGCCCTCCTACCGGGAGGTCTTCGACCGCCTGTGGCCCGAGGCGCTCACCCGGGCCCTGGCCGACTTCGCCGCCGACGTGCGCGCCGGGGCCGACCCGCTGGTGCGGGGGCAGTTCGACCTCGGCGTGTGCCGGATGTGGCACGAGACCACCGACCGCCTGGGACGGCCGGAGGTCATCCGCCCCGGACCGCCCACCGGGCACCTGGACGCGGCCGACCTGGAACCGGCTCCGCGGAGCGGGGACGCCCGCGGGGTGGCGCCGTGACGCCCCCGACCGAGCCCTCCGGGCGCCCCCCGGCCCCGCCGACGACCAGCAACGCGATCCCGAGAGAAAGGCCGACGACCCCATGACCCCCGCTCCCGCGCGCTCCTGGCTGCGCCGCTTCCGCCCCCGCCCCGGGGCCCGGACGCGCCTGGTGTGCCTGCCCCACGCGGGCGGCGGCGCCAACGCCTACCGGTCCTGGGCCGCGCTCCTGCCGCCCGGCGTCGACCTGGTGTGCGTGCAGTACCCCGGCCGCGAGGACCGCCTCGGCGAGCCCCTCGTGGACGACATGGCCACCGTGGTCGGGGCCGTCGCCGAGGAGCTCGCGCCCCTGCTCGACCGGCCCTACGCCCTGTTCGGCCACAGCATGGGCTCGGCCGTGGCCTACGAACTGGCCCGGACCCTGCGGGCGGCGGGCCTGTCCGAGCCGGACCGCCTGTTCGCCTCCGGGCGCCGGGCCCCGGCCGACGCCCCGCCCGGCCGCGTCCACCTCGCCGACGACGACGCGATCGCCTCCGAGCTGGTCCGCCTGGGCGGGACCCGGCGCGAGGTCCTGGACGAGCCCGGTCTGCGCGAGGCGGTGCTGGGCTACGTCCGCAACGACTACCGGCTCGTCGAGCGCTACACGCCCTTCCCCGGACCGCCGCTGAGCTGCCCGGTCAGCGTGTTCCTGGGCGACGCCGACCCCGAGGTGGACGCGGACCTGGCCCGGCGCTGGTCGGCCACCACCAGCGGACGCGTGGACGTGCGCGTGTTCGCGGGCGACCACTTCTACCTCGGGCCGGAGCGCGAGGCCGTCGTGTCCGAGCTCCTGCGCCGCCTGGACCCGGCGCTGGCCGCCGCCCCCGGACCCTGGCCGAGCACCCCCTGACCACGCCGCAGACCCTGGAGGACACCATCCCCGCCATCGACTACTACTCCCCGGCGGCCGAGTTCTTCGACCTCGTCGGACACCGGCACATGGTCACCAGCACGCCCGCGCTGCGGGCCGCGCTGGCCGGACTGGACACCGGCCACGGACCCGTCGTCGACATCGGCGCGGGCACCGGCCTGGTGACCGCCGCCATCGCCGAGATCCTGCCCTCGGCCAGGATCCACTCGGCCGAGCCCTCGCCGAACATGCGCGCGATCCTCACCAGCCGCGTCTTCTCCGACCCCGACCTGCGCCGCCGCGTCACCGTGCTGCCCGAGCCCGCCCAGGACCTGCCGCTGCCGGACTCGATCTCGGCCGCGGTGGTCTTCGGCGTGGCCGGGCACATCCCCCGCGCCGAACGCCTGACCCTGTGGCGGCGCCTGGCCGACCGGCTCCCCCCGGGCGGCCCCGTGGTCGTGGAGCTGATGGGGGTGGACGCCCCCCGCACCATCCCGTCCGTGCGCATGTGCCGGGAGACCGTGGGCGAGCAGGCCTACGAGTGGTGGATCTCCGGCGAGCCCGCCGGGCCCGGGACCATGCGCTGGCGCACCCAGTGGCGCGTCCTCCGCGGCGGCGACCTGGTCCGCACCGTCGACGACGAGTACGACTGGGAGACCTTCGGGGTCGAGCGGCTCGCCGAGGAGTCCGGCCTGTCCGTGCGGCGCCTGCCCCGGACCGGCCGCGAGGCCACCCCCGAGATCGGGGTGCTGGTCAAGTGAGCACCGCGCAGCACACCGCCCCGCGCACACAGGCCGCGCCGGAACCGCAGGCCGAACGCGCGCCCTCGCCGCTCGGCGTCCTCCTGGAACCGATCAGGGGGCGCGTCCGCGCGGCCGTGGCCCTCCAGGGCCTGGCCGGCGCGCTCGGCCTCGTCCCCCTGATCTGCCTGGCCGAGGCCGCGGCCGCGCTGCTGGCCGACGGTCCGACCGACATCGTCCCGGTGTGGACGCTGGTCGCGGTCGCGCTGGCCGGAGCGGTCGCCGCCCTGGCCGCGGGCACCGCCTCCACCCTGGTCGGCCACCTGGCCGACAACGACATGCAGCTGTCCGTGCGGCGCGCCCTGGCCCGCCGCCTGGACCGGGTCCCGCTGGGCTGGTTCTCCGGCCGCGGCTCGGGCCGGGTCAAGAAGGCCCTGCACGACGACATCGAGGACGTCCACTCCCTGGTCGCCCACACCCTTCCCGACCTGGCCTCCGTCGTCACGGTCCCCGTGGTCGCCCTGGCCTACCTCGCCCTCGTGGACTGGCGCCTGACCCTGGTCGCGGTGCTGCCGGTGCTCGCGGGAGTCCTGCTGTTCGCGCGGGCGATGGCCGGGTCGATGGGCAAGATGGCCGAGTACGCCGAGGCGATGGGCGCCGTCAACACCGCGGCGGTGGAGTTCGTCGACGGCATCCAGGTGGTCAAGCACTTCGGCGGGCACCGCAGGGCCCACGAGCGCTTCACCCGGGCCGCCGACGCCTTCGCCGACTTCTTCGTCTCCTGGTCGCGCGCCACCACCCCGGTCACGGTCGCCTCCTTCCTGGTGCTGTCGGCGCCCACGGTCACCGTCACCGTGGTGGCGGCGGGGGCGGGTTTCGCCGCCCTGGGCTGGAGCGAGCCGGTCTCGGTGGTGGCCTTCGCCCTGCTGGCCCCGGCGCTGTGCGCGCCGATGAACGTGATCGGCTCACGGGTGCAGCAGATCCAGGCGGCCCGGGCCGCGGCCGGACGGGTCCGCGACCTGCTCGACACCCCGTCCCTGCCCGAGGGCTCCGGCCGGGTTCCGCGGGGCGCCCGCGTGGTCTTCGACGGAGTGCGCTTCGCCTACCCGTCCCAGGACGGCGCCGGGGAGGGCGGGGAGGTCCTGCGCGGCGTGGACCTGGTCCTGGAACCGGGCACCGTGACCGCGCTGGTCGGCCCGTCCGGCGCGGGCAAGACCACCCTGGCCACCCTGCCCGCGCGCTTCGCCGACGTCACGGCGGGCTCGGTCACCGTGGGCGGGGCCGACGTGCGCGACATCCCCCCGCGCGAGCTGTACAGCACGGTCGGCTTCGTCTTCCAGGACGTGCGCCTGCTGCGGGAGACCGTGGCCGACAACATCGCCATGGGACGCCCGGGCGCCACCCGGGCCGAGGTGGAGGCCGCCGCCCGCGCCGCGCGCGTGGCCGAGCGGATCGAGGCGCTGCCGCGCGGCTACGACTCCGTGGTGGGCGAGGACGCCGACCTGTCCGGCGGGGAGGCCCAGCGGGTCTGCATCGCCCGCGCCCTGCTCGCCGACACCCCCGTGCTGGTCCTGGACGAGGCCACCGCCGCCGTGGACCCGGTCTCGGAGGCGGCCATCCAGGACGCGCTCAGCGAGCTGGCCCGGGGGCGCACGGTCCTGGTGATCGCGCACCGGCTCAGCACCGTGGCCGGGGCCGACCTGATCGCGGTCATGGACGAGGGCCGCGTGGTGGAGCGCGGCACCCACGGAGAGCTCCTGGCGCGCGGCGGCCGGTACGCCGCACTGTGGCGCGCCCAGCACGGGGACGCCCGCGACGGGGCCGCGCCCGAGTGGGACACGTCCGGCGGGGACGCCCGGGACGGGGCCGGGCCTGACGGGGACGCACGAGACGAACCGGGAGAAGACCAGTGATCCGAGCCCTCCTCAAGGCCCTGGGCCCCGAGCACGCCGGGCCCGTGCGCGCGAGCCTCGCGCTCACCACCGCCGTCTCGGCCCTCCAGGGCGTGCTGTTCGCCCTCCTGGTCCCCGTGCTGTCCCGCCTCCTGGGGCCCGACCCGGACCGGGCCTGGCCCTGGGTGGCCGTGCTGCTGGGCGCCACCGCCGTCTACGCGGTCCTGCGCGCGGGCAGCCTGTACCTCAACTTCCGCGTCGGCGGCGCGCTCTCGCGGGCCCTGCACCACCGGCTCGGCGACCACCTCGTCCGCCTGCCCCTGGGGTGGTTCACCGGCGGCCGGGTCGGTGAGCTCAACCGCCTCGCCACCGACGGCGTCTCGCGGGCCACCAGCCTGCCCGTGCACCTGTACCCGGCCCTGGCCGACGCGGTGGTCACCCCCGTCGTCTCGGCCCTGGCCCTGTTCCTGTGGGACTGGCGGGTCGCGCTGGCGGCCGCCGCCTGCCTGCCCCTGCTGTGGATGGTCTTCACCCTGTCCGGCGAGGCGGTCGGGCGCAACGACGCCGCGCGCGACGCCGTCACCGACGAGGCCGCCGACCGGGTCCTGGAGTACGCCCGCGCACAGCCCGTGCTGCGGGCCTTCGGCCGGACGGACAGGGGAGGCGAACGCCTCGACGCGGCGATGGAGGCCGAGCACGGCGCCGCCCGCCGGCTGCTGCTGCGCGCGGTCCCCGTCCTGCTCGGCTACTCCTTCGCCGTGCGCCTGGTCTTCGGCCTGCTCCTGGTCTGCACCGTGCTCCTCACGCTCGGCGGCACCCTGGACGCGCCCCTGGCGGTCGCGCTGCTCGTGCTCGTGGCCAGGTTCGTCCACCCCCTGGCCGGGGCCGCCGACCAGGGCGCCGCGCTGAGGATGGCGACCAACGGCCTGGGCCGGATCAACGCCGTCCTCGACGCCCGGCCCCTCCCCGAACCCGAGGAGCCGACGCCGCCGGGGGGCGCCGACGTGGAGTTCGACGACGTGTCCTTCTCCTACGCCCCGGACGGGCCCCGCGTGCTGGACGGGGTCTCCTTCCGGGCCGAGCCCGGGACGCTGACCGCCCTGGTCGGCCCCTCCGGCTCCGGCAAGACCACGGTGGCCCGCCTGCTGGCGCGCTTCCACGACGCCGACGCGGGAAGCGTGCGCGTCGGCGGGGTCGACGTGCGCTCCATCGGCAGCGAGGAGCTGTCCCGGCACGTGGCGATGGTCTTCCAGGACGTGTACCTGTTCGACGCGAGCATCGCCGAGAACGTGCTCCTGGCCGACCCCGGCGCCACGGGGGAGGACCTGGAACGGGTCGCCGCCGCCTCCGGCCTCGACGCGGTGGTGGCCGAGCTCCCCGACGGCTGGGACACCCGTGTCGGCGAGGGGGGAGCCTCCCTCTCGGGAGGGCAGAAGCAGCGGGTCTCCATCGCCCGAGCCCTGCTCAAGGACGCGCCCGTCGTCGTCCTGGACGAGGCCTCGGCCGCCCTGGACGCGGAGAACGAGGCGCTGCTGACCCGGGCCGCCGTCGCGCTGGCCCGCGAGCGCACCGTGCTCGTCATCGCGCACCGGCCCGCCACCGTGGCCGCCGCCGACCGGGTGGTGTTCCTCGACGCCGGGCGCGTCGCCGAGACCGGCACCCCGGCCGAGCTCCTCGCCGCGGGGGGCCGCCACGCCGAGTTCGCCCGCTCGCGCGAGCGGGCCCGGGGTTGGAGGCTGACCGCCGAACCCTCCTGACCGGGACCGGCCGTCCGACCGGACCGGCCCCGAACCGCGTCCGCGCGGCGCCCCCACAGCCCGTCCTGAACCGCGCTCACAGCGACACCCCTCCTGAGCCAGCCGGAAACGTTGCTGGTGTGACATGAGGGTTCTGACCTGCGGTGATCTTGTACTTATAGCCGATGTCGACGCTCGAACCCCGCTACAGGTACAAGATCACGGCGAATGGGGCGGCCCGGTGAACCTTTCCGGTCACCGCATGGGCCGCTCCGAAACCCGTCCGACCATCCCGTTCCACGCCGAACCGCACTGACAGCGGCATCACCAGACGCACCGAACCCCACCCGCGAAGGCCCGCCGGGGCCGCGCGGACCCCATACGCCCCCCGCCCTCCCCCTCCCCTCCACGTCCCCTGAGGAGACCACGCGCATGACCGCACCCGCCCCCGAGGAGCCCGGTTCCGCCACCCCGCCGCCGGCGGAGTTCCCCGTGGCCCGCTCCTGCCCCCTCTCCCCGCCCGAGGCCTACGAGGGGATGCGCGCCGCCGCCCCCCTGACCCGGGTCACGATCCCCAGCGGCAAGCAGGCCTGGCTGCTCACCCGCTACGACGACGTGCGCACCGCGCTGTCGCACCCCGCCTCCAGCTCCGACGCGCGCCACCCCGGCTTCCCGGCCCTGGGCAGGGGCGAACAGGCGGTCGCCGCCGACCTGCGCCCGTTCATCCGGATGGACCCGCCCGACCACACCCGCGTCCGCCGCATGCTCGTGGGCGAGTTCACCGTGCGGCGGGTGCGGGAGATGCGCTCGGAGATCGAGCGGATCTGCGCCGAGCAGGTCCGCCACCTGCTCTCCCTGCCGACCCCCGCCGACCTGGTCGGCGAGTACGCCAACCGGGTGTCCACCACCGTCATCTGCCGCCTGCTCGGCGTCCCCCTGGAGGACCTGGAGTTCTTCCGGCGGATCACCACGGTCTCGGGCGGACGCGACAGCACCGAGGAGGAGGTGGGCGCCGCGCTCGCCGACCTGTTCGGGCTCATCGACCGGCTCATCGACGAGAAGGCCGGCGACCCGCGGGACGACCTCATCAGCCGCCTGGTCACGGGCCCGCTGGCGCGCGGGGAGATCACCCGCCGGTCCCTGCTCTCCCAGATCGGCATCACCCTCAACGCCGGGCACGAGACCTCGCGCAACATGATCCCGCTCGCGGCGCTGGCCCTGCTGGACCACCCCGACCAGCTGGCCCTGCTGCGCGAGGACCCCTCGCTGTGGCCGGGCGCGGTGGACGAACTCCTGCGCTACCTGTCGGTGGCCGACGTCATCACCCTGCGCGTGGCCACCGAGGACATCCCCCTGGACGGGGCCACCATCCCGGCGGGCGACGGCTACATCGCGCTGCTCGGCGCCGCCAACCGCGACCCCGCGGCCTTCCCCGACCCCGGGACGCTGGACGTGACCCGCCAACAGCGGGGCCACGTCGCCTTCGGCTACGGCACCCACCAGTGCGTGGGGCAGAACCTGGGGCGCCTGGAGATCGAGGTGGCCCTGCGGACGCTGTTCGAGCAGGTGCCCACCCTGCGCCCGGCCGTCCCGCTGGAGGAGCTGCCCCAGCGCTCGGCCTCGGCGATCTTCGGCCTGGAGGAGGTGCCGGTGTCGTGGTGAGCCCCGACCGGCACGAGGACGCGCCCGGCCCCGGCGAGGCGGACGGGAGTCCGCCGCAGACCACTCCGCGCGGCCCCGCCCCGCTGGGCGGGAACCCGTCGCGGACGGCCCCGCACGGCACCGGCCCGCTGCGCCTGCACGCCGACACCGGTGTGTGCGCCGGAGCCGGGCAGTGCGTCCGGGCCGCCCCCGACCTCTTCGACCAGGGCGACGACGGCCTGGTGGTCCTGCTCCGCGCCGACGTCCCCGAACAGGCGCGCGAGCGCGCCCTGACGGCGGCCGACTGGTGCCCCTCGGGCGCCGTCGGCGTCCGTGAGACCCCCTGACCCCCTGAACCCGGTGTCAGGACACCATCCCCCGGGCCGTGCCAGCCACGGCCCCGACCCGAAAGGCCCCACGATGAGACGACGATCCCTCCTGGCCGGCGCGTTCGCGCTGGCCCTGACCGCGACCGGCTGCGGCAGCGGCGGCGGAGGGGACGAGACCGCCGCCTCCGCGGGAGCGGCCCTGCGCTACGCCGCGGTGGGGGCGCCCGCCGCCACCACCCACGACCCGCACGGACGGGTCGGCAACGAGGCCGACTACCTGCGCTTCGCCATGCTCTACGACGTCCTCACCGTGACCGACGAGCAGGGCGCCGTCCAGCCGCGCCTGGCCGAGTCGTGGGAGCCGGTGGACGGCGACCTCACCCGCTGGCGCGTCGCCCTGCGCGACGACGCCGCCTTCTCCGACGGCGAGCCCGTCACGGCCGACGACGTCCTGTTCTCGCTGCGCCGCATCCAGCGCAAGGGCGCGGAGAACAACGGCCGCCTGTCCATGTTCGACCTGGAGGCCTCCAGCGCCACCGGCGAGCACGAGCTGGAGCTGGTCACCTCCGAGCCCTACGCCGAGGTCGGCCTCGCCCTGGCCTCCCTCACCTTCGTCGTCCCCGACGGCAGCGAGGAGATCACCGAGCCCGTCGCGGGCTCGGGCCCCTTCGTCCTGGACGGGGGCGACGACACCACCTCCGTCCTGAGCCGCAACGACGACTGGTGGGGCGAGGCCCCCGGGTACGAGACGCTGGAGATCACCGCCATGCCCGACCCGGCCGCGCGCGCCGCCGCCGTCGCCTCCGGGCAGGCCGACGTCGCCGGGAGCGTCGCACCGGCCACCGCCCGGCAGTACGCCGACGGCGGCGAGGTCGAGGTGGTCACCCGGCCCGGGGGCGTCAACTACCCCCTGGTCATGGACACGCGGACCGAGCCCTTCGACGACCCCGACGTGCGCGAGGCGGTCAAGCTCGCCCTGGACCGGGAGCAGCTCGTGGAGACCGTCTTCCTGGGCTACGGCGAGCCCGGCGCGGACGTCCTCGCCCCCCTGGAGCCCTCCGCGCCGGACGCGCCCCCGGTGGAGCGCGACCTGGACCGGGCGCGCGAACTGCTGGAGGAGGCCGGGCACGGGGACGGGGTGTCGCTCACCCTGCACGCCACCAACTCCTACCCCGGTATGGAGGAGGCCGCCGTTCTGGTCTCCGAGCAGCTCGCCGAGGCCGGGATCGAGGTCGGGGTCGAGGTGGGCGCCCCCGACACCTACTGGACCGAGGTCTGGAACGTCGAGCCCTTCTACCTCAACAGCCTCGGCGGCAACGGCTTCGTGGACTTCTCCCGGATGGCGCTGCTCGCCGACGGCCCCATCAACGAGACCGGCTGGAACGACGAGGAGTGGGACGCCGACTTCGCCGAGGCCCTGGCCACCGAGGACGAGGCCGAGCGCCACGCGATCCTGGGCGACCTCCAGCGGCGCGTCGCCGACGAGGGCGGCTACGTGGTCTGGGGCGTGGGCGAGGGCATCGACCTCACCGCGCCCGGCGTGACCGACCTGCCCACCGGCCCCGGGTTCCACCGGCTGCGCGTCGAACAGGTCGGGGTGCCGGGCTGATGCACCCGACCCCCGCGGCGCCGCCCGGCGCCGCACCGCGGACGCGGGGAACGGGCACCGCCCTGCTCCTCGCGTCCGCGCGGGCCCTGCTCCTGCTGGTGGCGGTGTCGGCCGCGGTCTTCGCCGCCACCGAGCTGCTGCCCGGCGACGCCGCCCAGCTGCGGGCGGTCCCCGGGGCGGAGCAGGAGGAGGTCGACCGCCTGCGCGAGGAACTGGGCCTGGACGCGCCCGCCTGGCTGCGCTACGCCGCGTGGGCGGCCTCCCTGGCCACCGGCGACCCCGGTACCTCCCTGGTCAACGGGCGGCCCGTCGCCGACGCCCTCCTCCAGCGGCTGCCCGCCACGCTCGCGCTCGTGGGGGGAGCGCTCCTGCTGGCCGCGCCCGCCATGCTCGCCCTGGGCTGGTGGGCGGGCGCGGCCCGCCGGGGCGGGGGAGCGCCGACCGCGCTGCTGACCGGCGCCGCAGCCCTGCCCTCGGCCGTCGTGGCCAGCGGCCTGGCCGCGCTGCTCTCCGGGGCCCTGGGCCTGGTCCCGCCGGTGTCGCTGCTGCCCCCGGGCAGGCCGCCGACGGACAGCCCCGAACTGCTGGTCCTACCGGTGCTGTCCCTGGCGCTGCCCACCGTCCTGTTCGGCGCGAGCCTGCTCTCGGGCGCGGTGGCCGACGCCCTGCGCCGCCCCCACGTGGCCGATTCCCGGCGCCGGGGCAGCCCCGCCTGGCGGGTCGCCGCCGTGGACGTGCTGCCCTTCCTGCTCGCCCCCCTCACCCGCGTCCTGGCCGTCAGCGCGGGCGGGCTCGTGGCCGCCTCGACCGTGGTGGAGACCCTCTTCGGCTACCCCGGGCTCGGCTCCCTCCTGGTCTCCTCCCTCGCCTCACGCGACCTGCCCGTGGTCCAGGCCACGGCGGTGCTCGCGGCGGCAGTCGTCCTGGCGGGCCTGCTGGCGGCCGACGCCGTCGCGGCCGTGGCCGACCCCCGGGGGAGGACGCCGTGACCCGCGCACTGCTGCCCGTCCTGTTGGTCGCCGTGCTGGCCACCGCGCTCCTGGGGCACTGGCTGGCCCCCCACGACCCCACCGAGCCCCTCGGCGTGCCCTGGCAGGGCCCCGTGCCGGGCCACCCGCTGGGAACCGACGCCCTGGGCCGCGACGTGTGGTCGCGCGTGCTCGCCGGGGGAGGCGAGCTCCTGGCCGTCTCGGTGGCCGCCGCCGTGTGCGCCTCGGTCGTGGGCGTCGTCGGCGGCCTGGCCGCGGGCTGGGCCGCGGGCGCTGTCGACCGGCTGCTCACCGCGGCGGCCGACCTCATGCTGGCCGTGCCCTCGCTGCTGCTGGCCCTGGTGGCGGCGGTCGCGCTGCCCGGCCGGGCGGCCGTCGTGGTCGCCACGGTGTGCGGCGGGGCGCCGCTCACCCTGCGCGTGGTCCGCGACGCCGTCCGCTCGGTGCGCGCGTCGGGGTACGTGGAGGCCGCCCTGTGCCGGGGCGAGAGCCCGGCGTCGATCCTGTTCCGGGAGGTCCTGCCCGCCGTGCGCGGACTGGTCACCGCCGACCTGGGGCTGCGGCTCGTGGTGGCCCTCCAGGTCGCCTCGGCGCTGGGCGTCCTGGGCTTCGGCGCCTCCCCTCCGGCGCCCGACTGGGCGCTGATGCTGCGCGAGAACATGGCCGGCGCGGCGATGAACCCCTGGGCCGTGGCCGCACCGGCCGCCGCCCTGGGCGCGACCACGGTCGTGCTCGCCCTGTCCGCCCAGTTCTCCCCGCGCCGCGACGGCGTCCGGCCCCGGCCCCGGGGTCCCGCGAGAAGGAAGAAGGAGGCCCACGGTGGCAGTGGGTTCGGTGGATCCGATCGATGCGGTGGATTCGGTGGCTGAGGGGGAGGGGCCGGATGAGGGGCTGAGCGCCCTGGGGGTCCGCGTGCGGAACCTGGAGGGCCGGGCGGTGGTCGGCCCGGTGAACCTACGCGTGCCGGACGGGCGGGTCCTGGCGGTCATGGGCGCATCCGGCGGCGGAAAGACGAGCGCCGTCCTGGCCGCCCTCGACGCCCTGCCGCCCGGACTGGTGCGCGAGGCCGGTCAGGTGCGCTGGCACGGGACGCCGATCCCCGCCGGAGGCCCGGCGCGCCGCTGGCGGCTGGCCCACGCCGGGATCCTCGGCCAGGACCCGGCCTCGGACCTGCACCCGCTGCGCACGGTCTTCTCGCTGGTGGCCGAAGGGCTGCCGCGCTCCGGACCGGAGGTGGAGGGGGCGGCGCGCTCCGGCGGGCGGGACGCGCGGCGGGCCGTGCGCGGCGCGCTCACGGACCTGGGCCTGGACCCCGACGCCGTGGGGCGCCGCCGCCCGCACGAACTCTCCGGAGGCCAGGCCCAGCGCGTGGCCCTGGCCAGGGCGGTCGTGGGCGACCCCCGCGTGCTGGTGCTGGACGAGCCCACCAGCGGGCTCGACCCCGCCACGGTGGAACTGGTGGTGGAGGTGCTGGAGCGGCGGCGCGGACGGCCCGGCCGGGTGACGGTCGTGGTCACGCACGACCGCGCCTTCGCCGAGCGGGTGGCCGACGACCGCCTCGTGCTGGGGAGTTCCTCCGAAGCGCGGGCCGCGGGCGCGGGGCGCGCGGCCCCCTCCGGCGGCGCCGAGGTGCTCGGGCTCCGGGGCGTGCGCGTGACCGCGCCCGGCGGTCGGGAGCTGATCGCCGGGGCGGACCTGTCGGTGCGCCGCGGCGAGTGCGTCGCGGTCCTGGGCCCCTCCGGGAGCGGCAAGTCCACGCTGCTGCGCGCCGTCGCCGGACTGCGCCCGCCCTCGTCAGGGGAGATGTCCCTGGACGGGGCGCCGCTGCCGCCGCGCCTGCGCGACCGGGACCGGCAGGTCCTGCGCGCGGTGCAGTTCGTCGGGCAGGACCCCGTGGGGGCGCTGAACCCCGCCCACCGGGTGGGCGCGGCGCTGGCCCGGCCCGCCCGGGTGCTCCTGGGGACGTCGCGCGCCGAGGCCCGAGCGCGCGTTCCCGACCTCCTCGCGCGGGTCGGCCTGCCCGGGAGCGTCGCCGACGCCCACCCGGGGCGGCTCTCCGGCGGGCAGCGCCAGAGGGTGGCCATCGCCCGCGCCCTGGCCGCGCGCCCCGCCCTCCTGCTGGCCGACGAGGTGACCTCGGCCCTGGACGCGGCCAGCGCCCGCACGGTCCTGGAGCTGCTGGACTCCCTGCGCGAGGAGCACGGGCTGGCCGTGCTCATGGTCACCCACGACCGCGACGTCGCCGCCCGCGCCGACCGGGTTCTCGTGCTGGACCCCGAGCGGCGGGAGCTGTGCCCCGAGGGCCTCACCGTCTCCTGAGCCACCCGGGCACGCATCGTTTCTGCGCCCGTGCCCACCTCAGACACCCACTATCCCGGGCCCCGCCGCCCCGCCGCTTCCGGGCGGCGAGGCGGTCGCGCTTCCACTCTTGGGTACCCATCCTCCCTAGAGCCACGTTTATCCCGGCAGGGGACTACCGATCGGGATACCGACTCGCTCTCCGCTGACTTAATTCGGTCACGTATCAAGAAGGCATGGCGCCTTCAACCTGTCGGAGTCCGACGTCGGTGCTGTAGATGGCTCCGGAACTCGGTGCGGAGCCGAGGCAGCGGTGCCGGTGCTCCGAGCCTGCGGAGGAACTCGTTGACATCCCAGGTGATGAGTCCCCCCTGCCGCGACAGATACAGCCCGACCCGGTCGATGCGGTACGCGTCGTCATAGTCGAGCAGCAGGTATCCGGCGAGTTGGTAGACCTCTTCGCGGCCCACGTGGCGGGGGCGGGTCGTGGCCTTGCAATCCAGGAGAAGGCCGTCCAGGATGAAGTCGGCGTCGGCCCCGCCGATGTCGGAGCTGCCCGTGAATACCGGTCCGCACACGTTCACCGGTCCACGTGCGTTGTAGCGGGCGGACCCTTGGAAAGAGGACAGGGGCCCCTGCGAGAGCCGTAGTTGGTCGGCGATGTCCTCGACGACGTAGGAGGGAACCGAGTCGACGAGGTCGGCGAGAACCGTACCCGGGGAGGCCGAAGCGAGCATGCTCTGACGGCTGACCACTCCGTTGCGCATGATGTCCTCGAAGAAACCCGCGACGTAACAGAGACGGGTGAGCTCGGCATCGTCCAGATGGACCACGCCGATCCGATGGTCCCCAATGATCTCCAGCAGCCTCAGACCGGCTGTGTACAGAGCCTTGCAGCTCTCCGCCCCGGGCGCGCCGGGCAGATCTGTCGGGCTACCAAGGGCGTCGATGCCGAGGGTGACCGCACCGCCCAGGTCACCGCCGAACGAGAGCCGGAGACGGTAGTCGATGGCGCGTCCGAGGTTCGCCCAGTTGGGGCGCCGCACGTTCATGGGTTGTGCGGGGTGCGGCAGCGTGTCGACGTACTTCTGGTACTCACGGATGATGTTGCTGTGGTGGGGCAGGTGCTGCTCGAGGAATTCCGACACCGGTGAGGCGCTGAACCTCAACTGCGTGGTCAGCGGCAGGTCGATCATGGGTCGCCCATTGAGGTGTCCGTGTTGGTCGGGGCCTGAGATGGCTGCCTCATAGGCGTCAAGCCAGTCGAGTGCACCGATATCGAGGCCGTGGCGCGCACGGGTCACTGCAACGTAGACCAGTCGGGCCTCGGCCGCGAGCATCGGCAACTGGACACCGTCCTCGTCCTTGGGAGGGCGGGCGAAGCCTTCCCCGATGCGGACCGAGTCCCATTGGCGGCCTTTGGCTTTGTGGGCGGTCGACACTGTGACCTGGGCGTTCTGCTCGTCGGACAGTTGCTTGACCGCACTGCGGATCACCTCGGTACCGAAGGTGTCGACGGCCTTCACCAACGGCCGCAACTGCTGGCCATCGGGGTCGGATTCGACGAAGTCCTGGACCTCTGGCCAGGTACTGAAGAGGAACAGTTCGGGATGGTATGTTCGCTGCCCGGCTCTGAGCCGATCGGCGGCCTCGGCGATGGACTCCAATGCGTGGCCGCCGCCCGCCAGTGCCACGGGGACCCCTCGTTCCAGGTAGTCCACGACCTCCTTGAGCGCATCCGCGTTGCCCCGGCATAGCACCGCATCCGGCTCGGCGAGGGGAGAGACCCGGGTGGGGGCGGGGCCGTGTCCGGTCAGCCGCATAGGGGACTCGGCGTATTCGAGCCAACGGTTGGCGACGTCGGCGATGGGCTGACCGAAGCGGAAGGAACGGGTCAGGTGAAGGTGCTCGGCCTGGAAACCGGACATGATGTCGCGGGCCCCACGCCAGGCGTAGATCTGTTGGGCAGGGTCACCGACGCACACCCGTTGGGAGTCCTGGGCTAGGAAGACCTTCTCGAACACGGAGTTGGTGTCCTGCGCCTCGTCGAGCAGGACGAAGTCCGCTTTCAGGTCGGGCTCGGTCAGTGCCCACATCTTGAGGTAGTGGTCGTGTTCGAACCTGAGCCGTCCCTCGGGGAGCTGGAGGTCCTCCCACGCTCGCTGAGCGAAGGGGAGTAGCGCCACGGCGACGTCGTCATTCGATGTGTCGTCCAGACCGTTGATGTGCTCCATGTGGTGGGCCATGAGGTGCGGGTCCGCGGAATAGCAGAAGCGCCGTACCATGCCCCGGACCAAACGGACCTGGTGGAAGAGGTCGATGCTTTTTCCGTCGACGTCCAGGTCGCGATCGATGCCGAGAGTCCGGGCTGTCTCCTGAGCGGGGATACGGGAAGCGTTGAGGCGTTGGCCGTACTTCTTGCCGACCGCATGGAAGGCGAGCTGGTGAACGGTCCTGCACTGAACCCTTCCGTCGAAGAGCGCTGCGGCCGAGTTGGCGATCCCCCGGTTGAAGGCGATGTACAGGCCGCGCCGATGTGGGGCGGCCTCGGCCATCAGAGCCAGGGTGGAGGTCTTGCCGGTGCCTGCTCCGGCAATGAGCGCCAGTTCCCGGCCTTCGGCGAAGGTGTCCCGAGCGGCCTGCTGTTCTTCGGTGGGTTCGATGGTCAAGAGGGTCCTCTCCGTGAAATCCGACGACTTTCTATCATCTTCCGCAGTCAACTGGATGAGGCTACGGCTCGGATGGCCCGGCAAGAGCATTGGGGATCGTTGCTCTAGCTCAATTCTTCAGGAAAATCCAGGGACTTTGTGCTTGGATCTGTGGTGTGTGGGCGGGTTCACGGGTTTTCCAGGAGGCCGCTCGTTGAGAACCGGTTATCGGTAACAGGCCAACTGCTGATTCTTCACCCAGACGTGGGTTCGCGTGACGAAGTAGTGCACGTTGGCCTCCTGGAGGCTCGTGACAAGGGGCGGGATGCGGTGCCGCTTTATGCTCCTACAGCCCTGAGCGGTGAGGGGAGGGACTTCTACAGTTCTCCGCAATCCCGTAAAGGAGCAGCCGATGGTTCACGTCACGGATGTCGAGCTGATGAACCGAACCGCTCCTTGCCTCATCTGCCGATGGAAACGACCTCCAGCCTCGCACCCAGACCCCTGAGGACGTTGTCCGTGTGCAGCAGGGAGATCTGGGCGAAGGAGAAGAGCGAGTCCACGGTCACCGGCTCCCCCTCCTTGAGGAGGATGCCGAGGACCACGGTCGGTTCCTTGAAGCCCCGGTCTGCCGGGTGGTCGGGGGCGAGCTCGTCGAGTTTCTCGACGAACTTCTGCCGGGCCTCGGTGTCGTACCTGAGCGTCTCGACGCACATCTTCGCCTGGGCGAAGAGGTGGTTGAGCGGGGCGGTGCCGGAGGGGGCCTTCTTGACGTGGATCAGCTGTCCGTCGGGGCCGAGCACGTCGCAAACCTCCCAACCGCCGCCGTTGAGCCGTGCGGTGTGCACGTTCTTCTTGTCCAGGTGGACATAGCC
This sequence comes from Glycomyces fuscus, assembly GCA_002529455.1. Taxonomy (GTDB): domain Bacteria; phylum Actinomycetota; class Actinomycetes; order Streptosporangiales; family Streptosporangiaceae; genus Nocardiopsis; species Nocardiopsis fusca. Next base: position 60,215 of record NYMS01000010.1, read on the forward strand.
CTTCTGCTTGGCGGCCCTCTCCTTGTTGTAGAACCCCTCGTCCTTGCCCTCGCCCTTGGGCCAGGGCGGCAGGGTGACGCTGCTGGACCGGGAGAGGAGTTCGGTGACCCGCCGTCTGACCGTCTTCAGGTACTCGGCGCCCACCTCGTACCACTGGCTCTGCCACAGGAAGTAGTGGACGTTGTCCTCGGTGACCTCAGCCGTGAGCCACCGCAAGGCGGACACCTCGCCACTGAGCGTCTCCTTGGCCTCGGTGTCCGAGAACAACTGGACCTTGCCCTTGCGCAGCGCGCTCAGGCGCTCTCCCGCAGGACGTTCACGGACGGGGAACGTGAGAATGTCAGCGTCGAGTTCGGACAGGTTCCGCGTACGGCCGGTCAGTTTGACCCGGAAAGTCTCGGCCGCGTCGAAGCCTTCCCTGCACTCGGACGGCACGGCCAGGGCGACCCGGCTGAGATCGCCGCTCCCCAGCATCGCGTCGAGTCGTTCGTCCAGGTGCCGGGCCAGGTCCGACTTGCCCCGCAACGGCAGTACGTGGGTGATGAACTCGAACTCCGGCAGGGGGTCGGCCCGGTCGCACACCTCCTCGATGGCGTGCAGGTCGCGGATCAAATCCTCCGGTGACCGCCCCAGACGCAGCTTGACCGACCGGTCGTTGCCGGTGATGTGGGCGGAACGCTCACCGTCGCTGGTGAAGGTCAGGTCGACCCCGCTGATCTTCCCGGCGATGTGGCTGACGATCTCCCCGAACTCCTCGATACCGAAGCCGCGGATGTGCTCGCCGGAGGCGACGGAGTTCTCGTCACTGCGTCCGCGCGCGTCCATGACCTGTCGGCGGACCCGGGTGACGCCGTCCTTGTCCAGACAGCGCACCGCAAAGTGGATGCCGAAGCCGGGGTCGATGCGGGCTGGCTCGATCATGAGGTGTCCCATGCCGTGGCTGACGGCGTAGACGTAGCGCTCGGTACGGACGAGCAGCAGCCCGAACGAGGTGCGGTTCTCCTCGGCCACCGCCAGGCCGGTGAGGTCGGCCAGCGTCGCACACCAGTCGGCGGGGCCGGGGCTGACCGTTCCGGTGACCAGCAGTCCCCGGACGGGACCGTGCTCCACCTCGTGGTCCTGGAACCCGTCACGGTCCAGGTAGCGGGGGCGCACCAGGGACCGCAGGTCTCCGGTGCCGTCGTCGGTGAGCCGGTAGAGGGAGGTCTTGCGGGTCGTCGGCGGCTGCTTCTGCTTCGTGGTCTTTCGATTGGTCACGGCGGTGCGTCTCCTCGCTGGTGTGGTCGGGGGCCGAGGGAAGTGGACCTTCGATGCGGAAGAGGCGGCCGCCCCTGCTGGGGCGGCCGGAGCGGTTCAGGCGACGTCGCCGACGAAGTAGACGGTCTCGCGCATGTAGTCGTCCATCTCCTCCCAGTCGCTGAGCGTCAGCTCGACCTGGAGGTAGGACTCCTCCTCGGGGAGCGCGCAGCCGAAACCCGCGGTGGCGGTGCGCCCGTCCATGACGGCGGAGGTGAACCCGGTGCCGGTCTGGTCGGTGTACACGTCCTCGGCGGTGCGGCCCTCCTCGCCGACCTGGCAGTAGACCGAGAGGTAGGTGAGGTCGACCGGGGCGCCGGTGGCGTTGTCGAACTGCACGTCGAAGTACACGTACGGGGTGCTCTCGGGCATGTCCCACTCGCCGGAGACGCGGCGCTCGACGCCCGACAGCCGGACCGTGAGGCCGTCGGCGTAGGTGTACTCGGAGCCGAACTCCTCCTCGACCGCGCCGGGGGTCTCCTCCTCGGCGGACTCCGGGGCCTCCTCCTGCGCGGCGGGCGGCTCGGCGGAGTCCTGCACGGGCTCCAGGTCCACGATCTGGTTCTCGTCGGGCGCGTCGGCGCAGCCGGTGGCGAGGGCGAGCAGGGCCAGGAACAGGACGCCGCTGAGGGCGGGCTTGAGGTTCTTCACGGGGGGTCTCCTCCAACGGGGGAAGTGGCGGCCGAGAGCGGCCGCGTCCGGATGGTCGCCGCGCGCTCGCCCGGGGGCCGGGCCGTCGTGCGCTGGCGGGATCCAGCATGCGGTGCGACACGCACGAAGGAGAAGCCTGCGAGTCGGCAAGGGGGGTTATCAGAAATATCGGGAACACTAAGGGGAGGTGCGTGCGTCACCGGGTCCTCGCGCGCACGCGTGAGGCCGGGGAACCCTCCCTGGGGCTCCCCGGCCTCGTCAGAACCTGCGGTCGGTGCTCAGCGCCGCGCGGCGGTGGGCGCGTCCAGTCCGGCGAGCTCCTCCATCTGCTTGATGACGTCCTCGATCGCCTTCTCCTCCTGGTCGGGCGGGTAGTCGAACTTGGCCAGCAGGCGCTTCACCCGGCTGCGCAGCTTGGCCCGCACCGGCGCGCGCGAGAGCCAGTCGGTGCTCAGGTTCTTGCTGACGTCCCTGACCAGGGCGCGGGCGATGTCGGCCAGGACCTCGTCCCTCATCAGCTCCCGGGCGCTCTCGCTCTTGCACACGGCGTCGTAGAAGGCCAGCTCCCGGTGGTTGAGCGGGGGATCGAAGCGCTCACCCCGCCGGAACTCGGCCATGGCGTCCTGCGCCAGGGCGAACAGCTCGGCCAGCACCTGGGCGCTCGTGAGCTGTTCGCGCATGTAGCGCATCATGAGCGCCTCCAGCCGCTCGGTGAAGCGCTCCCGGCTGATGGCGTTGTGCCGGGTGGCCTCGCGCAGCTTCTCCTGGGCGAGGCGGTGCAGCGCCTCCACCGCCAGGTTGGGGGTCTCGGAGTCCTGGAGGCGGCGCAGCTGTGCCTCGTTGAGGCGGGTGATGTCCAGCCGGCCCAGCCCCGACTCGGCGTACAGGTCGGTGATCTCCTCGGCGTCCACCGCCGAGGCCGCCAGCTGCGACAGGTACATGCTGATCTCGGCGGGCAGCGCCTCGCCCCGGGCCTCACGGTTGGCGGCCTCCAGCTTGACCACCCAGGCGCGCACCTCCACGAAGAAGGCGATGTCGCGCGTCCAGTGCTCCAGGTCCCCGAACCGCTCGCTGATCTGCGAACTCATCGAGCACAGCTGGTAGAAGCGCTCCAGCCGGGTCGCGCTGTCGCGGAAGCGCCGCGACAGGGACTTGCCGTTTCCGTCCTCGGGCTCGCGCTGGGCCTCGCGGGAGACCAGGTGGTCAGAGACCAGCCTCAGCGCCCGCAGCCGCGAGCGGCCGCCGTCGGCGGTCAGGAGTCTGCGCCAGTCGATGCCCGACAGCAGCCCGCAGATGGTCTCGTACTCGTTGCGGACCTCGGTGATGGCCCGGTCGATGTCCCTGCCCAGGGTCTTGTCCCGCCGGTCACCGGGCGAGTACTCGGCCAGGGCCTTGCGCAGGTTGTCGGTCAGCGGGGCGTAGCCCACCAGCAACCCGTCCTGCTTGCCCCGGAAGCGCCGGTTGACGCGCGCCAGGGCCTGCATCAGGTTGGCGCCGCGCATGGGCCGGTCCATGTACATGGTGTGGATCGGCGGTGCGTCGTAGCCGGTCAGCAGCATCGAGTGGACGATGAGCAGCTGGAGCTCGTCGTCGGGGTCCTTGGCGCGCTTCTGGACGGTCTTGTGTCCGGAGGGGCGCAGCGCGTGGGCCTTGAGCTCGGGCGGGTCGGAGGGCTCGCTGTGGAAGACCACCTTCATCACGCCCCTGTCCGGGCCCTCGCCGACCCACTGCGGGCGCAGCTCGGCCAGGGCGTCGAACATCTTCACGCACACCTCGCGGGTGGCGCACACCAGCATGGCCTTGCCGGGCCCGCCCAGGTCGGGGCGGACCCGCTCGGAGCGCTCCTCCCAGTGTTGGACCAGGTCCTCGGCGAGCGTGGCCACCCGGTCGGGGGCGCCGTAGAGGTTGGTCATCTGCATGGCGGCCCGCATCGCCCTGCGCCGTTCGGCGTCGTCCATGGCGGCGGTGAGTGCGTCGGCCTGCTCGTCCAGGTCGGCGGGGTCGATCTCCTCGGGCAGTGACACCGGGATGAGCCGCGGCTCGTGGTAGACGCGGACGGTCGCCCCGTCCTCGACCGCGCGCCGCAGGTCGTAGACGTCGATGTAGTCCTCGCCCGCGCCGAACACCTCGCGGGTGTTGGCCTCGGCCTTGGAGAGCGGGGTTCCGGTGAAGGCCAGGAGCGTGGCGTGGGGCAGGGCGTCGCGCAGGTGGCGGGCGTAGCCGTCGAGGTTGTCGTAGTGGCTGCGGTGGGCCTCGTCGACGATGACGAGGATGTTGCGCCGGTCGGACAGCAGGGGATGCTCGGCCCCGGACTCGCGCTCGGCCCTGGTGCGCCCGAACTTCTGGAGCGTGGTGAAGACGATCCCGCCGGTGTTGGTGTTGGCCAGCAGCTGGCGCAGCTCCTGGCGGGTGTCGGCCTGGACGGGGTCGGCACCCAGCAGCTCCCGGCTGGCCTGGAAGGTGCCCAGCAGCTGGTCGTCGAGGTCGTTGCGGTCGGTGACGACCACGACGGTGGGGTTGTTCAGCGCCGGTTCGCGGGCCACCAGGCCGCTCAGGCACACCATCTCCTCGGACTTGCCCGAACCCTGGGTGTGCCAGACCACGCCGGCCTGCCCGTTGGTCCGGGAGGCGCGCACGACGGCCTTGAGGGCCTTGTTGACCGCGAAGTACTGGTGGGCCTTGGCCACGCGCTTGCCGTGCCGGCTGCCGCTGCTGGTGAAGTTGACGAAGTTGCGGGCCAGGTCCAGGAAGCGGGCCTGGTCGAACAGCCCGCGCAGGGCCAGGGCCAGCGCGTCGGGCTTCTCGGCGCCGGACTCGGAGTACTCGCCGTACTCGAAGTCGGGGCTGTCGGGCGGGTTGCCCCCGCCGTCCACGTTCCAGGGCGCGAAGTGCTCGAAGGGCGTGAACGGGGTGCCGTACTTGGCGGTGACCCCGTCCGAGACCAGGCACAGCACGTTGTAGCGGAACGCGGCCGGGAACTCCTCAGCGTAGGTGCCCAGCTGGGCGTGGGCCCTGGCGAGGGTGGTTCGCGAGTCGGAGCCGTTCTTGAGCTCGATCACCGCGAGGGGGAGTCCGTTGACGTAGAGGACCACGTCGAAGCGGCGCTCGCGGTCGCCGTCGACCAGGCGCACCTGGTTGAGCGCGCGGAAGGTGTTGGCGCGCGGGTCGCGGAAGTCCACGAGGCGGACGGTGGGGGAGTGCTCGGCGCCGAAGTCGTCGGTGTAGGTGAGGCGGATGCCGGAGGTGAGGAAGCCGTGGGCGAGGCGGTTCTCGGGGAGCGGCTCGCGCGACTGGGGGGTGGTGGCAGTGGTCATGACCTGGTCCACCGCGGAGGGGGTGAGCTCGGGGTTGAGCCGTTCGACGGCCTCGCGCAGGTCGTTGTGGAGGATGAGGTCGTCCCAGACCCGGCGTTGGCCCTCGGGCTCGGGGGAGAACTCACGGCCGGGGGCGGGCCGCCAGGCGAGCTCGCCGAGCTCGTCGAGGGCGTACTGCTCCCAGTCGGCCTCGGTCATCCGGCCGGAGTCGGCGGGGACGGCGGGAGCTTCGGAGGCGTCGGAGGTGGCGGCGTCGCCGGGTCTGGGGGGTGTCATACGTTGTCCTCCACGATTTTCTCGGCGTCCTTGACGCGAAGCTTTCCGGACATCAGTTGGGGGAGAAGGGTGTCACGCAGTTCCGTGAGCGTGCGGGATTCGGCTCTCCTGGCATAGGTTTGTGCGAAAGTGTTCCTCGCCTGCCGGGTGAACCAGTCCAGGGCTTCGGGTTTGGGAATTCGGATTTTCCTGGAAAGAGCCTCGGAGCGGTTGAGTCCTGGAACTGCTGAGTCAGAATTCATGCTCGCCAGGTTGAGTCCTGTGAGTGTGAAGTATAGGTATTCGAGAGATGCCAAGGGCGACTTGGGGGAGGCATAGAAAGTGGTGTCGATTGGGAAGAAGTCGCCCTCTGACCAATATACGGACCCGACAGTCCCCTTGCGGCCGATGATGATCCCAGGGCCAAAGACAAGCGCCTTGTTGTGCGTACCGCTCTGCCCGCCACTGCCGTAGACAGGTATGGCGCCGGGGACGCGCTTTGACTTAGGAAGAGACTTGCCATATAGAAGATCGGTGGCTTCTCCTAGTTCGATCTCACGTTCAGCTTGCGAGTGAACCTTCTTGTGAAGAGTGTTGCAGAGTTCTTCGGAGGTCCTGATGATGCGCTCGTTGGCTGCAATCTTGTCATCCAGCGCCCCGAGTGCGGCGGCGATAGCCTGCTGTTCGTGAACGTTAGGGGTGGCTACTGGGAGCTTTCGGATGCTTGGAAGATTCAATCGCTGAGCTACAGAGCCATCGCGCAAGCCATGGATGTGGGACTGCATGGAAGGAGAATTGAGCCAATAGCGGAGAAACCGATGGTTCAGGACGGAACTCTTAGGGCGAATCAAAACCATCCTTTGCCCTAGGCAGACGTCCATGTTCCGTGGGACCTCGGCGGCAATGCCGAAGTATGTACCTTCTCGGCTATAAAGAAGATCGCCCCAGGATGGTTTGGCTCGCTTGACTCGCTCCTGGTATGTGATTTCAGATACCCGTGCAGCGTTAGTGGGGCGAAAAACTCCAGAAATTATATCTTGAGTTCTTGCCAGGAGGGGTCCTGAAGTGGTGATTTGGGGAGTGGAGTGTGGGCAGTCGAAAATCCCCGAGCACAAATTGTCCAGGGTGTGCCAATTCCAGCTATTGGGGATGGATTTGCGGCCACCAGGGAAGACGAGTGGGAGGTCTTTTTGGGAGTCTGGCATCCTAGGCCTCTTTCAAGTTTTGGAGCTGCTCGCGGACGACGCCCTCAAGGCGCTTGGACTCATCGAAGTGCTCGTAGAGCTCCTTCGTCAGGCGGGCGATCTTCTCGTCCAGCGGTTCGGCGTCCGGGTCCTCCTCGACCTCCGCCGCGCCCACATACCGCCCCGGCGTGAGCACGTAATCGTGCTTGGCGATCTCCTGGAGTTTGGCCGAGTAGGCGAAGCCAGGCACGTCCTCGTAGGCCAGCTTCTTCTTCCTGGCGGAAGCGGTGCCGCGCCAGGCGTGGAAGGTGTCGGCGATCCGCTCGACCTCCTCGGCGGTGAAGACCCGCTCGGTGCGGTTGATCATCTCGCCCATCTCCCGGGCGTCGATGAACAGCACCTCGCCGCGCCGGTCACTGGTCGCCCCAGCCCCTTGCACACCCTTGTCCCTGGTTAGGAACCACAGACACGCCGGGATCGCCGTGGTCCGGAACAGGTTCCCGGGCAACGCCACCATGCAAGCCACCAGGTCCGCGTCCACGATCGCCTTGCGGATCTCGCCCTCACCCGAGGACTGCGAGGACATCGACCCGTTGGCCAGGACCACGCCCGCCGTACCCCGATCGCCCATCTTCGAGATGATGTGCTGCAACCAGGCGTAGTTGGCGTTGTTCGCCGGTGGAACACCGAACTTCCACCGCTGGTCATCCGTCCGCCGCTCCCACGGGTGCAGGTTGAACGGCGGGTTGGCCAGGATGTAATCCGCCTTCAGGTCCGGCAGCTTGTCGTCGGCGAAGGTGTCCGCCCAGCGCTTGCCCACGCCCTCGGGGTCCATGCCGTGGATGGCCAGGTTCATCTTGGCCAGCCGCCACGTGCGCTCGTTGGCCTCCTGGCCGTAGACCGCGATGTCGTGCGTGCGATCGCGCCCGCCGTGGTGCTCGACGAACTTCTGCGCCTGCACGAACATGCCGCCCGACCCGCAGCACGGGTCGTACACCCGGCCCTCGTAGGGCTCCAGGATCTCCACCAGCAGTTCCACCACGCTCTTGGGCGTGTAGAACTCACCGGCCCGCTTGCCCTCGGCCCGAGCGAACTGCTCCAGGAAGTACTCGTAGGTCTCGCCCAGCACGTCCTGTGCGGTCTTCTCCCCGTCGCCCGCGAACCGGGCGTCGCTGATGAGGTCCACCAGCCCCTTCAACCGCTTCTGGTCCACGTTGTCGCGGTTGAAGATCTGCGGCAGCACACCGGTGAGCGCCCTGTTCTCCTTCATCAACTCGCCCATGGCGTCGTCGATGAGCTTGCCGACCCCCTCGGGGGTGCTGGCGGCGTTGTCGGCGATGTACTTCCACCGCGCCTTCTCCGGCACCCAGAAGACGTTCTCCTCGATGTAGGAGTCCTGGTCCTCCAGGAAGGCCGCCCGGCGGTGTTCGGGGATGCCCTCCTCCTCCAGTTCCGCGACGAGCTCCCGGCGGCGCTCGTCGAAGGCGTCCGTGACGTACTTGAGGAAGACCAGCCCCAGCACGAACTCCTTGTACTGGGCGGCGTCCATGGACCCGCGCAGCTGGTCGGCGGCCTTCCACAGGATGGCCCGGATCTCCTGGGGGGTGGAGGCGCTGAACAGCTCACCCTGCTGGGTGCTGGCGCGCTTGCGTGGCGGCATGTGCTCTGTGTTCCTTCTGGGTTGTGGTGCTGCCCGGCGACGCGGCCACACGAGGGGAGGACGGAGCCGGGGCAGCGGGGATACGCGGAAAAGTCTGTCAGGTGGGAGGGACGGCCAGGGTCCCGTCACTGAACCCGGCGGCGCTCAGCCGCCGGATCGTGTCGAGTTCGGCGTACTGCCGGTCCAGCAGCGCGCGTCTGCGTTCGGCCTCGGCGAGCACGGCGTCCAGCCGGGCCACCTCCTCCGGGTGCAGGTCGGGCAGGACGACCTCCCCGACCCCGCGCGGGGCGCGGACCGCCCCCGCCGGACGCTGGACGGAGGAGGACCCCTCCAGCAGCAGCGTCAGTACCCGGGGGGTGAGCGCCCTCCTGGCCTCGCGGTTCACCCGCAGGATCCGGGCGGGGAAGGCCACCACCGAGGAACCCTCATGGTCGATCATCGCCCCGAACTCCGGTCCGGTCGTGTACACCACGTCCCCCGGCCTGGTGGGGGTCACGTGCGGGTATTCCGCCGCCAGCACGAACCGGTCGATCCACCGACCGTCACGCGGTGCCCGGCCCAGCACCTCGTCCGGACCGAGGACGTTGAACTGTCCCTGAGGGTCGATGTGCTCGGCCGCGATCCGGTGGCCCTTGACCGGGACGAGCCGCCCCTGCCTGATCAGGGTTCCCACGGTGGTCCGCTCCGGCGCGGGGCCCACCCGGCGCACCAGTCCGCCGCGCAGCGGGCCGTGCTTGTCCGCGTGGGACCGCGCCTCGCTCTCCACCTCGGACAGGCGGGCCTCGGCCTCGGCGATCAGGGCCGGGCGGTCACGAACCGTGCGGGACAGCGTTCGCGACACCGGCGGTCCCGGCGGCACGAGGGGAGCGCCGAACCGCTTCTCCAGTTCCTCAATCCGCACTGACAGGCCGTACCGGGGATCGTGGCCGCCCAGGTGGTGTCCTTCGGCCCGCCAGAGCAGGATGTCCTCGGCCAGGGCTTCCCCCACGCCCGAGTCCAGGGAACGGGCGCTGATGTCGCTGATGAGCACCTGACCGAGTGCAGACGGTACTGGGTCCCGTCGTAGAGTCCACAGAGCGCATCCGTAACCGGGCCGGTAGGGGTCGGCGCCGCTCGGAAGGGTGGTCACCGACTCGACCAGTTTGCTGCGTAGCAGGCGTGAGCGGACCTTCGCTTCGTACGCGTCAAGTTCGCCGACCAGTGCATCCGCCGGGCCGACGACCACGGCAGTGCACCCGGGGCGGAGCAGCACGCTCAGCTCTTCGATCTTCTCCAGCGCCTGAGCTCGGGAACGGCTCTCCCCGGCCTGGTAGGGCAGGATGGTCACGATCAGATCGAGGTCGGCCAGCTGCTCCTCCAACTCGACACCCGTTTGCACGTCCAGGTCGAGTTCGGGAACTCCGGCCAGGATCAGGCGGCGGCGGGTGAGCCGGGCCAGTTCGGCGCGTTTCTCGGCGGCTAGCACGGTGCTGTCGGAGGGGTCGTCGAGCGCGGCCACGACGTCGTGGAGCAGGTCCCCGCACAGCGCGTGCGGGTCGGCGACGGTGAGGGCGCCGTTGTCGTGGACGTGGCCCAGCGGGTCGGCGATCCGCACGACCAGGCGGCGCAGCCCGGGGGAGAGGGAGCCGGTGTCGGGGCCCGTGAGGCCGAGGCGGTGGCGGTGGGCCATGAGGTGTTCGTGGGCGCCGCCGGGAGTGTAGGCGGCCTCGACCAGCTCCTCGGCCAGGGGAGCCAGGCGGACGGAGAGAGCGGGGTCCTCGACCAGCTCCCGCCGGAAGAACTCGTCGTCGGGGTCCATCCGCTCCACCCGGTCGAGCAGCGCGTCCTCCGTGATGCCGGCGAGGGGCTTCTCGTCCATGTGGTGCAGGCACAGCAGCGCGCCGAGCACCGAGACCAGGCGCTGCGCGCCGATCTCCTCGGCGAGGCGGACGAGGCCGTGCGCGACCAGTTCCGGGCCGATCTCGTCGGCGGGGGTGTTGCCCAGGCCGGTGGTGGTGAGCCAGTCGGTCACCGCGCGGCCGTCGAACCAGGTGCGGTTGCCCCTCTCCGCGACGGGAGCGGGGAAGTCGGGGTGGCGGCGCCGCCAGGTGGAGACCACCGGGCGCTGGACGCGGGCGAGGGTCGCGATGTCGGACAGGGAGAGCAGCGGGGGTGACGACGGCATCCGGTGCTTCCTCGCTCTCTGCGCTGGGGGGTGGGGAGGGAGTGGGGCCACTCTAGGACAGAAGCAGCTGTCGCGTCGGCCTTTTCCTGATAACCCGGCTTATCGGCTCGCAAGGATTCTTCAAGTGGTGTTTCTGGCTACGGTCTCCGCAACGGCGTGAGCGGCCAGCCGCTCGCCTCCCCCCAGCACGGCATCCGGTGCTCCACCGGCACCGGCGAACCCCGAGGACCTCCCATGAGCCGACAGAACGCCCGACCCCGCAGGCGCACCGCCCGACCGCCGCGCGCCGCCCGTCCGCGCCGCTGCGGTAAGCGCTGGTTCAAGGACCGGATCAGCGCCGAACTCGCCCTGGCCGCCATCCGCCACCACGGCGAGGACCGAACGGACAAGATGCCCCGGCGCTCCTACGAGTGCCCGGCCTGCAAGGGATGGCACCTGACCTCCAAGGGGAAGCTGCCCTACTCGGCGCGTGCGGCTTCGGCGCCGGGGGAGGGGCACGGGGTTCCCCGGCCGCGTCAGGCGGAGCCCCGGAAGCTGGAGGAGAAGCGGAACCTGAGGACCAACCAGGCGATGCGGGCGCACCGGATCGTCCAGGGCCTGGAGCCGTGGGTGGCCGCTTGTGTGGAGGACCACCTCGCCGAGCACGGACGCGGGCCGACCTGGCGTGAGCTGGAGGCGGTGTTCGGCTGGGACCGGTGGGAGGGCGCGCTGGTCATCCGGTACCTGGTGGACCAGGGGTGGCTGCGAGAGGAGGAGGGAAGCCCGTGCCTGCTGCCCGGTAAGCACGGGTGAGCACGGGAAGACGGAGTGCCCGGTCGCTGTCAGGAGGAGGAGGCGGCCGGGCACTGTCGTGTCTGCTGGTCAGCGGGAGAGGGCGGCGCTGAGGAAGCCGGTCCACTCGGTGGCGGGGAAGGGGAGGTGTCCGGCGTCGGGGTGCTTGGAGTCGCGGATGGCGGCGCCGCAGGGGAGGTCGGTGACCTCCACGCAGTTGACGCGGTCGCTGCTGTAGCTGCTCTTCCGGAAGCCCGTGGGGATGTGGGCGACCTCTACACAGTTCTGATCTTGGCCGCTGTAGCTGCTTTTCCGGAAGTGAAGTTCTGTCACGTGTCACTCTCTAGGGACGCTGCTACTTCTTCGATGAAAGCAGCCGAACGGGTTGTGCTGAGGGCAGCCCCCTGGACATCTCCCAGAGTCGCGCTGTACTGCGTGACCTCCTCAGGCTCTTCAAGGAAGAGGGCTTCGGTCACCGTGCCAACGTAGACGATGGGCGTGTCGAGCGGGTCTGGGAAGTCCAGGATAGTGAAGGGCGCCGCGAGCGCAGAGTGCGCGCCTGCCTCGAAGGGCAGTACCTGTATGTCGATGTTGGGCAACTGCGCCATATGGAGTAGGTGTTCGAGCTGCTCACGCATCACCTGCCGTCCGCCAACGATGCGTCGGAGGGCAGCTTCGTCGATGACGGCTCTGAACTGGGCAGGATGGAACTTCGACAAGATGTCTCGTCTGGCGATGCGGAACTCGACCCTCCGCTGGATCTCCTCAGGGTTGACGTACCTGCCGCCCTTGAAGATGGCTTCTGCGTAGCTGGGCGTTTGGAGCAGACCCGGGATGCTGAGCGCTTCGAAGGAACGGATCACCGCAGCCTCAGCCTCGAAGTCAGGCAGAGCCTGATCACCGAAGATGTCCCTGTACTTGCTCCACCAGCCTTTGACCTTGGCGTCCTTCGCCAAGGCTTGTAGCGCCTCGCGCATCCTGGGGTCCTCGATCTTGTACAGGTCCATCATCTTGTCGAGGTCGGCGCTGGAGAGACGCTTGGTCTCAGTCTTCTCGATCTTGCTCAGCTTGCCCGCGCTCCACTTGAGCTCCTTTGCGGCCTGAGAGCCGGTCAAGCTCGCACGTTCGCGAGCTCGGCGGAGCTCAGCCGCGAGACGGCGCAGGCGAAGGGAAGGGCTTCGGTCGATGGCCATGGCAAGATCCTAAGGCTATAACTCTCAAATTTCCAATTAGACGTTGACTAGAGTGCGATTGAGGATATGGTGATGAGTGTAGGCAGTGACTGGTTGATCACACAGGGTTCATGCCGGTCAGGCTACGCCTCGCCCGTTCCGCGCATCACGGCATCCGTGAGACTCCTCCAACGGGCACCACGAAACCCCTGCTCATCTCATGCCCATGCAAGGAGTGTGTTCGTCATGCCCGCAACCACCCCGGCTCCCGTGCCCGCGCTGGGCGAGGCCACGGTCCCGCTGACCAGCTTCATCCGGCCCGCGCACCGCCACTACTTCACCCGCTGCGCCGAACGCCCGAACTACCGGCTGCGCCGCTACGACTTCGCCGGAACCCCGGCCATCATGCCGCTGGTGCGCGCGTTCCTGGACACCTGCGCCGCTGCCAGGTCAGCCGACTACCGCTACCTGTTCACGCTGCTGGGCAGCGAACTCGCCAACAACGCGATCCGCCACAGCCTCTCCGGTCAGCCCGGGGGCACCTACACCCTGCTCGTCCACCGCCACCGCACCGGCCTGCACCTGGCCTGCCGCGACCGGGGCGGCCTGCACGACAGGGACGCGCGCCTGGAGCCCGACCCCGACGGTCTGAACCTGTCTGCCGAGTCCGGGCGCGGACTGGCCCTGGTGGACACCTTCGCCACGGAGTGGGGCGACAACGGCAACGCCCACTACCGCACGGTCTGGTTCTACCTGGCCTACGACCTCACCGGAAGCCGCTGGAACGCCGACAACCGAGACGGCTGACATGCCGACGACATGAGACGGGCCCAGGAGGCGCTGCAACGCCTTCCGGGCCCTGAATCCCCCAAAACCCAACACAGACATATGCAAGGAAAGAGGATCTGATGCGTAACCCTATCCCCTCGCCCCGGCGCCCCGACGACTTCCGCCCCTTCCCGATGCTCCCGCGCCGCACACCGCTCATCGGCCCTACCTGCCCGTCCTGCGACCACCCCTCCTGCCGGGCCCGCCGCGCCCAGCGGCTTCCCCGCCTGGGCGGCCACCGCGCCGAGTTCGCCGTCGAACACGCCCAGGCCGCAGCCGCCCAGGCCCGCGACCGCCACCTGGTCATCTGGTGGGGTGAGGCCACCCAGTCCTTCTGGATCGCCACCCCCGCCGGACTGACCGAGGCCGCCGATGCCGACGCCCTCCTCCTGCTTCTGCGGTCGCGGACCGATCCGCCCGCAGCCCGTCCCTGGGCTCGGACGATCGGCGGCACCCCCGTTCCCGCCACGGTCTGACCGCACGCCGCACCCCTACCGCACACGGCTGCGGCCCTCCCCGAAACCCGCTCGGGGAGGGCCGCGCCGCGCCTCGGCGCGTCCGTCAGTTCAGCGGTTCGGGCTTCACGGAGCCGGTTCCGGGCGTGGTGGCGGCCGACGCCACCAGTTCCTGGGCGACCGCCTCCCGGGGCTGGCGCTCCACCGGGTGCAGCTCGGCCAGCTCCTTCTTCGGACGGACACCGAGCTCGGGGAACTTGCGGGCGGTCGGCAGCACGCGTCCCTCCAGCGAGGCGATCGCCTCGTTGTAGTGCTTCACCGAACTGTCCAGGGATCCCCGCAGCTTCCCGAGGTACTCGCCCACCTTGGCGAGCCGGTCGTAGATCTCCCGGCCCAGCTCGTGGATGACCTCCGTGTTCTCCCGCATCGCCCTCTCGTCCCAGGACAGGGCGATGGTGCGCAGCATGGGGATCAGCACGGTGGGGGTCGCGATGATGATCCTCTTGGCGAGGGCGTGCTCGTACAGGTCGGCCCTGCGGTCCAGGGCGGCCTGCAACAGGGACTCGTTGGGCAGGAACATCAGGACGAAGTCGGGGCTGTCCGCCACCTTCACGAAGTACTCCTTCGCGGCGAGCGCGTCCACGTGCCTGCGGACCTGCGCGGCGTGCTCGTCCATGAAGCGCTCGTACCCGGCGTCGTCCTCCGCCTCCAGGGCGTTCAGGAAGGCTTCGAGGGAGACCTTGGCGTCCACCACGACCTTCCGGCCGTTGGTGAGGTTGACGATCATGTCCGGCCGCAGGACGCGCCCGTCCTCGTCCACCACGGTCTCCTGGGTGTCGAAGTCGCAGTGCTCACGCATGTTGGCCAGTTCGACGGCCTTCCTGAGCTGGAGCTCGCCCCACTGGCCGCGCACCTGCGGCTTGCGCAGGGCCTTCACCAGCGCCTCGGTCTGCGCGCGGCCCCGGGCGTTCTCCGCCGCCAGGTTCCTGATCTGCTCGTCCAGACGGGTCTCGGTCGTGGTGCGCCTGCCGTCGAACTCGCGCAGGTGCAGTCCCAGCTCCTGGAGCTTCTCGGTGACGGCCTTGGCGGTCGTGCCCAGTTTCTCCTCCGCGGTCGCGGTCAGCTTCTCCTGGGAGGCCTCCAGCATCCTGGCCACGGCCGCCTCGACCTGTTCGGTCTGGAGCCGGGCGTGCTCCTCGCGGAACTGGTCCAACTCCTTCTGGGCGGCGGCCACCTCCGCCTGCCGCTTCTCCAGCCCCTCCCGCTCGGTGCGCAGCTTCGCCAGGTCGGCCTCGTAGCCGCTGACGCGCTCCTTCAGCTGGGCGACCACGGTCTCCAACGCCACCCTGTCCTTCTCGGCGGCGGCCAGGTCACCGCTCAGGTCGCGGATTCGCTGATCGCTCGTCTCCAGGGACCTCCTCAGCCCCACCGCCTCGGTGGCAGCCTGCTGGTGCTGGTTCCGTGCGGCGCCGAGTTCGGCCTCCAGAGTGCCGATCCGCCCGGACGCGGCCTCCAGCCTGGTGCTCTGTTCGGTCGCTGCGGCCTCTCGTTCGCGCTGCGCCCTCAGGGCTTCGTCGCGCTCGGTGCGGAGCGCGGCCGCCTGTGTACGGGCCTGGTCGCGCTGTTCCTCGGCGAGGCGCAACTCTGTGCTCAGGCGGTTCCGCTCGTCGCTGTGGTGGCGGTTCCGGGACTCGGAGCGGTGGCGGGCGAACAGGTAGCCGAGTGCGGCGCAGACCGTGGCCGTCGCTGCGAGGAGGGCGAAGACGAGCATGGTGTTCACGGTGATTCCTCCAAGGGAAGTGCGCAGGTCGGATGAACGGCCTGCGAAGAGGATGGGACCAGCGCGTTTCACGAGCTGTCCGAGGAATACGGGCAACGGGTGAAACGCGATGGCCATCACCATAGAGAGCTCACAGGTCGGAATGCAGTTGATCCTTTGATAAGGCCAGTTATCAGACCATTTCTGCCATTTGCCCTCAGTCAGGGGTCAGAATTTCCTCTGTCACTGCCCCGAGTCCCGGCAGCTGCCACTCATCGCGTTCGTCGCGTAACAGTAGGACTTCGCCATCGCGGACGATGACGCCCCTGACCGGGATGGGGAACATGTGTGGGGGCAGGGGTGTCGGACGCGGAAGGGCTCGCTTTCGAAGATTCGGGTCGACACTGGCGAAGCCGACAGGGGGGAGTGGGCTGATTCGAGCTGCTGTGCTGCCATTTGCGGCCACGGTCTGAGGGTCTTCTCCCGGATCTCTGGCCGGCTCTGATGCAGCAGGTGATCGCGCTGGGCTCGGGGCTGTGGCTGACGCCTCGATCCGCACTGGGTTCGCACCGTTCCCGGTCGGCATGTTCCACGTGGACAACGCCCGGTCCCTGCTGCTGAGCTGGGTGGCCGCGCGACGATCCGGCGGCACGATGGTGCTGCGGATCGAGGACACCGACGCCGCCCAGCGCCTGCGCGAGGAGGGGCTGGCCTACTACTGCGACTGCACCCGAGGGAGAGCCTCGGAGGCCGGAGTGGCCCGGCAGTACACCGCCCCGGGTCCGTTCCTAGTGGTGATGGCGCGCCTGGGGCCTGAGATTGCCGGAGTTCGATGAACTGGCCTCTGTGGTGAGGGCCTGGCCGGGCACGCGTCGCTGATCAACCCGCCTCCGCCCCGGAGCCAAGGCAGCGGCCCGCCGGGGGAGTGGCGGGCCTCACCCGCCCGGGTGGCGTGGGCCTCCCGCGCGGGGCCCCGGCCCGGCCGGGGTTCCGACGGCCAGGACCCCTGGGGCGGGCCGGGTATCCCCTTCCACGCCGGGTTTCCGCGTTCCCCACGCGCGGCGGTCCGGCGCGCCCCCTCTGTCCCGTCCTGTCCCTGTTCAGTGGGGACCGGGGGATCAATAATGAAAACGGTTGTCATATGCTTCTCTGGTCCGCCGCGGCGTCCGCGCGCCTCGGCGGCCTCCCCGCCCCCGACCCGGAAGAACCGCCGTGCACCTGCGCAAGCCCCCTCCCGTCGCCTGTCTGGCCGCCGCCTCCGCCTCCGCCCTCCTGCTCACCGCCTGCTTCCCCTCCGGCGGCGACACCGCCGCCGCCGACGAGGAGGGCCGCATCGCGGTGGCGATGATGCAGCCGCCCAGGTCGGCCCTGTCCCCGCTCACCGACGACGCCTTCAAGCTCTCCCGGTGGAGCACCGCCGAGACCCTCGTCGTCCTGGACGAGGTCGGCGACCCCCAGCCCGGCCTGGCCACCGACTGGACCCAGGTGGACGAGACCACCTGGACCTTCACCGTCCGCGACGGGGTGACCTTCCACGACGGCACGGAGCTGACCGCCGACGTGGCCGCCCACTCCCTGGAGTACGCCGCGCAGGCCTCGCCCAAGCCGCGCATCCTCGACGGCGTCGAACTCGGGGTGGAGGCCGAGGGCGACACCGTCACCGTCACCACCGCCGAGGCCGACCCGCTCGTCCCGCAGCGCCTGTCCTCGCCGCAGCTGTCGATCCTGGCCGAGAGCGCCTACGAGGGCGACACGGTCAGCCCCGTCGGCACCGGGTCGGGCCCCTTCGAGCTGGTCGAGGTCAACGGCACCACCTCCGCCCGCCTGGACCGCTACGACGGCTACTGGGGCGAGGCGGCACTGGCCCCGGGCATCGACGTCAGCTTCGTGCCCGACGGCACCGCCCGAGCCGCGGCCCTGCGCACCGGCGAGGCCCACATCGTCGAGGCCGTGCCCACCTCCCAGGCGGCCCTGCTGGACCAGGAGCTCATCACCGAGGTGCCCATGCCGCGCACCAACACCCTCTACCTCAACACCCAGGACGGGCCCTTCACCGACCCCGGCCTGCGCGCCGCCGCACGCGATGCCATCGACCGCCAGGAGCTGGTGGACGGCGTCTACGAGGGGCGCGCGGACGCGGCCGAGGGCCTGCTGGGCCCCGCGCTGCCCTGGGCCGCCGACCGCCCCGAGCGCCCGGAGGCCACCGGGGCCGCCGACCCCGACGGCGCCGCCGTCACCCTGGCCACCTTCACCGACCGCGCCGAGCTGCCCGAGGTCGCCACCGTCCTGGAGCAGCAGCTGGAGGACGCCGGGTTCGAGGTCGAGCAGGTCGTGCGCGAGTACGCCAACATCGAGGAGGACGCCCTCGACGGCGAGTTCGACGCGTTCATCCTCTCCAGGGCGACCGTCCTGGACTCCGGCGACCCCGCCGCCTACATGACGAGCGACTTCTCCTGCGAGGGCTCCTTCAACATCGCCCAGCTGTGCGACGAGGAGGTGGACGCGGCGCTGGAGGAGGCCGAGCGGGCCCCCGCGGGCGACGAGCGGCGCGCCGCGATCCTGGAGGCCGAGGCCGCCGTCCTGGCCACCGACGCCGCCATCCCCATGCTGCACGAGCGCGTCATCCAGGGCGACGCCGCCAACCTCGCGGACTCGGCCAAGGACCCGCGCGAGCGCCTGCTCGTCACCCCGCGGACCCGGCTGAACTGATGGACGCCGCCATCCCCGAACGCGACGGAGCCCGGCGGGCCGGGTGGCTCCTGCCCCTGGTCTCCCGCGTCGCCGCCCTGGTCCTGGTCGCGGTCGTCGTCGGACTCCTGCCCTGGCTGTCCGGGCGCGACCCCGCGCTGTCGGTGCTGCGCGCCCGCTCGGCGGAGCAGGAACCCACGCCCGAGGTGCTCGACGCCATCCGGGAGGACCTCGGCCTGGCCGACGGCCCCGCGGTGACGCTCGCCCGCTGGTTCGGCGGCGTCCTGCGCGGCGACCTCGGCCACTCCTGGGTCTCCGACGCGCCCGTGCTGCCCTCGGTCGTCTCGGCCATGGGCGTGTCCCTGGCGGTCATGGGCGCCGCGCTCGCCGTCGCCCTGCTCGTCGCGGCCGCGCTGTGCGCCCCCGCTCTGGTGCGCGGGGCGCGCGGCACCCTGCGCCCGGGCGGGTCGGGCAGCGGGGCCGCGGCCGCGATGCTCACGGCCCTGCCCGAGTTCCTCGTCGCCGTCCTGCTCATGGTCGTGCTCTCGGTGTGGCTGGGCTGGCTGCCGCCCTACGGCTGGCAGGGGCCGGCGAACCTCGTGCTCCCGGCCCTGGCGCTGGGACTGCCCGCGGGCGGGCTGCTGGGGCGGCTGCTCGACGACGCACTGCCCGCCGTCCTCACCGAGCGCTGGGTGGGGCTGTGGACGGCCTCGGGCTGCTCCCCGGCCGTCATGGCCGCCGCGGCCCTGCGCCGGGCCACCCCCGCCCTCGTCCCCCAGTTCGCCATGGTCGCCGTGGGACTGACCGGCGGTGCCGTCGCGGTCGAGACCGTCTTCGCCGTCCCCGGGATCGGCCGCACCGCCCTGGGCGCCGCCCAGTCCCAGGACCTGCCGCTGCTCCAGGGGTCCGTGCTCGGCCTGGTGCTGCTCGGCACCGCGGCCGGGGTCGCCGCCCAGGCCGCGCGCCGCCTCCTGCTGGGACCCGGCCTGCACGAGGCGGCCCTGACCCTGCCCCCGCCGCCCACGGCCCCGGCGGGAGCCGTGCGCCGCGCGGTGCCCGCGGTGTGCGCGGCGCTGATCCTGGCGGTGTGCCTGTGGGGCCTGACCCGCGACGCCATGACCGTCGAGGTGGCCCAGCGCCTCGCCGCGCCCTCCTGGGCGCACCCCCTGGGCACCGACGCGGTCGGCCGCGACGTCCTGGCCCGGCTCGGGCACGGCGCCCTGGCCACCGTGGGCACCGCGGCGCTGGTGTGCCTGGCCAGCCTGGCCGTCGCCCTGCTGGTCGGGTTCGCCCCGGCGCTGTCGGCGGGCGCCTCGGAGATGGCCAACGCCCTGCCCCCGGTGATCGCCGGGATCCTGGTGGCCGCCATCGCCGGTCCCGGCCCCCTCGGCGCCGCCGCGGCCGTGGCCCTGGTCTCCTGGCCCCCGCTCGCCGCGCACACCTCCGCGCTGGTCCAGGAGACGCGCGCGGCCGCCTACCTGACCGCGCAGCGGGCCCTGGGCGCCGGCCCCCGCTGGATCCTGGTCCGGCACGTCCTGCCCGCGGTCCTGGGACCGGTGTCCCGCCACGCCGTGCTGCGCCTGCCCGGCATCGCCCTGGCCATCGCCTCACTCGGCTTCCTCGGCCTGGGCTCGCAGCCGCCGTCGGCCGAGTGGGGCCTGAGCCTGTCGGAGTCCCTGGCCTACGTGGAGCGCGCGCCCCTGGCCGCCCTGGCCCCCGCCGCCATGCTCCTGCTGCTGGCCGCGTTCGCGGTCTCCTCGTCCACGCTCCCCCGGGGCGCGTGGACACCCCCGTGGCGCCGGATGTCCCGCCCCGCCGCGACCGCACCACCGGAAGGAGCCCTGACATGAGCGACGGCACCCTGCTGTCGGTACGCGACCTGCGGGTCACCCTGCCCGGGCGGGGAGGGGGCCCGGTCCGGGCGGTGCGCGGGCTGTCCTTCGACGTGCGCCCCGGCGAGGTGCTCGCGCTCGTGGGGGAGTCGGGGGCCGGCAAGTCGGTCACCGCCCGCGCCGTCCTGGGCATGGCGCCCCCCGGCGCCTCCGTCACCGGAAGCGTCCGCCTGGACGGGCGGGAGCTGGTCGGCGCCCCGCCCGCGGTCCTGCGGCCCCTGCGCGGCCGGCGGATGTCCCTGGTGCCCCAGGACGCGCTCGCCGTGCTCAGCCCCGTGCACACCGTGGGCGCCCAGCTCGTGCGCGCCCTGCGCTCCGTGCACCGGATGAGCCGGGCCTCGGCGTGGGAGCGGGCGGTGGCCGCCCTGGACCGGGTCGGCATCCCCGACGCCGCCCGGCGCGCGCACGCCCACCCGCACGAGTTCTCCGGCGGTATGCGCCAGCGGGCGGTCGTCGCGATGGCCACGGTCAACGAACCCGACCTCGTGTTCGCCGACGAGCCCACGACCGCCCTCGACCCCAGGATGCAGGCCCGGACGCTGGAACTGCTGTGCGGACTGCGGGAGCGCTCCGGCACCTCGGTCGTCCTGGTCACCCACGACCTGGGCGTCGTCGGCGGGTACGCCGACCGGGTGGTGGTCGTCTACGCCGGGCGCCACGTCGAGTCGGGCCCGGTGGAGGCGGTCCTGACCCGGCCCCGCGCCCCCTACACCGCGGGCCTGGTCGCCGCCCTGCCCCGGCCCGGGGCCGCGGACCGCCGCCTCCCCGCCATCGCCGGAACGCCCCCCTCCCCGCAGGCGCTGCCCGGCGGCTGCGCCTTCGCTCCCCGCTGCCCGCTGGCCGGGGACCGGTGCCACGCCGAGGAGCCCCCGCCCACGCAGGCGGGGGAACCGGGCAGGCTGGTCTCCTGCCACCGCTGGCGGGACCTGCCCGACCCGGCGGCCTCCCTGTTCACGGACACCGCGTGACCGGAAAGCGGCACTGACCTGCGGTGATCTTGTACCTGTAGCGAGGTTCGAGCGCCCGACCTCGCTATAGGTACAAGATCACCGCAGGTCAGAACCCTTGAGTCGCACTGGCAACGTTTCCGGCCAGCCCGCCGGACGCGGCGCCGGCGCCCCGCACCGCGGCACGGACCCCGTGCACACCACGAGGAAGGACGACATGACCACCCCACCGCTGCTGAGCGTGCGCGACCTGGTGGTGCGCTACCCGGGCCGCACCCGGCGGGCCGCCCCGGTGACGGCCGTCGACGGGATCTCCTTCGACATCCGCGCGGGGGAGACGCTCGCCCTGGTCGGGGAGTCGGGGTGCGGCAAGTCCAGCACCGCCGCGGCCGTGACCGGGCTGCTGCGTCCCCGGTCCGGGTCGGTGCGCTTCGAGGGCCGGGAGCTGACCGCCATGGGGGAGAAGGAGCTGCGCGCCCTGCGCCCCGCGATCCAACCGGTCTTCCAGGACCCCTACGGCTCGCTCAGCCCGCGCCTGCGCGTGCGCGACGCGGTCGCCGAACCCCTGCGCATCCACGGCCGCTGGGACCGCGCGACCGGGCCCGCCCGGGTGGCGGAGCTGCTGGAGAAGGTGGGGCTGGACCCCGCGCACGGCGACCGGCTGCCGCACGAGCTCTCCGGCGGGCAGTGCCAGCGCGTGGGGATCGCCCGCGCGCTGGCCTGCGAGCCGCGGCTGCTGGTCCTGGACGAGCCGGTGTCGGCCCTGGACTCCTCGGTGCGCGCCGGGGTGCTCAACCTGCTCACCGGCCTCCAGGACGAACTGGGCCTGGGCTACCTGTTCATCTGCCACGACCTGGCGCTCGTCGGGCACGTCGCGCACCGCGCGGCGGTCATGCGCGAGGGGCGGCTGGTGGAGACCGGCCCCGCCCGCCGGATCTGCTCCGACCCCGCCGACCCCTACACCCGCGAGCTGGTGGACGCCGTCCCGGTGTTCCCCGGCACCTCCCGGGACCGGCCGCTGCCGAGCGCCTCGTGAGCCCGGCACGGCCCTCCGGCGGGCGCGGGAGCGGGCGCGGGAACGTCCTGTCCCGGACCACCGCGCGCGGGACCGCGGCGCTGCGCGACGCGTGCCGCCTGCCCGCCCTGCCCCTGCTGCTGGTCGGCTCGCAGTTCGCGTTCAACGTCGGCTTCTTCGCGGTCCTGCCCTACCTCGCCGACCACCTCGGCGGCGCCCTGGGCCTGGCCGGGTGGCTGGTCGGACTCGTGCTGGGCCTGCGCACCTTCAGCCAGCAGGGCCTGTTCGTCGTGGGCGGCACGCTCACCGACCGCTTCGGGGCGCGCCCGGTGGTGCTGGCGGGCTGCGCGCTGCGCGTCGCCGGGTTCTGCTGGCTCGGCCTCGCGCAGGGCACCGGGCCGGTCATCGCCTCGGTCCTGCTCATCGGCTTCGCCGCCGCGCTGTTCTCCCCGGCCGTGGAGACCGAGATCGTGCGCCAGGCCGTGCGGCACGAGCGGCGGACCGGTGAGCCCCGCACCCGGATGCTCGCCCTGTTCTCCGTCGCGGGGCAGGCGGGGACCCTCGTCGGCCCGCCGCTGGGCGCACTGCTGCTGCTCGGCGGCTTCCGCGCCGCCTGCCTGGCCGGGGCGGCGGTCTTCGCCGCGGTGCTGGCCGGGCACCTGCGGCTGATGCCCCGCGCCGCGCCGGGCGCGCCCGCGGGGGCCGAACGGGGGGCGCCGCGCGTGGGGGAGGGGCTGCGGCTGCTGCTGGGCAACCGCCGGTTCCTGGCGCTGTGCCTGGCCTACAGCGGTTACCTGCTGGCCTACAACCAGCTCTACCTGGCCCTGCC
Source organism: Glycomyces fuscus (assembly GCA_002529455.1). Classification (GTDB taxonomy): domain Bacteria; phylum Actinomycetota; class Actinomycetes; order Streptosporangiales; family Streptosporangiaceae; genus Nocardiopsis; species Nocardiopsis fusca. Next base: position 83,095 of record NYMS01000010.1, read on the forward strand.
CGCGGAGGTGGAGCGGGCGACCGGTTCCCAGACGGCGCTGGGCTGGCTGCTGGCCTGGGCGTCGCTGCTCTACATCGTCGCGCAGATGCCCGTGCTGCGGTGGTCCGCCGCCCGCCTGACACGGCGGGCGACGCTGGTGTGGGGGCTGGTGCTGATCTGCCTGGGCTTCGCCGGGGCGGCCGCGTCGATGCCGGTCGGCACGCTGGGCGGGCTCGTGCCCTCCGCGGTGTTCGTCACCGCGCTGACCCTGGGCCAGGTGCTCATCGTGCCCACGGTGCGGGCCTGGATCCCCGACCTGGTGGAGGAGCGCCACCTGGGCCTGTTCACGGGCGCGCTGTCCTCCCTGTCCGGGCTGGTGGTGCTCCTGGGCAGCGTGCCCGCGGGGGCGCTGCTGGACCTGGGCGGGCCGCTTCCCTGGCTCCTGCTCGCCCTGGTGCCGCTGGCCGGGGCGGCGCTGGTCCCGGGCCGGGGCCGCCCCTGACCCGGGTGCGGTGCGGCCCCGTTCAGCGCGGCTTCCCGGCCGCGGCGGCGCCGGTCACCCCTGCGGCACGACCCGGAACAGGCCCGCCTCGGCGGGTCCGTGGGGCAGGACCCCGAGCCCGTGCGGCGCGGTCTCGGCACGCAGCCCCTCCTCCGAGAGGGTCCACCAGTCGTAGGACACCTCGTCGCGGCTCACGAGGCGCTCACCCTGGCGGACCTCGTAGGTCATGTGCCAGGTGATCCGCTCCGCACCCGCGGGTTCGGCCTCCGCCCAGCCGGTGTAGACCCGCTCGCCCACGCGGACCTCGCTCATCCGGGAGCGTTCCACCCGCTCGGGTTCCAGCGGCGGGGCCAGGGTGAGCAGCGCGCACGCGTCCGGGGCCAGCCGTGCGGCCAGGTCGCGCCAGAGCCGGTCGCGCTCGTCGGGGGAGAGGTGCCCGACGAGGTTGGCCATCAGCACCCCGCCGAGCCGCTCGGGCAGGCGGGCCGAGAGCAGGTCGTCCCCGTCCACGGTGACCCGGGCGCGCAGGCCCTCGGAGGCGGCCACCCGCGAGAGCAGCACGGCGCGCAGCACGGGGGAGGGTTCGAGGGCCAGGACACGGGCCCCGGGCAGGGTGCGGGCCAGCAGCAGGGTGCCCCAGCCGCCGCCCGCGCCCGCGTCCAGCAGGGGTCCCCGGTCGGCGGGCATCCGGCGGACCGCCTCGGCGACGGCCTCCCCGAAGTGGTCCCACCACCCGGCGATCATGATGTCGATGAACTGCCCGGAACGGGCGTAGGGATCGTCGTACTCGGCCACGGCGGGGTCCTTCCTCGCACGGGTTCGACACACATTCGAAAATGAAAACCGTTTCCGAATGCTAGCGGTCGAGGGGACCGCCGGTCGAGCGCGGCCGTCCCGATCCGGTTCAGGAGCCCCCGCGCCGGGCGACGACCTCCTCCAGCAACCGCACGGCCGCGCCCGTGCCGTCCTCGGCGCGGACCCGTCCGCCCAGGCCGCGCGCCCGTTCCGCGAGCGCGGGGTCGCCGGCCGCGCGGGCCAGGGCGGGGGCCAGGGCGTCCGCGGTCAGGCGCTGTCCCCGCAGCGGGGCGAGGGCGGCCCCGGCCGCGTGGGCGCGCTCCGCCCAGAACGGCTGGTCGCCCCAGAAGGGGCACACGACCTGCGGCCTGCCCGAGGCGAGCGCGGCGCCGGTGGTCCCGGCACCGCCGTGGTGCACGACCGCCGAGCACCGGGGGAACAGCCGCTCGTGCGGGGCCCCGTCGATGACCAGCACGTCGTCCCCTCCGGTTCCGGCGGTGATGCCGCCCCGGCCCGAGGCGACGACCGCGCGCACCCCGGCCCGGCGCACGGCCTCGCCCACCACGCGCCCGGTGGCCGCGGGGTCGGAGGTGGGCAGGCTGCTGAACCCGACGAACACCGGCGGGCTCCCGGCGTCCAGGAACGACTCCAGTTCGGGGGAGGGCCGCCACCCCGTGTCCGGCGGCGGGAACCAGAAGCCGGTGGTGCGCACCCGCGGCGGGTAGTGCGTCCGCGGCGGCAGCAGGTGGCGGCTGAACGCCTGGAGCACGGTGGACGGGCTCCCGTCCGGCTGGCGCAGCGGGTCGTGGCGTCCGTCCCGGCGGGGCAGGCCCAGCCGGTCCCGGAACTCCTCGGCCACCGCGCGCTGTCCGCGCAGGGCCAGGGCGGTCAGGCGGTAGGTCAGCGGGTTGAGGGCCCCGGGCATCCAGCGCGGCCAGGGCACGCCGGGGGCGGGGAAGGCGCGGGTGGGCACCCAGGAGGGCTGGAGGGCCACCGGGACGGAGGGCGCGCCCAGGTGCTCGGCGATGTGCCCTCCCGGCATGCCGGGGATGTGCACGACCACGTCCGCGCGCTCGTCGGCGACCCCGGCCATGTCCTCGTGGACCCTGCGCATGAGCGGGGTGATCCTGCGCAGCAGGGCGGCGGTGTGCACGGCGCCGCGCAGGCCCCGCAGCCCGGTCTCCCTCACGCCGTCCAGTTCGGGGTCGCCCATGAGGGCGTTGGGGCCGTCGTCCACCGGGCGGTAGGCGACGCCGTACCCGGCGGCCAGCGGGGCCGCGGACGCGGGGCCCGCGACCACGCCGGTGTGCCCGGCCGCCTCCAGGGCCCTGGCCAGGGCCAGGAAGGGCTGGACGTCTCCGCGGGTGCCGTGGGTGAGCAGGAGGGCGCGCACGCCGGTCATTCCTTCCGGGGGGTGAGGCCCCGCGCGACGATGTCGATCAGCAGGTCGAGGGTCTGGTGGTAGTGCTCCGGTGCCGCCAGGCGGTCGGCGTTCACCGGAAGGAGCAGGACGGCCTGGAGGACGCCGACGATGGCGGCCGGATGGGCGTCCACCAGCTCGCCGGTCCCGCGCCGGGCGTCCACGAACGCGCCCAGCGCGACGGCCGGGTTGTCGGGGGAGGAGCCGACCCGGGACGGGGCGACCTTGCGCGCGACGGCGTCCATCTCCTCGGGGTGGGTCACGAGCCGTCCGTACAGGGGGTTGTCGGCCAGCTCGTCCACGCTGGCGCGCAGGAACCGCCGCAGCCCCTCCCGGGTGTCGTCGGTGCTGGTCAGGGCCCCGTCGATGACGCGCTCCCTGACCTCGGCCATCTGGCGCAGCATCAGCTCCAGGTAGAGGGCCTCCTTGGAGTCGAAGAAGGAGTAGAAGCTGCTCTTGGCGATGCCGGCGGGCGCGACCAGCTCCTCCAGGGAGGTCTTGCGCAGCCCCCGGGTGGTGAACAGGGCGCGGCCCGACTCCAGCAGCAGGCCGGTGATGCGTTCCTTCTCCTGCGCGGAGAACGCGGGTGGCACGGTGGTCTCCTCCTCGGTGGGCGGTGTCCGCGGGGGTCTCGTCCGACGACTGTTCGGGACCATGAAAACATTTTGGTTATGTGTTTTCAAGCGGGTGCGCGTGCGGACGCCGCCGCTCCCGACCGGACCCGGGGACCGGGGGCCGGAGGCGGGGGCCGGGGACCGGAGGCCGGACCCGGGGACCGGAGGCGAAGGCGGGGGCGCCGCCCGGCGGGACGCGGCGCGGGGAGCGGGCCCCGGAGCGGCGACGTTTCGGCCGCCGCCGAAGCGTCGGCCTCCTAGATTCGTCGGTCATGACCACCGACCAGCGGACGGGCCCGGGGCGTGCCGCCCCGGCCGCTCCCCTCACCCACCGGACCATCCGACCGCGCATCCTCTACTTCGGCACCCCCGTGGTGCTGCTCTCCACCGTCAACGACGACGGCACCCCCAACCTCGCCCCGATCTCCTCGGTCTGGGCCCTGGGGTACCTGCTGGTGCTGGGCCTGGGGGCCACCGGCCAGACCGCGCGCAACCTGGCGGAGCGCCCCGAGCTCGTGGCCAGCTTCCCCGCGGCCGAGGACTGGGCGAGCGTCGAGCGGCTGGCCCCGCTGACCGGACGCCGGCCCGTGCCCCCGGGCAAGCCGCCGGGCTGCCGCTTCGAGGCCGACAAGTTCGCCGCCGCGGGCCTGACCCCGCAGGAGTCGCAGCGGGTCGCGCCGCCCCGCGTGGCCGAGTGCCCGTTGCAGCTGGAGGCCCGGGCGGTGCGCGTGGACGCCGACGCCTCGGGCGGCCTCACCGTGGTCCAGGCCGAGGTGCTGCGGGTGCACGCGGACGAGAGCGTGGTGGTGCCCGGCACCGACCACGTCGACCCCGCGCGCTGGAACCCGATGATCTACAACTTCCGCCACTACTTCGGGCTGGGGCACCAGTACGGGCACTCCCACCGCTCCGAGACGCCCGGTTCCTGAGCGGACGGCCCCGGCCCGGCCGCCGCCCGGAGGGGCGCCTCCCCGGCGGCCGGATCCGGCGGACCCGTCAGGGGGCGAACCCGCTGTGGGTGAGGGTCACGACGACCCCGGCGATCTTCACCTCCACCACCACCTCGCCGACCTCCCACGCCGTCTCCTGCCCCCGTGGTGCGCCGAGGGTGTTGAGGACGGCCGGGGCGAGCCGGTCCCGGTCCTCCACCTCGGGGATGAACGAGACCATGAACAGCCCGTCCTCCCCGATGGCGTACTGGGTGGTCATCAGGATCCCGCAGAAGGCTTCGGGCGGCTCGCCGCTGACCCACCACCCGTTCTGCTCGCGGGCGCGGGGGAAGCGGGCGCGGAAGGCCGCGACGTCCGAGCCCCAGGCGACCCCGGACCAGCCCGCGCCGATCCGCTCGGCGAGCGTGCCCGGGGCGGCGGAGGGAGGCCGGGGAGCGGAGGCGGGGACCGCGCTCCCGCGCTCCACGCCGCCACCGCCGAACGCGTCCGCGATCCGGCGCCACCAGCTCCTGGTCCCGCCCGTCCTCCTGGTCCCGCCCGTCGCCCCGCCTCCGCTCCCGCCGTCTCCGGCGCGGGTCGCGGCCAGGGTGGGCGCGGCCGGTGGGAGGGCCACCGGTTCGGTGGCGCCGTCCCCGTCCCCGCCTCCGGCGCCGTCCCCGCTGACCCGGGCTCCCTCCGCCATCGCCAGGATCGACGGAGGCAGCCACCCCCCGCCGGTCCACTCCCCGACCGCGCACGCCGCCAGGACCTCGTCCACCCCGGGGCGGTCGCCGGGGTTCTTCGCCAGACAGGCGGCCAGGAGGTCCCGCAGCCGGTCGGGGACGGCCGACAACCCGGGGGCCTCGTGCACGATGCGGTACAGCACCGCGGAGGGCCGGCCGGTCCCGAACGCGGGGGTGCCCGTGGCGGCGAACACCAGTACCCCGGCCAGGGAGAACACGTCGCTGGCCGGTCCGACCTCCCGGTCCCCGCGCGCCTGTTCCGGGGACATGTAGGCGGGGGTGCCCACGACCATGCCGCTGGTGGTCACCGAGGTCGCCTCCAGGGCGCGGGCGATCCCGAAGTCGATGAGACGGGGGCCGTCGTCGCACAGCAGGACGTTGGAGGGTTTGAGGTCGCGGTGCACCAGCTGGCACCCGTGTACCGCGGCCAGGCCCTCGGCCATGCCCGAGCCCAGGCGCAGCAGGGCGTCCTCGGGCAGGGGGCCGTGTTCGGAGACCGCGCTGTCCAGGGAGGGCCCCGGGACGTAGGCGGAGGCGAACCAGGGGCGGGCGGACTCGGTGTCGGCGTCGACGACGTGCGCGGTGAAGAACCCTCCCACGCGCCGGGCGGCCTCGACCTCGCCGGTGAAGCGGCGGCGGAACTCGGGGTCGGCGCCGAACTCCGGGCGCACGACCTTCACCGCCACCGGCCTTCCTCCGGCCGACAGGGCGAGGTAGACCTCGCCCATGCCGCCCGATCCCAGCCTGCCGCGCAGCCGGTAGGGGCCGATGCTGTCGGGGTCCTCGGGGAGCAGCGGCTGCATGGATCTCGCTTTCGGAGGGGTGCGGGGGGACACGGGGTAGGACGCCCGACGGGCGGGCGCGGTTTCCACCCCGTCCGTACCCCGGAGTCAGCCCCGGAGGTCGCCGAGGCCGCGGCCGACACGGACGCAGGCCAGCGTGCCCGCGACCACCCCGAGGGCGGTGAGGACGAGGGCCGCGCGGAGCACGGCCGCGGTGTCCCCGGCGACGGCGGCCCCGAACATGCCCATCGCCCAGTACCCGGGGGAGAACGGGGCGGCGGCCTGAGCCCAGGCGGGCATCATGGAGACCGGCGCGAGGGCTCCGCCGAGGGCGCTCACGACCAGGGCGCCGACGTCGCAGACGGCGGCGAGTTCCCCGTGGCCGCGCGCGAGGCCTGCCAGCGCGACGCCGACCGCCAGGAGAGCGAAGGCCCACACGCAGACCGCGAACAGGACGAGGGCCGGCGGTCCGGTGACCGGCATGCCCACCACCCGGGAGCCGAAGAGCAGGAGCAGTCCCTGCTGGAGGACCAGCAGCACGAAGACGGGCAGCGCCTTGCCGACCAGCATCTCCACGACCGACGCCGGGCTCGCGCGCAGGCGGTTCCAGGTACGCCACGTGCGTTCGCTCAGCAGCGCGGTGCCCACGACCGACAGCGACAGCACCGAGAACATCACCAGCATGCCGAGGACGGACTGCTCCCGTCCGCCGTCCGGCAGCGCCGCACGGTAGAGCGGGCTGAAGACGAGCATGAGCACCATGGGCATGACCAGGTAGCTGACGAGGTGTCCGGGGTCGCGCAGCCGGAGCACCGCGTTGTGGCGGGCCAGCAGCGCCAGCCGACGGACGGGGTCAGTGCGCACGGGCCACCGCCCGGTACAGGTCGTCGAGGGTGGGCCGGCGCAGGTCCACGGAGCGCACCGGCCGCGTGGCGTCGGCGAGCATGCGGGCCAGGGTGGCGGTGGGGTCGGTGGTGGGTACGCGCACCTCCTCGTCGTCGAAGGCCAGGCGCACCTCTCCGGGCAGGCCGTCGAGCAGTTCCCCGGCGCCGCCCCGCGCCAGGATCCGGCCCCCCTGCGCCACGGCGACGCTGGCGCCCAGTTCGGTGAGTTCGGGCAGGTAGTGGGTGGTGTAGACGACCGCCGCGCCCTGCTCGGCCCGGGCGCGCACCGCGTCGAGCAGGGCCTGGCGGGTCTCGGGGTCCACGCCCGCCGTCGGCTCGTCCAGGAGCAGGACCGAGGGGTGGTGGACCATCGCGGCGGCCGCCTGGACCCGGCGCTGCTGGCCGCCGGAGAGCACGCCCACCCGGCGGTCGAGGAAGCCGGTGAGCCGGAGCGCGTCGGCGACCCCGTCGACGGCCAGGTCCAGGTGGCGGCGGCGCAGGCCGTGCAGGCCGCCGAACAGGCGCAGGGTCTCCCGGGGTGTGAGGGTCGGGTACAGCGCGAGGTGCTGGGGGGACAGGCCGATCAGGCGGCGGGCGGCCCGGGGCGGCTCCCCGCCGATCAGCACCCGGCCGCCGTCGGGGCGCAGCAGGCCCGAGACGACATGGGCGAACGTGGTCTTTCCCGCTCCGTTGTGCCCCACCAGTCCGACGATCTCGCCGGGTTCGGCGACCAGGGTGAAACCGTCCAGGGCGCGGACGGAGCCGAATTCCTTGACCAGGGATAACGCTTCCAACATGGGGTTTCCTCGTTCTCTCCGTGCGATTTCCTGCCTTTTGTATACGGTGTAGACTATGGCTGTGCGAAAGATCAGGCAAGAAAGAAGGCCGGAAATCCTCGACGCCGCCCTGCGGCTCTCGGAGGAGCGGGGGCTGGCGGCCGTGTCGATGCGCGCGGTCGCGGCCGAGATCGGCCTCACCCCGATGGCCCTGTACGGGTACTTCGAGGACAAGGAGGCCCTCCTCGACGGACTCGTCGGCCGCCTGCTGCGGGAGCTGTCCCAGCCCGGGCCCCGTCCCGGCGCCGCGTCCGACTGGCGCGACCGGCTGCTGGCCCGCGCCCGCGGCGCCCGCGCGCTGGCGCACCGCTACCCGCGGACGTTCCCCCTGCTGCTGGACAGGCCCGCCGAGCTCCCCGAAGCGATGCGGGTCGTGGACGCCCTCTACGCGGCGCTGCTGGACGCGGGTGTGCCGGACGGGCAGGTGGCGGCCCTGGAACGGATGATCAGCACGTTCGTCCTGGGCTTCGCGGTGTCGGAGGTCAACGGACGCTTCGGGGAGGGCAACCTCGGCACGCGCGAGCGCCGTGAGCGGGCGGACCCCCGGGAGGTGCCCGCGCACCACCGGCTCGGCGAGGTGCTGGACCGCCCGGTCGACTGGGACGCCGAGTTCGAGGAGGGGCTGGGCCGACTGCTGGAGGTGGTCGAGAGGGCGGCGGGCGCCGGGGAGGGTTCGCCTCGCCCCGGGCGGCCGTAGGCGCAGGCGGCCGAGGGCGCGGACGACACCTGCGGACTCCCGTGTGACGGCGGCCGTCGGCGACCACGCCCCGGACGCCCGGATGACAGGGGGCGGGGGGCAGGATAGAACAGCACGAGGGTCCCGGGCGCCGGACACCCCGGCCGAGAACCCGGCGCCGGGGGCCGGCGCGCCAGCCAGAGCTCCGCCGCACACGACCGCGGGGGAACGGGGCCGGTACCGACGAACGAGGAGCACGATCCTTGACCGACAACCCGTTCCTGTCCCCGAGCGAGCTTCCCTACGGCCTCCCCGACTTCGCGGCCATCCGCGAGGAGCACTTCCTGCCCGCCTTCGAGAGGGGCGTGGCCGAGCACCTCGCCGAGGTGGACGCGATCGTCCGCGACCCGCAGCCGCCCACCTTCGACAACACCATCGCGGCGCTGGAGCGCTCCGGCGCGCTCCTGGCCAGGGTGGAGACCGTCCTGCACACCCTGGCCGGCTCCGACGCCACCGACGGCATCGAGGAGATCGAGCGGGAGGTCGCCCCGAGGGCCGCCCAGCACCGGGACGCCGTCTCGCTCAACCGGGACCTGTGGGAGCGCGTCCGGCAGGTCACCGCCTCCGACCCGCAGGAGGCCTGGCTGCTGGAGCGGTACCGCCTCGACTTCGTCAAGGCGGGCGCCGACCTGGACGATGACCAGCAGGCCCGGCTGCGCGAGCTCAACGCCGAACTCGCCGGACTGAGCACCGAATTCTCCCGCAACGTGGTCCGGGCCACCCGCGAGGCCTCCCTCGTCACCCGCGACGCCTCCGACCTCGACGGTCTGGACGAGGCGCACATCAGCGCCATCGAGCGGGACGGGGAGTACGTCCTGCCCCTGCTCAACACCACCGTGCAGCCCGCGCTGGCCCAGCTCACCAACCGCGCCACCCGCGAGCGGCTCTACACCCTGAGCGCCGAGCGCGCCCCCGAGAACCTCGGCATCGCCGCGCGCATGGCCGTCCTGCGCGCCGAGCGGGCCGCGCTGCTCGGCTACCCCGACCACGCGGCCTACACCGTCGCCGACCAGACCGCCAAGACCGTCGACGCGGTCGAGGAGCGGCTCGGCCAGCTCGTCGGACCCGCCCGGCGCAACGTCGAGAGGGAGGCCCGGGTCCTGGCCGAGCACGCCGGGCACGAGATCGAGCCCTGGGACTGGCCCTTCTACGCCGAGCGGGTGCGCAGGGAGCGCTACGACTTCGACGACGGCGTCCTGCGCCCCTACTTCGAACTCGGCAGGGTGGTCGAGGACGGCGTCTTCCACGCCGCGACCCTGCTGTACGGGATCACCTTCGCCGAACGGGCCGACCTGCGGGGCTACCACGACGACGTGCGGGTGTGGGAGGTGTTCGACCGGGACGGATCGCCCCTGGGGCTGTTCCTGCTGGACCCCTACGCCAGGCCCACCAAGCGCGGCGGCGCGTGGATGCACAACCTGGTCGACCAGTCCTTCCTCCTGGACCGGCGGCCCGTGGTGGTGAACAACCTCAACATCACCAAGCCCGCCTCCGGCCCCACCCTGCTCACCTTCGACGAGGTCGAGACGGCCTTCCACGAGTTCGGCCACGCCCTGCACGGGCTGCTGTCGGCCGTGCGCTTCCCGCGCGTGCAGGGCACGAGCGTGCCCCGCGACTTCGTGGAGTTCCCCTCCCAGGTCAACGAGATGTGGGCGACCTGGCCGGAGATCCTGTCCCACTACGCCCGCCACCACGAGACCGGCGAGCCGGTGCCCGCCGAACTCGTGGAGCGCCTGACGGCCGCCCGCCGGTTCAACCAGGGCTTCGCGACCTTCGAGTACCTGGCCGCGGCGCTCCTGGACTGGTCGTGGCACCGCCTGGCCCCCGGCGAGGCCGTGGAGGACCCGGCCTCCTTCGAGGAGCGCGCCCTGGAGGCAGCGGGTGTCCTGCACCCGCTGGTCCGCCCGCGCTACCGGTCCGCGTACTTCATCCACGTGTTCGCCAGCGGCTACAGCGCGGGCTACTACTCCTACGTGTGGAGTGAGGTCCTGGACGCCGAGAGCGTGGAGTGGTTCACCGGGAACGGCGGCCTCACGCGCGAGGGCGGGGACCGCTTCCGGGAGAAGGTGCTGTCGGTGGGCGGCGGCGTGGACCCCATGGAGGCGGTCCGCGACTTCCTCGGCAGGGAGCCCCGGATGGAGCCCCTGCTGGCCCGCCGGGGGCTGGCCTGACCTCCGGCTGACCCGCCCGGCGCTCCCGGGCCCCGCCGACGGCACCCGCGGCCCGCTCCGCCCAGGAGCGGGCCGCGGCCGCTCCCCGGGCCGCGGTCGGCGGTGGGAGGGCGGCGGGCCGTTCCGGAGCGGCCTCCGGGTCCGGGCCCTCCGAACCCCCGCGGCGTACGGCGGTGCGCGGGACGTTCGAGGACGGGCCCCGGCGGTGCGCGAAAGGGCGCGGTGATCCCCGCCCGCGGACCGGGCGGCCCCTCCACGAACACCGGTCGAACACGGCGGGCGGCAGGCTACGAACGGATATCGAAGCGCTCGGCTCCGGAACCCGTGCACCGTTTCCGGGATCCATCCGTGTGGAATCCCCCCACACGAACAGGAGGCCGCGATGCGGCAGGCCGGACACAACCGAGTCATCGCCGGAGCGGTTCTGGGCGCGCTGCCCCTGCTCCTCTCCACCGGCTGCTCGTTCGACTTCAGCATCGGCGGCCCCGGTGCCGTCGACGCCGAGCAGGTCGCCCAACGGTCGAGCGAGATGCTGGCCGAGCAGGTCGGCCAGACCCCCGACGACCTCACCTGCCCCGAGGACCTTCCGGCGGAGGTGGGCGCCGAGATCCGCTGCGAGCTCACCAGCGGCGGCGAGACCCTCGGCGTCACCGTCACGACGACCTCGGTCGACGGTGACAACGTCCAGTGGGACGTCCAGGTCGACGACACCACGGCCGGCGACACCGCCGCCGAGGACGACACGACGGCCGATGGCGGCGCCGCCGCAGAGGACGGTACCGCCGCCGTGACGGAGGACGGCATCGTCCCCGCCGACCAGGTCGCCCGGCTGTCGGCCGCGCAGCTGGAGGCGGCGGTCGGACAGACCCCCGAGAACTTCGCCTGCTCCCAGGGGCTCCGTGCGGAGGTGGGCGCGGAGATCCGCTGCAACTTCCAGGCCGACGGCACGCTCTACGGCGCCACCATCACGACGACCTCGGTCGACGGCGACAACGTCCAGTGGGACATCCAGGTCGACGACGCACCCCTGTAGCCCCGGCGCACCGTCCGGGCACCGCCGCCCGGGCCGGTGGGACCGCACGGCCGGATCCGGACCGGGGCCACCGACACGGCCCCGGCCGGGAACGCGGCCCGCCCGCCGTGCCCGCGCGGCCCGCCCCGAGGGGCGGGCCCGGAGCGCGGGGCCGCACGTGCGACGGGCACGGACGCAGCCGGTGCGGGAACCTCCCGTCGACGTCCTAGACCTCCTGCTCCTGCCGGATCAGCTCCCGGTAGGCCCCGGGGTCGAGCAGCGCGTCCACCGCTCCCGGGTCCGAGGGCCTGGCCTGGAAGAGCCAGGACTCGTAGGGGTCGTCGTTGACCAGCCCGGGCTCCTGCGCGAGGTCGGTGTTGACGGCGGTGACCTCGCCCCCGACCGGCGTGTAGAACTCCGACGCGGCCTTGACCGACTCCACCGTCCCCACGGCCTCCTCCGCCCCGATCCGCGTGCCGGCCTCCGGCAGTTCCAGGTAGACCACGTCGCCCAGGTTCCTCTGGGCGAAGTCGGTCAGTCCGACGGTGACCGTGCCGTCGTGCTCCCGGCGGACCCATTCGTGGGACGTGGTGTAGAGCAGGTCACCCGGGATGTCGGCCATGGCAGGACCCTTCGTGTCTGTGCGTGTTCTGAGCGCGATCACCCCTGGTGGGCGACCGGCAAGGACAGTGTGCTGGACCGGCGTCCGCGCCGGGGCGCCTTTGGCGCAACCGGGGGCCGGGAGTCGGCGGGACGGTTCCCGGCACCTGAGGGGGAGGGCGGCCCCGGCGGTCGGCGTACGGACCGGTAACCTCGTCGCCGGCCACACCGAACCACACCTGGAAGGCGTCCGATGAGCGAGGAGCTGTCCGTCCGCGTCGACGGCCATGTCGCTGTCCTGGAGATCCACCGGCCGCCCGACAACCACTTCGACCACGGCGTCCTCAGAGAGCTGGCGGACACCGCCGAGGAACTGGTCGCCACCGGGGACCGCCGCGCCCTCGTGGTGTGCTCGGAGGGCAAGAACTTCTGCGCCGGGGTGGACTTCGCGGCGGGCGGGGTCGGCGACACCCCCGTCCGGACCCTCAGCGCCATCTACGGTGAGGCGCTGCGCCTGTTCTCCCTGCCGGTGCCCGTGGTCGCCGCCGTCCAGGGCGCGGCGGTGGGCGGGGGCCTGGGCCTGGCCTGCGCGGCGGACTTCCGGGTGGCCGCGCCCTCCACCCGCTTCCACGCCAACTTCGGGTTCCTGGGCCTGCACCAGGGCTTCGGGCTGAGCGTGTCCCTGCCCGCGATCGTGGGCCGGCAGAAGGCCGCCGACATGTTCTACACCGCACGCCGGGTGACCGGCACCGAGGCCCACGCCATCGGCCTGGCCGACCTGCTGGTGGACGAGGACACCCTCCGGGGGGCGGCCGTGGACCACGCCCACCGCATCGCCGCCTCCGCCCCGCTGGCGGTGCGCTCGATGAAGTCCACGCTGCGCGCCGACCTGCTCGCCGCGCTGCCCGCCGCCCTGGACCGGGAGGTCGTCGAGCAGGCCAAGCTGCTCGGCACCAAGGACCACGAGGCCGGGGTCGGCGCCTCCCTCGCCCGGGTCAGGCCCTCCTTCACCGGCGAGTAGCCGCGGGGGAGGGCGGCGGCCGGTGCACGCGGATGCGCCGATCCGGCCCCGGGGGCGAGACCCGGATCACTACACTGATCGGATCCGGATCAGCGTGAGGACAGGGGGTCCCGATGGGCGCACCCGACGTGACGGCGTCCACCCAGTGGTGGCAGGGGCTCAACGCGGCCAAGGCCACCTCCACCCCCGCCGACCGGGTCCGCGCCCTGGTCAGGGAACACCAGCGCTGGTACCCCAGGGCCGACGTGGCCCTGCTGAGCCGGGCCTACGCCGTCGCCGAGCACCTGCACAAGGAGCAGAAGCGCAAGAGCGGCGAGCCGTTCATCATCCACCCGGTGGCGGTGGCCACCATCCTCGCCGAGATGGGCCTGGACACCGCGACGCTGGTCGCCGCCCTCCTGCACGACACGGTGGAGGACACCCCCTTCAGCCTGGCCCACCTCGCGGCGGAGTTCGGGACCGAGGTCGGCGTCATGGTGGACGGCGTCACGAAGGTGGACCGGTCCATGTACGGCAGCGCGGCGGCGGGGGAGACCTTCCGCAAGATGGTGGTGGCAGCCCGCGACGACCTGCGCGTGCTGCTGATCAAGCTCGCCGACCGGCTCCACAACCTGCGCACCCTCCAGTTCCAGCCGCCGCACAAGCGCGTCAAGATCGCCCAGGGCACCCGGGAGCTGCTCATCCCCCTCGCGGAGCGGCTGGGCGTGTACCGGCTCAAGCGCGACCTGGAGGACCTGTGCTTCGAGTACCTGGAGGGGGAGGACTTCGAGCGGGTCAGCAGCCGGGTGAGCAGGGTCCGCGAGAGCTGCGCCCACGAGATCGACGCGCTCCGCGTCTCCCTGTGCGACGGCCTGGCCTCCTTCCGCGTCAAGGCGCAGGTGGAGGTGCGCTCCCGCCACCCGTACTCGGTGTTCACCTCCGGCACCGGCCTGGACGGCGACCCCGACCCGCTGGACACCGTCCGGTACGTGGTCGTGGTCAAGGGCGACGAGCGCAACGCCTACCTGGCCCTGGGCGCGGTCCACGGCAGGTGGAAGCCCTACCCGGCGAAGTTCCGCGACTTCATCGCCACCCCCCGGTACAACCTGTACCGGGCGCTGCACACCACCGTCCTCACCGAGTCCGGCCGCCGCGTGCAGATCATCATCTGCGACTCCCACGCCCAGCAGGTCTCCGAGTACGGCATCATCGCCGACATCCGCCAGGCCACCGGCAGGGACGGCCGCCTGACGACCGAGCGCACCACCGACCCGGAGTGGCTGACCCGGCTGCTCGGATGGCAGGAGCAGGCCACGGCCGAGGAGCTGCTGGAGGGGGTGCGCACCGACCTGGCCGACAGCATCACCGTGCTCACCGGGCAGGGCGAGGTCCTCACCCTGCCCGAGGGCGCCACGCCGGTCGACGTGGCCTACGCGCTCGGCGCCGACACCGGCGACCGCTACTCGGCGGCGGCCATCGACGGCCGCCTGGTCAGCCCCGCGACCCGGGTCCGGGAGGGGGACACGGTGCACATCATCACCAAGTCCGTGCCCGCTCCGGACCGCGGGTGGCTGGAGTCGGTCAGGACCGGCAGGGCGCGGGTCGCGATCGCCGCCTGGCACCGCACGCGCGCCCACGAGCGGGCGGAGCACGCCGGCCGGGAGAGGATGGTCGCCCTGGTGGGGGCGGACCGGCTCATCGAGGCCGAGTCGTCGGGCGCGATGACCGGGGTGGCGCGCCGTTCGGGCTACCCGTCCCTGGAGGAGCTCTACGTCGCACTGGGGTACGGGCAGGTCTGCTCCGAGGAGGTGGCCGCTCACCTGCCGACCTCGGCCTGACGGCGGCCCGGCCCGGACGCCGCCCACGGCCGCGTCCCCCGGAACCGGGAGCGCAGGGGAAGTCCGCTCCCGGTTCCGGGGCCGCCGGGTCGTTCAGGCCCCGCCGGTGGCGCGCGGGCGGCCGACCGCGTAGCCGTACTGCTCGGGCCAGCGCGGCTCCGCGCCCAGCTCCTCGGCGGCGCGGTGGGCCCAGTAGGGCTCGCGCAGCAGCTGCCGTCCCAGGAACACCGCGTCGGCGCGGCCCGAGGCGACGATCTCCTCGGCCTGGCGGGGTTCGCGGATCAGCCCGACCGCGCCGGTGGGCATGCCGGTGGCACCGCGGACCTGCTCCGCGAAGGGCACCTGGTAGTCCGGGCCCACGGGGATGAGGGCGTCGGCGACCAGGCCGCCGGTGGACACGTCGAGCAGGTCCACGCCCCGGGCCTGGAGCTCCTTGGCGAGCAAGACGGTGTCCTCGCCGGTCCAGCCCTCGCGCTCGTCGGCCCCGTTCTCCGACAGCCAGTCGGTGGCCGAGGTGCGGAAGAACACGGGCAGGTGCTCGGGCCACACCTCGCGCACGGCCTCGACGACCTCCAGCGGGAAGCGCATCCGGTTCTCGGGGCTGCCGCCGTACTCGTCGGTGCGGTGGTTGGTGGCGGGCGACAGGAAGGAGTGCAGCAGGTAGCCGTGCGCGCCGTGCACCTCGACCACCTGGAACCCGGCGGCCAGCGCCCGCTCGGCGGAGGCGGCGAAGTCGCGGACCAGCCGCCGGATCCCGTCGGCGGTCAGCTCGGCCGGCGCCGGGTAGCCGGGGTAGGCCTCGGGCCCGGGGCCCACCGTCGGCCAGCCGCCCTCGGACTCGGGGATGGACCGGTCACCCCGCCAGGGCTTGTCCGTCGAGGCCTTGCGCCCGGCGTGCGCGAGCTGGATGGCCGGTACCGCGCCGTGGGCGCTGATCGCCGCGCTCACGCGTGCGAAGGCGTCCTGCTGGCGGCTGTTCCACAGTCCCAGGTCCCAGGGGCTGATCCGCCCGTCGGGGCGCACGCCGGTGGCCTCGACCATGACCAGGCCGGCCCCGCCCGCGGCCCGGTCGGCCAGGTGCGCGAGGTGGAAGTCGGTCGGGGCGCCGGTGTCGGGTCCCTCGGAGGCGGCCGAGTACATGCACATCGGGGACATCCACACGCGGTTGGGGATCTCCAGCGACCTCAGCTTCAAGGGGGTGAACAGCGTGCTCAAGGTTCGTCCTTTCCGTCGGCGGCGCGGGCGGCGTCCGCCGGAGAGCGGGTCCGGCCGCACGGCGGCCGGACTTTAATACGATGGATGTCGTACTACGCTAGACAACGTACTACGACGATTGTCAAACTACGACCGCCCTCGTACTTTGTGGTGGAGGTCGCACGGCACGAGGACAGCGGAGGTCACGGCATGCCCGGCAAGGAACGAGGGGCCGCGTCCGGTCGGCAACCGGAGCACCCGCCCGCGGAGGAGATCCGGGTGGAGGCGGTGATGCACGCCCTGGCCGACCCCGTGCGCCTGCGCATCGTGCGCGAACTGGCCCGGGGCCACGACGACATGGCCTGCATCGCCTTCGAACTGCCGGTGAGCAAGTCCACCTCCACCCACCACTTCCGCGTGCTGCGCGAGGCGGGTCTCATCCGCCAGTACTACGAGGGCACCTCGCGCATGAGCTGTCTGCGCGAGGAGGACCTCCAGGCGCGCATGCCCGGGCTCCTGGAGGCGGTCCTGCGCGCCGCGCGCATCGCCGAGGAGGACCCCGCCGAAGCCACCGCCGGGGAGAGCCCCTCCGGCGCGGCGTCCTGAGGCCGGGCCGGAGGGGGCGGGGGGAAGGCGGTGCCGGTCGGCGGGCCGCGCGGGGAGGGCTCAGCCCGCGACGCGCCGTTGCGCGCCCGGGGCGCCGAGGGCGGCGCGCGCGGCCGCCGCGGCCTCCGCGTCGGCGGTGAGCAGGTCCGTGTTGATCGCGACCCCCGCCTGGGTTCCCGACGCGGCGGAGGCGGGGACGTTCGCCAGCACGTCCGCGACGTTGCCCGCCGCCCACACCCCCTCGACGCCGGTGAACCCGCCCGCCTCGGTGGCCAGCTGCACGCCCATCCCCCCGGGGTGCTCCGTCACCGCCAGGCCCAGGCCGGCGAGGAAGTCCGCGCGGGCGGTGAACCGCGGCGCCACCGCCAGGGCGTCCACCGCGATCTCCCTGCCGGAGGCCAGGCGTACGCCCGCCAGCCTGTCCCGGCCGTCGACCTCCAGGCCGCGGACCTCGCCCTCGACCACGCCGACACCCAGCGCCGCCAGCTGCTCCCACTGCTCGTCGGACAGTTCGACGCCGGTGTGCCGGAACAGGGTCACCCGCGACGACAGCTGCCGGAACATCAGCGCCTGGTGGAAGGCCGCGGGGCCGGTCCCCAGCACGCCGACGACCGTGTCGCGCACCTCCCAGCCGTGGCAGTACGCGCAGTGCAGCACGTCCCGCCCCCACCGCCGCGCGAGGCCGGGCACGTCCGGAAGCTCGTCCACCAGCCCCGTGGTCACCAGCAGCCGCCGGGCCACCGCGCGGCCCCCGTCCTCGGTGTCCACCACCAGGTCCGCGCCCTCCCGGCGCACGCCCGTGACACGGCCGGACACGATCCGCCCGCCGTAGGAGGCGACCTCCTCGCGCCCCAGGCGGAGCAGCTCCAGCGGTGGGATCCCGTCCCGTGACAGCAGGCCGTGCGCCCCCTCGGCCGGGGCGTTGCGCGGTTCCCCGGCGTCGACGACCAGGACCGACCGGCGGACCCGGGCCAGCGTCAGCGCGGCCGACAGGCCCGCCACACCGCCTCCGACCACCACGACGTCCCACGCCTGACCGGATGCCTGTACCAGCTCGTTCTCGTTCATACCGCCACAGTGCGGCCACGGCTCCGCGTTGACAAACCTCTTTGCCGTTTCGGCAAGGAAGCGGCGGGGCGCGCGCTCGACCGTGCACCCCGCCGCGCCCGCCGACGGTCCTCGCCCCCGCGGGCGGGACCGGGCGCGCCTCACCTCAGCGGGATGTCGTTCCCGGGCCCCCGCTCGTGCTCGGGCCGCGGCCCGAAGTAGCGGCGGTCGGACTCGGCGATGGCGGTGTCGTTGATGCTGGCCTCGCGCCGGAGCATGAGCCCGCGCCCGTCGAACTCCCAGAGCTCGTTGCCGTAGCTGCGGTACCACTGCCCGGCCGCGTCGTGCCACTCGTACTGGAAGCGCACGGCGATGCGGTTGCCGTCGAAGCTCCACAGGCTCTTGCGCAGCGCGTAGTCGAGCTCGCGCTCCCACTTGCGGGTCAGGAAGTCGACGATCTCGGCGCGTCCGGTGAGGAAGGTGTCGCGGTTGCGCCAGACGGAGTCCTCCGTGTAGGCGAGGCTGACCCGGTGCGGGTCGCGGGTGTTCCAGGCGTCCTCGGCGGCCTGGACCTTCTGGCGGGCGGTGTCGGGGTCGAAGGGCGGCAGGGGCGGTCGGGACTCGGACACGGGGTCCTCCCTCTCGGGGGTTCGGGGTGAACGGGGGAGCCGGACCGGCGGCACCGGCCCGCGGGGCGGCGCCGCCGGCGCCGACCCCTCTGGCTAATGGATGAGATGTGTTTATCTCATTAGAAAGATAGGCACACCCCGTTGGGGAGTCAAACGGCAAGAGGCAGTCACAACCATTAAGGTCCTGGTAGCGTGGGACGCGTGGACACCCAAGACGCCTACACTGGTGCGCCCGTGCTCGGCGAACCGCTGCCGGTCGAGCTGATGAACACCGTCTGGGCCGACCGCGACGGCGTCCACGACGCCCTCCGCACCCCCGCCGGAGTCCTCGCGTGGCTGCGGGCCGTGGGGCCCCGGCTCGCCTCCCACGCGCCCGAGGTCGCCGCGTGGCTCGACACCGACCGCCCGGCCGGGCTGGAGGAGGCCGCCGCCCGCCTGCGCGAACTGCGCGACGCGCTGCGCAGGCTCGCCGCCGAGGCCACCGGCGACCCGCGCCCGGCCGCGGACTCGCCGGTCGGCGACCGGGACGCCGCACTCGCGGTGCTCAACCGGGCCTGCGGCGCGGCGCCGGTGTGGTCGGTGCTGCGGTGGCCCGCCGGGCAGGACCCCGCCCGCGTCGTGCACACGGACGACCCGGCCGGACGGGCGGTGGTCGCGATGCTGGCCGGGCAGGCCGTCGACCTCTTCGTCGGCGAGGCGCGGCCGCGGCTGCGCTCCTGCCTCGCGCCGGGCTGCGTGCTCTACTTCGTGCGTAGTCACCCCCGCCGTGAGTGGTGCTCGGGCGCCTGCGGGAACCGGGCCCGTGTCGCCCGCCACTACCGGCGCCACCGGGCCGCCGACGCCGACTCCCCGGCCTGACGCCGCACGCGCGGCGAAGGATCCTCCGGGGACTTCCCTTCGGGGCGGAAGCGGTGGAATCGCGGAAGGAGGGCCGATGCCCTTGTCCGGAAGGCGCTTCTGCGGTGCCTTCGAGGGCGTTTCCTTTCCCGGGCCGCCGGAGCCGGCGGTGCGCGCCTGCCGGGGAGACGGTGTTATCGCTGTTCGCGGGCCGTTTCGGAGTTCACTCCCGGATTCCACATCTCATGTCATGACCTTTTAGTGCATAACGGCGAAAAACCTCTCCCAGAGAGCTTCGCTTTGCCCTCGGGTGGGATTTTCCGGGCGGAACGCGGGTAGCCGGAGGGAGTCCGTTCCACCGGTGTGCGAAAAGCAGGAGAAAACCATGGCCGACA
Source organism: Glycomyces fuscus (assembly GCA_002529455.1). GTDB lineage: Bacteria > Actinomycetota > Actinomycetes > Streptosporangiales > Streptosporangiaceae > Nocardiopsis > Nocardiopsis fusca. The sequence continues at coordinate 102,644 of NYMS01000010.1, forward strand.
TCAGCCCCATCGACCTCCAGAAGGCGCTCAAGGGAGCCGACTACCCCGCCGGCCGCGACGACCTGGTGTCGCTGGCGAAGGGCAACGGTGCGGGTGACGACCTGGTCGAGAAGCTCTCCAAGGCCGGTACGAGCCGGTTCGACGGCCCCGACGACGTGCAGAGGGCCGTCTTCGGGAAGTAGCGGCCGACGGCCGGGGCCGCCGGGAGCCGTCGATCGGCGCGGCTCCCGGCACACCCGTCAGCGGCCACCGGGCCGCGGTCCCGAACACGCCTCCGAAACCGCAGCGCCCCCTCCCGCCGCTCAGGCGTGGGAGAGCGCGAAGGAGACCAGGAACCCGCAGACGGTGATGACGCCCATGGCCAGGCGGGTGTCCTCGAAGGCCTCGGGGATCATCGTGTCGGCGACCATCGCCAGGATGGCCCCGGCCGCCACCGCCGTCACCGTCGCCACCACGGCGGCGGACAGCCCGCCCACGACGGCGTAGCCCACCACGGCGGAGACCATGCTGGCCGCGGCGATCATCCCCACACGCCGAAGACGCACCCCCTGCCGCGCCCCGCGCGCTCCATGCCCGCCGAAGCGGCCAGCCCCCGGGGCGTCGCTGATGAACACCGCGGCCACGGTCACCACGCTGACCGCGCCGCCCTGGGCCGGGCCCCCGCCCCCACCACCCCCGCCATGCCAGCCCCTCCGGTACCAGCGCGCCGACGGCCCGCGCACTCCCTCCACGGGTGGTAGCAGGAAGGGGCGCCGGAGGGCGCGGGGCGCGTGCGCGGAAACGGCCGCGCGTCAGGGGAGGGGGGCCGTTCCGGCGAGGGGTACGGCCGCGAAACTGTACCGGACGTAAGGTACATTTTCGCCCATGGGCTCTCAACAGACGCACGCGCCGACCATGACGGCGACACGCCGGTGGCTGCTGCTGGTGACCGTGGCGGCCGGGCTGCTGCTCGTCACCGTGGACAACACGATCCTGTACACCGCGCTGCCGACCCTGACCGCGCAGCTCGGGGCGACGGGCGCGCAGAGTCTGTGGATCATCAACGCCTACCCGGTGGTCATGGCAGGGCTTCTGCTGGGCAGCGGCACGCTGGGCGACCGCATCGGCCACGTGCGCATGTTCGTGTTCGGGCTGGTGGTCTTCGGCCTGGCCTCGCTGGTCGCCGCGTTCTCCCCCGAGGCCTGGATCCTCGTCGCGGCGCGGGCGCTGCTCGCGGTGGGCGCGGCGGCGATGATGCCCGCCACCCTGGCGCTGATCCGCATCGCCTTCCCCGACGAGCGCGAGCGCAACATCGCCATCGCGGTCTGGGGCAGCGTCTCGGTGGTCGGCGCCGCGCTGGGGCCGATCGTGGGCGGGGTCCTGCTGGAGTTCTTCTGGTGGGGGTCGGTCTTCCTCCTCAACGTGCCCGTGGTCCTCGCGGCGCTGGTCGCGACCGCGCTGATCGCGCCGCCGAACGTCCCCGACCCCCACAAGCGCTGGGACCTGCTCTCCTCGCTCCAGGCCATGGCCGGACTGGTCGCCTCGGTGCTGGCGATCAAGGAGCTGGCGCACACGCCGCCGCGGTGGCCGCTCTTCGCCGCCGCCGCGGCCGTGGCCGTGGTGGCCTTCGTCCTGTTCGCGCGCCGCCAGCGCCGCCTGGAGGACCCGCTGCTGGACTTCGCGGTCTTCCGCAACCCCGCCTTCACCTCCGGCGTGCTGGCCGCGGCGTTCTCGATGTTCGCCATCGGCGGCATCCAGCTCGTCACCACCCAGCGCTTCCAGCTCGTCGTGGGCTTCACGCCGCTGGAGGCCGGTCTGCTCGTGGCCGCCGTGGCGGCGGGATCGCTGCCCACCGCGCTGCTGGGCGGGGCGTTCCTGCACCGGACCGGGCTGCTGCCCCTGATCGCCGGAGGGCTCGCGACCGGTGTGGCCGGAGTGGTCCTCTCGGTCCTGGGCTTCCAGGCAGGCCTCGGCTGGCTCGTCGCGGGACTGCTGCTGACCGGTGCCGGGCTGGGCGCGGCGATGTCGGTGGCCTCCACCGCGATCATCGGCAACGCGCCCGCCAGCCGCGCCGGGATGGCCTCCTCGGTGGAGGAGGTCTCCTACGAGTTCGGCAACCTGACCGCGGTGGCGCTGATGGGCAGCCTGCTCACCTTCGTCTACACGGCCGCCGTCCGGCTCCCGCAGGGCGCCCCGGCCGCCGCCGAGAGGAGCCTGGCCGACGCCCTGGCCGCCGCCGGGGACGACGGCGCGGTGGTCGGCGCGGCCCACGCCGCCTTCGACACCGGCTACCTGGTGGTCATGGTCGTGGTCGCGGCGGTCCTGGCGTGTGGCGCCGCCGTCACCTGGCGGCTGCTGCGCGACTATGGTCCCGGTACCTCCTCACAGGCGTACGCGGACCACTGACACCGGGGGAGAGCATGCGCAAGAGCAACCGGACACAGATCCTGGACGCGGCCTTCCGCGTCGTCCAGCGCGACGGCGTCACCGCCCTCACCTACGAGTCGGTGGCCGCCGAGACGGGACTGACCAAGGGAGGGCTGCTCTACCACTTCCCCTCGCGCGAGGCCCTGCTCCAGGGCCTGCACGAGCACCTGGCCCAGGAGTGGGACGACGAGCTGGCGCGGGCCGCCGGGAAGGGCCCGGAACGGGCCACGCCCCGCGAGCGCCTGGCGGCCTACGCGCGCGTGGCCACCCAGAGCTCCACGCGCGCCGAGCTGCTGCTCATGCTGGAGACCGCGAACGAACCGGCCACGCGCGCCCCCTGGGACGAGGTGCTGGCGCGCTGGACCTCCGCACCGTCCGCCGCGCCGCTGACGCCGGAGGAGATGGAGCTGTTCGTCCTGCGCCTGGCCGCGGACGGCCTGTGGCTGTACGAGTCCCTGTCCGGCGGCACGCTCCCGCCCCGGCTGCGCCGACAGGTCGCCGAGCACCTGGCCGGGGCCATCGCGCCGGAGCGGGACCGGGACGAACCGGGCCCGGCCCCGGAGGCCGGGGCCTCCTGACCGGGCGTGCCGCCGGGCCTGGAGCCCGGCGGCGCGTCCGCTGGTGGGGTGGCGCGCGGAGTCGCCTCACCGGCCGCGATGGCATATCCGGCGTAAACGGACAAATGTAAATCTACATCGTAAAGGGCCGACTTCTGTGATGAAGCCGGTGACGAAACGAGAGCTCACAGCAGTAGATAGCGGCCCGCCCATCGTACGAACCGCTCGCCGTAGCGGTCCTGTGCGCCGTCCAGAACGGCGGCGACCTCGGAGTCCGTGGGCAGGCCGCGTCCGAAGTGCTCCTGGAGCCAGGCACGGTACCGGGCGCGCCGGGGCCCGTCCTCGTCCTGGGGCTCGCCGCGCAGGTAGGGCGGATAGCCGTGGTCGACGCCGATCTCGGAGTCAGCCCCCAGGAGCAGGACCAGTCCGTGGGGGTTCTCGGCCACCGCCGCCAGAGCGCCCTCGTCACCGAGGACGACGACGGGCAGGGCGGCCGGGTCCTCGCGGTCGTCGCAGCGCCACAGGGCGTAGACGGACCCGGAGCCGTTGGCCAGGGCGAAGGGGATGAGGCGGGACCGGAACGCCGGATCGTCCGGCCAGCCGGACAGCGGCTCGGGGTCGTCGTAGCCGAGCATCTCGAAGCCGTCCGCGACGAAGTCACCGGTGGCCTGCTCCTCCAACTCCTTGAGCAGGTTCAGCTCCGGCACGGGCGAATAGTGGGCCACGTCGTCTCCTGGGCGGTGTGGTCTGCGGGCCCGAAGAACGTACCGCGCCGCCACGGCACCCGGGCGGTCCGGCGGCGCGGACCGCCGAGGGAGGGCTCGGGGCCCCTTCCCGGGGCCGACGTGGCGTGCGCTGGACCCGCCGGACCGCAGTACCTACCGGGGCGCGGGACGGAACCCGGCGCCGGGGGCCTCCAGGGCGCCGACCAGTCGCAGGCCCCCGGACGGGTCCCGGAGGCCGACCATCTGGCGGTTGTCGCGCGGTCGCAGCCGGTCCAGGCACGAGAGCGTGGGGCGTTCCGCGACCAGGTCGTCGCGCGCGAACCGGTCGGCCGGACGGGGGACCGACGCCTGGTAGTCGGCCCCACAGACGGCCACGGTCCGCCAGAAGCCGTGACCGGCCCGGGCGCCGGCCCCGGCCGGTGCGCCGCGGAGGGTCAGGCGGGCCCGGTGGCCCCGGTGAGGAGCACGTACAGCGGCAGGGCCAGGTTGTTGACGACGTGGACGGCCACCGCGGGCCAGACGGACCCGCTGCGGCGCATCATCTCGGCGGCGATGACGCCGACCACGATCGCCGCGGGCAGGACGATGTTGATGCCGTGGAAGAGCGCGAAGATCACCGAGCTGCCCAGGACGCCGATGACGGGCCCGTAGCGCAGCAGGGCGTTGGCGACGACCCCGCGGAAGAGGAACTCCTCGCCGATGGGCGTCAGGAAGGACAGGAACAGCACCGTCAGGACCAGGGACACCGCGCCGCCCCCGGCCGCGTCGTAGTACATGCCCTGGGGGTCGGAGTCGAGCCCGGTCAGGGAGGTGACGGCGGAGACCAACGCGGCCTTGGCGGCCAGGGCGGCCAGTCCGCCGAGCACGCCGACGAGCATCCAGCGCCAGGTGGTGCGGCGCACGCCGAAGGCGCCGAGCGAGCGGATGCGGAGGAGCGCGGCCGCGGCGAACCCGGTGAGGCCGACGACGCCCGACCAGGCGGCCACGACGAGCCCGTAGGCGACCGGGTCCAGGCCCAGCGATCCGAGGGGCACGAGCACCGCCGTGGCGGCCACGCAGGCGAGCAGGCCGACCGCGATCTCGGGCCAGCCCGGCCGCTTCGGAGAGGTGGTGTCGGCCGGGGCCGGCCGGTGCGGGTGTTCGGGGCGGTTGGTCGGCATGGCTGCGGACTCCTTGTTCGTGGGTGATGCGGAAACGCCGCCGGGCGCGTGTCGTGCGGCGGGTGCTCCGTCCCGGCGTCGGCGGCGGCCCCGGGGTACGGCGCCGGTCAGGCGGAGGCGTCCCTCCCGGTGGCCATGACCGCTGTTCGGACCGCGGTGCGCAGCAGCTGGCCGCGGCAGGCGGCGCTGACGGGGTCGAACCGGTTCTTGTCGGTGTGGTGGCTGAGCAGGTGGAGCCGCTGCGGCGGTGTCAGGTCCATGTCGTCCTCCTCCAGGCCGTCCGCGCGGGGAGCCCGCTGGTGGTCGGGAGCCTCCGCGGACCCGGGCGGGCACCGCAGTGCCGGTGGTCCGTCCGCGTCCGGCCCGTGCCGGGAGCCGTCAGCGGCGCGGTTCCCAGCGGAAGATCCGGGTGGCCGCCGCGACGGCGACGACGACCCAGGCCAGTGTGGGCGCCAGCAGGACCAGGGAGTCGGTGACGGGGACGCCGCCGCTCCAGGCGTTGACGACCAGCTCCGAGGCCGAGCCGCCGGGAAGCAGCCGTTTGAGCAGGGTGAGCTCCTCGGTGCCGCTGAACCCCACCCACCCGGAGACGGCCAGGACGCCGATCATGATGGGCAGCGTGGTCACCTGGGCGTGGTCGGGGGAATTGGTCACTCCGGCCGTGGCCAGCCCCAGGCCAGCCATCATGACCATCGTCGCGACGACGGCCGCCGCCAGCAGGGGCACGTTGTCCGGGGTGCCGCCGACCACGGCCAGCACGGTCAGGATCACGGTCACCTGGACCAGCGTGACGGCGATGACCGGGAGCAGCAGCCCGGTGAGGATGTCGGCGTCGCTCGCCGCCGTGGAGCGCAGCCGCTTGAGGAAGAGGTTCTGCCGACGGGAGGCGAGCGTGGTCACCGAGGTGGTGTAGAGACCCATGGTGACCACGAGGAACACCAGTACCGCGGCGATGGCGCCCAGGTCCACGACCTCGCGCAGTGCGGGGAAGGCCTGGTGCAGGTAGATGTAGAACGCGCTGGAGGCCACGGGGATGATGAGCATGGTGACCAGAACCAGCCGGTTCCGGAAGATCTGGATCAGCTCGCTCCGAGCGATCGGGAGCATGGTGGAGGTCCTTTTCCTGGAGGGTGCGATGAGTCGGGGCGTGTTCGGTGGACGCCGCCCGCCGCGCGGCGGAGCGGAGGTCCCCGAGAGCACGGGCTAGTCGCCGCCGATCGAGCGGAAGACGTCGTCGAGCCGGGTCGGTCCTGCCTCCAGCCCCCGCAGTTCGACCGCGTTGTCCCGTGCCCAGCCGAGCAGGGTGTACAGGTCCTTCTGCAGGTCGGGGGTCTCGATGAGGAAGGCCCCGTCGCCCTGGCGCGCGGCCTGGGGCGGCGGCGCCGGTGCGGTGTCGGGCAGGGAGAAGCGGATCGTGGCCGGAAGGGTCCGCGTCAGCTCGGCCACGGTCCCCTCCTGGTGGAGGACGCCCCTGTGCATCAGCCCGATGCGGTCGGCGCGCTGCTGGGCCTCCTCCAGGTAGTGCGTGGTGAGCACGATGGTGGAGCCGTCCTCGCGCAGCCTGTCCACGGACTCCCACAGCCCGTCCCGGGACTGGATGTCCAGGCCGGTGGTGGGCTCGTCCAGGAAGATCAGCTCCGGGGACCCGTAGGCGGCGGTGGCGAAGTCCAGGCGCCGCTTCTCGCCGCCGGAGAGCTGGGACACCCTGGTACCGGCCTTGGCGGTGAGGCCGACCATGCCGAGCACGCGTTCGACCGTGTCCGTGCGCCGGGTGAGCCCGCCGACCAGCCGGACCGACTCCTTCACCGTCAGGTCCGGGGAGAACCCGCTCTCCTGGAGCATGACGCCCATCCTGGGCCGTACGGCGCGCCGGTCGCGCGGGTCCTGGCCGAAGACCCGCACGGTGCCCGAGGTGGCGGTGCGGTGGCCCTCGATGGTCTCCAGGGCGGAGGTCTTGCCCGCCCCGTTCGTGCCCAGAAGCGCGTAGAACTCACCGCGCCGGACCTGGAAGGACAGGTCCCTCACGGCGTGGAATCCGCCGTACTCGAGGTTGAGGCGTTCGACGTCGATGACTGCTGTGGAGGTCATGGGTCCATTGCAGCGCCCGCCGTGCTCCCGGGGCAGTGGGGCCACGTCACCACCCGGCCGTGACTTCTCGCGGGGTGAGGTCATGACGTGGTGTCACTGGTGGGCGCGGCGCGGTCGGCGAAATACTGGGGCGGACCCCGTCCCCGATCCCGGAGAGCCGCACATGGACACCCGGCCCCCGCGTATCCCGCCCACGGCCGCCCCGGCCCGCCTCCCGCCGCCGGGCCCGGCCGTCCGACCCGCGGTGGAGGGCCGGTGAGCCCGGCCCGCGGGGGGCCGCACGCGGTGTCCGAACACACCGAGAAGACGCAGGGGCAGCTGCGCATGCTCCACCTCAACCTCGTGTCCGGCGCGGTCTCCGCCGTCGGGGCGCTGCTGGTGGCGATCGACGCCGACTCCTGGCCGGACGCGCTCCTCCTGGGCACGGGCCTGGCGGTGACCCTGGTGGCCGTCCACTGCTGGAGCGTGGGCCGTTTCTCCCGCGTCGCGCTTCCCTGCCTGGTCGTCACGGCGGCGGTGTGGCTCCTCGGGGTGCTGGTGTGGGACGCCGGGTCGGCGTCCTACGGCTTCGCCATCGTGGCCACCGTCGCCGTCCTCGAGCTGCCGCGCCACCGGTGGGCGGCGGTCGCGGGAACCGCCGCCTTCGCCGTGGCCGTGGTCGCGTCGAAACTGGTGGTGGCGAACGAGGGCGTGGTCGACACCCTGTTCCGGTACGGCCTCATCTCCTCGGTCATCGCCGTGGGAGGAGTCGTCCTCACCCTGCTCGCCCACGCGATCCACGGCCTCGTCGCGGAGTTGGCGGTGGCGCGTGAGCGCGAGGCGGAGCTGGCCGTGGCCCAGGAGCGCGCGCGCTTCGCCAGCGATCTGCACGACATCCAGGGCCACACCCTGCACGTGGTCAAGCTCAAGACCGCGCTGGCCCGCAAACTGGTGCGCGCCGACCCCGGACGGGTCGAGGAGGAGCTCAGGGAGATCCACGCCCTGGTCGGCGACACCATCACGCAGACCAGGGAACTGGCCTACGCCCAGAGGCGGCTCAACCTGTCCGCGGAGCTGGAGAACGCCAAGAACCTCTTCGAGGCCGCGGGCATCGACGTGCGCGTGGACCGCGGGGCCGAGGCCGCCCCGGGTACGGGCGAGCTGCTGGGCCAGGTCCTGCGCGAGAGCACCACCAACATCCTGCGCCACGCCCAGGCCGGGCAGGTGCGCATCACCCTGGGCGCGACCGGCATCACCGTCGCCAACGACGGCGCCCCCGAGGAGCCGCCATCGCGGCTGCGGGGGCTGGCCGCCCTGCGCGAACGCCTGGCGGACAGCGGGGGCGAACTCACGGTGCGGCACACGGGCGGGTGGTTCGTGACGGCCGCGGAGTTCCCGCACCCTGTTACGGACACCCACGACCCCGAGGACGACCGATGACCACCGTGGTACTCGCCGACGACGAGGCCCTCCTGCGCAAGGCGATGGCCGCCCTGCTCCCGCTGGAGGGCGAGATCACCGTGCTCGCCGAGGCGGAGGACGGTGAGGGGGCCGTGCGGGCCACACTGGAGCACCGCCCCGACGTGCTCGTCATCGACCTGGAGATGCCCGGCGTGGACGGACTCGGCGCCGTCGAGCGGATCCGCCGTGAGCTGCCGGAGCAGGTGATCCTCATGCTGACCCGCCACGCCAGGCCCGGTGTGCTCCGCAAGGCGCTCAAGCTCGGGGTCCAGGGCTTCGTCAGCAAGTCCGCGGAGCCGGCGCACATCGCCTCGGTCGTCGCGGACCTGAACCGGGGCAGGCGGTGGGTCGACCCGGACGTCTCCGCGCTCGCCCTCATCGACGACTGCCCGCTCACCGACCGCGAGGTCGACGTGCTGCGGGCGACCAGCGAGGGCTACTCGGCCGCCGACATCGCCGCCCGGCTCCACCTGGCGGAGGGCACGGTGCGCAACTACCTCTCCAACGCGATGCACAAGACCCAGACCCGGACCAGGCACGAGGCGGCGCGGTACGCGCGTGAACACGACTGGCTGTGAGCCCCGGCGGCCGGGCGCCGCGACGCCGGGCTCACCCTGCGGAGCGGGGCTCCGTCGCGGTCTCGGCGGTGAGGCCGTCGAGCACCACCTCGCCGGCGTGGGCGCGGCCCGGGTCGTCCTCGAGCAGGTACACACGGGAGACGGTGACCGGGTGTCCGACGTGGTCGGGCACCCGGAGGCGCACGTCGCGCCAGCCCTTCCAGTCGACCGCGGGGCCCTCCAGGGAGTGGCCGACACCGTGGTCGTCGGTGAGGCTGAGCACGAGGCGGGCGCCGTTGCCGTCGCCGCGCACACCCACGGTGAAGGCGAAGGCCCGGCGGTCGAGGGCGAGCGGTTCGGGCGGGTGGGCGGCGGCGGTCCGGGTGCGGATGTCGCGGGTGAAGTCGTACGCCAGCGCCAGTCCGGGGCCGTCGCGCCCGGCCGCGGGGCGTACTCCGGCCTCGGCGCGTGTGGACCGCGCCGTCCACTCCCGCGCGTCGTCGAAGGCCGCCACGGGGGTCGTCCGCGCGCCGACGGAGTAGGGGACCTCGGTGCTCACCCCGCCGGCGGTGACCGTGAGGGTGCCCGTCCCCTCCTCCGCGAGCGGTCGCACCTCGAAGCGGCCGTCGCCGCGGGCCGTGACCTCGACCAGTTCGGGGGCGGCCTCGACCCGGGCGTCGACCGGTTCGACGGGAGCCCGCTCCCCGTCGCCGGTGGCCGCGGTGAGTACGAAGGAGGCGCTGTCGTCGGGCGAGGCCATGTCCAGGCGCCCTGGTGTGGCACGGAGTGTGTCGGGGGCGGGCAGCACCTCCAGGTCGACGGTGCCCCGGAGGGCGCCCGCCTCCCCGGTGACGGTCACCGGGCCGGGGCTTCCCGCGACGAAGCGGGGGCCGTCGCCGTGTCCGGTGGGCGCGGACAGCACGAGTTCGCCGGTGCGGTCGTCGGGGGTGTGGGGCGCGCCGGGACCGGACGGCCCGAAGGCCTCGTCGTGCCCGGTGGCGGTGAGGGTGCGGTGCATGCCGGTGAACACGCGGCGGGGGTCCTGCTGGGGCGGTGTGGGAGAACCGTGTTCGGGCCGGGGTTCCAGTGCGGGCCGCAGCCACAGGCCCGAGGGCCGGGCCGACCCTTGGGGGGCCGTGACGACCAGGCCGTCGGGGACCTCCCGGAGCCGGTCCCCGGCACGGTTGCGCAGCACCGGGCGGACACCTCCGGGTTCGCGGACGAGCAGGGTCGAGGATCCGCCGCCGTCCAGCTCCAGCGCCTGGGCGGCCCCGGCCGCGGCGAGCAGCTCGGCGACCTCCGCGAGCGTGGCCCCGGAGTGGCTGCGGTTGCGCCCGTCCGCGGTCACCACGTGCATGGCTTGGCCGTCCTCGGAGAACCCGATCGCGGTACGCGGCGCGCGGGAGCGGTCGTCGACGGGGACGGGCTCGCCGTCGCGGACCAGCACGTGCCGCCCGCCCAGGACGAGGCGGGGGTCGGCGCCGTCGGCGGTGAGGGTGTGCTCCAGGCCGACCGGGTCGCCCTCGTCCAGGACGGCGATCCGTTCCGCCGCGGAGCCGCGCGCCACCAGGACCTGCTCGTCCTCGTCGATCGGGCCGCTGCCGGGGGTGTCGGTGACCCGCTCGACGGTGCCCTCGGAGACGACGGCCTCGGCGACGGGGGCGGTGCCCGTGTGCCCGGGGTCGGTCCCCGGTTCGTACACGACGTGTGCGCGGGGGTGTCCGCCCCAGTCCGACGTGTACAGGCCGACACCGTCCTCGGGGACGGTGGGGGCGTTGAGGGCGTCGAGGTCGAGGTCGCCGGTGGGCAGGGAGACGGTTCCGTCGAAGTCCACCCGCCGCACGCCGCCCGTGCCGTCGGCGTCGATGACCACGGCGTGGTCGAACCCCGCCTCCGGCGAGGTGAGCGCGCGTCCGTCGCGCATCCCGGCGCCCCTGGGGGCCTGGGTCGCGCCGATGTCGAAGTAGCCGCCGTTGACCGCGGCGACGATGGTGGAGCCTGCCGGGGGCTCGGCGGCGGCCGCCATGTCCGCGACCGTCGCGGGTGAGGTGAGAGCGCCCCCGTCGACGTACTCGATCCCGACCCGCTCGGTGAGGTCGACGGTGAGGAGGCTGGCGAACTGTCCTCCGCCGCCCCCGGCGCCGGGGACGGGGCCGGACACGAGGTCCACCCCGGTGGCGATCGGCTCCTCCACGGCCCCGGTGATCCCGGTCGCCGGCGGGGCGGTGTCGGCTGTCGCCCGGGGCGGCGGCGCGGCCAGGATCATGGGTGCGACCAGTACGGCGACCACGGACACGGCCGCCGAGCGGACAGGACCCGAGGGCCTGGGGCGGGACGGGTTCACGGGGCACCCCTTCGCGTGAGGACTCGCCTCGGAGGCGAGTGATGTGCCCGGTGCTCGGGCCGTGCACATCCTCCACGACGGACGGCCCCTTCAGGGGTGGTACACACCGGGGAGCGCGCACATGGACGAGGGGTGGAAACCCGCGGACCCGTCGGTTCCGAGGAGGCGGGGCGGTCCGGGGCAGGCCGATGCGGCTAGCGGCTGTCAGTCACATCAGGGCTCCCAGGCGTTTGGCCGCCTCCTCGCTCGAGGCCGGATTCTGCCCGGTGATCAGGGAACCGTCCTGGAGGACGTGGCAGGACCACGGCGGAGCGGCCGAGTAGTCGAAACCGTGTCTGGCGAGTTCGGTCTCGAGGAGGAACGGGACCCACGTGTCGGCGCCGGCGGCCCGTTCCTCCGCGTTGCTGAACCCTGTCACCGAGCGGGGGGCCGGAGCGGAACCTGAGGTGTCCAGTGCCAGGAGCGCTGACACGCCATGGCATACCGCTGCGACGGGAGTGGACTCACGCAGACACCGTTCCATGAACGAGCCCACGAGATCGTCAGCGCGCAGCTGTGCGGTGGGTCCGTAGCCCCCGGGAACGAAGACCCCGTCGACGTGACCGCCTTCGAGGAGGTCTCCGAGGGGCACCGGTCTCTTGAGTTCGGACCGGTGCCGCCCGAGGAAATCGAGTGTGTCGGCGAGTTCGACACGGGTCATCAGACACGAATCGGTTTCGACGCTCGCTGGTTCGACGGGTACAGGCTCCCCGTCCGGAGAAACCACCACAACCCGGAACCCGTGGTCGAGGAAGACCCTCCACGGCCGGACCAACTCCTCGGCCCAGACTCCGCAGTCACGCCATCGGCCGTCACGGCCCTCCACCGTGGAGGACGAACTACAGAGGACGGCGACCGCCCGGGTGTCACGCACCATTCCGTCCTTCCTCCCTGTAAAGGCCCAGCGCCCCGAGCATCGGTGACTCGTCATACTCGAACACGATGCTTTCCCGGTCGCCCGTGTTCCTCATCTGCGACCACGACCAGGAGGGAACGGCCAAAGTGTCGCCCTGGCGCAGGACGTGGACGGAGTCGTCGATCCTCACCTCGGTGACCCCCTCCGCCGCGATCATGATCCGCGCTCCGGTCTGCCGGGAGGTCTGGGAGACACCGTGGGCTGGGATGCGGACGAATCCCGCGCCGATGGTGGGCGTCATCGAGCCGCCGCGGGTGTCCGCGAGTGTGACGGCGGCCGTCCCGTCCCGGCGGGGGCGCGCCGCTTTGAGCGCCTCCTTCGTGCTCCGCCAGGAGTAGTGCAGTTCCTGAGGGCCGACGTGTCCGCCTCCTGGTCTCAGCACGGGCCCGGAACCGCCGAAAGAGGCGGAACGGTGCTCGGTCGGCGGGACGTCCGCCGGGCCCGTCCTCGCACCGAGGTGGCTCCTGTCCGGGTGCAGGTCGAAATAGCTCGCCGCCATGGCCGTGACCAGGGGGTCGTCGGTGCAGTCCTGCCAGATGACGTGGCGGTCGCCGTCGTTGCCGTGTTCGTGCCAGAGCATGGACGGGGTCACGACGACGTCCTTGGGCTCCACGTAGATCTTGTTCCCGTCGACCGCTGTCCAGCCGCCGTCGCTCTGGTGCACGAAGCGCACCGCCGTGGCCGCGTGGCGATGGCTGTGCATGTCCTCGTTCGGAAGGAGGAGCTGGAGTCCCGCGTACAGATGGCCGGCCGCGGCTTCCGACTCGGGGTGTCCGGGGTTGAGCATCGTGAGCACCCGTAGCGCCCCCGAATCCTCCTTCACCTCCTGGCTCACTTCGACGGCCAGTTCGCGCAGGTCGGAGTAGGACCACTTCTGTGTGCGCGATCTCGGTTCGGGTCGCCACGGGAGCACTTCGTTCGCCCGCGACCACCGGCCGACGACTCCCGCTTGGGCCGCGCGTTCAGAGAAGGTGGTTCGCCCGCCCGCCAGGATGTCGTTCTCAGTGGTCATGATGGCTCTCATCTCCTCAGTGCCGCAGTGGTGGACGTGGTGATCTGCTGCCACAGGTATTCAAGATCGCGCCATTCAGTGTGGATGTTTCCGACTGAAATGCGGATGACGTATCGGCCGTTCACTCTGGCATGTGACACGGCGCTGTGACCGTTCCGGTTGATCCGGTCGTGGACTGCCTTGCACACGCGGTCGGATTCCTCGTCGGAGCCACCGATGCCGCTCGGCCGTATGCATATCAGCGGCAGCGGCGTCGGCGCCACGACCTCCCATACCGGGTCCGCCTCCACGCACCGTTCGAGGCGACGGGTGATCTTGATGGTGTGATCAAGCCGTGCGGAGATGCCCCGCGTGCCGAAGCAGCGAATGATCCACCAGACCTTGAGCGCACGGAACTGCCGACCCAGTTGTGTCGAGTAGTTCATGTAGTCCAGGCGGTCGTCGCCGGTGTCGGTCCGCAGGTACTCCGGGACCAGTGAGAACGTTTTGACGAGTGCCCCCGGATGGCGGCAGTAGAGCGCGCTCGCTTCCATGGGACAGAAGAGGACCTTGTGCGGGTTGATGACGACCGAGTCCGCGCCTTCGGGTGAAGGGATCACGGCTGCCAACTCGGAGCTCGCCCGCCAGAGTCCTCCGAACGCGGCGTCGACGTGCAGCCAAGTTCCGAGGCGCGCTGAGACCTCAGCGATTCTGCCGAGGGGTTCGAGTCCCGCTGTGCTCGTGGTTCCCACGGTCGCCACAACAGCGAGTGGCATCATCCCCTGTGCGCGGTCTGACCGGATCTGCTCCTCCAGCGCCACCGGATCGAGCAGGCCGTCCTGGTCGGACACGCGCACGACGTTGGCCAGTCCGATTCCGAGCGTGATCGCCGCCTTGTCGACCGAACTGTGCGTCTGCTCGGAGCAGTAGACCCGCAACACCGGGCCGGCGTTTGCGCCCAGGGTTCGAAAATCATGCTCACACAGGTGTTCACGGGCCGCTGCCAGTGCGTACAGCGTCGCCTGCGACGCTCCGTCGACGAGTACGGAGTCAGGGTCCGGCCAGTCGATCGCGGCGAGGGAGGCGAGCCACCGTAGAACCTGCTGTTCCACCGCTGCTGCCGCCGGAGCAGCGTCCCAGACCATGACATTGGTGTTCAGCGCCGCCGTGCACGCCTCCGCGAGGATGGCGGGAGCGCTCGAACTGTTGCTGAAGTAGGCATGGTGACGGGGGTGGTTCCACAGGACCGAGCCCTTGAACACGCGATCGATGGTGTCCGTGACGACGTGGTCGAACGGCTCGGGGTCCTTCGGGGCCAGTGATCCGAAGTCCTCGAGTACGTCGCGGGCTTCGCGCGGCGGGGGGCGCACGGCCTGGGAGCGGAGATCGACGAACCATCGTTCGAGCTCCTCCAGCAGGAACTCGCCGTGTTCGCGGAACTTCCTCGCCGGCCAGTCGCCGACATCGACCGGCTCTCCTCGGTTAGACATCGACGGGGAGCTCCTCGGCGAACTCGATCTCCCGGTCCCGGGTGCAACGGGTCCTGATGAAATCGGCGAGAAGGTCCTTCTCGGACTCAAGCATGGCCGCGGCCTGCTCTTTCGAACCCCAGCTGTAGATCATCAGTACGTGGGACGGGTCGTCCTCCAACTGGAAGAAACGTGCGTGGCCGTCCCATCCGGGGGCCGCGTGTGCGTTGTCCTCGACCAGGTCGTCCATCTCCTGCATGACAGAAAAAGCGTTGCGAGAAGATTCTTCGTTCAGGTGCCAGTGTTCGATCACGGTGACAGGCATCAGTCACTATCCTTTTCGTTGTTCTTGGCGAAGTGCTGCTGGAGGATCGAATCACCGCCAGGCACAAACTTCTCGCAGATCTTCCGGTGGTCGCGCCGGTTCTTCGACTGTGCTCGCCACAACTGTTTCAGCGCCGACCTGCACTCGCCCGTCGTGTTCAGGGGCCTGCTGACTTTCCGCAGTTCTCTGAGGTTGCTTTCGAATATCTGGTGATCCTGGTTGAATATTCCTGAGAACCCGGACGGCATCCAGGGCGGTTCCATGCTGGGCCGAATGATGCCTTCGTAGCTTTCACGTGGAAAGTCTGAGGCGTAGTGCATCGCCGCTGTGGCCGAGTCGAGGAGGGAAGCCAGGTCAGCAATGTTCGATGTGGCTGAATGCCAATCTTCCTCGCGCAGTGCGGCGAGTGCGTCGTCACTGTGCTTGTTCATGATCGACAACAGAAGATGGAATAGGTGGTGGCCGACCTTCCAGCGGGTGACCGACACCCGGACCTCACGATCCGGAACCCGGGTCGACTCCGTGCCCCCGGCGGTACCCGAGCTTTCCGGCCATCGGGATGCCGACAGGAGGAGTGTGGAGATCCCTGCCAGGAGATCGCGTTGAGTCGCCTCGTCGAGACTGCTGGAAGGCAGGTCTTCCACGACCTCCTTGGCGACCTTTCGGGCTGCACTGGACCACCTCTCCGGGGCGGCCTCGCGTCGGATGCGGAAATAGTTGTCGTAGTCAGCGCTATCAGCTATCTCGCGTTTCGATCCTGGCGCCCTCCCGTCAGGTTGAAGGGTGATAGACGTTAACAGGCCAAGGTCGGTGTTACTGCTGATTGTTCGCTCTCCTGACAGTCTCATGCCGGACTGGCCACATGGCATCGGGGGTTTATTGATATATTATCGAGGAACCCGATCGAGTGATCAGTCGTGATTGGTCGGAGCAGATCAAGTCCGGTGGACGGTGCTCGTCGGCATGGGGAATCACTCGGAAAGAGGGTTGGCCGAGTCGGCAAAACACCTTTACTCGAGAATTTGAGTACTTGGTGGCACTGGCTGAATCGGCTCTTTTTGCTGTGTCCCGGTGGTGATTGAGATGTTCATGTTCTCACCATACGCAGCCCGTCTCCTTGGAGCAACTTATAAGTGCTGAACAGTACTGGTAAGTTGAGCTTACCGTCTCTCTGGAGTCGCGACTTGGGCGCGGCAAACCCCAGTGGAATATTTGGGTTCAGATGACTTCTGGGGTCCTCCGCCGTCACACGGGGGAAGGTTTGCGCAGCTTATCGGGGACTTTTGCGACGCTGGCATGCCCCATCTCCCCGGCCTGCCGTGCAGCGGGTTTCGCAGAGTTGGATTCCCGGCCTCTCGGACGGCGGTACCAGATTGCTCCTCCTCGAACTCATCTTCTGGGCGGGCGTGCAGCATGAAAGGGCGTCAAGGCCATGGGCCGCCTCCTGGGCCCTCGACGCCCTTCGCCGCGCACGCGGGAGTTCCCGAAAAATTCCATCAACGGTCTATCGCGTGCGGTTTCGAAACAGCAGGCCGTTTGCCATAGCGACACCGGTGACCACGACCGCGGCTCCCACCAACTGCAGGAACGTGGGATGCTCGCCCAAGATCAGCGCGGACAGGCCGAGCGCGAGGATCGGCTGGACCAACAGCAACGCACCGGTCGTCGTCAACGGCAACAAGACGCTGCCGTGGTGGATGAACAACCAGGCGACCACCTGGCCGAGTACCGCCAGGAGCACGAGCAGTACCCACGACCGGGCTGGGATCCCGGTCGGCTGGATGCCGCCGGAGAGGGGCGAGACCACGACGGTGGCGGCCGCGGCGGAGGCCGACGCCCATGTCAGCGGTTGAACGAACAGACCCGGGTCGCGTCGTGTCGCTCGGCGGGTGATGAACAGGTACACGCCGTAGCCACAACCCGCGATGACACCCAGCAGTACGCCGGTACTCGTGTCCGGACCCCGGAGAGAAGCGTTCCACAGCCCGCCGACCAGGCTGATTCCGATGAGCATCAGCGGGAGCGTGATGATGAAGCGCGTTGTGACCCTCTCCCGGTCGATGAGGAAGGCCAGGGCGGGCAGGACCACGACTTGTACGTTGATGAGGACGGTGCTGATCCCCGCGCCGACGTGGTAGATCGAGGCGGTCCAGGCGGCGTAGTCAATGCCCAGCGCAGCCCCGGCGGCGAGGGACCACAGCACACCGCTGCGTGACAGGGCCCCGGCCCGCGCCCGTTCCCGAAGCGCCAGGGGGACCAGCACGACCACGGCGATCGCGCACCGTGCCACCGCGGTCGTGGCGGCGTCGACGCCGGCCAGTTTCACCAGGATCGCCGAAACCGAAAGGCAGAGCGCTCCAGCCAGGACCAGAGACGACGCGACGACGGGGCCGTCTCTTCCTACCGTCCGACCGGTGGGGGGTGTGCCGTGCGGTGAGCGTGGAGCGACAGAAGACATGACTCGACGGTAGGTTCACACCTGGAGCCAGCACTACTTCATAGTTCTGCTCATTTATGTTAAGTATTCCTTATGACTGTGGGATGGGACCGTCTCCGCGTACTGGACGCCGTGGCCCGGACGGGGTCGGTGACCCAGGCCGCGACGGTACTGCACATGAGCGGCCCCGCTGTGTCACAGCAGTTGCGACGCATCGAGGCCGAGGCGAGGACGAAGATCGTGGTGCCGGACGGGCGCGGCCTCCGCCTCACCGCGAAGGGTGAGGTGCTCGCCGGGTACGCCCGGCAGGTGGCCGATGCCATGCAGCAGGCGGAGAACGATCTTCACCGCGACGAGACCTACGTCGATCATCTGCGTGTCGCGGCGATCGCCTCCGCCATCCGAAGCGTGCTCGGCTCCAAGCTGGCCGCGTTTCACCGTGAGTACCCCCGCGTGCGGGTGTCCGTCGAGGACGGGGAGACCGCCGATCATCTCGACCGTCTCGCGGCCGGGGCCGTCGATCTCGTGCTCGCCGAGTCCTGGAGCGCCTCCCCCCTGCGGTTGCCGACGGGTGTGGTCGCGGAACGGATCACACGAGAAGCCCTGTTCATCGCGATGCCGGGCGACCATCCTCTGCGGTCCCACGACCCTCTCAGTATTCGTGACCTGGCCGGAGAGCGCTGGGCGACCTGCGCCCGGGGCTCTGATGCCCACACCGCGATCGAGCAGGTCGCACGTCGGCACGGCGTCGAGCTCGACGTGTCGTTCCATGTCGCCGACCATCTGACCCAGCTCGCGTTGGTGCGAGAGGGCCTGGCCGTCGCGTGCGTGCCGATCCCGGCTGACAGCAGCGATCCGAGAATCACCTACGGGCGGCTCGACACCGAACTGCATCGCGACATCCTGCTTCTGGAGAGGGCCCAGACCGCCTCGTTGGCTCTCCAGGCCCTCAAGGCGTGCTTGGTGGACTGACCCGGCGGGCACAGTCGAGGACCTTCTCCCGAGTGGTGTCCGAGCCCAGCGGGTCGGGGAGGGGCGCGGCTCCTCTCCCGGTGATGCCCGCGGTCGGACCACGGCTGGTCGCGTCGGTCGCGCTTGCGGCGGACACCCGGGCTCCTGCGGGTGTCCGGGCCGCCCCTCACCTCCTGGCCCCGGCCCCGGTGGCGGGGTCAGGCGTCGTCGAGGTCGACGGTGGGCAGGGGCGTGACCGCCGGTCCGTTGAGGATGCCGCCGTCGGTGTCGTACCGGGAGCCGTGGCAGGGGCAGTCCCAGCTGGTCTCCGCCGCGTTCCAGGCCAGTCGGCAGCCCATGTGGGTGCAGTTCAGGCTGACGGCGTGGAGCCTGCCCTCCGCGTCGCGGTACGCGCCGACGGAGCCGCCGTCGACGTCGATGACTCCGCCCTGGCCCCGGTCCAGGTGGCGGCCGTGGTGGGAGCGCAGCCGGTCCACGTGCCCGCCGACCAGGTCCGCGCCGACCTTGAGGTTGTCCTTGACCATCCGTCCCACGGCCTTGGCGTCACCGACGCGGGTCGCGTCGAACATCGGCAGCCAGGGGTTGTCACGGCCCCGCAGGAGGTCGCTCAGGATGACGGCGGCGGCGGTGCCGTTGCTCAGGCCCCACTTGTTGAACCCCGTCGCCACCAGGACCCGGTCGTTCATCGGTGAACGACCGATGTAGGGCACCTGGTCGGCCGTGGTGTAGTCCTGGCCCGACCAGCGGTACTCCACCGCGTCCACGTCGAAGGTGGACCTGGTCCACTGCTCCAGGTCGTCCCACATCGCCTGTGTGTCCTGCTCGGTGCCGGTCTCGTGACCGCCGCCCACCACGATCAGCCCGTTGGAGCCGCGGTCGAGCCACGGCCGCGTGGACCTGCTGGGCGAGTCGACCGAGATCGCCATCTCCTGCGGTGCCGGACCGTGCAGCCGGGCCGCCAGCCCGAAGGACCGGAAGGGGCGCGCCTTGGCGAAGTACCCCCCGATCATGTTGATCGGCAACAGCGTCGCCACCACCACGAAGTTCGCGCGGACCGTCGCGTCCGCGGTGCTCACCCGCACGGTGCCGTCCCGGTGCTCCTCCACCTCCAACACGCGGGTGTGCTCGAACACCCGCGCACCGGCCGCCGACAACGCGTTCGCCAGACCGGCGACGTACCGGCCCGCGTGGAAGTGCAGTTGGTGGTCGAACCGCACCGCCGCCTCGATCCCGAAGGGCAGGTCGGTCGTCTCCACCAACGACGCCGGAAGGCGCAGGCGTTCGGCCGCGGCCACCTCCTCCTCCAGGGCCCGGCGCTGTCCGGGGTCACGGGTGTAGGCCAGGGCGGGCGCGCGGGTGAGGTCGCAGTCGATGCCGTACTCGCCGGCCAGCTCGGCGACCAGTTCCACTCCGGCCTGGTTGGCGTCGGCGTACACACGGGCCCTGTCCTGGCCGTAGCGGTCGGTCAACCCCGCATAGACCAGCCCGTGCTGGGAGGTGACCTTCCCGGTGGTGTGCCCCGTCGTGCCCTGCCCCAGGCGCCCGGCCTCCAGCACCGCGACGCTGCCGGCGCCGCCCCGCCGCGCCAGCAGCGCGGTGGTCAACCCGACGAGGCCGCCTCCCACCACCGCGACATCGACCTCCACGTCCTGTCGCAGACGGGGAAACTCCGGTCGGTTCTCCGTGACCGTCCACACGCTCTCGTGCCGCATCCTTTGCCCTCCAGGTCAAGTCGACCGGTGCCGATGGCCCGGCCGGAGTCCGCGGCGCCCCCGTCAACTCGGCGCCCCGGCATGGGCGCTCTCACCCCATGCAACTG
This sequence comes from Glycomyces fuscus, assembly GCA_002529455.1. Classification (GTDB taxonomy): domain Bacteria; phylum Actinomycetota; class Actinomycetes; order Streptosporangiales; family Streptosporangiaceae; genus Nocardiopsis; species Nocardiopsis fusca. Next base: position 122,889 of record NYMS01000010.1, read on the forward strand.
ACAGCGCACACGGCACTACCCAAAGTTCGTGTCCGCTACCGCCGGAGCCCGGGCAGGACACGATTCCCCCGCCGCTTCCGGGCTCCCGGCTGGCCGGTGCCGTCGCGTTCCGGCGACGGGGCGCCCACCCGGGGGCGGACACCCCGGTGACCCGGCGACGGGGGGTGCCCCGTGCCCCGGCCTCCGAGGAGCACGGGGGCGCCCCGTCGCGGTGTCAGCCCGCCTCCGGGCTGGTCAGCCCCTGGTAGGCGTTGGCCTGGATACCGAACAGCTCGGCGTACAGGCCCTCCTGGGCCATGAGCTGGTCGTGGGTGCCGTGCTCGGCGACCCGGCCCTCACGGAGCACGTAGATCCGATCGGCCTGGCGCACCGATGCCAGGCGGTGGGTGATGAGCAGCACGGTGGCGTCTCGGGCGGCGGCCTGCAACGTGTCGAACAGGCGTTTCTCCGCGCGGGCGTCCAGGGCGGCGGTGGGCTCGTCGGCGATGACCAGGTCCGCTCGCCGGTACAGGCCGCGGGCGGCGGCGATCCGCTGTTTCTGCCCTCCGGACAGGTCGGCGCCGCCCTCGAAGCGTTTGTCGAGCACGGTGTCCAGGCCCCGGTCCAGGGAGGCGACGACCTCGTCGGCGCCGCTGAGCGCGAGCGCGCGTTCGAGCCGTTCGCGGTCGACGGCCTCGTCGGGGCCGCCCATGGTGATGTTGCGCAGGGCGGGGAAGGGCCACTGGGTGTAGTCCTGGCTGATCAGCCCGATGCGGTCCCGGACCTGTTCGATGCGGGTGTCGGCGATGTCCTGGCCGTTCCAGGTGATACGGCCCTGGGCGGGGGTGTACAGGCCCGCGATGAGTTTGGCCAGCGTGGACTTGCCGGACCCGTTCTCGCCCACCAACGCCACCACCTCCCCCTTGCGCAGGGTGACGTCCACACCGCCCAGGGCCTCGCGCTCCTGGTTGGGGTAGGCGAAGCGCAGGTTCGTGGCGGACAGGGTCTCCAACGGGCCGGGCAGGTCGCACCGGCCCGGGCGGGGCAGGCTCCGCCGGGTCTGTTCGCACACCTGGTAGACGTCGTCGACGTACAACCCGGACGAGTAGGTGCTGGTGAGGGCGTGGGTGAGCCGGTCCAGCGCCCCGGTGCCCTGCCTGATCGCCACGAACGCGGCCCCCGCGACGGCCAGCGGCATCTGCCCGTTCATCAGCAGCAGGACCAGGGCGGTGTAGACGCCGAGGAGGGCGATCGCACCCACCGCGTCGCCGGTGCCGCGCACCAGGGTCTGGCGGCGGGCCACGTCCAGCATCACCGCGCGCACCCGGTCGGCGATACCGGTGTACTCACGCAGCAGTCCGGGGGCCATGTTGTAGGCCCGCAGTTCGGCGGCAGAGGCGCGGTCGGCGAGCAGGGTGCCGACCACGTAGCGGCGGCGGTCGGTGGTGGTCAGCTCCCGCAGCCTGGTGTAGCGGATGCGTGCCGCACGCATCGCCGCCCACCCGGTGGGCAGCACCGCCACCACCAGCAAAGGGGCGAGGACGGGGTGCAGGACGGTCAGCACTCCGGCGACGGCCAGCAGCCCGATGAGGCCGCTGAGCACGTCGATGGCGTTCGCGATCAGCGACGAGGACTCGTAGATGCCCCGGTCGCGGCCCCGGGCCAGGGCGTCGTTGTAGTCGGAGTCGTCGTAGGCCTCCAGGCGGGTGCGGGCGGTCAGGGAGAACAGTTCGATCTCCATGGCCCGCTCGACCTGGGGGCCCAGCCGCGCCTGCGCCCATCCCGCGCCCAGGGTCAGGACTCCGTGCAGGGCGAGGAGGGCGGCGAGCGCGAGCAGGGAGGGCAGGGCCGCCTGCAACCGCTCCGGAGTGGGGCCCTGGGCCAGCAGGGACTCCAGCACACGGGCGACGGCGATCAGGCCGGCCGCGCCCACCAGACCGGCCGCGACGTTCAGGACCAGGGTGGAGGCGGTGTCGACGCGGCTGGCCCGCCAGGCCACCCCCAGGACACGGAGGATCATCCGGGGCAGCCGGGTGAGGATCGTCCACACCGTCAGCCGTTGGAGCTGGTCGACCCAGGGGTGGTAGCGGGTGGGTTTCATCCGCGGCTCGGCCGGAGCCGCGTCGGCGGGGACGGGCGGGCGTTTGCGGGAACGACGCATCGAACTCCTCATCGAAAAGGGAGGGTTGCGGTGGTGATCCTGCCGCTCGGCGGTGACGGTCCGCCACGGGTTCGAACGCCGGGTGGGGGTTGTGGTGGGACCCAATCCGGGGCGGTGCTCGGTGCGGTTGCCGCCGGGTACCGGACCAGGGGGCGGAGGGGGCGGGCGGCCCCGCGGAAAATCGCGCTGATGGGTGGTGTCCGGATCGGCGCGGGAAACGGACCCGGCGCAAACCCGGCGGACCAGGTGTCGTTCCTCGTCGGACAAAGGTCCGAAACCCGGCCTCGCGGCTCCCGGACGGCGGCCCGCCGTATCCGGGGTTCACGCCCGGGTGCGGTCGGGGCCGGGCCGTGCGGCTCCCACGGGCCGGGGGCGGAGCGGCTCCTCGTCGGGACGCCGGTACCCGAAGAGCACCGCCGCGGCGGGAGGGGGAGGGGCTTCCCGGGGGCTGGTCGGAGGAGGGCCCCGGACGGCTTCCATCTGGGGAGGCCCGGAAACGACTCAGGCCGGAGCGTGTGCTCCGGCCTGGGAAGGTGGTGGGCGATACAGGATTCGAACCTGTGACCTCTACCGTGTCAAGGTAGCGCTCTAACCAACTGAGCTAACCGCCCGCGTGTAGCGTGGGAGGTGGAGACGGGATTCGAACCCGTGTAGACGGCTTTGCAGGCCGCTGCCTCGCCTCTCGGCCACTCCACCGAGTTACACGTGAGGTGCCGGGGCGCCTCGCGTCTCCTCCGAGCGGACGACGGGATTCGAACCCGCGACCCTCACCTTGGCAAGGTGATGCTCTACCAGCTGAGCCACGTCCGCTTGCTGCCTGGCCTGGGGCCCGTGGGCCCCGCCGTGCTGCTGGTAAGAACTCTAGCGGAAAGTCAGCAGACGGCAAATCGGCGCTGGGAGGAGCCGGTTCGGCGCTCCCTCGGCGGGTGGGCGGCCGTGCGGACGAGGGACGCGCCGGGACGTTCGGAGCAGACGTTAACGTCCGCGTCATGCCCCCGGGTGGACAATGGGGGACACCGGCGTGACGAGGGGGAGACGGATATGGGCGCGGGCGGCGGCACCGGGGGACACGACGGGCACCGGTCGTGGCCGCGGGCGAGGGAGGCCGCCCGGCTCCTGGGCGGCGGCAGGCCCCCGGCCCCCCGGGACCTTCCCCTGGAGGAGGCCCTGGGAGCCGTCCTCGCCGCGGACGTGCACGCCCTGGCGGGCCTGCCCGCCTTCGACGCCTCGGCCATGGACGGCTTCGCGGTGTCGGGGCCGGGGCCCTGGCGGCTGGTCGGGCGGCAGCTGGCCGGAGCGGGCGGGGCGCCCGTGTGCCTGCGTCCGGGCGAGGCCGTCGAGATCGCCACCGGCGCCCGTGTGCCCAAGGACACCGAGTGCGTCCTGCCCTACGAGCGGGCCGACGTCCGGGACGGGGCGGTGGACGGACCCGCGGAGGCGGGCCGCCACGTGCGCTGGGCGGGGGAGGAGATCGCCCCCGGCGAGACGGTGCTCACACGGGGGGCGGTGGTCGGCCCCGCCGCGCTGGGCCTGGCCGCCAGCCTGGGCCACGACACCCTGTCCGTGCTGCGCCCCCGGGTGTCGGTACTGGTCACCGGTGAGGAGATCACCACATCGGGGCTGCCCGGCGACGGCAGCGTACGCGACGCCATCGGCCCGGCGCTGCCCGCGATCGTGGACCGCGCGGGCGGCCGGGTCGAGTCCCTGCGCCACCTGGGCGACGAGCGGCGGCCGCTGCTCGACGCTCTGGCCGGGGCGGACGGCGACGTGGTCGCGGTGTGCGGCTCCTCGTCCCGGGGCCCGGCCGACCACCTGCGCTCGGCCCTGGAGGAGCTGGGCGCCGAGGTCGCGGTCGACGGGGTCGCCTGCCGTCCCGGCCACCCGCAGCTGCTCGCGCACACCGGCCGGTCCGTGTTCGTGGGCCTGCCCGGCAACCCCGGGGCCGCCCTGGTCGCCGCGGCCACCCTGCTGGTCCCCCTGCTCGCCGCCATGACCGGCCGTCCGGACCCCGGAGCGGGGCTGGGCCGGGCCGTCCTGGAGGGCGCCGTCACAGCCCATCCCCGGGACACCAGGCTGGTCGCGGTGCGTCTGGGCGGCGGGCGCGCGCACCCGGTCGGCCACGACCGTCCGGGCAGTCTGCGCGGCGCCGCGCTGGCCGACGCCTACGCGGTGGTGCCGCCGGGCTGGGACGGCGCCGAGGTGGAGCTGCTCCGGGTCCCCTGAGGACGGCCTCCGGGGCTTCGCGTCCCCGCCCTCACGGGGCGTCCACCATCCCGGGCGTCCTGTACGCCGGGACGGGCGCTCGTGGTCCTTCCCGGCGTTCCCGCGCCCGTCCCTCATCGCGGCCCGGACCAGGGGTCCTCGCGCCTCCAGGGGGAGGTGAGGTGTACCGAGACCCCCTGTTCGGCGGCGGGCCGGACGGTGGGGTCTAGGCCGCAGCCGAGGCAGGGCAGCGCTGGGAGGGCACCGCTGGGATGGGGCCGGGCACGCGTCGGGCCCCGGAGGATGTCGCCTCCGGGGCCCGGACTCGCGCGCTAGCCGTCGGAGCGCTCCGGTCCCGGAGCGGCCGGGGAGCCCCCCGCCACCGGGTCGGCGGCCACGGGGTCGGTCCTCTCCCCGGCACCCGCGGTCTCAGCGGCCACCGTGGTCCCCGCGGTCCCGGCGGTGCCCACGGCCTCGACCGTCTCCTCGACGGCCCCCTCGGCGGGACCCTCCACCGGCTCCACCGCCGGGTTGCCCAGGCCGCGCAGCAGCACCCACGCCTGCGCGGCGGCCGCCAGGACGATCACCACGGCGATGACGCTGGTCAGGTGCATGCCGTCGGTGAACGCCGTCCGCGCGGCCCCCATCAGGGCGTCGCCCGCGGGGCCGCCCACCTCGGTCGCGGCGTTCGCGGCCCCGCCCAGGGTCTCCCGGGCGGCGTCCACGGCACCGGAGGGCACGCCCTCCACGGCGGTCAGGTTCGTGCGGTAGGACGCGGTCAGCACGCTGCCCAGCACCGCGACGCCCAGCGCCGCGCCCAGCTCGTAGGCGGTCTCGGAGATCGCCGAGGCCGCGCCCGCCCGCTGGGGCGGGGCCGACGACATGATCGCGCCGTTGGTCAGCGTCTCGGCGAACCCCGCGCCGGTCGCGATCAGCGCGAAGCCCGTCGCCACGAGCACCACACCGGTCACCACGTCGCCCTGGGGCGCGAACACCAGGACCGCGAACCCCGTCGCGGTCACCAGCAGGGATCCGCCGACCACCGCGGCCAGGCTCAGGCGGCGCGACAGCCGCACCGCCACCAGCCCCGCCAGCACCGACAGCACCAGGCCGGGCAGCAGCACGAAACCGGCCCGCATCGGCGAGACGCCCAGCACCAGCTGGAGGTACTGCGTCAGGAAGAACAGCGACGACACCAGCGAGAACACGATCATCAGGTTGGTGGCCACCGCCACGCTGAACACGCGGTACCCGAACAGGCCCACGTCGATCAGCGGGTCGTCGAGCGCCCTCTGGCGCCGGACGAACAGGTAGCCCAGGCCCAGGCCGACCGCCAGGGACGCGACCGGGACGGCCGCCAGGCCCTCGGTGGCCAGGTTCTTGACGCCGTACACGGCGGGCAGGATCGCGGCCATGGACAGGACCACGCTCAGCGGGTCCAGGCGGCCCGAGCCGGGGGCGCGCGACTCGCGCACCAGCAGCGGGACCAGCACCAGGATCAGCGCCATCACCGGCAGGTTGATCAGGAACACCGAGCCCCAGAAGAAGTGCTCCAGGAGCCAGCCGCCCAGGATCGGGCCGAGCGCCGCGCCGCCGGAGAACCCGGACGCCCACAGGGCGATGGCCAGCAGGCGCTGGCGCGGGTCCAGGAACATGTTGCGCAGCAGCGACAGGGTCGAGGGCATCAGCGAGGCGCCCGCCATGCCGAGCAGGGCGCGGGCCGCGATGAGCACCTCGGCGGTGGGCGAGAACGCGGCGATCAGCGAGGCCGCGCCGAAGGCGGCCGAGCCGATCATGAGCAGGCGCCTCCGGCCGATGCGGTCGCCGAGCGAGCCCATGGTGATCAGCAGCCCGGCCAGGACGAAGCCGTAGACGTCGACGATCCACAGCAGCTGGCCCGCGTCGGGCCGCAGGTGCTCGCTGAGCGCGGGGACGGCGAAGCCGAGCACGGTGGAGTCGACCGAGATCAGGATCACCGGGAGGACCAGGACGGCGAGCGCGGTCCATTCGCGCGGGCCCGCGAGGGCGGGCGCCGCGCCGTCGCGCTCGCGCGCGCCGACGTTGCCGTTTCCGGTCTGGGCGGAACTCATCTTTCCTCGTTACGTGTCGCTTGTGGGCGCGCCGCACGGCTGTGGGGAGCGCGTCGGGGCCGACGGGAGGCGAGGGGCGAACGGCCGGGTGAGGGGACGGGAAGCCTGGTCGACCGGGTGGCGTACTCCCGGGACTCTTCAACCGTCCAGCCGGTACAGTACCGTCCAGCCGGTACAGTGTCAATCGTGAACGCTACGAACACCCGCGACCGCATTCTCGACTCCCTGCAGGACATCCTCGTCGGCGAGGGTTACTCCGCGGTGACCCTGGAGGCCGTGGCCCGCGACGCCGGGGTGTCCAAGGGAGGGCTGCTGTACCACTTCCCTTCCAAGGCCGCCATGCTCACCGGGCTCATCGAGCGCCTGAGCCTGCTGGCAGAGGAGGAGTTCCGCGAGGCGGTGGAGGGGGAGGAGGGCGTGGTCCGCGTCTTCCTGCGCACCTCGCTGCCGCGCAGCCCCGAGGAACGGGAGCTGTACTGGGCGGTCATCGCGGCCCTGCGCGGCCAGGAGGACATGCCCGAGGAGGCCGTCCGCACGGTCCAGGGCCTCTTCAGCCGCTGGGGCGACCTGCTGCACGAGGAGCTCACCGACCCGGTCCTGGCCGAGATCGTCCTGCGCGCGGGCGACGGCCTGTACATGGCGGCGATCGCCGGGCTGCCCCAGCCCGACCCGGAGCTGACGCAGCGGATGATCGACCGCCTGGTGGAGGCCTCCGACAAGGTGCGCCGCACGCGCTGAGCGTCCGCGCCCCCGGTCCGCGTCCCGAGTCCCGCGCCCGGTTCCCGGTCTGGTCCGCGCACCCCGCCTCCGCGTCCCGGATCCGGTCCCCGAACCCGTCCCCCGGCGGCTCCGGTCCGGGCCCCCTCCGCCCGGGCGCGAGGACTCCGCGCCCCGGCGGGTCCGGCCCGGCTCAGACCCGGTACTCGAACATCTGGACCTCGGTGCCGCCCACGGGGACCCGCTCGACCGGGGTGAACCCCTGCCCCTCGTAGTAGCGCACCAGGGCGCCGTCGCCGCCCGCCCAGCAGTCCACCCGCACCAGTCCGATGCCGCGCTCGCGCGCCTGCCTGCGGGCGAAGGAGAGCAGCTTGCCGCCCACGTCGCGTCCGGCGTACCCGCGCGCGACCAGCAGCAGGTGGACGTAGAGCTCGCGCTCGCGCACCCTCGGCGCGTAGCCGGGGGCGCGTTCGGTGGCGTTGAGGAAACCGGCGGTGCCCTCGCCGACCTCGGCCACCCACAGCCCCTCGGCCACCAGCTGCTCCACGCGCGCGACCCGCCTGGGGTCCCGCGACCAGGGGCGGTCGCCCCACTGCGCGGCGCTCCCGCGCGCGACCAGCCACTCCACGGTGGCGTCGAAGGTCTCCAGCACCGCTGACAGGTCCGCCGGCCCGCCCTGGCGCAGCCTCATGTGTCCGCCTCACACGTCGGGGAACAAACACGACCAATGCACGTTAACCGGTCGTCCATCCGCCGGGCATCCCGATATCCCGGTGCCTCCGGGGAAGGGGGGAGGAGGCGTCGGCGGCGCGGCCGGACGACCGGTTCGCGGGGCGGGGCCGTGGCGCCCGGAACGCCGCTGCGGGACAATGGCGGGACCCCGCCGCGGGGATACGGGACGTGCGGGAACCGCGAGGCCCGCGCGGCGGCGGCCGGTCGCCCCGCGGACGGGCCGGCACGGCGCCCCCGCCGCGTCCGGGGGCGCTCCGCCCGCCGCCGGGCGGAAGAGGAGGTCAGGATGTGGCGCTGTTCACGTGCTTCCGAGCATGGTTTACTTCCCGGTAACTTCGTTGCCGCAGCCGGGCCCCGCGTTCGTGGGGTGCCCGCCCACCCCGCGAGGTGAAGTGTGCACTACCCCAAGGTGTGGGGCGCGCCGTGTCGACCGCGACAGCGCTCTCCACGAGACTGTTGCCGCCTCGCCGGGGTGTCCACGGGGTGAGAACACGCAGACCGGAAAGCGGGGGGCGCATGCACAGGCTCACCAACCAGGTAAGGCCTTACGCCTGGGGAGCGCGCACGGCCATCCCGCGGCTGCTGGGCGCCGAACCCGACGGCACGCCCCAGGCCGAGCTGTGGCTGGGAGCCCACCACGGCGCCCCCAGCACGGCGCACTGCGACGACGGCCCGCGCCCCCTGCCCGGCCTCATCGCCGAGAACCCCCGCCGCGTCCTGGGACGGCGCACCGCCGAGCGCTTCGGCGGGCGGCTGCCCTTCCTGCTCAAGGTCCTGGCCGCCGAGGCGCCCCTGTCCCTCCAGGTCCACCCCGACGCCGTCCGCGCCCGCGCCGGATTCGAGGCCGAGGAGCGCGCGGGCATCCCCCTGGACGCCCCCCACCGCAACTACCGCGACCCCCACCACAAGCCCGAACTCCTCCTCGCCCTCGAACCCTTCGAGGCGCTGTGCGGCTTCCGCGAACCCTCCGCCGCCCGCGCCGACCTGCACGGGCTCACCTGCGAGCTGGCCGTCGCGCTGCGCGGCGACCTCGCCCTGGCCGACACCGGTGCCGCCCTGCGCGGCGCCCTCACCCGGCTGCTCACCCTCCCCGGGGAGGCCCGCGCCCGGCTCCTCGGCGACTTCGTGCGCGAGTGGTCGGACTCCGGCCCGCGCGGGTCCCACGGCGCCATCGTCGCCGACCTGGCCGACCGCTACCCGGGCGACCCCGGCGCGGTGGCCGCCCTGCTGCTCAACCGGGTCACGCTCTGGCCGGGCCAGGCCCTGTTCCTGCCCGCGGGCAACATGCACGCCTACCTCCAGGGCACCGCGGTCGAGGTGATGGCCAGCTCCGACAACGTGCTGCGCGCCGGGCTGACCGGCAAGCACGTGGACGCGCCCGAGCTGCTGGACGTGGTGGACTTCTCGGTGCTGCCCATCCCCTACGCCAGGCCCGGGGTCTGCGAGGGGCGCCGGGAGTTCCGCACGGCCGCCCCGGAGTTCGCGCTGCACGAGATCGGCCCCGGCCGCATCACCGCCCACCTGCCGGGGGAGGGGCCGACCGTCCTGCTCACCCTGCACGGGCAGGTGGAGCTGGTCGCCGAGGTCGGCCAGGGCATGACCCTCCAGCGCGGCGAGTCGGTGTTCGTGCAGGCCGACAGCGGGCCGATCAAGGTCGAGGGCCACGGCCACGTCATCGCCGCGACCGTCGGCGAGGTCTGAGGCGGGACCGGGGCGGGCGGGTCGCGGGGCGTCCGGTCCGCGCCGGGAGGTGACCGCGCACCGATACCCTGGGCCCTTCGGTTCACTGTGACGACACGAGGGGTACCACCATGGCGCTTGAGCGTCCCGAGATCGACTTCATCGAGGGCCCGCCGCCCGCCGACCTGGAGATCACCGACATGGTGGTCGGTGAGGGCGCCCAGGCGGGCCACGGCAGCACCGTCGACGTCCACTACGTGGGCGTGGCCTTCTCCAGCGGCGAGGAGTTCGACGCCAGCTGGAACCGCGGCGCCCCGCTGAGCTTCCGCCTCGGCGCGCGCCAGGTCATCGAGGGCTGGGACCAGGGCGTCCTGGGCATGCGCGTGGGCGGCCGCCGCAAGCTGGTCATCCCGCCGCACCTGGCCTACGGCGAGCGCGGCGCCCCCGGCGCCATCAAGCCGAACGAGACCCTGATCTTCGTCTGCGACCTGGTCGGCGTCCGCTAACGGCGCCGCTTCGCGCCCGGGCGTCCCCCGGCGCGGGGCCCGGGTCGGGGCCCGGGTCGGGGCCGGCGGGCCGTGCCCCCGGCTCCCCGTAGGGTCCGGGCGCACGGGAAGGGGCCCGGGCCGCGCTCCCACGTGCGGCACGGGCCCCTCGTCCCGCCGTCAGCCCAGGGTTGCGCCCACCTTGACATGGCCCTTGAGCAGGTCGCGGGCGATCGTGCGCCGCTGGATCTCGTCCGTGCCCTCGAAGATGCGCAGCAGCCGCACGTCGCGGTAGAAGCGCTCGATGGGCAGCTCGCGGGTGTAGCCCATGCCGCCGTGGATCTGCATCACGCGGTCGACGATCTCGTTGGCCTTCACGCCGCCGAAGAGCTTGGCGATGGACTGCGCGTGACGCGAGTCCCGGCCCACCGACACCTGCCAGGCGGCGTGCAGCACCAGCAGGCGCAGCGCCTCGATCTCGGTCTGGGAGTCGGCGATCATCCACTGGATGGCCTGCCGGTCGGCGATGGGCGCCCCGAAGGTCTCGCGGGTGCGCGAGTACTCGATCGCCATGTCCAGCAGGCGCTCGCAGCCGCCGAGCGCGCGGGCGGGCAGCAGGTAGCGGCCCTTGCCGATCCACTTCATGGCCAGCGTGAAGCCCCTGCCCTCCTCGCCCAGGATGTTCGCGTGCGGCACGCGCACGTCCTGGAAGACGAGGGAGGCGGGACGGCGCTCGCCCATGGTGTCGATGGGCTCGGAGGTCCAGCCCGCCTCGCGGTCGACCAGGAAGCAGGTCACGCCCCCGTCGGCGCCCTTGTCCGGGTCGGTGACCGCGAAGACCATGGCGAAGTCGGCCTCGTTGCCGCCGGTGATGAAGGTCTTCTCGCCGTTGATCACCCACTCGTCGCCGTCGCGGACGGCGCGCGTGCGGATGGCCTTGGCGTCGGAGCCCGCGCCGGGCTCGGTGATGGCGAAGCAGGAGCGGCGCTCACCGGCGATGGTGGGCAGCAGGTAGCGCTCCTTCTGCTCCTCGTTGGCGTGGTAGAGGATGTTGTCGGCCTCGCCGCCGAACTTGAAGGTCAGGAAGGTCCTGCCCAGCTCGATCTCGATGACCGCGGCGGTGACCGGGTCCAGGCCCATGCCGCCGTACTCCACGGGGGTCTCCACGCCCCAGAAGTCGGACTTGCGGGCCAGTTCGCGCAGCCGGGTGCGCTCCTCGGCGTTGAGGCCGGGCGGGTGCCCCTCGCGCTCGCGGCGCAGCACCTCGTTCTCCAGCGGCATCAGCTCCCGCTCGACGAAGGTCCGCACCCAGTCGCGCACGGCGCGCTGCTCATCGCTCAGTGAGAAATCGATCACGGCCTGTCTCCCCAGTAACCTAACGGCGTTCGGTTTGAGGGTACGGGCTTTCCCGGCGTACGTGCAAGAGGTGTCACCGAACGGGAGGAAACGGATGTCGGCCCCGGTCGCGGGCAGGTCCTCACGGCGGGGCGGACGCGTCCGGGAGGCGGGCGGCCGGGTGCGCGAACGCCGCCGAGGGGCCGCACGCGGTGCGCCGACGTGCGATGATCGGGCCGGACGCCGGAGGGTCCGGTCCGTCCGCCGCAGTGGAGAAGGGGATCCCTCCGTGGCCCGACCCAAGACGCCGATCCTGAGCCGTCAGGGCATCCGCCGTGCGGCCCTCGCACTCATCGACCGGGACGGGCTGGACGGGTTGTCCATGCGCAAGCTCGCCCAGGTGCTCGACGTGCAGGCGGCCTCCCTCTACAGCCACTACCGCACCAAGGAGGAGCTGCTCACCGAGGTCGCGGACGAGGTCACCTCGCGCATCGACGTCTCGGGCTTCGAGGGCGGAGACTGGCGCCGGGGCCTCACCGTCTGGGCGCGCTCCTACCGCGACGCCCTCGCCGAGCACCCCCACCTGCTGCCGGTGGTCTCCTCCGGCCCCGGGCGCCGCGAGGAGGCGCTGCGCCGCGCCGACGCCGTGCACGGCGGCCTGGTGGGCGCCGGATGGCCGCCCCGCTACGCCACGATGATCGGCGCCTCCACCAAGTACCTGGTCGTGGGGGCCGCCACCAACTCCTTCGCGCGCGGATTCGACGACGACGTGCGCGTCTACCGGGACCGCTACCCGAACCTGTCCCAGGCCCACCGGCTGCCCGAGCACGCCGCCGAGATCGACGACGCGAGCTTCGAGCTCGCGCTCTCGGCCTTCCTGGACGGGCTGACCGGGGTCTTCGAGAGGGTCGGCGGCCGGGACTGAGCGCGGACGCGCCGGTCGGGCGCCCGGCCCCGCCACGGGCACCACAGGGTCACCGCGGACCGGGGCCCCGACGTCGCGGTGGCGACGCCCGCGCCCGGCCCGCCCCGGGGGCCCGGCGGCGCACCGGGGGCCCGGAAGCGGCCACCGCCGCCCCCGGGCCCCCGGACCCGGCCTGCCCCGCGTGCCTCAGCCCCGCTCGGAGGACGCCTGGTCCGCGCCCTCACCGGAGGGGGGACGCGTGTCCCCGGCGGCGGCGGCGTCGCCGCCGTCCGCCCGTCCGCTCGGGTGGCGCCTCTCCAGGGAGGCGCCCTCCACGTCGATGTCGGGCAGGATCCGGTCGAGCCACCTGGGCAGCCACCACGCCGCGTCCCCGGCCAGGTGCATGAGCGCGGGGATCAGCGCCATGCGCACGACGAAGGCGTCGATGAGCACACCGAAGGCGAGCGCGAAACCGATCGAGCTGATCATCACGCTGTGGGAGAAGACGAACCCGCCGAACACCGAGATCATGATGATCGCCGCGGCGGTGACCACCGCGCGCCCGGCCCGGAAGCCCTCCACCACGGCGATCCGCGGGGGCGAGCCGTGCACGTAGGCCTCGCGCATGCCCGTGCCGATGAAGAGCATGTAGTCCATCGCCAGGCCGAACAGGATCCCCACCAGGAGCGTGGGCAGGAAGTTCAGCACCGGCCCGGTGTTCTCCAGCCCGAAGAGGCCGCCCAGCCACCCCCACTGGTAGACGGCCACCACGCCGCCCAGCGCGGCGAGGAAGGACAGGATGAACCCGAGCGTGGCCACGACCGGCACGAAGAGAGACCGGAACACCAGCAGCAGGATCACCAGGGACAGGCCCACGACCACCGCCAGGTAGGTCGGCAGCGCGTCGCTCAGGGTCTCGGAGATGTCGATGTTGCCGCTGGCCATGCCCGCGACCCCCAGCGGCCCGGTGCCCTCGATCGGCTCCAGGTCGCGGAAGGTGTGCACGAGGCCCTCGGTGGAGGCGCTGGCCGGGCCCTCGACGGGCAGGACCTGGAAGATGGCCAGGGTGTGGTCGTCGGAGACGCCGATGGGGGCCACCGCCGCCACGTCGTCGCGGGAGTAGAGCTCCTCGGCGACCAGTACCTGCTCCTCCTCGGCGTTGCGCTCCGCGGCCTCCTCGTCCGGTCCTCCGGTGAGCTCGGCCACGACCAGGAGCGTGCCGTTCTGCCCCGCGCCGAAGTTCTCCTCCACGGCGGTGAAGGCACGGTACTGGGTGGAGTCGGTGGGCTCCGAGGAGCCGTCGGGCATGCCCAGCCGCAGGTCGAGGGCGGGCAGGGCGACGACGCCCAGGGCGATCACGGCGACGGCGGCCTGGACCAGCGCCCGGCCTGTCGACATCGGCCGGGTCCGCTGCGCCGGGTCCGCTCCCTCCCCGGGGGCGGTAGCGCTCCCAGCCAGGCGGGCGCGCTCCCGGCGTGAGAGGACGCGCGTGCCCAGCAGCGACAGCAGCGCCGGGACGAGCGTGATCGCGACGAACACGGCGATGGCGATGGAGACGGCGGCCACGCTGCCCATGAGGCCCAGGAACCCGATCCCCGTCAGGTTCAGGCCCAGCAGCGCGATGAGCACGGTCGTCCCCGCGAAGACCACGGCGTTGCCCGCGGTCCCGTTGGCCAGGCCGACGGACGCACCGACCCCGACGCCCTGCTTGAGCTGGCGGCGGTGGCGGTTGATGATGAACAGCGCGTAGTCGATACCGACGGCCAGGCCGAGCATCAGGCCCAGGATCGGTGTCACCGACGCCATCTCCACGACCCCGGACAGCGACATCGCGATCAGGGTGGCGATGCCGACGCCGACGAGCGCCGTCAGGATCGGCAGGCCCGCGCCCACCAGGGTGCCCAGCATGACCACCAGGACCACGCCGGCCACGATCACGCCGATCACCTCGGCGGTGCTGACCAGGGTGGGCATGGTCATGGCCATGTCGTTGCCGAAGTCGACGGTGGTGCCGGGAACGGGGTCGCTCCCGAAGACCTCCATGACGGCGTCGCGGGTCTCCTGGGAGACCTCCGTCTGGCTGTCGGTGAAGGTGACGCGGACCAGGGCGGTGTCGCCGTCCTCGGAGACCGAGCGCAGCCCGGAGGCCATCTCCGCCAGGGCCTCGCCCCGTTCGAGCTCCTCCAGGCCGGCCTCCAGCTCCTCGCGGTTCTGGTCGATCACGGCCTGCTCGGCGTCGAGCCCGGCCTCGGCCTGGTCGAGCATCCCGGCGGCCTCGGCCTGGGCGCGGCCCTCGTCGAGCTCCGCCTGGCCGGCCTCGAGGTCCTCCAGGCCGCTCTCCAGCTCCGCGCGGCCCTCCTCCAGCTCCTGCTGCCGGTCGGCGCGTTCGAGCTCCGTGACGAACGGGTCGATCACGTCCTCCACGCCCGGGAGCCCGGCGGCCTCCTCGGCGCGGTCGGCGATCGCGTCCTGCTGCTCCTGGGTGAAGTCCGAGCCGTCCTCGGTCTGGTAGACGACGGTGCCCGTGCCGCCTCCCATGCCGGAGAACTCCTGCGACAGGAGCTGTTCCACCTCGTCGGTGGGTGTCCCGGGGATGGAGAAGCTGTCCTCCAGCTCGCCCGAGAAGAGGAGGAAGGCGGTACCGGAGGCCACCAGGAGGGCCAGCCAGACCGCGATGACGGTTCGGGCGCGGCGTGCGCACGCGCGCCCGAGTCTGTAGAGAAATTCAGCCATGGGTTCCCGCAAACGGAGTGGGTGAGGGGAGCGCGTGTGCGCTCAGGAGGTGTGGGGCCCGGTGTTTCCGTAGCCGTCCCGGGTCAGGGCGAGCATGCGGTCCAGCAGGTCGGCCCAGACCCGGCGGGAGTCGTCGCTGTCGACCCCTCCGGTGGCCTGCTCCCAGCGCTGGACCATGACCGTGCCGCCGCTGATGACCGCGCCGCACATGAGGTCGACCACCAGCGGGTCGGCGTCCGGGTGGCGGCGCGTCATGATCGCCGTCAGCCGGGCGCCCACGTCGTTGATGGCCCGCTCGAACAGCGCCGCCTGGCTCGGGGCGGGTTCGTGCCCCTGCTGACGGAGGAAGCCCTTGAGCCGCGTGACCGGGGTGACCAGGTCGGTCCGGCGTATGGCCGCGGCGAACTCGTCGAACATGTTGCCCGCGTGGTCGCCGGCCGCGGCGCCGAGGTTGGCCTCGATGCTGTCGACGATGGCCTCCAGCATCTCGCCGAACACCTCCAGGACGATGTCGTCCAGGGACCTGAAGTGGTTGAACACGGTCCTGCGGGAGACGTCGGCCCGTTCGGCGAGCCGGTCGACGGTGAAGCCGGTGTCCCCGCGCTCGGTCATCAGGGCGGCGGCGGCGTCGACGATGGCGCGGCGGTGGCGTGACTTCAGCGCCTCACGCCGATCACGTGGGGCCGGTCGGTGCTGGTTGTCCACGTGCCCACGCTACGGACATGGTTGCACCTAGTGCAACGAAGCACTGAGTGCACCCGGTCACACTCGCGGCGCGGGCCCCGCCCGGGCCCCGCGCCGCCGGGGGCGCGGGGCCCACCGCGGGGAGGCGGTGCGGGCGGCCCCCGTCCCGGGCCGCCCGGCCGCCTCCCTCAGGACCCGGTCGGCTTGGTCTCGGAGTTGCCCCGGATCGCGGAGCGCTCCAGCCGGTCCAGCAAGCCGCCCCGCTCCGGCACGGTCTGGAGCGCGACCGCCCGGCCGTACCGGATCCGGGTGAAGGTCTCCGGGAGCCGAGCCTCCAGCCTCCGGTAGGCGATCCGGCCCAGCAGCCAGGCCGCGATCCCCCCGTTGAGCAGGCCCACCGGCACCGCCAGCCACGGCAGTCCCCACAGCGACAGGAACACGGCGGCCAGCACCGAGGGCGCGCACAGCACCGGCAGCGCCGCGAGCGCCAGCCACACCTGCACCGTGTTGTCACCGCTGTCGTTGGCGTCCACGCGCAGCTGAGGGTCCACCCCGGGGGAGAGCGCCACCACCGACAGCAGCAGAGCCAACCCGCTGCCCACGCCGAAGAACGCCGCCAGCCCCGTGAGCACCGGCGGCCACGCCCAGTGCTCTCCGGTGCCCACGATGAACACCGCGCTCAGCACGGTCGCCGCCGGGGCGATCAGCAGCAGGATCGCGATCTGGCGGCCGCGCACGTCCGCGCGCACCGTGTCCCGGTCCTGGCCGACCACCGAAAGCCACAGGGCCGTTCCGTCGTGCCCGTACATGTTGGACGTGGCCAGCGCCATGACGAAGGCCGCGATCACCCCCGAGAACGGCGCGAGGGGAGAGTACAGGTCGCTGGGCCAGGCCAGCAGCCCCGTGAACAGCGCCGCCCACAGGGACGCCCGCAGCTCCAGACCCCGCCACGGGTCGCGCCACCACTGGCGCAGCTCCTTGCCGACCACCGCGCCCAGCGGGGAGTCCGGCAGCAGCGCGAACGCCCGGCGGGAGAGCCACCCGCCCGGACGGCTCCGGCGCCGTACACCGCGCGCGCTGACCCGGGGCGCCAGCAGCACGCAGGTCACCGCCACCGTCCCCGCGGTGAGCAGGGTGAACCCGCCCAGCCAGGCCGCGGCCACGGCCCAGGAACCGGCCGCGGCGGCCTGCACCGCCAGCAGCGGCCACGAGGTCGGCAGCGCCGCCAGCACGGTGCCCACCGCGCCCTCGCCCAGACCGTTCTCGCTCAGGCGCAGCGTCGCCCGGAACGCGGGCTGCACCGCCATCCACCCGAAGAGGAGCCCGGCCAGGATCAGCCCCCACTGCACCGACGCGATCTCCATGCCCAGCCGCGAGTGCATCGCCGCGCCCAGGGCCCGGAACACCAGCCGGGACAGGGTCACCACGAACACCCACAGCACCAGGACTCCGGGTACCGCCACCACCAGGGCGGACGGGTCCAGCGCCAGCGCGTGCCACACGAGCGCGCCCAGCGCCAGCAGGGTGAGGACCGGGCCCACGTCCACGAACATCGTCACCAGCAGCAGGGCGCCCACCCGGCGCCGGTCCAGGGGCAGCAGCGCGAAGTACTGCGAGCGCAGCACCCCCGTGCCGTTGGCGACCGTCGGGCCGAGCATCCAGCCCGCCGCCCACACCGCGAACGCCAGGCAGAGCAGGTCAGCGCGCACGCCGTCGGAGGCCGCCGCCACCGCGAGGTACCAGGTCAGCGCGGTTCCGCCGACGACCAGGACGATGCCGAACAGCCGCATCCCCGTCGCCGAGTGCCGCAGCAGGGTGAACTTCAGCCGGATCAGGAGGCCAGCCACGCCAGCTCACCCTCCTCCATCTCACGCGCGCCCACCAGCCGCACGAAGGTGTCCTCCAGGGTGGTGTCCACCCCGCGCACCTCCTCCAGCGCCCCGTCGACCAGCACCCGGCCGCGGGCGATGATGGCCACCCGGTCGGTGAGCTGCTCCACCAGCGCCATCACGTGGCTGGAGATCACCACCGTGCCGCCGCCGTCGGTGAACCTGCGCAGGATCGCGGTCAGCACCCGCGCCGAGACCGGGTCCACCGCCTCGTAGGGCTCGTCCAGGACCAGGACCTTGGGCGCGTGCAGCAGCGCCGTGGCCAGCCCGATCTTCTTGCGCATGCCGGTGGAGTACTCCGCCACCAGCACC
Source organism: Glycomyces fuscus (assembly GCA_002529455.1). Taxonomy (GTDB): domain Bacteria; phylum Actinomycetota; class Actinomycetes; order Streptosporangiales; family Streptosporangiaceae; genus Nocardiopsis; species Nocardiopsis fusca. Next base: position 140,792 of record NYMS01000010.1, read on the forward strand.
GTGTCCCTCTCGGCCCGGTCCAGCTCCAGCACCCGCAGCAGCTCCTCGGTGCGGGCCCGCGTCACCTCCCGGCCCAGCCCGCGCAGCCGCCCCCAGTAGTTCAGCAGCTCCCCGCCGGTCAGCCGCTCGGGCAGGGCCAGGCCGTCGGGCAGGACGCCGAGCAGGCGCTTGGCCCCCACCGGGTCCGACCACACGTCCACGCCCATCACCCGGGCCGTCCCGGCGTCGGGGCGCAGCAGCCCCACCGCCATGGACAGCGAGGTGGTCTTGCCCGCCCCGTTGGGCCCGACCAGGCCGAGCATGGTTCCGCGCGGCACGGACAGGCTCACCCCGTCGGCCGCGGTCGTGCCGTTGAAGGCCTTGGTCAGCCCGTCCATCTCCAGGGCGGGCGCGTTCTCGCTTCTCATGCCGCCACCCTCCCGCGCCCCCTGTCCCGGCACATCCGCCGAACGGTCACGGCCGCCTGTCCGATCGGCCACGACCGCGCCGGGGCGGCGGTCCGTCGGCCGAGGCGGCGCGGGGGCGGCCGTCCTACCCTTGACGGAGGAGGAGGGGAGGGGGAGCACGTGGACACGACACCGGCCGCCGGCGGCGCGAGCCCCGGAACCGGGCCCGGCGGCGCCTCGCACGGCGAGGGAACCGGGCCGGACGGCGGGGAGCGCGGGGGACCGCGCGGACGGGCCGTGGACGCCCTGTTCCTCCTCGTGGCCGCGCTGGTGTGGGCCTACCACCTCCTGGCCTACGGCGTGGGCGTGTACGCGTACGTGCCCTCCTGGCTCGCCCCCCTCGACCTGGCCCTGGGCCTGGTCGCGTGCCTCGCGCTGTGGTGGCGCCGCAGCCACCCCCTGGGCGTGGGCGTCCTGCTGTGCCTGTTGCAGGCCGTCTCCGGCTCGGCCGTCGCGGCCCTGGTCGTCGCCCTGGTCAACCTCGCCGTCCGCCGCCCCTGGCAGCAGGCCGCGACGGTGGCGGTGGCGGCCATCCTCCTGGGCCTGCCCTGGATCGTCATGGTCCCGCCCACCCGCGGCGACAGCGTCGTCGTCCTCACCATCGCCACGCTCCTCGTGGTCGGCAGCGTGGGCTGGGGCGTGGCCATCCGGACCCGGCGCCAGCTCATCGAGCGGCTGCGCGCGGACGTGCGGCGCGAACGCGAGGACCGCGAGCGGCGCCTGGCCGCCGCACGCACCGAGGAGCGCCAGCGCATCGCCCGCGAGATGCACGACGTGGTCGCCCACCGCATGTCGCTGCTGTCGGTGCACGCCGGTGCGCTCGCCTACCGGACCGAGCGCGCCGACCGGGGCGAGGCGCCTCCCCTGGAGTCCGCCGAACTCGGCGAGGCCGTGCGCGTCATCCGCGACAACGCCCACCAGGCGCTGGAGGAGCTGGGCGGCGTCCTGTCGGTGCTGCGCGCGGCCGACACCGCCCCGGGGCGGGAGGACGACCACGCGGGCACCGCCGCGCCCCAGCCGCCCGCCCTGTCCGACGTCACCCGCCTGGTGCGGGAGGCGGTCCGGGCGGGCCAGCGCGTGCGGTCCTCCCACGACGTTCCCGAGGGGGCCGAACCCCCCGGCCAGGTGCGCCGCACCGCCTACCGGCTGGTGCAGGAGGGGCTGACCAACACGCGCAAGCACGCGCCCGGGGCCCGGGTGGACGTGCGGATCAGCGGTGCTCCGGGCCGCGGCCTGGAGGTGTCGGTGGCCAACCCGCTGCCGGTGGGGGTGGTCCCCGCCGAGATCCCCGGAGCCGGGGCGGGCCTGACCGGCCTGTCCGAACGGGTCGCCCTGGAGGGCGGAACCCTGCGCCACGGCCCCGAGGACGGGGTGTTCCGCCTGCTCGCCGTGCTGCCCTGGCCCGAGACCGCGGAGGTGCCATAGTGGGGCCCGTGAACACTCCCGTGCGCGTCCTGCTCGTGGACGACGACCCCCTGGTCCGCGCCGGCCTGCGGATCATGCTCTGCGGCGACGGGGACGTGGAGGTGGTGGGCGAGGCCGGGGACGGCGCCGAGGTGCCCGCGGCGGTGGCCGAGCACCGCCCCGACGTGGTGCTGATGGACGTGCGCATGCCCGGGACGGACGGGATCGCGGCGACCGAGGCGCTGCGCGGCGACGGCGACGGACCCCAGGTCCTGGTGCTCACCACCTTCGACGCCGACGCCACCGTGGTGCGGGCGCTGCGCGCGGGCGCCGCCGGGTACCTGCTCAAGCACACCGCTCCGGAGCGCATCGTGGAGGCGGTGCGCCGCGCGGCGGCGGGCGAGCCGGTGCTGTCGCCGAGCGTGGCCCGCGCGCTCATGGACCGGGTGGCCGGGAGCGACCCGGTGGAGCGCACCGAGGCGCCCTCGCGCCGCGAGCGCGCCCGGGAGCGGCTGGCGCTGCTCACCGACCGCGAGCGCGAGGTGGCCGAGGCGGTGACCGCCGGGCTGTCCAACGCCGAGATCGCCGAGCGGCTGTACATGTCCATGGGCACGGTGAAGGCGCACGTGTCCAGCGCGCTGACCAAGTTGGACCTGGCCGGACGGGTGCAGTTGGCGCTGCTCACCCACGACGCCCGGACCCCCGACTGAGGTTCCGGGCCGCCCGGCTTCCGCGCACTCCTTGACGCCCGCCACCGTGGTACGGATGAACCCCGGGGGCGGTGGTGTTGGCCAGTAGGACGAACAACGACGAGGGAGACGATTCCATGCCGCTCGAAGGCGTGTACGAGCCGAGTCCGACGGAGTGGGTGCGCAAGCAGGTCGAGCAGATCGAGCGGTCCGGCGGGAAGGAGGGGATGACCCTGCGCGGAATGTCCGTCATCCTGCTCACCACGCGCGGGGCCAAGAGCGGCAAGCTGCGCAAGACGCCGCTGATGCGGGTGGAGCACGAGGGCCGCTACGCCGCCGTCGCCTCGCTCGGCGGCGCGCCCAAGCACCCCGTCTGGTACTTCAACGTCCTCGCCGACCCCCACGTGGAGCTGCGGGACGGCACCGTCACCCAGGACATGAGGGCCCGCGAGGTCACGGGTGAGGAGAAGGCGCTGTGGTGGGAGCGCGCCGTGGCGGCGTTCCCCGACTACGCCGACTACCAGGCCAAGACCGACCGCGAGATCCCGGTCTTCGTCCTGGAGCCCGTGGCTGGTCAGTGACGTGTTCTGAGGGCGGACCGGTCAGGGGAGGAGCCTTGGCCGGTCCGCCCCGGGTCTGAGGTTGGGACCTGCCAGCTCCACGGGCGGTGGTCGATCCCAGGGGTGGCGGTCGACTCCGCAGGTGGTGGTCGGCTCCGCGGGTGGCCGCGTTTTCCACAGGTGGGGGTTGGGGGTGCCCCGGGGCGGGGTGGGGGTGGTTTCCTGGAAATAGGGGGGATCCCACCCACGCGCGTCTCGCCATGCCCTTAAAAACCCCACACCCCACGCCCCACACCCCAACAGGGATAACGAATTGAGGGGCAGGGAGGGGCCGGGAGGGGCCGCCATCAGGTCTCTCCCCTACGTCATTCCCGCCGGGGGCCGTTGGCGGCAACGAAAGCGCACCCGCTGCCGCGAAAGGGCGAGGGATTCAAGAAACGGTAGACGTTCGGTGGGGGTTGGGCGTCCGACGGAAAGCGGCACCAAAGGCGGGAGCTACTGCCGGAGGGCGGCCAACGCCCGGGGGGTGAGGGTGGTCGGGCTCTGCGACGTCGGC
>NYMS01000011.1 GCA_002529455.1 Glycomyces fuscus
CCCCCTGGTCTCCAGTCAACCGCGGGTGGGTGGGGCGGGGCCAGGGCCGGCGGGGTCCTGTGGACAACTCTGAGCCCTGTGGACGACCGGGGCCAGGCCCCGCACACGACCCCGGCGACCCGGCAGGGAAACGGGCGCGGCACGAGCGCAACACGGAAGCGCGAGTCGCGGAGGCTCCTTCTGGGCACACGCCGGACACCGCGGTCACGGCATCGTCGTGCGCCTGGGGGTGAAGGGGGCGGGGACCCGCGTCGGGGGAACCGCTTCTGGTTTTAGTCCTCGTCGGCTTCCGGGCTGTCGATGAGCTGCCGCAGCAGCGCAACGAAGTCTTCTTCGCTCATCGCCGACCAGTCCACGTACTCGTTCATGATCTGCGATTTTCCCCAACCCGGGGCTGATAAGCCTGTGTTGGCCGTATTGGTTCGGGAAGTCTCGGTTAACGAGGCGTTAGCGCAGGTGGTCGGTCCGGTCTTCCCGGTGCTGAGGGGCCTGCCGGATCATGTCCGGGCCCTCAGCCGAAAGAAACCGAAACCTGTTTCCCGGCTCGATTCCCCGAGCCGGGCGAGGCGGGCCCAGGGGCCGTCCACAGCCACCGGGTCGGCGCCACCCCTCCCCGGGCCTCCCGGAACCGCTCAGGAGCGTCTCAGACGCGCTGCTGCAGGGCTCCCCGGCACTCGGGGCACCGGCACCGCTTGTTGTACCCGGTAACGGTTCCATGGGGCAGGGAGGGATCCCTCTGCTCGGTGAGCGTGAAGTCGAGCTGGTCGCCGAAGGCCGTGAGAATACGGCCGGTCGAGAAGACCTGGGCCGGGCTGACGTCGAGTTCGGCCGCGGCGTCGTCGATGTGCTTCCCCATCCGGAGTTTCGCGATGAGACGGGAGCGGGTGCTCGGCGGCATCTCCGCCTCCGCGTTCGCGATCAGCTGCTCGGCGTCGTCAATGGGGTAGCTCATGGGTTTCCTCTATGTGTACGGTTACGCCCGCCGAAGCAGGCACCTCAAGCATCGTACGCTGTTTCTCCGCGTTGGCATCAAGGTGAGACATACAGGACAGGGATAAGCGGGCGGCACTTCCGCCTCGCCGTCTCCGTTCCTGAACGCTTCTCTTCCCTCGTCACCGCCGCGGTGAAGAGCATGACCAGGCGGGGCCGACCGACTCGTCGTGTGCCGGCTCCGAGGCCGCCACGCCCCTCCGTCCGGGCGCCTTCGGCGCACCGGGGGTTCCCCGGCCTCCTCGGCCTCCTGGGCCGCACGGACCGTCCTCCACCTCCGCCTCCGCCACTCGGGCCGCCCAGGGCCGCCCCGAAACGCCCCTGGGTCGCCCACGGCAGGTCCGGCCGGGCCCGGGCCCGGCCGGGGTCCTCCCGTCCGCGCAACGTCCCGTTCACAGCCCCGGTCCGTCCACACGGATCCGCGGACCTGAAGCATCCCAGGTGACTACGACCATCCCATGCGTTCCGACCGTCCGGGGCGCTCCGGGTTTTCGAGGAGCCCGGGGCACCCGCAGCCGAGGTAATTTCTGGCGCGCTTGTTATTCCTGTTGCTCCCGCTGCCCAGGTGTTCGGAGAAACGCCTTCTGTCCCCCGCTGGCCCTCCTCTTCCCCGTCCTCCCCACAGTCCTTCTTCCAGCTCTCCCAACTCTCCTTCACCCCATCTCACCCGCCTCTCCTCCTCAGCCCTCCCCGCACCACCCCGTTCGCACCAGCCACCTCGAGCCCTCCCTTCAGTACTCCCCCTTCCTCATGACAAAAGACGGGTTTGTCGTTCCCCCGGCCGGGTTGTCGGCCTCCGTAATGCATCGAATCGGTAGCTGTTTCCTAGAAACTCATTGCTAGATGCTAGATAGCGTGTTTCGCTGGTCGTACACCTCCGCCGCTCTGTGTCACGGGATCCTCGTTATGACCAGCCCCACGGTCCGTCGTCGACGGCTGTCCGCCGAACTCCGCCGCCATCGCGTACGCGCGGGCATGACCCTCAGCGACGTCGCGGAAGAACTGGAGTGGTCCCCGGCCAAGCTCGGACACATCGAGACCGGCATCCGCAAGTGGCCGTCGGTCATGGAGATCTCCGCCCTCCTGCGCCTGTACGGCGTCACCGGCGGGCAGCGCGAGGCCATCCTGACCCTCGTCCGGGAATCCCGCCTCCGCCCGTGGTGGACCGAGTACGAGGACGTGCTGTCCTCCGCTTACGTGGGCAACGAGGCGGGCGCCGTCTCCGTGCAGGCCTACGCGGGCATCCTCGTCCCCGACCTCCTCCAGGTGCCCGACTACACCGCGGCGGTGGCGCGGGCCCTGGGCCACGGCGAGCACACCGTCGAGCGCATGGTGGCCGCCTACCTCAAGCGCCAGGAGGTCCTGGACCACGGCGGCCCCGACGACGGACTGGTGCGCTACCACGCCATCGTCGAGGAGGACGCCCTCCAGCGGGTGTCCGGAAACCGCGAACTGCTACGCGCGCAGACCACCCGCATCGTGGAGCTGGCCACCGCGTCCGACCGGGTGACGGTGCAGCTGCTGCCGACCTCGGCCGGTCCGCACCCCGGTGTCGCGGGGCCCTTCTCCGTCCTGGAGTTCGACGAGGACGAGGCCGCCCTGGCCTACGTCGAGGCCACCCAGGGCGGCTCCATCGTGGAGGCGGAGGAGTCGGTCGCGGCCTGCAAGCGGGTGTGGTCCGAACTCACCCGGATCGCTGCTTCTCCGCAGGTCAGCATGGGAATTCTGCGCCGGATGGCGCTGCTGACCTGAGGCCCCGGGGGCGCTCTTCACGTATCGGGTCCAGAAGTTGGTGGAAATCGGTCCACTGTGGCGGGGACCGCTCCCGGCGGCTTGCTAGTCTGCTTGGTGACAACCTCATAAAGTTCTCTGCGGAGCCCCCGTCCAGGGGAGCCCGCGTTGACGCACCGGATTAACGAAAGGGTCCAGACAGTGAAGAAGATCATCGTTCTGGCGCTGGTGGCCCTCGGGGCTTTCGCCGTCTACCGCAAGATCCAGGCGGACCGCGCCGAGCTCGACCTGTGGACCGAGGCCACGGCGGCCAGCGAGGGCTGACCGCCTGATCTCCTGGCCGCCTGACGCGGCCGCGGGACTTCCACAGGGCGAACCGGGGACTGGCGCGGCGCGCGCCGTCCCGGCCCGCTCGTGAGTGACACGAAGACGTGGGTGGGCCGATAATCCCGAGGTGCGACCCACGGCTTTGTGCTGCTCCCGGTTCCGGACCGTGGCTCCGTGTGTGAGAACCCGGCCGGGTGAGCGGGACCGCCCTCCGATGAAGGTATGCTCTCCAGAGTGACCAGGGCTTGTGCCCGGGTTCGTGGGGCCATAGCTCAGCTGGCAGAGCGCCGGTTTTGCATACCGGAGGTCAGGGGTTCGACTCCCCTTGGCTCCACTCGTCCCAGGGCGACCCTGCCCGCGAGTCCCGCTCGCCGGCCGGGTCGCCCTCGCTGTCTCTCCAGCGGGAGAGCGCGCCTCCTCGTGGGGCGGCCCCGTGCGCGACGCGCCCCGAGGCGGCTCGCACACGCGCCCGCGGGTGCCCTCGTGATTCGCCGGACGCCTTCGCGCGTCCTCGGGAGACCTCGCTCGCCTGCTTGTCTTCGGGCGACTCCGGCTGACGGCCGCCCGCCGTCCCGCCGGAGTCGCCCTCGTCGTTTCACCGGCGGGATGCCGGTAGGGAGCGCGCCGCCGGGTGCCGGGTGACCCGTGCGTGGTCCCGGCGCCGGCGGCGACGGTCCCGAAGCCACTCGTGCGCTCAGCCCGGCGGCCGGCGGAGGAACCGCTCCTCGCCCCCGGAGGCGGTCGATGCGGGGAGGGAGAGCAGCGGCTCCGAACGAAGCGGCTCCCCCGGGCCGGGCGCGGGTCCGCACACGAGGCGGCAGAGCGCCGGAGGCCCTGCGCGGCCCGGACCTCAGGGTTCCTCCGGCGTCGGTCTCCGGGGGGATCCGGGGACGGGACCAGGGGGCTTCCTGTTCCTGGTCGCTCCCGCGCTCCAGGACAACAGCTACGCTCCGGTGGACGTCTTCTGGCTGTTTCCCGCGCTCGCGGTCCTGGTGGTCATCCTCGGAGTCGTGGGAGCGGGACTCACCGTCGCGCGGACGGCGGCACGGATCCGCACCGGGATGGCAGCGCGCCGGTAGGTGCGCGGCTACGCCGTGCCTTGTCCCTTCAGGGCGGTACGGCGGGAGGCCGCCGCCCCTTCCGGGCCTGCGTGGTGGGCGAACGCCGGGACCTCGCCGCCCTCCGCCGCGAGGGATCCGCCGGGCCCCTCCTCCCGGCGCGTCCCGTCACTCCGGTCCGGCCCACGGACCCGGCGTGGTCCTTCCGGGTGACACCGGGGCCGCACCGCCTCACCGCGTCCGCCCTGACGCAAGCGGCCCCGGCCTCCTGTGGCTCGGGCTTCCGCCCCGCCCGTGTGAGCCGTACAGCCCACGGAGGATACGTCGCGAAAAAGAGGAATGGGCGTTTCGTGGCGGTCCGGAAAAGCTCTTCCTCCGTCGAAGACGGAGAAACTGACTTTGTTACTAATCGGTAGTTCCGGTTCGTCCCCGGGGGTGGGAAATGGGGGGCGGGTGGGGTCGCACGGCACGTACGTCCGAGGGGTCCGTATAGCCCGTTCGGGTGACATGGATGACGCAGAGTCCGCTTCACCCGGTCGTGTCCGGGCACTCGGTTCCACCGTGTCGCCGCCATGAATCCGCAGGTCACCGGGCATTCGGGGGAAGGGTGGGGCGATGGGCGCGCCTCTTGGCGCATCAGGCCCGCTTCTACCATATGCAGTTACTCTGCGTGTGTGTATGATGACACTTCCTCTAAGTGCAATGGTCCTACTGGGCCATATGAGAAATAGGCCTCTTGGGGTCTGTTGGTGAACTAGGACGAACCGTAGTTTCGACACCAGCGACAACGAGGAAGACAGCGCGCCGAAACGATCGACCCCCGAACACGAGCCAGGCGGCCCCCGCCCGGCCTCGTGACACCGTCCTCGGATCGGTCCGCGTCTCCTCACCCGCCGACGGTCGCGCCGGTCGGCGGATTCCGATCACCACACATGCTGATCTTGGGAGTGGGGCAACATGTGGAATGAGAAGATGGCGGCCCGCGCCAAATGCCGTGAGATCGACCCGGACGCGCTGTTCGTGCAGGGCGCTGCGCAGAACCGCGCCAAACTGATCTGCCGGGGCTGTCCGGTCCGGACCCAGTGCCTGGCAGAGGCACTGGACAGCCGTATCGAGTTCGGTGTCTGGGGAGGCATGACCGAACGTGAGCGCCGCGCCCTGCTGCGTCGGCGCAAGGACGTCACCAGCTGGTACGAGCTGCTCACCAGCGCCGAGCGCCAGTACGAGCGGGAACGGGCGGAACAGGACCCCTCGGCCGTCCCGGTTCCGTCACCGGCACTGGCCCCGGCCCCGTCGGGGGGCTCGACTCCGGACCCGACCGGAGATCCGGTCCCCGTCACCGTCGGCGCCCGGAACTGACGGGCTTGCGGGGAGGGGAGCCCCGGTGGCCTGACGGCCGGTGACGCCGGATCCCGGCGGTCCAGAGCCCGGCGCCACGTCGGCCCGGCGTCCCGGCAGCTCAGTGCCCCGGCGGCCGGGGGGCCACAGACGAAAGTCGGTACGGTCCCCGTCGAAAGAGGGAGTCCCGGATCAGGGGAGGATCAGGGACGGCCCCGATAGCCGAAGCCGGTCCCATGGCGCATCATGAGGGGAGTACGGCCGATCAGTGCCGTACTCCCGTCGCCGTTGGGAGTGGGAGTGGCTGTGCAGGACCCTCAGTATCCGGCGAGGCGACCCTGGGAGCCGCAGGCCAGGCCGCAGATCCGCCTCACCGACACCGAACGCGACGCCGCGATCAAGGTCCTCCAGGAGGCCTTCAGCCGCGGCCAGCTCGACGAGGAGGAACTCGACGAGCGCACCGACAGGGCCATACGGGCCAAGTTCGGGTCCGACCTGGCCCCCCTCACCGAGGACCTGGGCGTCACCCCCGCGGGGACGCCCCGGGCAACGGCCACCGGTCCGTTCGCCGGCCGGGGCGGCAGCCACAAGGCGGACCTGCGCGAGCCCCTGCCGAGCACCCCGGTCGAACGGGCCGCGGCCGCGGTCGGGCACGCGGGGAACTACTTCTTCCCCGTCATCGCCCCCCTGGTACTCCTCCTCGTGAGCGACAGGATCTCGCCCTACGTGCGGCGCCAGGCCATGGAGTCGCTCAACTTCCAGATCTTCTGCATCATCGCCGGGCTCGGGAGCCTGCTCCTCTTCTGGCTCGTCGCGCCCCTGCTGGTGACGCTCGCGGTCGCCCTGGGCTGGGCGGTCCTCCCGGCCATCGCCAGCATCGCCAGCCTCATGGGGAGGAACTGGCGCTACCCCATGCCCTTCCGCGTCCTCAAGGACTCCTGAGCCCCGCTCCGGAGGGACCCGGGCGGAGGGCCTGGAGGGGAGCCGGCTCCGGGCACCACGCAGCCGCGGGCGGCGGAGCCGCGCGGCCGCCGCGAAGCGGGAGCGCCGCGGACGCGCCGCGCCCCGGACCCCACCGCTCCGGACGCGCCGCACCCCGCACACGACGAAGCCGGGACGGAAGGGTCCGCCCCGGCGGAGGGAGGGAGCCGGTCCGGGGACGGGGGCCTCCCCCGTACGGCACGGCCGTCCGTCTCTCGTCTCGTTGCCCGAGCCCTAGTGGCCGGGCTTGCCGTTCTCCTTGGCCCGGTTCTCGCCCGCGGCGGTGCGGACGGTCTCCTTGCCCTTGTTCTTGGCGGTCTTGGCCGTCTCCTTGGCGGCCTCCGTGGCCTTGTCGGCCGTCGCGGAGGCCCGGTCCTCCAGGTTCTCCCGCGTCTCGCGGACCTGGTCGCGCGCCTGGTCCAGGTGCTCCTGCCACTCGGCGTCCTGGGACGCCTGGCGCATACGGACCAGCGAGTACACGACGATGCCGCCGACCAGGGCGGCGCCGCCGACCAGAGCCCCCCGAGGGACCCGGCGGTTGCTCCGGCGCAGCAGCTTCATCCCGCGGCGACCCGGCTTCGGGTCCACGCGGTGGGCGGCCGCGGTGAGCACCTCGACAACCCGCGGCGCCACGGTGTCCTCCACGCGCAGCGCGGCGTTCTCCAACCGGGGTGCGGTCCAGCCGCGTGCCTGGAGGAGCTTCAGAGCAGCCTGGTCGCGTGCCTGGTCGGCATACGGGCCAAGCCGGTCGGCCTGTTCCCGGGCCATGCCCTGCAGGCGAGCGAGGCTCACCTCAGTCCCTTTCTTGCGTGCCTTGAGTCGCTTGGAAGTGATAGGCACGTCGTCAGCTCCTTCGGTCGTTCACCGGTTCTGCGGTCTCCACCCGGTGAGGCCGACGCTCGACGCCACACGGATGGTTTCCCCGTCGTCCTTACCCGTTACCCGGGTGTTATCTCAACATACGTCCTCTCCGGGTGTGATCTTCGTTTCGACACCGGCCGAGGGTTTTTCTCCTGCGTCCGCCCGCCGCGGACGAGGACCCTCCCGGAGCGGACGGGGGACCGGCGAGCTGCCCGGACACCGGGCGGCCCCGCGGGATCCAGGACGAGCCCGGGGAACGGACGGGTAACGTGAGCACGTAAGCGAAGTCGACCGAAAGGCACGTAGGTGTCGGACTCCACGGTTCAGCCCACCGCGCGGCTGAACACCTCCAAGGGAACCATCGTCATCAGGCTGTTCGAGAAGGAGGCGCCGGAGACGGTCGCCAACTTCATCGGTCTGGCCGAGGGCACGAAGCAGTGGATGGACCCCACCACGGGCAAGCCGTCCAACAGCAGCCTCTACGAGGGCACGATCTTCCACCGCGTCATCGACGGCTTCATGATCCAGGGCGGTGACCCGCTCGGCACCGGGCGCGGCGGCCCCGGGTACACCTTCAAGGACGAGATCCACCCGAACCTGCGCTTCGACCGCCCGTTCCTGCTGGCCATGGCCAACGCGGGCCCGGGCACCAACGGTTCGCAGTTCTTCGTCACCGTGGACAAGCCGTACTGGCTCGACGGCCGCCACACCATCTTCGGTGAGGTCGTCGAGGGGGACGACGTGGTCACCGCGATCTCCCAGGTCCCCACCGACTCCCAGGACCGTCCTCGCGAGGACGTGGTGATCAACAGCGTCGAGATCACCCGATAGCGGTGACGGCGCCCCGGCTCCGAGGAGGAACCCGCCCATGACCGCATCCCCACCGCCGTCCGGAGCGGCTCCGGAGCCGGAGCGCCCGGCCCCGCGCACCTGCTACCGCCACCCCGACAGGGAGACCGGGGTCAGCTGCAGCAGGTGCGAGCGGCCGATCTGCCCGGACTGCATGGTCGAGGCGTCCGTGGGCTTCCAGTGCCCCGGCTGCGTCTCGGAGGGGAACCGCGGGGTGCGCCGGGCCAGGACCGCCTTCGGGGGCAGGGCCGTCGCCAAGCCGTACGTCACCTGGACGATCCTCGGCATGATGGCGGCCGGATTCCTCGCCCAGCTGGGCACGGCCACCCCGATCGGGCAGGCGGGAGCCTCACCGCTGGTCGGGGAGTTCGCCATGCTCGGCCTCGGCCGGTTCGAGGGCGGCCCCCTCTTCGGGGTGCTCGCGGGCGAGTGGTACCGGCTCGTCACGGCCGCGTTCCTGCACGGCAGCATCTTCCACCTGCTGTTCAACGGGTACGCCATGTACCTCCTGGGAACGCAGCTGGAGCGCTGGCTGGGGCACGCGCGCTTCCTGGCCCTGTGGGTGCTCGGCGCGCTCGCGGGATCGGTGCTCAGCCTCCTGGCGGAGCCCAACCAGTTCTCGGTCGGCGCCTCCGGAGCGATCTTCGCCCTCTTCGGGGCGGTGCTCGTCATCGGCAGGAGGCTGCGCCTGGACCTGCGCATGATCGGTGTCCTGCTGGTGGTCAACCTCGTGCTGACCTTCGTGGTCCCGAACATCTCGTGGACCGCGCACATCGGCGGGCTGGTCGCCGGGCTCGTGCTCGGCGCCGTGTTCGCCTACCTGCCCGGCAAGTCCGCCGGGGACCGGGCCCGTACGGTCACGCACGTCCTGCTGGCGGCGGCCTTCGCCGCCCTGCTCGTGGCCCTGGTGGCCGCGGCGCCGCTGATCGTCCTCGGCTGACGAGGAGGGGGAGGGCCCCGGAGGAGGCTTCCTCCGGGGCCCTCCCCGTGTACGGAACCCCGCTTCGCCGGCTTCCCGTCGCGCCGTGGGCCCCGGGCCCGCGCCGCGACGGGGCATGCCGAAGAGAGCTACCCACAGCCTGTGGATAACTCTGTGGAAAACCTGTGTTCTTGCTGTTCAGGCGGGTGCGGGCATGCCTGTGGAGGAAACACCGGAGGAAGGGGCCCGCGGTCGCCGCCGGGCGATCCGACCGTCCGGCCGAGGGGTCAGTGCCAGCGCGTGGACAGGATGACGGCCACGATGATGCCGCTGAAGCCGATCAGCAGGTTCCAGTTCTGCCAGTCCTGCATGTAGGGGATCTGGCTGCCCGCGATGTAGTAGACGGCGATCCACAGGATGCCCAGCGTGAAGAAGCCGAGCATGGCCGGTGCCAGCCAGCGCGGACTGACCTTGGGCTTCTCCTTCGAAGGAGGCGGCGTGTAGACGGCCTTCTTCTTGCGATCGCTGCGGGACTTGGGCACGGTCGCTGCTCCAGTACGTGGGGCGGGTTCCTGAACGAGAACACAGTCTACGCCCCGGGGGGAGCCCCCGTCACCGGCGGGACGCACCGGATCCGCTCCCGGTCCCGCGGGCAACGGCCCGGACCCCCTCCGGCGCCCCCCGCGAACGCCCGGTCCGCGCCCTCCTGCCGAGGGGGACCGGCACCCCACGGCGGGCCGTCCCCCGTGCCGACGAGGGCGAACCCCTGCTCCCCGGACCGCTTCCGCGCACCGGGGACAGCCCCACGACGGGCGGCCCGCACACGGCGGCGGGCCGCCCCGTGCTGTCGCACGGAACGGCCCGCCCGTCGCTTCCGGTCCCTCAGTCCCTGCGGACGGAGGGGAACTCGAAGCCGTTCTCACCGTCGGGAGGGCTCTCTCCCCCGTCCTCACCGTCGGGAGGGCTCTCCCCGCCCCCGTCGGGAGGGGACTCGCCCCCGTCGTCGCCGGGCGGCGGCTCCTGCGTGGCCGGTTCGGTCGCGAGCACGACGTTCACCGTGCTCCCGGGCGCCACGCTCTGCCCCGATCCGGGGTCCTGCCGGATGACCGTGCCGACCGGGCCCTCGGCGCTCGCCTCCTCGCTGAAGGAGGCGCTCAGGTCCCTCTGAGCCAGGGCGGACTCCGCGCCCTCCCGGGTCATGCCGACCAGGTCGGGCACCTGCACCTGGTTGGGGCCGGAGGAGACCAGCAGCGTGATCTCGGTGTCCGGGGCGACCGACTCCCCCGCGGAGGGGTCGGTGCCGATCGCCTGGCCCTCGGGCACGCTGTCGTCGGCCCGCGGCTCGGAGCTGACGTTCTCGAAGCCCGCGTCGTTGAGCGTGCTGGTCGCCTCGGACTCGGACTGGCCCTCCACGGAGGGGATCTCCATGGCGTCCGGGCCGCTGGAGACGTACAGGACGATCTCCTCGTCCACCGGGACCTCGTCACCGGCGGGCGGGTCGGTCTCGATGACCTGCCCCTCCTCGACGTCCTCGCTCGCCTGCTGCTCCTGCCTGACGTTGTCGAAGTTCGCCTCACCGAGGGTGGTCTGGGCCTCCGCGACGGTGGACCCCGCCACGTCCGGCACCGTGGAGGTCTCCGTCCCGGGGTTCCCCCCCATCCTCAACAGCACGAACACCAGGATCAGGGAGGCGATCACTCCGACGCCGAGCAGGACCCACAGGGCGGTCTTCCCGCGGTCGCTCTTGCCGCGGTCGTCGTAGCGGTCGTCGTAGTCGTCGTCGTAGTCGTCGTAGTCGTCGTACCGGTCGGCGGGCGCGGGCGGCATCGCCGTGGTGGCACCGGCGGCCGCCATGGCCATGGTGCCCGCCTGGGTGGGCATCCCCGCCAGGCCGCGCTGGATGTCCGCGCGCATCTCGGCCGCGTTCTGGTACCGCTCCTCGCGGTTCTTGGTCATCGCCCGGAGGGTGACGTCCTCCAGCCAGTCGGGGATCTGGGGGTCGATCTCGCTCGGCGGGATCGGCTCCTCGCGCACGTGCTGGTAGGCGATCGAGACGGGCGAGTCGCCGGTGAACGGCGGACGGCCGGTGAGGAGCTCGTAGAGCACGCAGCCCGTGGAGTAGATGTCGCTGCGCGGGTCCACCCGCTCGCCGCGCGCCTGCTCCGGGGACAGGTACTGGGCGGTGCCGATGACCTGGGAGGCCTGCGTCATCGTCGCCTGGTTGTCGTCCATGGACCGGGCGATGCCGAAGTCCATCACCTTGACGTCGGCGTTGCGGGTCAGCATCACGTTGGCGGGCTTGATGTCGCGGTGGACGATCCCGTTGTCGTGGCTGTACTCCAGTGCCTTGAGGATGCCGTCGACCAGCTCCGCCGAGCGCTCCGGCAGCAGGCGGCGGTCGTCGTCCAGCAGCTCCTTGAGGGTCCGCCCGTCCACGTACTCCATGACGATGTAGGGGATGGACACCCCGTCGACCATGTCCTCGCCGGTGTCGTACACCGCGATGATGGCCGGGTGGTTGAGGGAGGCGGCGGACTGCGCCTCACGTCTGAACCTGGCCTGGAACACGTGGTCGCGGGCCATGTCGTGTCGGAGGGTCTTGACCGCTACGAGCCGGTCGAGACGTAGGTCGCGTGCGCGGTGGACCTCGGCCATGCCGCCGCGCCCGACGATGGTGTCGAGCTCGTAGCGTCCGCCAAGGAGCCGGGGCTGGGACATGTCGTGTACTGATCCTCGTGTCTTCCGGAGGCCGCCCGCGGGCCGCCGCCTACCCTGAACGTCTCTCGCTCATGGTCTAGGGTGTGGTGCCTTCTTCGCCTTCTCCGTTGCCGCCGCCGCCGCTGCCGCCGCCCTCGCCGCCGCCGTTGCCGCCGCCGTTGTTGCCCCCGCCGGTCTCCGGCGGAGGCTCCTGGCCGGGGCCGCCCGCACCGGGGTCGGGCGGAGGGCTCTGGCCGCCCTCGGAGTCGTCGTTCTCGCCGTCATCGGGGGAGTCGCTCTCCTGGGCGTCCTCTTCCGGGGGCGGGCTCTGGGTCTCCACGGGGTTCTGCGGCTCCGAGCCCCAGCCGGTGCCGCCCTCCGGGACCGCGGGGTCGTCCGCCGGGGCGGTGTCCGCGGGCTCCTCCGTCTCCTCCGGGGAGAAGGAGGGGCTCGTCGCCGGGGGCTCGATGGTGTCGCGTATGTTGTTCGCCTCGGAGCCTTCCCCGTTCCCTCGCAGGAATCCGGCCACCAGCGCGGCCGCGATGATGATCGCCGCGGCGACCGCCGCCAGGACCACGGGCATGCTGACGCGGCTGCGCCGCTCCGCCGCCCCGGCCAGCCTAGCCGACCCGTTCTCCTGGCCGGCGATGGTGGTCGGCTGTCCTCCGGTCCGGTACGCCGCCGCACCCGAGCCGGGGCCGGTGACCGCTCCCACCACCGCGGTCTGGGCCATGCCCTGGAACCCCGTGGAGGGCGTCGGCGGACCGGTCCCGGCGTTGGAGCGGATCACCGCGGCCGCGTGCGCGACCTCGCTGGCCGACGCGGGCCGCTCCTCGGGATCCTTCAGCAGCAGCGAGGACACCAGGTGCTCGACGTCCGCGGGCACGTCGTCGGGTAGTTCCGGCGGCTCCTCGCGGGTGTGCGCCAACGCCAGTGCCACCGGGGTGTCGCCGGTGAACGGCGGTGTCCCGGCCAGGCACTCGTAGGCCACCACGCCGAGGGCGTACAGGTCCGAGGAGGAGGTCGCGGGCCTGCCCGACGCCTGCTCTGGGGAGATGTACTGGGCGGTTCCCATGACCATGCCGGTCTGGGTGAGGGTGACCGACATGTCGCCGCGGGCGATGCCGAAGTCGGTCAGCTTGAGCTGGCCGTCCGGGGTGACCAGCAGGTTGCCCGGCTTGATGTCGCGGTGCACCACGCCGCGCGCGTGCGCGGCGGCCAGGGCCTTGGCCGCCTGGTAGACGAAGTCCAGGGTCTGGTCCGCGCTGAGGTGGCCCTGCTCGCGCAGGACCTGGGAGAGGGGTTCGCCGACCACGAGCTCCATGATCAGGAAGGCGCGGCCGTCCTCCTCACCGTAGTCGTAGACCTGGGCGATCCCGGGGTGGGAGAGGCCAGCGGTGATCCGGCCCTCGGTGCGGAACCGCTCCCTGGCCGTCGGCTCGGCCATCTGGGAGGGGTGCAGCAGCTTCACCGCGACGGGCCGGTTGAGCAGGGTGTCGGCGGCCTTCCAGACCGTACCCATGCCACCGGAGCCCACCTGCTCCTCCAGGCGGTAACGGTCGCTCAGAACGGTCCCGGTGAGGTCACCGGGACCGTTCTGGGAAGACGGTTCGTAGGCGCTCACTACAGAACCACTGCCTCCATCATCTGACGGGCGATCGGAGCGGCGATCTCTCCGCCGCTGCTGCCACCGAACTCGACCACGACCGCGACCGCGATCTGCGGGTCGTCCGCCGGGGCGAAGCCGATGAACCAGTTGTGGGTGGGGCTGTCCGGGCCGGTCTCCGCGGTACCGGTCTTGCCCGCGACCTCCATACCGGAGATGGCCGCGTTGGTACCCGAGCCGCCCGGCCCGGTGACCAGGGTCATCATCTCGGTGAGGTCCGCGGCCGTGCTGGCGCTGACCGCCTGGGAGTAGCTCTCCGGGCTGGTCTGGGTGACCACGGACAGGTCCGAGTCGCGCACGGTTGCCACCGAGTACGGCTTCATGACCTCACCCGAGTTGGCCACGCCCGCGGCGACCATCGCCATCTGCAGCGGGGTCGCCTGCACGTTGGACTGGCCGATGCCGGCGCGGCCCAGGATGTTGCGGTCGGTCTCCGGCGGGGCGCTGCTCGGGATCACCGACAGCGGGACGTTCAGCTCCTCCTCGCGGTTGAACCCGAACGCGGTGGCCTGCTCCGACAGGGCCTCGCCCCCCATCTCGATCGCCCAGTTGGCCATCGAGGTGTTGCAGGAGATCTGGATCGAGTGCGCCAGCGTGTCGGGCTGGCCGCCGTTGCAGGTGCCGCCCGGGGTGGCGTTGGGCAGTTGCCCGCCCAGCTCCAGCACGTCGGGCGCCTCCTGGGTGCTCTCCGGGGTGGCGTCCAGGTGCTCCATGGCCGCCGCGGCGGTCACCACCTTGAACGTCGAGCCCGGCGGGTAGAACTCGTGGAGGGCGCGGTTGAGCAGCGGCTGGCGCGGGTCGTTCTCCAGCTCCGTGTAGTTGGCCACGGCCGTCCCGGTGTCGGTGATGCTGACGACCTCGTTGGCGTCGTAGGACGGGTAGGACACCGCGCCCAGGATCGCCCCCGTACTGGGGTCGAGCGCCACGGCCGCGCCGTTCTTGTCCCCCAGCTGCTGGAAGCCCTCGTAGGCCGCCCGCTGCACCTCCGGGTCCAGCGTCAGCTGGACCTGGGCGCCCTCGGGCTCGCGGCCGGTGATGATGTCGCGGAAGTTGCGCACCGCCAGCCGGTCGTCGCTGCCGTCGAGCAGCGCGTTCTCGGTGAGCTCGATGCCCGAGGCGCCGTAGGTGCGGAAGGAGCCGACGATCGGCGTGTACAGACCGCCGCCCTCGTACATGCGCTGGTAGCGCTCGGGCTCGCCCTCGTCGGCGATGTTCTCCGAGTAGGCCACGTTCTCGTCCGCGACCAGGATGGGCCCGCGGGCCTCGCTCAGGCGTTCGCTGAACTGGCGCCGGTTGAGCGGGTCCTCCTTGATGGCCTGCGCCTGGAAGCCCTGGAGCCAGGTGACGTTGGCCATCAGCACCAGGAGCAGGAGGAACGAGAAGATGCTGAGCCTGCGGATCGGTGTGTTCATCGTCGGATCACCTGTGTCGCGCCCTCGTCCTGGATGGCCTGCGGTGCGGGGCGGCGTGCGTTGTCGCTGATGCGGAGCAGGATGCCCATCATGATCCAGCTTGCCATCAGTGCGGAACCGCCCGCCGCCATGAAGGGTGTCGTGGAACCGGTCAGCGGGATGACCCTGGTCAGACCGCCCAGGACGATGAAGACCTGGTAGGCCAGGAGGAAGGCGACACCGCTGGCCAGCAGCTTGTTGAACGCCCCGGTGGCCGCGAGCGCCATGCGCATGCCGCGCTCCACCAGCAGGCCGAGCACCATGAGGATGGCGAGCAGGCCCGTCAGGCCCAGCTCCTCGCCGATCGTGGCGAGGATGAGGTCGCTGTCGGCGGCGAAGGTGCTGTACAGCTCCCCCGCGCCGAGGCCGGTGCCGAAGAGGCCGCCGTAGGCCATGCCCACCAGCCCCTCCACCAGCTGCGCGCTGCCGCCGACCGCGTCGTAGACCTCCTGGTCGAAGGCGTTGAGCCAGATGTTGACGCGGGCCCGGACGTGCCAGAAGAGCAGGTAGGCCACCGACGCCCCGGCGGCGAACAGGACCAGTCCGATGGTCACCCACGAGGAGCGCTGGGTGGCCACGTACAGCATCGCCAGGAAGGTGCCGAAGAGCAGCAGCGAGGTGCCCAGGTCGCGCAGGAGCACCAGCATGCCGATGGCCAGCACCCAGCCGACCAGGATCGGCGCGAGGTCGCGCGCGCGGGGCAGTTCGATGAGGGTGAAGCGGCCGACCTTGATGGGCTTGCCGACGATCTGCAGGACCTGGCGTTTGCTCATCAGGTAGGACGCCAGGAAGATCACCAGGGCGATCTTGGCGAACTCCGAGGGCTGCATGGTGAAGGGCCCGATGCCGATCCACAGCCGGGCGCCGTACACCTCCTGGCCCAGGCCCGGGATGGCCGGGAGCGCGAGCAGGACGATCGCGACCAGGCCGCTGACGTAGGTGTAGCGCTGGAGGACGCGCGGGTCCTTGAGGAAGATGATGATGAGGAAGCACAGGACCAGGCCGACCGCCGTCCACATCAGCTGCGAACCGACCCCGGCGCGCTCGATGTCCTCGGCCTCGCCCGCCTGGATCCGCCAGATCATCGCCACGCCGATCCCGTTGAGGAAGAGCGTGCAGGGCAGGATCAGCGGGTCGGCGTAGGGAGCCACGAAGCGCATCGCCACGTGCGCGGCGGCCGACAGGGCGGCGAAGGTCAGGCCCACCGTCCACATCGCGGCGGGGACCTGGCCGTTGAGGTTGACGCCCGCGATCGCGATGCCCGCCATGGTGATGCCGATGGCGAAGAGGATGAGGACCAGTTCGGCGTTGCGCCGTTTGACCGGGGGTAGCGCGGTCGGCGCCTCGGGCTCGGAAACCTTACTCACGCGGGATCACCCGGACCCTTCCTCGGCCCGGGTCCCGGCCGCGCCCTGGTTGAGCATGTCCACGCTCGCCCGGGCGTCGTCCAGGCTCTCCGCGGGGAGGGTGTTCTCCACGGAGCCGCGGTCGGCCTCCGAGAGCGAGTCCAGGGCGATCCCGGTCTCCTCCACCTCCTCCGACAGGCTGAAGCCCGCGATGTCGGTGTTGATGCCCTGGTAGATGCTGACGGTGTCCCCCGAGGGGGAGGGGCCCACGTAGTACTGGCTGTTCACGTACCGGCTGCCGAAGTAGTAGGTGGCCCCCGCGACGACGGCGACCACGACCATGAAGACCAGCACCATCGGCCACCAGCGCCTGGGGCGGTACTCGGGTTCCGGACGTCCCCGCCGGTCGGCCGGCGGGGCCTGGTAGTCGTCGTAGTCGTCGTTGTAGGGCTCCTGGTAGGAGCCGTCCGCGGCGTAGGCGTCCGGGCCGGGTTCGTCCCGGACGGGGTCCATCTCCGCGGTGTCGCCGGATCCGCCGCGCAGCTCCTGCGCCCGTCTGGCGGGCGAGTCGTTGCCCCGGTCGCCGCTCTCGCGGCGCTGGTCGGCCGCGCCGACCACCTGGGCGGTGCGGGTGGGCCCCTCGCTGTCGGTCTCGGCCTCGATGACGTCGGCGACGACCGCGGTGATGTTGTCCGGGCCTCCCCCGCGGATGGCCAGCTCGATGAGCTTCTTGGCCGCGCCGCGCGGGTCGGCCTCGGTGGCGAGGGTCTCGTGGATGGTCTTCTTGCTGACCACGCCGGAGAGCCCGTCGGAGCAGAGCAGGTAGCGGTCGCCCGCCTTGGCCTCGCTGATGGAGATGTCGGGGTCGACCGGGCTCTTGCCGTCCAGCGCGCGCAGGATGAGGGAGCGCTGCGGGTGGGTGGCCACCTCCTCCTCGGTGATCTTGCCCTCGTCCACCAGGGTCTGCACCAGGGTGTGGTCGTGGGTGATCTGCTCGAAGCGGGGGCCGCGCATGAGGTAGGCGCGGGAGTCGCCGATGTGGATGAGCGCCACCCGGGGGCCGGCCCAGAGCATGGCCGTCAGGGTGGTGCCCATGTTCTCCAGCTGCGGCTCCTCCATGATCCTGCGCGACAGGGAGGCGTTGGCCTGCTCGACGGCGCGCTGGAGCACCTCGGCCATCTCGTCGGACCGGGGCGGCTCGGAGTCGAGGCGGCGGATCGAGGAGATCGCGATGGAGCTGGCCACCTCGCCGCCGGCGTAACCGCCCATGCCGTCGGCGACCGCGAGGAGGTTCTGGCCGGCGTAGCCGGAGTCTTCGTTGCCTTCGCGGAGGCATCCTACGTCGGAGTACGCCGCGTATCGGAGAGCGATTGTCATTTGCGCAGTTCCAGGACGGTTTTGCCGATACGGATGGGCTGACCCACCGTGATGGGCTGGGGGCGGTTCAGCTTCTGCTGGCCGAGGTAGGTGCCGTTCGTCGAGTTCAGGTCCTCCACGAACCAGCGGCCGTTGTCGGAGTAGACGCGCGCGTGGCGGCCGGACGCGTAGTCGTCGGTGATGACGAGCGTGGAGTCCGGGGCGCGTCCGATGAGGATGGGCTGCGAGGCGAGGTCGACGCTGGTGCCCTTGAGCGATCCCTGGGTCACGACCAGGGCGGTGGGCTCGTTGCGGCGGGGACGGGACTGCCGGGGCGGCCGGGAGGACGCCGACGAGTACGACGGGGAGGGGTCCCGGCGGGGGGCCGCGGAGCGGGACTTCTTCCGGGGCTTCTTCTTCTTGGCGCCGAAGAGGTCCGTGCGGATGACACCGATCGCGGTGAGGACGAACAGCCAAAGCCCCGCGAGATACACGATCTTGATCAGTATGAGGGTCAAGTTGGACATCGAACTGCTCTTCAGCCCCTGTCGTGCTTCGGCCGGGATGGCGGTCATCGGCGCCGCCACCGTGTCTGCCCCACCTTCGTGTCGGTGAGTCTCGAGGTCGCTGGTCGCGGCCTTCGGCCGCGGCCATTGTGCCCGATCGGTCAGGTCTTCGCGGAGACTACCCTCCCGGCCGGATATCCGACAGCGGGCCTGAGCCCGGCCCGCTCCGGACCCTGTCAGACGCCCGTGGAACCGCGTTGGTTTTCGGTTCCACGGGGCGTCAGTCGCGGCGGAACGTCATGGTGGTGCGGCCGAGGCTGATCCTGCTGCCGTCCACCAGACGGGCCTGCCTGACCTGCTGTCCGTTGACGAAGGTCCCGTTCGTCGACCCCTTGTCCACCAGGACGGCCTCCTCGCCGTCCAGACGGATCTCCACGTGGTGGCGGGAGACGCCGTTGTCGACCAGGCGCAGGTCGCAGTCGGTGCCGCGGCCCAGCAGGGTGACCGGCGTGGTCAGCTCGAAGGACTGCTGCATCCCGTGGCTGGCGATGGCACCCTCGGTGGCGGCGCCGCCGGGGGAGATCAGCAGTCGTGGACGCCCGGTCTGCTGCTGGCCTCCGCCGGGGCCGGGGTCGCCGACGGGCTGGCGGACCTCCCCGTCCTTGCCGACCATGGTGCCGCGCACGACACCGGAGCGGATGCGGAAGCGACCGGTCTTGAGGCCTTCGTCGGACCTGAAGTGAACGCGGACCGGGCCGACGAAGGAGTAACCCTGCTCCGTCGCGTAGTCGCGTGCCAGCTTGGACAGCTCCTGTCCGAGGCTGTCGGCGTAGACTTCGAGGCGCTCCTTGTCGCTGGCGGCCAGTTCGACGATGAAGTCGTTCGGGACCAGAGTGCGGCCCTGGGCGACGATCGCCGCTCGCTCGTCCATCTCACGCTGGACGGCGCTCGCGACCTCGACCGGTTGGAGCTCGGACTTGAAGGCCATCGCGAAGGTGCCTTCGATCATGCCCTCAAGCCTGCGCTCGAAGCGTTGGAGCACTCCCACGAGGTACCTCCCTTTGTACTCCACTTCGTATGTGTAGACGATCGTAACCGTGCCAAGGTGCCCCTGGTTTCAGGCGCACCCCCGGGACGGCCGACCGGGGACCGCGAACCGGTGGTCCGAAAAGCGTGTGCGACCCACCTTCAGACCGTGCTAGCCTTATCCATGTCGCCAGGGGGAACCGGACGAAAAGCCCGGATCACCTGGCAACACAACTGAATGGCATGTCACTCGGGCGGGTGGCGGAACGGTAGACGCGCACGGTTCAGGTCCGTGTGTCCGAAAGGATGTGAGGGTTCAAATCCCTCCTCGCCCACATGACGCGGGTTGCTGCTCGCCGGCCTTCGGCCGGCCCGCGGCAGCCCGCGACTTCTTTCGGGGACGATCCCCGCACCCCTCGGTGGGGTAAGGATACCCGGCGGGGGCCGCATGATGGCCCCCACCGGGTTCTCTCTTTTCCGGGGTCCGCCCTCTCCGGGCCCGGGAGCGCACCGCGGGCCGGAACCGGACGGCGCTTGCGCCCGGCCCGGTTCGGCCGCCCGCGTCATCGGACCCGGTCCTGCCCTCCCCCGCTCAGGGGGCCCTCCTCGCCCCGTCGAGGTCCCACACCCGCAGGTGCCCGCACATACCGCTGCGCAGCGGCCCGGGAGGGGTGTCGGCGGTGTAGACGGCCGAGTCGGCGAGGTGTTCCCCGTCACCCCGGCCCAGCGCCTCCAGGTGGCGCACGGTGGTCCGGGCCTGGTGCACCGGCCCCCCGTCGACGTGGTGGCGCCATCCGGCGGCCCGGTCCCGGACCAGCTCCGCGGCGGCCCCGTACAGCCCCCCCAGCGCGTCCGGCCCCTCCCGCTCCACGCGCTCCCGCAGCTCCAGGTAGCCCTCCACGGCGAGGTCCCGGCGCTCCCGCGCCGCCCGCTCGGCCGAGGTGACGGCCTGGGGCAGCACGGTGGCCCGGCGGTAGGCGTCCGGGTCGGCCAGGACCCCGACCGGATAGGTGAGCACGGCGTCGCCCGACTCCGGCAGGCCCGCGTTCTGCATGACGACCAGGATCTCCAGGTCGCCGCTGTCGTTGACCAGCCGGTGCACGGTCCCCGGCGTGAACCACAGCAGGCTGCCGGGCCGCAGCGGGGTCCGCTGGAACCCCGCGCCGCTGAGGGTCTCCAGCGCGCCCTCGCCCCGGAGCACCACGTACCCCTCCGCCGAGGCGGTGTGCAGGTGGGGTGAGCCCCCCGCGCGCCCGTCGGCGGCGGGCCAGTCGTAGACCCGCAGGTGGGAGACGGCCGTGCCGCCGGGGAACCCGGGGACGCGCGGGGCGTTCACCGCGCCTCCCCGCCGACGGCCCCGCCCGTGCCGCCGGCGGCGCTCTTCCCGGTGCCCCGCCCGGCGCGTTCGGAGGCCGCGTCCTCCAGCTCGCCCAGACCGAGGTCGGCCAGGTCCCCGGCCCCCTCCGCGTCCCGGTCCCCGTCGGCGACGACGACCGCGTACCGGTAGGCGAGGGAGCCCCCCGCGGGGACGGTCACCACCTCGTCGAAGAAGGGGGCCGGGCACACGCAGGCGAAGATCCCGCTGCGCACGAACCACTTCACGGGGTGGCCGGGGTTGTCGGGGGCGTCCACGAACGCCAGCGTCGACGCCCCGTCCGTGCCGTCGTGGCGGCCGGTGAAGGCCAGCCAGGGCGACCGCGTCCCCATGAGGTCGTCGCCGCCCTCCCGCCCCTCCGCGTAGGCGCGGCCCCCGCTGAAGGAGCGGGGACCGCGCCAGAACAGGCCCCCGTACCCGGCGTTGGGCCGCCCCTCCGTGGTGGGGCTGCCGAAGGGGATCCCCTCCTCCGTCAGGTTGGTGAAGGAGGTCGTGAACACCATCGTCCAGGCCCCCCGGCCGGGGGCCGCGGTGAACCGCAGCCCCCGGCGCTCGGAGAACCAGGTCTCGCCCTGCTCGGTCACCCACTCCAGCCGTTCGTCGATCGAGACCCGTTCCGGTGAGGCCTCGATCCGTTCGAAGGAGCGGTGCTCTGTCGAGCCGTCGTTGGCGAGCTGCCGGTACCCCGTGTCCCGGAGGTAGGTCGGACCGCCCCAGAAGTTGGCCGTTCCGACGTTGGGCAGGGACCACGCGATCCCCTTGTGCCACACGTGGTCGTGCGGCCGGTAGAGGCTGACGGTGTCCCCGCCCAGGGTGCGGATCGGGTGGAGGTAGGGGCGGGGGGACTCCAGCTGGACGTCCCAGGGCCGGTACACGTAGCGGACGAGTTCGCTTCCGTCGTGGGTCAGGCGCAGCGAGCGCCCCTGCTCGTGGACCAGGCCCAGGCCGCTCCCGACGGGTTCTCCGCCGCCCGCCGTGGTCGCCGTGGTGTTCGCGGACATGTCCTTACCCTTCTGTCGCCTCTGTCGCCGTGGGGGAGGAGAGGGCCCCGGCCGTCACTCCTCGATGAAGTACTGCTCGGGGTTGGTCGGCCCGGGGTCGTTGTAGTTGCCGGAGGAGGGCATGGACCCGGGCACGTTGTGGAAGTGGTCCGCGACGATCCCGTAGCCGGTCGGGCTCAGGCTGACGCCCATCGCGTAGAACCGCTCCTGGGAGACCGCCAGGAACTCGCGCATCAGCTCCTCGCGGGCAGCGGGGTCGGGCTCGGCCTGGACGGCGTCGTACATCTCCAGGTGCTCGCGCACGTCGGCGGGCGGCTCCTGGGAGCGCGGGTCCTCGCCGTCGGAGACGTACCACTGGGCCCACGGGATGGCGAAGTTGGACTCCCCGCTCTGGGTGGGCGCGTACCAGCGGGGGTCGTACATCGCGTCCATCATGCCGTTGTCGCCCGACCACACGTTGGCGTCGTGCTCGTTGTTCTCCCTGCGGGTCTGCCACAGCGAGCGGTCCTCGGTGTTGAGCTCCACGTCGATGTCCAGCTCCTGCCAGAAGCCGACGACCATCTCCATCGAGTCCACGATGTCGGGGCGAAAGTCCGTGGGCACCGACAGGGTGAAGCGCACCGTCTCGCCGCGCGGGCTCGTGCGGAAGCCGTCGGGGTCGCGCCCGTCGTAGCCCGCCTCGTCGAGGAGCTCGCCGGCCAGGTCGGGGTCGTACTCGGTGTACTGCTTGGCCAGCTCCTCGTTGTGGAAGGGGCTGTCCTCGCGGGGCGCCCCCTGCCAGGGCTCGCCCTGCTCCCGGTAGACGACGTCGATGATGTCCTGGCGGTTGATGGCGTGCGAGAGCGCCACCCGGAAGTCGCGGTCGTTGAAGGTCCGGCGCAGCTCCTCGTCCTCGTGGGTGAGGTTGAGGGAGATCATCGCGGTGTTCATCTCGGCGGGCCGCAGCTCGAAGAAGTCGTAGCCGCCCGACTCGCGCGCCTCGGCCAGGGTGGGTCTGTTCTCCAGGGTGTTGAAGTGCCGCGAGTGCATGTCGAACTCGCCGTTGAGCGCCCTGACCAGCATGACCTCCTCGTCCGGGAGGATGTCGAAGACGACCCGGTCGAGGTAGGGGAGCTGGTTGCCCTCGGTGTCGACCTTCCAGTAGTAGGGGTTGCGCTCCAGCACCATCCGGCCGGAGTCGGCAAGCGGCTCCACGACCCGCCACGGGTACATGGTGGGGATGTCGGGGTTCTGCCAGTACTGGGCGCTGTTGACCACCCCGGCCCTGTCCTCGAACATCTCGACCCAGTCGGCGTACCCCTCCTCCTCGGCCAGCTCGTCGGCGTCGGGGTTGTGGTCGATGTGGAACTGCTCCAGGTAGTGCCTGGGCTTGGTCACCACCTGGTACTGGAGGAGGTCGTACCCGGCCCACAGGGCGTCGGGCTCGTCGAAGGTGATGGTGAGGGTCTGCTCGTCGACCTTCTCGGCGGTGCCGGGGTTGGAGGCGGCGACCGGCGTCAGCGCCTCGTTGTTGTAGACGTCGTTGAAGGCGAACACGACGTCGTCGGAGGTGAACGGCTCGCCGTCGGACCAGCGCAGACCCGCGCGCAGGGTGAAGGTCAGCTCGGTGGCGTCCTCGTTGTACTCCCAGGACTCGGCGAGGTTGGGGATCACCTCCTGCCACTCCGGGTCCCAGCGGGTGAGGTTCTCGTAGCCCACGGTCCTGCCGAGCCAGGGCCAGTCGCCCACGCCCAGGATGGCGGTGTTCCACTCGCCGCCGTACACGCCGACGCGGTCGTGGGGCTCCACCACCAGCGGTTCGTCGGGCAGGCGCTCCCGCAGCGGGGGCAGGTCGCCCGACTCCACGAGGGCGGCGAGCATCGGCGCCTCGCCGGTGCCCTCCACCCGCTCCCCCTCCTCGACCTCGGGATCGAGGGAGAAGAAGGTGCACCCGGCGGTCATCACGACCGCCGCCGCTCCCGCGGCGGCGCCCGGCCACCGCCCCGTACCGCCTGCCGTTCGTCGTCTCATGAGTCCTTCTCCTGCCTGGTGGGGGGTTTCCGCGTGGTGCGGACCGGGGGACCGGTGGCCGCGGGGCCGGGCGCGGAGTCCGCGGTGATCCCGGCCAGGTCGAGCTCCTCGGCGTGGTGGCACGCCACCGTGCGGCCCGGCGCGACCGTGCGCGGCGCGGGGTCCTCGGTGGCGCACAGGCCGGTGGCGTACCGGCACCGGGGGTGGAAGGGGCACCCGGGCGGCGGTTGCGAGGGGTCGGGCACCTCGCCGGTGAGCCGGACGCGCTCGCGGGTGCCGCGCAGCCGCGGGTCGGGGATGGGCACCGCGGAGATCAGCGCCTCGGTGTAGGGGTGCAGCGGCCTCCCGAACAGCTCACCGGTGGGCGCCACCTCCACGATCCGGCCGAGGTACATGACCGCGACCCGGTCGCACACGTGCTCGACCACCGACAGGTCGTGCGAGACGAACAGGTAGGTCAGGCCCAGGTCGTCCTGGAGGTCCTGGAGGAGGTTGAGGATCTGCGAGCGCACCGAGGTGTCCAGGGCGCTGACCGCCTCGTCGGCCACGACCAGGCGCGGGCCCGGGACCAGGGCCCGGGCGATGGCCGCCCGCTGGCGCTGGCCGCCGGAGAACGCGTGCGGGTGGCGGCGCAGGTGGTCGGGGTGCAGGCCCACCCGCTCCATGACCTCGCGGACGCGCGCCTCCAGCTCCTGCCCGCGCAGCCCCAGCAGCATCCGCAGGGGCTCACCGACGATGTCGCGCAGGGTCATCCGCGGGTTGAGGGAGGACTGGGGGTCCTGGAAGACCATCCTCACCTCCCGCTGGTAGACGGCGGTGTCGTCGCCCGACAGCGCCAGGGCCTCCAGGACGCGGCCGTCGGAGGCGCGGTAGCGGATGTGCCCGGTGGCCTCCGGGCGGATCCGCATGATGCTCGAACCCAGGGTGGTCTTGCCGCACCCGGACTCCCCGACCAGGCCGAGGGTCTGG
Source organism: Glycomyces fuscus (assembly GCA_002529455.1). Classification (GTDB taxonomy): domain Bacteria; phylum Actinomycetota; class Actinomycetes; order Streptosporangiales; family Streptosporangiaceae; genus Nocardiopsis; species Nocardiopsis fusca. The sequence goes on from NYMS01000011.1 coordinate 24,458, forward strand.
CCCGGGTACACGTCCAGGTCCACCCCGGCCACGGCCCGCACGCGGCGGGGGCCGCGCCGGGAGCGCCCGCGCACGGGGTAGTCCACCCGCAGGTCGCGGATGCTCAGGACGGGGTCCGTCCGGGACGCGGACGGCGGTCCGGCCGGTGTCTCAGTCGGCATCGACGGCCTCCTCTCTGGTCGGTTCGGTGTCCGTCCCGCCGGGGCTCGGGGCGCTCCCGTCCAGGAGGCAGCGCACCCGGCGCCCGGGACCGGGGGCGGTGACCGGGGGGACGGTGGTGTCGCACAGCCCCTCCACCGCCTGGGGGCAGCGGGTGCGGAACACGCAGCCGGTGGGGCGCCCGCCGGGGTCGGGGACGGCGCCCCGGATGGTGGGCAGGCGGTGCGAGCGGGTCGCGCCGATCCGGGGGACCGCCTCCAGCAGGGCCCGGGTGTAGGGGTGGCGGGGATCGTGGAAGATCTCGTCCACCGGCCCCTGCTCGACCACCGTGCCCAGGTACATCACGGCGACCTCGTCGGCGATCTCGGCGACCACGCCCATGTCGTGGGTGATGAAGAGCATCCCCATGCCGGTGTCGCGGCGCAGGTCGGCGAACAGGTCGAGGATCTGGGCCTGGGTGGTCACGTCCAGCGCGGTGGTGGGCTCGTCGGCGATGAGCACGCGCGGCCCGCACGCCAGCGCCATCGCGATCATGACCCGCTGGCGCATCCCGCCGGAGAGCTGGAAGGGGTAGGAGTCCACGACGCGCCCGGCGCCGGGGACCCGCACGCGTTCGAGCAGGTCGACGGAGCGCTCGCGGGCCTCCCGGCGGGACACGCGGCGGTGTACGCGCAGGGACTCCCCGATCTGGTTGCCGACGGTGTGCACCAGGGACAGCGAGGCCATGGGCTCCTGGAAGACCATGGCCACCTCGCGGCCGCGCACCGCGCGGATCCGCCTGCCGGAGGGGCGCAGAGCGGCCAGGTCCACGGGCTCCCCGCCCTCCCGTCCCGGGTGCAGGAGGATCCTGCCGCCCACCACCTCGCCGGGCGGTTCCACCAGCTGCAGCACCGAGCGGGCCATGGCGCTCTTGCCGCAGCCGCTCTCGCCGACCACGCACAGGGTGCTGCCCCGGCGGACCGCCAGGTCCACCCCGTCCACGGCGCGCACCACGGTGTCGTCGGTGGTGAAGTGGGTCCGGAGGTCCTGGATGTCCAGGACGACGTCGTCGCGGGTGTCGGCCGTCACCGCGGCCACCTCCCTCACCTGTAGGGGTCGGCGGCGTCGCGGACGCCGTCGCCGACGAAGTTGAGCACCAGCACCGCCACGGTCACCGCGGCCCCGGGCAGCAGGAGCCAGGGGGCGCCCGCGATCGAGTGGATGTTCTGCGCCTCCTGGAGGAGGACGCCCCAGCTCACGACCGGCGGTTGGAGGCCGAGGCCCAGGAAGGACAGCGAGGTCTCGGCCAGGATCATGAACGGCACGGCCAGGGTCAGCGAGGCGATGATGTGGCTGGTGAAGGACGGCAGCATGTGGCGGGCGATGATCCGTCCGGTGCCGCAGCCGTCCAGGCGGGCGGCCGTCACGAAGTCCTCCTGGCGCAGCGACAGGAAACGGCCGCGCACCACGCGTGCCAGGTCGGTCCAGCCGATGAGCGACAGGAGCACGGTGATGGCGAGGTAGGTCTGCACCGCCCCCCACTCGCGGGGGACGGCGGCGGACAGCCCCATCCACAGCGGGATCGTGGGGACGGACATCAGGAACTCGATGACGCGCTGGATGGCGTTGTCGACGCGTCCGCCGAGGTAGCCGGACAGGCCGCCGAGCACGAGGCCCAGGACGAAGGACAGCGCGACCCCGGCCAGGCCGATGGACATCGACACCCGGGTGCCGTAGACGATCCGGGAGGCCATGTCGCGGCCGTTGCGGTCGGCGCCCAGGAAGTACACGTCCTGGTCGGGGTCGCTGGCGCCGATCAGGTGGATGTCCGAGGGGATCAGGCCCCACATCTCGTAGGGCTCGCCGCGCACGAACAGGCCGACGGGGATCTTCACGGACTCGTCGACGGTGTAGGTGTTGGCGAGCGTCTCGGGGTCGCGTTCCACCCGGTAGCCGTACACGTACATGCCCGGGTCGAACCCGTCGGAGGTGTCCACGACGTGCAGCGCCTGCGGCGGCGCGTAGGTGCGCTCGGCGTTGTAGGCGTCCGGTGTGCTGGGCGCGATGAACTCGGAGAACACCGACACCAGCACGAACGCGCACAGCACGAGCGCGCCGGTGACGGCCAGCCTGTTGCGGCGGAAGCGCCGCCAGACGAGCGTTCGCCGGGGCGCCTCCCCCCGCGCGTCCGCGGCGGCCGGGGTCGCGGGGGCGGCGGTGGCTCCTCGGGGTCCTTCGGGGGGCGGGGGGCGGTCGGGCGGGGCTGCCATGGGTCACACCCTCTCGACGTGGTGGTGGCGGATGCGCGGGTCCCACCAGGCCAGCAACAGGTCGGACAGCAGGGTGCCGACGACCGTCAGCACGCCGAGGACGAGGATGAAGCTCCCCGCCAGGTACATGTCCTGGTTGCGCAGGGCCTCCACCAGCAGCGGGCCGGTCGTCTCCAGGCTCAGCACGATGGAGACCATCACCTCGCCGCCCACGAGCGTGGGCAGGATCCAGCCGATGGTGCTGATGAAGGGGCTGAGCGCCATGCGCACGGGGTACTTGAGGATGACCCGCCACTCGGGCAGGCCCTTGGCGCGGGCCGTGGTGACGTAGGGCTTGCGCAGTTCGTCCAGGAGGTTGGCGCGCAGCACGCGCACGAGCGCCGCCGTGCCCGCGGTGCCGATGATGAGCACCGGTATCCACAGGTTGGACACCACGTCCAGGACCTTGCCCAGGTTCCAGGCGGCGTCGGCGTACTCGCGCGAGACGATGCCGCCCACGCTCTGGCCGAAGTAGCGGAAGGACACCCAGGCGAAGATCAGCGCGAGCATGAAGTTCGGCGTGGCCAGGCCGACGAACCCGACGAAGGTCACCGCGTAGTCGCCCGGCGAGTACTGGCGGACCGCCGAGTACACCCCGATCGGGAAGGCGATCGCCCAGCTCAGCAGGAGGGTGACCAGGGCCAGGGCCAGGGTGAGGCCGATCCGGTCCCACATCAGGTCGGCCACCTCGCGGTGGTACTGGAAGGACTGGCCGAAGTCGCCGCTCAGGAGGATCCCGGAGACCCAGTTCCAGTACTGGACGAGGAAGGGGTCGTCGAGCCCGTACCTCTCCTCCAGGGCGCGGACCTGGGCGCTGTCCACGCCCTGTCCCTGGGCGGACAGCTCGGCGATGTAGACGGTGAGGAAGTCGCCCGGGGGCAGCTGGATGACCAGGAACGCGACCATCGAGATCGCGAACAGGGTCGGGACCATGTACAGCAGGCGGCGGATCACGTAGCGGCGCACGTCGTCCCCCTCGGAGCGGACGCCCGGCGGCGGCCTCCCGCGCGGCGCGCCGGCGGGCGCGGCCTCACCACCGGACCGCACCGCCGTCCATGCGCGCGTGGAACGGCGACTCCGGCCCCAGGTCGGCGGGGGTGACGGGCCGCCCCTCGAAGGCGGAGGCGTAGACCCCCGCGACCAGGCGCATCGTCCGCAGCGACTCGGCGGAGGACACGGGCGGGGCGGTGCCCCCGCGCAGCGCCTCCAGCACCCGGGCGATCTGCGCGCCGTGCCCGCTGCCGGTGCCGTGCTCCCCCGACTCCCAGGCGGCCGTGACCTCCTCCTCGAACCCCGGGGCCGGGGTGATGCGCCAGTCCCCGTCGCCGTAGCCGTACAGGTGGACCAGCTCGACGGTCGCCCGCTCGAAGTCGATCCGGATCCGGCTCTCCTCCTGCGGGGAGACCAGGCTGTTGACCACGCTGGCCACCGCTCCGTTGGCGAAGTCCACCCGGGCCAGGGAGACGTCCTCGGTCTCGACGTCGCGCGCCTGGCGGCGGGCGACCGCCGACACCTCCGTCCACGGGCCCAGCAGGAAGAGCAGCAGGTCCATCTGGTGGATGCCGTGCCCCATGGTCGGGCCGCCGCCCTCGGTCTCCCACCTGCCGCGCCACGGCACGTCGAAGTACTCCTGGGGCCGGAACCACGTCGTGTGGCAGGCCGCCACCAGGGGCCGTCCCAGCACACCGGCCTCCGACAGAGCCCGCACCCGGCGGGCGCCCGAGCCGAAGCGGTGCTGGAACACCGTGGCCATCCACGGTCCGCGCCCGCCCCCCTCGGCCGCCGCCATCCTCTCCGCCTCGGCCAGGCTCAGCGCCGGCGGCTTCTCCACCAGCACGGAGGCGCCCGCGCCGAGGCAGGCCTCCACCTGGGCCCGGTGCAGGCCGGGCGGCGTGCACACGTGCACCAGTTCCGGGCGCTCCCGGTCCAGCATCGCGGCCAGGTCGGTGTACCCGGCCGGGACGGCGAAGCGGGAGCGGAACACGTCCAGGGCGCCGGTGTCGACGTCGACGGCGGCGACGACCGCGGCCAGGTCCGGCAGGGACAGCAGCGCCTCGGCGTGGAACCGGGCGATGTTCCCGGTTCCCACGAGCGCGACGCGGACGGGGCCCGTGGGCGGACCGGCCGTCGGGGAGGGGGTGCTCATGTGTCGTTGTCTCCTCTGTCAGCGGGGGGCGTGGGGGGGAGGGGGTTCGAGGAGTGCCCGGCGGGGGCCGGAGCCGGTGGGGTAAGCGCTTGCTCGACGGGGTCGGTGAGGCCGCGGGCCGCGGCCTCACCGACGCTCAGCCGCGTGCGGCGACCTCCTTGTGGTCGACGGGGTCGAGCTGGACTCCGCAGGCCAGCCGCCGGGTGTGGTCCACGACGCGCGTCGGCCCGTCGAGCAGGACCGGGACGGTGTGCCGGACGTCCTCGCTGGACGCGGACAGCAGCAGCTCCAGACGGCCGGGCTCGACCACGCGCCGCCCGTCCGGACCGGTGTAGGAGGACAGGTCGGCGTGGACGACGAAGTCCACCGCCCGCGCCTCCCCGGCCTCCAGGTGCACCCGCGCGTAGCCGACCAGCAGCCTGCGGGGCCTGGCCACCTGGGCGACGGGGTCGTGCAGGTAGAGCTGGACGACCTCGGTCCCGGCGGTGCCGCCGACGTTGCGGACGGTGCAGCCGACGGTGACCTCCCCGTCGGTGCCGGTCCGGGCGGCCTCTCCCGGGCGGACGGGGCCCCCGTCCACGCGCGGGTCCTCCCAGAGGAACCGGGTGTAGGACAGGCCGTGGCCGAAGGGGTGCCGCGGGGTCGGGTCCACCGAGCTGACCTCGCTGCGGTGGGCCAGGTCGGGGCCGAGGTAGGTGACGGGCTGGCCGCCGGGCGTGCGCGGCACGGAGACCGGCAGGCGCCCGCTGGGGTTGACCCGCCCGGAGAGCACCCCCGCCACCGCGGGCATGCCCTCCTCGCCGGGGAGGAAGGCCTGGACGACGGCGGCGAGCCGGTCGGCGACCGGGCCCAGCGCGTAGGGGCGCCCGGACACCACCACCGCCACCACGGGGGTTCCGGTGTCGGCCAGGGCCTCCAGGAACTCCTGCTGGATCCCGGGCAGGCGCAGGTCCTCCGCGTCGCAGCCCTCGCCGGAGGTGCCGCGGCCGAACAGGTCGGAGCGGTCGCCCACCACGGCCACGCACACCCGGGCGCGCTCGGCCGCCAGCACGGCCTCGGCGAACCCGTCGGCGGAGCCGCCGTCCACCGAGCACCCGGCGCGGTGCTCGACGCGGACGCCGGGCAGTTCGGCGCGCAGGGACTCCAGCAGGGTGGGGATCCGCACGCCCACGGCGGTGCCGGGGTGGCGCCTGCCCACGTGGGCGGGGAAGGAGTAGCAGCCGAGCACGGCGTCGGCGGTGTCGGCGAGCGGGCCGACCAGGGCCAGGGAACCGGTGTCGGCCAGGGGGAGCGCGTCGTCGGTGTTGGAGAGCAGGACCACCGAGCGCTCGGCGAGCTCGCGGGCCAGCGCGCGGTGCTCGGCGGGGTCCAGGTCCACGGGGACGGCGGGGTCCTCGGGCTCGGGGGACCAGCCGGCGTCGAGCAGGCCCAGACCGCACTTTTGGAGCAGCACGCGCCGGGCGGCCCGGTCGACCAGCTCCTCGGGCACCTCGCCCGAGCGGACCAGGGCGGTGAGCCGGTCGCCGTAGCAGTGCACGGTGGGCAGCTCGACGTCCACGCCCGCGGTCAGGGCCAGGGCGCCGGCCCGCTCGGCGGAGTCGGCGACGCGGTGCAGGGTCTGGAGGAAGGCGATGCCGAAGTAGTCGGCCACCACGGTCCCCCCGAAGCCCCACTGGTCGCGCAGCAGACCGGTGAGCAGGCCCGTGTCCGCGGCGGCGGGCAGCCCGTCGTTGTCGTTGTAGGCCGACATGACCGACCCGGCGCCTCCGTCGCGCACCGCCATCTCGAAGGGAGGGAGCAGGACGTCGGCGAACTCGCGCGGGCCGATCGAGACCGGCGCCAGGTTGCGGCTCCCGCGGGAGGCCGAGTACCCGGTGAAGTGCTTGAGGGTGGCCACGATCCCGGCGGACTGGAGGCCGCGCACGTAGGCGGTGCCCACGGTCGCCACGAGATGGGGGTCCTCGCCGATGGTCTCCTCGGTGCGGCCCCAGCGGGGGTCGCGGGACACGTCCAGTACGGGGGCCAGGCCCTGGTGGACGCCGACCCGGCGCATGCTCGCGCCGATCTGCGCGGCCATCCGCTCGACCAGGTCGGGGTCGAAGCTGGCGCCCCAGGCCAGGGGGACCGGGTAGATCGTCGCGGTCCAGGCGGCGAACCCGGCCAGGCACTCCTCGTGGGCGAGGGCCGGGATGCCGAAGCGGTTGGCGGCCATGATCTCGCGCTGGCTGCGGGCCAGGGACGTCCGGCCGGCGGCGGGGTCGACCGGAACGGTGCCGAAGGGCCGGGTGAGCTGGCCGAGGCCGTGCTCGATGACCTTCTCCCACGCGGGGGGCTCCTGGGTGAGGTCGTGCTGGTGCGGTGCGACGGCCTCGCCCGAGGCGTCCGCGCTCACCCACACACCGTGCAGCTGGGCGACCTTCTCCTCCAGGGTCATCGATCCCAGCAGTCGCTCGACGCGCGTCGCGTCGGGGAGGGAGGGGTCGCGCCAACCTTCGTCGGCGGCCTCCCCGTCTGCGACGTGATCCGAGGGTCCGGTCATGTGGGTGGGCCTTTCTGTGCTCGGTGGGGATGCGGGAACGTGCTGTGCCCGGGGGGTGGTCCGCGCGTCATGGGAATTCGAAACTTTCGAAAGTAGTATCGAAACTTACTGACGGAGAATGTACGTATTCGCGGTAGGCAGGTCAACCCCTGTGGGAGATATAGGTCACAGGCGGGCGTTGACCTGCGGCGCCAAAAAGGGAGTCAGTGGGCGTTGGGGGAAAGGTTTCGCCAGTCGGATCCAGGGGAACCCAACTGAATCCGAAAGTTTCGGACAGGCTGCCGAATCCCGCGGTCCGGGCCGCCCGGAGTCCTTCCACGGACGGATGGGACACTTCGGGCGTGGGAATTCTCGAACGACTCCATGAGATGGGGCGGCCCCTGGTCGCCGAGCAGCTGGCGCACCCGACCGTCGCGGGCATCGCCCGGGGGGACCTGGACGAGCGCGCCTTCCGGTACTGGCTGGAGCAGGACCACCTCTACCTGCTCGACTACGCGCGGGCCTTCTCCCGGCTGGCCTGGCAGGCCCCCGACGACCACCTCGCCGACCTGGTGGGCATCGCGCACAGCACCCTCAACGAGGAGCTGGAACTGCACCGCTCCCTGTCCGGGGAGTTCGGCGCGGACCTGAGCACCAGGGACAAGGGCCCGGCGTGCGCGGCCTACACCGCCTGGCTGCTCGACGCCGCCGCCGACTACCGCGACGGGCTCGCCGCCGTCTACCCGTGCATGTGGGGCTACAACCAGCTCGGGCTCGCGCTCGCCGGGAACCGCCCGGAGGAGCCGCGCTACCGCCGGTGGGTCGACACCTACGCCGACCCGGGCTTCACCGACCTCACCGAGCACTACGGGCGGATGCTGGAGGAGGCCGACCCGGACCCCGGGCGCGCCGAACGCCTCTTCCTGGAGGGCATGCGCCACGAGGTCGCCTTCTGGGACACGCCCCACACCGCGCGCACCGCCTGAGCCGCACACGCGGAGGGGGAGCCGGGCGGCGCGGCCCGGCTCCCCGTGCTGTCCGCGGGTACCGCCCCCGTCAGGGGTTGAGCACCGTGGACACGGTCTCGAAGCGCTCGATCTCGCAGCCGTTGCGCTTGTCGAACTCGGTGTCGACCTCGGTCCCGCCGACGTGCCCGGTCACGTGGACGACCTCGGGGCCGCCCACCTGCATCGTGCACGTCATGTCGGAGGTGTCGCCGCCGGTGAAGGGGCCGGCGCCGACCTCCCGGATCTCGGCGCACGCCGCCTCGGGTTCGGGGTGGTCGCCGCCCACGGGGGAGCAGGTGAGGGTCCACACCCCCTCCTCGTAGCCCTCCGCGGGCTCCAGGCCCTCGTCCCCGCTGAGGGTGCGTTCTATGGTGAGCCTGGTCTCGGCCTCCCCCTCGGAGGGGGCGCCCGGGGAGGCGGAGGGACTGGTCTCGTCGGATGCGGACTCGGGTGCCGGCGCGTTCACCTCGGCGGGTTCGTTGCCGCAGGCCGTGAGGAGCAGGCCAAGGGCTGCGAAGGCGGCGAGGCGGGTCGGCAGGGCCGTCGCGAAGGTGTGCTGAGCCATACAGTTCGGACGCGGGGGGTTCCCGCCGGGTTCCCCGCAATCTCACATTTTCCGAAGTACACGGATACAGGGGGTCACATGTTCGGCAGCGGTGTTCCGGAGGCCAACGCCACCGAGGTGCCCGAGGGCGCCTATCTCCTCGACGTCCGCGAGGACGACGAGTGGAACGCGGGCCACGCGCCCGACGCGACGCACATCCCGCTCGGCCAGCTCAACGAGCGCGCGGGTGAGATCCCGCGCGACCAGCGGGTCTACGTCGTCTGCCGCGTGGGCGGCCGCTCGGCGCAGGCCGTCGCGGCGATGAACCAGGCCGGATGGGACGCGGTCAACGTCTCCGGCGGCATGCAGGCCTGGCAGCACGCCGGGCGCGACATGGCCGCGGAGGGCGGCGCGGAACCCAGGGTGATCTAGGGGCGTTCCTTCGGGGCTCCGCTTCGCCCCGTGTTCGGGCGCCCGAGGGGCGGGAACCTTCGGTGTCTTCCGTGCGATGGCTCGTTCCTCGCGATCGCACGTCCGACACCTCCAGAACCCCGCGGGCGCCCGAACGACCCCTCGTGGGCCGAGTCCCTCGGACGACCGGATCCAGCGACGGTGGAGCCGATTTGGCTCCGATTGCGCAAAGCCCTGCCCCCGGGCGGCTTCCGGGTGGCACTATGACGTCGTGAGTTCCGAGCGCGCGCCCCTCAGCGCCGAAGCCGTGCTGGCCGCCTCAGCGGACGCGGTGGTCTGTGTCGACAGCGAACTCCGAGTCACCCTCTGGAACCCGGCCGCCGAGCGGTTGTTCGGCTGGCGCGCGGAGGAGGTGCTCGGGGGCGAGCTGCCGATCGTCCCCGCCGAGCTGCGGGCCGAACACGGCGCGGTGCTCGAACACGTGCGCGCCGGAACCCCGCTGTCCATCCACACCCGCCGGGTGCGCAGGGACGGCACGGTCGTCGACGTGCGGATCAACACCAACCGGGTGCCCGGCACCGACGGCGGCGTCGCCGGGTGGGTGTTCAACCTCTACCCCTCCGACAGCGACGTACAGGCCCGCTCCTCGGCGATGGAGCGGGCACGTCTCGTGCGCCGGCTCACCGACGTGGTCGTCGACATCAACGCCGACCTCAGCCTCAAGACCGTGCTCGACCGCATCTCCCGCGGCATCACGGAGCTCACCGGCGCGGACGCGGGCGGCTTCGTCCTGCTCAACGAGGACCGCGTGGAGCTGGTCAGCATCTCGGAGCTGTCGGAGGACCTCCAGGGGTTCAGCTCGGCGCTGGACGACAGCCTGTTCGGCGAGCTGCTGCGCAGCGGCAAGTCCGTGCTGCTGGCCAACGAGGACACCCGGGGCCTCCAGGACCTGGTCTGGGCCGACCTGCCGGGGCTGCACACCATCGCCCTGGGCGTGTCCAACGTGCACGGCCGCCCCTACGGAGCCCTGTACGCGCTCTACAGCCAGCGCAAGGTCGGGCACGTGGAGCTGGAGCTGCTCGAACTGCTCGCCGCCCACGCCGGGGTGGCGATCGGCAACGCGCTGGCCTACGAGGAGCTCAACCTCCAGCGCGTCCACGAACAGGCCGTGGCCGACTCCAGCGCCGACGGGATCGCCGTGCTCGACTTCGGCGGCCGGGTGCGCAAGTGGAACCGGTCGGCGGTGGAGCTCACCGGCTACACGGCCGAGGTGGTGGAGGGGCGCCACCCGCCGTTCCCGCTGCCGGCCTGCCACGGCCAGCCGGTCAAGCACAAGCTCCACGACGGCCGCTGGCTGGAGATCCTGATGGCGCAGATCCCGCGCACCCACGAGTGGGTGGTGGACTTTCGCGACATCACCGCGCAGAAGGCCATGGAGGACGAGCGGGAGGCCTTCCTCGCCACGAGCGGGCACGAGCTGCGCACCCCCATCACCGTCATCCACGGCTACGCCACCACGCTCCTGCGCAAGTGGTCCCGGCTCAGTCCGGACTCGCAGTACCAGGCCGTCGGCACCATCGCGGAGCGCTCCTCGGCCCTGGCCGCGCTGGTGGACCGGCTCCAGCTGGGCTCGGACGTCGCGCGCGGCGAGATGCGGGTCGGCCGGGACCGGTTCGACCTGCCCGAGGTGCTGCGGCAGGCGGTCAGCGCCTTCCGGCCCCTGTCCGACCGGCACGACGTCACCCTGGACGCCCTGCCCGACCTGCCGCCCACGGCGGGCGATCCCCTGGCCACGAGCATGATCATGGACCAGCTGCTGGACAACGCCCTCAAGTTCTCGCCCCGGGGCGGGAGCGTGCGCGTCAGCGCGCGGGAGGAGGGCGACGCCGTCGCGGTCGTGGTCGACGACGAGGGAGTGGGGCTGCGCCCGGGGGACGAGGAGCGGATCTTCGACCGCTTCGTGCAGTCGGGGGTGCGCGGCGAGGAGTCCCGCTTCGGCGGGCTGGGGCTCGGCCTCTACATCGTGCGCCAGCTGGCCAGGGACCAGGGCGGCGACGTGACCGCCCAGCGCCTGGAGCGCGGGGCGCGCATGCGGTTCACGGTGCCGCTGCACCGGGAGGAGGACCCGGAGCCTCCTGCGCGCGGTGAAGCGCTACACAGGCAACCTGAGTCCCAGGAGTTAACAAAAAAATCATCAACCCCTGAACCCCTGTCCCGTCAGCGTTCCCCGCGCCGACGTGCGAGTCGTACCCCGTGATTCATCTCGTGGTGGGTTTCCTTCCGAGTTGATCGGGGCATTTCCACCCCTGGTGGAATTCGCTGGCACACATCGGGCGGGTTCCGGACGGCCCGAGAAAGCACCAACGCGCAGGGATTTCGACGTGTCAGGAGACCACACCCCACTCGACGCGGGGAACCGCCCGCACAAGGTCGAGCGGAGCGTCACGCTCCCCCACACCCCCGCCAGCGTGGCCGGTGCCAGGCAGCGGCTCTGCCGCGACCTGCGCGCCATGCGGATCAGCGAGGAGTGCGTGGACGACGCGGCCCTCGTCATCAGCGAGCTCGTCAGCAACGCCCTCCGCCATGCCCGACCCCTGCCCACCCCCGAGAACCCCGAGGACAGCGTCGGCGTGTCCTGGCGGGCCGAGGTGGACCGCGCCTCGAAGGCGTGCGGCTGGGTGGAGATCGCCGTGCGCGACGGCGGATCCAGCACCATGCCCCGGGTGGCGCGGCCCTCGGTCTCCGGCCTGGGCGGCCGGGGCCTGGGCATCGTCCAGTCCCTGTCCGGCCGCTGGGGCACCGAGATGGACGCGACCACCACCACGGTGTGGGCCGTCCTGGAGATCCCCGCCGAGGGCTCCGCCGCTGAGGAGGAGGACACGGCCCGGGGACTGCCGGAGGGCTTCGAGGCGATGGCCCCGTACCCGGACGCCGCCGACGTCGTCGGACTGCGGCTGAACTCCGGCGGGAGCGCGAGGGCCCGGAGCGCCCTGCTCTGAGGGGACCCGCTCCGCGGCGGCGCCACCGGCGGAGGAACGTCTCCGATGTCGCGAAACACCGCCAACGAGGTGGCCCGGCGCTGGTACGGCCGCTACAGTCACGACTGTGGAGTTGAAGATATCAAGCCGGTCTCAGCAGGACGTCGCGGTGGTAACCGTGGGCGGTGAGATCGACCTGTACACGGCGCCCCAGTTGCGCGACGAGCTCATCGGAGCCCTGGAGGACGGGGCGCGGCGGCTGGTCGTCGACATGTCGCGGGTGGAGTTCTGCGACTCGACCGGCATCAGCGTGCTGCTCTCCGCCATGAAGCGCTCCCGCGACAAGGACGGCGACCTGGAACTCGTGGCACCGAGGCCCGCCGTCACCAAGGTCCTGGAGGTGACCGGACTGAACGAGGTGTTCGTCATCCACCCCGACCTCGACGCGCTGCCGGTGGCCGCGGGGACCGGTACCGCCAAGTAGACGGGACGCACGTGCTTCGGGGGGAGGGCGCAGGTCCCGAGGGGGCCGCGATCGCCGTGGTCATCGCCGCCAAGGACGAGGCGGTACGCGTGGGCAGCACCGTCAGGGCCGCCCGCGCGCTGCCCGGGGTGGACCTGGTCGTCGTGGTCGACGACGGTTCGTCCGACCGCACGGCCGACGTCGCGCTCGACGCCGGGGCCCGGGTGCTCAGGCACAGCCGCAACCGCGGCAAGGGGGCCGCGATGGAGACGGGCGCGGAGGGCGTCCGGCTCATCGAGGAGCACCAGGCGGGGGACGGCGTGCCCGGCCCGCCCCGGCACCTGCTGTTCCTGGACGCCGACCTGGGGACGACCGCCGCGGAGGCGGCGCCGCTCGTCGAACCGGTCCGCGACGGCAAGGCCGACATGACCATCGCCCTCTTCCCCGCGACCCGCATGCGCCTGGGCGGCCACGGGTTCGTGGTGCGCCTCGCGCGCGGGGGCGTCCGCAAGGCCACCGGGTGGGAGCCCGAGCAGCCCCTCAACGGCCAGCGCTGCCTGACGCGCGCCGCCTTCGAGGCGGCCAGGCCGCTGGCCCCCGGTTTCGGCGTGGAGACCGGCCTGACCATCGACGTGCTGCGCGCGGGCCTGCGGGTGCTGGAGGTGGAGGTGCCCCTGGAGCACCGGGCCACCGGCACCGACCTGCGCGCGCAGCTGCACCGCGCCCACCAGTTCGCGGACGTGGCGCGCGCGCTGGCGGTGCGCGAGCTGCGGCCCACCGTGCGGCGCGGGTGGGACCGGACCCGTGAGCGCACGCGCACGGCGGGACGGCAACTGGCCCGCAAAATCGGGCACATGACTTGGAGAAACCGCCCGAAGTAATCCCATGAGTGCAGTGTGTAGCTATACGCTCGCTCTGTGTTCACTACGATCCTGGCTTTGACGGGAATGCTCTCGGGACTGGGTGCGCTCGCCCTCGGCTGGCACGCGCTGTCCAGGGCCCGTGTGGTCGGCAGCGAGTCCCAGGCACTCGCCCAACGGGCGGCCGCGGTCAGCGCCTCGGGCGTGGACCCGTTGGCCGTCCGCGACGTGGCGGTGCTCCACTACGACGCCCTGGAGGAGATGTCGGGCGCCCGCTCCTTCTCGCTGGCGCTGCTCAACAGTGAGGGCGACGGCGTCGTCGTCACCTCCATCAACGGGCGCACCGAGTCGCGCACCTACGCCAAACCGGTGGTGGGCGGGGAATGCGACACCCTGCTCAGCCCGGAGGAGTACCGGGTCGTCCGGTCGGCCCGCCTGGGGGAGGGGGTCGGCGCCACCGCGGCCGCCGAGGACTCCTCGGTGCAACCGGTGTCCCGCCCCGTGGTCCGGGAGGCCCCCGAGCCCCCGGCCGCGCGGGACGAGGAGCGGGGCGCGCGTGAGGACGCGGAGGCCGCCGCCGACACCGTGGAGGCCGTTGACGCGGGCCCGGACCGCGAGCGCGGCGGGGCCGCCGCACCGACGGCCACGACGGCCCAGGCCCGCACGGGCACGGTCCGCACGGGCACGGTCCGAGAGCACGCCGAGACGACCCCGGCGGCCCCGGGCGCCCGGACCACCTCCACCGCCCAGGCAAACCCGAGCACCCCAGCAGCCCCAGCAGCCCCGTCCGACGCGGACGAGCGCCGAGAGGCCGCTGAGGCCCCCGAGACCGCTGAGCCCACTGAGGCCGCTCCACCCGCCCCGGCGGCACCGGCTGTACCGGCCGCCCGGACCGCTCCGCCGGCAACGGCCGCCTCGGCCGCTGAGGGGGAGGAGCGGGAGCCCCGGGGCCTGGCCTCCGTGCTCCGCAGGACGATCGGGCGTGTCGGCACCGACCACCGGGCCCCGGTCGAGGCCGTGCGGTCGGGTGTCGGAGCGGCGAGGCCGGTCCTCTCCGCCAACGTCACCGTGCGGCCGGGGCCCTCCGCCAACGTCACCGTGCAGCAGGGGTCCTCCGCCACCGGAGCGGGGCGCACCGGACCTCCCTCCGCCGGGACCGCGACGGCCGCCGAGCCGTGTCCGGCGGACCGGACCGGCGGGGAGGCCGGTCAGGACGGCGCCCGGGAAGCGGACGCCCCCGCGCCGGAGGCGCGCGGGTGACCGCGGCCGAGCGGCCCGGATCCCCGGCCGCGCCGCGCCCCGAACGGCCGCACCCGGCGTACCGGTCCGTATAGCCTGGCGCTATGCCCAACCGCTACGCCTACCTCGGCCCCGAGGGCACCTTCACCGAAGCAGCCCTGCGCAACCTGCGCCCGGACGCGACCGACGAGGCCCGCGTCCCCCGCGAGGGGGTCGCGGCGGTCTTCGACGCGGTCCGCTCCGGCGCGGTCGACGGCGGCGTCGTCCCCCTGGAGAACTCGGTCGAGGGCGGCGTCACCGCCACCATCGCCGAACTCGTCAACGGCGCTCCGCTGCTCGTCACCGGCGAGACGGCGGTCCCCGTCGAGTTCGCCCTGTTCGCGCGGGGCGGGACGGTCCTGGAGGACGTCAAGCGGGTGGCCACCCACCCCCACGCCCTCGCCCAGTGCCGGGGCTGGCTCGCCCGCAACCTGCCCGAGGCGGACGCGCACACCGTCTCCTCCACGGCCGCCGCCGCGCGCGCCGTCTCCGAACCCGGCGCGCCCTACGACGCGGCCATCTGCGCCGTGATCGCCGGAGAGCGCTACGGCCTGCACGCCCTGGCCTCCAACATCGGCGACCGCTCCGACGCCGCCACCCGCTTCATCTACCTGTCCCGGCCCGGCGCGCTGCCCGCGCCCACCGGGGCCGACCTGACCTCGCTCGTCGCCTTCATCGCCGACGACCACCCCGGCGCCCTGATCGAGGTGCTCAACCAGTTCGCCGTGCGCGGGGTCAACCTCACCCGCCTGGAGTCGCGCCCCACCGGCGACCGGCTCGGCAGCTACTGCTTCTGCATCGACGCCGAGGGGCACGTGGCCGAGGCCCGGGTCGGCGAGGCCCTCATGGGCATCCGGCGGGTGTGCCGGGACGTGCGCTTCCTGGGCAGCTACCCGCGCGGCGGGCGGGCCGTCGAGAACGACCCGCCGCTGCGGCCCCGCCCGGCCACCGACGCCGACTTCGCCGAGGCCGAGCAGTGGCTGGCGCGCATCCGCGCCGGCCAGGTCGACTGAGGCAGCGGACACCGGCGGTTCTCAGACCGGGGCCGCCTCCAGCGGGCCGCCGCCCCGGTGGGCCCCCTCCCCCGCGGTGGCCCGGTCCAGCTCCAGGCACAGCGCCAGCCTCAGCGCGAAGTCCCCGGGGCGCGTCGCCTCCAGCACCTCCAGCACGGAGGTGATCTCCACGGCGCTCATCTCGTTCAACGGCTTCACGGTCGTCCCCCTCGTAGGTCTGTCACAGGGGGGACGCCGCCGCCGGGCGTCCATGACGCGGTCGCGGAAAAGATGTCGGGAGGGCGGGGCCCGGGCGGTAACCTGCAAGACGTGATCGACCTTCGCGCTCTTCGAGAAGACCCCGAACGACTCCGTGCCTCGCAGCGGGCCCGGGGGGAGGACCCCTCCGTCGCCGACAGCCTGCTCGGGCTCGACGCCGACCGCCGCTCCGCGCTGTCCCGGTTCGAGACCCTGCGCGCCGAGCAGAAGAGCGTGGGCAAGTCCGTCTCCAAGGCCTCCCCGGAGGAGCGCGAGGAACTCCTGACCCGCGCCAAGGCGCTGGCCGCCGAGGTCAAGGAGGCCGAGGCCGAGAGCGGCCGTCTCACCGGCGAGCTGGAGTCCCTGCTGGCGGGCGTGCCCAACCTCGTGGAGGAGGACGCGCCCGAGGGCGGCGTGGACGACTTCAGGGTCCTGGAGACCGTCGGCACCCCGCGCTCGTTCGACTTCACCCCGCGCGACCACCTGGAGCTGGGCGAGATGCTCGGCGCCATCGACACCGAGCGCGGCGCCAAGGTCTCCGGCGCCCGGTTCTACTTCCTCACCGGCGTGGGCGCCCAGCTGGAGCTGGCCCTGCTCAACATGGCCATGAACCAGGCCGTCCAGGCGGGTTTCACGCCGATGATCCCGCCGGTGCTGGTCCGGCCCGAGACCATGGAGGGCACCGGGTTCCTCGGCGCGCACGCCGACGAGGTCTACCACCTGCCCGCCGACGACCTCTACCTCGTGGGCACCTCCGAGGTGCCGCTGGCCGGGTACCACTCGGGGGAGATCCTGCCCGCCGACGCCCTGCCGAACCGCTACATCGGCTGGTCGCCGTGCTTCCGCCGCGAGGCGGGCTCCTACGGCAAGGACACCCGCGGCATCATCCGCGTGCACCAGTTCAACAAGGTGGAGATGTTCGTCTACACCCACCCGGACCAGGCGCACGAGGAGCACCGGCGGCTGCTCGCGTGGGAGCGGGAGATGCTGGACAAGCTGGAGCTGCCCTACCGCGTGGTGGACATCGCCGCCGGCGACCTGGGCACCAGCGCCGCCCGCAAGTACGACTGCGAGGCGTGGGTCCCCACCCAGGAGACCTACCGGGAGCTGACCTCCACCTCCAACTGCACCGAGTTCCAGGCCCGCCGCCTCAACGTGCGGTTCCGGGGCGAGGACGGCAAGCCCCGCTTCGCCGCCACCCTCAACGGCACGCTGGCCACCACCCGGTGGATCGTCGCCATCCTGGAGAACCACCAGCGCGAGGACGGCTCCGTGGTGGTGCCCGAGGCGCTGCGCCCCTACCTGGGCCGCGACGTCCTGGAGCCGGTCGCCAGGGGCAGGTAGGCGGCCCGGACCCCGGTCCCGGTACACGTACGCGCGGAGCCCGCCCCCGGCCGGGGGCGGGCTCCGCGCTCGTCGCTACAGGTACGGGCCGGAGCCGTGCGACTCCTCGCCCAGGCCGCCGGAAACGCCCTGACCCTGGGCCTGCAGACCCGCGACGCCGGGCGGCAGGGCCTTGCGCATGTTCTCCAGCTGGGCGCGGGCCGCCATCTGCTGGGCGAACAGGGTGGTCTGGATGCCGTGGAACAGCCCCTCCAGCCAGCCCACCAGCTGCGCCTGCGCGATGCGCAGCTCGGAGTCGCTGGGGGCCGCGCCCTCGGCGAACGGCAGCGTCAGCCGCTCCAGCTCCTCGATCAGCTCGGGGGCCAGGCCGTCCTCCAGCTCCTTGATGGACGAGGTGTGGATCTCCTTGAGCCTGGCCCGGCTCGCCTCGTCCAGCGGAGCGGCCTTGACCTCCTCCAGGAGCTGCCGGATCATGCTGCCGATCCGCATCACCTTGGCGGGCTGCTCCACCATGTCGGCGAGGGTGCGCGGCTCCTCCGCACCCCCTTCGCCGTCCCCGTCGCGGTCGGATCCCATGACCAGGATCCGAGCCTGTTCCTCCGGGTTCTCTGCGCTGCTCATCAGTCCCCTTACGTGGATGTCACCGGCACGCCGTCAACGGGTGAGAAGGATCTTTCCGGTGTGCGCGCTCGTTTCCATGACGCGGTGCGCCTCCGCCGCGTTCCGCATCGGGACCGAGCGGTCGACGACGGGGCGGACGACTCCCTGTTCTACCAACGGCCAGACCTGTTCGAGTACTCCCGAGACGATGGCCGCCTTCTCCTCCAGGGGACGCGAGCGCAGGGTCGTCGCGTGGACGGAGAGCCTCTTGGCGAGCATACGGCCCAGATCGGCCTCGGCCCGGCGCCCGCCCATCAGCGCGATGATCACCAGGCGGCCGTTCGTGGTCAGCGCGCGCAGGTTGGCGTCCAGGTAGGAGCCGCCCATGATGTCGAGGACCAGGTCGGCGCCGCCCGCCTCGCGCACGCGCTCGGTGAAGTCCTCCTCCTTGTAGTTGACGAGGATCTCCGCGCCCAGCTCGCGGCAGCGCTCCAGCTTCTCCCGGCTGCCCGCCGTGACCGCCACCCGGGCGCCCAGGGCGCGGGCGAACTGGATCGCGAAGGTGCCGATGCCGCTGCCGCCGCCGTGGACCAGGACGGTCTGCCCGGCGCGCAGGCCGCCGACCATCACCAGGTTGGACCACACCGTGCAGGCCACCTCGGGCAGCGCGGCGGCCTCCACCAGGTCCACGCCCGCGGGGACCGGCAGCAGCTGGCCCACCGGTACGGCGACCTTCTCGGCGTAGCCGCCCCCGGTCAGCAGGGCGCAGACCGGGTCGCCCACGGACCAGCCCGAGTCCTCGGTGCCGGGGCCGAGCGCCGCGACGGTGCCCGAACACTCCAGCCCGGGGTACTCGGAGGCGCCGGGTGGCGGCGGGTAGTTGCCCTGGCGCTGGGAGACGTCGGCCCGGTTGACCGCGCTCGCGGCCACGTCCACCAGGACCTCCCCCTCGCCGGGGACGGGATCGGGAACCTCGGTCCAGGCCAGGACCTCGGGTCCGCCCGGTTCGCTGATACGGATCGCGTGCATGAGCCAGACAGTACCCGGGGAGGTTCCACGTCAGGCAAGGGAGCACTCTGTTCACCTGCCCGTAAGGATGCTTCGGTAGGGCCGGAGGGGTAAGAGTGATCCCAGGGAGCGGATCCCGTCTCTTCCCCGCTGGGGTATCCCTCCCTCCACAGCACGCCCCCTTCACGCAGGAGAACTCCGGTGGCACACCAGGAACACAACGGGTCGGGTCGAAGCTTTGAGACGGGCACCGGACCCGAGGCCGGGGAGCGCGTCGAACCGGACCGCCCGGCGGGTGAACCGGAGGAGTACGGCCCGGACGCCGCGGCGCCGGGCCCGGCCGCGCCCGAACCCTCCCCCCACGACCAGTGGTTCGGCGGCTTCGAGGGCGAGGCGCCGCCTCCGCCGCCCTACGCACGGCTGCCCGAGGACACGCCGCTGCCGGGGGCGGGGCGGCAGGCACCGCCCCCGGCGGAGGAGTCCCGGGGGCCCGGCGGGGAGCCCGAGCGCTCGGAGGCCGGTGCTCCCGAGACCTCGGGGGTGTTCGGTTCCCCCGAACCGGAAGGGGTTACGGAGAAGTCCGAGGCTGAGGTTTCCCCCGGGGCTTCTGAGTCTCCTAGGGTTTTCGGCCCTCCCGAAGCCCCGGAGCCTTCTGAGGATTCTGAGATTCCTGGGGATCCTGGGGCGTCTAATCCGCTTGTACCCCCGCGGCCTTCGGGTGCCTCCGGACCTTCGGAGTTCCTCGCGGGTCCGGGAACCCCCGAGGTGTCCGACGACGACGCCGACGAAGGCGAGGAGGAGGACGGCACGGTCCGCCTGCTGCCCGGGATCGCGCGCAGACGCCCGCAGCGGCAGCGCCTCCAGCGACCCGCCCGGCCGGGCGGGGAGGACCCGCTGGCGCCCCGCAGGCTGCGCCGTGACTCCGACGTGCCCGAACCCGAGCAGCTGCCTCCCCTGGAGACCGAGCACGACGACACCCGGGGCGGCCCGGAGACCGCGGGACCGGGCCCGGCGGGCCCGGAACCGGGACCGGGCACGCGCCCCGCGCGGGGCCCCGAACCGCGCTTCGTCCGGGGGCCGGACCCGCGTCCCGTCCAGGGGTCCGGCCCGAGCCCCGGCCAGGGAGCAGACCCGGTCCCCGCCTGGAGGGCCGGGACCCCGGACCCCGCGCCCCGGCCCGCCCGGGGCACGGGTCCGGGCGCGTGGCCGGACGAGGAGCCCGGCCCCTTCCGGTCCGCGCCGCCACCGGGGGAGTCCGTCCGCCCGGCGCCTGCGCGGACCCCCGAGCCGCCGTCCGCGCTCACCGGGCCCCGCGCCGACCTCGCGCCGCCACCGGCCCCGTCCGCTCCCCCGGAGCCGTCGGCCCAGCGCGGGCCCGAGCAGGAGCGGCAGACCTCCGACGCGCTCAACGCCGCCACCCTCGTGCGCAACCGGCGCCAGGGGCCCAGCGGCGGATGGCGCAGGGCCGTGCACGCCGCCACCCTGGGCCTGGTCAACCCGGGGGAGTCCGCCAAGGTGCTGCGCCGGCGCGAACTGGTGGCCCGCGCGAGCACGCCCGTGGCGGCCGGCCACCACCGGGTGGCCGTGCTCAGCCTCAAGGGCGGGGTCGGCAAGACGACCACCACGGTCGCCCTCGGCGCCACGCTGGCGTCCCTGCGCGGCGACCGGGTGCTCGCGGTGGACGCCAACCCCGACCGGGGCACGCTGTCGGACAAGGTGCGCCTGGAGACCGCCGCGACCATCCGCGACCTGCTCAACGAGCGCCACCTGGTGTCGCGCTACGCCGACATCCGCGGGTTCACCTCGCAGGCGCCCAGCCGGCTGGAGATCCTGGCCTCCGACCGCGACCCGGCGGTCTCGGAGGCCTTCAGCGACGCCGACTACCGGGAGGTCGCCCGGATCGTCGAGCACTTCTACTCCATCTGCATCACCGACTGCGGCACCGGTCTGCTGCACTCGGCGATGCGCGGGGTCCTGGGACTGGCCGACCAGGTGGTCCTGGTCAGTTCGGCGTCCGTGGACGGGGCCCGCAGCGCCAGCGCCACCCTGGACTGGCTGGAGGCGCACGGCCACGGGGGACTCGTCCGCAGCGCCGTGGTGGTGCTGTCCATGGTGCGCTCCGACAGCAAGAGCAGCGTGGACCTGAACCGGCTGGAGGAGCACTTCGCGGGGCGGTGCCGCGACGTGGTGCGGGTGCCGTGGGACGGGCACCTGGAGGAGGGCGCCGAGGTGGACCTCGAACGGCTCGCCCCCGCCACGCGGGACGCCTACCTCCAGCTGGCCGCGTCGGTCGGGGAGGCGTTCGCCTGGCAGAGGTGAGGCGGCCGCGGGAGGGGCGCGGCGCGCGGGCGGCCCCTCCTTCCGGTCCCCCTCCCCTGTTTTCCGGGGTCCTCTTCCGGACAGGGGGAGGGACGAGGGGGAAGGGGTAGGGGATGAACGCACAGGAACGTCCGCCCGCGGTCGTGGTCGGCGTGGACGGCACACCCGCCTCCCACGCCGCCCTGGCCTGGGCGACCGAGGAGGCGGCCAGGCGCGGTAGGCAGCTGCGGATCGTGCACGGCCTCGGGATGCCGGTGGTGATCGGCGCCTACGGGGCGTCGGGGCGGGTGGCCGTCGAGGACCAGCGGGAGGCGGGGCGCGACCTGCTCACCGCGGGTGCCGCGTACGCGCACCGGGCCCGGCCCGGACTGGACGTGGCCACCGTCCTGGCGCCGGAGGACGCGCCCGCGGTCCTGCTCAACGAGGCCCTGCCCGAGGACCTCGTCGTCGTGGGGACGAGGGGGCTGGGCGGGGTCCGGGCGATCATGCTGGGCTCGGTCAGCGCGCGCACCTCCTCCCACGCCCCCTGTCCCGTGGTGGTGGTCCCCAACCAGGAGAGGCCGCCGCCGCGGCGCGGCCGCGTCGTGGTGGGCGTGGACGGGTCCGGCTCCTCCCGCCGCGCGCTCCGCCTCGCCCTCCAGGAGGCGCTGGTCAGCGGGTCGCAGGTCGTGGTGGTCAACAGCTGGGAGGAGCCGCTGCCCGCGGACGCCGTGTCGCTGGCCGCCGACGCCCGGGCCGCGCACGAGGAGGAGTGCGACCGCCGGTCCGAGGAGCTGGTCGCGGGTCTGCTCGCGGAGGCGGTCGACGACCGGACCGAGCACCTGGAGACGCGTGTGGTCCGCACGCAGGCCAACCCCGTGGACGCCCTCGTGGAGGCGGGGCGGGACGCGGACCTGCTGGTGGTGGGCTCGCGCGGACGCGGAGGCGTGCGCGGGCTGGTCATGGGCTCGGTCAGCCAGGGGGTGCTGCGGCACGCCACGGTGCCCGTGGCCGTCCTGCCGCCGCGGCCGGAGGACGGGTGACCGGCCTGGGGGCCCGGGGAAGGGGCGGCTCGCGAGCGGATGGACTGAGGGGGACCGGCGCCCTGCGGGGAGCGGGCGGCCCGGCGGGGCCCGCGCCGTTCCCGGAGGCGGCCGACCTCCCCGGTGATGACGGACAGCGGTACTGAGGGGGAAACCATGCCAAGCAACGAGGAGCACTCGTCCAGGGTCGTGGTCGGAGTCGACGGATCCGAGCACTCGCGGGCGGCGCTGGAGTGGGCGGCCGCCGAGGCCGACCGCAGAGGCGTGCCGCTGCGGGTCGTCCACGCGCTGGGGATGCCGCTGATCGTGTCGGCCGGCTCCGTGCCCGCCCGCTTCGACCCCACCGAGGAGATCTCGGGCCAGGCCGACGAGGTGCTGACCAGGGCCTCGGAGCACGTGCGCCGCCTGCGGCCGTCGGTGACGGTGGAGACCGAGACCGCCCTGGAGGACGCGCCGCTGGCCCTGCTGAGCCACAGCCGGACGCGCGACCTGCTCGTGGTCGGCACGCGGGGCCTGGGCACGTTCGCGTCGGTGTTCGTGGGCTCGGTCAGCGTCCGCGTGGCCGCCCAGGCGTCGTGCCCCGTCGTGGTGGTGCCCTCGCACGAGGGCAGCCCCGCGACGACCTCGCTGGGCCGGATCGTGGTCGGCGTGGACGGTTCCAGGAACGCCCGCCGGGCGCTGCACCTGGCCGTGGAGCTGGTGCGGGAGAGCGGCGGCGAACTCGTCGTGGTCAACAGCTGGGAGGTGCCCTACCCCTACGACCCGATCGCGATGACCGCCATGGGCTACGAGCCCCAGGAGAGGCTGTTCGACCGCAAGTCCGAGGAGCTGGTGGGCGAGATGCTGCTCGACGTCACCGGCAGGCGGCGCGAGGACCTCGACTTCGAGGTCAGCGTGGTGCGCACCCAGGACAGCCCGGTCAACGCGCTGACGCGGGCCGCCGAGGGCGCCGACGCGATCGTGGTGGGCTCCCGGGGCCGGGGAAGCGTGCGCGGGCTGCTCCTGGGCTCGGTCAGCCAGGGCGTGCTGCACCACTCCGAGATCCCGGTGGTGATCCTTCCGCACCACGCGGACGCGGAGGAGGAGTAGCGGGGGGCGCCCGTCCGGGCGCCCCCCCGGCGGATTCAGGCGTCCCCGGCGGCGTACTCCAGACAGAACGGGTGCCCGGCGGGGTCGGCGTAGACCCGGAACAGGTCGCGGGGGTCGTCCTCCGCGACCGCGAGCCTGCGCGCCCCGAGCGCCAGCACGCGTTCCTCGGCCGCCTCGATGTCCTCCACCCAGACGTCGAGGTGCGCCTGCTGCGGCTGCTCGGGGTCCGGCCATGCCGGGGCCTTGTGGTCGGGCGCGTACTGGAAGGCGATCCGCGGCCACTCCTCGCCGACCACGACCCATCCCTCGCTCCGTTTGCTCACGGGGAGGCCGAGCAGCTCGGAGTAGAAGGCCGCGAGCGCGTCGGGGTCGGGACAGTCCAGGGCGATGGTGTGCAGTCGTCCGATCATGGATGGCATCCTGCCCACCTGGGCCGAAACGATGCGGCGACATGTCGACACGTCGATGGGGCCCGGGGCCCGGAGCACGGGGCGTCCGGTCAGTGGCCGCAGCGGGGTCTCCTCGGCCCGGTGCGGTCGCGGACGGCGAACCCCAGGCAGACCGACCAGGTGATGAGGACGTCCCAGGCGAGGAAGGTCACCACGCCGCCCAGGTCGGGGCCCAGCGCGATCCACGCGGCACTACACGCGACGAGGGCGGTGCTGAGGAGCAGGAACCAGGGGCGCGGTCGCTCAGGTCGCATGCCGTGGGGACTCCCGGACGGTGGACCCGATCCCCGGTTCGGTACGCGTCAACCCCCGGTCGCGCAGCCCGGAGAGCGCCTTCTGCGCCGTCGCGGAGGCCACCTGGAACTCGTCCATGAGCTTGAGCACCGACGGGACGCGGCTCCCGGGCGGGTACTCGCCCTCCCGGATGCGTCGTTCCAGTTCGTCCGCTATCTGCACCCACCGGGGCAGGCCCTCACGCCACTCCATGCCAGGCACGCTAGGAACCACAAGAACACCTAGCAATGCTGGCATGCCTAGCGTGCTATAGCTGAACTGGTCTATTATCGGAAACTGACCATAAGGCGGCCCGGTGGTGCGGCGAACACCCCGGGCCCAGTCCACCTGGTGAAAGCAGGCAGACAAGTGCACATCGTAACGGCCCTGGTGGCCGTCCTCCTTCGTTGCCTCCGCCCGGCGCGGGGCCTCCACGCGGCACCGCGCGTCCTCGCCGGAGAACTGCGCGCCGAGGCCCGCAGGCGCCGCGCCTCCCGGGTGCGCCGCTACGCCGCCGAGCCCGGCACGGTCGCGAACGCACCGACCCCTCTCCCGCCGGTCCCCGCTCCGCGACCGGCGGCCGACGGCACCCGGCGCGAGCCGCTGCTCCCGGCCGATCCGCCGGAGACCCTCGTGCGCGGTTACTACCTGGCGCACGAGTCGCGGCGTCGGAGTTGCGGCCACCACGGAGGCGCGGACCTCCTGACGGGACTGGGGGCGGTCTCATGAGCACGCCGCTTCCGCCAGGCCCCCTCGAAGCCGTGCCCGGACCGGACACCGCCACGGACCTGTACGACTCGCTGTCCGAGGCGTTGCGGACCCGCCCCCGCCACGCCGGCGAGGCCTATGAGGCGTTGTACGAGGCCGACCGGCTGCTGTCACTGCTGGACGCACACCTGCGCGAGGGCGGCTCCCTGCCTGAGCCGTGGCGGTCCGCTGCCTCCGGACACCACGGGTAGGAAGCGGACACGGAGAAGCAAGCATGGCCGGGAACCGCGATCGGCGGCTTTCCGGCCATGCAGATTCCGGGAGAACACGCGCTCACGGGAGCTGCGGACGCTCAGTCCCGGACGGAGGTCGCTGAGGACCCGGTCAGCGTCCTCGGTCCGTTCCCGGCGAGGACGAGCCGTAGTGCCGCCTCAACCCGCGCAGGCCCCACAGCGTGAACATCGTCCCGTTGAAGACCCACAGCCAGTTGAAGAGGTCCGGGGTCTCCCCCGCCATCCACAGCCTGACGATGACGGCGACGTGCAGCACGACCGTGAGCGAACCGGAGACCACCAGGCCCCACAACAACAGGTGGTGGACACCGTAGGGCCTGTTCCGCGTGGGCACCGGTCTAGGGTTTCTCGGACTGGCGGACGGAGCGGTGGCGCCGTTGCCGGTACAGCAGGATCAGTATGTATACCTGGAACCCCAGCGCAACCAGAACGATCAGGGCGCAGACCACCAGAAGCCCGTGGTTCCCGTTCACGTACGCCGAGGCGCCGCCGGACAGCACGGCCAGCATGCCCAGGAACGGGCTGAGCAGGTGCACTGGTCGCACCCTGCCGTGGGAGTTGTCAGCGATGGTCCTCACGGAGCCTTCCGTGGTCGTTGTCGGTACGGTCCAGTGCTGACCCGGGAGGGAAGGGCAGGGTCGATCCTTTGTCCCCCGGCCCGTGGGGCCGCTGAACGGACCGCCGCCGACGAGGGGGCGTGCATCCGGTCGTTCTCCATGAGACTTGCCTGTCCCCGTCCGGACCAAACCGGGACCGCCCTTCCGACAAGGGGGCGCGCTCCGTCCTCGCCGTCCGGTTCCGTTTCTCACCGGGTGGACTCGTCCCGGCCCCACGAACGCCGGTGGCCGCGGGCCGCGCCATGGCCCGGGCCCACCTGTCCCCGGCTTCTGCGGAGGGTGTGGGATTCGAACCCACGAAGCCCCGTTGTGCCGAGGGGGCGTGGCGACCTGTCGACAAACCGACCAACTGCGTCGTGGCGTCCGGTCCGATCAGGTGGAACCTTGAGCAGAACGCCTATCCATCAAAGTTTCTACCCTTATCCTTTGATGGATGCCGGTCCGATGAAAGGAAAAGACTCATGGCCGCATGGGAGGAGGCGCACTGGGAGTCCAGTGTCGACTCCGGGGTTCCGCGCTCCGCACGGCTCTCGGGGCCCTACCGCCGCTACGTTCCCGACCTTGTCGACGGCTTCCCCCTGGCGGTCGACGGCGATCTCTCACGACGTGTCGGCGCGGTCGAGCGCAGCATGCGCGCGCTCAACGGCCCGAACGCCGAGAACCTGGCCGGTATCGCACGCTTCCTCCTGCGCTCGGAGGCCATCGCCAGTTCCCGGATCGAGGGCATCGCACCATCAGCGCAACAGGTCGCGCTGGCCGAGCTCGGCCAATCCGAAGCCGTTCGCGGGGTGAGCGAACAGGCCCGGCTCGTGGCCAACAACATGACGGTCGTGCGCCGGTCAACGACCGAACTCGTCGAAGCGGACATGCTGACGGTCGACCACATCGTCGAACTCCACCGGTCGCTGCTCCCCGACCAGGCTCACCACCACGGGCTGCGCACGGCACAGAACTGGATCGGCGGCTCGAACTGGCACCCCATCGACGCAGACTTCGTCCCCCCGGACCCCGACCAGGTCCCCGCGCTGATGTCCGACCTCGTCGACTACGTGAATGGCGCGGCCCACGCCTCGTTGGTCCAGGCCGCCATCGTTCACGCCCAGTTCGAGACGATCCACCCGTTCACCGACGGCAACGGGCGCGTGGGCCGCGCCCTCATCCATACGGTTCTGGCACGTCGCGGGCTCACCGAGGACGCGGTCCTCCCGATCAGCCTTGTGCTCGCCACCCTGCGGGACCGCTACGTCGACGGGCTCGGTGCCTATCGACACGACGCACCGGCGGGGAGCACTGAGGCGAGCGCAGCGGTCAACGCGTGGTTGGAGACCTTCGTCCATGCCTGCGCCGTCGCCGTCGAACAGTCTGTGGCGCTCATGGGTCAGATAGAGGACCTCCGCTCCGCATGGAACGATCGCCTGTCCGCTCATCGCACGTCCCTGGGGTTGCGTGCGGTACCCCGGACGGATTCGGCTGTCGCACGCCTGCTGGCACGGCTTCCCGAAGCTCCAGTGGTCACCGCGACGACCCTGTCGAGAATCCTCGGTGTCTCGTTCCCGGCGGCGAGCGCGGCCCTGGATGAGTTGTGCCGGGCGGAGATCCTCCAGACCAGGTCGATCGAACGCGGTGCCACCGCCTACCTGGCCCGTGAGGTGCTCGATCTCATCACCCTGGCGGAGCGCGCCTTGGCGAGTACGAGGTTCGACACCAGGGTCTCCACACCGAATCGTCCGGTCCCAGCGCGTCCGCAGGGCTGACCCGGGGAGTGGTATCCGGGGCAGCCCGAGCCCACCGGCCCCGGGCATTGCGGAGGGTGTGGGATGTGAACCCACGAAGTCCCGTTGTGCCGAGGGGACTTGGCGACCTGTCGACAAACCGACGAAACGCCTTGTGACCTGCACGGATGTTCTGAGGGCTTCCCAGCGCTTCCGGCCCCTTCCCGGAGCCGTGTGCGATGAATGTGCGATGCGGTGGGGTGCGCTGCTGCGGTCCTGGCGGGCACAGACGTTCGTTCCTTGGGGTTTGGTCGGCGTAGCGTGCGTGGGCGGGACCGTGTTCATTTTGCTCGCCTCAACCACGACTACAGAAACCATCTGGAACCAAGTACCACGGTTCCGGGCCGAGGTGCCCGTCAGCGCTGGAGTCGGTCCCCCCAAGACGGTCGTAGCCCGCTGACGGGTGCCTCGGGACAGGTGAGCACATCCGTCCGTTTCGGGACCAAAAGCTCTGACATATACGCAGGTCATCGGGCACGATGGCCTGACTCGGTCAGTTCTGGCCCCCGCTCTGTCGGGCTCGTCCGAGAGAAGTCATCTGATGTGTGGCCTATGGGCACGCTCGGGACCGGGCGGCAGCCCGCAGCCCGAGCGGCGGCCGAAGGCCGTTGCGACGGCGCTTGCGCCGTCGCCTTGATCTCATACAGCCGAATTCGGCAGAGGCGCTATGAAGGCTCAAAAAATAGGAATACCTTGAATGTCTTTCGATCAAAGTTTCTCTTCGCGAAATATGCGCCGGATCTGGGAGCTGCAAACAAGGAAAGGTATTAACCTCGCTGGTTTTTTTGGCGAAGTGAAAAAGAAGCAATATCTGCTTCGTGAATATCGCAAGCAGATCCTAGATGGAAAGAAGAAGGGGAAGTACTCCAGTGAGCAAGTAAAAAAGGCTTATAAGTGGATCGCCGAGCAAAAGTCTGATCTGGATAAGGAGATCAACAAGGCTTTGGAGCAGACAAGTGAAAAGTTGGCATCCCTCCTAACGAGCCAGACTTTTGCTTGGGGTTTAAGGTACGAGGGGGACAGGGAGGGTCGACCTCTCTATGGGATAGAGCGCACCCCTGAGGTTTATTTTGCTGACAAGCAGTTGCAGAGGAACGTTTCTTCTGCAACTGCTAGTCAGCAAAATTCTCGGAGTTCAGCCATATCAGGGCTCGCACAGGCATTGAACAATGATATGCCCAAGATGGTAGTGCGAACAGATATCAGATCTTTTTATGAAAGCATAAGTCATGATCTACTGTTCGATTCTATGTCGAGATCTAGTCTAAGTTCAACATCGCGCTACCTGGTGGAGGGGCTGATTAATGAATATGCTCAAATAACTGGAAGGGATGTTGGCCTTCCAATGGGAGTGGGGGTCAGCTCCCAGTTGAGCGAGTTATTTATCAGTCAGATAGACCCGCTATTCAAAGTTCAAGAGAATGTCATCTACTATGCTCGCTATGTGGATGACATAGTCCTAGTGTTGGGGCGTGATGCTAATGAAAAGATTGTAGAGCCCGCAGAGCTGCGAGGTATGAAAAGCGTACTCTCTGAGATGAATCTGTCGATTAGCGAGAACAAGACAGGATGGACCTCATTTCCTACCGCTGGGAAGTCGACAGTCGATTTTTTGGGTTACACGATTTCCAAAGAGGAAAAAAAGGGGCTGAAGATATGCCTCTCTGCTCGCCGGGAGAGACTAATCTTGGAGCGTTTGAACAGATCTTTCTCCGCATGGGAAAAATATGGACCAGACAACCATGGCAGAAGGCGTTTGTTGATTGACAGGATCAAGTTCTTGACCGGAAACACTCGCCTGGTAAACAATAAGAGGAATGCTATGGTTGGCATCTATTTCTCCAACCCGCATCTAACTGACTTTGAGGCATTGGAGCGCTTGGATAAGCACTTGCGTAGCTGTATGCAGCAGTACAACCTTCCTCCCGATTTGCGCAAAAAGATTGAGCATATGTCCTTTGAGAAAGGCTTCAAAGAGCGCCTATTCAATAGGTTTAGTCGGAAACAGCTGAAAGAAATGAAGGGGACATGGAATGCCTAGAAAGAAGATCAAGGTCCACAAGGGTGACTCACGGGTGTTGCTCAGCGACGTACTTCCTTATGAGTTGCCGCCGAGCTACAACAACCTGGGGATGTACCGCTTCTTTAACGAGTGCAAAATCCAATATAGGGAAGACGGAATATACGCCAAGAAAATAGATTTTTCTACTGATGTGTACCTGTCAATTGTCCTTGGGCGAGTAGTGAAATTTCCTCCAGATTCTCGCGTTGGCTGCTTTTATAGGGTCACTAGTGCCAAAGATGCACGGGCGGGGACTATCCCATTCCTCTTTACCGTCCGCCATAGAGATAAAGGCTTTCGGACTCTTGCTGTTCCTCATCCGGCTGCGCAGTTAGAAATAGTAGATTTCTATAGTAGATTTTCAGAGATGATTCTATATCACACATCGAAAAGCCAGTTTTCTTTGAGGCATCCGTCTAAGATTGCTCGGTATAGCATGGTGCGTGATGTCCTTTTCGATGATGATCGCGGAGGGGAGGATCTAGT
The DNA here is from genome assembly GCA_002529455.1 of Glycomyces fuscus. GTDB lineage: Bacteria > Actinomycetota > Actinomycetes > Streptosporangiales > Streptosporangiaceae > Nocardiopsis > Nocardiopsis fusca. The sequence goes on from NYMS01000011.1 coordinate 54,402, forward strand.
TGAGAATGACCGCAAAGAGTACGAGTGGCTCCGCTCCTACTTTTCATATAGAAGATACACCAATGTTTATTATTTTTATGATTCAAAAGAATATCGCGAACTTGAGCGCAGGTTTGGTTACTTAGTCAAAGCGGACATAGCAAAATGTTTCGATAGTATATATACTCATTCTATTGAGTGGGCGACTCACGGAAGGCGGCTTGCCAAGAACAATTTGGGAAGAAAGTCTAGCGGGAGCTTTGGGAGCGAATTTGATGGGTTGATGCAGCGTCTCAACTATAATGAGACTAGCGGCATAACTATCGGCTCTGAGGTATCTCGTATATTTTCCGAGATAATTCTTCAGGCTATTGATGTGGAGCTTAGGCGAAAGCTCTCTTCATTGGGCATGGAATCCGGATATGATTATAGGATCTTGCGCTATGTGGACGACTATTTTATTTTCATGGCGGATCCGAAAAAGCGCCTAGTGATCTTGGAGCAATTGTCCAGATGCCTTCGTGCTTACAAGCTTCATTTGAACACCTCCAAAGAAGAGGGGAAATCAACTCCCTGGCTCTCTCCGTTGAGCGTTGCAAAGCATGAAGTGAATGAACTAATCCAACGGGGGGCTGCAATATTTTTGGAGGACAGTGGTGTATCTTCAGTGCCTCGGGCCTTTGCGAAAGCCAACCAGCTGGTAACGCTGTATAAGGGTGTATTGATAGATACGGGCGTTGAGCATTATGACCTTGCTAACTACACCCTGGCGCGATGCGAGCGGGCGATCGAAAAAGTTGTCAAGCGCACAAAAAATATCCTTAGGAAGAAGGATATAGCGTACTCTCATGCTGTGGAAGTTTCCAGGTCTGCTACAGTCACGGTATTGAATTTTCTTGAGTTTATGTTTTTCGCTTATTCGGGTGCCCCCAGGATGAGCCCAACAGTCAAGTTGGCGCGTGCTATAAGCCTCGTCCTCCGCTATTCAAGACTTAAAGGGGTGCCAAAACATGACAAGGAAGAGATTGAGGTCTTTTTTCGTGAAGAGCTGACCGCACAACTAAGGAGGGTTAGTCAGACACAAACACCGGACGCTGTTACAGCTACACTAGTTGATTGCTTTACTGATCTCGGTACAGATTTTTTGCTGTCAGAAAATGAGCTATCTAGATTTTTTGGTTTTCTTGAAGACGGAGGAGGCGAGATTGCTTACCCGGATGAAATGAATTCTATAATCCTCTTCAGTATTCTATTGCATATCCGCGATGCGGAGGGTTATGAATTTTTGCGCAAGGCTTGCGAAAAATGGATATGGGATATTCAAGTTAGGGGCCCAAGGGATGGAGAGTTGGCCATTGTGAATCTAAATATTATATCGTGTCCCTATGTTCCGGATTCTCTCAAGGCTGGGATTCTGAGGAGTTATAATATTTTCGACCGCGGCGTAGTCGGGAATATCATTTCTCAAGGCAAAGGGTGGAATGTCTCTTGGCGAGACTTTGACCTCTACGCGACGCTTCAGCGTAAGCGGATGCATGATGTATACTGAAGGTGCGCCCGAGCATCCCTCTAAGGGGCACACACCAGCGCGTAGCGGAAGGCTCGGTAGACCGCTGTTTCGGCGGGGAATCGCCAGATTCCCCGCCGGGGCGAAAATTCATCAGGCGGATCCATGGTACTAGCTTTCTGGTCATGTTCACAGGCTGGCCTACCATGTAGAGGTCAGCTGCACGCCGTTATGTGTTCGGACATGCGGAGCTGCAGGGCTGTGTGCGTCGAGCAGTCGAATCGCGTAGGCCTCTGACATACGGTCTGATGCCTGTGCGGAAGTGATCCATTCGACGGCTGCGGACTCCGAGGTTGTTAGCTCTACACCGCCGGATGGCTTGCATCGGAAGACGAGGGCGACGATTCCGCGGGCCATGTTCTTGTAAACGCCCGTAAGCTGCTCCACCTCGACGCGGATGCCGGTCTCCTCCAGGACCTCGCGGACAACACCCTCCTGCGGGGTCTCGTTCAACTCCAGTACGCCGCCTGGCGGCTCCCAGTTGCCGTTGTCCCTGCGCTTGATCACCAGCATCCGTCCGTCCTCGCGGATGACGGCTCCCGCCACGGACACGGAGTGCAGCGGCGTTGACGGCTTGTCTCCGGTGCTGTTACTCATGTGCAGGAGCATAGGAGGAACAGAAGGACTATGGCGAGCACTGTAGGGGCGCGGTCCGCGAAGCCCCGGTACCTCCAGATCGCGGACGACATCGAAGAGCAGATCAGAGCCGGGCGGCTGGCTCCTGCTGAGGAGATCCCGAGTGAGACCGCGCTGATGGAGCGCTACGGCGTCTCCTCGGGCACGGTCCGCAAGGCCGTGGCCCAGCTCCGCACGACCGGCCTGGTGGAGACCTACCAGGGCAAGGGCTCCTTCGTGAAGTCCCGGCCTCCGGTCACCCGCAAGTCCTCCGACCGTTTCCGGCGCTCACACCGCCGTGCGGGCAAGGCGGCCTACATCGCCGAGACCGAACAGGCCGGGGTCAAGCCCACCGTTCAGGTCCTCTCCATCGGGCCCGTTCCCGCTCCCGCCGAGATCGCTGAGCGCTTGGGCGTGGACGAGGGCGACAAGGTGCTTGCCCGCCGTCGCCTCTACTTCAGCGACGGCACCCCCGCCGAGGAAGCGACCTCCTATCTGCCGTGGGGCGTGGCGCGGGACATCCCCGAACTCTTCGAGGAAAACCCCGGCGGTGGTGGCATCTATGCCCGGCTGGAGGAACACGGGCACGAGTTCGCCGAGTACACCGAGACCGTGCGGGCGCGCCTGGCCACCAAGCAGGAGGCAAGTGCCCTGAGCCTGAGCCCCGGCTCCGCGATCATCCATCTGACGCGCAACGCCGTGACGACGGTCGGCCGTGTGGTGGAGGTGTGCGACACGATCATGGCCGCTGACCAGTTCGTGCTCGACTACCGCATCCCCGCCACGGACTGAGGCATCCAGCTCCTGCCTCCTCGGGCAAGCTTCTGTGCTCCAAAAGGTTGACTCATGTACATGAGTGAGGCAACCTAATCTCACAACTCATATAAATGAGTGCATGTGACGAGCCTATGTATAGGGGATGTTCTGTGGTCCGTTGGTGTGAGCGGCGTGCTGGCCACCTGGCGAAGCGGCGCGCCACATGTCCCCCTGGAGCGTGCTTGGTGGATGCCGCCGTCTCTGAACCGAAGCGGTGCAGGTCCTGTCGTGGACGCGGACGCAAAACCGTCCGCTCTCGGCGATTGGTAGTGCTGCGCTCCTCGACCACACGGGAACCGGCGACACGCGTCGTGGCGCGCACCGCGTGCCGGGGGACCGGTACGGACTCCTGACGCACAAGGGCGGAGAACGCTCCGGCCGGATGGCTACCGGTCATCGGAGCAACCGCCTACAGACAACTGACCCCCGCGACGCGGGCTAGGCATCCGGGGGCGCGGCCAACCTGAGGAAAGCAGGCTGACGTGAGCGACCTTATCGCCCTGATTCGGGCTTGGGTGACTCTGATTCGACCGACACGACACGGCAGGCACCACCGCACCGGCCCCCGGCCCTACTACCTGCCCACACCAGCGCGGGTGGAGCTGTGGCCCGCACCGGACCCCATCGTGATGGACACGGGCGACCCCCGCGCCTACTCCCTCCAACGCGGCCCCTACACCCACCTGGAGAACCGGCGCCGCGCACAGCGGGCCGAACGGGACCGGCGGGGGATCGACCTGCTGGTGCAGATCGCGCGTTCGACTCCCGCCCTCGACGACATGGCCGAGTTGCGTGACCTGGTGCGCACAGCCATCGCGGTCGGCGCGGTGCGGCGATGACCACCGAATCCTCCACACCGATCGCCGACCGGGAGACCCTGACCGCCTGGGCAGGGGAACAGGGCGTGCGGGTGCGCGTCTCCGCCGAGGACTGGGACTCCATCACCTACGAAGCCCTCTCCATCGGCCCGGACGGAACCCCGCTGGTGGAGCGGTACCGGTGCGTGCTGCCCGTGTCCCTCGCGCTGCGGCGTCTGCGGCTGACCTACGTCGTCGGGCTCTGCCACGACGCGGGCGGGGCGGCGTGCAACCACGTCCGCCGGGTCGTGCCCCCGGTGCTCTCGGCCCCTGACAAGGCCGCCCGTCATGACGTGGCGCTGGTCGCGGCGGCACTGGTGGAGTCCGAACGCCGGGCGGTGTGCGGGGCGACGGTGGACAACCTCACCGTCTACACCGTCCAGCGCGCCCAGGACTGGCAACCCTTCTGAGGGGCCTTCCCACGGCGCTTCGTAAACCCCCGCGTGCCCTGATGTCTCTTCGAGACCACGGGGCCCAGGGCACGCGGGCCCACTCCGGGCCGGGAACACCGAAGGCCGGTGGCTACCCGGGCTGTGTGCGACCAACGTGCCACGGGCCCGGACCACCGGCCCTCGCCGTGTTCCGTGGAAGGCTCCCACCTGGGGAAACTCCCTGGTTCTGCGGAGGGTGTGGGATTTGAACCCACGAAGTCCCGTCAAGGACTTGGTGCTTTTCAAGAGCACTGCACTCGGCCGCTATGCGAACCCTCCCCGCGGAGAGCGACTCTCCGCCCCGTCATGGTAGCCCACACCCCCGCGCTCGTGCGGCCCGCCCGGGAACCCGTTTCCCCTCCCGGGACACGGGGGTGGCGCCTCCAGGTTACTCGGCAGTAACATGGGGGCCATGGCACACATGAACGCCGAGACGGCGGAGACGGTCAAGTCCGGCTTCCTGGCCGCGGTCCCCTTCGTCCGGACCCTCGGCCTGACCTTCACCGACCTGGACCACGGGCGCGCCGTCATGCGCCTGCCCGACAACGCCGACCACCACAACCACGTCGGCGGCCCCCACGCGGGCGCCATGTTCACCCTGGCCGAGTCCGCCTCCGGGGCCGTCATCATCGCCACCTTCGGCGACCAGCTCGACCGGGCCGTGCCCCTGCCGACCACCTCCACGATCGACTTCCTCAGGATCGCGACGGGCGACCTGACCGCCGAGGCCGTCCTGGGCCGCCCGCGCGAGGAGATCGTCGCCGAGCTGGACGAGGGCAGGCGCCCCGAGTTCCCCGTCAACGTCGAACTGCGCACCGAGGACGGCACCGTCACCGGCCGCATGAGCATCACCTGGACCCTGCGCCCCAACCGCAAGTAGCGCACCCGGCGTCACATCCGCCACATCCGCCACGTTCCCGGTCGGGTTTGCCCGCCCCCACCGCTCGGCCGGAACCCTCCCCGGTTTCGGCCCCCTCGTCGGCCTCCGACCCCGTCCTCCGCGGGTCGGGCCCGTTCAGCGTCCCGTCGTGCCTTTCCCCTGGTCGGACCCCACTCGCGGGTTCGGCCGGAGGAAGGGCGAATGTCGTCGCCGCTGGGTACGTTGTCGGCAACGACAGCGCTACGAGGAGGCCTCACCGTGAAACTTCGAGTGGACCGCGACGCGTTCGCCGAGGCGGTCGCCTGGACGGCCCGGGCCCTTCCCACCCGGCCCGCCGTCCCGGTGCTCTCGGGGATCCGCATGGAGCTCTCCCCGGACGGCTCCTCCCTGCACCTGTCGGGTTTCGACTACGAGGTCTCCACCCGCGCCTCGGTGGAGGTCCTCTCCGAGGAGTCCGGCGCCGCCCTCGTCCCCGGCCGCCTCCTGGCCGAGATCGTGCGCAACCTGCCGTCCGGCTCGGTGCACATCGACAGCGACGGCCCCAAGCTGCGCGTCGTCGGCGGTGCGGCGCGCTTCACCCTCATCACCATGCCGCTGGAGGACTACCCCACCCTGCCCGGCATGCCCGGACGCATCGGCTCCGTCGCCTCGGACGCCTTCGCGGCGGCCGTGCGCCAGGTGACCCCGGCGGCCAGCCGCGACGACACCCTGCCCATGCTCACCGGCGCCTACCTCGACTTCAGCGGCGACACCCTGAGCCTGGTCGCCACCGACCGCTACCGCATCGCCGTGCGCGAACTGTGGTGGAGCCCCGAGGACCAGGGCCTGGACGCGGCGGCCCTGGTGCCCGCGCGCACGCTGAGCGAGACCGTGCGCGGCCTGCTCGCCAAGTCCAACGTGGACATCGCCCTGGCCACGGCCGGCGGCGGGGAGGGCGGCGGCCTCTCCCCGGGCGAGGGCATGATCGGCTTCGAGAACGGCGAGCGCCGCACCACCGCCCGGCTGATCGACAGCGAGTTCGTCAAGTACGCCGCCTGGTTCCCCAAGGAGTTCTCCGCGCGCGCCGAGGTGGCCGTGACGCCGCTGGCGGAGGCGGTCAAGCGCGTGGCGCTGGTCGCCGACCGCAACACCCCGCTGCGGCTGGCCTTCTCCGAGGGAGAGGTCGTGCTGGAGGCGGGCTCGGGCGAGGACGCCCAGGCCGTGGAGGCGATCGAGGTCGGCTACGAGGGCGAGCCCCTGCGGCTGGCCTTCCGCCCCGACTACCTCATGGACGGGCTGGCGGGCGTGGAGACCGACACCGCCTACCTCAACTTCACCGAGCCGACCAAACCCGCCGTGTTCACCGACGTGCCGGTCAAGGAGGGCGAGAACCCCTCCTTCCGCTACCTGGTTCAGCCTTTGCGGGTGTCCTGAAAGGGGTTATGGCCCCTTTCTCTACCGGGCCGCCACGTTATCCACAGAGTTATCCACAGGACGTCCCCCTTCCTGTGGATAACCCCGGGTAATCACCCCCAGGAACGCCCGAACCGCCCCGGTTGAACCCCTGTATTTCCGCTCTGACATGGGAAAACAGCAATCGGGGCGGTTCTGTGTACAACCTGTGGACAACTTCGCGGAGAGAGGCCTACTCGCCCTCGTTCAGCACGGAAGAACCGCCGCTTCCCACCGGCGTGTCCAGTCCCAGCTCGGCCTGGCGCCCCCGCCGGTAGCCCGCCCGATATCCCGCCGCACTGTGCGTGCGCTCGGGCCGGTGCTTGCGCAACTGCGGGAACTGCTTCTGGAACTCCTCGCCCACCCGGTGCACGTCGTCCCGCAGCACCAGCTCCGCGCCGCGCCCGGAGTCCACGCTCTCCCCCGCTCCGCCGGAGCCGTCCGGGGAGGCCATCTCCTGCAGCCGCGCCCGGAACTCCCGGATGCGCTCGGCCACCGCCTGCCCGTAGGCGCGCACGAACGACCGGTAGTAGCGCTTGCGCTCGGTCTCCAGCTCCGAGCGCGTGTAGTTGCGCAGCTCCCGGATGTCGGCCACGTGCGACGAGCTCATGAACTTCGCCGACGCCTCCATCTGCATGGAGATCGACGGCAGCAGCATCCGCAGCGCGTCCAGCGCGCTCACCGTGCCCACGAGGATCATGACGCGTTCGGTGTTCTCGGAGTTGTTGCCCCGTACCGCGGACTGGCAGCCGTAGGCGGCGGAGATGTCGGCCAGCGCGCGCACCCGTGCCTTGCCGTGGCCGCCCACCCCCGAGACGGTGTAGTCCATGCGGCTGATCGCGTCCGGCTCCTCGCCCCTCTCGGCGCGGGCCTCGGCCTCCGCGATCGCGTGGCGGGTCATCAGCTCGGCGGCCTTGGCGGTGAACGCCTGGCTCTCGGCATCAGTAACCGCGGGGTCCTCCGCCATGCGGAGGAGCCCGCGGACCCGCTCGACCATCTTCTGACGAGCAGATTCAGTCATCGGCGCCCGGTCGTCTCCCCTAGGTGAGTATCTGGCTTTCCACCATCGGCGGAAGATACCGAGCCTAGGCGTTCTTGTTGCCGACCACCATCGCGATGAGGCCGACGGTGATCCAGATCGCCGCCGCGACGAACAGCCCGCCGAACAGGCCGCCGATGATCGAGCCCGTGAAGATGCTGACGAGGGCGTACCCCGCACCGCCGATTCCGGCGGGCACGGCCGCGTACCGGAACGGGTAGGTGGCGGCGTAGCGCTTGCCCCGGCGGTCGGCCTTGCGGCTCATCACGCCGCCCACGCCGCCGATCAGCGAGAAGAAGATCACCGCGGCGGTCAGCCCGGAGGGGATGGCGGCCAGGCCCGAGCCCAGGTTGAGGAGGAAGAAGAGGGCACCACCGGCGGCACCCCCCAGCACCGAGGTGGTCCAGGGCCAGATCATCGTCGCCGAGGCGACGGGAGTGAATGCGTTACCGCGCTCCAGCGTCATGTCCACTGCTCCAGTCGAATAGCGTGACGACCGCTCTTCGCCGGGCCGTCCCCTTCAGCATGCGGGGCCGGAGCCCGGAGCGCATCAGGGATCCGTCCCTGACATTCCCCCGAGGCCGCCCTCCGGCACCCTCCCCGGCTCCCGGGTCCGGTCCGGGGGACGGGTGCGCGAAAGGCCCCTGCACGGGGTCCAACGCTCAAACGGCCGGAGAAGTGCCCGGACCGTGGCCGTTCTTCGAGGAGGCCGCGGCCAGGTTCGCGTACAGGTGCGGCCACGCGGCGCGGAACGGCGGCAGCAGCGGGAGCGAGTCGGCGGAGTCCACCGGCACCCAGCGCACCTCCTTGCTCTCGGAGTTGCCCGGCCGGAAGGGCGTCAGCCCCGGCAGGCTCGCCATGAACGTGTCGTAGCGCCACACGGTCAGGTCCTGCTCGTGGACGCCCAGCAGGGTGTACCCGTCCAGGTCCCCCTCGACCTCCTCCTCGAACTCGCGCACGGCGGCCTCCAGGGGTGTCTCGTCCCGGTTGCGCGCGCCCCCGGGGATGCCCCAGGTGCCCCCCATGTGGGTCCAGCCCGCCCGGTGCTGGAGCAGCACATGGCCGGCCCCGGAGGCGTCGGTGGCGTACAGCAGCAGCCCCGCCGCGCCGTAGAGTCCCCACCTGCGGCTTCCGTCCGGCAGGCTCACCCAGCCGTTTCCGTCGCCCTCCAGCATCACGTCCTCCAACTTCGCGCCCTCCGGGACCGCCGGTGCCGTCCGATCGCGGCATGCTCTCTAGCAACCTACGGCCCGGACCCCGGCTTCCGCAGCCCTCCGCCCGGTGTACGTGCCCGGTCCCACAGGGAGTTCACGGCCCACGGCGTACGTGCTCGGGACGCGGTGGCCGTCCGGGCGCGTCCGCCCCTTCGGGGGACGCGCCGGTCCGGGGGCGTTCCGCGCACCGCTGGAGAAAGAGCGCAAGAGGCCCGAAAGGCTTCGAAAGAGAACGCCCGCGGCGTCCGGGCCGCGGGCCTCCCGGGAGGGCGGCGCGATCGCGCCCCCCGAGGCCGGTGATTTCCCCGATTTCGGGGGGCGGGGGGAACGACCGGTTGACGTCCTTCGTTTCCCGGAAGGCCGGAAGGGGTGCGGCCTCCCGGCCCGCCGGAGGACGTTTCCCCTGTTCGGCGCCCTGTCCTGTGCGCGGGGGTGCGCGGGGCACGGCGCCGTCGCACGCCACGTGAACGGGCTCTGACCGTCCGCAACCGGCCAACCGCTGGCTTCGGCGGACCCCGCCGGTTAAGGATGGCGTGGCCCCCGGACCGCCTTCGCCACACCGATTTCGGCGCTGAAAGAAGACTGAAAGCGGAGTGGAAGAGGATCTCTCTAGTGTGGAACACGTTCGACGCGTTCGGACCCGCGAGAGGACGGCTTGCGGGTCCGGCAGAGTGCGACGTTCGTTGGACACATGCCACCCGTGGTGTGCTTTGAGGCGGAACCCGCCACGGGTGGCCAGTCCGCCGGAAGGCGGGTTCCCTTGATGCTTCGTAGACGACGTAGGGCTACCTTGCGGCTCTACGCGAGTGCCGTGAGAAGAGGAGTCCGAGTGCCGAAGATGCTGACCATGGACGCGGAGTTCGAGGCGATCGTCGCCGGCGTCGCCCCCGAGGCGAAGGCGGTCCCCTACCAGGAGCCGAGCCCGGTCAACCCCGTGCCCGCTGAGACGAGCCCCGAGAAGGCCGCGCCCGCCGAGGCCGCGCCCGCCGAGGAGAAGCCCGCTCAGGAGGAGTAACTCCTTTTCGGTGCAGTCCAACGGTGACTCCGAGTACCTGGGTGGAGGGGGGTACTCGGAGCCGTTGGCATGCCCGTATTCCCTATTTCGTGCGAATGGCCCTTGCTAGGGTTGCTGCTTGTGGAATTCGGCGTGCTCGGCCCCATCACTGTCTGGGCGGACGGCCGGCCTGTGCAGGTCGGTGGTCCGCGCCAGCTCTGTGTGCTGGGAGCGCTGCTGGTCCACCTGGGCCGCGAGGTCACCATCGAGCAGCTCATCGGCTACCTCTGGAGCGACGACCCGCCCCGTACCGCCCGGTCCGTGATCCAGGTGCAGATCTCCCATCTGCGCAGGGCGTTCCCGGGCAGCATCTCCACGACATCCGGGGGCTACACACTCGAGGTCGACCCGGACTCCGTCGACCTGCACCGCTTCCGCAGGCTCCGGGACAGAGCCGCCGCGGCTGAGCCCAAGGCGGCCGTCGAACTACTGGAACAGGCGCTGGAGTGCTGGCGCGGCACCCCCTTCTCCGGTGTCGGCTCGGAGTACCTGGACTACACCGTCGTGGCCCCCCTGCGTGAGGAGCGCTGGTCCTGCGTGATCGCCTGGGCCAACTGCGCCCTGGAGTTGGGCCGGCACTCCGACGTGGTCACACGGCTGACGTCCCTGGCCAGTGAGGAACCCTTCGGTGAGCGCCTGCACCACCTGCTCATCACGGCCCTGTGGCGCGGCAACGAACGGGCCAGGGCGCTCTCCGTCTACGAGGACTTCCGGGCCAGGCTCGCCGATGAGCTGGGCGTCGACCCCGGGCCGGAGCTGACCGCCCTGCACACCCGCATCCTTCAGGAGGACCTTCCCGAGGAGGCGGCGGAGGACCGGTCCGAGGAGGAGGCCGGAGAACGCTTCGTGGTACGCAACGACCTTCCCCGGGACCTGCCCGACTTCACCGGCCGCCACGAATCGCTGCGTCAGCTGGACGAGGCGGCCCGTGCCGGGGAGGACCGCGCCCAGGTCTGCGTCATCACGGGCAGCGGCGGTGAGGGGAAGACGACCACCGCGGTCCGCTTCGGTTACGAGGCGGCCAAGCGCTACCCCGACGGGCAGCTGTTCATCGACCTGTACGGCTACACGACGGACAGGGAGCCGCTCGACGCCACGTCCGCGCTCGGCGCCCTGCTGCGCGCCGTCGGCGTCGAGCCCGAGGCCGTGCCCGAGTCCCTCGATGAACGGTCGGCGTTGTGGCGGGCCACCCTCATGGGGCGCCGCGTCCTGGTCATCCTCGACAACGCGTTGAGCTACGCCCAGGTCAGCCCGCTCCTGCTGTCCTCCCCGGGGTCGATGACCCTCATCACGACCCGCAACGAGCTCTCCGGCCTCAGCGGTGCCCGTTTCTTCTCCCTCGGGGTGTTCGACGAACACTCCTCCCTGGAACTGCTCGGGCGTGTCCTGGGTGACGAACGCGTACGGCGGGAGCTGGAGCACGCGCGCGAGATCATCCGGATCTGCGGCGGCCTCCCCCTCGCCCTGCGCGTGGTGGCCGGACGTATGCTCAGCCGCCCCAAGTGGTCGTTCGCGCACGTCGCACGCCGACTCGGCGAACAGAACCGGAGGTTCCACGAGCTCCAGGTCGAGGGGCAGAGCGTCGAGGCCGCCATCGACCTGTCCTTCCAGAGCCTCAACCGGAACCAGAGCCGTACGTTCCTCCTGCTGGGCCTGATGATCGGCAACACGATCGACCTCGGCGGCGCGTCCGCCCTCCTGGACATGTCCGTGGAGGACGCGGACGACATCCTCCAGGAGCTGGTCGGGGTGTGCCTGCTGGAGGAGCCCCAGGGGGACGTGTACCGCCTGCACGACCTCATCGGCGCCTTCTCCCGCGACCGCGCGGCCACGGTCCTGAGCGGCGGGGAGATAGAGGCGGCTCGGCTCCGCCTCGCGGAGCAGTACATGGCGACCGCCCAGCAGGCCGCCGACCTCATGGGTCCGCGCGCGCATGACGATGTCGAGGTGAACCCCGGTTACCGCATCGAGTTGTCCGGAAGGGAGGACGCGGAGAACTGGTTCACCCTCCACCAGGAGAACCTGTCGGAAACGATCGAGTACTTCGCCTCGCAGGACAACGGCGAGTACGCCTGGCGGATGGCCGACGCGGTGTGGCGCTTCTACGCCCTCCACGGCCAGATGGGCCTGTTGATCAGTTCTCATCAGCGAGTACTCCAGATCAGCGACAAGCAGGGAAACCGGCGCGGACGCGCGGTGACCCTCATCGGGCTCGGTATCGCCTACTGCCTCTCAGGGCGCTTCGAGGAGTCCCTGGGGCTCCTCACCGAGGCCAGGGACCTGCTCACGGCCATCGGCGACAGCAGAGGGACCATCCGGGCGCTGGCCAACCTGGGTGTGGTCTACGAGCGCGTCGGACGCCTCGCGGACGCCGCCGAGGCCTTCGAGGGAGTGCTCGACCACGCGATCCAGCTGGGGGACGCCCGGCTGGAGGCGTTGCAGTGGGGCAACCTCGCCCTCGTGAAGCAGTCACTCGGGAGGTACGCGGAGGCGTTGCACTGCGCCGGGCAGGCCGCCGCGAAGGTCGTCGGTGAGGACCAGAACGAGGCCAGGATCCAGGCGAAGCGCATCATGGGAGAGGCCCGTACCGGCCTGGGAGAGCTGGAGGCCGCCTTCTCGGACCTGAACGAGGCGCTGGAACTGTCCGTGCGTCTGCACCTGGTGAGCAACCAGATCTACGTGCACAACGCCCTGGGCATAGCCCACCGGGCGGCGCAGGCCTGGGACGAGGCCGTCGAGTCCCACGTCGAGGCCCTCTCGCTCGCGGAGAAGTCGGGCCACCGCAGCGGCGACGCGGAGATCCGCACCGACCTGGGGATGACCTACGCGGCCGCCGGACGCCACGGCGAGGCCCTGTCCGAGCTGGAGGGGGCCCACGCCATCGCGGTGGAGCGCAGCGAGCGCTACATGGTCGCCCGCGCCGCGCTCGCCCTCGGGCACCTGCCCGAACCGGCCATGGCGGCGGACCGGGCGCGGGACTTCCTCCGCGAGGCCGAGGAGATCTTCACCGAGCTGGGGCTGCCCGAGGCGGAACAGGCCAGGAAGGCCCTGAAGGACAACCCGCCCGGGCCCCTCGGCTGACGGTCCCGGCCGGCCCTAGCCGACGGCTCCGCCCGCCCCCTGGCGTGGACCCGGACCCGAACGGCGCCGCGGCGGTCCCAGCCAGCGCGGCCCCAGGGTCCCGCGCCGCATGGTCCACAGGCACAGCGTGGCGGGCAGGACCCGCACCGGCCGGGGGACGTACGGGTAGACCGCGCGGGTCGTCCGCACGATCCGGTCGAAGCGGCGCTGACGCGCCTTCGACCACGGGATCGCGAACCGCTCGCGCAGGTCCGGCGGGAGCAGCCCGCCGGTGAGCAGGAGCTGGACCCGCATCAGCGGGCGCAGGGGCGCGCTCGCCGGGTGGAACAGCTGCCCGGTGATGTCGCGGGCCTCCTCTCCCACGTCCAACCGGGCCAACGCCTTGTCCCAGTAGGCGGCGAACTCCTCGGGGGAGGCGGGCCACCTCTCCTCGGGCAGGCCCAGGGCGGTGGCGAACACCGACGCCTCGCGCAGGTGGAGGGCGCGCTCCTCCTCGCCGAGCTCGCCGAACACCATCGCGTGCAGGCGCGAGGCGGACTGGAACAGGGTGGCGGCCACCCACAGCAGGAGGTCGTCGTCCAGGGCCCGGTAGCCGGGGCCGTTCACCTTGCGGTGCAGCGCGCGCACGATGGCGTGCAGGCGCCTCCTCTCCTCCTCGGTGCCGTAGACCGTGCCGTACACGAAGTAGAGGGTGCCGAGCAGGCGTTCGAACGGCCGGGAGGAGAAGTTGCTGTGGTCGTACACCCCGCGGGCGACGCCGGGGTGGGCGATCTGGAGCAGGACGGCGTACCCCGCGCCGCCGAGGACGCAGGCCTCCGCGCTGATCCGTCGCAGGGGTGACTGGTCGGAGGGTCGGCCCATGCCTGGGATCGTACGGCACCCCGCCCGCCCGGGCGGAGGGGCACGCCTCCGCGGGGCGCGTACCCGTCCGCCGGCCCGGACACGCACCGGCGCGGGTACGGCTCACGGCCCCAGGGAGCGGAACACCTCCGGCCGGGTCAGCGCGTCGGTGCTGTCCGCGAACTGGTCGACCGCCCCCACCGGCGGCCGTGCGGCCAGTTCCGGGTCGGTGATCCCCGCCAGCAGGGCCCGGGTGAACCGGGCCGCGTCCAGCACCGGCCAGGGGCGTTCGTGGAACGGCCGGGGCCGGGTGTCCAGGGCGGCGGCGAGGCCGGTCCGGTTCTGCCGGTCCGCCACCAGGGAGGACGCCTCGGCGAGGGCCCCGGCGTCCGCGTCCAGCGCCCGCGCCAGGAGCGGGGTCAGCTCCGCTGCTCCGGGCAGGCGGGCGAAGGCGCTCCCCAGCCACTTGGAGTAGGGCGGGTAGCGGCGTTCCAGCAGCAGGGCCAGGCGCATGAGGTCGCGGACCACCCGGGCCGCGACCACCCGCGCGCCCAGGCGGTCGCCCACCTCCGCGCAGCGGCCGACGAACGCCTCCTCCTGGGACACGCGCTGCCACTGGCAGGCCAGTACGTACCGCCACACGTCGTCGGGGTACCAGGCCAGACGCTTCCTGGCCCGGGTGATCGCGCCGACGCCGTCGTGGAAGACGGCTCCGCCCACCACCTCGGCCAGCCGCTGGGTGGGCGTGGCGAGCCAGTCGGCGGTCCCCACCGCCTCACCCGGGTCGAAGCCGAGCCGGTGCCGCAGCCAGTCGCCGGCTCCGGTGACCTCCACCCGGTGGCGGCCGTCGGGCGCGTCGGCGTCGGGCCGCCAGGACTGGGGAGGGCCCCCGTCCGGGCCGAACCGGACCGGCCAGCCGCGCACCCGCTCGGGGAGGCCTCCGGCGAGCAGCTCCAGGACGCGGTCGCGCCGGCCGGGACCGTCCACGAAGACCTGGAGGCGCGGACCCCAGCCGTGGTCGGTGGAGCGCTCGGTGTCCAGTCCGAGGACCTCGGACCCGGCGCCGAGCAGCGCGGCGGCGTGCGGGACGGGCCGGGGCCCGCGGGTGAGCAGCGGCGCGACCGCGTCCGTGTACAGGGCCCGGGACAGTTCCAGGCCGGGGAGGAAGGGCGGGGGCATGCCGGGAGCCTAGGGCCACATCCCGGACGCGGCCACGGGTTTTCCGGTGCGCGGGCCGCGGCCGGACCGTGGTCGGGCCGCCTCGGGCCGCCTCAGCCAGGGGAAGGCAAATCTATCCTTCAGGTTAGGTCCGGTTCGGTCGGCGGTTCGGTGGGACAGTGGTCTACAACGTTTTACTACAGACCAGGAGTTGCTACTGTAAGGTGTCTTTCCAGTTCGTGGCACAAATGGCGGGGGAAGGGGCGCCAGTACCAGTAACGCAAAGCGTCCGACTGGTTTTCCCGCCGGTACGGTGGTACGCCGTCCCCCTGCACAGCAGGGGTATTGACGTGTGGTGACGGGGTCTTTACGGTCTACCGACAACAGGTGGAAGGAAATTCCGGGGACGCCCGGCAATTTCCGGGACGACGCCGTCCGGTGCCTGCGGGGGATATATCGGAGCCCCTGCGGGCGCACTCCGCCGCCTGGGCCGGAAACGGCCCGGGTCACCCCGCTGCGAATCCCCCGCACCGCGCCGCGGTGCCGGACGGGATCGTGACCCGCGAAGAAGGGCCCCGTTCAATGAAGACCCTCAGAAGGATCCGCTCCGCCTCGGCCGTCGCCGCGGCCACCGCTCTGATCTTCACCCTCATGCCCACCAGCGCCGCCAGCGCGCACGGCTACGTCTCCGCCCCCATGAGCCGCCAGGCGCAGTGCGCGGCGATCATGGTCCAGTGCGGCGGCATCCAGTGGGAGCCGCAGAGCGTGGAGGGCCCCAAGGGCCTGATGAGCTGCTCCGGCGGCAACGGCCGGTTCTCCGAGCTCGACGACGACAACCACGGCTGGCACGTCACCCAGGTCGGCACCTCGCTGACCTTCACCTGGACCCTGACCGCCATGCACTCCACCGCCAACTGGGAGTACTTCATCGGCGGCCAGCGCATCGCCAACTTCGAGGACCACGGGGCCCGCCCGCCGTCGACCGTCCGGCACAACGTGGACCTGTCCGGCTACAACGGCCGCCACACGATCCTGGCCCGCTGGAACGTCGCCGACACCGGGAACGCCTTCTACTCCTGCGTGGACGTGAACATCCGCTAGGACACCCCGTCCTCCCCCGGCCCGGTCCCGCACCCGGGCCGGGGGAGCGGCGTTTGCCCGGCCCTTCCCGCAGGGAGGCCTCCCGGGGCGCCGCCGCGGAGGCGGCGCCCTCCGGAAACGACGAGGGCCGGTCCCGTAGGACCGGCCCTCGTGCTGGTCGGGGTGGCGGGATTTGAACCCACGACCTCTTCGTCCCGAACGAAGCGCGCTGCCAAGCTGCGCTACACCCCGAAGCAACGTCCACAAGTCTAGCGGACGCCGGGAGTGCTCGCGCACGCTTTCGCGACCGGAGCGCGCGGGAGGGTCAGGAGGAGGCCACGAGGTCCAGCAGGGAGGCCTCCGGACGGCAGCAGAACCGCACCGGAGCGTACGGGGAGGTGCCCAGGCCGCCGGACACGTGCAGCCACGCGTCCCCGTACTCGTGCAGCCCCCAGGCGCGCCTGCGGTCGATCCCGCAGTTGGTGACCAGCGTCCCGTAGAACGGCAGGCACAGCTGGCCTCCGTGCGTGTGCCCGGCCAGGAGCAGCTGGTAGCCGTCGGCCGAGAACCGGTCCAGGTTGGACGGCTCCGGCGAGTGCAGCACACCCAGACGCAGGTCCGCCGACGGGTCGGCGGGCCCGGCGACCTCCTCGTACCTGTCCAGCTTGATGTGCGAGTCGTGCACCCCGGCCAGGGCGATGTCGAGGCCTCCCGCCTCCAGCCCGCCCCTGCGGTTGTTCAGGTCCAGCCACCCGGCCCCGGACATGGCCTCGCCCAGCTCGCGCCAGGGCAGGTCCGGCACCCGGCGCTTGCTGTAGTCGTTCTTGCTGGTCCGCCACAGGTAGCGGGCCGGGTTCTTCGGCTGCGGGGAGAACAGGTCGTTGGACCCGTACACGAACGCGCCGGGCCGGTCCAGCAGCGGCCCCAGCGCCTCGGTGAACGGCCCCACCGCGTCCGGGTGCGCCAGCGAGTCCCCCGTGTTGACCACCAGGTCCGGCTCGTGGGCCTCCAGCCCCCGGATCCACTCGATGAGCATCTTCCGGTCCGGTGTCAGGTGCGCGTCGGACAGGTGCAGGATGCGCAGCCGCGGGCTGCCGGGGGGCAGCAGGGGCAGCTCGTAGCGGCGCAGTCGGAACCAGTTGCGCTCGATGACCGAGGCGTAGACCAGTCCCGCTGCTCCGACGGCGCCCGTGATCGCGGCCGCGCGCCCCACCCGGCGCAGGATTCGTCTGTTGTCGGCGCCCATCGCCCTCCTTCGTTGTCACAGCGATCGTCGCAGATCCACGGCGCCCGCGCGCGCAGACCGTTGGTGGCCCCGCGGCGCCCGGCCGTAGGATCGGCTCATGTCCGAACTCAAAGACCGCCTCAAGAACGACCTGACCACCGCCATCAAGGCGCGTGACAAGGTGCGCACCGGCACCCTGCGCATGGTCCTGGCCGCCATCTCCACCGAGGAGGCCGCCGGCAGCACCTCGCGCTCCCTCGGGGACGACGAGATCATCCGTCTGCTCACCCGGGAGGCCAAGAAGCGCCGCGAGGCCGCCGAGGCGTTCGACAAGGGCGACCGGCCCGAGCAGGCCGCGGCCGAGCGGGCCGAGAGCGAGGTCATCTCCGAGTACCTGCCCAAGCAGCTCACCGACGAGGAGCTCTCCTCACTGGTGGCCGGGGCCGTCGCCGAGACCGGCGCCGAGGGCCCCCGCGCCATGGGCCAGGTCATGAAGGTCGTCAACCCCAAGGTCGCCGGCCGGGCCGAGGGCGCCCGCGTGGCCGCCGAGGTCAAGCGCCAGCTCGCCGGATGACCTGACCGGGCCCGGTCAGGGTTCGGCGGGAACGCGAAGGGGCGGCGGTGCAGGCACCGCCGCCCCTTCCTCACGCGTTGGGCCTCAGTCGTCGTCCCTGCCGGGGGAGTTCGACGCGGGCGCGACCGGGAACCAGTCCTCGTCGTCCTCGGGGCCGCTGGCGGTCCCGCCGCCGCTGCTGAGGAACACGTTGACCGTGGCCCCCTCCGGCAGCCGCGTCCCCGGGTCCGGGTTGACCGCGGCCACCGCGCCCTCGGGCTCGGGGGAGCGGACCCGGGTCGAGGACACGTTCACCGTGTAGCCCGCGCCCTCCAGCGCGCTCACCGCGTCCGCCTCGGACCGGCCGACCACGTCCGGCACGCCGCCGTCGTCACTGGCCGGGCTGGCGTCCTCGTCCGAACGCGGGGCCGAGGTCGAGCCGAACTGCGACGGGGGCGACGGCAGCTGCTCGACGTCCAGGCCCTCGTGGGCGCCGACCATGGTCTCCTCCCAGATCGGGCCCGGGATCGTCGCCCCGTAGACCACCGGGAAGTAGCGGTCGCCGATGGTGACGTTGCGCAGCGGGTACTGCTGCGGGCCGCGCGGGTCGCCGACGAAGACCGCACCGGCCATCTGCGGGGTGAACCCGGCGAACCAGGCCGCGGCCGAGCCGTCGGTGGTACCGGTCTTGCCCGCCGCCGGGCGGCCGATGTGCAGGTTGGCCGCGGTGCCGCCGTTGAAGGGCTGCGTCAGCAGGTAGCTGACCCCGTCGGCGACCTCCTCGTCGATCACCCGCTCGCACTCGGGCTCGATCTCGATCGTCTCGTTCGCGTGCTGGTCGACGATCTTGGTGATGGCCTGCGGCTCGCACAGCATCCCGCCCGAGGCGAAGACCGCGTAGGCGTTGGCCACCCGCAGCGGGGAGACCTCCTCGCTGCCCAGGGTGAAGCTGCTGTTGGCCAGTGACCGCTCGTTCTCGGTGAACAGCGTGCCGTCCGCGCGCCGCAGCCCCAGGGTCTCCGCCATCTCCATCACGTCGCAGATGCCCACCCGCGCCTGGAGCTGCGCGAAGTAGGTGTTGGACGAGGCCCTCGTCCCGGTCATCATGTTGTGCGTGGTGTTGGAGTTGGTGTCACCGGAGTTGCTGGGCGACCAGGGACTCAGGGTGCCGCCGTTGCAGCTGCGCTGCCCGCTGACGGTCACGCTGGTCGGGGAGTTGAACGCGGTGCCGAACGGCAGGCCCTCGTCCAGCGCCGCGGCCAGGGTGATCGCCTTGAACGTGGACCCCGCCTGGAAGCCGCTGCTGCCTCCCCGGTCCGCGTCGGTGGCGAAGTTGATGGAGGTCTCGCCGAGCTTGCTCTCGTCGGGCCCGTAGTTGCGGCTCTGCACCATGCCCAGGATGTGGCCGGTGCCCGGCTCGATGACCACCTCGGCGGCCACCTTGCGGGACTCGTTCTCGCGCGGGACCCACTTGTCCACGGCGTCCTGCGCCGACCCCTGGGTCTGCGGGTCGAGCGTGGTGTGGATCTGGAGCCCGGCGGTGCGCAGCCACCGCGCCCGCTCGGTCTCGTTCTGGCCGAAGCGCTCGTCCTTCTCGATCTCCTGGACCACGTAGTCGCAGAAGAACGGCTGGTCGCTGGGCACGCACCCGTTGGGCGGGGTGGAGACCTCCACCTCCATCGGGATCTGCTTGGCCTCCTCGGCCTCCGCCTCCGTGATCGCGCCGGTGACCACCATGCGGTCGAGTACGACGTTGCGGCGGTCGGTGGTCTGCTCGGGGAAGAATCGGGGGTTGTAGAGGTAGGGGTAGCGCACCAGGCCCGCGATGGTGGCGGCCTGGTGCAGCTCCAGGTCGCTGGCGGGCACCTGGAAGAAGTGCTGCGCGGCGGACTCGACCCCGTAGGCGCCGTCGCTGAAGTAGGCGATGTTGAGGTAGCCCTCGAGGATCTCGTCCTTGGTCATCCGCTGTTCCAGGGCGACGGCGTAGCGCAGCTCCCGGATCTTGCGGGCGACCGTGGTCTCGGAGGCCTCCTCCAGTTCCTCCTGGGTGGTGGCCGCCTCGATCTGGACGTTCTTGACGTACTGCTGGGTGATGGAGGACGCGCCCTGGGTGTTGCCGTTGAGCGTGCGGACCGCGGCGCGCAGCGTGCCCGACACGTCCATGCCGCCGTGCTCGTAGAAGTGGGCGTCCTCGATGGCGAGGATCGCGTCGACCATGACCGGAGAGATGTCCTCGAGTTCGACGAGTTCGCGGTTCTGGTCGAAGATCTCCGCGATGACGCCGCCCTCGCTGTCATAGATCGTCGACCTCTGAGGAGGCGGCGGAGTCTCCAGGTTGCTGGGCATCTCAAGGAAGCCGCTGGCCACGTTGCGCGCCGTGATGCCCAGTCCCCCCACGGCGGGAAGGGCGAGCGCGGCGACGAGGAGTCCCGCGACGACGCCGACGACGACCAGTTGGCTGATTCTCTGAAGCAATGTCCCCTGACCCACCCCATCAGACTAGGTGACCACGAACGTGCGAAGTGGCCCGATGTGGAACGGATAGTGCGCGAACGCGCGGAAATGACCCGCCTACCGCGGGCTGTGCCCCCATGCCATCTTTTCATGCCTATCGCAGGCCGGACGCTGTCCGGTTCGGCGGCGCGGCAGGCCCGCCCCGACCGGCGCGGAGAGCCCTCGGCCCCCGCGCAATGGCCCGAGCGGGCCATATCGGTGGGACGTGAGGGGGGTCGATCGGGTTCTGTTGGCGCGGCAATCGAATCCGTAACTTCTAGGCAACAGGGGTGGGCGTCGACCACCGCACCCCACGCGACAGCGGGAGCCCACCGTGTTCTCCCCTCCGGCCGGGGCACGCGCGTGCCCCGTGTCCCGGATCCGCTGGCGCGGGGACCGGGTGCGCACAGGGGAGTAGAGGCATGTGGACCGACCAGTGGACGACCAGGGCGCTGTGCCGGCGGGTGGACCCCGACGCGCTGTTCGTCCAGGGCGCGGCGCAGCAGCGCGCCAAACGCATCTGCCAGGAGTGCCCGGTACGCACCGACTGCCTGACCGACGCCCTCGACAACCGGGTCGAGTTCGGCGTCTGGGGCGGGATGACCGAGCGCGAGCGCCGCGCCCTCCTGCGCAAGCACCCCGGCGTCACCAGCTGGGGCCCGCTCCTGGAGGAGGCCCTCAGGGAGGGTGACGCCGACCTCGCCAGCTACGCGGCCGAGCACGCCGAGCGCACCTCGGCGGCCTAGGTGTGCGGCTCCCGGCCCGCCAGCTCCTCGCCGATGCCGCGCAGTCCCGCGAGGTCGTGCACGTCCTCCGGAAGGGCGGCCACCTCGGCCACGCGCACACCGCCGTGCGCCGACAGCAGCGTGTCCCGCAGCCGGGTCTCGCGCCCGCGCGTGCGGACCCTCTCCGCGTGCAGCCGCAGGGCCGCCGAGGCCGGGGTCCGCGCCCCCGTACGCTCCAGCGACTCCGCCGCGGCGACCGCCTCACGCGCGTCCAGGGACCCGCCCGCCCCCTCGGGCAGCGGATGCGTCCGGTTGACCACCAGCCCGGCCAACGGCATGCCGTCGGTGGCCAGCCGCTCCACGAAGTAGGCCGCCTCGCGCATCGCGTCCGTGTCCGGCACGGCCACCACCACGAAGGCCGTCCCCGGTGCCTGGAGCAGCCGGTAGGTGCGCTCCGCGCGCTTCTGGAAGCCGCCGAACACCGTGTCGAACGCGGCCACGAAGGACCGCAGGTCGTCGAGGAGCTGGGCGCCCACGACCCTGCCGATCGCCGAGGTCACCAGGTTGAACCCGGCGCCGAGCAGCCGGAACGCCCCCGTGCTGGCCGGGGCGCTCAGGAAGCGGATCAGGCGCCCGTCCAGGAAGCGTCCGAGCCTCTTGGGCGCGTCCAGGAAGTCCAGGGCGGACCGGCTGGGCGGGGTGTCCACCACGATCAGGTCCCAGTCCCCCGACTGGCGCAGCTGGCCCAGCTTCTCCATGGCCATGTACTCCTGCGTGCCGGAGAAGCTCGTGGAGAGGGTCTGGTAGAAGGGGTTGGCCAGGATCTGCCGGGCCCGCTCGGGGTCCGCGTGCTCCCTGACGACCTCGTCGAAGGTCCGCTTCATGTCGAGCATCATCGCGTGCAGGCTGCCGCCCGCCCCCCCGGGCAGCGGGACCGGGCGCGGTGTGTCGTCCAGCGCGTCCAGCCCGAGGGACTGGGCCAGCCGCCGCGCCGGGTCCACGGTGATCACCACGGTCCGCCGTCCGCGCTCGGCGGCGCGCAGCCCCAGCGCCGCGGCCGTGGTGGTCTTGCCGACCCCGCCGGCGCCGCAGCACACGATGATCCGCGTACCGGGATCGTCCAGGAGGGCGTCCACGTCCAGGCGCCCGGCCCCCACCGCCGCGGTCACAGCCGCACCCCCCGCTCGACCATCAGCCGCGCCAGGGAGTCCAGGGCGGCGCGGTCCACCCCGCCCTCCAGCAGCGGCAGCTCCAGCAGCGGGCGGCCCAGGTCCTCCAGGCCCGAGCGCATCCGGCGCTCCAGCCGCACCCGCAGCGCGTGGGAGCGCAACTCGCCGGCGAGCGCCGCCGCGAGCTCCCGCGCGTCCTCCAGGCGCGCCTCCTTCAACCCGGTTGCCAGAGCGTCCAGGTCGGTCCGCCCCTCCGCGGCGGCGGCCAGGTCGGCCTCGTCCAGCAGCGGCGGCCGCACCATGTTCACCAGCACCATGCCCACGTTGAGCCCCAGTCCGCCGACCTCGGCGATCCCGTCCCGGGTCTCCTGGACGGGCATCTCCTCCAGCAGGGACACGAGGTGCACCCGGGTCTGCCCCGAGCGGATGACCTCCATGACCCGGTCGGCGTGGTTGCGGATCGGCCCCACGCGGGCCAGCCCCGCCACCTCGGAGTTCACGTTGAGGAACTGGGCGATCCGCCCGGTGGGCGGCGCGTCCATCACCACCGCGTCGTAGTGGAAGGGCGCCGCCGACGCGCCCTCGGAGGGCCTGCGGCGACCGCCCCGGCGGCGCCGCACCGCCTCGGTGGCCTTGCCGGTGAGCAGGACGTCGCGCAGCCCGGGGGCGATGGTGGTGGCGAAGTCCACGGCGCCCATCCTGTTGAGCGCCTGGCCCGCCCGGCGCATCCCGTAGAACATCTCCAGGTACTCCAGCAGAGCCGCCTCGGCGTCGGCCGCCAGCACGCTCACGCTGCCGCCGCCGGGCGCGGCCATCATCTCCCGCTCCTCGTAGGGAAGCGGCGGGCTGCCGAGGAGGGTGGCGATGCCCTGGCGGCCCTCCACCTCGACCAGCAGCACCCTCGCGCCGCCGGTGGCCAGTGCCAGCGCCAGCGCGGCGGCCGTGGTGGTCTTGCCGGTCCCGCCCTTGCCGGTGACGATGTGCAGTCGTGCTCCCGCGCAGGCCTCTCCCGGAGGCTTGGGTCCGTGCTCGCTCTCGCTCACCCCAGGCAGTCTATGCGGGCGTTCCGGGGAGGGTCCGGGATCGGCGCCGCGGTGGGCGCGGGAAGGCGCGCGGATGAGTAGGGTGGCGGCGTTGACGTGCGGCGCCCCGCCGTGGGGCGGGGCGCCGGTGACCGAGCAGGGGTGAGGGACGTATGAGCAAGTGGGAGTACCAGAGCGTGGCGCTGCTGTCGCACGCCACCAAGCAGATCCTGGACAACTGGGGCGCCGACGGCTGGGAGCTCGTCTCCGTCGTGCCCGCACCGCTGCCGGAGGGTACCGACCCCCGCAACCAGCAGTACGTCGCGTACATGAAGCGGGAGCTGTGATGGCCACCCCCGAGGAGCGGATCGCCGAGCTGGGCCTGGCCCTGCCCGAGGTGGCCGCGCCCGTCGCGTCGTACACGCCGGCGGTGCGCAGCGGGAACCACGTGTACGTGTCCGGCCAGCTGCCGTTCGTGGAGGGGAGGCTCCCCGCCACGGGCAAGGTCGGCGCGGAGGTCAGCCCGGAGACGGCCAAGGAGCTGGCCGCGCTGTGCGCGCTGAACGCGGTCGCCGCCGTGCGCGCCGAGATCGGCGAGCTGTCCGGCGTGGTCCGCGTGGTGAAGGTGGGCGGCTTCGTGGCCAGCACCCCCGACTTCACGGGACAGCCCGGCGTGGTGAACGGGGCCAGCGACCTGCTGGCCCGGGTCTTCGGCGACGCCGGTGTCCACGCCCGCGCCGCCGTGGGCGTGGCGGCCCTGCCGTTGGACGCTCCGGTCGAGGTTGAGATGATCGTCGAGGTCCGCTGAGCGGTCCGCCCTCTTTTCGGGGGCGGTGGCCCTCGTTTCGCGGAGCTCTGTTCCCGAGGAGGAGGGTGCGCCGATGCACGACGACCCGGCACGCGACGGCACCGTGCGCGAGGACGCGGCGCGGAGCGGCCCGGCGTCCGCCGCCGCTCCCCGCCCGGCCGCCACGGTCATGCTCCTGCGGCCCTCCGGCGGCGTCCGGGACGGGGGCGCGGACGGCCCCATGGAGGTCCTGCTCATGCGCAGGGTCCGCTCCATGGGGTTCGCGCCGGGCGCCTTCGTCTTCCCCGGCGGCGGCGTGGACGCGCGCGACGCCGACGGCGACCTGCCCTGGACCGGCCCCGGCCCGGGGGAGTGGGCGCGCACGCTGGGCACCGACGTGCGCATGGCCCGGGCGCTGGTGTGCGCCGCGGTCCGCGAGACCTTCGAGGAGACCGGCGTCCTGCTGGCCAGCGAGCCCGAGCACGCCGACGAGGAGGCCATCACCCTCGACACCTCCTCCGAGGAGTGGGAGCGGGACCGGCTGGGGCTGATCGACCGCTCCCGCTCCTTCACCGAGGTGCTGTCCCGGCGCGGCCTCGTGCTGCGCTCGGAGTGGCTGCGCGCGTGGTCGCGCTGGATCACCCCGAGGGCCGAGCCGCGCCGCTACGACACCTGGTTCTTCGCGGCCGAGCTCCCGCCGGGGCAGGCTTCGCGCGACGTGGGCGGCGAGGCCGACCTCACCCGGTGGACCGATCCCGCCGAGGTCCGGGGCGAGTGGGAGGCGGGCCGCATGCCGATGCTGCCGCCCACGGTGGCGGCCTGCGCCGAACTCGCGGACTGCCGGACCCTCCGGGGGGTACGGGAGGCCCGACGGGATATCGTCCCCATTGAGCCGGTCGTCCGGGAGATCGGCGGCCAGATGCGCGTCGTCACGCCGAACGGGGTGGACTACCCTCTTCCGAAGCCCGACGCGAACCCCTGAGGGCCGCCGGGGCACGGGCCGCGTACCGGCCCCCGGCCGCTCCCCGGTCCGGTTCGGCGAGCGAAGCGAGGTGCGATGAGGATCGACGGTTCCGGGACACTGCGCGCCAGCTGCGTGCTGTGCCCCAATCCCGGCCCGATGACGCTGGAGGGCACCAACACCTGGATCCTGCGGGAGCCGGGCGCGCGCGGGGTCGTGGTCGTCGACCCCGGCCCCCACGACGAGCGCCACCTGGAGCGCGTGGCGCGGACGGTGCAGGAGCAGGGCGCCCAGGTCCTGATGGCCGTGGTGACCCACCGCCACCCCGACCACGGGGAGGGCGCCCGGTACTTCTCGGAGCTGACCGGCGCCCCCGTGCACGCGGTCGACCCCGGGACGAGGGTCGGCGGACGCGGCCTGTCCGACGGCGAGGTCCTGGAGGCCGACGGCCTGCGGGTGCGGGTGATCGCCACCCCCGGCCACACGGAGGACTCCGTCTGCCTGATGGTGGAGGCCGACAACACCATCCTGACCGGCGACACGGTCCTGGGCCACGGCACCACGGTGATCGACGGCGACGACGGGCTGGGCCCCTACATGGAGTCGCTGTACCGGCTGCGCGCCCTCGTGCGCGAGCACGACGTGCGCACCCTGCTGCCCGGCCACGGTCCCATCATCACGTCCCCGTCCACGGTGCTGGACTCCTACGTCGACCACCGCGAGTCGCGCCTGGGGCAGGTCCTGGACGCGGTGCGCGCGGGGGCGACCGGGGTCGAGCAGATCGTCGACCGCGTCTACCCCGACGTCACCGAGCAGATCCGGTTCGCGGCGGCCTCGTCGGTGCGCGCCCAGCTGCGCTACCTCTCGGCGCGCGGCGACCTGCCCGAGGGCGTCGAGGCCTAGGGAGCGTGTGGCGGTGTCCTTCGGGACCTCCGCCTCACCCCGGCTCCTGCCCGGGCGCCCGGGCCACACCCCGCGGGTCCGGGGTCCACCCGGCACAACACCATGCGGACTCCCCGGCCTCCGGCGGGCCCGGAGGCGCGGCCCACGCGGTGACGGCCACGCCGCCCGGACGGCCCCGCCAGGGCCGCGCCGGCAGGCGTGGGCGTGAACGGCCGCGGACACGGCTGTGGCCGCCCACCCCGCGGGGGAGAGCGGCCACACAGCTTTCGGACCCGGGGTGCCCCGGTGCGGGCGCGGACGTCGACACCCCCGGGGAACCCTGTTCGAGGAGCACGACCTAGCGGGCGCGGCGGCGCATCCGCTCGACGTCGAGCAGGACGACGGCCTTGGCCTCGATCCGCAGCCAGCCGCGCAGGGCGAACTCGGCGAGGGCCTTGTTGACCGTCTCACGGGAGGCGCCGACCAGCTGGGCGAGCTCCTCCTGGGTGAGGTCGTGGTGGACGTGCAGTCCGTCCTCGCCCTCCTTGCCGAACTTGTCGGCCAGCTCCAGCAGGGCCTTGGCGACGCGGCCGGGCACGTCGGTGAAGACGAGGTCGGCCATCACGTCGTTGGTCCGGCGCAGGCGGGCGGCCAGCGCCTTGAGCAGCTGGAGCGACACGTGCGGGCGGCTGGACAGGAACGGGCGCAGGTCGTCGTGGCCCAGGCCCGCGAGCACCGAGTCGGTGACCGCGACGGCGCTCGCGGTGCGCGGGCGCGGGTCGAACAGCGACAGCTCGCCGAACATCTCGCTGGGGCCGAGCACCCCGAGCAGGTTCTCGCGGCCGTCCACGGCCGTGCGGGTCAGCTTCACCTTCCCGCTGAGGATGACGTACAGGCGGTCGCCCTCGTCACCCTCGTTGAACAGGGTCTGACCGCGGCCGAGACGCACCTCGTTCACCGAGGAGCGGAGTGCGGCCGTGTCCTCCTCGTCCAGCGCCTCGAACAGAGGGGCCTTCCGCAGCACCTCGTTGATCTCGTCCACCACACGTCCTCCTAAAACCTGACCGCCAACAGTGTGACGTATATCGCACCCGGGTGTGAAACCAGGTCGTGGTCCCGGCTTGTCCGCCGAGAGACAACTGCCCACAACAGCCGACGTCAGCCCCTGCGATCCTAGCCGTCATCAGTTCTGTACCAGGGCTGTCCGCGCCGCGCCACCGGACATTGGTTACATAGCCCCGTCCGCCGGCCGCGGTGCCCCCCGTTTCCGGCGGGCGGGCGGACACGGTCGGCGGGCGCGGTCCGCCCCGCCACCGGGACGCCTACCCTGTGACGATGCCCCGTGACACACCCGACGCGACCGAGCGGACGGCCACGCCCACCGGTGAGAGCCGGCTCGCGCTGGTCCGCCGCGCCCGCAAGATGTACCGGGAGCTCGTCGAGCTGTACCCGGACGCCCACTGCGAACTGAACTTCACGACCCCGCTGGAACTGCTGGTCGCGACGATCCTGTCCGCCCAGTGCACGGACAAGCGGGTCAACCAGGTCACCCCCGCCCTCTTCGCCCGCTACCCCGACGCTGAGGCCTACGCCTCGGCGCGGCGGGAGGAGCTGGAGGAGATGATCCGCTCGACCGGCTTCTTCCGGGCCAAGGCCAACAGCCTCATCGGGCTCGGGCAGGAACTGTGCGAACGGCACGGTGGAGAGGTTCCGAGGAAACTCTCCGACCTGGTCAAACTACCCGGTGTAGGACGAAAGACCGCAAACGTACTGCTCGGTAACGCCTTCGATGTGCCCGGTATCACTGTTGACACCCATTTCGGGCGGCTTGTCCGCCGTTTCGGATGGACCGACGGGGAGGACCCGGTGAAGGTCGAGCACGAGATCGGCGAGCTCTTCCCGCGCAGGGACTGGACGATGCTCTCCCACCGCGTCATCTGGCACGGCCGCCGGGTCTGCCACTCCCGCAAACCCGCGTGCGGCGCCTGCGGGCTGGCCCGCCTGTGCCCCTCCTTCGGAGAGGGTCCCACGGACACCGCCACCGCCACCAAGCTGCTGCGGATGCGCTCCTTCTCCTGAACCGCGCGTCCGGGCGCCCGGGGCGGACCTCGGGAGCACGCGCCGGAGGTTTGTACCCTGAGCACGTGAGTGTGCGCACATCGGCCCCGTCGCGGGCATCCCGGTCCGCGACGCCCCGTGTGACGGCGGTACCCCCGCCCACCGGCGCCGGGGAAGGTCCGACGACGTGACGACTTCCCAGGGGCGCGCGCCCGCGCGCGGCGCCGCCCCGGACGCGGGCCCCACGGCCCTCCGAGAAGTCGGGCGCACGGTCCCTCCGTCCCACCGACCGCGCGACAACCCCCGGAACAGGTTCCCCGTATGAACTCGATCCCGCTCTGGCTGGCCGCGCTCGCGGACGCCGCCGAGACGATGACCGTGCCGCCGCCCATGCGGCCGCCCGCCGAGGGAGGACGCGAGTCCGCGGTCCTCGTCCTCTTCGGCGAGGGGCCCGCAGGTCCCGACCTCCTCCTCATCCAGCGCAGCGAGGGCCTGCGCCGCCACGCCGGACAGCCCGCCTTCCCCGGGGGCCGGATCGAGCCCACCGACGCCTCCCCCGAGGCCGCGGCGCTCCGCGAGGCCGCGGAGGAGACCGGTCTGCTCCCCGAGGGGGTCGACGTGGTCGGCCGCCTCCCCGAGCTGTACCTGAGCTTCAGCGACTTCCGGGTGGTGCCCGTCCTGGGCTGGTGGCGCGAGCCCAGCGAGGTGCGGCCGACCGACCTGGGCGAGGTCGCCGCGGTCTCCCGCGTGCCGGTCGCCGACCTCGCCGACCCGGCCAACAGGGTCAAGGTGCGCTACGGGGGCGGACCCCGCTGGGGCCCGGGCTTCCGGGTGGACGGCATGCTCGTGTGGGGCTTCACCGGCGCGGTGGTCGACAGCCTGCTCGCCCTGGGCGGCTGGGAACTTCCCTGGCACGACGAGGGTCTCACCGACGTGTTCGAAGCCACCCCGCAGGGCCTGCGGCCGGTCGGGTAGCGCTCACTCTTGGAGGCCAATGTGCTCGACGTGATCCTGGTCGTCCTGTTGCTGCTGTTCGCGGTGACGGGGTACCGGCAGGGCTTCATCGTCGGTGTCTTCAGCTTCGCGGGCTTCGTCGGAGGGGGCGTCCTCGCCGCCCTGACGGCTCCGGAGCTCATCCAGGAGTGGGTGGACGACCCCGGCAGACAGGCGCTGTTGGCGATCGCCGTGGTGTTCCTGTCAGCGGCGCTCGGCCAGTTCCTGCTCTCCTACATGGGCACCTTCGTCCGCAACAAGGTGACGTGGGACTCGGCCCGGGTCATGGACGCCATCGGCGGCGCCGTGATCAGCGGGCTGTCGGTGCTGCTGGTGGCCTGGTTCATCGGCAGCACGGTCGCCAACTCGGCGCTTCCCTTCGTCGCCGGCCAGGTCAGGGACTCGCGCATCCTCCACTCGGTGGACACGCTGATGCCCGAGGCCGCCCACAACGGCTTCTCCACCTTCCGCCGGATCGTGGACCAGAGCGCCTTCCCGCAGGTGTTCAGCGGTCTGGGCACCGGTGAGCTGGCCGAGGTGGCGCCGCCGGACCCGGACGTGCTCACCACCCGGGAGCTGATCGAGTCGAGCCGCAGCGTGGTGAAGGTGCTGGGCACCGCGCCCTCCTGCCAGCGCCGTGTGGAGGGGACCGGCTTCGTGTACGCGCAGGACCGGATCATGACCAACGCGCACGTGGTCGCCGGGGTCACCGACGACCTGCGGGTGGTCACCCGGGAGGGCTACCAGCTCGACGCCACGCTGGTGCTCTTCGACGCCCAGCAGGACCTGGCCGTGCTGCACGTGCCGGGTCTGGACCTGGAGCCGCTGGAGTTCGACCACGAGGCCCCGCAGGGCGGTGACGCGGTCGTGGCGGGCTTCCCGCGCAACAGCGGCTTCACGGCCGTCCCCGCGCGCGTCCGCGCCCGCCAGACGGCGCAGGGGCCGGACTTCTACCACTCGCAGCAGGTGAGCCGGGAGATCTACCAGGTGCGCGCCGTGGTGCGCCCGGGCAACTCCGGCGGCCCGCTGCTGTCGCCGGACGGCACCGTGTACGGGGTGGTGTTCGCCGCCGCCACGAACGAGCCCGAGACGGGTTACGTGCTCACCGCCGACGAGATCGCGGACAACGCCCGGAGGGGCCTGGAGACCAGCGAGCAGGTCTCCTCCCAGGTCTGCGACTGACCGCGGGGCCCCGGCCCCGCCGTCCACAGCCCGGGGCCGGGCCCTGCGACCGCGCTGGGTTCCGCGCACCGGGCCCTGAGACGCACCGAGGGCGCCTCCCCGCGGGGAGGCGCCCTCGTGGGCGTCGGGTGCCGCCCGAGCCGGCCCTAGTTGGAACTCGGGTCGGGCGAGTGCTCCGTGGCGAGCGGCCAACTCATCCGCACCACGGTCCCCCGGTCGCTGGGGTCGATCTTCACCTCGTCGGCCAGGCCCGTGATGACCGCCAGGCCCAGGCCCGGCGAGAACCCGGAGATCCCGCCGGGAGGGGTGTCCTCGCCGTCCAGGAAGAGCCCGTCGAGCAGGGACGGGGTGGCGGTCTCCTCCGTGTCCTTGGCGGGGGCACGGTCGGAGACGACGACCTCGAAACGTTGCGTCGCGCTCCCGTTGGCGCGCAGGATGCTGCTCGTGGCGTCGGTGCGGGACTCCGACGCCGGATCAGGCCCGCTGCCGTCGATCAGCTGGAGCAGGATCGGCTGTGTGGGGCAGTGCAGCTTGTGCGCCGCCACCGCCCGGGAACACGCCTCACCGACCGCCAGCCTGATCTCGTCGATCGCTGAGGCGGCGATACCCGCCCGCCGTGCCACGGTGGCGGCCATGAGCCGTGCCGTGCGCACGTGAGCGGGGAGCGCGCTGATCGTGAGCGTGATGGTTGCCATCGCTCGCTCGGGGCTACTTCGCGGAACGCTTGTCGATGGCTTCCTGCACCGAGTCGTGGATACCGAAGACCTTGGTCAGACCGGTGATCCGGAAGATCTTCAGGATGCGCTCCTGGGTGCAGACCAGGTCGAGGGTCCCGTCGTGGGCCCGGACGCGCTTGAGCCCGCCCACGAGTACACCGAGGCCCGTCGAGTCCAGGAACTCCACCTTCTCCATGTTGACCACGAGGTGGAAGTTGCCCTTGTTGACCAGGTCGATCAGCAGCTCGCGGAGCCGGGGCGCGGTATAGACATCGATCTCACCCTCAACGACGACGATCTCGGTGTCGCCCTCGGTGTAATGATCAAGCTTCAAGTCCACTAGTCCTCCAGCGCCGAACCGCGAAAAACGCGAATGATCTCTGCCGGGCGTTACCCCACCAGCACGCATTCAACCACGCGTGTCGAGTGCGTCTTCCTGTGATGCACAGAAAAACCGTGACACCGCGCCACTGTTCCCTCAGATGTCACACTGAAACCAATGTCCCAGTGCTCCACCCTTGGTAGGAGGCGCCTGCGGGCCTCGAACGCGTACCAGTGAGGAGGGGTCTCGGATGAGGCGACCGGAGCCCGTGCTTCCCGGTGTGTGGCGTGACGATACCCGGTACCCACAGGTGACCCACATCGAGCACGTGGCCCGCAACGACGGGGTGAGCGGGGAGTGGCCTGCGTGGACCGCGCCCCACCTGGTCGAACGGCTCGCCGACAGGGGGATCACCAGGCCGTGGTCCCACCAGGCCGAAGCCGCCGACCTCGCACGTTCGGGCCGTGATGTGATCATAGCCACGGGTACCGCCTCGGGAAAGTCACTCGCCTTCCTCCTACCCGCTGCGGACGCGGTTGACGCGGGCGGAACCGTGCTCTACCTCTCCCCGACCAAGGCGCTCGCCCAGGACCAGCTGCGGTGGATAACGGACCTCTCCCTGCCGGGGATGCGGTCAGCCGTCTATGACGGTGACACTCCGTCCGAGGAGCGCTCCTGGGTGCGCGAGCACGGCAACTACGTCCTGACCAACCCGGACATGCTGCACCACGGCATCCTGCCCCGCCACGGGGCGTGGGCGCGCTTCCTGCGTCGGCTGCGCTACGTGGTGATCGACGAGGCGCACCGATACCGGGGGGTTTTCGGCTCGCACGTCGCACAGATCCTGCGTCGGCTGCGCCGCGTGTGCGCCCGCTACCGGTCGCGTCCGGTGTTCGTGCTCGCGTCGGCCACCTCCGGCAGCCCGGCCGAGAGCGCCACCCGGCTGACCGGCGTGCCCGTCACGGCGATCAGCCGGGACGGCTCCCCGCGTCCGGGGATGTCCGTGGCGCTGGTGGAGCCGGAGCTGACCGACCTGACCGGCGAGCACGGCGCGCCGGTCCGCAGGACGGCGCCCTCGCAGGCCGCCGAGATGCTCGCCGACCTGGTACGCGACGGCGTGCGCACCCTGGTGTTCGTCCGCTCCCGGCAGGGCGCGGAGGTGGTCGCGCTGACCACCCAGCGCCTGCTGTCCGAGCGCGGCGACCACGCCCTGGCCGCGAGGGTGGCCGCCTACAGGGGCGGATACCTGGCCTCGGAGCGCCGGGAGCTGGAGGAGGCGTTGCGTTCGGGGGAGATCCTGGGCCTGGCCAGCACCAACGCCCTGGAACTGGGGGTGGACATCAGCGGTCTGGACGCGGTGCTCATCGCCGGGTGGCCGGGGACGCTGGCGTCGCTGTGGCAGCAGGCGGGCCGTGCCGGACGGCGGGGGGAGGACGCGCTGGCGGTGTTCATCGCCCGGGACGATCCTCTGGACACCTATCTGGCCCACCACCCGGAGGCCATTTTCGGCCGGTCCGTAGAAGCGACCGTCCTTGACCCGGAAAACCCGCACATCCTGGGGCCGCACCTGTGCGCGGCAGCCCAGGAACTGCCGATCACCAAGGACGACTTCGACCTCTTCGGAGCGACGACCGAGGAGCGGCTCGGCGAACTCGTCGAGCGCCGCCTGCTGCGCAGGCGCCCACGGGGCTGGTTCTGGACGAGCAATGAACGGGCCAGCGACCTAGCCGATATCCGCGGGTCAGGTGGTCCGCCCGTACAGATCGTCGACACGGGGAGCGGCCAGCTGCTCGGCGAGGTGGACGAGCCCGCCGCCCACGGCACCGTCCACCCGGGCGCGGTGTACCTGCACCAGGGGTACACGTACCTGGTCGACGACCTCGACCTCGACGAGGGCGTCGCCCTGGTCCGCGCCGAGGAGCCGCCCTACAGCACCTGGGCGCGCGACACCACCGACATCACCGTCCGGTCCGTGCTGCGCCAGGAGGAGTGGCCGAGCGGGGCCACCGTGTACTTCGGCGAGGTGCAGGTGGTGCGCCGGGTGGTGGGGTTCCTGCGCAGGGACGTGCGCACCGGTTCGGTGCTGGGGGAGCAGCCGCTGGACCTGCCCGAGCGCACCCTCGACACCCGCGCGGTGTGGTGGACGCTGCCGGCCGAGGGCGAGGAGCGGCTGCGCGGGGAGGACGTGGGGCTGCTGGGCGCCGCCCACGCCGCCGAGCACGCCGCGATCGGACTGCTGCCGCTGCTGGCGACCTGTGACCGCTGGGACATCGGCGGGGTGTCCACCTCCCTGCACGGCGACACGGGCAGGCTGACGGTGTTCGTCTACGACGGCTACGAGGGCGGCGCGGGCTTCGCCGAACGGGGGTACGCGGCGGCGCGCGAGTGGCTGTCCGCGACCCGCGCGGCCATCGCCGGCTGCGAGTGCGACCAGGGCTGCCCGTCGTGCATCCAGTCGCCCAAGTGCGGCACCGGCAACGAGCCGTTGAGCAAGGCCGGTGCTCTGCGCCTGCTGGACGAGGTGCTCAGGGACGGCAGGGACTGAGGCCGTCCACAGCCTGTGGACGAAGCGCCGGGCGAGGAGTTGTCCACAGGCTGGGGAAGGGTCTTCCGCGCCGGCTCCGGCCCGCCGAACCTGGAAGCAGAGGGCCGGAGCAGACGGCCCCCGACCAGGAAGGCCGCCATGTCCGCTCCCGTGTCCCCGCCCGCCGCCGCGCCGTCCCCGCCGGACGCCGGCATGACGACCTCCGAGTACGCCTTCTGCACCATCGCCGCGGTCGCCTTCGCCGGGGTCCTCTACGCCGTGCTCACCAGCGGTGCGGTCGAGGGCGTCCTCACCGACCTCGTCGTCAATGCGCTCGGCTCGGGTTTTTGACCGGGGCTCGGCCACCGCGGAGGCGGCGATGGTGCTGCCCGCCCTGCTGCTCGTCCTGGGCGTGGCCCTCGGCGCTGTCCAGGCCGCGTCGGCCCAGCTCTCCTGCGCCGACGCGGCACGCGTGGGCGCCCGGGCGCTGGCCCGCGGCGAACCCCACGACCGGGCCCGCGCCCTGGCGCTGAGCGCGGCTCCCGCCGGAGCGGACGTCCGCCTGGCCGAGGACGGGGGCATGGCCCGCGTCACGGTCCGGGCCGAACCCCTGCTCGGTCCGGGGATCCCCCTGCCGGTGGACGGCAGCGCCGCCGTCCCCCTCGAACCCGGGAGCTGATCCCGGTGCGCTCCGACTCCGGTTCCGCCACCGTCTGGTGGGCCGCCCTGGGCGCGCTGCTCTGGTTCGCGACCCTCGCCGTCCTCGCGACGGCCGCGGCACGGCTCGACAGGGACCGCGCCACCACCGCGGCCGACCTGGCCGCGCTCGCGGCCGCCGCCGGGGCCGTCCACGGAACCGAACGGGCCTGCGCCCAGGCCCGGGACACCGCCGAGGCCAACCGGGCCTTCCTCGAGTCCTGCGTCCTCACCGGTGCCACCGTCGAGGTGGTGGTCTCGGTCCCCTCGTCCCTCATCGACCGGTCCGTCCCGGCGCGCTCCCGCGCCGGACCGGCCGCCGTCTCCTCCGAGGAAGTGGAATGAGTCCTGCCCCCCTCTCCGCGCTGATGTGCGCCCTCCTGCTGGGAGCCTCCGCCCAGCCCGGGGGCGCACCACCCTGTCCCGCCACGCCCGCGCCGCACACCGCGGGTCCCGCCGACCCCGCCCACTCCGCCGTTCCCGAGGACTCCGCACACGTCTCCGGTTCCGCCGCTCCCAGCCGCTCCGTCGGTTTCCAGGACGCCCCGCACGCCACCGGGCCAGAGGATGTCGCTCATTCCGCGTACTCCGCCGAACCCGCACACTCCGCCGAACCGGAGCGTTCCGGCCTCCTCGCACGCCCAAGCGACCCCGTGCGCTCCGAAGCCCCGGGGCGCTCCCCCGAACCGGTACCCTCCGGTGGCCCCGAGCCGTGCGCCGATCCGTCCCCGGTGCCCGCCTCCGCCTCGCCGGAACCGCCCGGTCCCGCCCGGGACGGCCCGCGCGACCCGACGGGCTCCCCCTCACCCCTCGACCGGCCGGTGGTGTACCGCACGGCCGCCGCCCCGACCCCGACCGGTACGGCGTTCCGGATCGTCGGCAACGTCTCGACCGGGATCCTGGCGTTGCTGTGCGCCGTGGTGCCGGCGCTGCGCCTGTCCGTCGGCTGGCCCCGCTTCCCCGTCCCCTACGAGGGCCGGCGGCGGCGCGGCTCCGGCGGCGAGGGCCCCTGACGGCCACCGCGCCGCCGCGCGTGCGGCCGGGCCCGGGAGCCTCAACCGCCCAGGGCCCGGGACAGCAGCTCGGCGGCCATCGGCACGATGCCGATCAGCACGAACGCGGGCAGGAAGCACAGCCCCAGGGGCGCCACCACCAGCACGCCCAGCCGCTCCACCCGGGCCGTTCCCCGCGCTCGCAGGGCCCGGCGCAGGTCGGTCGCGTGCCGGTCCAGGAGGTCGGCCACCGGCGCCCCGGTGTCGGCGGCCCGCGCCAGGTCGCGTCCCACCGCGACGAGGGGCAGGGGCAGCGCCGGACGCCGCCACGCGTCGGCGGGAGCGGCGCCCAGGCGCAGCCGCTCGGCCACCGCCGCCAGCTCCGCCCCCAGTTCTCCCCGCGTCGCCCGGGACACCGCCGTGAGGCAGGCGGGTACCGTCGCCCCGGCGCGGATCCCCGAGGCGAGCAGACCGATCACCACGGGCAGGTCGGCGGTCACCGGAAGCCGGTCGGAACGGGAGCCGGAGCCCACGCGGGCGCGCACCCACAGGGCCGCGCACACCCCGGCCGCGACAACGCCCCCGACCACGCCGAACAGGGCCACCGCGACGGTCAGCGAGAACGTCCCCGCCAGCGTCGGTCCCAGCAGCCGGACCGGCAGCCGCGGCCCGGCCGGAGCACGGGAGGGCAGGCGCAGCCGGTGCGCCCGTCCCCCGCCCAGCAGTACCCACGCACACGCGGCTCCCAGAACCGCGGCGGCCGTCAGGAACATCCGTCCTCCCCTTCCTCGTGCTCCGCCACCGTGGCCGAAGCGATCCCCGTCGCGCTCGGCCCTTCTTCCCTCCGGTCTTCGCTGCCCCGGGGACGCGTCCGGCCGGGGCCGACGGCTCCCCGGCCCGGGGCCCGTCGGCCGGGCCCGCCGCCGGAGGACCCGTCAGGGAAAGGCGGTCGCCGAGCGCACCATGCGCAGCGTCCACCAGGTTCCGAGAGCGTCCAGGGCCGCCCCGCCCACCAGGCAGGCCAGTCCCAGCGGGGTGGTGAACAGGAACGCCAGCGGTGACCCGCCCAGGCCCGAGGACAGCAGCAGTCCGACAGCAGGCAGGGCGGCCAGCACGATCGCGGTGGTGCGCGGG
The DNA here is from genome assembly GCA_002529455.1 of Glycomyces fuscus. GTDB lineage: Bacteria > Actinomycetota > Actinomycetes > Streptosporangiales > Streptosporangiaceae > Nocardiopsis > Nocardiopsis fusca. The sequence continues at coordinate 90,878 of NYMS01000011.1, forward strand.
CCGGTGGTGCGCGCGGCGGCCTCGGCGCGCTGCTCCTCCTGCTCGGTGAGGTTCGCCGCCAGGGCGTCCACCACCTCGGCCAGGCCCGCCCCGGTGTCCGCGGCCACCTCCCAGCACACCGCCAGGTAGGCCAGCGCCCACAGGTCCGGCTCGCGTTCGGCCTCGCGGCGCAACGACGCCGCGTCGGTCACCGCGCCCACCAGCGGGCCCGCCTCGGCGGCGGAGATCCGCAGGGCCTCCTCCGGCGGCTGGCCGGCACGCAGCTCGGCGGCCAGCACCCGGCACAACACCACCACCGCGCCGCGGCGCCGGGCGCCCTCACCGGTGCGGGACGCCAGGGCCCTCCACTCCACGGGCCGCGGCACCGTGCGCCGGGGGCGGGGGAGGAGGGCCGCCAGCCGGCTGCGCCGCGCACCGGGAACCAGGCACAGCAGCACCAGACTCCCGGAACAGGCCACCAGCGCGGTCACCACCGGCGCCACCCCCCGCCCAGCCGGGCCGCCACCTCGTCCGCCCCCTGGTGCTCCCGGCGGGTGCCGTCGGCGCCGAAGGACACCGCCGGCGCCGCGTGCACCAGCCCGTCCGGACCGCGTCGCAGCACCCGCAGCTCGGCCAGGCGCCGCCCGCCGGAGTCCCGGACCAGGTGCACGACCATGACCCTGGTGGCGGCCAGCTGGCTGTGCACGGCGGCCCGGTCCAGCCCGGCCGCGCACCCCAGCGCCTCCACCCGCGCGGGCACGTCGCCCGCGCCGTTGGCGTGCAGGGTCCCCGCGCCGCCCTCGTGCCCGGTGTTCAGGGCGCCGAGCAGTGACACGATCTCCGGCCCGCGCGCCTCGCCCACCACCAGCCGGTCCGGACGCATCCGCAGCGCCTGCCGCACCAGGGACTCCAGCGACACCTCGCCGCTGCCCTCGATGTTGGGCGGACGGGTCTGGAGGCGGACCACGTGCGGGTGCTCGGGCCGCAGCTCGGGGGAGTCCTCGGCCAGGACGATCCGCTCCCCCGGATCCACCAGGGAGAGCAGGCACGACAGCAGGGTGGTCTTGCCCGTGCCGGTGCCCCCGCTGACCAGGAACGGCACCCGCGAGGCCACCAGGGACCGCAGCAGCGCGGCCCCGCAGGGGGTGACCGTCCCCCGTTCGGCCAGCCGCTCCAGGGTGAACACCCGACGGGGAGGAAGCCGCAGCGACACGCACGCCCCGGCGGGCGCCACCGGCGGCAGCACCGCGTGCAGCCGTGCGCCGCTCGGAAGCCGGGCGTCCACGTACGGCACGGCCGCGTCCAGCCGCCGCCCCGCCTGCGCCGCCAGCCGCTGGGCCAGACGGCGCACCGCGTCCGCGGACTCGAAGCGCACCCGCACCCGGCGCAGGCCCCCGCCGTCGTCCACCCACACCTCGTCGGGGCCGTTGACGAGGATGTCGGTGACCCCCGACGTCATGAGCTCCTCCAGCGGCCCCGCCCCGGACAGGTCGGCGGCCAGGCGGCGGGTCATGGACAGCACCTCGGTGTCGCCCAACAGGCCTCCCTCGGCGCGCAGCGCCGCCGCGACGCTCGACGGGCTCACCGGTACCCCGGACGCCACCAGACGGTTGCGCACGGCCTCCACCAGAGGGCTCACCGGACCTTCTCCGGTGAGGGCAGGCCCGCCACGAACCGGTCGGCGAACCGGGCCAGGGGCGAGCGGGGATGGCGGGCGGGCACGTCCCCGGCGGCCAGCAGCCGGGCCAACCCCGGCTCGGACGGCAGGTCCGCGCCCAGGTCCACCCCCAACGCCCTGGACACCACGTCCGCGCTCAGATCGCCCCGGGCGCCGCGCACCACCAGCCGCACGGCCCGGGCCTCCTCCCGCAGCCGGGCGACCATCCTGGTCGCCGCCACCACCGAGGGCACGTCCGCCGGGACGACCACGAGTACCAGGTCGGAGCGGTTGAGGAACACGGTGGTGGCGGGGTCGAAGGAGCGCGGCAGATCGGCCACCACCAGGTCGGTGCCGTCCCTGGCCGAGGACAGGACCGCGCGCACGGCGCCCACCGGAAGGGGGCCCGTCGGCTCCCGGCCGCGCGTCCAGGTCAGCACCGACACCCGGGAGGTCCCCGGCAGTCCGGCGCGCAGGTCGCGCCAGCGCACCCGGCCGCGCCTGCGCAGGAGGTCGCCCCAGCCGGTCCACCGCTCCGGGTCGGGGGAGGCCCCGCGGTCGCACCCGAGGTAGACGTCGCAGCCGCACCCGAGCGGGTCGGCGTCGAGCAGGGCGGTGGAGCGTCCCGCGCGCTCACCGGCCAGGGCGAGGGCCACCGCGAGCAGGCTGGCCCCGGCGCCGCCCCGGCCGCCGACCACCGACACCGTGGGCGCCGGTGCCCGGCCGGGAGCCGAGGCCCTCGCGAGCAGGTCGACCAGCAACGCCTCGTCCCGGGGCAGCAGGAGGAGGCGTGCCTCCCCGGCCCCGTGCCGGTCCCCCCGCGCGGGAACGCCCGGCGGGGGACCCTCCGGGAGGACATCCGGCGGGGAACCCTCCGCGGGGAGGCCCGGTGGCGGGTCCCCGCCCGGCGGCCCCGTCCGGCGACCCGGCGCGGGAGCGTCCGGGAAGGGGCGCCCCTCGGCGGCGGCGGGCCGGTACCCCTGCGCGGGGACGCGGGGCCGGGGCACCGCGGCGGCCGGTGGCCCGGCCCCCTCCCCCGGCGGGGGCTCACCGGCGGCGGCCTCCCGGGGGTCCCGGGCCACGACCACGTGGCGGCCCGGCGGAGGGTCGGCGGCCCGCAGGGGTACGCACAGGTCGGCGCCGACCACGACGAGCGGGGCGTGCGGCCACAGGCTCAGGGCCCGGTCGAGCGTGTGGGCGACGGCGACCTCGGTGGAGGCGGCGGTGGCCAGTCTGAGCAGGTCGTCGAGGAGGAGGGGGTCGGCGGTCGCGAGCAGGGGCCGGTGCCGGGCGTCCATGGGTTCCTCCGGGTCGAGGGGCTTTCCTCGACCTTCGCCGACCGGGCGCGACAGCGAAAGCCCCGATCCGAGGCTGTGGACAACCTCGGCGGGGCTCGGACGGGTGCAGGGGGCGGGCGCGTCGGCGGCCCGCGGTCCGGTTCACCTGACGGGCGGGATGCGTATACGGGGGCGGATACGCACCCCCGCCCGACAGGCGAGAGAAGCGGACGCGTGGACCCGCCTCCACAGGGGGTAGCGAAGGCCGCCACGCGGAATTCCGGTCCCGGGGGGTAGGACCGGGTCCGCTCTCTGGTGAGGGTCTGCGGAGAGACATGCTCCCGCGACCACCGGAAGGTACACGGACGTCATCCGAAGAAGAGGGATACCACCGGAACGCGAAATGGGGCGCGTACGGCGGAGGCGCGAAGCGGGCCTACCCTTCTGGGAACGACGGGAGAGACGTTACCACGTGACGCTCCGTATCGGTTCTGGAATCAAGGGCAAAAATTCGGGTCAACCGTCTTTTCGGCGCCGGAACATCGGCGTAGAAAGAAAGCAGTCGGTGGCTGAGAACCACCCTGACACGACAACCGGGAACCCACGCGCCACTTGGCCCCGTGAGGCCCGTCTGGACCGGACAGGCTGATGTCCTGCCTGGTCAGACTAGGGAAATGGACGCCTGCTAACCCGGCGGGACGTGTCGGAGGCGGCGCCTCGGGAAGCAGAACGGGGCGCCGTCCGACCTGTGTGCCCGGAAGGGCCGCCCGGTCGCCGTTCCCTTGCGGAACCGGGAAGCGTGACCGAACCGATACTTTTCCCGGGCCTGCCGGTCGGTAATAAACGGTCGGCGTTCAACCTTTTGGTCGCGCACAGTTGTCACCCGTCAAAAGTTGTTCCCCTTTCGCGGCTTCCCGTGCGCCCCGCGCTCATCCGCGCTTGAGGGCCTCGCAGGTGGCCAAGGAGTCCTGCGCCCCCGCGCGGACCGCGCGGCAGCAGTACGCCACCCACTCGGCGACGCCCTCCGGAGTGCCGCCCATGTACCCGCGCAGCGCCGGTCCGTACTCGTCCCGCAACGTCCGGTGCCCCAGCTCGGACGGCACCAGGGACTTGGGGTCCAGGCCCCGCTCCACCAGCGTCAACCGCTCCGCGGCGCGCGCCACCAGCCCGTCGCCCCACCCGAACGGCCGGACCGCCATCAGCTCTCCGTGCACCAGGGCCGACATCACCAGCGCCGGAACCGACGTGCGCGCGCCCAGCAGCGAGTACAGACCCTCCAGCCGGGCCATCGCCACCTCCGGAGCCGGGGCCGGCCCCAGTCCCAGCGGGTCCTCGACCCGCTCCCCGGCCGTCCTCGGGCGGCCCAGCGCGTCCGCGGACACCGCGTCCGCCGCGGCGAGCGTGTGCAGCCGGGCCAGGGCCTGGCGCGGAGCCCTCGGCCAGGTGTCCACCAGGCTCCCCAGCTCTCCGGACACCCGCAGGGCGCCCTTGACGCGCGTGTCGTACACGTGCCCCTCGCGGATCTCCTCCATCGAGACCTCGGCGCCCTCCAGCGCCGCCGACGCGACCGCGCCGCGCAGCGCGGACTCCATGGACACGTCACTGCTGCGGCGGCGCAGCACGCGGTGCCCCAGCAGGCGGTCGACCAGGGTCCGGGTCTCGGCGACCGCGTCGGCCACACCGGGCAGCTCGGCGATCCGGGCCAGCGGGTCGGACGCGGAGGAAGAAGTCGGTTCGCTCACGGAAAACAACACTACGCGCCGGTAACACGGGAGGCCCACGCGGGCGGCGCCGCGCCGACCGGTTCCCGCGACCGCTCGTCGCGGCCGGGCGACCGTTCACCGCCCGTTCGTCGCGCGCCCGGCCTTCCCCGCCGCTGGACGCCGCCCCGCCTGTTCACGGGGTGTCGCACCACATGATTAATTGGGTGTGAACCAGCCTACGTAAGGAGAATCACAGTGGCCGACAGCACTCCCGCGAGCCAGGAGACACTGTCCAACCTTCTCCACGAGACGCGCAGCTTCCCTCCCCCGGAGGCGCTCGCCGCCGACGCCAACGTCAAGGCCGACGCCTACGCCAGGGCGGACGAGGACCGTCTCGGATTCTGGGAGGAGCAGGCCCGCAGGCTCCAGTGGGAACAGCCCTGGGACACCGCCCTGGAGTGGAACCCGCCCTTCGCCAAGTGGTTCGTCGGCGGCAGGATCAACGCCTCCGTCAACTGCGTGGACCGGCACGTGGCCAACGGCCTCGGCGACCGCGTCGCCTACCACTGGGAGGGCGAGCCCGGCGACACCCGCACCATCACCTACGCCGAGCTCAAGGACCTGGTCTCCCAGGCGGCCAACGCCATGACCGAACTCGGTGTGCGCAAGGGCGACCGCGTCGCCATCTACATGCCGATGATTCCCGAGACCGTCGTGGCCATGCTCGCCTGCGCCCGGCTCGGCGCCGTCCACATGGTCGTGTTCGGCGGCTTCTCCGTGGACGCCCTGGGCCAGCGCCTCGACGACAGCCAGGCCAAGCTCGTGGTCACCGCCGACGGCGGCTACCGCCGCGGCAAGGCCAGCGCACTCAAGCCCGCCGTGGACGCCGCGGTGGCCGACCGCCCCGCGGTCGAGAACGTCCTCGTCGTCCGCCGCACCGGCCAGGACGTCGAGTGGACCGACCGCGACGTGTGGTGGCACGACGTCGTGGACTCCCAGAGCACCGAGCACACCCCCGAGGCGCACGACGCCGAGGACCCGCTGTACATCATGTACACCAGCGGCACCACGGCCAAGCCCAAGGGCATCCTGCACACCACGGGCGGCTACCTCACCCAGGTCTCCTACACCCACTGGGCGGTCTTCGACCTCAAGCCCGAGACCGACGTCTACTGGTGCGCCGCCGACATCGGCTGGGTGACCGGCCACTCCTACATCGTCTACGGCCCGCTCTCCAACGCGGCCACCACCGTCCTGTACGAGGGCACCCCGGACACCCCGCACCGGGGCCGCTTCTGGGAGATCATCGAGAAGTACAAGGTCACCATCGCCTACATGGCGCCCACGGCGATCCGTACCTTCATGAAGTGGGGGGACGACATCCCCGCCAAGTTCGACCTGTCCAGCCTGCGCGTCATCGGCTCGGTGGGCGAGCCCATCAACCCCGAGGCCTACGTCTGGTACCGCAGGAACATCGGCGGTGACCGCACCCCGGTCGTGGACACCTGGTGGCAGACCGAGACCGGCGCCGTCATGGTCAGCCCCCTGCCGGGCGTGACCTCCGGCAAGCCGGGCGCCGCCATGCGGGCCATCCCCGGCATCGTCGCCGACGTCGTGGACGAGCAGGGCGAGTCCGTCCCCGACGGCGAGGGCGGCTTCATCGTCATCCGCGAGCCGTGGCCGTCCATGCTCCGCGGGATCTGGGGCGACACCGAGCGCTACAAGGACACCTACTGGTCGCGCTTCGAGGGCCTGTACTTCCCCGGCGACGGCGCCAAGAAGGACGAGGACGGCGACCTGTGGCTGCTGGGCCGCGTGGACGACGTCATGCTCGTCTCCGGCCACAACATCTCCACCACCGAGGTCGAGTCCGCGCTGGTCTCCCACCCGCGTGTGGCGGAGGCCGCGGTCGTCGGCGCCGCCGACAAGGTCACCGGCCAGGCCATCGTCGGCTTCGTGATCCTGCGCGGCGGCGAGGAGGAGGTCCCCGAGGACCTGGTCCAGGAGCTGCGCAACCACGTCGGCTCCTCGCTCGGCCCCATCGCCAAGCCCGCCCGCCTCCTGGCGGTGCCCGAACTGCCCAAGACCCGCTCGGGCAAGATCATGCGGCGCCTGCTGCGCGACATCGCCGAGAACCGGGCCGTCGGCGACACCTCCACGCTCACCGACTCCTCGATCATGGAGGTCATCGCCAAGCAGCTGCCCTCCGCCAAGCAGGGGGACTGAGCGGAGGGGCCCTCCGCCGCGCGCGGAGGCCCCTCGTCCACCGGTGAACGGCGCCCCGGTCCGGGGCGCCGTTCGCTTTTCCCCGCCCCGGGGACCGCGACCGTCGCCGGGCCCGACGCTCACCCGTGTGACGGAACGCGGCGGCGCCGTTGTGCGTGCCGTGAGAGACGTCCGAGGCGGGGTATGTGCAAGGATGCGGAGGATCATCCGTGCGTTCTGACCGAGAGAAGGGAACCTCCACGATGGCGGAGAAGCCGGGTACCGGTGCACCTGGCGCCCCCAGGGACACCGACCGTTCCATCACCGAACTGGTCTCAGACGCCACGGGCAACATCTCCCGTCTGGTCAGCCTGGAGATCAAGCTGGCCAAGCTGGAGGCCAAGGCCGACGCGGCCAAGATCGGCAAGGGCGTGGCCGGTTTCGCCGTGGTGGGGGTCCTCGCCCACATCTTCGTCATCCTCCTCTCGGTGACCGCGGCCTTCGTCCTGTACGAGGTCGCCGGACTCCCCGGCTGGGCCAGCTTCGGCATCGTCACCCTCGTCTACCTGCTGCTCGCCGCGGCCGTCGCGCTGTACGCGATCGTCACCCTCCGCAAGCGGGAGGGCCTCCAGCGCACCGCGCTGACCACCTCCCGCCTCGCCGGCATCCTGCGCGGTGACATCCGCCCGCCCTCGAGCGCCGTCGAGACCGCCGACTCCGCCGAGGCGTCCGCCCCCGCGGCCCGGTAGGTCCGCGCGTTGTTGGACGACTCGGCCGCCTACGTCGACGGCCCCTGGACCCACAAGACCGTCAGCGCGGCGGGAGCCCGGTTCCACGTCGCCGAGGCCGGCGACGGGCCGCTGGTGCTCCTCCTCCACGGCTTCCCCCAGTTCTGGTGGGCCTGGCGCGCCCAGCTGGCCGCGCTCGCCGACGCCGGCTACCGCGCGGTCGCCGTCGACCTGCGCGGCTACGGAGCCAGTGACAAGACCCCGCGCGGCTACGACCTCGTCACCCTCGCCCAGGACGCCGCCGGACTGGTCCGCGCCCTCGGGTCACAGGACGCGGCCGTGGTCGGGCACGGCGTGGGCGGCCTCGTCGCCTGGACGATGACCGCCTACCACCCCGGCACCGTACGCGCCCTGGCCGCGGTGTCGGCGCCGCACCCGCTGCGCGCGGCCCGCGTCCTGGCCTCCGGCGGCCCCGGCGTCCGCCACATGCTCCGGGCGCAGCTGCCGATCCTTCCCGAGCACCGCCTGCTGAGCGACGGGTGCGTGCGGGTGGGCGACCTGATTCGGGAGTGGGCGGGGCCCGGCTGGCCGGACACCGAGGCCGAGGAGCGCTACCGGCGCGCCTTCGCCATCCCCAAGGTCTCCCACTGCTCCCTGGAGAGCCACCGCTGGATCTTCCGGTCGCGGTGGCGCACGGACGGCCTCCGCTACAACGCGCGGATGCGCCGCGCCCCCGTACGCGTCCCGGTGCTCCAACTCCACGGGACCCTCGACCCGGTGTGCCCTCCCGGGCCGGCACGCGCCTCGCGGAGCATGGTGGCGGGGGCCTACCGTTGGAGGCAGGTTCACGGCGCGGGCCACTTCCCGCACGAGGAACGACCGGAGGAGGTCTCCCGCGCGCTCGTCGAGTGGCTCGCGGAGGTCTCGGCGGGGAGGCGGACGGAGCCCTCGCGGACGAGGGGGAACGGCGGTGAGGCACTGATGGCGACGGAGACCGCGGACGGGCACCGGGAGCCCGGGGGCCGTGGAGGCGGGCGGGACCGCAACGAGACCGGGCGGGCGCAGAACCAGCGCCCCCGGGACCGGTACGGGCGCCCGATGCCGCACGGCAGCGAGGGCGAGGTCGAGCGGGTCCCCGACGACGCCGAGTTCTCCGCCGAGGAAGGTCTGGAAGAGGCCCAGCGGCTGCTCGACGCGGGGTACGCTTTCACCGCCCACGAAGTCCTCGAAGCCGTGTGGAAGTCCTCGCCCGACCCGGAGCGGGAGCTGTGGCGCGGCCTCGCCCAGACGGCCGTGGGGGTCACCCACGCGCAGCGCGGCAACATGGTCGGCGCGGCCCGCCTGCTGAGGCGGGGCGCGGACCGCGTGGAGCCGTTCGGACCGGACGCCCCCCACGGGGTGGACGTGGCGGGGGTGGCGGCGTTCGCCCGCGCCCTGGCCGACGACCTCGACTCCGGCCGCGCCCGTCCGGGTGACGGGATCGACCCGTCGGGGATGCGCCTGCTCGGCGGGTAGCCGACGGGGCACGCCTCGTCCGAGCCCCGCCGCGGTCCGGTGCCGGATCCCGCGGAGGGGTTCGTGCCACCAGCACCTCCTGTGGCCAGTGAGACCTGTGTGACCCGTGGGCCCCATTCCCTTTTTATGCGCTTATGCACGCTTTAGCGTTAACATCGCATTGCGGCATTATGCGACGTTATATAAGCCGAGTATCGCCGAAAAAGGTATTTATCCTTTTCCTGAGATCACCGAAAGATCACATCTTCGGATTTTCTTGAAGAATGGCGGTCCTGGCTCTCACCTTTCTTTGTCGCCGTGCGTAGACTCCCCGGATCACCGCCCGTGAACATGCGGCACGGGCAGTACGCACCACAACCAAAGGTGGCACCGCTTCGACCCCGCCAAGCGTGCCGTCGGGCCAGCTCAGGCTCCTTCCGGACGGCGGTACGTCCACAGCCGCGAGGACCGGCGCCCACAGGGCGAACCGTTCCGCGCGTTCTCCCGTGGACGGGGCCGAAAAGGTCGTGCCCGTCTCAAGGAGGACGGATTGTCTGGGCTCAACCTCGCCGCTGAAGGCGGCATGGCCCTATCACTGGCAGGCACCGACTTCACCCTCGTCATCATCGTCATGGTGGTGGCCCTTCTGGCACTCGCCGTCGCGGGAGTGCTGGTACGTGAGGTCCTCGCCGCAGGACAGGGCACAGAGCGAATGCAGAGCATCGCGCTCGCGGTGCAGGAAGGGGCGGCGGCCTACCTCAAACGGCAGTTCCGCACCCTCGCGGTCTTCGTCGTCCTCATCCCGCTCCTGCTGCTCCTGCTCCCCGCCGACTCGTGGGCCATCGCCATCGGCCGGTCGGCCTTCTTCGCCCTCGGCGCCCTGCTGTCGGCGGCGACCGGATTCATCGGCATGTGGCTCGCCGTGCGCGGCAACGTCCGGGTCGCCGCGGCCGCCCGGGGCGGTGACGAGGCCTCCAACCGCACCGCCATGCGCATCGCCTTCCGCACCGGCGGCGTGGCGGGCATGATCACCGTCGGACTCGGCCTGTTCGGCGCGGCCGTCGTCGTCCTCCTCTACCGGGGCGACGCACCCATCGTCCTGGAGGGCTTCGGCTTCGGCGCGGCCCTCCTCGCCATGTTCATGCGTGTGGGCGGAGGCATCTTCACCAAGGCCGCCGACGTCGGCGCCGACCTCGTCGGCAAGGTCGAGCAGGGCATCCCCGAGGACGACCCCCGCAACGCCGCCACCATCGCCGACAACGTCGGCGACAACGTGGGCGACTGCGCCGGCATGGCCGCCGACCTGTTCGAGTCCTACGCGGTCGTGCTCGTCGCCTCGCTGATCCTCGGCCGCGTCGCCTTCGGCACCGAGGGGCTGGTGTTCCCGCTCCTGGTTCCCATGATCGGCGTGCTCACCGCCATCGTCGGCATCTTCCTGGTCGCCCCCCGCGCACGGGACAAGTCGGCGATGTCGGCGATCAACCGCGGTTTCTTCCTCTCCGCGGCGATCTCCGCCCTGCTCGTCGTCGGCACCGCCTTCTGGTACCTGCCCTCCAGCTTCGACCAGCTGTCCGGCGTCAGCCCGCAGGTCCTGGCCGAGATCGAGGAGGCCGGGACCAACCCGGACCCGAGGATCATCGCGGTCGCGGCCGTCCTCATCGGCCTCGTGCTCGCCGCCGCCATCCAGCTGCTCACCGGCTACTTCACCGAGACCGACCGCCGTCCCGTCCGCGACATCGGCAACAGCTCCGAGACCGGTGCGGCGACCGTCATCCTCTCCGGCATCTCCGTCGGCCTGGAGTCGGCCGTCTACTCCGCACTCCTCATCGCCGGAGCGGTCTACGCCGCGTTCCTGCTCGGAGGCGGTTCCATCACCCTGAGCCTGTTCGCCGTCGCCCTCGCCGGGACCGGCCTGCTCACCACCGTCGGCATCATCGTGGCGATGGACACCTTCGGACCCGTCTCCGACAACGCCCAGGGCATCGCGGAGATGTCCGGCGACGTGGAGGGGCGGGGCGCGGAGATCCTCACCGGGCTCGACGCCGTCGGCAACACCACCAAGGCCATCACCAAGGGCATCGCGATCGCGACCGCGGTCCTGGCCGCGACCGCGCTCTTCGGCGCCTTCCGCACCTCCGTGCAGGCCCAGCTCGGCGACGCCGACGACGCGTTCTCGCTCTCCCTGGACCAGCCCGACGTGCTCGTCGGCGTCATCATCGGCGCCAGCGTGGTGTTCTTCTTCTCCGGGCTCGCCATCATGGCGGTCGGCCGGGCGGCGGGCCGCGTGGTCCTGGAGGTGCGCGACCAGTTCCGCACCCGCCCGGGGATCATGGACGGCACGGAGAAGCCCGAGTACGCGCGGGTGGTCGACATCTGCACCAAGGACTCGCTGCGGGAGCTGGTCACCCCGGGCCTGCTGGCCGTCCTCGCGCCGATCGCGGTCGGCTTCGCCCTCGGCTACGCCCCGCTGGGCGCGTTCCTGGGCGGCGCCATCGCCGCCGGTGTGCTCATGGCCGTCTTCCTCGCCAACTCGGGCGGTGCCTGGGACAACGCCAAGAAGCTCGTCGAGGACGGCCACCACGGCGGCAAGGGCTCCGAGGCCCACGCCGCCACGGTCATCGGCGACACGGTCGGCGACCCCTTCAAGGACACCGCCGGTCCCGCCATCAACCCCCTGCTCAAGGTGATGAACCTCGTCGCCCTGATCGTGGCGCCCAGCGTGGTGATCTACGCCGACAACGTCGTGCTCCGGACGGGGATCGCGGCGGTGGCCGTCGCCGTGCTCGTCGGCGCGGTCCTGTGGTCCAAGCACCGCGGCGGAGGCACCGAGACCGACCTCGCCGAGACCGGCGGCCGGTCCGCGCCCAAGGGCGCCCCCGAGACCGGCGGCGGCGCCTCCCCCCAGGGGGAGGTCCCCCCGGCCGGGGGCGTCGGTGCCCGTGAGGACACGGCCGGCACCGGGGCGGACGAGCGCAAGGAGGAGGCACGCGCCGGAGAGGGCAAGTAGGCAGCGGCACCTCCGCGGCCGTCCGGGTACCCCCCGGGCGGCCGTGCCCGTGTCCGGGCGGGGCCTAACCTGGGACCACAGCCGAGCGAGCGAAGGGGTGGTCCCCGGTGTCCGGGATGAAGGGACTGTTCGTCGTCGTGGGTGTCATGGTGGCGTTCATCGTGGCCCTGTCCATCGTCGCGACGGTGGTGTCCCCGTGAGCGGCGCGCGGACGCTGCTGCTGATGCGGCACGCCCAGGCCGAGAACGGGTTCGAGGACTTCGAGCGCGGCCTCACCGACCGGGGCCGGAGCCAGGCGGAGGCGGTCGGACGCCTGCTCGCCGGACGGGGGTACGTGCCCGACCACGTCATCTGCTCCGCGGCCAGGCGCACGCGGCAGACGCTGGACGGTGTGCTCGGGACCATGGAACCGGAGAACCGCCCCGAGGTGGACTACTCCGAGGCGGCGTACTCGGCGGGGGTGGACACGCTCCTGGAACTGGTGAACCGGGTGGACCCCGACGCGGGGACGGTCCTGGTCGTCGCGCACAACCCGACGGTGGCCCAGCTGGCCGGGTCCTTCCTGGGGAACCTGACGGCCTACCCGCCGGCCACCGTCGCGGCCGTCGAGCTGGAGGTGGAGTGGCTGTACGCCGCCCCGGGAACCGGCTCCGGCACGCTGCTGAACTAGTGTGACCCAGGACATGCTGCCTTCGGGTTGCCAGACCCCCCGGCCGCGGGTAATGTTCTCCGAGTCGCCTCCGAACGGCCCAGGGCCGCGAGGGAGTGCGACACCCCTTCCGAGCGAAACGAACGCGAATGTGCGCGGGCGTGCCGGATACCCCCTTCTCCTTCCAACCGAGCCGGTTCGAGTACTGCTCTGAATCGGATAGGCTTCGGGAGAAGCGAAACGGGCTTTACCCCGATCAGAAACACCGCAAACCGCCGATTTGGCGGGGCGCGGAACACCTGATAAAGTAAAGACACAACAAAGCGGAAACGCACAACGCCTTCGGCGGAAAAGCCCACACGGGCTCGTAAGCGAAGAGCGGTTGTTTCTTGAGAACTCAACAGCGCGTGTTTGATTTTCTTTAAGCCATGTTTGTTTTGGCCCCGTCACACGCAACCTCACGGTTCGTGTGCAGGGTTCCTTTGATTGGCCGGGGAGACCCGGTTGGTCAGGATTACTTCTAGGTTCACCCGCCCGACCCGTCGGGCA
>NYMS01000012.1 GCA_002529455.1 Glycomyces fuscus
TTTCTTTCCGGGGTCGCCATTGATTGTCGGGCCATGCTTATGTCAGGCCAAAGGGTGTCCGAAAATGTGCGAACAAAACAACGTTCTGGCACTGGTGGTGCCATCGCCTGCCCTGCACCACGGGGGCCAGGGGCGCGGCCCGGGGCGTGGGGGCCCGCCTGCCGTTGGTGCCGACGTCGCAGAGCCCGACCACCCTCACCCCCCGGGCGTTAGCCGCCCTCCGGCAGTCGCTCCCGCCTTTGGTGCCGCTTTCCGTCGGCCACCCTCACCCCCGCCCAACGCACACCGTTTTCCGCAGCCTATTCCACTTCGCGGCAGCTGGCGCGTTTTCGTTGCCGCCAGCAACCCCCGGCGGGAATGGCGTAGGGAGGTGGCCTGTGGACGGCTCCTCCCTACCCCTTGATCTATTGCCCTTATCGAGTGCCGGGTGTTTGAGGGCATGCCGAAACATCCGTGGGTGGGATCCCCCCTATTTCCAGGAAACCACCCCCACCCCACCCCAGGACACCCCCGAACGCTCCCTGTGGAAAACCCGCCCCCCCGGAAAGCCGACCCCTTGTGCCCCCGGCACGGCGAAGCCCACCGGTGGACTCCTCCCAGTACCGCGCCCACCGGGAGGCCACACCCGCCGCCCCACCGAGAAACCGCACCCGCGAAGGAGCCCGCCGCACCCCGCCCAGGGGACCACACCCACCCGGGGCGCCCCGGCCGCGCGGCACGTCCCCGCCCGTGCCCGCCGGGGACCCGGCCGCCGCCCTCCCTCAGCCGGGCCAGCGGCCGGTGCTCCTGAGCAGGTACCGGCGCTCCGCGTACTCCAGGTCGTCCCTCCACAGGCGCCGGGCGGCCATCCGCATCACCGGGCGCACCACCGCCCCCGCCACCCTGCGGGCCAGCAGGAAGCCGGGCCGCTCCGAGCTGGCGACGGTCGCCTCGACCACCGCCGTGCGCGGTACGCCCCTGCCGTCCACGCCCAGCGGGGTCGCGTGCGTCTCCACCACGCTGCCCAGGCCCTCGCCCTCGATGATGCGCATGACCACCGTGCGCGGCTCGGGGCAGTGGAACTCCGCGCGCACCGGCACCCCCCACCGGCCCGCCACCCGGAAGCCCACGTCCACCACCATGCGGTCCGGGTCGGGATCGGCTCCCTTGGGCACCTCGGTCACCTTCAGCCCCACGAACGAGTAGGGGTGGAACCACGAGCCGTGCCAGGGGTCGAGCCGGTTGGCCACCACGTCCTCGGGTTCGCACCGCCCCGCCAGGCTCTCCACCGCCACCAGGCTCCCGGACAGCGCGGGGCGCTCGGGGACCACCGGCGCGTCCAGGGGCTCCTCCCCGCCCTCCCGGTCCAGGCGCACCCACACCAGCACGCCGTCGTCGTGCACCGGGTAGGGGTCCCACCCGGGGAAGCCCTCCTCCCCCAGCGACAGCCCGTGCCACCGGCACACCAGGCGCCCGGAGTCCACCGCGCCCCGGCACAGCGGCGCGCCCAGGTGGGGGCAGGCGCCCGGCCCCGCGTGCGCGGTCCCGTCCGGGGTGCGCCAGGCCACCAGCTCGGTCCCGGCCACGACCCGTCCGAACGGCCGGTCCGCGCGGACCTCGGTGCTCGCGGCCAGCACGAACCAGTTCCCCGACGGCCGGGCGAGCGCGCGCTTGAGCGCCGACCCGATGACGGCGGGCGAGCCCTCCCGCCAGCTCGGCTCCTGGGTGGTCCACGTGGTGGCGGGCATACGGCGCAGGGGGAGCCGCCGCGGTCGCGGGTCGGGCAGTGTCACCGGGGTCCTCCAGGTACGTCGGTCGAGGGGCAGAGGCGGACCGCGCGTCCTCAGCCGGTCCGGGAGCGCGGCACCCGGCCGCGAAGGGAGCGCGCGATCAGCGAGCGCGCGAGGGCGGGTACGGCGGCGGCGGCCTTACGGGCGTCCGAGACGCGGTGCCGGACGCTCCACACGTCGTAGTCGGCCGCGCGCACCTCGTCCAGGATCGCGCGGTAGAGCCGGAAGGCGGTGGCGACACACGGGCGCGCCACGGGGGAGAGCATCGCGATGCCCGGTTCGGCCCGCCGGTAGAAACCCTGGTTGACCTCCACCAGGTCGGCGAGGGCCTCCCGCACCCGCGGGTGCGACTCCCCGGCCTCCGCGCACCGCTCCAGCAGCTCGCGGTCCACACCGTGCGCGGCCAGGGCCTCCTGGGGCAGGTAGACGCGGCCGCGCCGCAGGTCCTCGGCCACGTCCCGCAGGAAGTTGGTCAGCTGGAAGGCCTCGCCCAGCGCGGCGGCGTGCGGGGCCGCCTCCTCGCGCGGGGCCACCGTCCCCAGGACCGGCAGCACCTGGAGGCCGATCACCGCGGCCGAGCCGTACATGTACTCGCGCAGGTGCTCCAGGTCGCGGTAGCCGGTCACGGTCAGGTCCATGCGCATGGAGGCCATGAACGCGGTGAAGTAGGCGTGCGGCAGCGCGTACCGGCCCACCGTGTGCGCCAGGGCGGACAGCACCGGCGCCGCCTCGGGGTCCCGCGCGCGCTCCCCGCCCAGGGCCCGGGCCAGGTCGGCGTCGACGACGTCCAGGCGGGCGGCCTGGTCCGCCACCGTGGTGCCCGGCGGCGGCTCGTCGACGATGTCGTCCACCCACCGCGCGAAGCCGTACAGCGCGTGCACCCCGGGCCGGTGCTCGGGCGGCAGCACCCGGGTGGCCGTGTAGTAGGTGCGCCCGTGGCGGGCGTGCAGGGCCCGGCACCTGAGGTAGGCCTCCCGCAGCGGTTCGCCGGTGATCCCGGCGGCGTCCAGTTCCGCGGACCCCGCGCTCATCGGCCTCCCCCCGTCCTGCGGACCACCTCGGCCGCGGCGAGCTTGCCCGAGATCAGCACGGTCGGCAGGCCGACCCCCGGTGTGGTCCCGCACCCGGCCAGGACGGCGTTGGCGGTGCCGGGGACGGTGTTGCGCGGACGGAACGGCCCGGTCTGGGCGAAGGTGTGCGACAGGGAGAACGGCGTGCCGTGCGCGAGCCCCTGCCGCGCCCAGTCCGCCGGGGTGACCAGGCGCTCGGTCCGCACGGAGGAGTCCAGCCCGTGCAGCCCGCGTTCCTCCAGCACTCCGACCAGGTGGTCCCGGTAGCGCGGCCCCTCCCGGTCCCAGTCGATGCGGCCCGCGGCCAGGTTGGGCGCCGGGGCGAGCACGTACAGCAGGTGGCGCCCCTCGGGGGCCAGCGACGGGTCGGTGAGGGTGGGCTGGGTGACCAGCAGGGAGGGGTCGCTCATGGTGCGGCCCTCGCGGATGATCTCGGTGAAGGTGCGCTTCCACGCGGCGCCGAAGGAGATGGTGTGGTGTCCCAGCCGCTCCCAGGTGCGGTCGGTGCCCAGGTGCAGCACGACCGCCGAGGGCGAGTAGCGCGCGGCGACGGGGCGCCGGGGCGTGTGGCCGAGCAGCCGGTGGGCGGCGGGCAGGTCCGCGGTGAGCACCACCTGGTCGCAGGCCAGGCGCTCCCCGTCCCCGGTCACGACGGCGGTGACGCGGTCGCCCGCGCGCTCCAGCCGGACGACCTCCTGCCCGTAGCGGACGGTCCCCCCGGCCTTGGCGACCGCTCCGGCGAGCGCGTCGCCCAGGGCGCGCATCCCGCCCCGGGGGAAGTACACCCCGGCGACGGTGTCCATGTAGGCGATGACGGCGTAGGCGGCCAGGGCGCTCTCCGGCGCCACCCCCGCGTACAGCGACTGGAAGGAGAAGATCCGGCGCAGCCGCTCGTCGCGCACGTGGCGGCCGACCGCCGGGGCCAGCCTGCCGAAGCCCCCCATCGCGGCGAGCCGGAACAGGTCGGGGCGGACCAGGTCCAGCGGGGAGCGGAACCGGGCGTCGATGAACGAGCGCATCTCCACCCGGTACAGCCGGGTGAGCCAGTCGCGCAGTCGCAGGTAGCCGTCGGCCTCTTGCTGCCCGGCCACCCGGGCGACCTCGGCGGCCATCGCCTCGCGCTCGGTGTGCACGTCGATCACCGAGCCGTCGGCGAAGGAGGCGCGGTAGGCGGGGCTCAGCGGCACCAGGTCCAGCCGGTCGGCCGCGGTCTCGCCGACCGCGCCCAGGGCCTCGTCCAGGAGTTCGGGCATGGTGAGCACGGTGGGGCCGGTGTCGATCTGGAAGCCGTCCAGGTCGAGGCGGCCCGCGCGCCCGCCCGGGTGCGGTTCGCGCTCGACCACGGTGACCTCGCGTCCCGCGCCCAGCAGGTGCAGGGCGCAGGCCAGGCCGGACAGTCCGGCGCCCACGACGACCACGGGCCCGCGTCCGCGCGGGCCGGGTCCGGTCCGGGGCGAGGCCGCCGACGGCTCAGGGGTGTCCTCGGGCACGGTGGTGCTCCTCTCCGGTACGGCGGATCCCTTCCCCGCCAGACGGCTCACACACGGTCACGCGCGATCCGGGAGGCCAGGCCGCGCAGGCCCTCCAGCACGTGCGCGGGCGCGTCGAGCCCCTCCAGGCGCGCCTGCCCCTGTTCGGCGAGCTCACGGCACCGGGCTCCGACCAGGTCGCGGGCGCCGAGGCGGTCCAGGGTCTCGGCGGCCTCGGCGGGGTCCACGTCCGCGCCGGGAAGGCCGATCCGGTCGAGCACCCGCAGCGCGGCCTCGTCCCCGCGCTCGCGCGCCAGGCGGGTGCCGGTCACGAGCAGCAGGGTGCACTTGCCCTCGCGGATGTCCTCACCCACGGGTTTGCCGGTCCGGGAGCTGTCGCCGTAGACGCCGAGCAGGTCGTCCCTGAGCTGGAAGGCGGTGCCCACGTCCCTGCCGTAGCCGCGCAGGGCCCGCACCGTCGCCGGGTCGGCCCCGGCCATCGCCGCGCCCAGGTGCAGGGGGCGCTCGACGCTGTAGGAGGCCGTCTTGAGCAGGTCCACGCGCAGGGCGGCCTCCTCCGAACGGTCCCGGCGCGCCTGGGCGCGTACGTCGAGGAACTGCCCGGCCATGATCTCGGTGCGCAGGTCCCGCCACACCGCCCGCGCCCGGACGGGCTCGGGCACGCCCGGCAGGGCCTCGTTGAGCATGTCGTCGGCCCAGACCAGGGCCAGGTCGCCCACGAGGACGGCCAGGGCCTCCCCGTACCGGCGGGACTCGCCGACGTGGCCGCCGCGCTCGTGTTCGAGGATGTGCGCGGCGTGCACCGAGGGCCGGCCCCGGCGGATCGGCGATCCGTCCATGACGTCGTCGTGGACGAGCGCGCAGGTCTGGACGAGTTCGAGCGCGGCGCAGGCCTGGCGGGCGGCGCGGGCGGTCTCTCCCGAGGAGGTGCCTCCGCCCGCGACCCACCCCCACCAGGCGAGCAGGGGCCGCATCCGCTTGCCGCCGTCCAGGGTGAAGCGGACGGTCGTCCCGGCCAGGTCCCGGCCGAACTCTCCGTCGACGTCCTCCGAGTCGCTGAGCCTGCGCTCCAGGTAGTCCTTGAGTGACTCCTCCAGGGCCGCGCGCTCGTCGGCGGACCCGGCGCCCCGCGGGCGCGGATGCCTGTGGGTGTTCAGGATGGGATTGACGGTGTCCTCCCCGGGTAGCATCCGGACAATGCGACTCGGTTTCCATGAATCTTGGTAACCGAACTACTTCCCCATCTGTGAGGGTCGAACCCTCCGCCGGTGACGGGGGTGCGCCTGCCGGAGAGGGTGCGCGCGTCCCGGTGGCGCTTAGACTTCCAGGAACGGCCGGAGCCACCGGCCACGAACGCGAGAGAGGAACCATGGACACCGCGTCGGCCGCATCCTCTCCCCCCGACTTCGGAGGATCCGGGACGGCGGATCCCGAGGCCAGGTCGCGGGCCGAACTCTACGACGCGTTGCAGACCGACGGACAGCGACTCGCCGTACGGCTCATCCGTCTGCTGCACCGGATGGCGGAACGGTCGGGGATGAACCCGACCGACTTCCAGTGCTACACCCTGCTGCGCGTGGGCGGCTCCATGACACCGGGCGAGATCGCCGACAGCCTGTGCCTGTCCACCGGTTCGGTGACCGGGGTGATCGACCGCCTGGAGGCGCACGGCCTGGCCGAGCGCACCCGCCACCCCGAGGACCGGCGCAAGGTCGCCGTCCGGCTGACCGACGACGCCGCGCACGCCGGCGCCTCCACGGCGCCCGGGATGCGCGAGGCCATGACGGCCGCGCACGCCGACTACTCGCTGGAGGAGCTGGCCACGATCACGGACTGGCTGGCCCGGATCGGCACCACCCTGGACCGGCTGTCCGCGAAGCCGGAGCAGTGAGGCCGCGGAGGGGCACGGCCGGAGCGGCGGCGGTGGGCTTCGCCCCGGTTCGCGGGGGCGCGTGCCCCCGTGTGTCCAGATAGGGCCTATGGCACCTCAAAGGATATTTCGCCACTCTTAGGCCAACACTCCACAGTTGTGCGGTTGCTTCACGAAACGGCTCCCGGCACCTACCATCCCACGGGACATGTCCGTGGGCCGGTGCCCTTACCGGCCCGTCATCCCCCCGACCTGGGGTATGAGACCCTCCGGGGCTGGGAAGGAGCCACCATCTCATCCCTACGCGAGTACATCCGAGAACACACCAACCCCACGGTCTTCGGGGTTTCCGGGATCGTGATCCTCGCCTTCGTCGTCGTCGGCATCGTCGCCACCGAGCCGATGCTGAACGCGGCCACCGCCACGCGCGACTGGATCGGGGAGAAGCTGGGCTGGATCTACGTCCTGTCCACCACCTTCTTCCTCGGGCTGGCGGTCTTCCTCATGCTCAGCCGGTTCGGAAAGATCCGGCTGGGCCCCGCGGACTCCCGGCCCGAGTTCGGGACGCTGGCCTGGTTCGCCATGCTGTTCACCACCGGCATGGGTATCGGCCTGGTGTTCTGGGGAGTGTCGGAGCCCATCCACCACCTGACCTCACCGCGCTCGGCCGAGTTCGTCACGCCGGAGGGCGAACCGCCCCTGCCCGAGGCGGCGGGTGAGGCCCTGGCCCTGAGCTACTTCCACTGGAGCTTCCACCCCTGGGCCATCTACATCGCGCTCGGCCTGTCGCTGGGCTACTTCGCCTTCCGCAAGGGACTCCCCCTGCGCCCCGCGTCGGCGCTCTACCCCCTCCTGGGCGACCGGGCCTTCGGCTGGCCGGGCAACATCGTGGACATCCTCGCCATCTTCGGCACGATCTTCGGCCTGGCCACCTCCCTGGGCCTGGGCACGCTCCAGATCAACGGCGGCCTCAACCACGTCTTCGGCATCCCGTCGAACGCCACCGTGCAGGCGGCCATCATCATCCTGATCACCGCGGTCGCCCTCGTCAGCGTGCTCTCGGGCATCGACAAGGGCATCCGCCGCCTGTCGATGATCAACCTGTGGCTGGCCTTCCTGCTGCTGGTGGTCGTCTTCACCCTGGGCCCGAAGCTGTGGATCGCCAGCATCATGACCACGGGCGCGGGCGAGTACCTGGGCAACATCGTCGAGTGGAGCCTGGCCTTCCCGAGCCCGCTCATCGACGAGACGGCCGCGTCCTGGACCACCGCGTGGCCCATCTTCTACTGGGGCTGGTGGATCTCCTGGGCACCGTTCGTGGGCATCTTCCTGGCCCGGATCTCCTACGGCCGCACCATCCGCGAGTTCGTCATCGGGGCGCTGTTCGCCCCCGTCGCCGTGTCCATCCTGTGGTTCGGGGTGTTCGGCGGCTCCGGCCTGTACTACGAGCTGTTCGGCGACGCCGGCCTGAGCGCGCTGAGCGAGGAGGACCGGTCCTTCCGCCTGCTGGAGCTGCTGCCCGGGGGGCCGCTCGTCGGCGGCGTCATCTCCGTCCTGCTGATCATCGTGGTGGCGGTCTTCTTCATCACCTCCTCCGACTCCGGCTCCCTCGTGGTGGACACGCTCGCCAGCGGCGGGAGCCTCAAGCCGGTCAAGGCCCACCGCGCCTTCTGGGCCGTCAGCGAGGGCGCGGTCACCCTGATCCTGCTCGTGCTGGGCGGGGAGAACGCGCTGTCGGCGCTCCAGGCCGCGTCCGTGGTCACCGGCCTGCCCTTCGCGATCATCCTGATCCTGATGGTGTGGGGCCTGCTCAAGGCCCTGTCGGAGGAACCCAGGCCCGGGGGTCCGAGGGAGCAGCGCGCCGAGGACCGCCGGCCCGACCCCGTCCCGGAGAAGCGGGCCGAGGACCGCCGGCCGGGCCGCGCCCCGGAGAAGCGGGCACACGACTAGGGGGTGTCCGGTGGACGCCGCCCACAGCGCGGCGGGGTAGGTGTCCACCGGACAAGCCCTAGTTCCCGTCAACACGACGAAAGGAGGCGGCCGTGGCGCCGAAGAGGTTCCAGAACCCCTTCCACGGTGTGGTGGACATGATCACCGAGATGAACCGCATCTCCGACAGCATGTCCTCGATGGAGACCGGCAACGCCGGTGAGCGCGAGCGCGGGCACGCCGACGCGTGGAGCCCGCCCACCGACATCCTCGCCCGGGGCAACGA
Organism: Glycomyces fuscus; assembly: GCA_002529455.1. Lineage (GTDB taxonomy): Bacteria > Actinomycetota > Actinomycetes > Streptosporangiales > Streptosporangiaceae > Nocardiopsis > Nocardiopsis fusca. Next base: position 8,415 of record NYMS01000012.1, read on the forward strand.
CCTGGTCATCCGCTGCGAGGTCCCCGGCGTCCAGGAGCAGGACGTGGCCGTGAGCCTCAACAACGGGATCCTCACCATCAGCGGCGAGCGCCGCCGGGACGGGGACGACGTCGTCTACTACTCCTCCGAGCGGTTCATGGGCACGTTCCGCCGGGAGATCAGCCTCCCCGAGGCGGTGGACGAGGAGGACATCGAGGCCAGCTACGGCGAGGGGCTGTTGGAGGTGGTGGTGCACGGCGCCGCCAACGCCCGCGGTCCCCGGAACATCACCGTCCGCAAGCGGTCGCCGAAGAGGTCCTAGACGCCTTCGGCAGGGCAGGGCAGGGCGGGGCGGGTCCGGCACGGCCGGGCCCGCCCCGCCGGCGTTCGCGGGCCGGATGTGGCACGGGGCATCCGGAAGCCGGGAACCGGACGGCCCCGCGACGCGACCCGTAGGGGGAACGGCCGCGAGAACGCGGCTCGTACCCCCGGAGGGAACATGGACCGCATCCGCACCACCCGAACCGCATGGACCACCTCCCTGCTGTGCCTCGGACTTCTCCTCACCGCCTGCGGCGGGTCCGCGGAGGAGGGCGCCGCCCCGGCCCGGGAGGCCGGCGAGACCGCGGCGACCGCCGCCGACGCCTTCTCCGTGTCCGACCCCTGGGTCAAGGCCGTCACCGCCGAGGAGGGGATGACCGGCGTCTTCGGAGTGATGGCCAACGACTCCGACGAGGAGATCACCGTCGTCTCGGCCGACAACGACGCGGCCGGGATGGTCGAGCTGCACGAGGTCGTCTCCGAGGGGACCGACGCCACCATGCGCGAGAAGGAGGGCGGGTTCCCCATCCCCGCCGGAGGCAGCTCCACGCTGGAGCCCGGCGGCGACCACATCATGCTCATGGAGCTGACCGAGGACCTCGAACCGGGCGCCGAGGCGACCGTCACCGTGGAGTTCTCCGACGGGTCCACCGCCGAGTTCACCGCCGCCGTCAAGGAGTACGCCGGGGCCAACGAGGAGTACGGGGGCGACGCCGAGGGCGGCCACGGCGAGGAGCACGGCGACGACGGGCACGGGGGCCACTGATGGGCGGCGAGACGCGGCTCAGCCGCAGAGGGCTGCTCCTGGGCGGCGCGGCCGCCGGTGTCGGCGCGGCCGGGGGCGCGCTCGCCCACCGGTGGGCGGCGGAACCGGCCGCGGCCCCCGGGGCGCCACCGCTCAACGGCACGCTGACCGTGCCGTTCCACGGTGTCCGGCAGGCGGGCGTGGAGACCCCGCCGCAGACGCACGGCACCTTCGTCGCGCTGGACCTGGAACCGGAGGCCGACGCGGACGCGATCGGCCGGCTCCTGCGGCTGCTCAGCGACGACGCGGCCCGCCTGTGCCGGGGCGAGCCCGCCCTGGCCGACACCGAGCCCGAGCTCGCACAGGTTCCGGCCCGGCTCACCACCACGTTCGGGTTCGGGCGGGGACTGGTGGAGCGGGTGGACCCCGACGCGGTTCCGGACTGGCTGGGGCCCCTGCCGGACTTCGAGCACGACCGGCTCGACCCGGCCTGGGGCGAGGCGGACCTGCTGCTCCAGGTGTGCGCGGACGACCCCGTGACCGTCTCCCACGCGGTACGGATGATGCTCAAGGACGCGCGGGCCTTCGCGCGGGTGCGGTGGACGCAGAGCGGCTTCCGCCGGGCCCACGGCTCCCAGCCCGAGGGCACCAGCATGCGCAACCTCATGGGCCAGGTGGACGGGACCCTCAACCCGGCGCCGGGAACCGAGGACTTCGACCAGCTCGTGTGGGGCGGGGACGCGCCGCAGTGGCTGAAGGGGGGCACGAGTCTGGTGCTGCGCCGCATCGCCACCCACCTGGACACCTGGGACGAGCTGGACCGGCCCGCCCGGGAGGCGGTCATCGGCCGCCGTCTGGACAACGGCGCGCCGCTGACCGGTACCGAGGAGCACGACGAGCCCGACCTGGGGGCCACGGACGGCTCCGGGCTGACCGTCATCGCGGACTTCGCCCACATCCGGCGGGCCCGCACCGGCGACCCTGGGCAGCGGATCTTCCGGCGCGCCTACAACTACGACCAGCGCGGCTCCGGCGGTGAGGAGGCGGGACTGCTGTTCGCCTCCTTCCAGGCCGACCCGCTGCGCCAGTTCGTGCCCATCCAGCGCCGCCTGGACGAGCTGGACCTGCTCAACGAGTGGGTGACCGCCGTGGGCTCGGCGGTCTTCGCCGTCCCGCCGGGCTGCGCGGAGGGGGGGTACGTGGGGCAGGCCCTCCTGGAGGGGTGATCCCGGCGCCCGCGTGCGGACCCGGTGCCCGGGGCCGGGCACCGGGTCCGCTCGCGGGAGGAGCCGCCTCCTCCCACGGGACGGTTCGGAGGGCCTCCCGCGCGCCCGCCCGCTCGGCCCACCCCCCTGGGCGGGGACCCCGGACGGGTGCGACGATGAACCCATGACGGAGCGGCCACCCCTGCGCGCGGCCCGCGCCGGGGTGTTCGCCTCGGTGTGCTCCGCCGTGTCCGTGGGCGGCCACGCGCTGTCCTCCGAGCACGCCGTCCCCCTGGGCGGGCTGCTCGTCGGCGCCGCGCTGGTCTACGCCTTCGCCTGGGCCGCGACCGGCCGCGAACGCGGACTCGGCGCGATCGCCGGATGGATGGCGTGGGGCCAGCTCGCCCTGCACCTGGTGTTCTCCACGGCCCAGACGGCGGGTGCCCACGGCGGCCACGCGGCCGACCGCGCCGCCGTGGAGGCCGCCTCGGGCGGCAGCGGGATGCTCGTCGCCCACCTCGTGGCGGGCGCCGTGTGCGCCTGGTGGCTGCGCCAGGGCGAGGCGGCGCTCTTCGCCTACCTGCGCCTGGCCGCCGCCGCGCTGCTGCCCGTCCTGGTGCTCGCGGTCCCGCGCCCGGTACCCGAGCGGGTGCCCCCGGCCCCGCTCCCCGAGCGCGAGACGCCCGCCCCGGCCGCGCCCTACCTCCGGCACAGCCTGGTCCTGCGGGGTCCTCCCCCGGCGTAGCCGTGTCCTTCCGGACCGCCGCGCGGACAGCGGTCGGCCTCGCGCCGTACCGCGCGAGCGGCACGCCCGGGACCGAGCCGCACGCCGCACCCCGCCGGGGGCGGGCCCCGGCCGGCCCCCGGGCCGCCCGCCGCCCACACGCCCGCGCAGGCGTCCGGAGGCACGCCCGGTCCCCGCGTGCCCGGGCCCGGTTCCCCGACGGGAACCGGCCGCGCACGCTCCCGCCACCGCGCGCACCACCGCCCGAGGCCACCGGCCGCCGGGCCGCTCGTGCACGCCGGAACCCGGAGCACCGATGCCCACCGACACCGCCTTCCAGGAACAGCGCCCGGCACGGGCGCGCCGACCCCGGCCCGACCTCCCGGCGCGCCGTCCGCGGCACGAACACCGCGCCGACCCGCCGCGGCCCCCCGCACCGGCAGGAGCGGAGGAGCCCCCGCACACGGGGGGACCCGCCCGCCCGGCGGGGTCCGCCCGCGCGGAGGAGCCCCCGCACACGGGGGGACCCGCCCACTCCGGGGAGTGCGCCCGTGAGCGCGACGGCGAACTCGACCGGCTGGCGCTCGCCGCCCGCGAGGGCTCGGCCGCCGCGCTCGACGCCTTCGTCCGGCGCACCCGTCCCGACGTCACCCGCTACATCGCCAGCAGGGTCCACCCCGACCGGGTCGAGGAGCTCAGCCAGGAGACCTACCTGCGGGCCCTGCGCGGCCTGCCGCGGTTCGCCGGGCGCGCCCCGGCCCGGGCCTGGCTGCTGGCCATCGCCCGCAACACCGTCGCCGACCGCTACCGCCGCGACGCGGCCCGGCCCGACTGCGTGCACCCCGCCGACTGGGACCTGCTGCCCGGACGGACGGTCCGGTTCGACGAGCACGTGGCCCTGCTCTGCCTGCTGGACGGGCTCGCGGCCGAGCGGCGGGAGGCGTTCGTCCTCACCCAGGTGGAGGGCCTGTCCTACGCCGAGGCCGCCCGGCTGGCGGACGTGCCCGTGGGCACGATCCGCTCACGGGTCGCCCGTGCCCGCGGTGACCTGGTGCGCGGGCTCACCGCCTGAGGCGGGAAAACACCGAGGCCCCGGTCCGCTCCGTGTGCACGGAGCGGACCGGGGCCTCGGGACGGAGGGCGCCCGGAGCGCCGGGGCCGGGCCCCGGCGTCGCGGCGGTCCTCCGGGCGGTCCGCTAGAAGACCCGGTCGGCCGCGTAGGGGCCGATCACGGCCAGCGCGCGGGGCCGCGACAGCAGGTCGGCGGCCACCTCGGCCACCTCCGCTCCGGTCACCGCGTCGAACAGCGCCAGGCTCTGGTCGATCGAGTAGTGGCGGGGCCGGTTCAGCTCGTGCGAGAGCAGCCGTCCCATCCGCGCGTTGGTGCCCTCGCTGCCCAGCACCAGCGAGCCCTGGATCTGGCCCTTGGCGCGGACCAGCTCCTCCTCGGTGATACCCGAGGCGGCCACCTTCTCCAGCTCCTCACGGCACACCCCGATGACCTCGTCGGCCTTCTCCGGCAGGCAGCCCGCGTAGATCTGGAAGCTGCCGGTGTCGGCGTAGTCGGTGTTGTAGGCGTGCACGGCGTAGGCCAGGCCGCGCTTCTCGCGCACCTCCTGGAACAGGCGGGAGGACATCCCGCCGCCCAGGGCGGCGCTGAGCAGCCGCAGCGCGTGCCACCGCGGGTCGGTGCGCCGCAGCCCCTCCGACCCCAGGATGATGTGCGCCTGCTCGGTCTCGCGCGACTGCACCACCGTGCCGCCGTGGGTGGCGACCGGGGGGCCGCCGATGCGGGGGCGCGCGGGGCGGGCGTCCCCCGCGGCGGCCGAGTGCTCGGCGAACAGCTCCCGGACCTGCTCCACCACCCGGTCGTGGTCCAGGTTGCCCGCGGCGGTCACGATCAGCTCGCCGGGCACGTAGGCGTCGCGGTACTGCTCGGCGATGCGGTCGCGGGAGAGCGCCTCGATGGTGTCGGTGGTGCCCAGGATCGGGCGGCCCAGCGGCGTGTCGCCGAAGAAGTGCGCCGCGAAGACGTCGTCCACCAGGTCGGCGGGCTCGTCCTCGTACATGGCGATCTCCTCCAGGATCACGCCCCGCTCGGTCTCCACCTCGCCCTCGTCGAGCACCGAGTTGGCCACCATGTCACCGACGACGTCGACGGCCAGCGGCAGGTCACGGTCGAGCACCTTCGCGTAGTAGCAGGTGTGCTCCTTGGTGGTGTAGGCGTTGTGGTCGGCGCCCACACCGTCCAGCAGCGCGGAGATCTCCAGCGCCGAGCGCTCCTTGGTCCCCTTGAAGAGCAGGTGCTCCAGGAAGTGGGCCGAGCCCGCGTGCGCGGAGTCCTCGTCGCGGGAGCCCGTGGTCGCCGAGATCCCGAACGCGGCGGACCGCACGCCCGGCACGGCCTCGGTGACCACGCGCAGGCCGCCGGGCAGCACCGTGCGGCGCACCAGCCCGGTACCGCCGTCCGGCTCCAGCAGAGTCACGGTCGTGCCGGGGTCCTGCTCGGCTGCGATGGGGACAGAGCTCATGGATCCTTCTTCTTGGTCGGGACGTCGGCGGCCGGTCCGCCCGGCGGCTCCGGCCGAGGATACGCGCCGGGGCGGCCGCACCCAAGGTGCGACCGCCCCGGCATGGGTCAGGATCAGGTGTTCTCCGAACGCCCGCCCGAGCTGCGGCGGCGACGGCGACGCGGGGCGTCCCCGCCGTTCCTGTCGCCGCCCTCGTCCTCGGCCGGGGCGTCCCCGTCCTCGGCGGCGGGTGCGGACGCGGGGGCGGCCTGGGCCGCCTCGGCCTCCACGACCTCGACCGGGGCCAGCGACAGCTTGCCGCGGTCGTCGATCTCGCGGATCTCGACCTGGATCTTCTCGCCGATGCTGATCACGTCGTCGAGGTTCTCGATCCGCTTGCCGCCGTGCAGCTTGCGGATCTGCGAGATGTGCAGCAGGCCGTCCTTGCCGGGCAGCAGCGACACGAACGCGCCGAACGTGGTCGTCTTGACGACCGTGCCCAGGTAGCGGTCGCCGACCTCGGGCATCGTCGGGTTGGCGATCTGGTTGATCGTGTCCCGCGCGGCCTCGGCGGAGGGGCCGTCTGTGGCACCGATGTAGATCGTGCCGTCGTCCTCGATGGTGATCTCGGCGCCGGTGTCGTCCTGGATCGAGTTGATCATCTTGCCCTTGGGGCCGATGACCTCGCCGATCTTCTCCACCGGAACCTTGACGGTGAGGATGCGCGGAGCGTTCGGGCTCATCTCGGCCGGACGCTCGATGGCCTCCTGCATGACGTCGAGGATGGCCAGGCGGGCGCCGCGGGCCTGCTGGAGCGCGAGCGCCAGCTGCTCGGCGGGGATGCCGTCGAGCTTGGTGTCCAGCTGCAGGGCCGTGATGAGGTCGCGGGTGCCGGCGACCTTGAAGTCCATGTCGCCGAACGCGTCCTCGGCGCCCAGGATGTCGGTGAGGGTGACGAACTCGTCGCCCTCGCTGATCAGGCCCATGGCGATGCCCGACACCATCTCCTTGAGGGGCACGCCGGCCGCCATCAGGGACATGGTGGAGGCGCAGACCGAGCCCATCGAGGTGGAGCCGTTGGAGCCCAGGGCCTCCGACACCTGACGGATGGCGTAGGGGAACTCCTCGCGGGCGGGCAGGACCGGGAGCAGGGCGCGCTCGGCGAGGGCGCCGTGCCCGATCTCGCGCCGCTTGGGCGAGCCCACCCGGCCGGTCTCACCGGTGGAGTAGGGCGGGAAGTTGTAGTTGTGCATGTAGCGCTTGGTCTTGTCCGGGTTGAGCGTGTCAACCGTCTGCTCCATGCGCAGCATGTTGAGCGTGGTGACACCCATGATCTGGGTCTCGCCGCGCTCGAAGAGGGCCGAGCCGTGCACCCGCGGCAGGACGCCGACCTCGGCGCTCAGCTGGCGGATGTCCTTGGGGCCGCGGCCGTCGATGCGGATCCCGTCGCGCAGCACGCGCTCGCGCATGAGCTGCTTGCTCAGGGAGCGGAAGGCGGCGCCGATCTCCTTCTCGCGGCCCTCGAAGTCCTCGGCGAGCTTCTCGGCCGCCGAGGCCTTGACGCGGTCCAGCTCGGCCTCGCGGTCCTGCTTGTCGGCGATGGTCAGCGCCTTGGACAGCTCCTCGCGGACGGCGCCCTCGACGGCGGCGTACACGTCGTCCTCGTAGTCGAGGAAGATCGGGAACTCGCCCTGCTCGCGGCTGGCCTGGTCGGCGACGGCCTGCTGGGCCTTGCACAGGACCTTGATGAAGGGCTTGGCGGCCTCCAGGCCCTCGGCGACGGTCTGCTCGTTGGGGCCGACGGCCCCCTCGGCGACCAGCTTGAGGGTGCGGACCGTGGACTCGGCCTCCACCATCATGATGGCGACGTCGCCGTCCTCCAGGACGCGACCGGCGACCACCATGTCGAAGGTGGCGTTCTCCAGCTCGGCGTGGGTCGGGAAGCCCACCCACTGGCCGTCGATGAGGGCGACGCGCACGCCGCCGATCGGGCCGGAGAAGGGCAGCCCGGCGATCTGGGTGGACATCGAGGCCGCGTTGATGGCGACGACGTCGTACAGGTGCTCGGGGTGCAGGGCCAGGATCGTCTCGACGATCTGGATCTCGTTGCGCAGGCCCTTGCGGAACGACGGGCGCAGCGGCCGGTCGATGAGGCGGCAGGTGAGGATGGCGTCCTCGGAGGGACGGCCCTCACGCCGGAAGAAGGAGCCGGGGATGCGGCCCGCGGCGTACATGCGCTCCTCGACGTCCACCGTCAGGGGGAAGAAGTCGAGGTTCTCCTTGGGACGCTTCGAGGCGGTGGTGGCGGACAGGACGACGGTCTCGTCGTCCAGGTACACCGTGGCCGATCCGGCGGCCTGGCGGGCCAGGCGACCGGTCTCGAAGCGGATGGTGCGGGTGCCGAAGGATCCGTTGTCGATGACGGCTTCGGCCGAGTACACGCCCTCCATGGGCGACCTCCTACTACACGTGTTCGCGTTCGTCACGCCGGGCACGGAAGGTGTGCCGGCGCTCGTGGTTCTTCTTCCCGCGTCCGTGCCCCGGAGTTGATGACGGCCGGTCATCGATCGAAGCCCACGGCATACCCTGGCGGGGATGTCCGGGGACCACTACCGAGGACCGGCCCCGACTCTGTACCGGGGTGGTGCGGGTGGTTCTCACTGTGGAATTAGGGGCGGACGGCGATCTGTGACCACCGTCGCGTCACACCTTACTAACAAAGCGGGAGCGGCCGAAGCCACTCCCGCCGGTTCGGGGCGCACCGGGTCGTGCGGGACGAGCCGAGCCGCCGGCCGGGAAGGGCCGGGCGGAGGCGAGAACGAGGGACCCGCGGCGCCCCGAACGGCGCGGAGCGGAAGCAAGCGCCGGGGGCGCTGCTAGCGGCGCAGGCCCAGGCGCTCGATCAGCGAGCGGTAACGGGTGATGTCCTGCTTGGCGATGTACTTGAGCAGACGGCGGCGGCGGCCGACCATCAGCAGCAGACCACGACGGCTGTGGTGGTCGTGCTTGTGGCCCTTGAGGTGCTCGGTCAGCTCGGTGATGCGGTGCGTGAGCAGCGCGACCTGGACCTCGGGGGAACCGGTGTCGCCCTCGCCGGTGGCGTACTCGGCGATGATCTTCTCTTTGGTGGCGGTGTCGATCGACACAACGCTCCTTCTCAGTGGAAAGTCGGTACGCGGTGTGGAACCCGGCGCGTGGCCGGGAACAGACGCGGTGACCGCGCGTACGAACAGTCACCGTCGCGTGTGGTGCGCGGCCCGCCGCCGACGGCGTGGGTGCGCCGCGCTCCCCCCGGAGACGGTACGCGCGGAGGCGACCGGCCGTGGGGCACACGTGGACAACGCCCACCCTACCGCAAACCGCGAGGTGGCGGACCGTGGTCGCACGTGTGCCGGATCCCCCGCGCGCGCCCGCCCTACTCCGCGCGCAGGACCTCGCGGCAGCGGTCGACGTCGCGGCGCATGGCGACGATCAGTTCGTCGATGCTGTCGAAGCGCTCCTGGCCGCGGATGTGCACCGTGAAGTCCACCGTCATGCGCAGCCCGTACAGGTCCAGGTCGTCGCGGTCCAGGGCGTAGGCCTCCACGGTGCGCTCGGCGCCGTCGAAGGTGGGGTTGGTGCCCACGGAGATGGCGGCGGGCCAGCGCGGCTCCTGCCCGGCCGAGGGCTCGGAGCGGTTGAGCCAGCCCGCGTAGACGCCGTCGCCGGGGACGGCGGTGCCCGGGAGCAGGTCCATGTTCGCGGTGGGGAAGCCCAGCAGGTCGCGGCCGCGCGCGGCGCCGTGCACGACCTCGCCGCCCACCCGGTGCGGGCGGCCCAGCAGCTCGGCGGCCCCGGCCACGTCGCCCCCGGCGAGCAGGCCGCGCACGCGCGTGGAGGTGATGGTGTCGCCGTCGGCGACCAGCGCGACCCCGTCGGCGGTGAAGCCGTACTCGGCGCCCAGGGCGGCCAGCGCGGCGACGTCGCCCGCGGCGCGGTGGCCGAAGCGGAAGTCCTCGCCCACGACCACGGCGGAGGCGTGCAGGCGGTCGACCAGGACGCGCTGGACGAACTCCTCGGGGGTCAGCGAGGACAGGTCCTTGGTGAAGGGCAGGACGCACACGGCGTCGGCGCCGTACTCGGCCAGCAGCTCCACCCGCCGCTCCAGGGGGGTGAGCACCGGCGGGGTCACGCCGCGCAGCACCGTCTCGGGGTGGGGGTCGAAGGTCACCACGGCCACCGGGAGGCCGAGCTCGCGCCCGTGCCCGACCGCGGTCTCCAGGATGGCCTGGTGGCCACGGTGCACCCCGTCGAACACGCCGACCGCCACCACGGAGTGCCCCCACCCGGAGGGAACATCCTCCAGCCCGTCCCATCGCCGCACGTCCGGCTCCCCTGCTCGTCGCTGCTCGTGGTCCGCGCGGACCCCGCCACGCCCAGCGCGCCCGGGTTCCGCCCGAACCAAGGGTGCCACGTCCGCGGGTCCCCCACCGACACAAGGGGTGTGTGGCCCGGAACACGCCGGACCGCCACTCCACCGGCTCGTGACGGTCAGCGCCTGCCCGAGTGGTGGTAGGCGTCGGCTCGCCCTCGGATGTCATGGATGACGATGACGTTCTTGTCATCGTCTATGCCGAACCGGATCCTGTAAGTGGCACGGCGGGCGGCCCAGTCCTGACCGTAGGGGGGATTGAGTCTTTTCCCCACTTTGCGAGGGTTCTCCCTGAGGCCTCCCCGAATCAGCTCCCATGCCGCCGCCACCTTGTCGGGCAGCGTCCCGGACAGGGCACGGCGCGCGGTGCGGGTCAGGACCATCTCGTACCGGTCGTTCACGTTCCCGTCTCCCGGCGCGCCCGTTCTCGCATGAGCTCGGCCATCTCGTCACCGGTGACCACGTCTCCGCGTTCGTACTCCTCCTTCGCCTGGGCCAGACCCGCCTGCTCCTCCGGGCTGTCCAGGAGGGCGAAGGTCTCCATCCTCGACTCGTAGTCGTCCACGGAGATCACCACGGCACTGGGCCCGCCGTTGCGGGTGATCGTGACGGCGTCGTGCCTTCTCTCCACCTCGTCGACGATCTTGGACAGGTTGTTTCTGGCCTCGGCCAGCGGAAGCGTCGTCATGGCTTGAATCCCAGCCAAGGGTGTCGTCCGTTGTACAGAATTCACGACAGTTCGCTCTCTTCGTGTGCTGGCTCCGGGAAGCCGCGTCGTCCGGGAGGAGCTGGAGGACGCGGGGCTCCGCCGCCGCTGGGGCCCGAGCGCGGGCCGCCGCTCTGCCCGGGGCAGAACCGGGTTGGCACACATGCGGAGGGCGGCTACCGTGCACCGATGGCGATGATCGACACGGGTGCGACCCGACTGGCGTACGACGAGGCCGGTTCCGGCCCCGCCATCGTTTTCGTGCACGCCGGTGTGGCGGACCGGCGCATGTGGGACCACCAGTTCGCCGAGTTCGCGAGGACCCACCGGGTGGTCCGCTACGACTGGCGCGGCCGCGGCGGCTCGGCCGACCACGAGGGCCCCGTGGACCACCACGAGGACCTGCTGGCCCTCATGGACGCCCTGGAAATCGAGCGGGCGACCCTGGTCGGCGCCTCCTTCGGCGGCGCCTACTGCGCGGACGCGGCGCTGGCCGCCCCGGACCGGGTGGAGGCCCTGGCCCTGGTGTGCCCGGGGATGTCGGGGTACCAGTGGCCGGAGGTCTTCGTGCGCGAGGCCAACAAGATGGTGCTGGGCGCCGTCCCCCACGAGCGCCTGGAGGTGTACCGGGCGGGGCACGCCGACCCCGACCCCGGGGACGTCGCGGCGATGGCCGAGGCACAGGCACGGTTCATGGTGCTGGGTCCCGGACGGGTGCCCGAGGACATGGCGACGGAGGCCTGGGACCTGGTGCTGCTCATGCTGCGCGAGCTGTTCGCCCGCGAGTGGTCCGGCCCGGTCTGCACCACCCGCTGGCCGGAGCGGCCCGCCCACGGGCGCCTGGGCGAGATCGCCGTACCGACGCTGGTGGTCAAGGGGCTGTCGGAGATCGCGCAGGTGCGGGAGGTCGCGGACCTGTACGCCGAGGGCGTGCCCGGGGTGCGGCTGCTGGAGATGCCCGACACCGGCCACCTGCCGTCCGTGGAGCGCCCCGGGGAGCTGACCGCCGCCCTCGCCCGGTTCCTGGGGAGCGGCTGACCGGCCGGGGCCGCACGGGGTCAGGCGGGCTCGAAGACCACCACGGGCTTCATGTGGTCCCGGCGGTTCTCCCCCAGGGCGACCACCCGGCCGTCCGGGGCGAAGAGGCCGACCGGGCCGCTTCCGGACCCGTCCGGGCCGATCCGGTTGCCGTGCCGGATCCGGATCTCCTCGTCCTCGGTCAGGGCGCGCGCCGGGAAGGCCGCGGCGACGGCCTCGGCCAGCGGGACCTGCGTGAACTCCTCGGCCAGCTCGTCCAGGGTGCGCGCCCGGGACAGGTCGTAGGGGCCCACCCTGGTGCGCCGCAGCGCCGTCAGGTGCCCGCCCACGCCCAGGTCGGCGCCCATGTCACGGGCCAGCGCGCGGATGTAGGTGCCGCTGGAGCAGGTGACGGCGGCGTCCACGTCCACGAACCCCCCGTCGGCCTCGAAGGTCCGGCGCACGTCGGTGACCGTGAACTCCGCGACGGTGACCGTGCGGGCCTTGAGGGCCACCTCCTTGCCCTCGCGCGCCGACTTGTAGGCGCGCTTGCCGTCCACCTTGATCGCGCTGACCTGGGGCGGAACCTGCTGGATCTGCCCCGTGAGCTTCTCCGCGGCGGCGCGCACGGCCTCCTCGGAGACCCCCGAGGCGTCCGTCCGCACGGCGGGCTCGCCCTCGGCGTCGTCGGTGTTGGTCGTCAGGCCGAGGCGGATCGTGGCCTCGTAGACCTTCTCGGTCAGGGTCAGGTGGCCCAGGAGCTTGGTGCCCTTCTCGATGCCCAGCACCAGGACCCCGGTGGCCATCGGGTCCAGGGTGCCCGCGTGGCCGACCCTGCGGGTACGCGCGAGTCCGCGCGTCCTGGCGACCACGTCGTGCGAGGTCCAGTCGGCGGGCTTGTCGACGACCACGACGCCGCTCTCGGCCATGGGGCTCCTCCGGGTGAAGGGGCGGCGGCGCGGTCCGCGCCGCCGCCGGGGGTGTTACTCGTCCTCGTCGCGCTCGTCCTCGCGGGGCGCCCGGTAGGGGTCGGCCTCACCCGCGGGCTGGGCGCCGCTGGCCTTCTCGGCCAGCTCCGCGTCCGACTGGCGCGCCTTGAGCAGCAGTTCCTCGATGTGCTGGGCGTTCTCCTGCACCTCGTCGACGACGAAGGTCAGGCTCGGCGTGTGCCGGATGCCGGTCTGGCGCCCCACCTCGGTACGGATCACGCCCTTGGCGCTCTCCAGGGCCGCGCCTGAGGCGGCCTTCTCCTCGGGGGTGCCGAACACCGTGTAGTACACCGTGGCGTCCCGCAGGTCGGCGGTGATGCGCGCGTCGGTCACGGTGACGAATCCCAGGCGCGGGTCCTTGATGCGCCGGTCCAGCATCTCGGCGACGATGCGCTGGATGCGGTCGGCGATCTTGCGCGCGCGTGCGGCGTCAACCATCGTCAGTCTTCCTCTTCGTTGAAGAGCCGCTGCCTGGCGGAGAGCAGCTCCAGTTCGGGACGGCCCGCGACGAAGCGCTCGCAGGAGTCCATCAGGTCCCGGGCGTGCGCGGCCGTCGGTGCGGCCACCGCGACGCCGATCTCGGCCCGGCGGTACAGGTCGTGCTCGCCCGTCTCGGAGACCGAGACCGAGAACCTGCGACGCAGCTCGGCGATGACGGGTCGGACCAGCGAACGCTTCTGTTTGAGCGAGTGGACGTCCCCGAGGAGGACGTCCAGGGTCAGCGCCCCAACGTACAAGTGATCACCTGTGGTGTGTGGAGTCGTGTGCCGCGGTCAGCGGCGTCAAACACGGGGCCCCGGCCGCACGGCCGGGGCCCCGTCTGGTCAGGCTCCGCGAGGATCAGTCGCGGGGCTTCTCCTGCATCTCGTACGTCTCGATGACGTCCTCGACACGCAGGTCGTTGTAGCCGACCCCGATACCGCACTCGAAGCCCTCGCGGACCTCGGTCGCGTCGTCCTTGAACCGGCGCAGGGACTCCACGGTGAGGTTCTCGGAGATGACGACCCCTTCGCGGATGAGCCGCGCCTTGGAGTTGCGGCGGATGAGGCCGCTGCGGACGATCGAACCGGCGATGTTGCCGATCTTGGGCACCTTGAAGACCTCGCGGATCTCCGCGCTGCCGAGCTGGACCTCTTCGTAGACCGGCTTGAGCAGGCCCTTGACCGCGGCCTCGACCTCGTCGATGGCCTGGTAGATCACCGAGTAGTACCGGATGTCCACGCCCATGCGGTCGGCCAGCTCGCTGTTCTTGCCCTCGGGCCGAACGTTGAAGCCGACGATGATCGCCTCGGCGGAGGCCGCCAGGTTGATGTCGTTCTGCGTGATCGCACCGACACCGCGCCCGATGACCCGGATGCTCACCTCGTCGCCACCGGCGTCGATCTTGAGCAGGGACTCCTCCAGCGCCTCGACGGAACCGGACATGTCGCCCTTGATGAGGAGGAGCAGCTCGGAGCGCTCGCCCTCCTTCAGGGCGTTCTGCCAGTTGTCGAGGGTGACCCGGCGGGCCGAACGCGCCTGCTGGGCGAAGCGCTCACGCGCCTCGCGCTGCTGGGCGATCTGCCGCGCCACCCGGTCGTCCTTGACGACCAGGAAGCTGTCACCGGCGCTGGGAACGTTGGTCAGACCCAGCACCTGCACCGGACGGGACGGCTCGGCGCTCTGCACGTTCTGGCCGTGCTCGTCGAGCATGGCGCGGACGCGGCCGAAGGCGTCACCACAGACGATCGAGTCACCGACGTTGAGCGTGCCGCGCTGGACCAGCACCGTGGCCATGGAACCGCGACCGCGGTCCAGGTAGGCCTCGATGGCCAGACCCTGCGCGTCCATCTCCGGGTTGGCCTGGAGATCGAGCGCGGCGTCGGAGGTCAGCACGATCGACTCGAGCAGGGTGTCGATGTTGGTGCCGCGGAGCGCGGAGATGTCCACGAACTGGACGTCGCCGCCGTACTCCTCGGCCACCAGGCCGTACTCGGTGAGCTGCGCGCGGACCCGCTGCGGGTCGGCGCCCTCGACGTCGATCTTGTTGACCGCGACCACGATCGGGACCTCGGCCGCCTTGGCGTGGTCGATGGCCTCGGCCGTCTGCGGCTTGACGCCGTCGTCGGCGGCCACGACCAGCACCGCGATGTCGGTGACCTTCGCACCGCGGGCACGCATGGCGGTGAACGCCTCGTGACCCGGGGTGTCGATGAAGGTGAGCTTGCGCTCCTCGCCGTCCACCTCGGTGGCGACCTGGTAGGCGCCGATGTGCTGGGTGATACCGCCGGCCTCGCCGCTGACGACGTTGGTCTTGCGGATGGTGTCCAGCAGTCGGGTCTTACCGTGGTCGACGTGACCCATGACGGTGACCACCGGCGGACGCGGACGCAGGTCCTCGTCGGTGCCCTCGTCCTCGCCGAACTCGATGGAGAAGGACTCCAGCAGCTCGCGGTCCTCGTCCTCCGGACTGACGACCTCGATCCTGTACTTGAGCTCCTCGCCCAGCAGCATCAGCGTCTCGTCCGGAAGGGACTGGGTCGCGGTGACCATCTCACCCAGGTGCATCATCACCTGGACGAGCGACGCCGGGTTGACGTCGATCTTGTCGCCGAAGTCCGACAGCGAGGCGCCGCGGGACAGGCGGATGGTCTGGTCGTTGCCGCTCGGGATCTTGACGCCGCCGAACGACGGGGCCTGGAAGTCGTGGAACTCCTGGCGCCGCTGCTTCTTGGACTTGCGGGCACGCCCGGGACGGCCGCCGGGGCGTCCGAACGCACCGGCCGTACCGCCGCCGCGACCGCGGCCACCGCCGCCGGGACGGCCACCGAAGCCGCCCGGACGACCGCCGCCGCCGACACCGGGACGCGGACCGCCGCCACCCGCGGGGGCTCCCCCGCGACCGCGGCCACCGCCGCCGGGACGACCGCCGCCACCGCCGCGGCCGCCGCCCGCGGGCGGGGCGGGACGGGACGAGGGCATGTTCATCGGGCTGGGGCGCGGACCGCCGGGCCGGGGACCGGGGCGCGGGGCACCCGCGGCACCGCCCGGACGCGGAGCGCCCGCGGCGCCACCGGGACGCGGGGCGCGCTGGTCGCCGCCGCCCTGCGGGCCGGGACGCGGACCCGGACGCGGGCCGCCCGGACGCGGAGCGCCCGCGGCGCCACCCGGACGGGGAGCGCGCTGGTCGCCGCCGCCCTGCGGGCCGGGACGCGGACCCGGACGCGGGCCGCCGGGCCGCGGAGCGGCCGGCTTGGAGCCCATGCCGGAGGCGTTGGACGCGAACGGGTTGTTGCCCGGACGGGGACCGGACGGACGCGGGCCGGGACGGGCCCCGCCGCGCTCGGGGCGGTCGCCGCCGCGCTGGGGACGGTCGCCGCGCTGCGGACGGTCGGGACGACCGCCCTCGGGACGGCCACCCTCGGAACGGGCGCCCTCAGGACGGCCGCCCTCGGGGCGCGCGCCTTCGGGGCGTCCGCCCTCGGGACGGCCACCGGGGCCGGCCGGAGCACCGGGCTTGGGGGCGCCGCCGGGGCGGGGACCAGCCTCGCCGCGGGGAGCCTTGGGGCCGGGCTTGGGCGCGTTCGCGCGCGGAGCGCTCTCTGCCTGCGCGGCGGCCTCGCCCTGCGGGGCGGCCTTGGGCGCGGGAGCCGGCCGGGGGCCGGGCTTGGGCGCCGGACCCGGCTTCGGGGCGGCGCTCTTCTCCGCGGCGGGACGCGGGCCGGGCTTGGGAGCCGAACCCTTGCGACCGCCTTCGGAACCGTTGTTGAAGGCTTCTTGGAGGCGTCGTACGACGGGGGCCTCTATGGTCGAGGACGCCGAACGGACGAATTCACCCATCTCGTTGAGCTTGGCCAGGACGGCCTTGCTCTCTACACCGAACTCCTTGGCGAGTTCATATACCCGGACCTTCGCCACTACTCTCCTTCAGCTTCGGTCCGGGACATGGGCTTGTGCCGGACCGTCGTTAGCTCGAGTTACTCATCGCTGCGTACTCATCAGGCGCTCATCGCAATCTCGACCTGCTTCCTCATCGCTACACAACAATGGGCCGGTTCTCCGTGCCGACACAGCACTGGACGCCGACCTCGGTCAGTACAACCCAGAAGTCGGCCCAGACATTCCAACCCTATCGGGAACGCTGACCCGATCCGCCACGCGGGGCGGCGTCGATCAGGGCCGCCACGGGTGAGACGTCCCACCCGTTGGCGTCCGCTCCCCTCCGGTAGGCGCGTGACCAGGCCCTGCGGCGTTCGGCGAGCTCGAAGCACCGCCGATCGCGGTGCAGGTAGGCGCCGCGCCCCGGAAGACGACCCCGGGTGTCGGGCGTGATGACCGTGCCCTCGGCCACCAGCCGCACGAGGTCGGACTGGACTGCCCGCGACCGACACCCCACGCACGTACGCACGGGGCGGTCGGGACCGTCATGGGCCACCCTATCGCGTCGAGGCATGCGCGCGACCCGATCAACCGGTCGCGGCGGTGTCGTCGCCCTCGACGGCATCCTCCCGACCCGGGTCCCCGGCGGGCTCGGCGTCGGAGCGGATGTCGATGCGCCAGCCGGTCAGACGCGCGGCCAGACGGGCGTTCTGGCCCTCCTTGCCGATCGCGAGGGACTGCTGGTAGTCGGGCACGACCACGCGGGCGACGCGGGACGCCATGTCAAGGATTTCCACGGAGTTGACCCGCGCGGGGGACAGGGCGTTGGCGACGAACACGGCGGGGTCCTCGGAGTAGTCGACGATGTCGATCTTCTCCCCGTGGAGTTCGGCCATGACGTTGCGGACGCGGCTGCCGAGCGGGCCGATGCAGGCGCCCTTGGCGTTGACCCCGCCGCGGTTGGAGCGGACGGCCATCTTGGTGCGGTGGCCCGCCTCGCGGGCGATCGCCGCGATGTCGACGGTGCCGTCGGCGATCTCGGGGACCTCCAGCTCGAAGAGCTTGCGCACCAGGTTGGGGTGCGTGCGCGAGAGGGTGACCGAGGGGCCGCGGTGGCCCTTGCGGACCTGCACGACATAGGCGCGCAGGCGCTCGCCGTGGGTGTAGGTCTCGGTGGGCACCTGCTCCTGCGGCGGCAGGACCGCCTCGATCTTGCCGAGGTCCACCAGCACGTTGCGGGGGTCCTTGCCCTGCTGGATGATGCCGGAGACGATGTCGTGCTCGCGTCCGGCGAACTCGCCCAGGGTCAGCTCGTCCTCGGCGTCGCGCAGGCGCTGGAGGATGACCTGCTTGGCGGTGGAGGTCGCGATGCGGCCGAACCCGGTGGGGGTCCCGTCGAACTCGCCGACGGCCTCGCCGTCCTCGCCGGTCTCGGCCACCCACACGGTCACGTGGCCGGTGGAGCGGTTGAGCTCGACGCGGGCCCGCTTCTCGGGGCCCTCCTCACGGTGGTAGGCGATCAGCAGCGCGTCCTCGATGGCCTTGGCCACGAGTTCGACGGAGATGTCCTTCTCGCGTTCCAGGCTGCGCAGAACGCTCATGTCAATATCCATGGGGCTCCCCCTCTAGTCCGCCGCGTCGGTGTCGGCATCGTGGCGGAATTCCACCTGGACCCTGCCCTTGCCGAGTTCGGCGTGGGTGAAGGTGCGGGGCTGGCCCTCGACGTCCAGGGTGACCCCGTCGTCGTCGGCGCCGGTGACGCGCCCGGTGACCTTGCCGCCCTCGGCGAGGGAGGCGATCACCAGGCGGCCGCGGGAGCGGCGCCAGTGCCTCGGCTGGGTCAGCGGACGGTCCACACCCGGCGAGGTGACCTCCAGGACGTAGGGCTGCGCGCCCATGACGTCGGAGGAGTCCAGCAGGGTGTTCACCTCCTGGCTGACCTCGCCGACCGTGTCCAGGTCGACCCCGTTGTCGGAGTCCACGACCACGCGCAGCACCCGTCGCTTGCCGGCCGGTGTGAGTTCGACGGCTTCCAGGTCCAGTCCGGCCTCGGCCAGTACCGGCTCCAGCAGCTCGGCGATGCGCTCCTCGCGCGCCTGCGCTCCCATGTGGTCCTGCCCCTCCAACGGCGAAATCCCGCCCGCGCGGCCGTCGGGCCGGTGTACGGGGCGGTCCAGCTCTGTACGTAGTCTTCGACTTCAGCGGCCCGCCCCCGGTGCGGGGACGCGGACCGCCCGCGCGTCGCGTGCGACGGCGGTTGTGCTGCAAGGGTATCCACACCCGGAACCCCTCCAGGTCGCCGTCGGTGCCCGGGGCGCGTCGGCGCGTGCCTTCCGGGGCGCGGCCCCGAGGCGGCGTCCCCCGCCCCACAGGGGACGTGGAAGGATGGGGGCCGGGGGGCCGCCGCGGGCGGCCCGCACCACATGGAGGGGAGGGCGCGTGGGGATCGGCTGTGTCAGCCGTCGCACGGTGCTGGGCGCGACGGCCGCGGCGGGCGTCGTGGGTCTGGCCGGGTGCGGCGGTGCTGAGTGGTACCCCTCGGACGTGACCCCGGACGTGTACGTGCTGCGCGCGGTGGTCCGGGAGAAGGAGCGGATGATCGCGCGCTACGAGGCCGCGGTCGCCGGGGGGACCGGGCCGGAGGAACTGCTGGAGCGGTTCCTGGAGCACCACCTGTCCCACCTGGACGCGCTGGT
The DNA here is from genome assembly GCA_002529455.1 of Glycomyces fuscus. Taxonomy (GTDB): domain Bacteria; phylum Actinomycetota; class Actinomycetes; order Streptosporangiales; family Streptosporangiaceae; genus Nocardiopsis; species Nocardiopsis fusca. Next base: position 27,576 of record NYMS01000012.1, read on the forward strand.
GGAGTCCCTGCCCGAGGACGCGCCGCCCGCCTCCCCCGAGCCCTCCGGCGCCCCCTCCTCCCCGGAGGCGCCCCCCGTTCCGGAGGCGGCGCCGGGGACCGCGGCGCTGCGCGTGCTGGAGGCCGCGGCGACCAGCGCCCGGCTGGACCAGGCGGGCGCCGTCACCGACCCCGCGCTGGCGCAGCTGATCAGCGCGATCGGCGCGTGCGAGGCGGGGCACGCCCACCTGCTGGCCCAGGAGTAGCGGCGCACACCCCCAGACGGAGAGAAGGCAGGTAGCAAGGTGAGCGAGAGCCCCGCGTCCACCGGTGAGGAGCTGGACGCCGGCCCCCAGGCGCTGGCCGAGGCGCTGCGCGCCGAACACGCGGCCGTGTACGGGTACGAGTTCATCGGCGGGGCCGCCGAGGACGAGGGCCGCCGCGACCGCGCGGGAAGCACCGCCCACGAGCACAAGGCGCTGCGCGACGCGCTGCACGCGGCGGCGGTGGAACGGGGCCTGGACCCGCCGCCCGCGCTGGCCTCCTACCCGGTCGCGGAGGAGTACGGCGACGAGGCCGTCGACGCCTACGCCGCGGGGCTGGAGCAGGCGGCCGCGCGCGCCCACCTGTGGCTGACCGCCTCGCGCGACACCGACCTGCGGGTGACGGGGGCCCGGGCGCTGCAGGAGACGACCGTGCGCCTGCTGGAGTGGGGCGGGGCGCTGGACGCCCTGCCCGGCTTCGACGAGGCCGGCTGACCGCCGCCCCACGGACGGGGGGAGGGCCCGGAGACCTCCCGGACCCTCCCCCCTCGCGTCACCCGCTACGCGCGGCAGGCCTCGACGGCACGGTCCACGACCTCGGCCAGGGCGACCTCCTCGCGGTCACCGGTGGCGCGGTCGCGCAGCTCCACCAGGCCGTCCTTGAGGCCGCGGCCGACGATGACGCCGGTCGGGATGCCCAGCAGCTCGGCGTCGGTGAACTTCACGCCGGGCGAGACCCCCTTGCGGTCGTCCACGAGGACGCGCAGGCCCCTGGCCTCCAGCTCCCGCGCGATCCGCAGCGCCTCCTCGACCTGCTCGCCCTTGCCGGTGCCGACGACGTGCACGTCGGCGGGCGCGACCTCGCGCGGCCAGACGATGCCCTTGTCGTCGTGGGCCTGCTCGACGACCGCGGCGACGGCGCGCGAGACGCCGATGCCGTAGGAGCCCATCGTGACCCGGCGGGGCTTGCCGTCGGGGCCCAGGGCGTCGACCTGGAAGGCGTCGGTGTACTTGCGGCCCAGCTGGAAGATGTGGCCGATCTCGATGCCGCGCGCGGTGTACAGCGTGCCCCTGCCGTCGGGCGAGGGGTCGCCGTCGCGCACCTCGGCGACGTCGATGGTGCCGTCCGGGACGAAGTCGCGGCCCGCGACCAGGCCGACGACGTGGTGGTCGGGCTCGTCCGCGCCGGTCACCCAGGAGGTGCCGGTGACCACCCGGGGGTCGACCAGGTAGCGGACCTTGTTGTCCAGCAGCGCGCGGGGGCCGATGTAGCCCTTGACCAGGAAGGGGTTGGCCGCGAAGTCGGCCTCCTCCAGGAGGGCGACCTCGGAGGGCTCCAGCGCCGCCTCCAGTCGCTTGAAGTCCACCTCGCGGTCGCCGGGCAGGCCGATGGCCAGCAGCTCCCACTCCCCGGCGCCGGGCGCGCGGGTCTTGACCAGGACGTTCTTGAGGGTGTCGGCCTCGCTGAAGTCGCGGCCCAGGCCGGCTCCGTTGAGGAAGTCCACCAGGGTCTGGATGGTGGCGGTGTCCGGGGTGTGGTGGACCGCGGCCTCGGGCAGTCCCTCGACGGGCAGCGCCTCGGGGGCCGGGACGGCCACCGCCTCGACGTTGGCGGCGTAGTCGGACTCCGTGCTGCGCACGAAGGTGTCCTCGCCGGTCGGGGCGACGGCCAGGAACTCCTCGGAGGCCGATCCGCCCATCGCGCCCGAGGTGGCCGACACGACCACGTACTCCAGACCCAGCCGGTCGAAGACGCGGATGTAGGCGGCGCGGTGCGCGGCGTAGGAGGCGCGCAGGCCCTCGTCGTCGATGTCGAAGGAGTAGGAGTCCTTCATGTGGAACTCGCGTCCGCGCAGCACGCCCGCGCGGGGGCGCGCCTCGTCGCGGAACTTCTCCTGGATCTGGTACAGGGTGACCGGGAAGTCCTTGTAGGAGGAGTACTCGCCCTTGACCAGGAGCGTGAACAGCTCCTCGTGGGTGGGGCCGAGCAGGTAGTCGGCGCCCTTGCGGTCCTTGAGGCGGAACAGGGTGTCGCCGTACTCGTCCCAGCGCCCGGTGGCCTCGTAGTACTCGCGGGGCAGCAGCGCGGGCAGGAGCACCTCCTGGGCGCCGATGGCGTCCATCTCCTCGCGCACGATCCGGGAGACGTTCTCCAGGACGATCCTGCCCAGGGGCAGCCAGGTGTAGACGCCGGGGGCGGCCCGGCGCACGAACCCGCCGCGGACGAGCAGCTTGTGGCTCGGCACCTCGGCGTCCGCCGGGTCCTCACGCAGGGTGCGCAGGAACAGGGTCGACATCCGCAGTAGCACGGCCACTCCTCGAGGGATACGCAAAGAAACCTGTCATGCCGGGGAGGACCCCGGCGACCAAAGAAGACTTGGGATCCCCAGGCTAGCGCCACCGAAGGCGCGCTCGCGCGGACCTGTGCGTAGTCTTGGGGCCGACGAACGGAGGCGGAAGTGGGCAGACGCGGCGCGCGGGAGCGACCCGGTCCGGAACCCGGCGGGGACTCGGGCACGGAGCTGCTCGCCGACGCCGACCGGCCCGACTCGTGGTTCCTGGTCGTGGACGGCACGCCCCAGTCCCACGTGGACCTGGCCGACCCGTCCTACCTGGACTTCTCCTACATGCGCCGCATCGCGCACGCGGCCGACCTCGTGGCGCCGCCGGAGGAGCCGGTGGACGCCCTGCACCTGGGCGCGGGCGCGCTGACCCTGGCCCGCTACGTGGCGCACACCCGCCCCGGGTCGCGGCAGCGCGCGGTGGACGTGGACGCGCCCCTGGTCGAGATGGTGCGCAGGCGCCTGCCCTGGGACCGCAGGGCACAGCTGCGCGTGGGCATCGGCGACGCCCGGGAGTGGATCCGCGCCCGGCACGCCGACAGCGCGGACCTGGTGGTCAGCGACGTGTTCGCGGGCGCGCGCACCCCGGCCCGGCTGACGTCGGCGGAGTTCTACGCCGAGTTGGCGCGCGTCCTGCGGCCGACCGGGATGCTGGTGGTCAACATCGGCGACGGCGGGGGGCTGGCCCACACCCGGAGCCAGGTGGCGACCGCCCGGACGGCCCTGCCGCACACGGCGCTGTCCGCCGCGCCGGGCGTGCTGCGCGGACGCAGGTTCGGCAACCTCGTCCTGACCGCCTCGCACCGCCCCCTGCCCGTCGAGGAGCTGGGCCGCCGCGCGCACCGCGACCCGGAGATGGCCCGCCTGCTGGAGGGCGAGGAGCTGGACCGCTTCGTCTCGGGCCGCTCCCCCGTCCGCGACGCCGACGCCGTCGACTCCCCGGCCCCGCCGGACGGCGTCTTCTGACCGGAGCGGGGTGCCCGGGAAACCCCGGCCGTGCGCCCGTAGGACTGTCAGCGGCGGTGCCCAGCAGAGGGTCGGCCCCTCCTCCGCCAAGACCACGGCCCTCGGGGCGAACCACCACGGAACCCTCCACCCCGCCCCTTCGAGGGCGCCGGTACAGGGAACGCAGGAAAAGTCCCACCAAAGCCCTATTTTGGTCCCATGCGCGTCTCCCCCAGGACCTCCACACCCGGCACACGCACGGAGCTCCACCGCTCCGCTCCTCCCCGGCTTTGGCCGCACATCCTGGGCGCGTGGGCCGCCACGGCAGCCGGGGTGTCGCTGCTGGGCGTCGGCGTCCTGTGGTTCCTGGACTTTCCGACGATCGACCGCCCCGAACGCATCGCGGTGTCCGCGCTGGACGCCATCGCCACCCGGGCGTTCGCCGTCGTGGCGGGGCTGAGCGGTATCGCCCTGCTGGTGATCGCCTACCACCGCCAGCGCAACAACAACCTGGAGAACCTGCGCGCGCAGAAGGCGGCCGAGCGCGAGGACATCAAGCTCTTCAACGACCGCTTCACCGCGGCCTACACCGAACTCGGCGACGAGCACGCCGCGGTTCGGTTGGGCGCCGTCCACGCACTGGCACACCTGGCCGACGACGCGCCGAACCGGGCGCTCCGCCAGACCTGCATCGACGTCCTGTGCGCCTACGTCCGCATGCCCTACGCCCCCGAGCCGGCACACTACGAGGAGACCGGCCCGCAGACGGAGGAGCACCATGCGCGGCTGCTGGAGTACGCCTCCTTCCGGGAGGTGCGGCACAGCATCCTGCGCGTGGTCAGCAACCGCCTGAGCGACCCGGACAGCCCGTGGCAGGGCCACAGGTTCGACTTCACCGGCGCCGTCTTCGACGGCGGGCACTTCCGCAGGATGAACTTCACCTCGGGCCACCTGAACTTCAACGAGGCGCGCTTCAACAGCGGTGAGGTGGACTTCCGGTACTCACGCCTGGGCCGCGCCACCGTCTCCTTCCGCCGCGCCGGTTTCAACGGCGGAACCGTCAACTTCCGGCACGTGGAGTTCTCCGGGGAACGCAACGAGGAGTCCTGGGACTGGACGGACGACCCGGACGCCGTACGCCTTCGTGGCACGCACGCGGACTTCGCCAGGGCGCGGTTCGACGGGGCCGAGGTGTTGTTCCACGACGCCCGCTTCGCTGAGACCGGCGCGAGCTTCTACCGGGCGGTGTTCGCCTCGGGGCGGGTGGACTTCTCCGGGAGCGGTGACGAGGAGGCGTCCGGGACTCCCCCGTTCGGGCTCCTGGAAGCCGCGGCCGAGGGCACTCCCGGAACCGTGGCCCTGCCGCGCGCGTGGACCCCGGCGGAGGGCGGCGACCACGGCTCCGCCTACTCCCCCGGGAGTAGACCGCCGCCGCAAAACCCTCCCCAGGGGTGACGCGCGCCCCCGAGGGGCTCCCCGTACTGTCGGGGCTGTGGCAGCACTACCTCCGCGTCCCACACGCGCCGACGCCTGGATCACCCTGGTCCTGCTGTTCCTGTCCCTGGGCAGCACCCTCGTGGTCGGGCTGGTCGACCCGGCGCCGGTGTACAACGACCCCTGGCCGTGGGGGTACGCGCTCATCGTGGCCGCCTGCCTGCCGGTCCTGTGGCGGACCGCGTGGCCGTGCGCCACCGGGCTGCTCTCGGTCGCCGCCTCGACCTCGTACTACCCCCTGGGCTTCCCCGACGGCCTGGTCATGCTGTGCACCGCCGTCATGCTCTACACCCTGGTCCGGCGGGGCTACCGGAAGTTCGGGTGGGCGCTGGGCATCAGCCAGTTCCTCGTCGTCAACGCCTACGAGATCGCCCTGGTCGGGTCCTTCCGCCCCGAGGCGGTCGGCCTCGTCGCCTGGGTCGTGGTCCTGCTGTGCGCGGGCGAGGTCGTGCGCTGGCGGCACGAGTACCTGCGGGCCGACCGCGAGCGCGAGGCCGAGAGCACCCGCACGCGGGAGGAGGAGCTGCTGCGCCGGGCCTCCGAGGAACGCGTCCGGCTGGCCCGGGACGTGCACGACACGGTCGCGCACAACATCTCCCTCATCAACGTGCAGGCGGGCACCGCCCTGTACCTGATGGAGACCGAGCCGCAGCGGGCCGCGGAGGCGCTGGCCACCATCAAGCAGACCAGCAAGGACACCCTGACCGAGCTGCGCGGCATGCTCGGCGTGCTGCGCGCCGTGGACGAGGCCGCGCCGAGGTCCCCGGTCCCCGGGCTGGACCGCGTGGAGGAGCTGGCCGAGGGCACCCGCGGCGCGGGGGTCGACGTGGCCGTGGAGGTCGGCGGCGTGCCCGGGCACCTGCCCGTGAGCACCGACTCCGCCGCCTACCGCACGGTCCAGGAGGCGCTGACGAACGTGGTCCGCCACTCCGGGGCCTCCTCGGCGCGGGTGGGGATCGAGCACGGCGCGTCCTTCCTGGTCGTGGAGGTGACCGACGACGGCGCCGGGACCCTCGGACCTCCGGTGCCGGGCAACGGCATCACGGGGATGCGCGAACGCGCCGCCCTGGTGGGCGGCACGGTGGACGCGGGCCCCCTCCGGGGTGGAGGATTCCGGGTGCGCGCCCGGTTCCCGCTCGACGGCGCCGGGGCCGCTCCCCGGCACGGGACGGGCTCCGGTGCCCCGGCCGCCGCGTCCCCCGACACCGACGAAACGAGGCCCCGTTGATCCGGGTACTGCTCGCGGACGACCAGGCCCTGGTACGCGCGGGGTTCCGCGCGCTGCTGGACAGCGCTCCCGACATCGAGGTGGTCGCCGAGGCCGCCGACGGCGAGGAGGCCGTCCGCCTGGCCCGCGCCGAACTCCCGGACGTGGTCCTCATGGACATCCGCATGCCCGGCGTGGACGGCCTGGCCGCCGCCGAGCGCATCCTGGCCGACCCCGGCCTGGGGGCGACGCGGGTCGTCATCCTCACCACGTTCGACCTGGACGAGTACATCTTCGAGGCGCTGCGCGCGGGGGCCAGCGGCTTCCTGGTCAAGGACACCGAGCCCCAGGACCTGCTGCGGGCGGTGCGGGTGGTGCACGGCGGCGAGGCGCTGCTGTCGCCGGGGATCACCCGGCGGCTGATCGCCGACTACGCGCGCCGCCCGCCGGGCGTTCCCGACCCCTCGGCCCGGCTGAACGGGCTCACCGAGCGCGAGCGCGAGGTGGTCGCCCTGGTCGGCGGCGGCCTGTCCAACGAGGAGATCGCCGCCCACCTGGTGCTCAGTCCGGCCACCGCCAAGACCCACGTGAGCCGGGCCATGGTCAAGCTGGGGGTGCGCGACCGCGCCCAACTGGTCGTCATCGCCTACGAGACAGCCCTGGTCACCCCGAAGTGGAGCCGGTGAGGCCGGACCGCGGGCGCGCGCCGGGGCCGGGCCGCACGCGTGCCGGGCGGCTCCCGGGGCCGTCTCGGGGACGCCTCGGGGGCGTCCCGTACGCCCGCCGGAGTACCTCCCCCGCCTCCCCTACGCCCGGGGAGGGCCGCGAGGAGTCCCCGCCGGGACGATGTGCCCGCCCCCTCCGCAGTCGGATGCTTGAGCGCGTTCCCACCGCCGAACGCGAGGCCCGACGATGTTCGAAGACCCCCTGCTCCTGGCGCGGCTCCAGTTCGCGCTGACCGCCGCCACCCACTACATGTTCGTGGCCCTGACCCTCGGCCTGGCCCCCTACGTCCTCACCACCCAGCTGGTCGCCACCCTGCGCGGCGACCGCTCCCGGATGACGGCCGTGCGGTTCTGGGGCGGCCTGTACCTGGTCAACTACGGGATGGGGATCCTGTCCGGCCTGGTGATGGAACTCCAGCTCGCGCTGAACTGGAGCGGTCTGCACGCGATGTTCGGCTACACCTTCGCCGCGCCCCTGGCGCTGGAGACGATGACGGCGTTCTTCGTCGAGTCCACGTTCCTGGGACTGTGGATCTTCGGCTGGGACCGCATGGGCCGGTGGGCGCACCTGGCCTGCTTCGCCGTGGTCACCGCGACGGCGTACGCCTCGGCGTGGTGGGTGCTGGTCTCCAACGGGTTCCTGCGCAACCCCGTGGGCTTCGAGGTGGTCGACGGGGTGGCACACCTGACCGACCCCGTCGCGCTGATGACCAACCCGGCGGCCGTGACGGCCTTCGGGCACATCGTCACCGGCTCCCTGCTGGTCGGCGCCCTGGTCGTCGCCGCGACCAGCGCCTACCACATCGTCCGGCGCGACGACGCGCACGGCGTCTTCCGGCGGGGCATCCGCTACGCGACGCTGGTCCTGTGCGTCGTACCGGTACCCGTGGCGGCCTTCGGCGGTGTGCAGTTCGGGCTGTTCGGCCAGGACCCGCCCACGAGCGGCCTGACCCACACCGCGGAGGAGATCGCGGCGATCGCGGCGGCGAACCCGGGCGGGCCCCTCCTGGACGCGGCCAACACGGCCGGCGACCTGGTGATGGTGACGGCGTGGTCGCTGATGTTCCTCCTGGGCCCGGTCCTGCTGCTGGCCTGGCCCCTCGGCGGACTCGACCGCTGGAGGTGGTTCCTCGCGCCGCTCGTGGTGACGCCGTTCCTGCCCTACCTGGCCAGTGTCGGCGGCTGGGTATTCCGGGAGACCAACCGCCAGCCCTGGACGGTCGTGCACCACCTGACCACCGCCGACGCGGTGACCCCCATGTCCCCGGCCGCGGCCGCGGCCTCCTTCGGCTTCTTCACCGCCGCCTTCGCGGCCCTGGCCTCCGTCACCTACTGGCTCCTGGTGCGCTACGCGCGGCGCGGCCCCGGGGGCGGTCCGCTGGCCGAGCAGCGCACGCCGCGCCCCGACGGTCCCGCGGAGCCCCGCGAACCCGCCGCCCCCGTCCACACGTACTGAGCCCGGAAGGCCGCAGCCATGGACCTCCTCTCCTCCGCACTCCTCGCCCTGCTCGTCGTGGGCTACCTCGTCCTGGCGGGCTCCGACATCGGCCTGGGCATGCTGATGCCGCACCTGGCGCGCGGGCCCGAACAGCGCCGCCGCGTGGTCGCCGCCGTCGCCCCCTACTTCCTGGCCTCGGAGGTGTGGCTGGTCGCGGCGGTCGGGGTCCTGGCGGGCCTGTTCCCCGCCTTGGAGCACCACGCGGTCGCCGAACTGCGGCCCGTGCCCGCCGTCCTGCTGGCCGGGTGGCTGGCCCGGGACGCGGGGCTGTGGCTGCGCGCCCGCGTGGACGGCGACCGCTGGCGGCTGGCCTGCGACTGCGCACTCGTCGCGGGCAGCTGGACCCTGGCCGCCGCGTGGGGCCTGGTGGTGGCGGGCCTGCTCGCGGGCGGGCTCGCCGCGAGCGCGTTCACGCCTGTCTGCGCGGTCGCCGTCACGGCCCTGTTCGCGCTGCGCGGCGCCGCCTTCGGGGCCGAGCGGCTGGTCGGCCCGGCGGAGTCCGAGAGCGCGGACGTCGCCGCCCGGGACACGCGCCTGCTGGCGCGCGTCGCCCTGGGGGCGGTGGCGCTGGCGGCCGTGTCGGCGGCGCTGCCCGGCGGTCCGGACCTGTCCCCCGGGCCCGCGGCCGTCCTGACCGCGGTGCTGCTGGCGGCCCTGGCGGCGACGAGCGGCCTGGCGGGTCCGATGCTGTCGCGGCACACGTCGGCGGTGGCGATCGCGGTCCCCGGCGCCCTGGTCGCGCTGGCGGCGCAGCTGCCCTCGGCGCCCATCCCCTCCACGACCGCGGTGTTCGTGTGGACGACGCTGGTCCCCGTCATTCCGGTCATGCTCGTCGGCCAGGTTTGGCTCTACCGAATGACACGCCGTCCGGCGGTCGCGCCGACCTTCTTCGCCTGATTCCGGCCGGGAACTCCGCGCAGGTCAGCACGGAGCCGGCGCTCGGCGAAGGCCGCCGAGCGCACCGGGCGCCGGCGGCTCCGGAAGCCCTCCCCCGGTTGGGGGTCCCGGCGAACGGGCACGGTCCCCTGCGGGAAACGCGCCCGTGACGCCCCCTCCCACCGGGGGAGGCCCGGCGTGATCGCGCACGGGCGCTGACGAACCCCCTGGAGGGCCTGTGACTCACCAGATGACCACAACCCCCGACCTGCGCGGATGCAGCTGCGGTTCGGGCTGCGGCTGCGGCTGCCAGAGCGGCGGCTCCTGCAGCTGCGGCGGAAGCTGCGGCTAGCGGGTCCCCGAGTACGGAGGAAGACCCCGTCTCCCCCTTTTCGCGGGCCGCTCCTCCCCGGGCGGCCCGCCCCCTTCTTCCCCGCCCCGCCCCCGCGTGTCACGACAAAGGGCGACGCCGGGTATACGCTGTGTTACCACGTGAGGCTGCGTATCCACGCGGTGGGGGAGATCAGCGATGTCGCCGTTCACCAGACCAGCGTCGGGGAGGGGCCACCTCTCCGAGCACGCGAGACTGCTCCAGTGCGTTCTGGGGATCAGGGAGCGCTCGGCGCGCGCGGTCCCCTGGGAACCGGACACGGTCGGCATCCCGCCCTCGGGCCCGTCCAACGCCCTGGCCCGGATCAACGACGTCGCCTTCTACGCGAACGCGCGCGACGAGGTGTCCGCCCTGGCCGGGATCTGCGTGGATCTGCTGCACCTGCACGCCCCCGAGGAGGAGGGCGGGGGCGGTGGCCGCTGCCGGGGGTGCCGCCTGGCCTGGCCGTGCCCCACCTTCACCGAGCTCTGCCGCCTTCTCGCCTAGGACGTGCGCCCGCCGGACGCCCTCCCCCGCGGCGGAACGCACGGGCACCCCGGCGGCGCGGCGGCGGCCGGACGGGCGGACGCCGTCCGCCGGAGTCGGGGCGCGATCCGACTTCGACGGACGACCGTCCTCACCTGCCGTCCGCTGACACCCCGCGGTCGAGCCGCCGGGCGCCCTCACCGGGTCAGGCACATCCAGAGACTAATACTGAAACTCGTTCTACCGCAAGACCCCGACCCTCGAAGCCCGCCATGAAAACCGGGAAGAGAAGGGCACGGTTCTCGGTGGAACGTGATCTATCCGGCGCCGACCGGAGAGCCCCCGGGAACGTCGGGGCGCGCACCGGGGCCGGACGGGGACCGCGCAGGGGCGCCTGCGGAGGAGGCGCCGAAGCGCGCGCGGCGGCGCGCTGGGCCGCGAAGGCCGCCAGGCCCCGCCGACGGGGGGCGGCCAGGCCCAGGGGCGGGGGACAGCCCCTGGGACCGGCCTTGGGGGCGGCGGGGCGCGGCGGCCCGCGGACTCTCCGAGAGCGGGGGGACCCTCCCTTTGGCCGCTGCGGGGCGCGCCTCGCCCCACAGACGTTAACGAGGAACCGGTAACACGAACACCCTCCATCAGATAACCGGAACGTCTCGATTCGCGTCGACGGGCGGGCCGCGCTCATCCGTGACCTGCGCCGATACGCGGTCTTTCCGGCACTTCACCTCTGGGATCCCAGCACCCCCAGAGGCCACACCGGAACCAAAAACCCCGCCGGGCGGCGCCCGAAAAGAACGGCTCCGACAAAACCGGGGCCCGGACAATCCGCCGCCGCCGGGGAAAGGGTTGCACGGGGTTGCGGCCCCGGACCGGGGAGCAAAACAAAGCCCCGGGCCTCCGCCCGGGGTTCTGGGTCAGCTTATTCGCGTGGCCAGCAGATATGCGGAGGGGGCGTCCGCGTCCACAATGTCGGTCACCCTCCAGGCCTGTCCTCCGACACTGAACACGTCGCCCACCCGGACGTCGATCATGGGCGTGGGCCGCCACTCCCTCGGTCCTCCGATCTTGGCGACCGGGTGGCCGTCCTCATCCACCCAGAAACTGCCCCCGCCCACCGGTCCGCCCGCGAATCGGTCGTTCCGTCCATAGCTGATCTTCTCCTGCGCACCGACCTCGTGGACCACAGTGAATTTCGTCCCAACCTTCTCGGGTTCCGTTGAAAACGCAGCCATGTTAACCCGCTCAGGGCAATTGGGGATGCCGTTTTCGGGCCTGTGGGGCGTTTCGAGCAGAGTAGCTGACAAAGGTAATGCGCGGGCCGGGACTTTAGTCCCGACCCGCGCATCCGCCTACGGGGGAATTGTTAGTTCCCGCTCCCCCGGCCGCCCTTGAGCCTGCCCACCAGGGTCTCGAACGCCGAGCTGAACGGGTGGTCGTGCACCATGTACGTCCACGTCATCGACGGGCGCTTGACGCCCACCGAGCTCACGTCCAGCTCGCCGTCCACGACCTCCAGCTCCTCGAAGCTCTCCGCGGACCGGGCGCGCGCGTCGTCCAGGAAGCCCTTGAAGACCGGCACCGCGTCGCGGTTGAACTCGTCCAGCGGGTCGCGGCGGCCCAGGAAGCGCAGGTGGATGCCCTCCCTCAGCTCCGACAGGAAGGCGTTGTGGTCGGTCCAGCCCCGGTCCAGGTGGTAGAGGGTGATGAGGCGGGCCGCCCGGGCGATCCTCTCCTCGGCCTCGTCGCCCTCCCCGCCCAACTCCTCCAGCAGCTCCTCGTACCGCCTCTTGCGGTCGGACCTGATCTGCCGCTCTCCCTGGTCCCCGGTCAGGACCATCTCCCGGTGCTCCAGCACCACGTCGCGCTGCACGTCGATCAGCTGGTTGTACCGCCAGGTGTTGCGGTGCACCTCCAGCAGCTGCCCCTCGGCGACCCGCTGCGCGTGGTCCACCATGGCCAGCCAGCCCTGGTCGGTGATCTCCCCGTCGGAGGTGGTCTGGTAGCCCGTGGTCTCGGGGGCGTGGTTGACCACCAGGTCGTCGTCCATGCTGACGAAGAAGATGGAGTCGCCCGGGTCGCCCTGGCGTCCCGCGCGGCCGCGCAGCTGCCCGTCCAGACGGCTGCTGGGGTAGCGGCCGAAGCCCATCACGTACAGGCCGCCGGCCTCCACCACCCGCTCGCGGTCGGCCATGTCGCTTCCGCCCAGGCGGATGTCGGTACCGCGCCCGGCCATCTGGGTGGAGACGGTGACGGCGCCGTAGGTGCCCGCCTCCGCGATGATGGAGGCCTCGTCGGCGTCGTTCTTGGCGTTGAGGACCACGCACTCCAGCCCGGCCTCGCGCAGGCGCCCGGCCAGGAGCTCGGACTCGGCCACGTCCTGGGTGCCGATGAGGATCGGCCGCCCGGACTTGTGGACCTCCTCCGCCCTGGCGACGAGGGCGTCCTCCTTCTCCTCGCGCGTGGCGTACAGGCGCGTGCCGTGGTCCTCGCGGATGTTGGGCTTGTTGGAGGGGATGACCGCGACCTCCAGCTCGTAGAACTCGCGGAGCTGTTCGGCGACGGCCATCGCGGTACCGGTCATACCGGCGCGCGTGGGGTAGCGCAGGACGAGCGACTGCACGGTGATGGAGTCCAGCACCTCGCCGGTCTCGCTGAGCGCCACCTTCTCCTTGGCCTCGACCGCGGCCTGGAGGCCGTCCGGCCAGCGCTGGAGCAGAGCGATGCGCCCGCGCGACTCGTTGATGAGGCGGACCTCGCCGTCGCGCACCACGTAGTGGACGTCGCGCTGGAGCAGCACGTGCGCGTGCAGGGCCAGGTTGACCTGCGGCAGGACGGAGGTGTCGTCCTCGGAGTACAGGTCGACCCCGTCCAGCGCCTTCTCCACCGCGTCGATCCCGGCGTCGGTGAGCTGGACGTTGCGCCCCTCGCCGTCGACCTCGTAGTGCAGGCGCGGCTTGAGCGTGCGCACGACGTCGGCCATCTCCACGTCGGCGTCCACGCTCTCGGCGGCGCCGGCCAGGACCAGCGGGACGCGGGCCTCGTCGACGAGCACCGAGTCGGCCTCGTCGATGATCGCCACCTGGGGCGGCGGCACGACCCGGTCGCCGATGTCGGTGACCATGCGGTCGCGCAGGACGTCGAAGCCCAGCTCGCTGACGGCCGCGTAGGTCACCTCGCAGGAGTAGGCGGCGCGGCGCTCCTCGGGGGTGGAGTCCTCGGTGATCCAGCCCACGGTGACGCCGAGCATGTCGTAGAGGGGGCGCATCCACTCGGCGTCGCGCCTGGCCAGGTAGTCGTTGACGCTCAGCAGGTGCACGCGCCGGCCGCGCAGGGCGAACCCGGCGGCGGCGAGGGCGCCCGCCAGCGTCTTGCCCTCGCCCGTGGCCATCTCGGCGACGTGGCCGTCGAGCAGGGCCATGACGCCGAGGAGCTGCACGTCGAAGGGACGCTCGTCGAGTGAGCGCCGGGCGGCCTCGCGGCCGACCGCGCACAGCGACACGAGGTCGTCGCGCTCGTAGGGGAGTTCGGCGTTGCCGAGTTCGATGGCCTTCTCCGTCAGCTCGGTGTCGCCGAGCTCACGCAGACCATCCTCCTCGGCCTCGATCGCCGACAGGAGCTTGGTATAGGGCCGCAGGTCCACCGCACCGGGCTTGCCCAGGAAGCGGCGAACGCCTTCCGCCATTCGTCCGAACACCACCACAGGGTAACGCCGGACACAACCGTTGAGAGAATCCCGGGCGCCCACATGTGCGGACGGTTGCGCCGAAACCGCCCCCGACCGGTCACGGGGCGCCCGGCGCCTCAGACGAACTGGCGCTGTCGGCGCTGGCGGGCCTCCACCGCCATGGCGTGCTTGACCAGGGTCACCAGGACCCGGACGACGGAGTTGCGGTCGCGGGCGTCGCAGTACACGACGGGGACGTCGGCGGTCAGGTCCAGGGCGTCGCGCAGTTCCTCGGGGCTGTAGAGGGCCTCGGGGTCGAACTCGTTGACCGCGACGACGAAGGGCAGGCGGTACTGGCGCTCGAAGTAGTCCAGCGCCTGGAAGGTGTCCTCCAGGCGGCGGGTGTCGGCCAGGATCACGGCGCCCAGCGCACCCCGCACCAGGTCGTCCCACATGAACCAGAAGCGCTGCTGGCCCGGGGTCCCGAACAGGAAGAGGGTCAGGTCGGTGTCCAGCGAGATGCGGCCGAAGTCCATCGCGACCGTGGTGCTCGTCTTGTCCGGGGTGTGGGAGAGGTCGTCCACGCCCGCGCTGGCGGCGGTGACCGCGGCCTCGGTGCGCACGGGAGGGATCTCCGAGACGGTGCCGACGAACGTGGTCTTCCCGACCCCGAACCCCCCGGCGACGATGATCTTGGTGGACAACTCGGTGGAGGCGTGGACGTTGTTCGTGCTGTTGACTGGATCGATCACAGTTAGTCCTAGCGGGAGTGCCGGGCCAGTGGGACGGACGGGGCGCACGGTCCGGTCCTCGGGGCACGCGACCCCCCGGGTCCGTACCGCCGCGAGAGGCACCGTTCCTGGAACCTAACACCGGATGGTCGGCGGGGAAGGCGTTTTGACCCAGTGGTGCGACACGCCACACCGGCCGGCTCGTGGGGTTCGCGGCTCCCGGGCAGGGGGAGGAGTCGCAGGCGTCGGGTGGCCGTCCCGTGGCGGTGTGTCCCCCGCCCGAAACCGACCGTGAACAGATAAGCACACACCTGTACCCCGGAAGGTCGACTTTACGACATTGTGAGCGGTCATTTTCGGCCGCTTTCGGCCGCGCTGGTCCCTGTCCGGCGGGGCCCGCGGAGTCTACGGTGGAGGCAGGGCCCCGCACCGGCAAGTGCGGTCGCGGAGAAGACTCCTGGCACGAGGACGCGACCGTCCGCGGGAGCCCCGGCGGCGCCCCGGGCGGAAGGCCGCCCACCGACGTCTCGCTCTTCGGCGTCGGTCCGGCCGACACTCCGGTCCGGCGCGCCAGCGCCCCACCGGCCCACAACCGTCCACGTGGGCCGGTGGTGGCCGAACCGGCGGGGGCGTTCCCGGCGGTGACGGCCCGGTGTCCGCCACCCCCGCGCCCGCGTTCCCCGTAGACTGGACCGGCCCTCCCCCCGCCCGACGAGCGAACCCGCGCGTGCGCACGCGCGCCGCGGTGCGGCCGGGGGCCAGCAAGCCGAGACGAAACTGTGAGCCGAGAACCCCACATGTCCGATCAGCGCGTCGTCCGCCCCACTCCCATCAGCGGTTTCCCCGAGTGGTCCCCCCAGGTCAGGGCCGTGGAGCAGCGCTGGCTGGACCATATCCGCGCCGGATTCGAGTCCTTCGGCTTCGCGTCCGTGGAGACGCCGTCCGTGGAGAACCTGGACGTGCTGATGGCCAAGGGCGAGACCTCCCAGGAGGTCTACACCCTGCACCGCCTCCAGGCCGACACCAAGGACGACTCCGACGCCAGGCTCGGGCTGCACTTCGACCTGACCGTGCCCTTCGCCCGGTACGTCGCCCAGCACTTCAACGAGCTGGCCTTCCCCTTCAAGCGCTACCAGATGCAGCGCGTGTGGCGGGGCGAGCGCCCCCAGGAGGGGCGCTTCCGCGAGTTCACCCAGTGCGACATCGACGTCATCAACGTCGACTCCGTCCCGCTGCACTTCGACGCCGAGCTGCCGCGCATCGTGCACCGGGTGCTCAACGGGCTGGACCTGCCCGCCTGGACGCTCAACGTCAACAACCGCAAGGTCCTCCAGGGCTTCTACGAGGGCCTGGGCATCAAGGACCCGATCGCGGTCATCCGCGCCGTGGACAAGCTGCACAAGATCGGCGACGACGGCGTGCGCCGGATCCTGCTGGCCGACGGTCTGACCGGGGAGCAGGCCGACGCCTGCCTCGCGCTGGCCCGCGTCCGGGGCGCCGGCTCCGGCGTCGCCGAACAAGTCCGGGGCCTGGGGGTCTCCTCCGAGCTGCTCGACGAGGGGCTGGAGGAGCTCTCCTTCGTCCTGGAGGACCTGGCCGACCTGCCCGAGGGCAGCGTCGTGGCCGACCTGTCCATCGCCCGCGGCCTGGACTACTACACGGGCACGGTCTACGAGGCCTCCTTCGACGACGACCCCGGCTACGGGAGCATCTGCGCGGGCGGCCGCTACGACGACCTGGCCGGGCAGTTCATCCGCAGGCGGCTGCCGGGCGTGGGCATCTCCATCGGCCTCACGCGCATCTTCGCCAAGCTCGTCGCCGAGGGGCGGATCGAGGAGGGGCGCGTGTGCCCCACCGACGTGCTGGTCGTGGTGCCCGGCGCCGAGCGCCGCAGGGAGGCCCTGCGCACCGGTGAGCTGCTGCGCGGGCGCGGGTTCAACACCGAGGTGTTCCACTCCACCGCCAAGGTCGGCAAGCAGATCCAGTACGCCGCCAAGAAGGGCATCCCCTTCGTGTGGTTCCCGCCGTTCGGCGAGGACGGCGGCCACGAGGTCAAGGACATGGGCTCGGGCGAGCAGGGCCCGGCCGATCCCGCCACCTGGGCTCCGGGGAGCCCGGAAAACGCGGAGTAACCGCTCCATAGCACCTTCCCGACCGGCGTGGGCGGTTTCGGTCCGCTCATGCCGGAACCGGCCATTCGGAGGACAACCGGGGGCGGCGGGTGCGACACTGGGAACGGCGTTCCCCGCGCCGCCGCCCCTCGGCGGCGCGGCCTCCCAGGACGCGTGCCGGGTGCCCGCCCGGCCCCCGGGGCCGGCGTTCAGGCGACGGCGGGGTCCTGGACGTGCCGGAGTGGGACTGCGAGCAGGGTTGCGCCGTAGGCGCCCGTTGGGGGTGGTGGGTGGTGGTGAGCGAGGCTGTGGGCACGGGCCGTCCCACCGCGTGCGCCGCCGTGCCCTCTGCGACCCGGTTCCCGTCCTCGGGGCGCCTGAACACGAGCACGCTTCGGCCGCAGGCCGTCCGTTGAGGATGGTGGAGGGTGACGGGCGGGAGAAGCGGAGCGGAGCCCCACAGAAGCACTGCCGAGTGATCGAGGCCATGTCTCCTCCCCGCCACAACCTGCCCCTGTCCGCCGGCGAGTTCATCAGCTTCGTCGGGCGCGAGCGCGACATCGTCGACCTGGGCCGCCTCCTGGGCACCGCCCGGATGGTCACGCTGACCGGTACCGGCGGTATCGGCAAGACGCGCCTGGCCCTGCACCTGGCCGAGCGCGTCATGCGCCGCTTCCCCGACGGCGTGCGCTTCGTCGACCTGAGCGAGGCCTCCACCCACGACCAGGCGCTGCGCGCGGTCGCTGGGAGCCTCCAGGCGGTACAGGACGACTCGCGCACGATGACGGACGCCGTCATCACCTCGCTGCGCACCCGCAACCTGCTGCTGCTCCTGGACACCTGCGAGCACGCCGTGGGGCCGATGGCGCAGCTGTGCCAGGCCGTGCTGCGCGACTGCCCCCGGGTGCGCATCCTGGTGACCAGCCGCCAGCCCCTGCACGTGCCCGAGGAGAACATCTGGCGGGTGCCGCCGCTGTCCCTGCCCGCGCGGCCCACCCCCACCGACCCCTACGCCGCCGATCCCGCCCCCATCCCCCGGCGCGACACCCAGCGCTACGAGTCGGTGCGCCTGTTCGTCACCCGCGCGCACGCCGCTCGCGCCGGGTTCGAGATGACCAGGGAGAACTCCGGCTACATCGCGGAGATCTGCCGGATGCTGGACGGCATGCCGCTGGCGATCGAACTGGCCGCCGCCCGGGTGCGGGTGCTGTCCGTGCAGCAGATCCTGCGCCGCCTGGACGACCGCTTCCAGCTGTTGACCAGCGACGGCTCGGAGGACCTCCCGCCCCGCCAGCGGACGCTGCGCGCGGTCCTGGAGTGGAGCCACGACCTGCTCACCGAGCCGGAGCGGCTCCTGCTGCACCGGCTGTCGGTGTTCTCCACCTGGTACCTGGAGGCCGCGGAGGACGTCTGCTCGGGCGAGGGGGTCGACCCCGCCGACATCCTGCCGCTGCACTTCTCCCTGCTGGACAAGTCCCTGGTGGTGATGGACGCCGAGGTCGACGGCACCACCCACTACCGGCTGACCGAGACGGTGCGCGCCTACGCCGCCGAGCACCTGGCCGACAGCGGCGGCGAGGACGACCGCTGGGAGCGCTACCTGCGCTTTTGCGTCGCCCGGCTGGAGGAGTGGGCCAAGAGCTGCTGCGCGCCGCTGTCGTGGGGCGAGCGGCTGGGGCACCTGCGCCTGCTCGACCACCACCGGGAGAACCACGCCCGCGTGGTGGACTGGGCCCTGTCACGGGGCCGCGTGGACGAGGCCCTGCGGGTGTGCGTGGCGCTGCGCCCCTACTGGATCGTGCGCGACCTGGCCGCCGAGGGCAGCCGCCTCCTGGAGCGGGCGCTGTCCACCGACCCCGACGCGCAGTCCCCGCACCTGCGGGCGCGCGCCCTGGCCCTGCACGCCGAACTGCGGCTGGACCTGGACGCGGCGCCGCGCGTGTCCACCCTGGCCATGTGCGCCCTGGAGGCGGCGCGGGCCTGCCGCGAGGCGGGGGCCGCCGCCTCGGCGCTGGCCACCATGGCGGCGCTCTCCCTGCGCACCGGAACGCTGGACGAGGGGCAGCAGCACGCCGAGCGGGCCGGGGAGTGGGCCTCCCAGGTCAGCGACCCCATCACCGAGTCGGCCACGCTGGACGTGATGGCCCGGCTGGCCCGCCGCCACGGCGAGGCCGAACGGGCCACGGCCCTCCTGGAGCACGGTGTCGCGGTGGCCGAGAACCTGGGCGACCGGTGGAGCGCGGCCCACTCCCTGCACGGGCTGGGCTCGATCGCCGCCGAACGGGGGGACTTCGAGCGGGCACGGGAGCTGTTCTCCGACGCCCTGTCGGTCTTCGGCGAACTGGAGGCCGCCCCGGCCACCGCGCACTGCGCCCGGGAGCTGGGCCGCCTCTACCTGGCCGAGGGCGAGTCACTGCTCGCCAGGGAGCCCCTGGCGACGTGCCTGCGGGTGAGTTTCACCTCCGGCCGCAGGCTCGCGGTGGCCCGGGCCCTGGAGGCGCTGGCGGAGCTGGCCCTGGCCGAGGAGGAGGCCGAGCGGGCCGCCGCCCTGGTGGGCGTGGCCGCCGACCTCAGGACGTCGCTGGACCGCCCCTCGGCCGAGACGCTGCGGCTGCGGTCGGCGGCGGAGCGGCGCGTGGGCGGGACGCGCACCGCCGAGGCGTGGAACGCGTGGCGCTCCCTGCCCCTGGAACAGGTCCTCGACCGCGCGCTGGCCTTCCCCCGGCCGCGGTCTGCGGGCCCCTCGGGCCCGGAATCGCTGACTCCGAGGGAGAGGGAGGTGGCCGAGCTGGCCGAACAGGGCCTGTCCAACCGTGAGATCGCCGAACGGCTGACCATCAGCCAGGCGACGGCGGCCCGCCACATCGCGAACATCTTCAGAAAACTCTCGATCTCCTCGAGGACGCAGTTGACCGGCTGGGCCGTCTCGGGCGACGGTGGCTGACACGGCCCCGTTCGGCGGGACGCACTTGCACAGTGCGCGTGCACCCGCTAAGACAGGAACTCCGGGTACCCGAGCCCACACCGACGATGTCCGCCCCTGCCGACCTTCCCCTCCGACCCTGGTGAGAACCTCCCCCGACAGCCCCTACATGTGAAGGCCATGGCACCTTTGACCGCGCCCGCGCGGCACAACCTCCCCCGTCCGGGCACCGGATTCGTGGGCCGTGAGCGGGACCTGAGCGACCTGCTCCGTCTGCTCGGCTCCAGCCGTTCCGTCACGCTGTGCGGAACCGACGGACTGGGAAAGACGCGCCTGGCGATACGCGTGGCCGAGCAGTCCACCGCGTGGTTCCCCGACGGCGTGTGGATGGCCGGCATGGCGGACGCGCGCACGACCCTGGAGGTGTACGCGCGGGTGGCCGCCGCGGTGGGCGTGGTGGAGGAGCCGGGACAGCCGTTGTCGGTCACGGTGACCGAGGCACTGCGCGACCGCCACCTGCTGCTGGTGCTGGACGCGTGCGAACACGTCGCCGAGGAGGTGACGGAGGTCGGCGACGCCCTGCTGGCGGCCTGCCCGGCCGTGTCGGTCCTGCTCACCAGCAAGGACCCCGTGCGCCTGTCGGGCGGCACCGTGTGGCGGGTGACGCCGATGGCGCTCCCGCTGCCCACGCGCAAGGGGCCGCAGCCCGACCCCGCCGGGGCGGAGGCGGTGCGGCTGTTCATGGACCGCGCCCGCGCGCGCGACCCCCGCTTCTCGCTCTCGCGCCAGGAGCTGGAGACCGTGACGGAGCTGTGCGACCTGGCGGGCGGCATCCCGCTGGGGATCGAGGCCCTGGGCGCGAGCGCGCCCGGAGTGGGCCCCGTCGCGCTGGCCGAGGGGCTGCGCGCGCACCTGGCCTCCCCCGCGGTCCAGCCGGGTCCCGGGCAGGCGGTCTCGCGCAGCGAGATGCTGCCGGTGGTGCTGGACTTCGTGTACGGCGGGTTGTCCGAGGCCGAGAGGGTGCTGCTGCGCCGCCTGTCGGTGTTCCGGGGCTGGGACCTGGAGCTGGCCGAGCAGGTGTGCGCCGACGAGGCGCTGCCCGAACCGGCCATCCTCGACCTGCTGACGTCCCTGCTGAACCGGTCCCTGATCACGGTGACCGGTGAGTTCGAGGGCCGGGTGCGCTACCGGCTGCCGGAGGCCGTGCAGCGGTTCGCGCACTCCCGGCTGGTCGAGGCGGGCGAGGCGGAGCTGTTCCAGGAGAGGCTCCTGGACCGGATGCTGCGCCTGGCCGAGGACCTGGGGCAGAAGCTGGAGTCGAGCCGGGTCATGCCCTGGAGCGAGCGCGACTCGGGGCGCCAGCGCGTGATCGCCGAGTACGACACGCTGCGCTCCCTGCTGCGCTGGGCGCTGGAGCACGGCGCCGCCGAGCCCGGCCTGCGGCTGTGCGTCAGCCTGACCGCGCACTGGGTGAGCCACCAGAGCTACTCCGAGGGCGCGCACCTGATGGACCTCCTGCTGGAGCTGGAGGACGCGGCGAAGGCGCCCTCGCGCGCCCGGGCACTGGTGGGCCGGGCCCAGCTGGCGCGGGTGCGGCGCGACCACGGGCTGGCGCTCTCGCTGGGCGAGGAGGGCCTGCGGTTGTGCCGCGAGGCCGGGGACGACGTGTTCGTCCGCATCGCGCTCAACCTGCTCGCCCTGGTCGAGGTGCGCGAGCGCGTGCCGGACCAGGCCGCGGTACGGGTGGAGGAGGCGCTGCGCCTGTGCCGCGAGTCGGGCGACCTGTGGGGCGAGGCGATCGCCCTGGGCACCCGGGCGGCCCTGGTCGCCCAGCAGGGCGACCACCCCACGGCGGACCATCACTACAACGCGGCGCTGACGCTGCTGCGCGGTATCGACCACCGGTGGGGTGTGGGGGTCACCCTCATGGGACAGGCGTGCGCGGCGGAGGCCAGCGGCGACCTGCTGACGGCCGACCGCTGCTACCGGGAGGCGCTGGACACCCAGCGGCTGATCGGGTCGGTGGCCGAGGAGGCGCGCTGCCTGGCGGGGATCGGCCGGGTGGCCCACGCCCAGGGGTCCACCGGCCAGGCCTACGACTACCTGAGCGAGGGGCTGCTGCTGAGCCACTCGACGGGTCAGCGCGCGGACGCGGCGCGCGCCCTGACCGCGATCGCCCGGGTGGCGTTCGGGGCGGGGACGCGCGAGTCCGCCTGCCGTCTGGCGGGCGCGGCGATGAGCGTGCGCGAGCGGCTGGGTCTGCCCACGCACGCGGCGCCGTGGCCGTTCACCGACGTGGAGAAGGTCCGCCGGCGCCGCCGCCAGCTGGTGGCCTGGTGGGAACAGGGCCGCGCCCTGGCCCTGACGAGCGCGGTCGGCGAGGGCGAGCGGCTGGCCGAGGAGGCGCGGCGCCCGCCGTCGCGGCGCAGCGCCCCGCCCAGCCGTCCCGCCCGCGGGCGCCGGGAGCGGACGGAGCCCGTCCCGGCCCCGGAGTCGGTGACCCCCGAGGAGCGGCTGACCCGGCGTGAACTGGAGGTCGCGCTCCTGGTGAGCCAGGGCAGGAGCAACCCGGACATCGCGCGGGAACTGTTCATCACCTCGTCGACGGCGGCCCGGCACGTGGCCAACATCAACCGCAAGATGGGCTTCCACTCGCGTACGCAGATCACGTCGTGGGTACGTCACCACCGGGCCTCGGACTAACCCGCCCGGTCTGCCCTGTTACGCCCGGCTCGCCACCGGGAGAGCCAGCTTCCGCGCCGAATCTACATATGCAGGTGCATAGCAATATGCATGTGCATCTGGCTGTGAACGCGCTAGGCTTCACAGCGTGGGACACCAGGTTCGTGGCACTGCCGGTGGCACGGCCGCGGGGTCCCGGAAACGGCCGCCGGACACCGGTGTGACACCGGATCCGGCGGACGTCAGCCCCGGGGAGGTCCCCGGGGCCGGTGGGAGGCCGCGTCGGCACGGGGTGCGTCCTGGGGAGGGACACCGCATCCGCCGACCGGTACGTCGCCGCCGGGTTCGCCACGTGGAGGGGGCGTGACGAGCCCGGACGGCGGTACCACCGCCAGATGGCGAACTGGGGGTACGTATGGGGGTAGGGCTGTCTTCAGGAACCGGACGACCGGGGCGCCACCTGCCGCGCCGGGACGACCCGATCGGATCACTGACCGGAGGCCTGTGCGAGCGGCTCCGGCTGCGGCCCGCGCGCGGGGGATCGATCCGCGGGGCCGGGTACCGCGTGGACGCCCTGTCCTTCGCCGCCAAGGTGGAGCAGGCCGCGGCGGGGCTCAGCCGCCGGGGCATGTGCTTCGGTGACGTGGTGGGGGTGCTCGCGCCGGTCTCGCCGGACCGGTTCCTGGCCACCTACACGGTGATGGCCGTGGGCGGGCGCGCGCTGCCCCTGTCGACCGCGTCCGACCTGGACACCCAGTGCGCCGTGCTCACCGAGACCGACACACGCCTGCTGCTGGTCAGCGCGGACATGGCGCAGACGGCGCTGGAGTTGGCGGAGCGCTCGCGGGTGCGCCAGGTGATCGCGTTCGGGCAGGCGCTGGGGACGACGCCCTTCGAGGAGCTGTTGCAGCCCAGCCCCGACGGCAACGGGTACAGCCCGGCGCGCGGCCTGTTCGACAACGGCATCCTGGGCTACGAGGACACCAGCGGGGGGCTCCTGACCACCCTGCACCCGCACAACGACCTCATGGGGCGCTTCTCGGAGCTGCGGGACCTGCTGGAGCTGACCGCCGACGACGTGGTGGCGGTGGACGAGCGCGGCGACGAGGCCACGCGGGTGACCCTGGTGGCGCTGGCGCTGTGGACGGGGGCCTGCGTGCTGACGGGGGCGGACTGCCCGCCACCGGAGGGACGCCAGGTGACGGTGCGCTGCGCGCCCGAGCCGGAGCGGATCGCCTACCCGCCCGTCGGCGGAGCGTACTGACCCGGGGGCGCGTCCGGGGATCCGGGCCCGTCGGGGCGGCGGGGGCCACCGGGGATCCCGGCGTCAGCTGAGGCTGGTGGTGTCGGTGCACAGGGGCCGCGGCCTCCGGTCGGGGCGGCACCGGGCGACGGGCGGGCACGGCGTCCGGAGCGGGGCGAGGGCCCCGGGGGCACCGCGTCAGTCGTCGACCGCCAACTCCGCCTCCGGCGGCTCCCCCGCGCACCCGTCGGCCCCTCCCACCCGGTCGTCGATCTCGAACCAGGCCACGTGCGTGGCGTCGCTCCAGTACTCGCCGCTGCGGGTGGCGCAGCTGTCCACGATGAGCTTGCCGCGGCCGAAGTCGTCGCCGTCCTCGCGCGTGTGCTCGCTCTCGCCGTCGCGCGCGCCCTGGTCGGCGATCGCGACGCGCAGGCGCCCCTCGTCGGAGCGGATGAACAGCGTCATGACGCCGCCGCTCTGTCCGGAGCGCGAGTGGAGCAGGGCGTTGGTGGCCAGCTCGCTGACGGCCAGCTCCGCGTCGTCCAGGGAGCCCTCGGAGTGGTTCATACGGGTGAGGAACTCGCGCACGCGCGCGCGGATGGACCGCACCGCGGTCAGGTTCCCGGCACAGCTCCACACCGTGTGGTCGGTGACCCCGCCGGTGAGGTCCCCCGGCTCGATGGTCGGTGCGGTCGCAGCCGTGCTCTCCGACACCTCCGCGGGCACGTATTCCCGGAGTTGCCTCGCCTCAGCCATCCGGTCACTCCAATCACCCGCGACGGACGCGCGGGTTGCGCCGCCTGCACTCACCTTAGACAAGGGTGTGCTGGCTCCAGAACAGCACACCCTTGTTCTCCCTGCCCGGGATCGGCCACAAAACCCCGTCACGTGTCATCCCCGATGTGAACAAAGGAAACAGTCCCGACCCCAGGGAGACCCATGTGAGGTGTAACACGTTGGCAATACGCGCCGTGGCCGGGCCGTTCGACTGACAGGACGAGTTCCAGGAACGATAATCGTTGCCATGTCCGGGTCCGGCGGCCCGCCCCACCACGGGCGGGCCGCCTCCGCGTACCCGGCGCACACTCCCGTTCCGAAGGGCTCACATGAAGATCGCGTTCGCGGGCAAGGGCGGCAGCGGCAAGACCACCCTCTCCGCGCTGTTCACCCGCTACCTGGCCGCCCAGCACGTGCCCGTGGTGGCCATCGACGCCGACATCAACCAGAACCTGGGCGCCGCCCTGGGGATGTCCGAGGAGGACCTGGCCGCCCTTCCGGCGCTGGGCGCGCACCTGGACGAGATCAAGGAGCTGCTGCGCGGGGACAACCCGCGGATCCCCTCGGCGCGGGCGATGGTCAAGACCACGCCGCCGGGCCGGGGGTCGCGCCTGCTGACGGTGACCGGGGACAACCCGCTGCACGCGCGCTTCGGCGCCTCCGTCCGGGGCGCCACGCTCATGGTCACCGGCCCGTTCGCCGAGTCGGACCTGGGCGTGTCCTGCTACCACTCCAAGGTGGGCGCGGCCGAGATGTACCTCAACCACCTGGTGGACGGCCCCGGCGAGTACGTGGTCGTGGACATGACGGCGGGCGCCGACTCCTTCGCCTCGGGGATGTTCACCCGCTTCGACGTGACCTTCCTGGTCGCCGAGCCCACCGTGCGCGGCGTGGGCGTGTACCGGCAGTACGCCGAGTACGCCCGCGACCACGAGGTCGCCATCCGGGTGATCGGCAACAAGGTGCAGGACGAGGCGGACGTGGAGTTCCTGCGCGAGCACGTGGGCGACGCGCTGGCGGGGTGGATGACGCACTCGGGGTTCGTGCGCTCCATGGAGAAGGGCCGCCACCCGGAGCTGGCGGACCTGGAGGAGGACAACGTCAAGACCCTGGCCCTGATGCGGGACACGGCGGACTCCGCCCCCAAGGACTGGGAGCGCTTCACCCGGCAGTCGGCGGAGTTCCACCTGCGCAACGCGCGGGCGTGGGCCAACGAGGCCAAGGGCGCCGACCTGGCCGCCCAGCTGGACCCCGACTTCCTCATGGGCCCGGCGGCGCTCACCGGCTGAACGCCGGGCGGAACGGGGTCACGGGGCCTGGTCGGCCACCCGCCCGCGCACGCGCGGCGAGGTCAGGGCCAGCAGGACGCCCAGCCCCAGGAGGGAGGTGGTGAACAGGACGGCGCCCATCGGCACGGCGGTGCTCTCGTCCAGCCCCACCAGCGGCGCCACCGCCGCGCCGAGCAGCGGGGGCAGCGCGCCCAGCACGGCGCTGGCGCTGCCCGCCCGCCGCTCCTGGCCGCGCATGGCCAGGGCGAAGGAGCTGGTGAGGATCATCCCCATGCACGTCATGTAGACGAAGATCGGCACCACGAGGGCCGCCAGCGGGCCGTCGGCCAGCGTCGCCGCGAGCAGCGCCCCGGTCGCCACCACCGCGGCGGACACGGCGCACACCAGGAGGGCGCGCTCGCCGAACCGCGCGCTGAAGCGGCCCACCGTCCAGCTCCCGGCGATGATGGCCGCGCCGTTGACCCCGAACAGCACGCCGAAGACCTGCGGGGACACCCCGTACAGGTCCTGGTAGACGAACGGCGTCCCGGCGACGTAGGCGAAGCTGCCACCGTGCACGAGGCCGACCACCAGGGCGTAGCCGAGGAAGGAGCGGTCCCGCAGCAGCGCCCCCACCGTCCGCAGGGTGCCGCCCACCGTGCCGGGGATGCGCCGTTCCACCGGCAGGGTCTCCTCCAGCCGCAGCGCCACGACCGCGACGATCACCGCGCCCAGCAGCGCCAGGGCCAGGAAGACGGCCTCCCACCCGGCGAAGGACGGCCACAGGATGGCGCCGCCCGCCATCGGCGCCGCCAGGGGCGCGACCGCGTTGATCACCATCAGCAGGGCGAAGAACCTGGTCAGCTCGGTGCCGTCGAACACGTCGCGCACGACCGCGCGTGAGAGCACGACCCCGGCCGAGGCGGTGAGCCCCTGGAGGAAGCGGGCCAGCACCAGCACGGCGATGTTGGGGGCCAAGGCGCACAGCAGCGACGCCAGGACGAACAGGACCAGGGAGGTGATGAGCGGTCCGCGGCGCCCCCGGGCGTCGCTGACCGGGCCGACCACCACCTGGCCCACGGCGAGGCCGACCAGGCAGGTGGTCAGGCTCAGCTGCACGTGGGACGCGCCGGCGTCCAGGTCCGCGGCGATGTCGGGGAAGGCCGGCAGGTACATGTCGATGTTGAGCGGGCCCAGGACGGCGAGCAGGCCGAGGAGGAGGGCCAGGCCCAGGCGTGCCCGGCCGGTCGGGTTCTGCTGCATCGGCGCTCTCTCGTGAGGGGACAGAGGGCGCGAGGCGCCACGGACCTGGCACCAGGCTAACCGGCCGCGGCTCCCCCGGCGGCGCCGCGGGGACGGATCTGACGGGAGTCCGTCAGAACGCCGCCGGCGCCGGACGCGGGGCGCTCAGAACAGCACCGACATGACCTCGCCGACCTGGCGGAAGCCGACCCGCTGGTAGGCGGCGCGGGCCGGGGTGTTGAAGTCGTTGACGTAGAGGGTGACGCGGGGCGCGATCTCGGCGAGGGCGTACTCGACCACGGCGGCCATGCCCGCCGTGGAGTGGCCCTGTCCGCGCAGCTCCGGGTGGACCCACACGCCCTGGACCTGGCAGGCGTGCCGGGTGACCGCGCCGATCTCGGCCTTGAACACCACGCGCCCGTCCTCGATCCGGGCGAAGGCCCGGCCGGTGCGCACCAGTTCCGCCACCCGGGCCCGGTAGAGCGCCCCGCCGTCGCCGGAGTCCGGCGGGACGCCGACCTCCTCGGTGAACATGGCCACGCAGGCGGGCACGATGGTGTTGAGCTCGGACAGCCGGACCCGGCGCACCAGCGGGTCGGCGGGCACGGAGGGCGGGCCGCTGATCTCCAGGACCGGCTGGCTGGCGCGGATGACGCGGGCGGGCCCCCACGCCGGGGTGACCTGCTGCCAGAAGTCGCTGACCGCGTCGACGGGACCGACGATCGAGGAGCAGCGGCGGCCCCTCCAGCGAGCGTGGTCGGCGAAGCTGCGGATCGCGGCCGGCCCGGCGTTGACGGGGACGAGGTTGGCCCCCGAGTAGCACAGGGCGGTCAGGCGCCCCCGCTCCATGTGCCCCCACACCTCGGCTCCGCCGGCACCGGCGGAGAGGCCGGTGGCCATCAGGCGGGAGGTGACGAACACGTTGCCCACGGGGTCGGTGTCCAGGAGCGCGCGGACGGCCTCCCTGTCGCGTTCTCCCAGAATCCGTACCGGCGAGGTTCGCAGCATCGCATCTCCCCCATCTTCCCAGTGCCCTCGTGCGGGCGCCGGGGGCCGACAAACCGAGCCTTTTCGCGCCGGTTCCAGCCTATTCGACCGGTTACTCCGGTGTCCCGGACTTCACGACCGCGCCCACGTGGTGCCCGGGTACCGGAGCGGGGCGCTCCCCCATGGTCCCAGGTGCGTTCTGGGCGGTACGCGGCTGGGGTTCGGGGCGTCCCTCACAGGTGGCGTCGGGCCCCTCGCCCTCGGCGCGCGCGGGCAGCTTCCCGTCCCGCAGGTAGGCGGTGACGATCTCGTCCACGCAGTCGTTGCCGGTGAAGGAGACGCCGTGGGTGTGGCCGCCCTCCTCGGTCACCAGGGAGGATCCGGGCAGGCGCTCGCGCAGGGCGAAGGCGCCCTCGACGGGGGTGGCCCCGTCCTCGGTGGCGTGCACGAGGAGCGCGTCGCCCCCGTAGGCGGGGTGCTCGCCGGGACCGTCGCCGACCTGGAACCAGTCGTCGGAGTCGGCGCTCCAGGTCGCGCACGGAGCGTTGTACCAGGTGTTGTGCCATCCCATGAAGGGCGCCTCGCGGTGGGACTGCTCGGTGTCGGCGCTCCAGGTGGACCAGTCCCGGGGCCAGTGGGCGTCGGTGCACTGGACGGCGAGGTAGCCGCCGTAACCGCGGTCGGAGCCGGCGTCCTCGCCGTAGGCCTCGTACAGCGAGAGCAGCGGGGCGTCGTCGGACCCGGTGATCCTGGCCGAGAGCGCGGCGGCGACCGAGGGCCAGTAGGTGCTGCTGTAGGCGACCACGATGGCGGTGCTCTCCAGCTCGGTGGGGCCCACGGTGCCCTCCGCGGGCTTCTCCGCCAGCTCCGAGCGCAGGGTGTAGTAGGCCTCGGCGACCTGCTCTCCGGTGGTGCCCAGCCCGTAGACGTCGTCGTGGCGGGCGGCCCAGGCGAAGAAGTTGTTCGCCGCGCGGTCCAGGGCGCCGTTCTGGGCGAGGTTGCTCTCGTACCAGGGCTTGTCGGGGTTGACGACGCTGTCCAGGACCAGGGAGCGGACGCGGTCGGGGTAGAGCGCGGAGTAGACGGTGCCCAGGTAACTGCCGTAGGAGTAGCCGAGGTAGTCGATCCGCTCCCGGCCCAGGGCCGCCCGGATGGCGTCCATGTCGTGTGCGGTGTCCACGGTGCGGGTGTGGTCGAGCAGGGGGCCGGTGTTGTCCGCGCAGGCCCGGGCGTAGGCCCGGGCGTCGGCGCGCAGCGCCTCCTCCGCGGCCGCGTCGGCGGGCACGGTGTCGGGGCGCACGGGAGTGAAGTGGTCGGGGTCGCAGGTGATGGACGGGGTGGAGGCGCCCACGCCGCGCGGGTCGAAGGAGACGACGTCGTAGGTCTCGCGGAGTTCCGCGGGCATGCGCCAGTGGGTGTAGGAGGCCCACTGGCGTCCGGCGCTGCCGGGGCCTCCCGGGTTGACCAGCAGGGTGCGGCGGGCCTCACCGTCGGCGGGGACCCGGGAGAGCGCGAGTTCGACGGCGTCGTCCCGGCCGCTGAGCCGCTCGCCGTCGGCGGTGCGGGCGAGGGGGACGGTGAGGGTGGCGCACTCCAGCCTCTCGTCCGCGACGGGCTGGATGTCCTCGCAGGGAGCCCAGTCGAGGCCCCCCTGGTCGATGCGGGTGATCTGACCGGCCTGCGCGGGAACCGCCGCGACCAGGGAGGCCAGGACCGCCACAGCCGAGACGCCGGCCCGGGTTCGTGCTCGCACTCGTCCACTCCCTCACACATTTAGTTACTCTATGAATTGTTATCACTTCGGAGGGTGAGGACCGGATGCGACACGAACCCCGGGGAAACACACCCCGGTAACATGTGCCCTGCCTCAATCAGACGTGGACAGACGGGGACGAAGCGTAATGCGGCTGGATCGTGTCGATGAGCGGATCATCGCGATACTCGGCGCGGACGCGCGGATGAGCTTCGCCGAGATCGGCCAGCGGGTCGGGCTGAGCCCCTCCGCGGTCAAGCGCCGCGTGGACCGGCTGGTGGAGTCCGGCGCGGTGCGCGGGTTCACCGTGGTGGTCGAGCCCCAGGCCGTCGGGTGGACCACCGAGGCCTTCATCGAGCTGTACTGCCGGGCCCGCACGTCGCCGGGCGAGATCCGGACGGGGCTCGCGGGCTACGCCGAGATCACCTCCGCGTGCACGGTCACCGGCGAGGCGGACGCCATCGTGCAGGTCCGCGCCCGCGACACCCACCATCTGGAGGAGGTCATCGAGCGGCTGGGCGCCGAGCCGTTCGTGGTGCGGACCAAGAGCACGCTCGTGCTGTCGCGCCTGGTGGACCAGCCCATCCTCGCCGGGACGGCCGACCTGCCCTGAGGCGCCTCCCCGGAGCCTGGCTGCGGGGAGGCGGTCGGACACGGGGCGAGGAGCAGGGGAGACTCCCGAACAGGGGGCGAAGCGGAGCGGAGCCCCGAAGCAGGCACCGTTCGGGCGGCGGCGGGGTCCTGCAGGCGTCGGACGTGCCGCAAGCGACGAAGGAGCCAGGCACGAAAGACGCCGAAGGACCCCGCTCCCACGACGCCCGGACACGGGGCGAAGCGGAGCGGAGCCCCGAAGCAGGCACTGCCTCAGTCCTCCGGGAGGGCGACCGGCGCGAGATCGTCGAACAGGTCGCCGGGGCCCGGGTTGGACGGGTCGGTCCCGCCGCCGAAGTGGTGGATCACGCCCCACACGGCGTTGAGCGCGGTCTGCACGGCGCCCTCGGCCCAGCCCGCCGTCCAGGACACGTCGTCCCCGGCCAGGAACAGGCCGCGGTGGCGCTCCTCCAGGGCGTCCTGGCGGAAGTGCGTGAACAGGCGGCGCTGGTAGCGGTAGTGGCCCGGCAGGTTGGCCTTGAAGGCGCCCATGAAGTAGGGCTCGTCCTCCCACGACACCGTCACCGGGTCACCGGTGATGTGCGAGCGGATGTCCACGTCCGGGTAGATCTTGGACAGCGACGAGAGCATGACCTCCAGGCGCTCGTTGGCCGACAGCGGCAGCCACTTGAGCGAGTCGTCGCACCAGGTGTAGGACATGCAGATCGCCGCCGGACCGTCCGGGTCGGAGCCCTCCAGCAGGTAGGTGCCCCGGGTCATGCGGTCGGTGAGCGTCATGCTCATGGCGTCGCGGCCGGTCTCGGGGTCCTTGTCCCGCCAGAACGCGCGGTCCACCGGCACGAACAGCTTCGAGGACTCCATGTAGTGGGTGCGCTCGATCGCCGTCCAGTGGTCGATGGGCAGCAGGTCCTCGTCGCAGTCGATCTTGGACAGCATCATCCAGCTCTGCGCGGTGAACACGGCCGCCGCGTAGGTCCGGGTGGAGCCCGAGGCGTCGGTGACCGTGATGTTCCCGGCCGGGGAGCCCTTGGCCGCGGTGCGGCGCAGGGCGGTGACGGCCGGACGCGGACCGCCCTCGTGCAGCGAGGCCAGGGTGGTGCCCTGCGCCCAGTGCACGAGCTTGTCCGGGGCGTCCTCCCACAGGCGCAGCGGCAGCTGCTCCACACCGCCCACGATGCCCATGTGGTCGTCGTCGGCGCCGGTGTAGGTGACCCGCAGGATCTCCAGGATGGAGTTGGGGAAGTCGGTGTCCCACCCGCCGGTCCCGAAGCCCACCTGGCCGAAGATCTCACGGTGGCGGAAGGAGGCGAAGGCCGGGGAGTCGCACAGGAAGCCGTAGAAGGTCTGGTTGTCGAGCCGGGCGACCAGCTCGTTCCAGATCTCCTTCTGGGTGGCCACGTCGCGCTCGCGGATGGCCTTCTGCATGCGGGTGTGCTGGACGCTGTCCAGGGCGGCGTCCCAGGCGCGGGCCACCTCGCGGTAGACCTCGGGCAGGTCGTCCAGGGAGGTGGCGTAGTGGGACCGGCCCTTGAGGTCGACCACGGTGCTGGGGGTGGCCGGGGAGAGGGGGTTGGGGAACGGCGCCGTCTCCAGGCCGACCCGGTCCACGTAGTGCCAGAAGGCGGTGGAGGAGGGCGGGAAGCGCATGGCGCCCATCTCGGCGACCACGTCGTCGGGGCAGCCCGCGAGCTTCTCGGTGCGCAGCCGCCCGCCGATGCGGTCGGCCTCGTACACCACCGGCTTGAGGCCCATCTTCATGAGCTCGTAGGCGGTGACGATCCCCGACAGCCCGCCGCCGATGACGGCGACCTCGGTGCCGTGGCGCTCCGCCGGGACCTGCCCGAGTCCGGCGGGGTGCTCCAGGTAGGCGTCGTAGGCGAACGGGAAGTCCGGCCCGCACATGTTCAGCGGCGTGCTCTGCTCGGGTGCGGCACC
Organism: Glycomyces fuscus; assembly: GCA_002529455.1. Lineage (GTDB taxonomy): Bacteria > Actinomycetota > Actinomycetes > Streptosporangiales > Streptosporangiaceae > Nocardiopsis > Nocardiopsis fusca. The sequence continues at coordinate 59,688 of NYMS01000012.1, forward strand.
GGCGGCCGTGGGCACGGCAGACGTCATTCTCTACCCCTCCTTCGTGGGTGTGGTCCGGCGGGGACGCCGGTCGGTGTTCGTGCGCGGTGGCACGGGTCGCGGCGGGGGAAGGGCTCGGGCGGGCCGGTGGCGCGCGCGGGCTCGCCTCCGCCCGGCGTGCGGGCGCCGGGCGGTCCGGGCGGCGGTCAGGCGGTGAGCGTCCGATACAGGGCCGGGCGGCGGTCGTCCAGGTAGGACTGCTCGCGGCGGGCGCGGGCGAGGGCGTCCGGGTCGACGTCGCCGACCAGGAGCTCCTCGCCGGGGCCGGCCCGCAGCGTCTCGGAGCCGTCGGGGGCGACCAGGGTGCTCAGTCCGGCGTAGCTCAGGTCGCCCTCGGTGTCGCAGCGGTTCACGTACGCCAGGTGGAGCTGGTTCTCCAGGGCGCGCACCGGCACGATCCGCTCGGCCACCTCGGTGAAGGGAAGCATGAGCGCGGTGGGGACGACGAGGAGTTCGGTACCGGCGAGGGCGTGGGCGCGCACGGTCTCGGGGAACTCGACGTCGTAGCAGACCAGCAGGCCGACGCGGACCCCGTCGAGGTCGGCCTGGACCACCGGTTCCGCGCCCGGGGAGAACGCCCCGCGGTCCAGGTCGCCGAACAGGTGGGTCTTGCGGTAGGTCCGGCGGGCGCCGGTGGCGTCCACGAGCTGGACGGCGTTGTACACGGCGCCGTCGGCGCGCTCGGGAAAGCCGTGGACGACGGCGACGCCGGTGTCGGCGGCGATGGCGGCGACCGCCCGGCTGAGGGGGCCGTCCGCGGGTTCGGCGAGCCGGGCCAGGAGGCCGGGGTCGAGGTTGTAGCCGGTCAGGGACATCTCGGGTCCCACGAGCAGGCGGGCTCCGGCGTCGGCGGCGGCCCTGGCGCGGGCGGCCAGCCGGTCGAGGGCGGCGGCGGGGTCCGCGCTGGGTCCGGTGCCCTGGTCAAGGGCCACGCGCAGGGGTCCGCGTGTCACTGCCTCACCTCGCTTTTCTCCGTCGTCTCGGGGCCGCGTCCACTCTAGGTGGGAGAAGGCGCCGAAACAGTGCACCGAACCCGAGGATTCCTGCGTATTTCGAGCCGGACACCGCTGTTTCTTGCGCACGGGGAGGGATTCGCGCGGCATGACGTGCGCCGAACCCCTCCGGAGAACACGCGAGGGGGCCGGGGGATTCCCCCGGCCCCCTATGCGCGGTTCCCGTGCGGGGAGGCTAGGAGCGGACCTCGCCGGCCTCGGGTTCGGTCTCCAGGGCGGAGCGGCGCATGCTGTAGGCGAAGTAGATCGCCACGCCGACGGCGAGCCAGACCAGGAAGGCCGTCCACACGCCCATCGACATGCTGAACATGAGGTAGGCGCAGGCCAGCACGCCCAGGATCGGCGTGACCGGCGCCCCCGGCACGCGGAAGGCGCGCGGCAGGTCGGGCCTGCTGCGGCGCAGCACCAGGACGGCCACGTTGACCAGGGCGAAGGCGAAGAGGGTGCCGATGGCGGTGGCGTCGGCGAGCGGCCCGAGCGGGACCAGCGCGGCGAGCACCGCGATGAGCACGGAGGTGATGAGGGTGTTCGTGCGCGGGGTGCCCTTGGCGTCGAGGGTGGAGAAGGCCTTGGGGATGAGGCCGTCGCGCGACATCGCGTAGAGGATGCGGGTCTGGCTGTAGAGCACGACCAGGACCACGCTGGCCAGGGCCAGGACCGCGCCGGCGGCGAAGATGACCGCCCACACGGGGGTGCCGGTGACCTTGGTCAGGATGCCCGCGAGGGAGGTCTCGCCGTCGACGAAGCCGGTCCAGTCGAGCGCGCCGACCGCCGCGAAGGCGACCAGGCAGTACAGCGCCGTCACCAGGATCATCGCGAACATGATCGCCCGGGGCAGGTCGCGCTGCGGGTTCTTGGCCTCCTCGCTCGCGGTGGAGACCGAGTCGAAGCCGATGTAGGAGAAGAACAGGGTGGCGCCCGCGGCGCTGACACCGGCCATGCCCATCGGCATGAACGGGGCGAAGTTGCCGTCCTGGACGGCGGTGATCGCGATGGCCACGAACATCACCAGGATGGCGACCTTGACGGCGACCATGACGGCGTTGACGCGGCTGCTCTCGCGGACCCCGGCGAGCAGGGCGAACATGGACAGCAGGACCACGACGGCGGCGGGCAGGTTGATCACGCCGCCCTCCATGGGACCGGCGAGCACCGCGGCGGGCAGGGACAGGCCGGTGGTGAGGTGGAGGAGCTCGTTGATGTACTCGCCCCAGCCGACGCCGACCGCGGCGACCGACACCCCGTAGGTGAGCATGAGGCACCAGCCGCACACCCAGGCCATGAACTCGCCGATGGTGGCGTAGCTGTAGGAGTAGGCGGAGCCGGAGGTGGGGATCATCCCGGCCATCTCGGCGTAGGCGAGCGCGGAGAACAGCGCGGTGATCCCGGCGAGCACGAAGGAGAGGACGACGGCGGGCCCCGCGACGGGGACGGCCTCGCCCAGCACGACGAAGATGCCGGTGCCCAGGGTGGCGCCGATGCCGATCATGGACAGCTGCCAGAAGCCCATGTGCCGCTGGAGGCCGCTGCCCTCGGAGTCCTGGGTCTCGGCGACGAGCTTCTCGATCGGCTTGCGCCTGGTGAGGCGCTGCCTCAGCGCGGGCGCACCGCCCGGGCCTGCGGCCCCGCGGGTGCCCGCCGAGCTCTTCTGGTCCACCACGTGTTTACTCCTCGTTCATGTACGTGGGCACACCGCTCCCCGGAGGGAAGTGCGGCGAGGGGGGGTGGGGTTCGGCCGCCGCACACCCGGGCGGCCCGAAGCCCTCAGCAACGGTAGCCGCGTTATCTACGTAACATGACCCACATTCGTTGCGTCTGTCTGGATTAAGTGGCGCGATCATGCGTCCCAGCGCAACGAAACGCAGCTTCCTGTGAGTGATGCCACATAAAATCACCCTGGGTGACCGCCACCACTTCGGACAGCGAACAGGCTGGTCAGAGCCGTACGGCAGGACCCGGGGCACGACGGAGGGCCGGGACCCGGGCGGGCCGCCCTCGCAACCGCGGACCTCGATGACCTCCCCGCCCGGTCCTCCATGCCCGCGACTCCTCCCCTGGCGCGGACCAGGTTCCCCGCACCCGCATGCACCAGCAGGCCCTCCCGCTCCTCACGTGCTCGTCTTCGCGTCACCGTGGACCGGCGGAGCGGAGTGCTCCCCTCCCTCCTCCACCTGCGCGGACAACGGCCCTCACCCGGGGTGCGGGACACGGGTGGCAGTGGGTGGCGTTCCCGCGGCGAAGGCCCTCTGCCAGGACACGTCACCGTCCCGGGCCCGGGGCTCACGGGAGGGGTGGGGCGGACCGGTCGGCCCCGTGACCATGCCTCTGCCCGGGCACCGCACACGCGAACGGCCGCGCCGGCCCTCGGAGGGCGGCGCGGCCGTTCGCGGCGGTGAGCGGGTCAGCCGGCCACGGAGACCGTGGGCGCGCCCGACTCGGTGCCGGACTCGCCCATCTCCTCGGCGATGCGCATGGCCTCCTCGATGAGGGTCTCCACGATCTGGGACTCGGGCACGGTCTTGATGACCTCGCCCTTGACGAAGATCTGGCCCTTGCCGTTGCCGGAGGCCACGCCCAGGTCGGCGTCACGGGCCTCGCCGGGGCCGTTCACGACGCAGCCCATGACGGCCACGCGCAGCGGCACCTCCATGCCCTCCAGGCCGGCGGTGACCTCCTCGGCGAGCGTGTACACGTCCACCTGGGCCCGGCCGCAGCTGGGGCAGGAGACGATCTCCAGGCCGCGCTCGCGCAGGCCCAGCGACTCCAGGATCTGGTTGCCGACCTTGACCTCCTCCGCGGGAGGCGCGGACAGGGACACGCGGATGGTGTCGCCGATGCCCTCCGAGAGCAGCGCGCCGAAGGCCACCGCGGACTTGATGGTGCCCTGGAAGGCGGGACCGGCCTCGGTCACGCCCAGGTGCAGCGGGTAGTCGCAGGCCGAGGCGAGCTGGCGGTAGGCGTTGACCATGACCACGGGGTCGTTGTGCTTGACCGAGATCTTGATGTCGCGGAAGCCGTGCTCCTCGAACAGCGAGCACTCCCACAGCGCCGACTCGACCAGGGCCTCCGGGGTGGCCCTGCCGTACTTCTGGAGCAGGCGCTTGTCCAGCGAACCGGCGTTGACGCCGATGCGGATCGGCGTCCCGGCCTCACCGGCCGCCCTGGCGATCTCGGCGACCTTGTCGTCGAACTTCTTGATGTTGCCCGGGTTGACGCGCACGGCCGCGCATCCGGCGTCGATGGCCGCGAACACGTACTTGGGCTGGAAGTGGATGTCGGCGATCACCGGGATCTGCGACTTCCTGGCGATGATCGGCAGGGCGTCGGCGTCCTCGTTGGTGGGCACGGCCACGCGGACGATCTGGCAGCCCGCGGCGGTCAGCTCCGCGATCTGCTGGAGGGTCGCGTTGATGTCGGAGGTACGGGTGGTCGTCATCGACTGCACGGACACCGGGGCGTCCCCACCGACGGGGACGTTCCCGACCATGATCTGCCGCGTCTTGCGCCGGGTCGCGAGCGGGCGCGGCGGTGTGGCGGGAATACCGAGATCGACGGTCACGCTTGCTTCACCTCGTCTGCCGCCGGAGGAGGGGCGGCACTTGATTCGTCCGTTTCGGGAAAGGGCGTCCGGCGTGTGGCGCGGGGCCGCCGCGTCCGGGGGCACCGTGGTCGGTGGCCTCGGCTGCAACCGCCGTTCCCGGATCACGACCCCCAGGTTACCCGTACCCGAAGGCATGCCCGGCATCGAAGGCGAACCAGGCGTACCAGGATGAACGCCCGGCGTCGCGGGGGTGTCCGCCGCCGTTCGCGAAGGCACCGCGGCGGTGGGGTCCGGCGGCCCGGCGCCGGTCGCGGAGCCGCCGGAGCGGGTGTCAGCCGAAGAGCCTGACCGGGTTGAACAGGTCGGCGACGAGCAGGACCACGCTGAACACCAGGAAGCAGGCCACGACCACGTAGGCCACCGGTGTCAGCATCGCCACGTCCACCGGCGCCGGTTCGGGCCGTCGGAACAGCCTGGCCCAGCCGCGCTTGATCCACTCCCAGATGGCACCGGCCATGTGCCCGCCGTCCAGCGGCAGGATCGGCAGCAGGTTGAAGGCGAACAGGAAGAGGTTCACCCCGGCCAGGATCTGGATCATGATCGCGGCGGTGTCGGCCACGGGGAGCCCCTGGGCCATGATCTCTCCGCCGATGCGGGAGATGCCGACGATGCCCACCGGGGAGTCCTGCGTGCGCTGCTCGCCCAGGAAGGCGGCGGCGAACACGTCGGGCACCTTGCTGGGCAGGGCGATGAGGGCCTCGCCGACGCCGACCATCATGCCGCCCATCTCGGCGGCGGACTCGGCGAAGGTGAGCGGGGCGCGCTCGGTGGCGAAGACGATGCCGAGGAAGCCCACGACCTCGGTCTCGTAGACGCGGTAGCCCTGCTCGTCGTAGAGCGGCTCGCCGTCGGCGTCGGTCTGGTAGACGAACTCGCCCTCGGCGTCGCGGGCCGGGAGCTCGTTCTCGACGATGTCCACGTCCAGCGGCAGCCGCTCGCCGTCGCGCTCGACCACGATCTCGGTGCTGCCCAGGGACTCGCGGATCTGCCGGTTGGCGGTGCTCCAGTCCGGGGTGGGCTCGCCGCCGACGGAGACGATGACGTCGCCGGGCAGCATCCCGGCCTCGGCGGCGGGCGTGGGCGGGGCGTCCTCGCAGTCGGTGACGGAGCTGCCCGCGGGGACCACGCACTCGGTGACCGTGGCGATCTGGGTGGTGCTCTGCGGCACCCCGATGCCCATGAACAGCACGGCGAGCAGGATCGCGGCCAGGACGACGTTCATGCCCGGGCCGGCGAACATCACGATGAGGCGCTTCCACGGCGCCCGCTGGTAGAACTGCCGGTCCTGGTCCTCGGGGGAGAGCTCGACGTAGGACGCCTCGCGGGCGTCCTCGGCCATGGCCCGCCAGCGCGAGAGCTTGCGGGAGCCGCCGTCGGCCGCCTGGCGCGAGGGCGGCAGCATGCCGACCATGCGCACGAACCCGCCCAGCGGTACCGCCTTGATGCCGTACTCGGTCTCACCCCTGCGGACGGACCACAGGGTCTTGCCGAAGCCCACCATGAACTCGGTGCACTTGATCCCGAACATCTTGGCCGTGGACATGTGTCCCAGCTCGTGCCAGGCGATCGAGAACAGCAGACCGAAGACGAACAGGACGATCCCGACCACGGTCATCAGGGCGACCATGCATCTCTCCTCAGGGCGGTGTCAGGCCTGGCGCGCGAGCAGCTCGCGCGCACGCGTGCGGGCCCAGGTGTCAGCGGCGTACACGTCGTCCAGGCTCAGGCGTCCTCTGTGGGAGGACGCTCCCCCGGTACTTCCTGTTCGCTGGTGCTCCGAGACTACCTGGGAGACGGTGTCCATGATGGCCGGGAACGCGAGGTTTCCCCCCAGGAAGGCGTCGACCGCCTCCTCGTTGGCCGCGTTGTAGACCGCGGGCGCGGTCCCGCCCGCGGCACCGACCTCGCAGGCCAGCCGGACGGCGGGGAAGGCCTCGTGGTCCAGGGGCTCGAAGGTCCAGGTGTGGGCGCGGGTCCAGTCCATGCCGGGCGCGGCGTCGGGCACGCGGTCGGGGGCGCCGAGCCCGTAGGCGATGGGGATCATCATGCTGGGCGGGCTGGCCTTGGCGATGGTGGAGCCGTCCACGTACTCGACCATGGAGTGGACGACCGACTGCGGGTGGACGACCACGTCGATCCGGTCGAAGGGCACGTCGAACAGCAGGTTGGCCTCGATGACCTCCAGCCCCTTGTTGACCAGGGTGGCGGAGTTGACGGTGATGACCGGGCCCATGCTCCACGTGGGGTGGTTGAGGGCGTCGGCGGGGGTGACGGAGGCCAGTTCGTCGCGGCCGCGTCCGCGGAAGGGGCCGCCGCTGGCGGTGACGACCAGGCGGCGCACCTCGTCGCGGCGGGCGTGGACGTGGCCCTGCGCGGGGCTGGCGAGTTCGCCCTCGGGCAGGTGGGGGAAGCACTGGGCGATGGCGAAGTGCTCGGAGTCGACCGGGACGATCTGGCCCGGCCGGGCGAGCCCGCGCACGAGCGGCCCGCCGATGATGAGGGACTCCTTGTTGGCCAGGGCGAGGGTGCGTCCGGCGCGCAGCGCGGCGAGGGTGGACTCCAGCCCCAGGGCGCCGGTGATGCCGTTGAGGACCACGTCGCACTCGCTCCCGGCCAGCTCGGCGACCCCCTCGGGCCCGGCCAGGACGGTGGCGCGGCTGCCGTGTCCGGCGAGGGCGCGCGAGAGCTCGGCCGCGCGGTCGGGGTCGGCGACGGCCACCAGCGGGACGTCGAGCTCGGCGGCCTGCTTGGCGAGCAGGTCCACGCGCCCGCCGCCCGCGGCCAGGCCCACCACGCGGAAGCGGTGGGGGTTGCGCTGGACGATGTCGATGGCCTGGGTCCCGATCGAACCGGTGGAACCGAGGATCACTGCTGTTCGCTGTTCTTCTCGCACGCTCCCCATTGTTCCGCAATCCTCCGGAGGGAGTGCGGGGGCCGTGGAGGAGCCGGCAGGGCCCGCCGGAGGGCCGGGGCGGAGCACGAGCCGGCGGCCCGTCGCCGGGATCCGGAGTCACCGGGTCTTTACAACCCGTGTCGGGTGATCTAACTTAACCGGTGAGTAAGTTACCCCCCGGTTAAGACACCACGGCACGACGGCTCGGTGAGACCACCGGGCAGGACAACCCCCGTGAGGCGGTCCCTCCCCCGGGACGCCCCCGCCGGGACCGCCCAGGCCCGGCCCTCCCGATGGCGAGACGGCGCGACGACCCATCGGCCACCACACCCCGCCAGTCCCCCGAGGTCCCCCCGCCATGCGCCCTGCCAGAACACCCTCCCTCCCCGCACCCTCCGCCGACGGACCGCCCCGGAGCGGATCCGGGCTCCGCTCCGCCGCGCGCCCCCTCCCCCGCCTCCTCCCCCGCCTGCTGTCCTGCGCTCTCGCGGCCGTGCTCGCCGCCGGGGCCCTCTCCCCCGCACCGGCCTCGGCGGCCGTCGGCGCCACCGTCAGCTACGAGACCGTCGTCAGCCACGACGGCACCGAACTGAAGGCCAAGGTCATCACGCCCACCGGGGTCGAGGGCCCGCACCCGCTGCTGGTCATGCCCTCCGCCTGGGGCACGCCCCACCTGCTCTACGTGGGCGCCGCCGCCAGGCTCGCGCACGAGTCCGGCTACCAGGTCGTGGCCTACACCTCGCGCGGCTTCTGGGACTCGGGCGGCGGGATCGGGGTGGCGGGCCCCGAGGACCGCGCCGACGCCAGCGCCGTCATCGACTGGGCGCTGGAGAACACGGACGCCGACCCCGACCGCATCGGCATGGCCGGGATCTCCTACGGGGGCGGCATCAGCCTGCTGACCGCCGCCGAGGACGAGCGGATCCGCGCCGTGGCCTCGCTGAGCGGCTGGGCCGACCTGGCCGCCTCCCTGTACCCCAACGAGACCGTCGACGCGCAGTCGGCCGAGCTGCTCCTGTTGGCGGGCGAACTCACCGGCACCCCCGGCGAGGAGCTCTCCGAGATCGGGGCCGAGTACCGCCGGGGCAACATCCAACCCGCCCTGGATGTTGCCCCGGACCGGTCGGCGGCCACCAGGGTGGACGCCATCAACGCCAACGGCACGGCCGTGATGATGGCGCACGCCTGGAACGACGGCGTCTTCCCCGTCGGCCACATCACCGACTTCTACGAGGAACTGGAGGTCCCCAAGCGGCTCATGCTCGCCCCGGGCGACCACGCCACCCAGGAGCTGTTCGGCGCGGCCGGGCTGCCCGACGAGGTGTGGGAGGCCCTGGGCGACTGGTTCGACCACCACCTGCGCGGCCGGGCCAACGAGGTGGACGCCGAGGGGCCCGTGCACGTCAGGCCGAACAACGGGCGCGGCGCCTGGACCTCGCACGCCGACTGGCCGTCGGTGACCGGAGGCACCGAGCGGTACTACCTCGCCGAGCCGAGCACCGACTGGTTGCGCTGGCAGAGCAGCGGCGCCATGGAGTCCGAGCCCGCCACCGGCTGGAGCTACCGCTTCCGGACGGGGATCGGCACCACGGCCGAGAGCGGCACGGTGATGGTCTCCGGCGCCCTCCAGCAGTTCTTCGACGTCCCGACCGGGGTGCTGCTGCCGACGGTGGACCGCTACCGGGCGGCCGTGTGGACCGGCCCCGCCCGCCCCGAGGGGGTGCGCGTGGCGGGGACGCCCGAGGTCACCTTCACGGTCACGCCGACCGCGCCGGACCAGTCGGTGTACGTGTACCTGTACGCGGTCGACGGCCGGGGGACGGGGTCCCTGCTCTCGCACGCCCCCTACACGCTGCGCGGGGCCGAGCCCGGTGAGCCGGTCACGGTGGACACGGAGCTGGCGCCGGTGGTGTGGGACGTGCCCGCGGGACACCGCCTGGCCGTGGTGGTGGACAGCATGGACGCGCGCTACCAGGACGAGAGCGACATCGGGGACCGGGTGAGCGTGACCTCTCCCGAGGACGCCCCCGCCCAGGTCACGGTGCCGCTCGCCTGACGGGCGCCCGGGACGGCGCGGTCTCCCGCGGCGCCGGCCCGGGCGCCTCCGGCGCACCCCCCGCGCCGGAGGCGGTCCCCTCTTCCCTTCTCCCGCACGACACAAACACAAAGTAGCAATCCGACTACCCAAAGTGTGCGAGGATCTGCTCATGACCTCGTCCACCGCACACAGGATCCTCGCCCCCCTCGCCGCCGCGGCGGTCGCCGCCGGGGGTCTCTTCCTCGCCGAGAAGCTTCCCGCCCCCGCGTCCGCCGTCACCCAGGCCATCCACTCCCCCGCGCTTCCCGCGCAGGAGGACCGCGAGGCCCTTTCGCGCGTGGAGGGGCTCTCCCACCAGAGCGCCGCCGTGACCGGCGACCAGCACCAGGCCGTGCTGGACTACTGGACCGCGGAGCGCATGGCCGCCGCCAAGCCCATCACCGGCATGCTGGAGGAGGTCCTGCTGCCCGCCGAGGACGGGTCGGCGCCGGACGAGGGCGTCGAGCACCATGCCGCGCCGCGCCCCGACAGCCGGGGCGAGCGCTGGACCTCGGGCGGCCTGGTCACCAGGACCACCGGCAAGGTCTACCTGACCATGGACGGGCGCGACTTCACGTGCTCGGCCTCGGTCGTGGACGCGGCGAACCGGAGCACCGTGGTCACCGCCGGGCACTGCGCCAAGGACGGCCGGGGCTCGTGGGCGCGCAACTGGACCTTCGTCCCCGGCCACGCGGACGGGGAGAGCCCGTACGGGCGGTTCACCGCCAGCGACCTGCTGGTGGCGCCCGAGTGGTCGCGCCAGGCCGACGACAGCTACGACTTCGCCATGGTGGTGCTCAACCCCGACGGGGGCACCACCGTCCAGGAGCGGGTGGGCGCCCAGCGGATCGCGTTCGGCACCTGGACCGAGGACAAGGTGCGTGAGGGGGTGCAGGTGTACACGTTCGGGTACCCGTCGGCGTCCCCGTACGAGGGCAGGCACCTGCACTACTGCTCGGGTCGCACCGAGCCCGACAGCGGCGGCACGACGGCCAACGGGGTGCGCTGCGCCATGACGCAGGGCTCCAGCGGCGGCCCCTGGTTCGCCGGCTTCGACACCGGCAGCGGCCGGGGGACGATCACCTCGGTGGTCAGCTTCAAGTACGCCGACGACCGCGACACCCAGTACGGCCCCCGGTTCGGCCAGGAGGCACGCGAGCTGTACGAGCAGGCCGCCCGGCTGTAGGGCGGGTCCGGCGGACACGCCCCGGCGGGCCCGGCGGCCCCTCCCCCGCACGCGCTGCGTCCCCCGGCCCCGGGGGCGGGGGACGCAGCGCGTGCGGGGCCCGCTCGGGCGGACCCGCGTGCGGCCGCGGCGGTCCTACAGGTCGATCCCGGTGAGGACCAGGACCCGCTCGTAGGACAGGTCGGTCATGGCGGCGCGCACGCCCTCCTTGCCCACGCCCGACCCCTTGACGCCGCCGTAGGGCATCTGGTCGGCGCGGAAGGTGGGCACGTCGCCGATGACCACGCCGCCGACCTCCAGCTCGCGGTGGGCGCGGAACGCCGTGGGCAGGTCGCGGGTGAACACGCCCGCCTGGAGCCCGAAGTCGCTGTCGTTGACCGCGGCGAAGGCGGCGTCGGTGTCGGCCACCCGCTGGAGGACCAGCACCGGGCCGAAGACCTCCTGGCGCACCACCCTGGCGTCGGCGGGGGCCTCGGCGATCACGGTCGGCGCCACGGTCACACCGTCGCGCGTGCCGCCGGTGAGGAGTTCGGCCCCGGCGGTGACGGCCTCGTCGATCCAGGAGGCCACGCGCTCGGCGGCGGCCTCGTCCACGAGCGGGCCCACGTCGGTGGCCGGGTCGGCGGGGTCCCCCACGCCGAGGGCCTCCACCCGCTCCACCAGGCGCGACACGAACTCGTCGTACACGGCGTCTGCGACGATGACGCGCTGCACGCCGATGCACACCTGCCCGGCCTGGTTGTTGCCGAACAGGGCCACCCGCTGGGCCGCCCAGTCCAGGTCGGCGTCGGCGAGCACCACGGCGGCGGCGTTGCCGCCCAGTTCCAGGGTGACGTGCTTGTGCGGGGCCAGGCGGGGCAGCTGCCAGCCGAAGGCGCCGCCGGTGAAGGAGATGACGGGCAGGCGCTCGTCGGTGATGAGGGAGGCGGCGCGGTCGTTGGGCATCGGCAGCACCGACACCATGCCGCCGGGCAGGTCCGTCTCCGCGATGATCTCACCCAGGAGCAGGGCGGTCATCGGGGTGGCGGGGGCGGGCTTGAGGATGATCGGCGCGCCGACGGCCAGGGCCGGGGCGACCTTGTGGGCGACCAGGTTGAGGGGGAAGTTGAACGGCGAGATGCCCAGGACCGGCCCCTTGGGGACGCGGCGCACCAGGGCCATGCGGCCGGTGCCGCCCGGGTCGGTGTCCAGTCGCTGGAGCTCACCGCTGTCGCGGCGGGCCTCCTCGGCCGCCCAGCGGAACACGGACACGGCGCGTCCGGCCTCGGCGCGGGCCCACTTGATCGGCTTGCCGCTCTCGGCGGTGATGGTGCGGGCGATCTCCTCGGCGCGCTCGCCGATGCGCCGGGAGACGTGGTCGAGGGCGTCGGCCCGCACGTGGGCGGGCAGGGCGGCGGCCTCGGCGGCGACCGCGTGCGCGGCGGCCACGGCCTCCTCGATCTGCTCGACGGTGGGCACGGAGACGGTGCCCGCGTCCTCGCCGGTGTAGGGGTTGACGACGGTGATCTCGGTGTCGCCGGTCGCGGCGGTGCCGGCCAGCCAGAACGGACGCGTAGACATGCCCGTGACGCTAGTGCCCTGATCTCCCGACATGCCTTGTCCACGGTTGCCAATCCGGGCGCGGGAGTTGGCCACGATGGCGTAGGGCCACCGCGCACCCGGCTCCCCGCGCCGGACAGGGCCGACAGCGGGGGTGTGCACCGGGGTGACGGACGGTATCGTCTGAGGTTCCGAAAGCCTGACCGGGGATCTTTGGTCGGCCGACTGGCGCCGGCGGCCTCCTTCGTCCACAGTGGTGAGGAGGGCTCTGCCGGCGTGTTCGGCCGGACCCTCGGGTCCGCCACCGCCGACGGGATCCCGGGAGTGCCCATTGCCGCTCGTCTACCGCACGCTCGTCGCGGTCCCGGAGCACGACGGCGACCTGGTCGCCGTCACCTCGACGGTCCTGTCGCGGTGGCTGAGCAAGCGCGGCAGCTCGGGCGCGCGCGTGGACTTCTCCGCGTCGGGGCGCCACGAGCTGAGCAACCGCTCCCGCGCCCTGGTCGTCCGGCACGACAACCCCGACGAGGGCCTGTCCTTCCTACGGCTGACCACCGAGTCCGACAAGACGGACGGGGTGTGGCGGACGGTCGCCACCGCGGTCGTCGACCCGGCGCTGTCCCCGTGGCGGTACGTGTGGATCGACATGACCGTCACCCCCTCCTCCCCGGCGGGGGGCGGCCCCGAGCAGCCCCGGCTGGACGTCATGCCGCCCGAGGCGGCGCGCATGCTCCTGGAGGCGGTGCACGGCCACGACGGCGGACACCCGCTGCCGCCCGCGCCCCGGATCGTGCGCGGTCGCGACGACTCCCTCGTCGACACGCTCGTGGCCACGATCCGCGACCCCCTGCGACGGCTGGCGGTGGTGGCCACCGGTGCGCCCCGGGACGTGACCGTCGCCGACTGGCGCGGGGCCATGGCCGGGGCGCTGTCCCGCTGCACCGGCATGTGCGCCGGGTACGTGCTCGACTCCGCCGCCCTGGAGCGCGTCGGCGCGCTCCTGCCGCCGGGCCTGGACGTTCCCCCCGGCGGGGTGCGCACCTTCTTACCGGGGGTGGACCCGTTCGACGAGGCGGACGCCGCCCGCCACCCCCGGATGAGCCCGGCCACGCTGGACACCGCGCGCGACGGCGAGCGCATCCGCAACTGGGTGGGCGCCGCGCTCTCGCGGCGGGTGCGCGACAACGCGCTGGAGGTGGGACTGCCCGAACCGCTCCAGGCCGTGGACGCCCTGCTGGACGAGGAGACCGACGACCTGAGGCGGGTCGCTCCCGGCACGGCGGCGGGGTCCCGGGTGAGCGTGCCCGCGGCCCGGGGCGCTGCCATCGTGCACCAGGCGGTGCAGGGCGGGTCCGGTCCGCCCGGGGCCGCCTCGGCGCTGGAGCGCGAGGCCCTGGAGCAGCAGGCCCAGCGGCTGCGGGAGGAGGTGACCCGGCTCGGTGCCCGGGTCAGCGAGCTGTCCGAGGAGCGCCACGCGCTCCTGGCCGAGACGGCCGACCTGGGCGAGGAGCTCGACACCGCGCGCGAACAGCTGCGCGCCGCCCGCTACGAGGCCCGCTGGCTGCGCGAGCAGGCGCGCGAGGCCGGACTGTTCAGGCTGGCCGCGGCGCCCGCGCCGAGCGACCCGCAGCGCCGGCCCCCGACGAGCGTGCGCGAGTTCCTGGAGCGGATCACCGACGACTCCGTCCTGCCGCACCTGTACTTCACCATCGAGGACGCCACGGTCTACGAGCTGTCCGACAGCCGCAAGGAGCCCCTGTGGGTCACCCGCGCGTGGGAGGCCCTGCTGGCCCTGAACGACTACGCCCGCTACCAGTTCGACAACCCCGGCACCGGGCTGGGCTTCCACTCCTACCTGCGCGAGACCCCCGACGGGTACCAGGTGATCCCCGTCAAGCGGCTGGCCTCGCAGGAGTCGGACCACGTGCGCAACCGGGGCAAGCTCAACGACAAGCGCCTCTTCCGGGTACCCGAGGAGGTGGAGCCGGGCGGGCGGGTGCCCATGTACGCGCACATCAAGCTCGACATCGAGTACGGGATCTGTCCGCGGCTGTACTTCTACCCGCACCTGGGGCCGGGCACCACGAACCGCGTGTACATCGGCTACCTGGGCCGCCACCTGCCCGTGCAGCAGTCGAACTGAGCCGTGTCCGGGCGCGCGTACCCTGGTGGCCGTGACGGGAACGAGTACGCGGGCGCCGGTCGCCCTGCCCGAGGAGCGGTGGCGCGAGCGCGCCGACCGGCACCGCGACCGCGTGGACGCGCTGGTCGGTGAACACCTGCGGCGCCGCCGGGAGGGCGTGCGCCATCCGGTGGAGGACTTCCTGTTCACCTACTACAACCTCAAGCCCGCGCAGCTGCGGCGCTGGCACCCGGGCGCGGGGACGGTGCTGCTGGGCGAGGGCGCCCGCGCCCGCCTGGAGGAGCGGTTCTACACCGAGCTGCCCGGGGGCGCGGTGGGCCTGGACGCCGCGGCGTTCCTGGCGGCGCGACCGGTGCTGGACTTCGTGGAGCGGCTGCTGTCATCGGTCGCCGGGCGCCCCGCCCACCTGGGCTGCTTCGGGCTGCACGAGTGGGCGATGGTGTACCGGGCCGGGGAGGTGCGGCACGGGCAGGTGCCGCTGCGGCTGGGCCGGGAGGGCACCGACCGGGTCGTGGAGTCGCACCGGATCCAGTGCTCGCACTTCGACGCGTTCCGGTTCTTCACCGACGCCGCCCGCCCGCTCAACACGCTCCGGCCCAGCCGGGAGCGGCAGGCCGAACTGGACCAGCCGGGGTGCCTGCACGCCAACATGGACCTGTACAAGTGGGCGTACAAACTGGCTCCGGCGGTGCCGTCGGAGCTGGTGGTGGACTGCTTCGAGCTCTCGCGGGAGATCCGGACGCTGGACATGCGCGCCTCCCCCTACGACCTGACGGCGTGGGGCTACACGCCGGTGCGCATCGAGACCGCCGAGGGCAAGGCGGCGTACATGGAGGCGCAGCGGGACTTCGCCGAGCGCGGGGCGGTGCTGCGCGAGCGGCTGCTGGAGGTCTGCCGGACCCTGCGCGCGGCCTGAGCTCCCGGCCGCCCGGGTGCGCGGCCGGTGCGCCGGCGCCCGCTGACCGGTGGGGGGCCGCGGGCCGTCGGCCCCGGGATGCCGTGTCATCCGCCCTCCGGACGGGGGTCCACGGGGTCGAGGCCGCAGGAGGGGGCGCCTCCGGGGATGCGGTGGCGGTTGGCGGCCACCCAGCGGTAGGCGGCCCGGTTGAGCGTACGCAGCAGCGGAAGGCGCGCCAGGCGGCCCAGCGGCCGGGTGAGCGGGCGCCCGTGCAGCAGGAGTTCGGCGACCGCGTCGCCCCCGCCGAAGCGGCGCCCGTCCGCGTACACGAACCAGGCGCTGGCGTCGGTCTGCTCCGGCGTCAGCCCCGCCGAGTCCAGGTCGAAGTCCTGCCAGGCCACGAAGCGGCTGCGGACGCGCAGCCGGTCGCGGGCGAAGACGACCGAGCGGCGGCAGAACCCGCAGTCCCGGTCGTACAGGAACGCCCCGGTGCCGGGGACGGTGTCCAGGGAAGGCCTCATGCCACCATCGTGCCCGCCGCGGGGCGCCCCCTCCCGGCCGGGCGGGTGTTTTCTCCTCCCGCCGCGCACGGGACCGGCCTCCCACCTGGCGTCCCGCGTTCGCGGGTGAGCGACCGCACAGCCGCCGCCCCCGGGGAACCGCCTCCGGCCCGGCCGGGGATCGGGGGCCGCGCGGCCCGACGGGCGGGACGGCGGGAGGGGTGGGAACGGCGGAAGGGGGCGGCCGCGGTCGCGGCCACCCCCTCCACGGTCCCGCGGTCCTACTCCTGCGCGCCGGCGTTCTTCCTGCGGCGGGTGAGGTAGACGGCCGCGCCACCGCCGGCGACGGCGACGGCTCCGGCGGCCACCAGCGCGGTCAGGGCCGAGCCGGTGACGGGCAGGGACGGCTCGGAAGGCTCGTCGTCGGCCGGGGCGTTGCCCTCGTCGGCCTCCGGCTCCGTGCCCTCGGGGGCGGTCGGGTCAGCCGGAGCGGTCGGGTCCCCGGTCTCCTCGGGGGCGGTGGGCTCGGCGGGGTCGGTGGGGGCGGTCGGGTCGGGGGTCCCGCCCGGGGTCTCCTCCTCGGCCGGAGGCGTGGAGGGCTCCTCCCCGGGGTTCTCCTCGGGGGCGGTCGGCTCCGGCGCCTCGGGGGACTCGCCGCAGTCGACCTTGAAGACCTTGTGCTTGGCGTTGCCGCGCTGGCCCTCGAAGGTCCAGTAGAGCTTGTAGTGCCCGTCCTCGAGTTCGAGGACCTCGGTGCTGCCCGAGCCCTCGCCGTCCAGGACGAGGGTGCCCTCCAGGACGACGTCCCCTTCGGCCTTAGTCAGGATCTCCCAGGAGACCTCCTGGACCGCGTCGAAGTTGTCGGCGACGACCTGGAAGTCGCAGACCTTGGGCTCGTTGCTGTTGTCGTCCTCGGAGGTGGAGGGGTCGTGGATCTTCACGGTCCCGTTGTCGCCGGAGGCGCCGGAACCGGGACTGGCGAACGCCGTGGAGGCGCCGCCGAGAACGGTGCCCACGACCAGGGCGGCACCGAGGAACAGTCGGACGCCGAACGCGCCCGCACCGGGGTTGGGGGACAAGGGGGACTCCTGTGATGAAAGGTGCCCACGTGATTGAAGTGGGCTCACGTGCAGACAGTGAGTCAAACCTACCGTTGTTCCCCCATGCAAAGACCGTTACTCGTATTACAGATCGCCAAAAATACGGTGCCTCTCACCTGCGCCTACCGCGTCCCCGCGGAGCGGGTCAGGCCGCGGCGACCAGGTTCCACACCATCAGGGAGCCGAGGGTCAGGGAGAAGACCACCGACGCCACGAGCACCGGCACGTGCGGCGAGCGCCGGCCTCCGCTCTCCTTCGGCCCCCGCAGGAGGTACCAGGCGCCGACCGTGACCGCGGCCGCCGTCAGGCCCGCGCCGAACGCCCACAGGACCATCGGGGTGAGGTGCCAGTCCTCCCTCCGGTGGCCGGAGGCCGGCCAGGCGGCGGCCCCCAGGGAGAGGTAGGTGAGCCGCAGCCGGTCCGCCAGGTGCCTGAGGGCCAGGGTCGCGCGGCGCGTCAGGAGGAGGACCAACAGCACGGGCGCAGCACCACCATCGGGAGTCGTCACGGATCCGGACGGACCGTCCGGCGGATGAGGATCCGGACGGAGCCGTTGCGGCCTCCCCCGGAGCGGGGCTCGGGGCCGGGGCCGGCGGGAGGGCCGTCTCCAGCCTGCCTCGGACGGGGGCGCGTCGGAAGAGGCCGCTGTCATCCGACGGCCGTGAGGATCGGGCGGTTCCGTGATGACAGGTGTCATGTCCGAGACGTCCGGGCGGTGCCCGGGTCCCGGGAGTCCGGGGGGCGGACGGCGGGCCCGTCCCGCACGGCGGGCGGCCGTCCGGGTCCCGGACGGCCGCCCGCGGCCGGTCGGCTCAACCGGCTCCGTGCACGATGCGCTCGGCCATCTCCTCCCTGGGGCGGATCTCACCCGCGAGGATCTGCTCGGCGTAGTGGCAGGCCACCCGGTGGACGGCGCCGTCGGCGGCGTCCCCGACCGGGCGCAGTTCGGGCCGCTCGGTGTCGCACCGCTGCTCCTGCCGCCACGGGCAGCGGGTGTGGAAGCGGCAGCCCTTCGGCGGGTCGGCGGGCGAGGGCAGGTCGCCCGACAGCAGGACGCGCTCGCGGGTGTCCTCCACCTCCGGGTCGGGGACCGGCACCGCCGACATGAGCGACCGCGTGTACGGGTGCATCGGCGTCTCGTACAGCTCGTCGCTGGGGGCCTCCTCCACCAGGCCGCCCAGGTACATCACCCCGACCACGTCGCTGACGTGGCGGACCACCGCCAGGTCGTGCGCGATCACCAGGTAGGTCAGCCCCAGTTCCGCCTGGAGGCTCTCCAGCAGGTTGAGCACCTGCGCCTGGATCGACACGTCCAGCGCCGACACCGGCTCGTCGCAGATGATGAGGTCGGGCTCCAGCACCAGTGCGCGGGCGATGCCGATGCGCTGGCGCTGGCCGCCGGAGAACTCGTGCGGGTAGCGGGTGAGCGCCTTCGCCGACAGGCCCACCCTCTCCAGGGCCTCGACCACGCGCCTGCGCTGGTCCTCCAGGACCAGGGCGCGGCGCTCCCTCCCGCCGGAGGGCCCCTCCCCCGGCGCGGGGCCGCCGATCCCGTGGGTCTGCAGCCCCTCCAACAGGATGGAACCGATGTTCTGCCGGGGATTGAGGCTGCCCAGCGGGTCCTGGAACACCATCTGGAGGTCCTTGCGCCGGCGGCGCATCGACTCCTCGTCCAGAGCGGCCAGGTCCTGCCCGCCGAAGAGCACCTCCCCTCCGGTGACGTCCACCAGCCGCAGCACCGCGCGGCCCAGGGTGGTCTTGCCGCAGCCGGACTCGCCCACCAGGCCGTAGGTCTGGCCCCTCTCGATCTCCAGGCTGACGCCGTCGACCGCGCGCACGTGGCCGACGGTGCGGTCGAAGAGCACCCCCTTCCTGAGGGGGAAGTGCACCTTGAGGTCGTTGATACGCAGCAGGCTCATCCCCGCTCCTCCTCGTCGTCGCCGTCCGGGCCGTCCAGCGTGGGCCGGTCGGCCGCGTCCGCGTTCCGGACGGGGTTCACGCACCGGTGCGTGTGTGCGGCCGCGGGGCCCCTCCCGGAGCGGCCGCCCTCCTCCACGCCCGCCGCGGCGCCCACCTCCACGAGTTCCGGCGGCCCCTGGAGGCACTCCATCGTGTAGTGGTCGCAGCGGGGCGCGAACGCGCACCCCTGCGTCCAGGCGATGTTGTCGTTGACCGATCCGCGGATGGGGGTGAGCCGCTCGCCACGCGGGGCGTCCAACCGGGGGATGGAGCCCAGGAGGCCGACCGTGTAGGGGTGGGTGGGTTCGGCGAACAGCGGCGCGCGCGGCGCCCTCTCCACCGCCCGTCCCGCGTACAGGACGTTGATGTCGTCGCACAGCCCGGCGACCACGCCCAGGTCGTGCGTGATCATCAGCAGGGCGGTGCCCTCCTCGGTGACCAGGTCCCTGAGCAGTTCCAGGATCTGCGCCTGGATGGTGACGTCCAGGGCGGTGGTGGGCTCGTCGGCGATCATCACGCGGGGGCGGCAGGCCACCGCCATCGCGATGAGCGCCCGCTGGCGCATACCGCCCGACAGCTGGTGCGGGTACTCGCGCAGCCGCCGCCCCGGGTCGGGGATGCCCACCCGGTGCAGCAGGTCGGCGGCCTCCCTGTCGGCGGCCGAGCCGCGCAGTCCCCGGTGGCGGCGGAGGATCTCGGTGACCTGGCGGCCGATGGGCACCACGGGGTTGAGGGAGCTGAGCGGGTCCTGGAAGATCATCGCCAGCTGGGAGCCGCGCAGGTCGCGCATCCGCTTCTGCGGCAGCCCCAGCAGGTCGACGGGGCCGTCGGACAGCTGCATGACGGCGCTGCCGCCGACCCGCACCCCCCGGTCGGGGAGCAGGCCCATGAGGGCGAGCGAGGTGACGCTCTTGCCGCAGCCGGACTCACCGACCAGGCCGGTCACCCGGCCCTCCTCCAGGGTGAAGGACACCCCGTCCACGGCCCGCACCTCGTCGGAGCCGCGTCCGCCGAACACCACGGACAGCTCGTCCACCGCCAGCAGCGGCGTGCTGGAACTCATGGTCACTTCCTCAGCTTGGGGTCGAGCGCCTCCCGCATCGCCTCACCCAGCAGGGTGAAGCCCAGGGCGGTGACGATGATGGCCAGCGCCGGGTACACGGCCAGCTGCGGCGCGCTGGACAGGAACCGCTGGGCGTCGGCGAGCATGGTCCCCCATTCGGGGAAGGCCGGGTCCGGGTTGCCCAGACCCAGGTAGGACAGGGCCGCCGCGTCGATGATGGCGGTGGCCAGGGTGAGCGTGGACTGCACGATCACCGGGCCGAGCGAGTTCGGCAGGATGTGCACGAGCGCGATCTTGTGCTTGCGCACGCCCAGCGCCCGGGCGGCCAGCACGTAGTCGCGGTTTCCCTGGGAGAGCATCGCGCCGCGCAGGAGGCGGGCGAAGATGGGGATCTGCGCCACGCCGACCGCGAACATGACCGTGGTCAGGCTGGGCCCGACCAGGGCGGCGATGGTGACCGCGAGCAGCAGGGTGGGCAGCGCCAGCATCATGTCGATGACGCGCATGACCGCGTTGTCGACCTGGCGCCCCCAACGGCCGCCGAGGACCGCGGCCGCCCCGGCCGCGCCGCCGAGCAGCGCTCCGACGCCGAAGCCGACCAGGGTGGCGACCACGCCGACCAGAAGGGTCTGGCGGGCGCCGATCACCATGCGGGAGAACTGGTCGCGGCCGAGGTTGTCCAGGCCGAGCCAGTTCTCGCCGCGCGGGCCGACGAACACGTTGCGGTTGGGGAAGACCTCGCCGCCCCAGCTCTGGGAGACCGGGTCGTAGGGCGCGATGAGCGGTGAGAACAGCGCCACGACGACGAACACCACCACGATCACCGCGCCGGTGATGGCCATGGGGCTGCGGCGCATGCGCTCGAAGGCGGTGCGCCAGATCCCGGAGCCGTGCTCGCCCTCCTCGCGCCGGCCCATGAGTTCGGCCAGCCGGTCGATCCTGGCCGCCCTGCGGCCGACGGCGGGCACGCGCCCGTCGGGGGTGTCCGCGGCCTCCGGGGCGCCCGGGGCCCCGGAGCGGTTCTGGGAGCTCGGTGTCGTCGGCATCACTGGGCCCGCACTCTCGGGTCGAGGAGGCTGTAGGAGATGTCCACCAGCAGGTTGATGAACACGTACATGGTCGCGATGAGCAGGATGAACCCGGTGAGGACCGGGTAGTCGCGCCCCTGCGTGGCGGCGTAGACGAACGAGCCGATGCCGGGGAAGGCGAAGACGCTCTCGGTGAGCACCGCCCCGGCGAACAGGCTTCCGGTGAGCAGCCCGACGGAGGTGACCACGGGGAGCATGGCGTTGCGCATCACGTGGCGGGCGCGCACGGTGTTGCGGTGCAGGCCCTTGGCGTTGGCGGTGCGCACGTAGTCCTCGCCGACCACCTCCAGGACGCTGGCCCGGGTCATCCGGACGATCACGGCGAGCGGGATCGAGGCCAGGGCGACCCCGGGCAGCACGAGGTGGAGCAGGGCGTCCCACACCACGTCGAGCTCTCCGGTCCGCAGGCCGTCGAGGACGACGAACCCGCTGAGGTCGGTGCGGTTCAGGCCCGGTGAGAGCCGGAAGGCGGAGGGGAACATCCCGAGCCGCTCGGCGAAGACCACCTTCAGGATGAAGGCGAGGAAGAACACCGGCGTGCAGATGCCCAGGAGGGATCCGCCCACGGCCGCGAAGTCCAGCACGGAGCCGCGCCTGCGCGCGGCGAGGTAGCCGAGGGGGACGCCGACGGCGACCGCGATCAGCATCGCGGTGACCGACAGCTCGAACGTGGCCGGGAAGCGGGTGAAGAACTCCTCGGTGACCGGCCGCCCGGTGGAGAGCGCGGTCCCCAGGTCGCCCTGGAGGATACGGCGCAGGAAGGCCAGGTACTGAACCGTGACCGGTTCGTCCAGGCCCAGGGACCGGCGCAGTTCGGCACGCTGTTCTGCCGTGGCGTCGTCGGGGAGGAGGGCGTACTCCGGTCCGCCCGGCAGCCGTTGCAGCCAGACGAACAGCAGGATCGACAGGCCGCCCAGTGTCGGAATCAGCTGGAGGAGACGCCTGACGATGAATCGCAGCACCTTCGCCGCCTTTCGCCAGTTGTGGGAACGATGGACGCGAAGCGTCCCCGCCGGATCGCGGCGGGAGTTCGAGCGGGTGGTTCGGTCAGGGGCCCGGCGGCGCGCGGACGGCGCGCCCACCGGGTGGGGCCGCCGCGCGGGGCCCGCGGTCCCGGACGGGCCGGGGGCCGCGGGCCCCGGGCGGTGGGAGGGGCCCGACCGGCGGGCGGTCGGGCCCCTCCCCCTCCCCTCGGGGAGGTCGGCCGGGTCGGGCGGTGTCCCGCGGAGGCTCCCGGACCAGCGGGCGCCCGTCCGGGCGGTCCCCCGCCCGGCGGTTCGCGCGGGTCGGCCCGGGGGGCCTCCCACGCGGAACCGGTGCGGCGGACGGTGCCCGGGGCCCGCGGGTCCGGGGAGGGCGGTCTACTTCCAGGAGGCCTCGGAGAAGTCCTCCTGGGTCAGCGGGCTGACGTTGGGCGGGTTGACGCTCTCGGCGAAGGCGATGGACGGCGGGGAGCTGGAGATGGGCAGCCCCGGCAGGATGTCCATGATCTGGTTGTTCAGCTCCTGGTAGGCGGCGACGCGCTCCTCCTGGTTCGGGTTGGTGCTCGCCTCCTCCATGGCCTCGAACAGGTCCTCGTCACGGAAGCCGAACTCGCTGTTGTAACCGGAGAACCAGGTGCCGATGAAGTTGTAGGCGTCGTTGTAGTCGCCCGTCCAGCCGAGCAGGTACAGCGGGCACTCGCCGGAGTTGGTCCGCGGGATGTACTCGGTCCACTCGTAGGTGACCGGCTCCACGGTGACGCCGACCGCCTCCAGGTCCGCGGCGATGACGTCGAAGATGTCGCGCGGCGCGGGCATGTAGGGGCGGGTGACGTCGGTCGGGTAGCAGAACTCCAGGGTCAGGTCCTCCTGCCCGGCGTCCGCCAGCATCTCCCGGGCCAGGTCGGGGTCGTACTCGTAGGTCTGCACGTCCGGGGACCAGCCGTCGAGGGTCTCGGGGTGGAACTGGGTCGCGACCTCGCCGCCCTCGGGCAGGATCGTGTCGACGATGCGCTGGCGGTCCACCGCGTGGGCGAGGGCCTGGCGCACCTCCAGGTCGGCGAGCGCCTCGCTGGCCTCCTGCTGGTAGGCCATGTACAGGACGTTGAACACGCCGCGGGTGGGCACCTGGAACCCGGCCTCGGACAGGGGGGCGACGTCGGCGGGGGCGACCAGGTCGTAGCCGTGGACGTCACCCGCCTCCAGTGCCTGGCGGCGGGCGGTCTCGTCCGGGATGGCGCGCAGGATCATCGTCTCGAAGCCCGCGGTCTCGCCCCAGTAGTCGTCGAAGCGCTGGAGGGTCACCTCGGCCTGGTCGTGGTCCCACTCCTGGACGGTGAAGGGGCCGGTGCCCGCGACGGTTCCGGCCGTCTGGGTGTACTCGGGGAGGGTGTAGTTGCCCTCCTCGCCGGTGATCTCGGCGTCGGCGACGGCCTCCAGGGTGCTGGGGCTCATGATGCCGAACGAGGCGAGGCTGAAACCGCCGGGGAAGATCGAGGAGTACTCGTCGATCGTGATGACCGCGGTCAGCTCGTCGGTGGCCTCGCAGGAGTCGTACCGGGACTCGCCCAGGTCCTCGCTCTCGTTCTCCGCGAAACCGCCGAAGATCGTCTGCCAGTAATAGGAGTTGTTCGAGCTCTGGAAACCGCCGGTGAGGTTGTGCCAGCGGTCGAAGTTGGCGCAGACCGCCTCGGCGTTGAACTCGTCGCCGTCGTGGAACACGACGCCCTCGCGCAGGTGGAAGGTCCAGACGGTGCCGTCCTCGGACTGCTCCCACTCCTCGGCGAGTCCGCCCACGATCTCGGTTCCGCCCGACTCGTGTTCGAGAAGGGTCTCGAAGACCTGCCTGCTGTAACGGAAGGTCTCGCCGTCACTGGTGAGGAAGGGGTCGAGGGTTTTGATGTCGCCCGCGGAGGCGAAGACGAAGGGCTCCGACGCGTCGGTTCCCCCGTCCTCGCGGTTGCTCTCGGCACACGCCGTGGCCACCAGCGTGAGCGCCGCCGCGGAGGCCAGGAGGGCCAGCGGCTTTCGGAAAGGCTTCCTGAACATGGTCCACCTCAGTGCGGGGCCCGGCAGGCCCTGGAACGATTGATGTGGACCCTAGACCGCCCCGAGAGGGGCTGTGAAGATAGACGGCTGGGTATTAATACAACCGTTTCCCATCTGTGCCGTGATCCATGAGCACATTTTCGGATACGAGTTGTCGAACAGATGACCGCACTATCACGCGAGACTTCCCGACAACACCCCCGTAACTTCGGTAAAAGTGGTTTCCTGGTCATCTGATATCCGGTGATCGGACGAATAAAAGTGCCGGGGGTCCCGCGGGACGGTCCCGGGCCCGGGCTCCGGTGTCGGCGGAGGACTCCGGCGGGCCTATGATCTGCGGATGACCACACCGCTTGACGACGCGGCGCTGACCGCGTTCCTCGAGGGCCAGGAGGCCTCCTGGCTGGCCGAGCAGCTGATGCTGGTGGCCGACGAGGATCCCATCACCCGGATCCGGCTGACCGCCGCGGCCGGATCCGAGAGCGCCGTGGACGACGCGCGTGCCGCCGTCCTCGCCAGCGTCGCGAACCACCTCCCGCAGGAGTCCGCCGGGTCCCCCGACGACGGCGACGCGCTGCACCGGGCACTGGACCTGCTGGACGACCTGGCCGACTACGGTTTCGAGGACGAGTCGGCCGACATCGCGGACGAGGCCAGGGAGGTCTACCTGGGCCGCCACGGGGAGGACGACAGCGACCACCTGGCTCGGCTGCACGCCGCCGCCGACGGCGAGGACGACGAGGAGTGACGGCGCGGGGGCCGGCGGCGCGCCGCCGGCCCCTGTTCCTCTTCCTCCGGGTCGCGCGCGGCGGGAGCGCGGGGCCCCGGGGCGCCCGGCCCGCGGGCGGGCTCCACCCGGACGGGCGGCGGCGCGTGCCCTCGGGCACCGGACCCGCCGCGGGGCGCCGGACGGGCCACGCGGGCCGCACCTCCTACCGCTCGCACCAGCGGTGGACCTCGGTGCTCCACAGCGCGATGTTGACGACGATGGCGGCGACCGCCACGAGCACCGCGGCCAGCAGCAGCGGTGTGTCCACCAGCCGCGCGGCCGCGTACAGACCGGCCGGGGCGACCCCCAGCCCGAGCACGGCGCCGCACTGGGCCGCGCGCCACAGGACGTTGCCGCCGCGGCGCACCGGGACGGCCAGGGCCGCCAGGGCCACGCCCACGAGCGCGGCGGCGGCCGCCAGGGCCCACAGGCCGCCGACGGCGTCCTCGTGCGCTCCCGAGAGCACGCGGTCGCCCGCCAGGTAGGCCAGCGCGCCGTAGGCGGGGAGGGCGGCCAGCATCAGGACGCAGGTCTGGCGCACGTCCCTCGGGGGCCGTACACCGGGGTGGCGCCGCGCGAGGAGGCCCGCGGCGGAGGCCCGTGCGCTGCCGAGGATCCGGGAGGCGGGGGACACGGGGGACGAAACGGAATTCGACATGCCGAACAGGGTCGCGTTCCGGGAGCGGCCGCGCAAGGCGCCCGCGCACCCGTGCACGGAAGTCGAGACCCGATGGTGACGCGGCCGTGGCCCGCCACCGCCCCCTCAGTCCCCGACGGCCGGGGCGTCCGCCGGGCGCAGCAGCGGCCCCGCGTACTCCAGCGCCTGCCCGACGAGGGACTCCACGTCCTCCCTGATGTCGAGTTCGAGGCCGGGCTCGTCCGGCTTGAGCCGTTCGAGGGTGTTCAGCTGCGACTCCAGGAGCGCGGGCGGCATGAAGTGGTCCCGGCGGGCCTCGATCCGCTGCCAGATCACCTCGGCGGAGCCGTGCATGTGCAGGAAGCGCACCCCCGGGGCGGCCTGGCGCAGGACCTCGCGGTAGCTGTGCCTGAGGGCCGAGCAGGCCATGGCCGTGGACTCGCCGGCGGCCTCGTGCCGGGCGACCCACCGGGCCAGCTCGTGCAGCCACGGCCAGCGGTCCTCGTCGGTCAGCGGGACGCCCGCCGCCATCTTGTCGATGTTGGCCCGGGGGTGGAAGTCGTCGGCCTCGGCGAAGGGCAGCCCCAACTGCTCGGCCACACGTTCGGCGACAGTGGTCTTGCCGCTGCCCGAGACCCCCATGAAGACAAAGTGCATGGTTTCTCCGTGTCGTGGTGCCCCTGCGTGGCCGCAAGCGTCACCATTAATAGTGATATCAATCAATCGGGCTAGGCTTCGGCGTGACCCCCGGCCGCATGCGGCCAACCGGACGGCCCCGGATCACGAGGAGAACGATGGCCACTGACCACCGCACACTGCACAACCGGGTGCTGGCGGTGCTCGGGCCCGCCATCGCCGCAGGTGAGTACCGGACCGGCCACACCTTCACCCTCCAGGGCCTGGAGCAGGACTTCGGCGTCTCCAGGACGGTCGCGCGCGAGGCCGTACGCGTCCTGGAGTCCATGCGACTGGTGGTCAGCCGCCCCCGTACCGGCATCCGCGTGCGCCCGAGCAGGGACTGGAGCGTCTTCGACCCCCAGCTCATCCGCTGGCGCCTGGCCGGACCCGGCCGGATGGAGCAGCTGCGCTCGCTCAACGAGCTGCGCGCCGCCCTGGAACCGGGTGCCGCCGCGCTCGCCGCCGGGCGCGGCGACGCCGAGGAGCGGGCCCAGCTGGTGGTGGTCGCCGACCAGATGGTCCGCACCGGGCGCGCCGGGGATCTGGAGACCTTCCTGGAGTTGGACGTCACGTTCCACCGCCGCATTCTGGAGCTGTCCGGCAACGAGATGTTCGTCGGCCTGTCCCAGGTGGTGGCGGAGGTCCTGGTCGGACGCACCTCCTACCACCTGATGCCGAGCAACCCGCGCCCGGAGGCGCTGCGGCTGCACAAGGCCGTGGCCCAGGCGATCCGGGACGGCCTTCCCGACGTGGCGGAGGCCGCGATGCGCTCCATCGTCACCGAGGTGTCCGTCGCGCTGGAGGGCGACCGGAGGGCGGAACCCGCGTCCTGAGCGGACGGCCGGGTTCCGCCCGTGCGGTCACAGCACCAGGCTGAGTCCGAACGCGAGCCCGAATCCGATGAAGCCGATCAGGGTCTCCATGACCGTCCAGGTCTTGAGCGTTGTCTTGACATCCATACCCAGGAAACGGCCGACCAGCCAGAAGCCGGAGTCGTTGACGTGCGACAGGGCGGTGGCGCCGGAGGCGATCGCGATGACGATCAGGGCCAGGTCGATCGAGGACAGGCCGGTGGAGGCCTGCACGGCCGGAGCGATGAGGCCCGACGCCGTGGTGATGGCCACGGTGGCCGAGCCCTGCGCGACGCGCAGCGCGAGCGCGATGACGAAGGCGGCCACGATCACCGGCAGGCCGGTGGACTCCAGCGTGCTCGCGAGCGCCTCGCCGATCCCGCTGGTGCGCAGGACGCCGCCGAACATGCCGCCCGCGCCGGTGATGAGGATGATGGCGCACACCGGGCCGAGCGCGCCGCCGACGATCTCCTCCACCCGGTGGCGGGTGAAGCGGCCCCGGCTGAGCACGAGCATCGCGAAGAGCACGGTGATGAGCAGCGCGATCGGGGTCTGCCCGAGCAGCTGGGCGACCTGCGCCCACCCGGCGTCCTCTGCCACCGCGCCGGTGGCGATCAGGGTGGTCACACCGGTGTTGGCGAAGATCAGCAGCATCGGCAGCAGCAGGATGCTGAGCACGGTGACCAGCTTCGGCGGGTTGTCCTGCTTGACGGTGCCGTCGGACATGATGTCGTCGGGAACCGGGATCTCCCAGCGCTTGCCCGCCCACAGGCCGTACAGGTAGCTGGCCAGGTACCAGGTGGGGATGGCGAGGAGGAGGCCGACGATCAGGGTCAGGCCCATGTCCGCGCCGACCTCGACGGCGGCGGTGACCGGACCGGGGTGCGGGGGCACGAAGGCGTGCATGACCGCGAAGGCGCCCGCCGTGGGCAGGGCGTACATGAGCACGGAGCCGTTGAGGCGGCGGGCCACGCTGAAGACGATCGGCAGCATGACGATGAGGCCGACGTCGAAGAAGATCGGGAAGCCGAAGAGCAGGGAGGCGGCACCGAGCGCGAGCGGTGCGCGCCTCTCTCCGAAGAGCCTGATCAGCGCGCCGGCCAGGACGGCCGCCCCACCGGTGATCTCCAGCAGGCGGCCGATCATCACGCCGAGGCCCACGAGCAGGGCGACGTTGGCGAGTGTGCCGCCGAAGCCGTCCAGGAGGGTGGGCACCACCCCGGAGACGGGGATGCCGGTGGCCAGCGCTGTCAGCACGCTGACCAGGATGAGTGCCACGAACGCGTGCAGTTTGAGGCGGATGATCAGGAACAGCAGGAGGGCGATGGCGCCCGCAGCGATCCCGAGAAGGGGTCCCGTCCCGTAGACGGGTTCGAAGTTCTCCACAACGGAGCCTTCCGTGGGTGTGCGGTGGTGCTGAGCTGTACCGGAGCACGGCTCCGACCTGCTCTGGGGGCAGGCTCCGAGAATGGTAATACCATTTGTGAGGTTATGTGAACACCGTCGTTCCTTTCTGTTACACCCACGAGACCCGCGTCACCGCGAACCCGACCCACCAACGGCTTCCGGAGGCGTGGTGACGTGCGCCACACCGGCGTGTCCGGGCGTCGGTCCGCGAGCCCCGCGGCCACCGCCCTGCCCCACCTCCCGGGACGCGGGACAGGGCGGGGCGTCGTGCGCCTCCGGCCCGTCGTCCACCGGCAGGTCCCTCACGCCGCCGAGCGGCGGGTCGGGTTCCTCGACCAGGGCGACCACGTCGCGCCGGTCGGCCGCGCTGGTCCACGCGCGCACCGCCGGCGGCCGGGTGCCGCCCCCGGAGAGGGCAGGAGGCGGTCGAAGACCAGCCCGGCGATGCCGAGGGGGATCCGGACCAGGTCCTCGGTGACCGGGGCGGTCGAGGCGGGGGTGTCCCCCCGCGTGTCCCAGCGGCACAGGTGGCGCCGGTCCCGGTCGGGCGCGCGTCCGCGGCCCGCGAAGCACAGGACGGCGACGTCCTCCTCGCCCGGCCCGGCATCGGCGGCCCGGCGCCGGGTCTTCCCGCGGATGCCGTCGGCGCTCCCGTAGTCGCCGATTCCCTCCGGAACGGATGCGCAGCCGAAACCGGTGGACAGGTTCCGGACGGCGAGAACACCGTCTCCGCCCCGGGTCAGCCGTTCCTCTCCGGACAGGTACCGGTACCTGGAAACACCGATGGCGAGGAAGAAGCGACGGCCGGCTCCACTCGGCGAGGGGGGCGACCTCTCGGTTTTCTTCAGGAGGTTTTGTGCACTTGCCGAAGGCCCGAAAAAGCGCGGCGGGCGCCGTCTGATCCATGATGCCCGTGGGCGCTCCGACGCCCCGGCCCCGTGGAACAGCGCGAACACCCGCACAGGCCCCATCGGCCGCGGGGACTCCACCGGCGCCCATCCCCCTCCAGCGTTGACAGCACACTGTCAAGATGACAGCATGCTGTCATGATCGAAGACACCAGGCAGACCGTCCACCTCGCCGTCTACGACCAGCTGGCGGACTGGGAGATCGGGCACACCACCGCGACCATCCGGGGCGGCGACTGGCAGCGCGACCCCGGCCGCTACGACGTGGTGACCGTCGGCCTCACCGGCGCGCCCGTCACGACCGCGGGCGGGCTGACCATCCTTCCGGACATCACCCTGCCCCAGCTCAAACCCTCCTCCAGCGCGATGCTGATCCTGCCGGGAGCCGACGGCTGGGACATCGACCCCGAGTCCTTCTCCCCGTTCGCCTCGGCCGCCGGGATCTGGCTCGACGCGGGCGTGCCGGTGGCGGCCATCTGCGGCGCCACCGCCGGACTCGCCCGCGAGGGCCTCCTGGACTACCGCGACCACACCAGCGCCGCACCCGAGTACCTGCTGGCCACCGGCTACGCCGGCATGCGCCGCTACCGCTCCGCGCTCGCGGTCTCCGACGGCGGCCTCATCACCGCGGGCCCCACCGCGCCCCTGGAGTTCGCCCGGGAGGTCTTCGCGGCCCTGGACCTGTACACGCCCCGCGTCCTCGACGCGTGGTACCGGCTGCACGCCGAGCACGACCCCGGCGCCTACCACGTGCTGCTGGAGGGGGCCTGAACATGGCCCCCGCCGAGGAAAGACACTCCGACCTGCTCACCGGGGCCGCGCTCACCGTCTTCCGCCTCAACGGGCAGTTCCTGTCGGTGGCCGAGGAGCTGGCCCGCACCGCCGGGCTGACCGCCGCGCGCTGGCAGGTGCTCGGCGCGGTGACCCGCGAACCCCTGCCGGTGTCGGCGGTCGCGCGCCGCTTCGGCACCACCCGGCAGAGCGTGCAGCGCATCGCCGACCTGCTGGTGGAGCAGGGTCTGGCCGAGTACCGGCCGAACCCCGCGCACAGCCGCGCCAAGCTGCTCGCCGCCACCGGGGAGGGCCTGGACGCCCTGCGCCGGATCAGCCCCGACCACGACCGGGTGGCCGAGGCCCTGGTCACCGAGCTGGGCGAGGAGGACAGCGCGCGCGTGCTGGAGGCGTTGCGCCAGCTCTCGCGGGCCCTGGACCGGATCGGGAGCGGGTGAGCCGCGGGCAGTATCGTCGGGCGGGTATCCCGTTCGCCCCGGACACGGGCTCAGGACCCGCTCCCCCCGCCTGGGGGCACGCGTCCCGCCAGGAGGAGGACCCCATGATCGACCTGCGCTCCGACACCGTCACCCGACCCACCCCGGCCATGCGCAGGGCCATGGCCGAGGCCGAGGTCGGCGACGACGTGTGGGGCGAGGACCCGACCGTGCGGGAGCTGGAGGAGGAGACCGCCGGACTCCTGGGCAGGGAGGCCGCCCTGTACGTGCCGTCCGGGCACATGGCCAACCAGCTGGGCCTGTACGTGTCCGCCCGCAGCGGCGAGGAGGTGTGGGCGCACGAGAACCACCACCTCATCGGCGACGAGCAGGGCGCGACCGCGGTGCTGGCCCGGGCCCTGCCGCGCCTGTACTCGGACGGGCTCGTCCCGACCGACGAACTGCTGGAGTCGTGGATCGCGGGCCGGGGCGACGTCCACCGGGCCGAGCCCGCCCTGGTGTGGCTGGAGAACACCTTCACCGGCCGGGTCGTGCCGTTGGCGGAGCAGCGCCGGGTCACCGGGTTCGCGCACCGGCACGGGCTGCGCGCGCACCTGGACGGGGCGCGGCTGTGGAACGCGGCCGCCGCCCTGGGAGTCGATCCGGCCCGGGTCGCGGACGGGTTCGACACGGTGTCGGTGTGCTTCTCCAAGGGCCTGGGCGCCCCGGTGGGCTCGGCTCTGGCCGGGGACGCCGACACCGTGCGAAGAGCCCGGCGCGCCCGCAAACTGCTGGGCGCGGGGATGCGCCAGGCCGGCATCATCGCCGCCGGGGCCCTGTACGCGCTGCGCCACCACCGGAAGCGGGTGGTCGAGGACCACGAGCGCGCCGCGGAGCTGGCCCGGCTGATCACCGAGCGGTCCGGACTGGACGCGCGGGCGCGGACCAACATGGTGCTGGTGCCGACCCCGGCCGGACAGGGCGCGCGCTACGCCGAGGCCTTCGCCCGCCACGGGGTCGCGGGGCTGGGTATCGGCGACGCCGTCCGCCTGGTGGTGCACCTGGAGACCACCGACCGCGACGTCGAGGAGGCCGCCCGGGGCGTGGCCGGGGCCGCCGCCGAGCTGTGACCCCGGCGGCCGGGCGGGACGGCCCCGCGACCTAGACTGTGCCGATCGCCTGACCGCCCGGCGCTGCCGCGGGCGTGCCCCGCGTCACAACGCGTAGTAGCATTTCGCGTATGACATTGTCGTACTAGAGAGTGGTAGCACCGCAATGCCGGGAAGAATCCAGTCGATCGAACGCGCGGCGGCCATCCTCCGGATCCTGGCCACCGGCGCCCGCGGGCTCAGCCTGGCGGAGATCTCCCGGTCCCTGGAACTGCCCAAGGGCACCGTGCTCGGCATCCTGCGCACCCTCCAGCACGTGGGCTTCGTCGAGCAGGACCCCGAGTCGGGCCGCTACCGCCTGGGCGGGGGCATGCTCAGCCTGGGCACCCGCTACCTGGACGGCAACGAGCTGCGCACCCGTGCCCTGAACTGGGCGGACAGCCTGGCCTCACGCAGCGGCGAGAGCGTGCGGATCGGAACGCTGCACAAGCACCAGGTGCTCGTGGTCCACCACGTGTTCCGGCCCGACGCCTCCCAGCAGACCCTGGACGTGGGCGCCCTCCTGCCGCTGCACGCCACCGCCATCGGCAAGGTCCTCATGGCCTTCGACCCCCTGGCGGCCCCCGAGGAGGACCCGGCCGTGGTCGAGAGCGGCGGGGCCCCGGCCCTGACCTCCTTCACCCGGCACACCGTCACCTCCCCCGCCGCACTGGAGCGCCAGCTCGACGGGGTGCGCGACAACGGCTGGGCGTGGGAGGCCGAGGAACTCGTGGACGGCGAGGTCTCCATCGCCGCGCCCATCCGCGACCGGCGCGGCACGACCGTCGGCGCCATCGGGGTGCGCGGGGCCGTCGAGCGCCTGCGCGGGGAGGGGGGCAGGCCCGACATGGAGCAGGTCTCCTACGTGCGCGACGCCGCGCGGGCCATCTCCCGCGAACTCGGCGTCACCCCCTACTGAGCGCCGCTGGTCCGGGCTCCGCCCGGCCCCGTCCCGCGTCCGGGTGCGCGGTGGGGGCGGCGCCCCCGGCGCCCACGACGGTTCGGCCCCCTCCCCCGCGCATCCGCCTCCGGCGGCCCCGCGGGCGCTCGGGCCGCGCCCGCGGAGCGGCTCCCGCGCGGCGGCTTCCGGCCTCCGCCCACGGCTGGCAGCGTTGCCGACGGGCGGCGTGACGCACGCGACACGATTGCGTCACGCGGCCTTGACATGGGAAGGAAAGACGGATGAAACTAACGGCTACTCATACGTCAATGTCGTACAACGTGCGGGTTTAATCCGAAACCGTGTGCGTCCGGCCCCGTCCCGAGCCCCACCCTGAAGGCGAGCACCCGATGAGTCAGCAGTACGTCGCCGCGATCGACCAGGGCACCACGTCGAGCCGCTGCATCCTCTTCGACCGCGACGGACGTATCGTCTCGGTCGACCAACGCGAACACAGGCAGATCTTCCCCCAGCCCGGCTGGGTCGAACACGACGCCGTGGAGATCTGGACCAACGTCGAGGCGGTCGTCCAGGGTGCCCTGGAGAAGAACGACATCACCCCCGACCAGATCGCGGCCATCGGCATCACCAACCAGCGCGAGACCACCGTGGTCTGGGACCGCGAGACGGGCGAGCCGGTCCACAACGCCATCGTCTGGCAGGACACCCGCACCGACGACCTGGCCCGCGAGCTGGGCGGCGAGGAGGGGCAGGACCGCTTCCGCGAACGGTGCGGGCTGCCGCTGGCCACCTACTTCTCCGGCCCCAAGCTGCGCTGGCTGCTCGACAACGTCGACGGCCTGCGCGGGCGCGCCGAGCGCGGCGAGGTCCTGTTCGGCACCATGGACACCTGGATCATCTGGAAGCTGACGGGCCGCCACGTCACCGACGTGACCAACGCCAGCCGCACCATGCTGATGAACCTGGCCACCCTCCAGTGGGACCCCGAGATCCTGGAGGCCATGGGCATCCCCGAGGGCGTCCTGCCCGAGATCCGCTCGTCCTCGGAGGTCTACGGCGAGGCCCGCGGCTACCTGGCCGGAACCCCCGTCGCCTCCTCGCTCGGCGACCAGCACGCCGCCCTGTTCGGCCAGACCTGCTTCGACCCGGGCGACGTCAAGGGCACCTACGGCACCGGCACCTTCCTGGTGATGAACACCGGCACCGAGCCGGTCACCTCCGAGAACGGCCTGCTCACCACGCTGGGCTACAAGCTCGGCGACCAGCCGGCCGTGTACGCCCTGGAGGGCTCCATCGCCGTGACCGGGTCCCTGGTGCAGTGGCTGCGCGACAACCTGGGCCTGATCTCCACCGCGCCCGAGATCGAGACCCTGGCCCGCACCGTGGAGGACAACGGCGGCTGCTACATCGTGCCCGCCTTCTCCGGCCTGTTCGCACCGCACTGGCGCAGCGACGCGCGCGGCGTCGTGGCGGGCCTGACCGGCTACGTCAACAAGGGCCACATCGCGCGCGCCGTCCTGGAGGCGACCGCCTGGCAGACCCGCGAGGTCGTCGACGCGATGAACGCCGACGCGCCCATGGAGCTGACCACGCTCAAGGTGGACGGCGGCATGACCGCCGACAACCTGCTCATGCAGATCCTCTCCGACGTGCTCGACACCGAGGTCGTGCGCCCGATGGTCGCCGAGACCACCTGCCTGGGCGCCGCCTACGCCGCGGGGCTGGCCGTGGGCTACTGGCCCGACACCGAGACGCTGCGCGTCAACTGGCACAAGGCCGCCGAGTGGACCCCGAAGATGGAGTCCGCCGTCCGCGACCGCGAGTACCGCAACTGGAACAAGGCCGTGCGCCGCACCCTGGACTGGGTCGAGCACGAGGACGCCCGGTAGCACACGGGTGACACCACCCCACCGAACAACCGGTCCCCGGGAGCTCCGGCTGCCACCTTCGGCTCCCGGGAACCGGCCCGCGGAGCGCCCCGCGCTCCGCTCCATCCCATCCCTGTGACGGGTGCGTCCGATTATCCCCCGCCTCCGGCCCGTACCGGTCGGCTGGGGTGAGGCCCCCGTGACCCGGCTCCCCCTGACGGGGCGGAGGTCTCCATGGTCTATCTGGCAGAGTTCGTCGGTACGGCGATCCTGATCCTGCTCGGCGGCGGTGTCGTCGCTGGTGTCTCCCTCGCACGCTCCAAGGCCCTCAACGGCGGCTGGATCGTCGTCACCTTCGGCTGGGGCATGGCGGTCGCGATGGCCGTCTACGTCGTCGGCGCCACCAGCGGCGCCCACATCAACCCGGCGGTCACGCTCGGCCTGGCCAGCGTCGGCGAGTTCGCCTGGGCCCAGGTCCCGGGCTACGTCCTGGCCCAGCTGGGCGGCGCGTTCACCGGCGCCGTCCTGGTCTACCTGGTCTACCTCCCGCACTGGAAGCTCACCGACGACCCGGACGCGAAGCTGGGCGTGTTCAGCACCGCTCCGGCCGTGCGCAACCCGGTGGCCAACTTCATCACCGAGGTCGTCGGCACCGCGATGCTGCTCCTGGGCGTGCTGGGCATCGGCGCGAACTCCGGCTACGTCTCCATCGACGGCGGCGTCGACCTGAGCGGCCTGTTCACCAACGGCCTCGCGCCGCTGCTGACCGGTCTGCTGGTGCTGGCGATCGGCCTGTCCCTGGGCGGCCCGACGGGGTACGCCATCAACCCGGCCCGCGACCTGGGACCGCGCATCGCGCACGCCGTGCTGCCGATCCCCGGCAAGGGCCCGTCCGACTGGGGGTACGCCTGGATCCCGGTGGTCGCCCCCCTGGTGGGCGGTGTGATCGGCGCGTGGATCTGGAGGCTCACCGGGTTCGGCAGCTGACCGGCTCCGGGTCGGTGGCGGTGCGGCCTCCGCCCCCGGCCCCTCCGGCACCGCAGGCTCCTCTCCCCCGGCCCGCCGCGGCGGAGCCGGTCCCCCCTCCCCGCCCCGGGGCGTTCCGCGTACACCGAACGCCCCGGGGCTCGCCTGTGCGCGCCCTCCGGCGAGCCGACCGCGCACACCACCAAAGTTCGACAATGCCGCATCTCCCGTGCCCCCTGTGTTCATCCGGCTCCCCTGGGCAACGCACGGCGGAAGTTTCTCCGTCCTGCGCGGCCGCTCGGCCCACTTTCTCGGCCGGAACACCCCCTCTTCTTCACCAGCGTTCGGCATTGTCGTATTATGAACGCGGTACATCGCCTGAAACGTGGAGACTGTTCAGGTACACGCGAGGCCCCCTCCATCCCTCCGAGGAGCACCAGCCATGACCGTCAGCGCCAGCCACAACCGCATCGCCTCGTCGCGCTCCCGCACACGCGACGAGCTCACCCGGGGGACCTTCGACCTTCTGGTCGTCGGCGGCGGGATCCTCGGGACCTCCGTCGCCTGGACCGCCACCCAGGCGGGCCTGCGCGTGGCCATGGTCGACTCCGGGGACTTCGCCGGGGCCACCTCCAGCGCCTCCTCCAAGCTGGTGCACGGCGGCCTGCGCTACCTGCAGACCGGCAACGTGCGCCTGGTCGCCGAGAACCACCGGGAGCGGCGCTCCCTGGCCTCCGACGTGGCCCCGCACCTGGTCAACCACATGCCGTTCCTGGTCCCGATCTACTCCGGCGGCCCGCACGGGGCCGCGAAGATGGGCGCCGGGGTGTTCCTGTACTCGGCCCTGTCCGCCTTCGGCGACGGCATGGGCCGCCTGCTCTCCCCCACCCAGGCGCGGCGGCTCGCCCCGGGCCTGCGCACCGACGGCCTGCGCTCGGTGGCCGCCTACAGCGACCACCAGATGAACGACAGCCGGATGGCCGTCATGTCCGTGCGCGCCGCCGTGGACGCGGGCGCGGTGGTGCTCAACCACGCCGAGGTCGTGGGGCTGCGCACCACCCGGGGCCGGGTCACCGGTGCCGACCTGCGCGACCGCGTCGACGGCGGGGAGTTCGGCATCGACGCGCGGCTGGTCCTCAACGCGACCGGCCCGTGGGTGGACCGGCTGCGGAGGATGGAGGACCCCTCCGCCGCGCCCAGCGTCCGCCTGTCCAAGGGCGCGCACCTGGTGCTGCGGACCCCCGAGCCCTGGCGCGCCGCGCTGACCATCCCCGTGGACAAGTACCGGGTGTCCTTCGCGATCCCGTGGGAGGGCAGGCTGCTGCTGGGCACCACCGACGAGGAGTACACCGGGGACCCGGCCGACGTGTCGGTCGTGCCCGCCGACGTGGAGCAGATCCTGGGCGAGGCCGCGCTGGGCATCGACGCGCCCTACCTGGACGCCTCCCACGTCGACTACTCGTTCGCGGGGCTGCGGGTGCTGCCCGGGGGCCCCGGCGGCACCAGCGCGGCCAAGCGCGAGACCGTGGTCAGCCAGGGCCGGGGCGGGATGCTCTCGGTGGCGGGCGGCAAGTGGACGACCTACCGCCACATCGGCCGCGCCGTCCTGGAGGAGCTGCGCAAGGTGAACGCGGTCCCGCTGTCCGAGGACATGGCCGACCCGCTGCGCACGGTGCCGCTGCCCGGGCTGGCCAGCCCGGACGCGGTGACCCAGCGGCTCATCACCGACCGCGCGCCCGGCGCCCCGCTGGACCCGCTGGTGGCCCGTCACCTGGCGTCGCACTACGGGAGCCTGGCCATGGACATCGCGGCGATGGTGCGCGAGGAGCCGCAGCTGGGCGAGCGCATCCACCCCGACGGTCCCGACATCTGGGCGCAGGTGGTCTTCGCCCGCGACCGCGAGTGGGCGGTGACCGTGGACGACGCCCTGCGCCGCCGCACCACGGTGACCGTGCGGGGGCTGGACACCCCCGAGGTGCGCCGGCGCACCGAGGCCCTGCTGGAGGGCTGAGCTCCACTCCCCGCGAAGGCCCGGACGCGCGTCCGGGCCTTCGCGGGGCGGCCCCTCCGGGGCCCGGACGCGCGAACGCCCCGGAAGGCGGTGCCTTCCGGGGCGTCCAGCGAGTTATCGCGTGCTAGATCGCGACGACGTTCTCGGCCTGCGGGCCACGGGTGCCCTGGACGATCTCGAACTCCACGCGCTGGTTCTCCTCCAGGTTACGGAAGCCCGAACCCTGGATGGCGCTGTAGTGAACGAAGGCGTCGGGGCCGCCGCCGTCGGGGGAGATGAAGCCGAAGCCCTTCTCGCCGTTGAACCACTTCACAGTTCCCTGAGCCATGTTCTCTCCTTCAGCTCGGTGTACACGGACGCAAACTCACGTCCGCGAATTGCCGCGAGCCGGACTCCCTTGAAGAAACCGCCCGCCGGTCACAAACTCCGCGGGCAAGACACCAACTGCGAAATTCAACGACTAACAATCACTTTGAACGTACCACAGACGGGCGCGCCAGCGGAGGATTCCGGTGTGGCAACCCGCACGGCCCGCCGGGGAATACCGGCGGATCTTCCAGGGTACCCCCGCCACGCGGGCGATCGCGCACCGGGACATCACGTCCCGTTCAGGCGGACGTCACCGGCATGTCGTCCGCGCACCTCAGGACGGGTGCGTCCGTGACCGCGCCCGGGGCGGGGACGGAACCGGCCGCGGCCGCGGGGCGCGCGGCCCGCCGGGCGGCAGGAGGCCCCGGGAGAGGCCCGTGGACGCCTCCGGAGCGCTCCCGCCGACGGTCGGCCGGGCGGGCCCCCGTGAGAGGGCCCGTACGGACGCCCGAGGACCAGGGGCGTCCACCCGCGTTTCCTCATCGGATTCCCCGTTCCCCGTGGACGGCGCCCGGATCCCGCGCGGAGGACACCCGCGTGCGCTCCCCCGCCCCGTCCGCCGGGCCGGAGCCGGGGTCCGGCCCTCGCCCGGACCGGACCGGGCGCTCGTGCCCCCGTTTCCGGAGGGCGGGCACGGGTGCGGCGGGGGCGCGAGGGGGCCGGAAAAGACCGAGGCGCCCGCGGGGGGTGGACGGGCGCCGGGATGAGGGGAGCGGTGGGGGCTCAGCCCTGGTCGATCCCCACGAAGTGGCCCTCCTCGACCTCGATCAGCGGGGCGGAGTCCTCGTCGGGCGCCGTCGGCAGGACGACGTTCTCGGGAGGGTTGGCCGCCAGCTCGGCGTCGACCTCGGCCCAGGTGCGGTGCAGCTGCGGCACACAGGACAGCAGGTGGCGGCTGTAGGGGTGCAGCGGGTTGTCGAAGACCCTGAGCGTCGGCCCCATCTCGGCGATCGCGCCCTTGCGCAGGATCACCGACTTGTCGCTGACGTAGTTGCCCAGCGACAGGTCGTGGGTGACGAACAGGATGCCCAGGCCGCGCTCCTTGAGGTCGGCGAGCAGGTTGAGCACGTCGATACGCGTGGAGGCGTCGAGCATGCTGATGATCTCGTCGGCGACCAGCAGCTTGATGTCCAGCAGCAGCGCCCGCGCGATCAGCAGGCGCTGCAACTGGCCGCCGCTGAGCTGGTGCGGGTACTTGTTGAGGACGTTGCCCGGGTCCAGGCGCACCGTGGCCAGCGCGTCCAGCACCTTGTCCCGCCACTCCGTCTCCGGGGTCCTCGGGAAGTAGGAGGTGCGGACCATCTCGAAGACGCGGTCGGCCTTGAAGATGGGGTTGAAGCAGCTGAACGGGTCCTGGAAGACCCCCTGCACGCGGCGGTAGTACTCCTTGCGCGCGGTGTGGCCCTTGATGGTGGTGATGTCGGTGCCCTCGAAGGTGATGCTCCCCGAGGTCGGCTTGAACAGGCCCAGCACCATCTTGCCGAGGGTGCTCTTGCCGCTGCCGCTCTCACCGATGAGCGAGACGACCTCGCCCGCCCCCACCGTGAGGCTCACGTCGCGGACGGCGCGCAGGCGGCCGCCGCCGAACGCGCCCACCTTGTACACCTTGTGCACGTGGCTGAGTTCCAGCACGGTCTACCTCACCCCGTCTTCCAGCATGCGGCCCAGTGGCCGGGTTCGATCTCCACCAGCGGCGGCTGTTCGGAGCACTTGGAGAACGCCATCGGGCAGCGGTCCTTGAACCGGCAGCCGGTGGGCGGGTTGAGCAGCCCCGGCGGGGTGCCCGGGATGCCCTCCAGACGGCCCCCCTGCGTGGTGGAGGTGGATCCCACCTCGGGCAGCGCCCCGATGAGCATCTGGGTGTAGGGGTGCCTGGGCTCGTTGATGATGGTGCTCGCGGGCGCCTTTTCCGCGATGTGGCCCGCGTACATCACCATGATCGTGTCCGCCATCTGGTACACGAGCGAGATGTCGTGGGTCACGAAGACCATGCTCTTGATGTAGCCCCGGTCGCGGAACTCCACCATCGACTCGGCGACGGAGCGCTGTGTGGACACGTCCAGGGCCGAGGTGACCTCGTCGGCGATCAGCAGCGACGGGTTGAGCAGGGTGGAGATGACCATGACCACGCGCTGCTTCATGCCGCCGGACAGCTCGATCGGGAACCGGT
Source organism: Glycomyces fuscus (assembly GCA_002529455.1). Lineage (GTDB taxonomy): Bacteria > Actinomycetota > Actinomycetes > Streptosporangiales > Streptosporangiaceae > Nocardiopsis > Nocardiopsis fusca. The sequence goes on from NYMS01000012.1 coordinate 99,707, forward strand.
TGAGCACGTCGACGTCCAGGCCGACCAGTTCCAGGCGGCGGTGGAGCTCCTCGGTGATGTCGCCGGGCCGCACGCCGCGGGCGCGCAGCAGCTCGTTGACCATCTTCCCGATCTTGCGGGTCGGGTTGAGGGCGCTCATCGCGTACTGCGGGATGAGCGAGATCTCGTGGTAGCGGAGGGGCACCATCGCGTCGTCGTCGGCGATGGGGACGTCCTTGCCGTCCAGCTCGATCGTGCCGCCGACGTGGCGCATCCGCGAGTCCAGGCGGATCAGGCTCTTGCCCAGGGTGGTCTTGCCGCAGCCGGACTCGCCGGCCAGGCCCATGATCTCGCCGTCCGCGAGGTCGAACGTGACGCCGTCGAGGGCGTGGACGTCCCCGCGCAGGGTCTGGTAGTAGACCTTCAGGTCCTTGACGCGCAGGGTCATCACAGCTCCCGCAGCTTGGGGTTGAACACTTCGTCCAGCCCGACGTTGAGGATGTACAGCGAGCCCACGATCACCGTGATGCCGAGACCCGGCGGGATGAACCACCACCACATGCCGAGGGTGAGCGCGCTCCAGGAGACGGCGCTCTGGAGCATCAGGCCCAGGGACACGCCGTTGGACGGGCCGAGGCCGATGAAGTCCAGGCCCGCGGCGATGAGGATCGCGCCTCCGAAGAGGAGGATGAAGGACATCACCAGGTACGAGCTCATGTTGGGCGCGATCTCGGTGGTGATGATCTTCCACGTGCGCCGTCCGCTGAGCCGGGCCAGGTCCACGTAGTCGCGGGTGGCCAGGGACAGCGCCTGCGAGCGGACCGCGCGGGCCGCCCACGGCCAGGAGGTCAGGCCGATGAACAGGCCCTGCACGAACAGGCCGCGCGCGTCCAGGTAGGCGATCGCGACGATGAGCACGACCATCGCGGGCAGGACCAGGACCACGTTCGTGATCATGTTGAGGATCTCGTCGATGATCCCACCCTTGTACCCGGCGACGAAGCCCACCGCGGTACCGATGACGAAGGCGATGCCGCCGCCGAACAGGCCGATGATGAACGTGGAGCGCACACCGTGCACGAACTGGGCCCAGATGTCCTGGCCGAACGTGGTGGTGCCGAACCAGTACTCGCCGCTCGGCGCCTGGGTCTGCGGACCCACGTACTGGTTGGGGTCGTCGTTGACGAAGAAGGGGCCGATGATCCCGAGCAGCAGGAAGGCCAGGACGACACCCGAGCCGATGAGCAGCTTGGGGTTGCGCCGGGCGAAGTACAGGGCCTCGGACCCCTTGCGCTCGGCCGGTTCGGGGGCGGCCGCCTTCTCGGCGGTTCCCGGAGCTCCGGCGACGTTCGTCATGAGGAGCCTCCCGTCATCTGGACCCGGGTGCGCGGGTCGATCAGCACGTAGACGATGTCGATGATGAAATTGGCGATCAGCACGCCGACGACCACGAACAGGAAGACGCCCTGGAGCAGGAAGAAGTCCCGGCTGTTCAGCGAGTCCAGGATGAGCTTGCCCAGGCCGGGGTAGTTGAACGCGATCTCGGTGAGCAGGGAGCCCGCGATGATCGTGCCCAGCTGGACGGCCAGGCCGGTGATCTGCGGCAGCATGGCGTTGCGGAACGCGTAGCGCCGGACCAGCTTGCGCGGTGCGCCGAGGGCCTGGAGGTAGTTGGAGTAGTCCGCGTCCAGCTCGTAGATGATCATGTTGCGCATACCGATCGCCCAGCCGCCGAGCGCCACGAGGAACATGGACAGGAACGGCAGGAACCAGTGGGTGAGCAGGTTGGAGATGAACAGCCAGCTGAACTCGGGGCGCAGGGAGAGGCTGTAGCCGCCCGACGCCGGGAAGATCCCGGCGACGATGCCCAGGCTCCAGGCCAGCAGCAGGGCCAGCCACATGTACGGCGTGGCGGTGAGGATGTAGCCGACCGGCAGGACCGTGTTGTCCAGGGCCTTGCTGCGGGCGGCGAAGGCGCCGAAGCGGTTGCCGATGATCCAGCTGAGCAGGATCGCGGGGAGCAGCAGTCCCAGGGTGAAGGGGACCGCCCTCATGATGACGTCGGTGACCGGCTCCGGGTAGAGCATCACGCTGATGCCCAGGTCCCCCCGGAACAGACCGGCCCAGAAACTCAGGTACTGCTCGTACAGCGGCTGGTCGAGGCCGAAGACCTCCTCGTAGTAGGCGGTCATGGCCTCCAGTGCCTCGGGGTCGCCCACCGAGGCCCGGGCGAGCATGCTGCGGATGGGGTCGCCGGGCATGAAGCGCGGAATCATCCAGTTGATGGTGACCGCGACGATGAACGTAAGCAGGTAGACGAAGAGCTTACGACCGATATAGCGCCACACACGTTCCTCCAGGTGATGGCGGCGGACAGTCGAGTGGCCCCGGAGGGGGCGCGGCGCGGACCCCGTGGGGGTGACCGTGCCGCGCCCTCTCTCCCGGGGCGTCCCCGGCCGGGCTCTTTCGCGCCGTGCCTCGGCCGGGGGCGGGGAGTGGTCAGCGGGGTGGACGGGGGGAGACCTCTCCCCCGCCCCTACTCGACCGGTTCGATCGCGGCGAGGGTGTCGATTCCGCCGAGCTCGTACCAGCCCTCCCACATCACCGCGGCGCTGTTGGGCGTGCCCTCAGCCTCGCTGGGCCAGTTGGTCCAGGCGGAGTTGTTGGCCTGCGACCACTGGCCGTTGTACCAGAGCGGGATGATCGGCAGCTCGGCCAGGAAGAGCTCCTGCAGCTGTGAGGTGACCTCGGCCGCGCCCTCCGCGTCGTCGGCGGGGACCCGGGCGAGCTCCTCGGTGAGGGCCCACGCCTCCTCGCTCTCGTAGCGGTGGAAGTTCACCGTGGTCTGCTGCTCCTGGACGGGCAGCTGGTAGATGTAGTCGTAGTAGGTCCACGGCGAGTTGCTCAGCTGCCGGGCGTTGTTGATGACCAGGTCGAACTCGCCCGCGTTGCGGTTGTCGTCGAGCAGGCCCGCGTCGGGGAACTCGGCCGTGATGTTGATGCCGACGTCCTGGGCGTGCTGCTCGATGAGGCGGGCGGCCTCCATCCAGTCGGTCCAGCCGGAGGGGACCGCGAGGGTCAGGGCGATGGGCTCGCCGTCGGGCGTCTCGACGAAGCCGTCGCCGTCCTCGTCCATGTAGCCGGCGTCCTCGAGGATCGCCACGGCCTCGTCCGCGTCGTGGGAGAAGCCCTCGCGCTCGACCAGGTCGTGGTCGATGTAGTCGTCCCACTCGGGCAGCAGGCCCGTGGGGTTGGCCGCCTGGACCAGGTTGGCGTAGGGGCCCTCGACGATCTCGGTGACGTTGATGGCGTGGGCCAGGGCCTGGCGGAACGCCGTGTCGCCGAGCGGCTCACGGGTGTGGTTCGGGACGAGCCACGCCGTGTTGGCGCTCTTCATGTACGGGGGACCGTCGTAGAAGCTGGTGATGGTCTCGTTGCTGTTGAGGACCTGGTCGATGCCGGGGAGGAAGTTGTTGGAGAGGTCGACCTCGCCCTGGTTCAGCATGCCCATCGTCACCTCGTTGGAGGCGTTGACGATGTCGACGATGTAGCGGGCGTCCATGGTCATGTCGAGGGCATCGGCGCCCCACCACTCGTCGTTGCGCTCCCAGACCATGCGCTGGTCGGTGTGCGACTCGTAGACGTAGGGGCCGGTGCCGACGGGGCTCTCGTTGGGGCTGTCGGTGACCTGGGTCTCCTCCATGTCGGCCCAGATGTGGTCCGGGACGATGGGGTTGGAGTAGGCCCAGTTCATCCACTCCTGCGGACGGCTCTCCGAGAAGGTGACGGTGACCGTGCGCTCGTCGGTGGCCTCGACGCTCTCGATGTAGTCCCAGACGTTGCTGTAGGGGACTCCGGAGACCTGGCCGAGCTCCAGCGTGGTGACCACGTCCTGGGCGACGAAGGGCTCACCGTCGTTCCACGTGACGCCCTCGCGCAGGGTGATCACGTGCTCGGTCTCCGAGGTCCACTCGTCGCTCTCGGCGAGCCAGTGCACGTACTCGCCCGTCTCCGGGTCGTAGTGGAAGAGCGACTCGTAGACCAGGCCGATCGTGCCGACCGCGAAGCCACCCCTCATCATGGGGTTCCAGCTGGTCGGCGCGGACCACGCCGTACCCGTCGTGTACAGGGTCTCGTTCCGGGGGTACTGCCCGGAACCGCCGTCACTGTCCCCGCCGCCACCCGAACAGGCGCTGACCGCGAGGGCCAGGGCCGCGAGTGCCGCCGGAAGCCGCAGCATTCTCATCTCGACTCCTCCTTGTCACCCGGCCGGCCTATGGGGGGATTCCCCTCCGAGAGACCGGAAGGGTGGGAGCGCTCCCAGTGGTGAGCGCGCGAGACCGTTGCTGAACCGGGTAAGTGACGTTAACAACAACACGTCCGCAGGAAGGGCGTCAATGCCCGACACTTCGCTGTTATTCGCTTGTAACAGCACAGATGCGGGTATGTCAGTAAGTTCGGCGGCGCTGAACCGGTTCCGCACGGGCGTTCTCGCTCCCTCCGGGGCCTGTCGGCGTGGGGTGTCACGCGCCGTACCCTTCCACAGCCCGTGAGGAGGGACAGCATCCTCACGGTCACCTTTTGGACACCAAGGTCACAGAAACCACTAGGGCAACTCACGCCCCAGTTTTCACATCGTTAACATCCGTCCCAACACGTGCCCCGGCGCCGGCGTCCGCGCCACACGGGCCCACGGCCCCTCGCGGGGCGTGCGCCCCGGACGGGCGCGCGATCGCCGGGTATCGCCGGGTCACGCGCCCAGGGGGCCGGTGCTCCCCCTCGGGAGCAGCTCCCCCCGGGAGGTCTCGCGGTTCTCCACCGGCCTGCCCTCGATCGTCCCGGCCAGCATCAGCGCGGCCTGGCGGCCGTAGGAGACGATGTCGCGGACGATGGCGGTCAGCGAGGGGCGGACCAGGCGGCACAGCACCGAGTCGTCCCAGGCCACGATGGACAGCTGCGAGGGCACGTCGACGCCCATCTCGTGGGCCACGCCCAGCCCCGCCACGGCCATGAGGTCGTTGTCGTAGATCAGGGCGGTCGGCCGTTCGGTGGCGGCCAGCAGCTTGCGCGTGGTCCTCGTGCCCCCCTCGCCCGTGTAGTCGGCGTGCACCCAGCGGGCCTCGCTCAGCCCGGCCTGCGCCGCGGCGTCCAGGAAGGCCTGGGTGCGCACCCGGGTGTGCACGAACTTCTCCGGGCCCGCCACCTGGACGATGCGCCGGTGTCCGAGCGCGGCCAGGTAGTGGACGACCTCGTGCATGGCGGTGGCGTCGTCGGTGTACAGGCAGGGCAGGGAGCCCACGCCCTCGGGCCCGCCGAGGACGACGGCGGGCAGCGGGAGTTCCTCGACCACCTGGACGCGCGGGTCGCCCACGCGCAGGTCGACCATGATCACGCCGTCCACCCGCCGTTCGGACGACCAGCGCCGGTAGGCCGCGATCTCGGCGCCCATGTCCTCGGTGACCTGTAACAACAGGTCCACCCCCGAGGAGGCCAGCTCGGTCTCGATCCCCGAGACCAGCTGCATGAAGAAGGGCTCCAGCCCGAGCGAGTGGGCGGGGCGGTCGACCACCAGGCCGATCGCCCCGGTCCGGCCGCCGGGGGCGAGCGCGCGCGCCGGACCGCTGGGCGCCCAGCCGAGGTCGCTGGCGATCGCCAGGATGCGTCTTCGGGTCTCCTCCGAGACCCCCGGACGCCCGTTGAGCGCGTAGGACACGGCCCCCTTGGACACCCCTGCGGCCTTGGCGATGTCCATGATGGTCGGACGCCGCATCAAACCCCCCATTCGTCCCCCTGATCACAGAATGCTGAACCGGTTAAGCAGACGGTTGGGGATTGTACTGCATGACTTCGGGGTGAATCAGACAAAGGGGTACTTAACTCGCTAATCCCCTCAAGCTCCCTGGCACCCGGGGCACCAGTAGAGGGTGCGCCCGGCCAGTTCCGCGGAGGCGACCGGCGAGGAGCACACCCGGCAGGGGTCGCCGGTCCGGTAGCACACGTAGAGGCTGTCGGCCCGGGGCACGGGCCGGGCGTCCGGGTCGGGGCGGTGCTCGGGGAGGGTGGTGATGATGTAGCCGTCCCGCACGCCGTCGCGGAGCAGACCCGACAGGTCCTCCCACAGCCGCGTCCACTGGTCGGCCGTGAGGTCGCGGCCCGGGGTCATGGGGTCCAGGCCCGCCCGGAACAGCGACTCCGCGCGGTAGATGTTGCCGATGCCCGCCACGACGTCCTGGCGCATGAGGAGCGCGGCGATGCTGGTCCGGGAGCGGCCGACCACGCGCCAGGCGCGCTCGGGGTCGGCGTCGTCGCGCAGGGGGTCGGGGCCCAGCCTGGCCTGGACGGCCCGCTTCTCGTCCTCCGTGACGACCTCGCAGGCCGAGGGGCCCCGCAGGTCGGCCCAGCCGGAGGAGTTGACCAGCCGCGCGCGCACGGCGCCGACCGGTTCGGGCGGCAGGACGAAGCCCCCGGCGTCGCGGACCAGGTCCAGGCGGGCGCCGCCCGCGGCCCGCGGCGCGCCCAGGTGGCGTTCGCCGTCGGCGTCCCCGAAGGACCAGGCGCCGTACAGGCCCAGGTGGACCCGCAGCCACTCCCCCGAGTCGAACCCGAGGAAGAGGTGCTTGCCGTGCGCCTCGCTCCCGGTGAGGACCCGGCCGTCGATCCGGGCGGCCCCGTCCGCGAAGCGCCCCTGCGGGCTGCTGGCGCGTACCGTGCCGCCGCCGAAGGTCTTGTCGAAGTGCGCCGCCAGGCGGTGCAGCGTGTGGCCCTCAGGCACCGGTGTTCCCCTCTCCCGTCCGCCCGGGCGGCGACGCGACGCCTTCCGGACATGCGGCTCCAGGGTAGTGCGCCCGCCCGGCCGCCGGTCCGGCCCATCGGCGGGCTCCGCCGGCGCCCGCCCGGCCCGCGGACGGGCCGCGGGAAGGGTCCCCGGCCCCGGCCGCGGGGGCCCGCCCGCCGGGTCAGTGGGCGGCGAGGATCTCCTCCACGAGGGTGCGCGGGTCGGCCAGGCAGCGCCAGGCGGGCACCACGACCACGGGGTCGCCCGTGGCACGGTTGAGCCTCTCCCCCCGGGCGAGCAGTCGGCGCAGGGACCGTCCGTCGGGCTCCCGGTCGAGCAGGAGGAGCAGACGGCGGGAGCCGAACCGGACCACCATGTCGGCGGTCCAGCCCTCGACCGTCTGCTGGAGGGTCACCTCCGTGCCCACCCCGCGCAGCTCTTCCACCAGCGCGGAGGCGGCCGCGTCGGTCCGCCTCACCCGGGCCCCCGACTCCGCCTCCAGGCCGCCCAGCGGGCCGTCGTCCCCCGACCAGTACGCGCGGTCGCCCACCACCACGAGCCGCTGGCGGGTGCGGGTGAGCACCGACGACCACAGGTGGCCCATCCGGCGGATCCGCCGCTCGGCGATGGCGGGCGCTCCGGAGGTGAGCATCGGCGTCAGGACGGTGACGTCCACCGGGTCGTGGTCGTCCGCCAGCAGGTCCGGCCCTCCCACCCGCACCTCGTGGCGCAGGACGCGCTTGCGCAGCAGGCGGCGCACCAGGGCCGCCTGGGGCCGGGTCGGCGCGACCACCGCGACCACCCGGTCCCGGGGCAGGTGCTCGTCGAGCTCGTCCACCACCACCGCCACCCGGTAGGCCTCGTCCCGGTTGACGTAGGACACCGCGGGCGCGGCCTCGCAGGTTCCGGCGACGTCGCGCCACTCGAGGGCGGGGCCGCCGGAGGGGTCGGGGGCGGTGTGCACGGCGAGCCTGCCCCCGTAGCAGTACCGCGACGCGGCCCCGGCGAGCTGGGGCGGCGCCCCGTCGTGCTCGTCCAGCCACAGCATGGGAGGTGCCGCCCGGTACAGGGCGCGCATCGCCGAACCGGCGCCGTGGCGCAGTCCCCGCTCCTCCAGTGGGTCGGCGGCCAGTCCCGCGGCGGCCAGCGCACGGCGCTCCTCGTCCGGTTCCAGCACGCTCGCCGGTCCCGGGTGCGCGGGGTCCCCGAGCACCACGGCGCGGTTGGCGCGGTAGAGCACCGGCAGCAGTTCGGCCAGCCGGGTGCGCTCGGCCCCGACCACGACGGCCAGGTCGAACAGGCCCGCCTGCGGTTGCAGCGCCCGTACCTGGTCGGTGCGGCACACCCACGCGGGCAGGGTGTCGAGCAGGGTGCCCAGGCCGGGCCAGCCGTGGCCGCTGTGCCAGTTGAGGGTCTCCAGCCGGTTCTCGATGGCGGCGCGGCCCCGCCGCAGCCGGGGTTCGCCGACCGCGCGCAGGCAGGCGGAGCTGGACCTGCGGTGCCGGGCGAGGGCGTCGGCCAGGTCGGCGGTGAGCACGTTCAGCGGCGCGCGGCGGGTCCGCCGGTCCACGGCCGAGCGCCACTCGGCCTCCAGGCGGGCGACCTCGCACAGGCGGGCGAGGCTGTCGGGGTCGGTGTCCACGCCCAGTTCGCGGCGGACGGCGCCGCGGTGCGCCAGTGCGGCGAGGCCGCCGGCGCTCGCGCGCTCGGCCCGGTGCAGCCAGTACTCGGGGCCGCCCCGCTCCGGGGTGAAGAGGGAGTCGGGGTCCCACCCCTGGGCGACGGCCCGGGCGCGCTCCTGCGCCAGGCGGGCGAGGGCGTGGCCGCCGGAGGCCATGGTGTCCATGGCCCGCCACGCCTCGCGGACCGCCGTCCAGTCCGCGGCCAGCTCCGCCCAGTGGACGGTGGGGTCCTCCCCGCCGGGGCCGGAGGGGACGGCGGGCAGGCTCCGGGCGTGCTCGGTGAGGAGCCGGGTGAGCAGCACGGCCTCGGCCGCGCGCTGCCCGCTCCCCCCGGCCCGCACGACGGGGTGCCCCGGGGAGGCGTCGGCGCGCAGGCGCACCGCGGCGACGTCGGCCTCGGTGCGCCCGCACACCAGGACGCGCTGGCCGTTGCCGACGGCGGTGCGGACGAGGGCGTCGACCAGGTCGTACGCGCCGCTTCCGGGAGGGGCGGCGGCCACGGTGAGCTGCTCGCGCATGGCGGCGCACAGGACCGTGTACTGGGACTGGTTGAGGACGGTCGCGGAGATCGGGGCGGGGTGCTCGTCGGGGTTCCCCGCGGACTCGGGCGGACCGGCGCGGCCCCCGCGGCGGGTTCCGGCCCGGGGTCCGCGGAAGAGCCGTCCGGGCGCCGCGGGCCCGGACGGCCCGTCCGTGCGGGCGGCCTGCCCGAGCAGGGTCTCCAGCGCGGTCCCGCTGACGGCCTCGGGGTCGAGGCCGTCGCGGCCGGAGGGGTCGAGGTCGGCCAGGACGCCCTCGACGCCGACGGGCTCGTGCCCGTCGGCCCCGTGGCGCCCTCCGGGCCCGGCCCGGAAGAGCACCGCGACGTTGTGGGCGCCGTCGGCCCCGGTGCGCGGAGCGCCCCGGGTGCCCAGGGGGGCGATGTCGTCCACCCGCTCGATCTCCAGGCCGACGAGCAGGGCGCGGACCCTGGCGGCGAGGCCGGCCACGGCTGCGGGGCGCCGCAGGGGGTCGGGTGCCCCGGAGCGCAGACGGGTCCGCAGTTCGAACAGGTCCTCGGGGTCGGTGAGGCCGAGGCGCTCCAGGAGCGCGGGGTTGACGTCGGGCGGGCCGACCGCGCGCACCAGCGCGGCCCCGGGTCCGGTGCGGGCGTCCGCGGTCTCGTCCACGGCCCGCACGTCGACGGTGAGCAGGGGCAGCGCGACGCGCTCGTCGCCCTCCCCCAGGAGCACGAGCGGGTAGCCGTAGCGCGGGGCCTGGCCCAGGCTCTGGGCCAGGCGCAGGACGCGGGCGGACTCCGGGTGCAGCGCGAGCGTCTCCCCTGCCCCGCTGAACAGCACCTCGGGCCCCGGGGGCAGGCAGGCGCAGCTGTCGGAGCCGAGCTCGCCGACCGGGACGGCGTGGGTGTGCACGGCCTCGCGGCGCAGGCAGGCGCGCAGGTAGGCCAGCAGGGAGCGCACCTCCGAGCGGTCGATCGGCGGCTTCCAGCGCAGCGAGGCCCTGCCCACGCCCGACCGGCCGCCGAGCGCCGCCGGGAGGGGGCCGACGACCCCGGGCACCGCTCCCGGCCCGCCCACGTGCCCGGTCTCGTGCTCGTCGTCCCGCAGTGACCTCAACGTCGCTCCCACCCGGCCGTGTCGTCGGCCGACCACCCACCGACAGCAAGCCATTGTGGTGGATGGACCGGCCCCGGACCCGCCGAACGCCGGAACCCGTCACCACTTTCACTCCCGGTGGCGGCGCCCGGGAGCGTGGAGGACGCTCAGCCCGCGGTCCCGTGGACGCGCAGGGCGATCCACAGTTCGGCCCGGTAGTCGGGGTCGTCCAGGTCTCCGGGAAGCAGGTCGCGGATACGCCGCATGCGGTAGCGGAGCGTGTGCCGGTGCACCCCCAGGGCCTCCGACGCCGCGTCCCAGCGCCCCGAGGCCGCGAGGTAGGCGCGCAGCGAGGCGAGCAGCTCGGCCGAGGTGCGCTGGCGCAGCAGCGGGGCGAGCAGGTCCCCGGCCATGCGGGCCCCGGCGGGGGTGTCGGCCAGTCCGAGCAGTCCGCCGGGCAGGTCGCCGACCCGGAGCAGCTCCTCGCCCGCGCCGCGCGCGGCGGCCAGCGCGCGCTCGGCCTGGGACAGCGCCGCGGACAGCTCCGCGTAGGGGGAGGGGTCGCTCACCCCGACCGGCCCCTCCAGCACCTCGCCGATCACCCCGGCCCCCGTGTCCGCCGGGGCCAGCAGCAGGGCGCGGCCGCCGTCCTCGGTGACCAGGACGCCCTCGGGCGGCTGGGCGGGCCCGACCCCGTCGGCGGCCGCCACCACGACGGGTTCGGCGGGCAGGACCCCGCGCAGCCGCTCCGCTCCCGGGTGCAGCGGATCCAGCGCCCCGGCGAGCAGCGCCGCGAGCACCCCCTCGCGCACCCGCGCCGTGGCGTTGTGCGCGGTGCGCTCCAGTTCGAGGGAGAGCAGCGACACCGCCGCGTTGACCAGCGTGCGCTCGTCCGAGCCCAGGCGCCCGCCGGTGCCCACGGCGAGGAACCCGCGGACCCGGCGGCCGGTGGCCAGGGGCTGCACGGAGACGTGTTCGCCGCCCGAGGTCAGGGAGACGCTGGCGCGCACGCCCGCCTCGCGCAGCCGGTCCAGTTCCTCGGCGAGCCCGGGGGCGCGGGCGGCGGAGGCCGCGGGGGCGGCGTGCCGGGCGGTGCCGTCGGCGGACAGCAGCAGCACCCAGGCGCCGAGTTCGCGGGCCAGGCGGTCCACGACCGCCGACGCCCCGGTGAGCGCGGCGCGGGTGAGGTCGCGCTGGGCGGCGAAGGCCCGGCTCAGTCCCTCGTACTCCTCCTTGGCCAGGAGCCGGGACACCTCCTTGCCGATCGCGATGAAGGGGGTCTCCCGGCCCACCTCCAGCAGGGTGAGTCCGAACTCGGCCGCGGCCTCGCGCAGAGGCTCGGGGGTCTGCTCCAGGACCACGCCGACGGCGAAGCCCAGCGCGGCGACGCGGCGCTCGGCCAGGCGGCGCGTGTAGTCGCGCAGGTCGGGGACGCCGGTGGCCCAGCGCACGCCGGTGGTGAGCAGGAGCTCGCCGCCCGCCAGGTAGGGCGTGGGGTCCTCCAGCTCGCTGACCGCGACCCACTCCACCTGCCGGTCCAGGTTCTCCTGGCCGGTCAGCAGGTTCAGGCGCAGGCGGGGCGTGCGCATCAGGGCCCCCAGGGTCGGTGGCATCGGCTCCCCCTCCACTCCGTCCGCCGGTCGGGGCGGTCCCGTCCGCTCCTCCGCTCCGGCGGACATGCGTCGTGCGAACCCTGACGCGTTGGCACAAGGCTCAGTTTCGATTATCCACCGTGTCCATGTGGAGGACGTTCCGCGCACCCTAGTGTCATCCCAGGTCGGGGAGCCCACCCCCGGCCCCTCACCGCTCCCGCCCACCGCAGAAGGAGGCAGCCGCATGGCAGCGACCGAGGTCGTCCAGTCCCGCCGGATCGTCACCGAGATCCCCGGCCCCAAGTCCCGCGCGATCCAGGAGCGCCGCCGTTCGGCCGTCGCCCAGGGCGTGGGCAGCGTCCTGCCCGTCTACGTCGAGCGCGCGGGCGGCGGCATCGTGGAGGACGTCGACGGCAACGCGCTGATCGACTTCGGCTCCGGCATCGCCGTGACCAACGTCGGCAACGCCGACCCGCGCGTGGTGGAGCGCGCCGCCGAGCAGCTCGGCCGGTTCACGCACACCTGCTTCATGGTCAACCCGTACGAGGCGTACGTGGACGTGTGCGAGGCGCTGAACCGGATCACGCCGGGCGACCACGAGAAGCGCTCGATCCTGCTCAACTCGGGCGCCGAGGCGGTCGAGAACGCGGTGAAGATCGCCCGCAGCGCGACCGGCCGCCAGGCGGTGGTGGTGTTCGACCACGCCTACCACGGCCGCACCAACCTCACCATGGGGCTGACCGCGAAGAACATGCCCTACAAGCAGGGCTTCGGACCGTTCGCCGGTGAGATCTACCGGATGCCGATGGCCTACCCGTACCGCTGGCCCACGGGTCCGGACAACTGCGGCCCCGAGGCGGCGGCCATGACCATCGAGCAGATCACCAAGCAGATCGGCGCCGAGAACGTGGCGGCCCTGGTGATCGAGCCGATCCAGGGCGAGGGCGGGTTCATCGAGCCCGCTCCGGGCTTCCTGCCCGCGCTGGCCGGGTTCTGCCGCGCGAACGGCATCGTGTTCGTGGCCGACGAGGTCCAGACCGGCTTCGCGCGCACCGGCCACATGTTCGCCAGCGAGCACGAGGGCGTGGTCCCGGACCTGATCACGACCGCCAAGGGCATCGCGGGCGGCCTGCCGCTGGCCGCGGTGACCGGCCGCGCCGAGCTGATGGACGCCGTGCACGGCGGCGGCCTGGGCGGCACCTACGGCGGCAACCCGGCGGCGTGCGCCGCGGCGCTGGCCGCCCTGTCCGCGATCGAGTCCGACGGCCTGGTGGAGCGGGCCCGCGCGATAGGTGAGCTGATGCTGGGCCGCCTGCGCGAGCTGGCCGCCAAGCACGAGGTCATCGGCGACGTGCGCGGACGCGGCGCGATGATCGCGGTCGAGCTGGTCGGGGACGCCGACCGCACGCCCGCCCCGGAGGTGCTGGCCGAGGTGCTGTCCTACTGCCACTCCCGCGGCCTGATCCTGCTGAGCGCGGGCACCTACGGCAACGTGATCCGCATGCTGCCGCCGCTGGTGATCGGCGACGAGCTGCTGCACGAGGGCCTGGACATCCTGGAGGAGGCCTTCGCCCGGCTGTAGTCCCCGCGCGGCGGGCGGCGGAGACTGCGACACCGCGGCCCCGTGCCCTCGCCGCGGCTCCGAGGCCCGCCGCGGGCACGGGGCCGCGGCGGGGGGGACGGACGCCGGAGGGGCGCCGGTTCAGCGCTCGTCGCGGACCGAGTCCAGCGACAGCAGCGCCACGTGCAGGGACAGGCAGGTCTCCACCGAGTCCAGGTCCGCGTCCAGGACGTGGGCGATGCGCCGCAGCCGGTCGTAGAACGCCGGGCGGGACAGGTGCGCCCGCCCGGCCGCGAGCGCCTTGTTGCGGCCCGCGCCCAGGTAGTGGCGGAGCATGTCGGTCAGGTCGCTCCCGTGCCGCGCGTCGTGGTCCAGCAGCGGCCCCAGCTCGCGCTCGACGTAGGTCTGGAGCCGCTCGTCGTCGCGGAACAGGTGGAGCAGGCCGCGCAGGTGCAGGTCCGGCAGCCGGTAGAAGGGGCGCTGGTCGCTCTGGCGGATGGCCACGTCGCCGACCTGGCGCGCCTCCAGGAAGGAGCGCCGCACCTCCCGCACGCCGTCCGCGGAGGAGCCCACGGCCAGCACCGCGGCGCCGCCCACGGCGGTGCGGATCCGGTCGGCGAGCAGGTGCAGGGTCGGGTCCAGGCGCTGGCGGCCGGGCAGCGCGAGCAGGATGCCCACGCGCAGGTCGTCGAGCGAGCCCACCAGGGCGGGCAGGCGCAGCTCCCGGCAGGCGCGCGCGGCGCCCTCGGCGGTGTCGGACAGGCGCGCCTGGGCGGCGAGTCCGGTCCCGCCCTCGCGCAGGCGCAGCACGAGCCCCACCAGTTCGCGGCCGTTGAGCGGCACGCCCACGGCGCGGGCCCGCACCAGGGCCTCCTCCGGGTCGGAGTAGGCCCTGTCGATGATGCCCGCGATGATCGTGCGGTGCGTCTGCCGCTCCAGGCTCTCCTGGTGGCGCTCCAACAGCCTGCCCAGCGCCAGGGTGGTGGCGGCGCGTTCGATGAGCATGCTCTGGCGCGGGGTGGGGTTGGCCCCGACGACGAGGATCAGCCGCCCCCAGTCCTGGCCGCGCGCTCCGACCGTGGTCACCAGCCAGCCGTTGGCGGGTGTGTGGACGGTGCGCGAGCCCGAGCGCGCCGCGCGCGAACGGCTCTCCCAGGAGGTGAGCAGGGTTCCCGGCTCCTCGCCGTTGAGGTCGCAGGCCAGTACCTGGTGGGTGAGGTTCTCCAGGACCACGGGGCAGCCGGAGAGCTGGGCGACCTCGTGCAGGATGCGCCCGGTGTCGGCGCCCTCCACCGAGAGCTGGGTGAAGACCGAGTGCAGCTTCTCCGACTCGCGCAGCTCCTCCAGCTGCTCGTTGACCACCCGGATGTGCACGGCCTCGGTGATCTCCACGAAGCGGGCCTCGCGGTCGAGCAGGACCACCGGCACGCCCGCGTCGCGCGCGGCGTCGAGGAAGGCGGGCGGGAGCTCCGCGTGGTACTTGCGGCCCAGCTCGACCGCGATGCCGCTGACCCCGGCCGCGGCGAGGTCGTCGATGTAGCGGCGCAGCGCGTCGGGGTCGTCGGGCATGGCGATGCCGGTGCTGAGCACCAGCTCGCCGCCGCGGAGCAGGTGGGCGAGGTCGGTGACCTCGGCGATGTGCACCCAGCGCACGGCCACGTCCAACCGGTCCGCGCCCGCCACGACCCGGGGGCGGGCGCGCTGGAGGGCGGGCAGCTGGAGGACCTCGGCGAGGGTGGGAAGCACGACCTCCATCCTAGGAGGCGCGCACGGGACGCAGTGTCAGGTGCCCGGCTCCTCGGTTTACACCGTGTACCGCGCCACCCGCTCCTGACCTCAGGAGAGGACACGCACGGAGGGGCTTACACGTCGTAAACCCGGCCGCCATGTTGTCAACACGCTGATCCTGGCCAAGCGCGGGAGGCCGGGCGAGACTGGGGGCATGTCGGAACTTCTCTCGCGCCACCGCGCGGTCATGCCCTCCTGGCTCCCCCTGTACTACGAGTCCCCGCTGGAGATCACCGGCGGCAAGGGCGCCCGTGTCACGGACGCCGACGGCAACACCTACCTGGACTTCTTCACCGGCATCGTGACCAACATGCTCGGCTACGACGTGGCCGAGGTGCGCGAGGCCGTGGAGCGGCAGATCGCCAGGGGGGTCGTGCACACCTCCACCCTCTACCTCATCCGCAGCCAGGTCGAACTGGCGGAGAGGATCGCCGGCCTGTCGGGGATCCCGGACGCGAAGGTGTTCTTCACCAACTCCGGCACCGAGGCCAACGAGACCGCCCTGCTGCTGGCCACGTACGCGCGCGGCAGCGACGAGGTGCTGGCGATGCGCGGCAGCTACCACGGGCGCTCCTTCGGCACGGTGGCCGTGACCGGCAACCGGGCGTGGAAGAACTCCTCCCTGTCTCCGCTGAACGTGCACTACCTGCACGGCACCGACCACGCGGCCCCGGCCTTCCGGGGGATGACCGACCGGGAGTACGTCCGGGCGTGCGTGGCCGACCTGCGCGACGTGCTGGACACCGCGGCGCCGAACGTGGCGTGCCTGATCGCCGAGCCCGTGCAGGGCGTGGGCGGGTTCGCGATGCCGCCGGACGGCCTGTACGCCGCCTACAAGGAGGTGCTGGACGAGCACGGCATCCTGTTCGTGTCCGACGAGGTGCAGACCGGGTGGGGGCGCACCGGCACGAGCTTCTTCGGCATCGGCAACCACGGGGTGGTACCGGACGCCATGACCTTCGCCAAGGGCCTGGGCAACGGGTTCGCCGTGGGCGGCGTGGTGGCGCGCGGCGACCTGATGGACCGGCTGGGCGCTCTGGGCGTGGCCACGTTCGGCGGCAACCCGGTGTCGATGGCGGCGGCGGGGGCGACCCTGGACTACGTGCTGGAACACGACCTCCAGGGCAACGCGCGGCGGCAGGGCGCCCTGATCCTGGAGGGGCTCCGTGCGCTGACCTCACTGCCGAGCGTGCGGGACGTGCGCGGCAAGGGCCTGATGTTCGCCGTGGAGATGGTGGACCCCGCCACCGGCGCGCCGTCCTCCCCCCTGGCCGGGAGGGTGCTGGAGGCCACGCGCGAGCGCGGGCTGCTGGTGGGCAAGGGCGGCGTGCACGGCAACGTGCTGCGGATGGCGCCGCCGATGACGCTGTCGCAGGAGGAGGCCGTGGAGGGCCGCGACGTGCTGCTGGACGCGGTGCGCACCGTGGACGCCGAGGCCTGAGGGGACCGGTCTGAAGGGGCCGGGGCCTGAGGGGGCCGGGTCCCGGACCTGGGGGGCCGCCGCGCGCGGCCCCCGGGCGGAGGCGGGCAGCACGAGGCCGGCGGCCCCCGGGGACCCCCGTATCAAGCACACCGCGCCGGGGCGCGACGCACCAGCCCCGGCCGGACGCCTGTGGACAAGGAAGAGAGCGCCATGAGCAAGCACGTCACCCACTGGATCGGCGGAGCCTCCCACGAGGGGCCGGCCCCGCGCAGGGGGGACATCCACGATCCGGCGTCCGGGCGGGTCACCGGCACGGTCGACTTCGCCGGATCGCGTGAGGTCGACGCGGCGGTGGCGGCGGCGCGGGAGGCCTTCCCCGGGTGGCGCGACACCTCGCTGTCCCGGCGGGTCCAGGTCATGTTCGGCTTCCGCGAGCTGCTCAACGCCAACGCCGACCGGCTGGCGCGGCTGATCAGCGCCGAGCACGGCAAGGTGTTCTCCGACGCCCGGGGCGAGGTGGCCCGCGGCCTGGAGGTCGTCGACTTCGCCTGCGGCATCCCGCACCTGCTCAAGGGCGGTTACTCCGAGAACGTGTCCACGGGCGTGGACTCCTACTCGATCCTCCAGCCGCTCGGCGTGGTCGCCGGGATCACGCCGTTCAACTTCCCCGCGATGGTGCCGATGTGGATGTTCCCGGTGGCCGTCGCCTGCGGCAACGCGTTCGTGCTCAAGCCCAGCGAGAAGGACCCCTCCGCGTCGGTGCTGCTGGCCGAGCTGTGGGCCGAGGCGGGGCTGCCCGAGGGCGTGTTCAACGTGGTGCACGGTGACGGGGAGGCGGTGGACGCCCTCCTGGAGCACCCGGACGTGTCGGCGGTCAGCTTCGTGGGCTCCACCCCGATCGCGCGGTACGTCTACCGGACCGCCGCCGGGTACGGCAAGCGCGTGCAGGCCCTGGGCGGGGCCAAGAACCACATGGTGGTGCTGCCCGACGCCGACCTGGACCTGGCCGCGGACGCGGCGGTCTCGGCCGGGTTCGGCTCGGCGGGCGAGCGGTGCATGGCCATCTCGGCGGTGGCCGTGGTGGACTCGGTGGCCGACGAGCTGGTGGAGCGGATCCGGGAGCGCGTGGCGCGCCTGCGCGTGGGCCCCGGCGACGACGAGCGCAGCGAGATGGGCCCGCTGGTCACCAGGGAGCACCGCGACAGGGTGGCCTCCTACCTGGAGTCGGGGGTGCGCGAGGGAGCGACCCTGGCCGTCGACGGACGCGTGCACCCGGTGTCGGGCGGGAGCCCGGACGGGTTCTGGCTGGGCCCCTCGCTGCTGGACCACGTCGGCCCGCAGATGTCGTGCTACCGGGACGAGATCTTCGGCCCGGTGCTGAGCGTGGTGCGCGTGCGCGGCTACGACGAGGCGGTCGAGCTCGTCAACGCCAGCCCCTACGGCAACGGAACGGCGGTCTTCACCAACGACGGGGGCGCCGCCCGGAGGTTCCAGAACGAGGTCGAGGTCGGCATGGTGGGGATCAACGTCCCCATCCCGGTGCCGATGGCCTACTACTCCTTCGGCGGCTGGAAGCAGTCGCTGTTCGGCGACTCACACGCGCACGGCACGGAGGGTGTCCACTTCTACACCCGCACCAAGGCGGTCACGGCCCGCTGGACGGACCCGGGCCGGCGGCCCGAAGGGGGCGTCGACCTGGGGTTCCCCACCAACGGTTGACCCCGGGTCCACGAAAATACCGGACGGATATGCCTCACTGTCGGTCGGCGGCGAACGACACGGAGTATCGTTGTCACCGGACGCCCCTCACGGGGCGTGGTCGGCGCCGACGGCCGACACAGGATCCATCCGGGAAGGGCGCGCTCATTTCCCCTCCTCCCCAATGGAAGCGGGCGCGTCAACGGAAGCGCTCCGGGTCCGCCTCTCCCCCTGGACCCGGAGCGCGACCGTCTCCGCACCGCTATCGAGCCGCGAACAGCCGCTCCTCGGCGGCGATCCGGGGCTCGGCGCCGACGAGGCCGGCGCACTCCTCACAACCGAACACCGCGCTCCCGTCGGGAAGCTCACCGAGCACCCGACGGGGCCGGGGCCACTTGGTGTGGCAGACGACGCAGGCATCCCCCATGCACTGCGCCCAGCTCAGCGAGTCCGGATCGTAGACGTAAACGTCGATCGCGGGCCGCGTGTCTGGTTCGCACATCATGCTCGTTCCGCGCAATGTCCTTGCTCCCCCCGTGGTTTAGGACAGTCTGGCGGGCCGATAGTTACCGGCTCTTTATTGAATCAGAAGCTTTGGGCACCTGGAATGGTTCGGACCGATCTACATCACATCATGCAGGTGAATCATAACCCTAAGTGACGAACCCTGGGAAGACCCTGTCTGATGGGACGACCTTCGTCCTTTTTGCCCTAATAGCTACGAGGCGGTAGCGATCCGGGACCTCAGTCCTCCGCCCGCACAGAGACCGAAAAACGGCGCAGCGAGAGCGCCGGATTGAGGTCCCGCACCTCCTGAATCCGGGAGGCCGAAACCTGGGCGGAGGCGACCGCGAAGGCCTGCTCCCCCAGCGCCGCGAGCGGTGTCCCCATGGGGTCGACCACCATGCTGTTGCCCGCGCCCGTGGGCGCCGCCTGCCCCGAGGCGGCCACGTACACGGTGTTCTCGATGGCGCGCGCCCGGGCCAGGGTCCGCCAGTGCTCCTCCTTCAGGGGGCCGGGCACCCACTGCGCGGCCAGCAGCACCACGTGTGCCCCGGCCTCGGCGACGCGCCGCGTCACCTCGGGAAAACGCAGGTCGTAGCAGGTCTGCATGCCGAACACCACACCGTCGACGGTGAAGGTCTCGGGCTCCTCGATCGGGCCGGGCCGCAACACGTCCGACTCCCGGGCCCCGAAGGCGTCGTAGAGGTGGATCTTGCGGTAGTGCGCGACCCGCTCACCCTCCGGCGACAGCGCCACCAGCGTGTTGGTGAAGCGGGTGGCGTCCTCCCCGGGCTCGGCCTCGCCGACCCCCAGCACCAGGTGCACGCCCTCCCGCCGGGCGGTGTCGGCCGCCGCGGAGACGAAGGGACCGTCCAGGGGCTCGGCCGCCGCCACGTAGCGGTGGTCGACGCGTCCCGCGGTGAACATCGTGTACTCGGGGAACAGGACCACCCGGGCCCCGTCGGCCGCCGCGCGGGCGGTCAGCTCCGCCACCGAGCGCTGGTTGCCCGCCTTGTCCTGACCGGGGGCGAACTGGGCGACCGCGACCTGCACCATCGAACCTCTCCTCGTCGGCGTGGGGCGCCCCGGGGACGCCGTGCCCCGAGTGTACGGCCAGCCCCCGGGCCGCGCCCGCGCCGACCGGTCCGCCTCCGGTGCGGCCCGCCTCCGGGAAGCGCGCACGGGGCGCGCCCTCCTCCCTTGCCAGGAGACTGAACGCGTGTTTAATCTATTGAACATGGGTTCAACCGACCGGCCGGGCCGGTCCGACGGGGAGTCGGACCTCACGGCACGCGCCAGGATCCGCGACGCGGCGATCGGGTGCTTCGGCCAGCACGGGTTCGGCGTGACCGTGCGGGCGATCGCCGAGCAGGCCGGGGTCTCCCCCGGGCTGGTGATCCACCACTTCGGATCCAAGGACAAGCTCCGGCGGGCCTGCGACGACCACGTCGTCGCCGTCATCAACGAGGTCAAGACCGAGGCGATCACCAGCCACGACAGCCAGACCTTCCTCCACCAGTTCGCGACGATGGAGGAGTACGGCCCGCTCCTGGCCTACGTCTTCCGGTCGATCCAGGCGGGGGGACCGCTCGCGGGCTCGCTCTACGAGCGCATGGTCGCCGACGTCGAGCGCTACCTCGCCGCGGGCGAGGCCGAGGGGACGATCCGCCCGAGCCGGGACCCGGCCAGGCGGGCCCGCTGGATGGCGGCCAACTCCGTCGGGGCGATGCTCATGCTCATCACCCTGCACCAGCCCGGACAGCAGATCGACTTCGCCCGGGTCATCCGCGAGTGGTCCGAGGAGTACATGCTCCCGGCCCTGGAGGTCTACACCGAGGGGCTGCTCACCGAGCGCACGATGCTCGACGCCTACCTCCTGTACGTCAGCGACCCGCCCGAGGAGTCCCGCTGACCACCCCGGCCTCCCGAGCCCCACCCCCACCACGCACGGAGGGAACCCGACCATGCCATCCGCCATCGAAGTCCGCGGCGTCGACAAGTACTTCGGCCGCTTCCAGGCCCTGGACAAGCTGGACCTGACCGTCCGCACGGGCCAGGTCGCGGGCTTCCTGGGGCCCAACGGCTCCGGCAAGTCCACCACCATCCGCGTCCTGCTCGGCCTGCTCAGGGCCGACGCCGGATCGGTCCGCCTGCTCGGCGGCGACCCCTGGCGGGACGCCGTCGCCCTGCACCGCCGCCTGGCCTACGTGCCCGGCGACGTCACCCTGTGGCCCAACCTGACCGGGGGGCAGGCGATCGACCTGCTCGGGCGGCTGCGCGGCGGACTCGACCCCGCGCGCAGGAAGGAGCTGCTGGCCCGCTTCGAGCTGGACCCGACCAAGAAGGCGCGCGCCTACTCCAAGGGCAACCGGCAGAAGGTCGCCCTGGTCGCCGCCCTGGCCTCCGACGCCGAACTGCTCATCCTCGACGAGCCCACCTCCGGCCTGGACCCGCTCATGGAGGCCGTGTTCACCGAGTGCGTCCTGGAGGCCAAGGCCCGGGGGCGCACCGTGCTGCTCTCCAGCCACATCCTGTCCGAGGTGGAGAAGCTGTGCGACACCGTCACCATCATCCGTAGGGGGCGCGCCGTGGAGTCGGGCACCCTGGACGACCTGCGCCACCTGACCCGTTCCGCCGTGCGCGCCACCGTCACCGGGGACGCCCGGGTGCTGGAGGGCGCCGACGGGGTGCACAACCTGCGGATCGACGGCGACACCGTCGCCCTCGACGTCGACAACACCCGGATGGACGCCGTCATGGGCACGCTCACCGGCCTCGGGATCCGCTCCCTGGTGAGCAACCCGCCCTCCCTGGAGGAGCTGTTCATGCGCCACTACGGCGACGAGCTGGCCGCACTCAACGGCGACGGCGACGGGGGCACGGCGAGATGAGCGCGTTCACCGGCACCGGCACCCTCGTCCGGTTCGTCCTGCGCCGTGACCGCGTCCGGCTGGTGGTGTGGACCCTGGCCCTGGTCGGCACCGTCGCCGCGACCATTCCGGCGCTCGACGGGATGTTCTCCACCGACGCCCAGCGCCAGGCCCGGGCGGCGCTCATGAGCACCCCGACCGGGGTCGTCTTCGGCGGCCCCGGGTACGGGCTGGACGACTACCAGCTCGGCCCGATGATGGTCAACGAGCTCACCATGAGCATGCTCATCGCCCTGGCGGTCATGAGCATCCTGCACGTGGTCCGGCACACCCGCGCAGAGGAGGAGAGCGGCCGCGCCGAGCTGCTGCGCGCCAGCGTCCTCGGACCGGGCGCCCAGATGACCGCCGCCCTGGTCACGGTCTCGGTCGTCAACCTGCTCATCGGCGGCCTGACCGCGCTGGCCATGGCGGCCAACGGCCTGGAGGCCGCCGACTCGGCGGCCTACGGCCTGGGGCTGGCCCTGGCCGGGATCTCCTTCGGCGCCGTCGCCGCCGTGTGCGCGCAGATCGCGGAGCACGGGCGCGGCGCGGCGGGACTGGCCTTCCTGGTCCTCGGCGTGCTCTTCCTGTCCCGGGTCGTCGGCGACATGGCCGAGGAGGGCGGCAACGCCCTGTCCTGGCTGTCGCCGTTCGCCTGGGTCCAGCAGACCCGCGTGTTCGACGACCTGCGCTGGTGGCCGCTGGCGCTGTACGCGGGCCTCGTCGCGGTGCTCTTCGCCCTGGCCTACGCCCTGGCGGGCAGGCGCGACCTCGGTGCGGGCCTGGTCTCCGCCCGTCCCGGTCCGGCCGGCGCGGGCGGGCTGCTCAACGGCGTCTTCGCGCTGCACCTGCACCAGCAGCGCGGGGCCGTCGTCGCATGGACGGCCGCGACCTTCCTCTTCGCACTGGCGTTCGGCGTCCTGGTCACCGAGGTGGACGGGATGCTGGAGGAGAACCCCGACCTGGTGGCCGTCGTCAGCGGTGGCGGCGGCGCCGACGACATCACCGGGGGCTTCCTCGGCACCATGAGCGGCTACGTGCTGATGGCCGCGTCGGCCTACGCCGTCGTCTCGGTGCTGCGGGCCCGGACAGAGGAGGCCTCCGGGCGCGCCGAGCTGACCCTGTCCGCGGCCGTCGGCCGGGTCCGCTGGCTCGGCGGCGCACTGCTGGTCAGCGCCCTGTCCTCGGCGCTGATCGTGGTGGCGGGCGGTGTCGGCATGGGCCTGAGCGCGTCCGCCGCCCTGGCGGACTCCTCCTGGACCTGGACGATGACCGGGGCCGCCCTGGCCCAGCTGCCGGTGGCCCTGCTGTTCGCCGGGCTGACCGGACTGCTGGTGGGGGCGGCTCCGCGCCTGGTACCCCTGGTGTGGGTGTGGCTGGGCTACAGCCTCCTGGTCACCATGTTCGGCGCCCTGCTCGGCCTCGACGACCTGCTGCTGGACATGAGCGCGTTCGAGATGCTGCCCCGGCTGCCGGCCGAGGAGTTCGACGCCGTTCCGGTGGCCGCCGTGCTGGGGGCCGTGCTCGTGGCCAACGCGATCGCCCTGGCGGGCTTCCGCCGCCGGGACCTGGCCGGCGTCTGACCGGACGGGCCCGTCCGGGCGCGCCGTCGGGGCCCGCGGGCTCCGACGGCGCGCCCCGACCGGGGGGCGGCGGGCCTCAGGGCAGGAAGGACAGGCCCCAGGCGGGCGCGAACACCACGACGAGGAAGCGCGCGGTGCGGGTGGCGAAGGTGATCAGGGCGAACAGCACGACGTTCATCCGCACCACCCCGGCCAGCACCGACACCACCATGAACGGCGGGACGCTCGCGAGGGAGCTCACCGCCACCAGGCCCGCGCCCCAGGCCGGCTGCTCCTCGGCCCTGCGCCGCCAGCCCTCCGCCCGGACGGACCACTTCCCGGGCGTGGCGCTCCTACGGCGGATCCACGGCGCGGAGAGCGACCCGCGCCCGGCGTAGTAGTAGGGCAGCTTGCCCAGGGTCTGCCCGGCTCCGGCCGCCACCGCCATGGCGGCCAGGGCGCCGTCGTCCACCGCGATGACGGCGCCCACCAGGTAGACCTCGATGTTGAGGACCGGGACGAGCCCGGAGACGAGGGCGACCGCGAAGGCCAGCGCCGTCTCGATCACCTCGTGCTCCGGGGCGCCGCGGGCGGGCCGGTCAGTTCTCGGCCGCCGCGAGCTGGCCGCACGCGCCGTCGATCTCCTGCCCGCGGGTGTCGCGGACGGTGACCGCCACCCCGTGCGACTCCAGCCGCCGCACGAACTCGCGCTCGTCCTCGGGGCGCGAGGCCGTCCACTTGGAACCCGGGGTGGGGTTGAGCGGGATGAGGTTGACGTGCACCAGGTGGCCCTTGAGGAGTTTGCCGAGCAGATCGGCCCGCCACGCCTGGTCGTTGATGTCCTTGATCAGCGCGTACTCGATGGAGACCCGGCGGCCGGTGGTGCCCGCGTAGCGCCAGGCCGCGTCCAGGACCTCGCCGACCTTCCAGCGGGTGTTGATGGGCACCAGCTCGTCGCGCAGCTCGTCGTCGGGGGCGTGCAGGGAGATCGCGAGGCGGACCTGCATCCTCTCGTCGATGAGCTTGTTGATCGCGGGCACCAGGCCGACCGTGGACACCGTGACCCCGCGCTGGGAGATGCCCAGGCCGTTGGGGACGGGGTCGGTGATGCGGCGCACCGACTGCAGCACGCGCTTGTAGTTGGCCATGGGCTCGCCCATGCCCATGAACACGATGTTGCTGATCCGGCCCGGGCCCCCGGCGACCTCGCCGTCGGCCAGGTCGCGGGCGCTGGCCACCACCTGGTCGATGATCTCCCCGGTGGAGAGGTTGCGGGTCAGGCCCGCCTGGCCGGTGGCGCAGAACGGGCAGTTCATGCCGCATCCGGCCTGGGAGGAGATGCACAGGGTGACGCGGTCCGGGTAGCGCATGAGCACCGACTCGAACATCACCCCGTCGAACGCCTTCCACAGGGTCTTGCGGGTCATGCCGTTGTCACAGGTGATGTGGCGCACGGGTGTGAGCAGCGTGGGCAGCAGCGCCTCGCCGAGCCGCTCCCGGGAGGAGGCGGGCAGGTCGGTCATGGCCGAGGTGTCCGAGACCAGGGCGCCGAAGTAGTGCTGGGCGAGCTGCTTGGCCCGGAAGGGCTTCTCCCCCAGCTCGCGGACGACCTCGGCCCGCTCCTCGGGGCTGAGGTCGGCCAGGTGCCGGGGAGGTTTGGCACGGCGGGGTGCGACAAAGGTGAGCTCGGCGGGCATAGACAGTCCGTAGGAAGTGGAGTCGGTGGTCTGGCGCCCGGCGCGGACGGCGGCGGAACGTGTCGTTATACGACCTATACGCCGCCGCGGTGCAGCTCCGCCTGTCAGGGCACTACCGTCGATTCTACGCACTGCGCGGACGGACCTGACGGGTCCGTCCGGCTACGAGGACCGGGGATCGGTGTGTGGGAGGGCCGGTGACAGGGATCGACGTCCTGCTCGACGAGATCAGCCCGTACCAGAGCCGACGTGTCGTCGTCGAGTGCGACTCCCACACCACGGCCGCCTACCTGCTGGACGCGCGCGGGCGCATCCGCGTCCCGGTGTGGCTGGCCAACCACGAGATCGCGCCGCGCACGAGCGAGTCCGGCGGGCTGTACGAGGGCCGGGCCCCGCTCATGCCCGAGGCCTACACCAAACACCCGCAGGGCCGCCCCCGCTTCGACCCCGGCCGCCTGCGCGCCGTGTGGTTCGAGGAGGGCGACGGCGTCGCCCTGGTGGACGAGGAGGGGCTGCTGGCCGTCATCCCCGGCTGGGCGGAGGCCGACAGCGGACTGCCGGGGTACGCGCGCGAGGCGATCGGCCGCAGCGCCTACGCCTGGGAGCTGGACTCGGTGCGCGGACAGCTGTGGCCGCGCGTGGTGCACGCCGAGGCCTACTGGGACTGGCGGCGCGCCTCGGGCGCCTGGCGCAGCGTGCAGCGCACGGTGCTCAGCCACCTCAACCGGAACGTGGGCGAGCCCGGCCACTACTGGGACGTCTCCGACGGCCACCCTCCGCTGCTGCGCGTCTCGGAGCGCCCGCCCACCGCGGACCGCCCGTACACGGTGCTGTCCACGGTGGGGATGTGCGGACAGCGCATGCCCACCCTGGACCGCTACATGGCCAACACCTCCCAGCACGCCCGGGTGGAACTGGCCCTGGCCACCACCCTGCCCGCGCACCACGCCGCCCGCGTCTTCCGGTGGATCGGCGCCTTCCCCTGGCGGGCGGTGACCTGGTTCGGCACCGGGCACACCGTCAAGTGGCTGGACAACCCCGAGGACCGGGCCATGCGCGGCGGCGCGGGCGCCGTGCTGCTCCTGGAGGACCCCGCCCCCCTGGTCACCCGCCCCGAGCACCGGCCGCCGGACACCGCCGGCCTCTCCTTCCAGGGAGACCCCGTGCGGTGGCTGTGGATCGTGCCGATCACCCGCCCCGAGCACCTGTTCGCCAAGGAGCACGACAGCGCCACCCTGGTGGAGAAGCTGGCCGCGGAGGGCCGCAGCTGGGTGCTCGGCTAGGCAGTGTTGTTCTGGGCCTCCGCTTCGCTTCGGCCCGTGTCCGGGCGCCCGAAGAACGGGAACCTTCGGAGCCTACGGCGGGTTCACTCGTTCCTCACGAACCCGCCTCCGCCACCTCCAGAACCCCGTGGGCACCCGAACCAAACCCCCACAAGTCGAGGCCCGTCCGGAAACCAGTGTTGTTCTGGGCCTCCGCTTCGCTTCGGCCCGTGTCCGGGCGCCCGAAGAACGGGAACCTTCGGAGCCTACGGCGGGTTCACTCGTTCCTCACGAACCCGCCTCCGCCACCTCCAGAACCCCGTGGGCACCCGACCCCCCCACAAGTCGAGGCCCGTCCGGAAACCAGTGTTGTTCTGGGCCTCCGCTTCGCTTCGGCCCGTCCGGAAAGCAGTCTCCGGCTGAGACCCGGGTGTCCCGCGAAAACCCGTTGACACCCCGCGGGGAGAACGGGATCGTCGCTCCGGTCCGGGCGGGGCGAGCGGAGACGGGGTTCACGGGACCATGGTGCGCACCGGTGGCGGGGACGCGGGCCTGACGGCTCCGCTGGGGCACCCGGCCTTCCGCGGCCTGGCCCTGGGCCGGTCCCTGATGGCCCTGGGCAACGGCATGGCCTCGGTGGCGCTGGCCTTCGCCGTGCTGGACGTGACCGGCTCGCTGACGGACGTGGGGCTGGTGGTGGGCGCGCGCTCGGTCGCGAACGTGTCGCTGCTCCTGCTCGGCGGCGTCGTGGCCGACCGGCTGCCGCGCGCGCTGGTGCTCCAGGGCGGGTGCGTCCTGGCCGCGGCCTCCCAGGCGCTCCTGGGTGCGGCCCTGCTGACGGGCACCGCCTCGCTGCCGCTGATGATCGCGCTGAGCCTGGTCAACGGGGCCGCGGCGGCGGTGAACCTGCCCGCCTCCGCGGCTCTGACGCCGCAGACCGTGCCCGGCGAGCTGCTGCGCCAGGCCAACGCGGCGATGGGGGTGGGCGTCCAGGGCGGGATGTTCCTGGGGATGTCGGCGGGCGGCGTGGTGGTGGGCCTGCTGGGCGCGGGCTGGGCGATCACGGCGGACGCGGCGCTGTTCGCCTGCGCCGGGGCGGCCTTCCTGTCCGTGCGGGTGGCCCGGTCGGAGGGGCCCGTGGACACCGGGGACGCGAACGTGCTGCGCGACCTCCGGGAGGGGTGGAGCGAGTTCGTGTCGCGGCCCTGGGTCTGGATCATCGTGCTCCAGTTCATGGTCGTCAACGCGGGCTGGTCGGCGGCCACGGCCGTGCTGGGCCCGGGCATCGCCGACGAGACCTTCGGCCGGACCGCGTGGGGCCTGCTCATGGCGGCCAACAGCGTCGGACTGCTGGCGGGAGGCGTGCTGGCGGCGCGCTGGCAGCCGCGCCGGGCGCTGGTCTACGGCACGGCCCTGGTGGCGGCGCACGCCGTGCCCTTCCTCGCCCTGACGGGGCCGTCGCCGCTGCCGGTGCTGTTCGCCGCGATGTTCCTGGCGGGCGTGGCGGTGCAGCAGTTCGACGTGGCCTGGGAGGTCTCGGTCCAGGAGAACGTGCCGCGGGAGAAGCTGTCGCGGGTCTACTCCTACGACGCGCTGGGCTCGTTCGTGGCGATGCCCGCCGGGCAGATCGCCGTCGGCCCGTTCGCCGAGCGCTTCGGCCCGGCTCCTGCGCTCGTGCTGGTGGCCTCGCTGACCCTGGCGGCGACCCTGGCCGCGGTCTCCTCGCGCAGCGTGCGCGGCCTGCGCCGCCGCTGACCGCGCGGGCCCCGGCGTCCGGGGCCGCCCCCGGACGCGGACCGGGGCCGGGCCCCCGGGGCACCGCTCAGCTGGCGATGCCGCGGCGGTCCCGGGCCTGGGCCAGCACGCGCTGGAAGCGCGCCACGTCCTCGTCGCTGAAGCGCTCCACGAAGCGCAGCAGGGTGGCGCCGGGGTCGGGCCCGGTGTTGAGGACCTCGTCCATCATCCGCGCGGTGTACTCGGCGTGCGACTCGCGCGGCCAGTACGTCCAGGCGCGGCCGGTCTTCTCCCGGTCCAGCAGACCCTTGTGGAAGAGGATGTTGGCCACCGTCATGACGGTCGTGTAGGCCACGTCGCGGTCGTAGACCATGGTCTCGCGGACCTGGCGCACGGACAGCGGCTCCTCGGACCGCCACAGCGCGTCCATGATGGCCGCCTCCAGTTCACCCAGACCCCTCATGGCCTCCCCGCCCGTCGCGTCCTCGGTCCCGAGGATCGTAGACACGAAGGGGCCTCCCGCGTGGGAGAACTCCGGAGATCACACAGATCCGTCCATCCCCGGTGCCGGTCACCGGCGTTTCGCCGGGGAACACACGTCCGGAGCGAGAGAAAGAGCGTTCGCGGCCGGGCCCGGGCCCCTCCCGCCCGCTGGGAAGACCGGCGGAGGGAGCCCGGCCGTCCTGCCCGGCCGCTCGCACCCCCTCCGACGGGAGCCCGTCCCGGCGGGTTCCCTGACGCACACCGTGTTACACGCCACATTCGCCGTGGCCGGTCGCGGCCACCGTCTTCACAACCCCAAATCCCTTGAAAACCCTACAAACCAGACGCCTCCGCGACGCTGGGCTTTGTTACTCGTACGTAGGGGCAACGAGGATGTGAAAGATTGTTACCTATCTCCTAGTTTCCACAACGTCAGCGTTCCCCGTGCGGAGGCCGGTACAAGTAGCCTGGTACCCGACGAGTGCTGGCCAGGCCAGATGCTTTTCCGCATGCGCGGAACAGCTCCCACGTTCGTTCCTTGAGCCCGCCTTGCCAGCAGCCACCCGTCTTCCTACACATTCACAAGCGAGCTGCGGAAGTGGGCGATCTCCGCCGTGTCGTCTGAGGCGTCTCAACCCCTGACAGATTTCGGTCCCAACGAGTGGTTGGTCGAGGAGCTTTATCAGAAGTACTTGAACGACCCGAACTCCGTTGACAAGGCCTGGTGGAACTTCTTCGCGGACTACAAGCCCGCGGAGACTGCTGGCACGAAGGGCGGGAGCGGCGTGAAGGCGCAGGGCGAGAAGGCCCCCGCGGCCTCCGCCCCGAAGAAGAAGCCGACCGCCCCCGCGGCCCCGGCCTCCAAGCCGAAGAGCAAGGACGACAAGGAGGGCAAGGACGAGGCCCTCCAGGTCAAGCAGGAGCGCCTGCGCGGCGCACCCGCGCGGACCGCGACCAACATGGAGTCGAGCCTGGGCCTGCCCACCGCCACCAGCGTGCGCGCGGTGCCGGTCAAGCTGCTCTTCGACAACCGCATCGTCATCAACAACCACCTCCGGCGCGGCCGTGGCGGGAAGGTCTCCTTCACCCACCTCATCGGCTACGCGATGGTCAAGGCGCTCAAGGCCATGCCGGAGATGAACCACTCCTACGTGGAGGTGGACGGCAAGCCCGGTGTCGCCAAGCCCGAGCACGTGAACTTCGGCCTGGCGATCGACCTCCAGAAGCCCGACGGCTCCCGGCAGCTGGTCGTGCCCTCCATCAAGAAGTCCGACGAGATGGACTTCACGGAGTTCTGGAGCGGCTACGAGGACCTGGTCCGCAAGGCCCGCAACAACAAGCTGGGCGTGCCGGACTTCCAGGGCACCACCATCAGCCTCACCAACCCCGGCGGCATCGGCACCGTGCACTCGGTCCCGCGCCTGATGCCGGGCCAGGGCACCATCCTGGGCGTGGGCGCGATGGAGTACCCGGCCGAGTTCCAGGGCGCCTCCTCCGACACCCTGGCCGAGATGGGCATCAGCAAGGTCATGACGCTGACGTCCACCTACGACCACCGCATCATCCAGGGTGCGCAGTCCGGCGAGTTCCTGCGCCGGATCCACCAGCTGCTGCTGGGCGAGGACGGTTTCTACGACGAGATCTTCAACTCGCTGCGCATCCCCTACGAGCCGGTGCGCTGGGTGCAGGACATCCACGTCAACAAGGCCACCCAGCTGGACAAGGCCACCCGGGTCCAGGAGCTGATCCACGCCTACCGCGTGCGCGGCCACCTCATGGCCGACACCAACCCGCTCGACCACGAGCAGCGCAAGCACCCCGACCTGGACGTGCTCGAACACGGCCTCACCCTGTGGGACCTGGACCGCGAGTTCCCGACCGGGGGCTTCGGCGGCAAGCAGGTCATGAAGCTCCGCGACGTGCTGGGCGTGCTCCGCGACACCTACTGCCGCACGGTGGGTATCGAGTACATGCACATCCAGAGCCCGGAGGAGCGGGAGTGGATCCAAAAGCACGTCGAGCGCGAGCACGAGAAGCTCGACCGTGACGAGCAGCTGCACATCCTGCACCGGCTCAACAGCGCCGAGGCCTTCGAGACCTTCCTGCAGACCAAGTACGTGGGCCAGAAGCGCTTCTCCCTGGAGGGCGGCGAGTCGCTGATCCCGCTGCTGGACGGCGTGATCTCCAAGGCCGCCAAGGCCGAGCTGGACGAGGCCGTCATCGGCATGGCCCACCGCGGCCGCCTGAACGTGCTGGCCAACATCTGCGGCAAGTCCTACGGGCAGATCTTCGGTGAGTTCGAGGGCAACCTCGACCCGCGCAGCGCGCACGGCTCGGGCGACGTCAAGTACCACCTGGGCACCGAGGGCACCTTCGAGACCCGCGACGGCGACCGGATCCGCATCTCCCTGGCCGCCAACCCGTCCCACCTGGAGACGGTGGACCCGGTGGCCGAGGGCATCGTCCGCGCCAAGCAGGACGTGCTCAACAAGGGCCCGCAGGGCTTCACCGTCCTGCCGATCCTCATCCACGGCGACGCCGCGTTCGCCGGGCAGGGCGTGGTGGCCGAGACGCTGAACCTGTCGCAGCTGCGCGGCTACCGGACCGGCGGCACGGTGCACGTCATCGTGAACAACCAGGTGGGCTTCACCACCTCGCCCTCCGACAGCCGCTCCAGCGTCTACGCCACGGACGTGGCGCGGATGGTGCAGGCGCCGATCTTCCACGTCAACGGGGACGACCCCGAGGCCGTGGTCCGGGTCGCGCACCTGGCCTTCGCCTACCGCCAGGCGTTCAACAAGGACGTCGTCATCGACCTGGTCTGCTACCGGCGCCGCGGCCACAACGAGGGCGAGAACCCCGCCTTCACCCAGCCGCTGATGTACGACGTCATCGACGCCAAGCGCTCCACCCGCAAGCTGTTCACCGAGGCCCTCATCGGCCGCGGCGACATCACGGTGGAGGAGGCGGAGTCGGCGCTGCGCGACTACCAGTCCGAGCTGGAACGGGCCTTCACCGAGACCCGCGAGGTCGAGAAGAAGCCGATCGAGCCCGGTGCCGTGGTCAAGCCCGAGGTGTTCACCGAGGGCCGCCTGGAGCACTCCGCGGTCGAGACGGCGATCAGCACCGAGACGGTCAAGCGGGTCGTGGACACCCAGGTGTCGCTGCCCGAGGGCTTCACGCCGCACCCGCGGCTGGCGCCCCAGCTGGCGCGCCGCGCGACGATGGTCGAGACCGACGCGATCGACTGGGCCACCGGTGAGCTGCTGGCCTTCGGGTCGCTGCTGCTGGACGGCCACCCGGTCCGCCTGATCGGCCAGGACACCCGCCGCGGCACCTTCGGCCAGCGCCACGCCACGCTGACGGACCGCGAGACCGGTGAGACCCACACGCCGCTCAAGCAGTTCGACGACGGCATCACCCGGTTCCACGTGCACGACTCCCTGCTGAGCGAGTACGCGGCCCTGGGCTTCGAGTACGGCTACTCGCTGACCCGTCCCGACGCCCTGGTGATGTGGGAGGCCCAGTTCGGCGACTTCGTCAACGGCGCCCAGACCATCATCGACGAGTACATCAGCGCGGGCGAGCAGAAGTGGGGCCAGCGCTCCAGCGTGACCCTGCTGCTGCCGCACGGTTACGAGGGCCAGGGGCCGGACCACTCCTCCGCCCGCATCGAGCGGTTCCTGCAGCTGTGCGCGCAGGAGAACATGACGGTGGCCAACCCGAGCACCCCGGCGAGCTACTTCCACCTGCTGCGCTGGCAGGCCAAGTCGCCGCTGCAGCGCCCGCTGGTGGTGTTCACGCCCAAGTCGCTGCTGCGTCTGAAGGCCGCCGCCTCGGCCACCGCGGACTTCACCTCGGGCCACTTCGAGCCGCTGATCAAGGACGACTCGATCGCGCCGGACAAGGTGCGGCGCGTGGTGCTGTGCTCGGGCAAGATCTACTACGACCTGGAAGCGGCGCGCGTCAAGAGCGGCGACAAGCACACCGCGATCATCCGGGCGGAGCGGCTCTACCCGCTGCCGATCGAGGAGATCCGCGAGCAGCTCAAGGCCTACCCGAACGCGGGCGAGGTCCTGTGGGTCCAGGAGGAGCCGGCGAACATGGGCCCGTGGCCCTTCGTCGCGCTGGTCTTCTCCGAGCAGCTCGACCGTCCGTTCACCCGGATCTCGCGTCCGGCCTCCTCCTCGCCCGCGGCCGGTTCGGCCAAGCGCCACGAGGCCGAGCAGCAGGCGCTGGTGGACACGGTCTTCCCGCCCGCCGACTAGCGGTCGGGGCCCGGGGCCCGGTCCTCCGGGCCCCGGTGCGAGCCTGCGAGCCTGCGAGCACGTGGAAGGCGCGAGGGGCGCACCGGGTCCTACAGGAGGAGTCGGCGCCGCCAGCGAGGAACGAGCAAGGCGCCAGCGACGACGAAGGGCCCGGTGCTCCGCGCCCCGAGCCCCGGTGCGAGCCTGCGAGCACGTAAGGGAACAGCGTGTACTACACCGATCGCGGAATCGAGGAGTTGGAGAACCGCCGCGGCGACGAGGAGGTCAGCTTCGCCTGGCTCGCCGAACAGCTGCGCGCGTTCACCGACATGAACCCCGAGTTCGAGACCCCGGTCGACCGGCTGGCCACGTGGCTGGCACGGCTGGACGACGAGGACGACGAGGACGACGAGTAGGGACCGCCGAAGGGGCCCGGGTCAGCGCGACCCGGGCCCCTTCGCGTGCGCGGGGTCCGGCCCCCGGCGGCCTCGGGGTTTCCCCGGAGCTCCCCCTGAAACACGCCGCTGATCCACGACATATCTTGAGTTCGCCGTAGACGCGACATATCGTGAGACTACGGAGCGAGCGAAAGGGGCCAAGCACGATGGCACGTTGGACCATCGACAGGCCGATGACCCAGACCCTGGACGGCATCGTCGCGTTGCGGGTCCGAATCATCGGAGGCCACGTCAACATTCTTCCCACCGACGACCCGGTCACCTTCGAGGTCACCGACATCGTCGGTGAGCCCCTCCTGGTCACGCAGGAGGCGGGCATCCTCACCATCCACTACGAGGACCTCACCGGCCACGGGCTCCTGGAGCGTCTGCGGCCCGTGCAGCTCAACAGCTACAAGCACGTGCAGCACCGCAGGGCCACCGTGAACCTGCGGCTGCCCAAGGACTGCCCGGTCGAGGTCAGCACGGTCAGCGCGCCGATCGTCGCCGCCGGGCTCAGCGCCCGCAGCCAGCTGCGGACCGCGACCGGGGAGATCACCCTGGACGACACCTCGGGCGAGACCGAGATCAACACCGTGTCGGGGAGCACCGCCGTGCGCGATCCCCACGGCAGCCTCAAGTTCAACAGCGTCAACGGCCAGCTGGCGGTGGCGGGCGGACGGCTGTCCGCGCTGAGCGCCAAGACCGTCTCCGGTCAGCTGCTGGCCGACACCGACATCGCCCCGGCGGGACGGGTCCGGCTCAACTCGGTCTCGGGCGAGATCGCCCTGCGGGTGCCCTCCGAGACCTCGGCGGCCGTGGAGCTGCGCACCGCGACCTCGACCGTGGAGTCCGACTTCGGACTGGACCGGCGCAGTGCCCCGGCCAGGACGGTCCTGAGCGGGAAGATCGGCAGCGGCGTCGACCCCGCGTCCATCACCATCAACTCCGCGTCCGGCCGGGCCGCGCTGCTGCGGCGCGCGCCCGAGGCCCCGGCCGCGATCCCCGAGGGGGCCTGAATGAGCACCATCTTCGGCCACGGCAGACTGCGGCTCTACCTGCTCAAACTGCTGGACGAGAGCCCGCGGCACGGCTACGAGATCATCAGCCTGCTCCGCGACCGCTTCCTCGGCGTGTACTCGCCCTCCCCCGGAACGATCTACCCCCGGCTGGCGCGGCTGGAGGAGGAGGGGCTGGTCACCCACACCGAGGAGGGCGGCCGCAAGGTCTACAGCCTCACCGACAAGGGCCGCGAGGAGCTGCGCGAGCGCGAGAGCGACCTCAACGACCTGGAGCGGGAGATCACCGACTCGGTGCGCGACATCGCACGGGCGGTCAAGCAGGACGTGCGCGCGACGATCAGCTCCCTGCGCGACGAGCTGAAGTTCGCCTCCGGCGGGACGCGCCGCTCCGGGAGCGAGGCCCCGCGCGAGCCCGCCGGGTCCGCCGACTCCACCGCCTCGGAGGAGAGCGGTCGGAGCGGGGAGGGCGCGGACGCGTCCGGGGAGGCCTCCGGTGAGCGCCGCGAGCAGGCCGGACAGGGCTGCGATGACGGATCCCGGTGGTCCCGCGAGTGGGAGCGCTTCACCCAGGGCTTCGGCGCGTTCGGCGCCGCCTGGGGCAGGCGCGACTCCGAGCGCTCGTCGCAGGGCCCGGAGTTCGAGCGCGCGCTGCACGACTTCGGCGACCGCGTGCGCGACGTGGTCCGTGAGGCGGGCCACGTCGGGGAGGCCGCCGCCGTCGACCTGCGGCGCATCCTGGACGACACGGTCGAGGTGATCCGCCGGGACATGCGGCACTGGGGCCCGCCCGCCGACCGC
Source organism: Glycomyces fuscus (assembly GCA_002529455.1). Lineage (GTDB taxonomy): Bacteria > Actinomycetota > Actinomycetes > Streptosporangiales > Streptosporangiaceae > Nocardiopsis > Nocardiopsis fusca. The sequence goes on from NYMS01000012.1 coordinate 134,455, forward strand.
GCGGAGAAGGACGACGGGGGCACCGCCGGCGGTGCCGCCCCCTCGGAGGAGGGGACCGCCGCCGGGAAGGAGGAGAAGGAGGGGCCCGCCGACACGGAACGGCCCGCGGCCGACGCGGAGCGGCCCGCGGCCGACGCGGAGCGGCCCGCCCCGGAGGGCGGCCCGCGACCGAAGCCGTCCGCCGACCCCTGGAGCGAGGTGGTCGACGACCCCGGCGACGGCAGGTAGGCCGTGCGCTGAGGGGCCCGGAGGGCGGCGCGCCCTCCGGGCCCCGTCGTGTCCGGGACCTGTTCCTCGGACCGGCTCCAGCCCGCGGGATCCCGGAGGCGCCGGGGGTTCCCGCCCCCGAGGGCGCCCGGACACGGACCGGAGCGAAGCGGAGGTCCAAAGAAAACACCGCCTAGCGGCGGACGACGCCGTCCTCGCGGGCCTGGGCGGCGACCGCGGCGGAGACCGCCGGGACCACCCGCTCGTCGAAGGGACTGGGGATGATGTAGTCGGCGGACAGGTCGTCGCCGACCAGAGCGGCCAGCGCGGTGGCGGCGGCCAGCTTCATGTTCTCGGTGATGTCCGTCGCCCCCGCGTCGAACGCGCCCCGGAACACGCCGGGGAAGGCCAGGACGTTGTTGATCTGGTTCGGGAAGTCGCTGCGCCCGGTGGCGACGACGCTCGCGTGCCTGCGGGCGACGTCCGGGTGCACCTCCGGGTTGGGGTTGGCCATGGCGAAGATGATCGCGTCCTCGGCCATGGTGGCGACCACGGACTCGGGGACCTCGCCCGCGGACAGGCCGATGAACACGTCGGCCCCCTCCAGCGCGCTCTCGATGGACCCGCGCAGCCCCGCCCTGTTGCTGATGGAGGCCAGCTCCTGCTTGACGGGGGTCAGGCCCTCGCGGCCCTCGTAGATCATGCCCTTGGAGTCGGCCACGGCGATGTCGCCGATCCCGCCGTCGATGAGCATCTTGGTGACGGCCACGCCCGCGGAGCCCGCGCCGGAGACCACGGCGCGCAGGTCGGCCAGGGTGCGCCCGGTCAGCCGGGCGGCGTTGTGCAGCGCGGCCACGGTGACGATGGCGGTGCCGTGCTGGTCGTCGTGGAAGACGGGGATGTCCAGGCGCTCGCGCAACCGGCGCTCGACCTCGAAGCAGCGGGGCGCGGAGATGTCCTCCAGGTTGATCCCGCCGAAGGAGGGCGCCATGCGCACGACGGTCTCGACGATCTCGTCGACCCCGGTGCAGCCCAGCGCGATCGGCACGGAGTCGACGTCGGCGAACTGCTTGAACAGCAGCGCCTTGCCCTCCATGACCGGCAGGGAGGCCTCGGCGCCGATGTCGCCCAGGCCCAGCACCGCGGTGCCGTCGGTGACGACGGCGACCAGGTTGCTCCTCCAGGTGTAGGTGTCGACGAGTTCGGGGGACTCGGCGATGGCGTCGCAGACGCGGGCGACGCCGGGGGTGTAGGCGAGGGAGAGGCCCTCCTGGTCGTGGACGTCCACGGACGAGGTCACGTGGAGCTTGCCGCCGCGGTGCAGGGCGAAGGCGAGATCGTCGTCACGGCGCGGATTCTGGGAACGCGAAACGGTGGTCACTGCTGAAAACCCCTCAGGTCTTGCGTGTTCCACCCGGCCGTCGGCCATGACGGGGGCGGACCTGGCGGTGGTGCGGACCGCGCGCGAAGACGTCAAGATTGCTAGGGGAGCCCTCCTCGGCGCCGGTCGGCCATGACCGGTGGTGTCGCCGGGGAGAGTCGTTCTTCGCCGGACTCCTATGCGAGTTACTGCGCGGCCGCCTACGGGGATGACCCGTTACGCAATCCTCTCACAACGGTGACCACAGGAACATCGCGGGTGGGCACCATGGGACGGCACCGGCTTATGAGCTTTAAAAGAAGAATGTCCCAAATGTCGTTCCGGCTGGGGCGGTGGGGTCACGAACCCGCCTCCCGCCAGGCGTTGCGCGCCCCTGAAGGAGACCCCGTGATGGCCCTGCACAAGCCCCTGCCCACCCCGTTCGCCCTCGGCGCCCTGTCCCTCGCCGGTGTCCTGGCGCTGACCGCCTGCGGCGGCGGGGACGGCGGCGGGGGCTCCGAGGAGACGGCCGCCCCCGAGGCGCCGACCGTCGAGGTCGACGAGGAGCTCGCCGCCCTCGTCCCCGACGACATCGCCGAGGCCGGGACCGTCACGATCGGCGTCGAGGCCTCCTACCCGCCCGGGGAGTACCTGGACGAGGACGGCGAGACCGTCCTCGGCTTCAACGTGGACCTCCTCAACGCCGCCCTGGCCAAGCTCGGCCTGGAGGGGGCGTGGGAGCCCACCACCTTCGACTCCATCATCATCGGCGTGGACACCGGCACCTACGACCTCGGCTCCTCCTCCTTCACCGTCACCGAGGAGCGCATGGAGCAGGTCAACATGGTCAGCTACTTCTCCTCGGGCACCCAGTGGTTCGCCCAGGCGGGCAACCCCCAGGACGTGGACCCCGACAACGCCTGCGGCATGCGGATCGCGGTGCAGTCCGACACCACCCACGACGCCGACATCGAGGAGCGCAGCGCGGCCTGCGTCGACGCCGGCGAAGAGGCCATCACCATCCAGAAGTTCGAGAGCCAGCCGCTGGCCACCGAGACGGTCGTCTCCGGCGTCAACGACGCCTCGCTCGCCGACATGCCGACCTCGGCCTACGCGCTGGAGCAGACCGGCGAGGGCGTCCTGGAGTTCATCGGCGAGCAGTACGACGCCGCGCCCTACGGCATCCTCACCAACAAGGAGGACGAGGAGCTGGCCGAGGCCGTCGCCGCCGCCTTCGACGCGCTCATCGAGGACGGCACCTACGCCGAGGTCCTGGAGCAGTGGGGCGTGGACTCCGGCGGCCTGGAGTCCGCCGAGGTCAACCCCGAGCTCGCCGAGTAGGCGCGTCCGCCGGCTCTCCCGCCCGTCGCCCGCCGCCACCCCCGGCGGGCGCCCGCGGCGCCGTCCTGCCCGCGCGCGGGCGGGAGGCGCCCCGGGGGCCGGGAACCCCACCGTGCGGCGGCCCGCTCCCCGCCACCGCGCGTGCCCCACCTCCGGAGCCCCGGCGGCGCCCGGACCACGACCCCCAGCGGCCCGCCGTCCGGAACCCGGAGTTCCGCGTCGAGACATCCACTGAGCGAAAGACCGTCCCTTGTCCTCACCGACCGAACCGGCGGACGGCCCGGTGTCGAAGACCTCGACACCGGGCCGCTCGGCCGACCACGTCACCGCCGTCCCCGTGCGCTACCCCGAACGGTGGGTCGCCGCCGGGGTCATCCTGGTCCTCGCGGCCATGTTCGTGCACATGCTGTTCACGAACGACGCGTTCAACTGGCCGTTCATGCTCGACCACATGTTCTCGGAACCGGTCGTGCGCGGCGTGTGGATCACCCTCAGCGCCACCGTCCTGTCGATGGTCATCGGCATCGTCCTGGGCATCGTCCTGGCCGTGATGCGGCTGTCGGGCAACCCCGTCCTGGTGTCCGTCTCCTGGCTGTACACCTGGTTCTTCCGGGGCGTGCCCCGCCTGGTGCTGGCGGTGCTCTTCGGCAACATCGCCATCCTCTACCAGACCATCGAGTTCGGCCTGCCCTTCGACAACTACTGGATGGCGTGGCTGGGCCTGGAGGGCGACGCCCGCTTCTTCGAGATCGACACCCGCACCGTGCTGAGCGGCTACACCGCGGGCCTGCTCGCGCTGTCGCTGTCCGAGGGCGCCTACATGGCCGAGATCATCCGCGCGGGGCTGCAGTCGGTCAACAAGGGCCAGACCGAGGCCGCGCAGGCGCTGGGCATGAGCCGGGGCAAGGTGCTGCGCCGGATCACCCTGCCGCAGGCGATGCGGGTGGTCATCCCGCCCACGGGCAACGAGACCATCGCCATGCTCAAGGACACCGCGCTGCTGGCCTACGTGCCGGTGACCATCGAGCTGTTCTACCAGCTCCAGGCCATCGGCGCCCGGACCTACCAGATCTTCCCGATGCTGGTCGCCGCGTGCCTGTGGTACCTGGCCATCACCAGCGTCCTGATGGTCGGCCAGTACTTCATCGAGCGCAGGTTCAACCCCGGCCAGTACGGCAGTATCCGCGACCGCATCGTCGGAGGGGCGCACAGGTGAGCGACAAGACCGAGGACCCGGGCGTCCTGAGGACCGCCGAGGGCGCCGAGCTGCCCGCCGACGCTCTCGTCGTGGCGGAGAACGTGCGCAAGAGCTTCGGCCGCCTGGAGGTGCTCAAGGGCATCGACCTCCAGGTCGGGCGGGGCGAGGTCATGTGCGTGATCGGCCCGTCCGGGTCGGGCAAGTCCACGTTCCTGCGCTGCGTCAACCACCTGGAGAAGCTCACCGCCGGACGGCTGTGGGTCAACGGCGAGCTGATGGGCTACCGGCAAAAGCGCGGGCGGCTCTACGAGCTGCGCGACAACGAGATCGCCGCCCAGCGCAGCGACATCGGCATGGTCTTCCAGCGCTTCAACCTGTTCCCGCACCTGAGCGTCCTGGGCAACATCACCGAGGCGCCCGTGCAGGTCAAGCGGGTCCCCCGGGGCGAGGCCACCGCCAGGGCCATGGAACTGCTGGAGCGGGTGGGGCTGCCGGACAAGGCGCACGCCTACCCCGACCAGCTCTCCGGCGGCCAGCAGCAGCGCGTGGCCATCGCCCGCGCGCTGGCCATGGAGCCGTCGCTGATGCTGTTCGACGAGCCCACCAGCGCCCTGGACCCGGAGCTGGTCGGCGAGGTGCTGGACGTCATGCGCGACCTGGCCCGGGGCGGGATGACCATGGTGGTCGTCACCCACGAGATGGGGTTCGCCCGCGAGGTCGGCGACTCCCTGGTCTTCATGGACGACGGCGTGGTCGTGGAGTCGGGGGTGCCCTCGGAGGTGCTCTCCAACCCGAGCCACGAGCGCACCCGGGCCTTCCTGTCCAAGGTGCTCTGAGCGCTCCCGGAAGGCCTCCGCGCCCCCTGTCCCCCGCCCGGGGCGGGGGGCGCGCCCGTGGACGGGGCGGGTCCCGGAAAGGACGCGCGGACACGCTTCGCGGCGGTCCCGGGCGGGCATGGAGCGGGGCGCGGCCGCCCGCGCGGGCGCGGCGGCCGGTACCGGCCGGGGAAACACCCCCGGATCCCTTGACCACGCGGCGGCGCATCGCCAGAGTCGTGGTGTACGCGCCCGCTCGGGAGAGGCACATGGACGCTCGCACGGACCACACACGCAGGCACTGGGACCGCATGGCCGCCTACTGCGAGCACAGCGAGCGCTTTCAGAGCCCCGCCATGCGCCGCACCCGCGAGATCCTGTGCGCCGGGGCTCGCGGCGAGACGCTGGAGGTGGCGGTCGGGACGGGCCGCAACCTCCCCTACTACCCGCCGCAGGTGCGCCTCACCGCCATCGACCTCAGCCCGCAGATGCTCGACCGCGCCCGGGAGAGGGCCGAGGAGCTGGGCAGGGCCGCGCGCTTCCTGGAGGGCGACGCCCAGGAGCTGCGCTTCCCCGACCGGACCTTCGACACCGTCCTGTGCACGCTGGCGATGTGCTCCGTTCCCGACCAGCGGCGCGCCCTGGCGGAGATGTACCGCGTGCTGGTACCGGGCGGCAGGCTCCTGATGGTCGACCACATCGAGTACGCGCGCCTGCCCGGGCGGCTCGTGGAGCGGCTCCGGGAGAACCCGCGCCGTCTGCCCCGGGAGGTCGCCGTCGAGGCCGGGTTCGAGGTCGGCCACCACGACCGGCTGTTCCTCGGCCTGGTCGAGCGCGTGGTCGCCCACCGGCCCTGAGCGGCCCCGGAGCGAGGGGAGGCCCTGTTCCAGCGCATACCCTGGAGGAAGCCGTGTCCCCGCTCCGCGCCCGAGGTGGTCCGATGATCCGTCCTGCACGTCCCGACGACGTTCCCGTCATCCACGCCCTGGTCCGCGAGCTCGCCGAGTACGAGAAGGAGCCGGACGCGGTCGTCGCCACCGAGCAGGACCTGCACACGGCCCTCTTCGGCCCGGACGCCGCGGTGTTCGCGCACGTCGCTCAGGAGGACGGGGGCGACGGCGGAGCGGTCGTCGGGTTCGCGCTGTGGTTTCGCAACTACTCCACCTGGACCGGCAGGCACGGCGTATACCTGGAGGACCTGTACGTGCGCCCCCAGGCGCGCGGACGGGGGTACGGCCTGGCCCTGCTGCGCACCCTGGCGCGGATCTGCGTCGAACGCGGCTACACCCGGCTGGAGTGGTCGGTGCTGGACTGGAACGAGCCCTCGATCCGGTTCTACGAGGCCCTGGGCTCGCGTCCCATGGACGGGTGGACGGTCCGCCGCCTGGACGGCGGGGCGCTGGCCGCACTGGGTTCGGAGGCGTCCTGAGACCGGCCATCCGTCTTGCTTTCGCCCCGGATCGTGTAGACACGATCTGTTCGCCCTGCGTCAGTGGCAGGGTAAACGAGATACATTGCTCTCAAGCGGCAACCCCGCCCCCCGAAGGAGGGACGTGACCGAAGAAACCGCTGTGCCCACGGCCGACGCCATCGGCGTCCGGGACGCTGTCACCGTCAACATGCCCGCGGACAGCGCCTACTTGTCCGTTCTGCGGACGGCGACGGCGGGTCTGGCCGCGCGACTGGACTTCACCCTCGACGAGATCGAGGACCTGAGGATCGGTGTCGACGAGGCCTGCGCCATGCTCCTCTCCCAGGCGCTGCCCGGCACGGAACTGACCACGGAGTTCGAACTCACCCCCGACGGGATGCGCATCTCCGTCTCGGTGCTCACCGCGGACGGGCGCCTTCCCGCCCGCGACACCTTCGCCTGGACCGTCCTGTCCGCCCTCGCGGGAGAGGTCGACGCGGGGGTCGGACCGGACGACCGCGTCCACATCGTCCTGTACAAACGCCGCGGCACACTGGAGTCGGCGTGAGCGAGAGGGGGCCCGCTCTGACAGCGAAGACCGAGCACGCGGTGCCCGACAGGGCCCGCGCGAGAGAGTTGTTCGAGCGCCTCGGCGAACTCGAGGCGGACTCGGAGGAGCGTCGGCGGATCCGCGACGAGCTGGTGGAGCTCCACCTGCCCTTGGTGGAGTACCTGGCCCGCCGCTTCCGCAACCGCGGCGAGTGGCTGGACGACCTCACCCAGGTGGCCACGATCGGGCTGATCAAGTCCATCGACCGGTTCGACCTGGAGCGCGGGGTGGAGTTCTCCACCTACGCCACCCCCACCATCGTCGGTGAGATCAAGCGGCACTTCCGCGACAAGGGCTGGGCGGTGCGGGTTCCCCGCCGCCTCCAGGAGCTGAAGCTCTCGCTCACCAAGGCGGTCAGCGACCTGTCGCAGCGGGAGGGGCGCTCCCCGACCGTCGCCGAGCTCGCGGCGCACCTGCAGATGTCCGAGGAGGAGGTGCTGGAGGGCCTGGAGTCCGCCAACGCCTACTCGACGGTGTCGCTGGACGCCCCCGACAGCGGGGACGAGGACGCGCCCGCGGTGGCCGACTCACTGGGCATCGTGGACGAGTCCCTGGAGGGCGTGGAGTACCGGGAGTCGCTCAAGCCGCTCCTGGAGCAGCTTCCGCCGCGGGAGAAGCGCATCCTGCTGCTGCGCTTCTTCGGCAACATGACGCAGTCGCAGATCGCCCAGGAGCTGGGGATCTCGCAGATGCACGTGTCCCGTCTGCTGGCCCGCACCCTGGCGCAGCTGCGCCAGGCGCTGACCACCGACGACTGACACCGGAGCGGTCGCCGGGGCGGCCGCGGGGCTACTTCCCCCGCTCGTCGGGGAAGAGCGCCGCGGTCGTCGGCGGCGACAGCACGGCCGCCGAGGCGCACACCGCCACGGCCGCGAGCACCGCGCCGATCGCGTACTGCTCGCTGGTGAACATGTAGTAGGCCACCACGGCCAGGAAGAGCTGGGTGACGAACACCGGCGTGCGCGCCCAGTCACGCAGCTGCCAGAGCCCGCGCGCGACGAAGACCAGCAGCGCTCCCGCGCCCAGTCCCAGGGCGGTCAGGGGGATCGCGCTGGTCATGTCGCTGGCCCGGCCGGTGACCGCGGTGAAGAGGCTGTAGACCCCGCCGGCCGCGGCGGCCAGCCCGACCAGGGCCTCCAGCGCGGCGGCGATGACGATGGTGACGGGACGCGAAGACACCCGACGAGCCTATACGCGCTCCGGGGCTCCCTTCCCTCGACCCCGGCTTCGCACGCGGGGTCCGCCGGAGGCCGCTGAGGCGGGCCCGCGGGGAAAGGAGCCGCCCGCCGCGGGGAAGGGGGCTTCACGCGCCCCGGGCGCCCGGGCGGGGAAAGCACCGTGCGCGGCGCCCGTCGGGGGCGGCGGTCCTCTTCGGCGCGGAGCGCCCCGGCCGGCGGTGGCGGGCGACAGGCGGGCCGGAACGGAGCGAAGACCCACGCGGATACGCCCTAGACTGGCGTGGTGCGCGCCCTTCTCATCATGAACCCCCAGGCCACCACGACCACGTCACGCACGCGTGAGGTGATCATGGGAGCCCTGGCGTCGAAGCTGGACGTCACCGTGTCCGAGACCGAGTACCGCGACCACGCGGGCGAGCTGGCCCGCGAGGCGGCCGGGAACGGGTACGAGCTGGTGCTGAGCCTGGGCGGCGACGGCACCGTCAACGAGGTGGTCAACGGTCTGCTGTCCACCCCGGAGGGGTTCAGGCGCCCGCGCTACGCGGTCATCCCCGGCGGCAGCGCCAACGTCTTCATCCGCGCCCTGGGCGTGCCCGGCGACCCGGTGGAGGCCACCGGCGTCGTGCTGGAGGCGGTCCGCGAGGGACGCGAGCGCGAGATCAACCTCGGTCGGATCACCAGCGATCAGGACGACCGCTACTTCACTTTCTGTGCTGGTTTCGGCTGGGACGCCGATGTGGTCCAGCAGGTGGAGCACGAGCGCGCCAACGGCCGCAAGGCCACTCCGGCGCTGTACGCGGAAGTGGCGGTAAAGCTGTTCTTCCAGGGGGATATCCGCGATCCGTCACTAAGCGTGGTCAGCCGCGGAAGATCCCTTGTCGGAGCGTATTTCGCGCTCGTCACCAACACCACGCCCTGGACCTACGCGGGGGCACTGCCGCTTCAACCGACCCCGTCCTCGCGTTTCGATCTGGGCCTGGACGCTTTCGCACTGACCCACTCCTCACACGCGCTCACGGGGTGGATCCTTTCCCAAATGTTCTTCCCCAAAGGCCTTCCCGCACGCGGGGACGGCTACGCGACGTGGCATGACCAGGACTCTCTCCAGATCACGTCGTCCCACCCCAGGGCCTTCCAAATCGACGGTGAATACCTGGGAGACCGCGAACAGGTCAACTTCCACTCTGTACCGAAGGCATTACGAATCATCTGTTAATTGCGCTGGAAGATGCCATTCCGAGCCACTGTGACGCACCCGACACACCGAACAGGACCTTTGGCCTCGGGAGCTCTTGCATGGGCCGATCGATCCTGTCACGCTCAAGATATCGCCGCGAGTTACGGGCGAGTTAATTGGGGCGCTTCCCACATGGCCGTGGGATGAAACCTGGACGGCCCTCGGCCTGGACACCCTCCGATGGAGCCCCTCCATCGGGCGCCCCTGCCCGATACGGACACGATCGTGAAAAGCTTCACAAGCCCCCGATCGCCTCACCGTGAGGAGTGGACCGCATGGACTGGCGCCATGACGCAGCCTGCCGTGACGAAGACCCCGAACTCTTCTTCCCCATCGGGAACTTCGGCCCCGCACTGATCCAGATCGAAGAGGCCAAGGCGGTCTGTCAGCGCTGCCCGGTCAGCTCCGCCTGTCTGCGCTGGGCCCTGGAGAACGGCCAGGACGGCGGCGTCTGGGGCGGTACCAGCGAGGACGAGCGCCGCGTGCTCAAGAAGCGCCGCGGCAGCGCGTACCGCACCATGGTCCGCAGCTAGGCGTCCCGCACGGGACGCCCCGGGGGGGTCCCCGCTCGGCGCGGCGGGGACGGCGCCCGGGGCGGCCGCGGGCGACGGCCCCCGGACCGGCTCCCGCACGTGACCCACGGGAGCCCGCGCCTCAGGGCAGCTCCCCCTCCTCCTGCTCCAGCGGCAGGGTGATCGCCACCTCGGTCCCGCCGCTCTCCTTGGGCTTGATCGCCAGGGTCCCCCCCAGCTCCCCCACGATGAGGGTCCGCACGATCTGCAGGCCCAGACTCGTGGTCCCCTCCAGGTCGAAGTCCTCGGGCAGCCCCCCGCCGTCGTCGGAGACGGCCAGCTCCAGGCTGCTCGGCCCCGGGTGGCCCGGCCCCGCGTCGAAGCGGCGCACCCGCACCTCGATCCGGCCCGGCCCCTGCCCCAGCCCGTGCTCCACGGCGTTCTGCACCAGCTCGGCCAGGACCATCGACAGCGGGGTCGCCACCAGCGCGTTCAACAGGCCGAAACCGCCTGTCCGGCGCGGCACCACCGCGGTGCCCGTGGAGGAGACCTCCGCCGCCATCTGCATCACCCGGTCGGCGATGTCGTCGAAGTCCACCACCTCGTCGGGGGTGTGCGAGAGCATCTCGTGCACGATCGCGATGGACCCCACCCGGCCCACCGCCTCGTCCAGCGCCGCCCGCGCCTCGGGCACGTCCAGGCGCCGCGCCTGGAGGCGCAGCAGGGCCGCCACCGTCTGGAGGTTGTTCTTCACCCGGTGGTGGATCTCCCGGATGGTGGCGTCCTTGGTCATCAGCTCGCGCTCGCGGCGGCGCAGCTCGGTGACGTCGCGGACCATCACCAGGGCACCGATGCGCACCCCGTCGATGACCAGCGGGATGGCGCGCAGCTGCACGGTGACCCCGCGCGCGTCCACCTCGGCCTCCTGCGGCGCCCGGCCGCTCGCCGTGTAGGTCAGCGCCTCGTCGCGCGCCTCGCCCGGAGCCGCCAGCTCCAGCGTGGTGCGGTCCAGGCGCGCCCCCACCAGGTCGGCGGTCAGGCCGAGCCTGCGGTAGGCCGACAGCGCGTTGGGGCTGGCGTAGACCACCTCGCCGTTCTGGTCCAGGCGCAGCAGCCCGTCGCCGACCCGCGGCGAGCGCACCATCAGGGGCCCCTGGTCGCTGAACGGGAACGCGCCCTCGGCGATCATCTGGGCCAGGTCGCCCGCGCTCTGGAGGTAGGTCAGCTCCAGGCGGCTGGGCGTGCGCGCCGAGCTGAGGTTGGTACTGCGCTGGATGACCCCGATGAGGTTGCCCTGGCGGCGCACCGGAATGGTCTCCTCGCGCACCGGGACGCCGCCCGACCAGTCCGGGTCGCCGTCGCGGCAGATGCGCCCCTCCGCCCAGGCGCGGTCGATGAGGGCCCTGCGCCCGATCACGCGCGGAGCCGAGCGGGAGGTGACATCGGTCATGTCGTCGCGCAGGACGGTCTCGACCAGGTCGTCCTGGAAGGCGGTCGGCCCGGTGGTCGGACGCATCTGGGCGATGGCCACCCAGCCGTCGTCCTCGCGCAGACGCACCCACAGCACGAGGTCCGCGAAGGACAGGTCCGCCAGGAGCTGCCAGTCCGAGACCAGGGAGTGGATCCACTCCAGATCGGCCTGCTTGAGTGACGTATGTCGCCTGATGAGATCACTGAGGTGAGGCACTCACAAATCATCCCATGAAGGCGTGCATACTCAAGAGGTACGCACTCGACCAGTGGTCCACACCAATCGGCGGCCGCGACACCGCCGTGCCGGCCACACCGGGAGGGGTGCGCGGCAAGCGCGGGACTCGGCGAAGGAGACTGATGACTGTTCAGCGCACACTGGACGGCAACCCGCGGGTGCCGAAGTACTACCAGGTGAAGAAGCAGCTCCTGGAACTGATCGAGGCGATGCCCGCGGGCAACCCGGTGCCCCCGGAGCGGGCCCTGGCCACCCAGTTCGGCACCTCGCGGACCACCGTGCGCCAGGCGCTCACCGAGATGGTGGTCGAGGGCCGCCTGCTGCGCATCCAGGGCAAGGGCACCTTCGTGGCCAAGCCCAAGGTGGCACAGGTCCTCCAGCTCACCAGCTACACCCAGGAGATGCGCGCGCACGGCCTGCACCCCGCCACGCGGATCCTGGACGTGAGCTACATCAACGCCGACGACCAGCTCGCCGAGCTCCTGGCCATCCGCTCCGGCGGGCGCGTGCTGCGCATCGAGCGGCTGCGGCTCGCCAACGGCGAGCCGATGGCCGTGGAGACGGCCCACCTGGCCGCGCGGCGCTTCCCCGGGCTGCGTCGCCAGCTGGACCGCTACGCGTCCCTCTACGAGGCTCTGGCGAGCGCCTACGACGTCTCCCTGGCCGAGGCGGAGGCCTCGATCGAGACCGTCCTGGCCACACCCAACGAGGCGCGGCTGCTGGGCGTGGACGTGGGCCTGCCGCTGGTGCTGCACTGCCAGCACAGCTTCGACGGCGACGGGCACCCGGTGGAGTGGGTGCGCTCGCTCTACCGGGGCGACCGGTACAAGTTCGTCACACGCCTGCGTCCGCCCGTGGACTGACCGGCCGCCGCCCGCGCTGCGGTCCCGCTCCCGCCGCGGCGGCCCGGGGCCGCCGCGGGCTCAGAGCCGGGAGAGCACCGTGGCCAGCGCGTCCACGACGCGGGGGTCGTACTCGCTGTCGGTGTCCATGCGCAGTCGCTCCAGGACCGCGGTGCGGCGCTCGGCGTCGCCGTTGTCGCCGACGAGGTCGTCGAAGGCGTTGGCCACCTTGATGATCCGGCTGCCCAGCGGAGGGACGCCCTCGTCCCCGTCCCCGGCGAGGGGCTCGCACTGGCGGCGGACCGTCTCGGCCACGTTGTCCAGGACCCCGGTCTCCCGGATGATCGCCGAACCCAGCTCGGCGATGCGCCGCTGCTCCCTCGGTGAGGCGAGCACGGTGGCGCCGCCCGCGATGGGCTCGCGCAGGGACAGCTGGCCGATGTCGTGCATCAGGGCGGCGTACTCCAGCTCCAGCAGCTCGGCCTCGGCCAGGCCCAGCTCGCAGGCGATCCCGTGCGCCAGGTGGCTGACCCGGCGCGAGTGCCCGTTCTCCACGTAGCCGCCCACCTCGGTGACCCGCGCCAGCGCCCGGACCGTCTCCAGGTAGGTCCGGCGCACCTCCGCGTGGCGGCGGAAGGCCACCTGGGAGACCAGCAGCGGGGCGATGAACACCAGCAGCCCGGCCAGCCCGGTCACCGTGCAGGCCAGCGCGATCAGCACGCCGCTGGAGCCGATCGCCGCCCCGGTGGCGAACTGGGCGCGCAGTTCGTCGCGGACCGCGACGGCCGGGCTGGTGCGCAGGCGCTCGGCCCGCAGCACCGCCGCCAACAGGGAGTCCGCCGCCCAGACGAGCATGACCAGCACCGCCATCAGCAGCGTGGCCGTCACCGACGGGCCCGACAGGTGGAGCTGCTCGGCCAGCGGACGGAAGGCGATCGCGAGCACCGCCGCGACGAGCACCCTGCGGGCCACGTCCTCCACCCGGGGGCTGCGGCCCACGGCGATGTGCGGCAGCTCGCCCAGCGCCACGCCCAGGGCGACCACCGCCACCACCTGCCAGGCGGAGTGGTGCAGCGGCCCGGCGCCCAGCGACAGCAGGAACGCGTAGCTGATCGCGCCGGCCGAGGCGATGGGAGCCACCTCACGGTGGCCCGGCAGGGTGATCCGGGCCAGTTCACCGGCCGCGACGACCAGGCAGAACGCCAGCGCGACATACGGTTCCACGACCCCGGTCGAGGCCGTCCACACCAGCGCGGCCAGGGCTCCGGAGCCCACCGCGCCGACCAGTAGCGCGCGCACCGGGCGGGAGGTCCGCCAGATCGACCCGCGCGGACGCTGGTGGCTCAGGGCCCCGCCCTCGGGGCCGCTCAGCACCGGGCCGGACGACCGGGCCCCGTCCGACTGTCTCTGCGTCATCATCGGTCACGCCCGCCCGTCACTGCCTCGGCGGAGGCCGCGGCCTCCTCGGTCGCCTCCGCGGAGGACGGCGCCCCGGCGGCGCGCTCCTCGGCGGGCGCGTCGGCGGACACCTCCCCCTCCGGCTCCCCTGCGCGGTCGGCCTCCTCCACGGAGCGCTCGGCCGCCTCCGACCCGTAGCAGCCGCCCGGCGGCTCGGCGATGTCGGGGGTCTCCCAGCCCTCGCGCTCGACGGCGCGCACGAGCGCCTCGACCATCCTGGGGTCGAACTGGGTCCCGGCGCAGGCCCGCAGCTCGGCGATGGCGTCCTCCACCGACCACGCCCTGCGGTAGGAGCGCGTGGAGGTCAGGCAGTCGAAGACGTCGGCGACGCTGATGATGCGCGCGGACTCGGGGATCTCCATCCCGACCAGGCCCATGGGGTACCCGCGCCCGTCCAGGCGCTCGTGGTGGTGCCGGATCCCGGCCAGGGCCTCGTCCAGGAAGCTGATCTCCCGCACGATCTCGTAGCCGCGCGTCGGGTGCAGCTTGATGGCCGCGTACTCGTCGTCGGTGAGCTTGCCGGTCTTCTGCAACACCTTGGTGGGTACTCCGAGCTTGCCGATGTCGTGCAGCATGCCGGCGTAGCGGATCTTCTGCACCCGGTCGGCCGGCATACCCAGTTCCCGGGCGATCATGGCGGCGCCCTCCGCCACGCGCATGCAGTGGCCCCGGGTGTAGTAGTCCTTGGTCTCCACCGCCTGGCAGAGGGTGGCCAGGGTGGCCTCGTGCGCGCGGGTCTCGTCCAGCTGCTGGGCGAAGGTCCAGCGCGCGATGAACAGCGGCAGCAGCACCAGCAGCGGCGCGATGAGGCCGACCCCGCCCCAGACCGCGGCGATGGCCAGGCCGAGCATCTGGTAGCCCATGGAGGACAGCTCGACCCCCACCAGCGGCCGCCAGTGGAACCGGCCCCGGGAGCCGCCGGGACGGACGACGCCCAGGGTCCACATCAGGACGGCCACGAGCACCGAGTTGACCAGGGAGTGGGTCAGGACGGCGGCGACGTAGGGGAGGACGATGGCCGGGAAGTCCTCCCGACTCGGTTCCCCCACCGTTCCGCCGAGCAGAAGGTAGACGTGTCCGGCCGCGTAGGCCGCCAGTGCGAACTGTGCCCCGTTGAACGCCCTCTTGACGAGGTTCTGCCTGCGGACGGCGAGGCAGGAGGCGAAACCGACCACCGCCGCCCCGACCGGTCCGACCAGGACGACGGCGGCCAGGGAGACCGCCGAACTCGGCGAGATCCCCGCCTTGACGCCCGTCAGGACCGCCGTACTGATCGACTCCGCGACCACGAAGAGAATCGCGATCAGGACCAGTGTGTGCAGATCCAGGCCCGCATAGGGACCGATGAGCATGATGGTGACCGCACTGACAACGATGATTCCGACGTAGACACGCGCGCCCCCAGGAAGAGCCCGCACCCCCGTTCACCCCCCGCCGACGACGACCGGACTGTCATGGTTTCACCGGTTCTGTTCTACCACCAGGACCATCCACTGAAGGCGGTTACCACCCAAATAACACCCATCATGGCGTGGAGCATGCCGACGAACACTGTTGTCCCCTCTCCCCCGACGCGCACGCACCGACTATTCTCCCCGGGCACGCCGCGTAAATTACCCCATTCGTTGGATATGACGTCCAGTTTAACGGGCAACGGCAGCACCCTGATTGCCCCCAACCCGAACTACCTTCGCCACACCCCCTCCCACTGGCACCAAGTTCCGGAATATGGAATTACGAATTCAATTAGTGACACGGTCCCATTACCCAGAGTCACGAAACCCCCGGAGCCAGGGGAGGGCGAACGCCCGGCGCACGGCCGGTTGCCTTCCCCTCCTCCAGCCATACCCACCAGGCGTGACTACCCCAGGTAACCACGCACGACAGCCCCCGGAACCGGGAGAAAAATCATTCCGAGTCGGTCACGACTGTCAACGGCCCGGGCGTGCCGGGCGTGTCGAAGGGGAGTCCGAGAGGGCGGCCGGGAAGACGCCTGACCAAAAACCCACCAGGCACGGGGAATTCGATCTGACATTCCCGCAAAAGCACACAAAAGGCGCACACCACTCCAGAGCGCACCAACAACGAAACAAGCCACGAAATCCAACAAAAAGGTGGCGGAAGCTGGAATTCCAGCTTCCGCCACCAGGTGCGCCAGGTTTCGTCGGATACCGGGCGCGGTTCCCTCAGGAGGGCGTACCGGGGGATTCCGCGCGCGCCTCCCGGGCCAGCTGCTCCGTGCGCGCCCGGGCCAGGCGGCTGAGCACCTTGTCCCTCAGGTCCATCGGCACCGGATCACAGCCGCAGTGCTTGGCCACGAGCTTCTTCACCGCCTCCTCGAGCCCGTACTCGTCGAGGCAGGGCCCGCACCCGTCCAGGTGCTCGCGGACCTGCTCGTAGTTGCCCTCCTCCAGCTCGCCGTCGATGTAGGTGTAGAGCTTGTCGAGCACCTCGCTGCACGGGGTGTCGCTGTGTTCGCCGTGGCCGCCGCTCATTGCCGGTCTCCTCGATCCGAGACGTCCTGTCCGCGCGGGGACGTCCCCGAGGCGACCGCGCCGGCCTCGGCCGCCGCCCGCGCCGGCAGGAATCCCCGCTCCACCGCGTACTCCTCGAGCATCGACCTGAGCTGGCGGCGCCCGCGGTGCAGACGGGACATGACCGTCCCGATGGGCGTCCCCATGATCTCGGCGACCTCCTTGTACGCGAAGCCCTCGACGTCGGCGAGGTACACCGCGATCCGGAAGTCCTCGGGCAGCTCCTGGAGCGCCCGCTTGACGTCGGTGTCGGGGAGGTGTTCGAGCGCCTCGGCCTCAGCCGACTTCAGACCCGCCGCGGTGTGCGACGCGGCCTGCGCCAGCTGCCAGTCCTCGACGTCCTCGGTCCCCGCCTGCTTCGGTTCGCGCTGCTTCTTGCGGTAGGAGTTGATGAAGGTGTTGGTGAGGATGCGGTAGAGCCACGCCTTGAGATTCGTCCCCTGTTTGAACTGGTGGAACGAACCGAACGCCTTGGCGAAGGTCTCCTGGACGAGATCCTCCGCGTCGGCGGGGTTACGGGTCATCCGCAGCGCCGCGGAGTAGAGCTGGTCGAGGTAGGGAAGCACGTCCCTCTCGAAGCGCTCTTCCCGTTCCTCGGCTGTCTCCTGCTCCTGGCCCTGTTCCAAGCCTGTCGGCCTCCTCGCGCTGGTCCCGGTTGGGGCGTCCATACCCCAACGATACGGTCCCATGGCGTGGACCCGCGCATCGGCGCCGCGTGGCGCCGACGCCGTCCCCTCGCGCTCCAGGCACGTCCCGGCTGTCGGCATGGTCTGTCGGTCCTCCCCGGATACTCGCGTTGTCCCGCGCCCGGAGGAGAACCTCCGGGCGCGGTGTAGGCGAGAACAACGCTTCGCGCGCGCTGATTCCGCGCCGCGCGGGGACGAAGGTCCCTCCTTGGGCGAACTTTGTGGTTTGCCTCCGTCATCGGAGGTGAGGCATGGCAGAGTGCGGGTAGGACACCCTGAGGATGGGAGAGGAGTGCACGTGCGACCGTCCCCGACCCCGGCCTCCGACCGCCCCCGGTCCACGGCGGCCCAGTTCGCCACTCCCGACCGCCTGTCGGACTACTGGCGGTTCTACTGGGCGGTCGCCGAGGCGCAGGTCGCCCGCTGGCTCCCCGACTCCCCCTCCCTGCTGCTCGACCTGTCCGGCCCGGACTACCAGGGCGCCCCGCGCGCCGTGGCCGCCGGGCACGACGTGGTCACCCTGCTGCCCTCCGTGGACGTGGCGGTGCGCCGCCCCCTGACCCTGGTCAACGGGCGCGCGATGGTGCCCCGCCCGGCCCGGCGCGGACGGCTGCGCCACGTGGTGGGCGACTCCGCCTTCCTGCGCAACTTCGCCCCGGGGTCCTTCGACGGCGTCATCGCCGACAACCGGGTGCTGTCCAGGCACCTGGCCACCGAGGAGGCGCTGGCCCGCGTCAGCCGGGTGCTGCGCCCGGGTGGCCGCGCCCTGCTGTGCGTGGACTCGGTGGTGCTGGGCATGGCGATGCTGGCCGAGCAGGACTGCTGGCCCGAGCTGAGCCACGCGCCCAACGCGGACGTGCTCCTGGTGCCCTGGCCGGACGGCTCCATCACGCGCTGCTTCACGGCCGAGCAGATCACCGAGGCGCTCACCGACGCCGGTCTGGAACTGGAGTGGGTCAAGCCGCGCACGGTGCTGTCCGCCTCCACCGTGGAGATGATGCTGGCGCGCGACCCGAGGTCGATGGGACGTCTGGTGGAGATGGAGCTGCACGCCACGGAGTCCGACGACTACGTGGGAGTCCACCTGGTGGCGAGCGCGCGCAAGCCCGGTTAGGGCGTGTCCGGCGGGCCCACGCCCCGCCGCGGGAACCGTGCGGGGACCGACGCGGGGGCGGAGCCGCCGCCGCGGCCCCGCCCCCTGCCCGGGGTCCCTACTCCGCCAGGGGCAGGTAGACCCGCTTACCCTGCTCCGCGAACTCCGCGGACTTGTCGGCCATGCCCTTCTCGATGGCGGCGACCGTCTCCAGGCCGTTCTCCTCGGCGTACCTGCGCACGTCCTGGGTGATCTTCATCGAACAGAACTTCGGCCCGCACATGGAGCAGAAGTGCGCGGTCTTGGCCGGTTCGGCGGGCAGGGTCTGGTCGTGGAAGGACTGCGCGGTCTCGGGGTCCAGGGCCAGGTGGAACTGGTCCTGCCAGCGGAACTCGAACCGCGCCTTGGACAGCTCGTCGTCCCACTCCTGCGCCTTGGGGTGGCCCTTGGCCAGGTCGGCGGCGTGCGCGGCGAGCTTGTAGGTGATCACACCGGTCTTGACGTCGTCCCGGTCGGGCAGCCCCAGGTGCTCCTTGGGGGTGACGTAGCACAGCATCGCCGTACCGTGCCAGCCGATCTGGGCGGCGCCGATCGCGGAGGTGATGTGGTCGTAGCCCGGTGCGACGTCGGTGGCCAGGGGGCCGAGCGTGTAGAACGGCGCCTCGCCGCACAGCTCCTCCTCCAGGCGCACGTTCTCCGCGATCTTGTGCATCGGCACGTGCCCGGGCCCCTCGATCATCACCTGCACGTCGTGCGCCCGGGCGATGTGGGTGAGCTCTCCCAGGGTGCGCAGCTCGGCGAACTGGGCCTCGTCGTTGGCGTCGGCGATCGACCCCGGGCGCAGCCCGTCGCCGAGGGAGAAGGTGACGTCGTACTCCCGGAGGATCTCGCACAGCTCCTCGTAGTGGGTGTACAGGAAGCTCTCCTTGTGGTGGGCCAGGCACCAGGCCGCCATGATGGAGCCGCCGCGCGAGACGATGCCGGTGACCCGGCGGGCGGTGAGCGGCACGTAGCGCAGCAGCACGCCCGCGTGGACGGTCATGTAGTCCACGCCCTGCTCGCACTGCTCGATCACGGTGTCCCGGTAGACCTCCCAGCTCAGCGCGGCCGGGTCGCCGTTGACCTTCTCCAGGGCCTGGTAGATGGGCACGGTCCCGATCGGGACGGGCGAGTTGCGCAGGATGCGCTCGCGGGTCTCGTGGATGCGCTTGCCGGTGGACAGGTCCATGACGGTGTCGGCGCCCCAGCGGGTGGCCCACACCATCTTCTCCACCTCCTCGGGGACGGAGGAGGTGACGGCGGAGTTGCCGATGTTGGCGTTGATCTTGACCAGGAAGTTCTTGCCGATGATCATCGGCTCGGACTCGGGGTGGCACCGGTTGGCGGGGATGACCGCCCGGCCCACGGCCACCTCCTGGCGGACGAACTCGGGGTCCACGCCCTCCCGGGCGGCCACGAAGCGCATCTCGGGGGTGATGGTCCCGGCCTTGGCGAGGCCCAGCTGGGTGGTCGCGCCACCGGCCGGCGCGGGCGCGGGGGCCCACTCCCCCCGGGTCGGGGCCAGGCCCCGGTGGACGTCGATGTGCGCGGTGTCGTCGGTGTACGGGCCGGAGGTGTCGTACAGGTCGAAGTGGCTGCCGTTGCTGAGTTCCACCCGGCGCTGCGGGACGCGGAGGGTGTGCCCCTCGGGGGTGGCGACCTCCCGGTAGACCTTGCGTGATCCCATGATGGGACCGGTGGTCACCCGGTGGTCCGCGGTGGAACTGACGTCGCGGCCGTCGAGAGCCGTCATGGCATGCCTCCCTACGTCGGAATTACCCGAACAGGTTCTGCGGTCGGCGACACCGTTGAGCCGCCCTCTCAGCCCGCCATGGCGCGAGCTCCCGCGTTGCGTATGAAGATGTGGGAACGCCTGGGGCGCCCCGGGCACGCCGGGTCGGGGATGCCCCCGACCGGTGTGGCCCCGGACACTGTATCCGTCCGCGGGGAGGGGCTGTCCACCGTCCCGGGGTGAGAGAACTGTCCCCCGCGCGCCACACCCGACGGGGAGGACGGGCCGGAGCGGGGGCGGCTGTGCGCCGCCCCCCGGCTCAGAAGAGCGTCCCCGGTTCTCCGCCACCGGTGTCGGAGAGCGGTTCGAGCAGGTCGGGGCGGTTGTTCTTGATGCTGTTGACGTCGGTGGAGACCTCGTCCACGTCGAAGCGGTCGGCCGGGGTGTCCTGGAGCAGGTGGGCCAGCTCGTCGGCCCCGGTCTCCGGGTCCAGCCAGGCCGCCCAGTCCTCGGGGGGCACGACGACGGGCATGCGCTCGTGGATGTGGGCGAGCTCGGGGGCGGCCTCGGTGGTGACGACGGCGCAGCTCCACACCCACGCGGCGGGGTCGTCCTCGGCCGCCTCCGGGTCGCGCCAGCGCTCGAAGATCCCGGCCATGGCCAGCGGCCGGTCGTCGGGGTAGTGGATGGAGTAGGGCTTCTTGTCCGCCTTGGCCTTGCGCTTCCTGTGGTGGGGGTCGGTGACGGGCGAGGTGCTGGCCTGCACGGTCCCGTCCCTGCCGATCAGCTGCCACTCGTAGTAGGCGTCGGCGGGCAGCAGGCAGCGGCGGCGCCGGAAGGCCGTGCGGAAGGCGGGCTTGTCGGCGATGGTCTCGCTGCGGGCGTTGATCATCCGGTAGCCGATGTTGCGGTCCTTGGCCCAGGAGGGGACCAGGCCCCAGCGCAGGGTGTGCAGGGAGCGGGGGCCCGGCTCCCCCCGGTCCTCGGCCCGCGGGGGCGGGCCGAGCACGGCGTACACGGGCCTGCCGGGCGAGATGTTGTAGTCCGGGTCCAGCTCCTCCAGCGGCGGCCACGCCCGGGGATCGGTCTCCTCGGGGAGGGCCTGCTCGGGCAGGCCGAAGGCGAGCTGCAACTGGTGCACGTTCCTGGACTGGGCATAACGACCGCACATGGGTGTGATCCTACGGTCGAAACGGCTCGTTCTCTCCCGGAACACCCGTATCCGCCGGTGTTTCCCGCCCCCGTGCGCCGGATCCGGTCCGGACGGCCCTCCGGTCGCGCCGCGACGGGGCTCAGGCCGGCGTCGGCGCGGCGGGCTCCCCCTCCGCGCGGCCGGCCCCCTCCGCCGCGCCCCCGTCCGCGTCCCGGTCCCGCCGGGCCCGGACCAGGCCGACCAGCACGGCCAGGCCGCCGAGCGGGGCCAGCGTCCACGGCGCCCACGAGGAGAGGGCGCGCAGCAGCACCGAGCGCACACGGGCCTGTTCGGCCTGGGCCGCGACCTGCTGCTCGGCCAGGACCAGCTGCGCGTACAGCAGGGGTGCCTCACCGCTGTCGTTCTGCGGGCGCAGGGTCTCCGAGCGGGTCTCGTGGGCGTTGACCACGATCCCGCTCACCGGCTCCACCCAGAACGTCCGGCTGACCTCCAGCCAGCGGGTGGCGGTGACCGTGCCCGAGGCCCCGGGGCTGAACAGCGAGGCGGGCACCGGGCGGGCCGAGTCGGGCACCTGGGTGGACTCGATCCACTGGCTGTACCGGCGCACCGGCACCCCCGCCACCTCCTCCCACTCCTGGAACTCCAGCATCGGGGCCGAGCGCACCTCGGCGTCGTAGAAGGGGTACTCGCCCTCCTCGTCCCCGGGCGGCCAGAAGTACACCAGTCCCGCCTGCCGGACCGCCCGGTCGCCGTCGACGTGCTCGCCGCAGCAGTTGACCGCCCGGCCGCTCTCCCGGTCGACGATGACGCGGCGGCTCCAGTGGTCGATCATCCGGTCGGGCACGGAGGTGTCCACGGACATCTCCCACGCCGACCAGTCCCCGCCGTGCGCGGAGGCGTCCACCCGGGTGACCCGGGTGAGCTCGGCCGACTCCACCCACGACCACGTGGAGGTGTCCAGGTAGCCGGCGTCCTCGTCCAGCATGCGGATGTCGAACTCGGCCTCCCCGGGCAGCACGGCCATGCGCTCGTACACGTAGAGCGGAAGCAGGGCGGCCAGGGTGAGCAGGAAGGCGCCCACGGCCACCAGGAGGGTGCCGCGGGGCAGGGGCCGCCCCGGCCGCCGCTCGGGCCCTACCTGGTCGGAGGCGGTCTCCGCGACTCCGAGCGCGCTCATGTCCGGGCCTCCTCGGGGTCGCTCTCCCACCGGTCCCCGTCGCCCCCGGACGGGCCTCCGCCGCCGGGAGCGCCGTCGTCCTGGCCGTTCACGGGGCTCGCCTGGTCCTCTGCGACAGTGTGGAGACCGGCTGTATCCGCACCGCCAGACTCACGTGTCCCAGAAATTCCCGAAGCAACATCGGACCCGTGTCCCTCACGAGCCCCACCAACACCGTTGGCCTCCACAGGCACGGTCCCTTGCCCCTCAGGGGCCGCATGGGACCCGTTGTTCCCCTTGGTTGCGACAGCGTCGGCCCCCTGCCCCTCACGAACCGCACGGGCTCCGAAGGCGCTGACGGCCCCGGCGGCGCCACCGACCGCGGCAGTCGCGCCAGGGGCCTCGGCCGCCCCGCCGCCACCGGCGTTCCCCGCGGCCGCGCGGGTACGGGCCGGCGGCGGATCGGCGTCGGCGGGCTCACCGTCGCCCGGCTGGCCCAGGGCCAGCACGAGCCGGGCCAGCGCGGGCAGGCACAGCAGCTGGCAGACCCAGCCGCGCAGCGCGCTCCCGAACACCTCGGTCACGTCGTGGAAGGGCATGTACAGCGCCAGGTAGGTGCCCGCGCCCATGGCCAGCCCGGCCAGCGCCAGCGACGCCACCACCGGCCAGGGCCCCGCCAGAGGAGGCAGCGCCCGCCCGCCCATGGACGGCCGTCCCGGTTTGGCGTGCCGCAGCCGCCGGGGCGCCCGGCGCCCCAGCCACCACACGCACACCAGGATCACGGTGACCAGGGCGGCTCCGGCCGCGCCGGCCACCCACACCCCGTAGGCCAGGCCCAGCGGCAGCACGGCCCACCGCCCCAGCCACCCGGGCCCGGCCTCGGGCAGGGCGCGCGAGCCCCGCGGGGCCGCGGCCCCCGCCGCCGCTCCCCCGGGCAGCAGGCGCCGGGGCCACAGGGCGGCCACCACCAGCACCGCGGCCAGGGCCGCGCCCGCGGCCAGGGCCCGGTGGTAGGCGGTGTCGGGCGCGTAGGCCAGGGTGACGGTGCCCGCGCTGCCCGCGGGAAGCGCCCAGGCCTGCTTCCAGCCCTCCAGCCGGACCGGCTCCAGCGTCCCCTGCGCCCCCTCCAGACGGGCCTCCCAGCCCGCGTTGAAGTTCTCGTTGACCACCAGCAGGCTGTCCTCGGCGACCTCCACGTCGAAGCGGCGCTCACCCGGTCCCCACACGTGCACGTCCCCCACCTCGGCCATGGTGACCTCGGGGCGCTCCCCGACCGGGTCGGCGGACTCCACCAGCGCCGAACGCACCTCGTAGCGGTTGCCCGGATCGACCACGATCCGGTTCTCGCCCCCGACCAGGTCCAGGTCGGTGCAGCTCTCGTAGCGCAGCGGGCGGCCGGTGAGCTGGTCGGCGAGGGTGCCCCCGCTGATCCGTGTCTCCACCCGCTGGTCGTTGACCCGCAGGGTGGGGCCCAGGCCGCAGGCGGTGGAGGCGTCGCCCTCGGGCAGCGGTTCCACCGGCTCCACCCCGGGCAGGGCCAGGGTGCCGACCTCCAGGGCCTGGCCCTCGGGGCGTTCGAAGGTCACCCGCAGCGACTCCGCGGTGAACTCGGCGAAGTCCACCCGGCCGCTGCCGTCCAGCCACCCCTCGCGCACGGTGCCGCCGCCCTCGACGGTCACCCGGATCGGCCGCAGCACGCTGTCGGCGCGCGGGAACTCGACCTCCAGGTACCCGATCGCGGTGGGTTCGCCCAGCTCGATGTCGAGCCAGGGGTTCTTCTCCTCCGGATCCGGGTACCAGACGGTGCTCTCGTCGTCGTCCAGCGCGCCCCGGCCCATCGCGGCGGGGTGCTGTACGGCGGTGGAGGAGGCGGTCACGTGCGGGTGGGGACCGGCCCGGTTGGCGGCGTTCTCCGCCTCCCGTGGGTCGGTGAGCACGACCTCGCCCGAGACCGTGTGCGGGGCGGAGGCCGACTCCGCCGACAGCTCGAACGTGCGGTCCAGGCGGCGCGCGTCCTCCCCCTGCACCTGGAGGCCGGGGTTGCACACCCACACGTGCGAGCCCTCCATGCAGCCGGGAGCGGTACCGGTGGAACCGGTGAACAGCAGGGTCCCGGTGTCGGCGGGGCCGGGGACCCGAAGCGTGCGGGCCGGCTCCAGGCCGGGCACGGAGATCGAGGCGATGCCCACGCGGGTGCCGAACCGGTACTCCGGCTCCCAGGCCAGCTCGTCCACGCGCACGCGCAGCGTGGTGGTCGTCCCGGGCGGGGCCGCCAGCTCCTGCGGCTCCTCCGTCCCTGCGACGGGCACCTGCGCCTCGCCGTCGTCGGTGACGAGGGTGACCCGGGAGGGCGGCGGCTCGCCGGGCAGGTGCTCGAAGGCGACGCTGAGCCCGGTGAGGTCCTGGGGCTCCTCGAACTCGACCTCGATCCACTCCCCCAGGGCGCCGGTGAAGGCACTGGACCGCCAGGAGGTGGTGAGGTCGTCGTCGAGCGCGGCGTGCGGGGCGTGCCCCGGGTCGCGGTCGGCGGCGCGCGCGCCCGCCCCGCTCTCGGCGGAGGAGGCGCTCACCGAGGCGATCCCGAGGTCCTCGGCGTGGGCGACGTGGTCCTCCCACGCCGGGTCCAGGACGTCGGGGGCGGGGACGTCGCGTTCGAGCTCCTGGTCCTCGGTGAGGGTGGCCGACACGTTGCGGCGCACGTCGGAGTAGACCACCTCGCGGCGGCGTGCGGTGTCGGTGACGACCGTGTCCTCGGCGGCGACCTCCTCGGCCCCGGGGTCGTCTCCGAGCAGGATCGGGCGGTCGTCTCCGACCAGCCCCTGTTCGGCCAGGTGGAGCACGGACTCGGGGCCTCCGGTGACCCGCAGCGTCTCGTCGGCGGGCACGGTGCCGACGGTGGGCGCGGCGTCCTCCACCTCGTAGACGCTCAGTGCCCGGTAGGGCTGGTCGAACCACTGGGAGGCGGACTGGTGGTCCAGCGAGCCGATGACCGGGCCGAACTCGGCGGCCAGGGTGATGCCCGGGGACTCGTCCAGGGCCTGGTGGACGCGGGCGGGCCAGCCGCCGTTGTTGCCGGTGCGCTGGAGGTCGTTGCGCACGAGGAGGTGGGTGACGCCCAGGCGCGCGAAGGTGTCGGCGAGCCCGGCCGAGCCGCGGCCCGAGGAGACGCGCTGGTCGATCTCGTGGGTGAGCCGGGAGGCGCCCGCCGACCCCCAGGGGATGATCTGGTGGTTGGTCCAGGCCCCCTCGAACAGCGGTTGCAGGGGCTCGTCCATGGGCCGGCCCCACTCGTACTCGCCGCGCGCCGAACCGGGCAGGGCCATGGTCATGCCGCGCTCGTCGCCGCGCGCCTCCAGCCAGTCGGTGGCCTCGTACCAGTAGTCGGGGATCTGCGCGAAGCCGCCCGCGGGGGCGATCCCGACGGTGCCGACGGGCACGAGGGTGACCGTGAAGACGGCGGCGGTGGCGCCCGCGACGGTGCGGCGCACACGTCCGGACACGGGCGTGCCCCCGCGGTCGGCCAGGTCCCGGGCCACCACCACGGGCAGGTGGGCCAGGCCCAGCACCAGGGGCAGGCGCACGAGCGCGTCGAACTTGTGCACGTTGCGGAACGGGGAGAGAACGCCGTCGAACAGGTCGCGCATGGTCCCCGCCAGGGGGCCCGTGAGGTCGCCGGTGAAGCCCGCGACGATGACCGCGGTGCCCGTGAGGAGGCTGGCGATGAGGAAGAGCCGTTCGGGGGTGCGGCGGTTGACCAGCCCGGCCAGGCCAAGGCCCGCGACCAGCGCGGTCACCGCGATCAGCCAGGGGGTGGTGGACAGCTCCGCCCCCGCGGGCAGCGCGGTGTTGCCCTGGTCGGGCAGGAAGCCCATCCAGTTGGAGGTGCCGCGCAGCGCGTTGAGCAGCGAGGTGACACCGGTGGTGACGGCGGCGTCCTCGGTGTAGGGCATGAACGAGAACACGTACCGCGACATGATGAGCAGCGGCGCGACGTACCAGAACGAGGCCAGGACCAGCGCGACCGCCCACCAGGCGATCAGGCGCCACTTGCGCGGGCCGTTCGCCCGGGTGAGCAGGTAGAGCCCGGGGACGACCAGGACGGCCAGCTCCGAGGCGGCGTTGGTGCCGCCGCACAGCAGGAAGGCCAGGCCCGACAGCAGTGCCGTGCGGGCGGGCGAGCGGCCGTGCCGGGCCCCGAGCACGAGCGGCAGCAGGATCCACGGCATGAGCAGCATGGGCTGCAGTTCGGCGGAGTTGTACGACAGCAGCGTCAGCACGCGGGGGGCCAGGGCGTAGGCGACCCCGGCCAGGATGCGGGTGTTGACGGTGCCGATGCCCAGCGCCCCGGCGACCTTGTACACGCCGGTGAAGGCGGCGGTCAGCAGGACGGCCGCCCACAGGCGCTGGATGAGCCAGTCGGGCATGCCGAGAAGGTCGAACAGCAGGTGGAAGGGGCCGTTGGGGAAGAAGTACCCGTAGGCCTGGTTCTGGATCTGGCCGAAGTAGGAGGCGTCCCACAGGTGCAGGGCGCGCTCCATGAACCCCAGCGGATCGGCCGTCAGGTCGAGTTTGGTGTCGCTGACGATCCTGCCGGGGTCGATGCTGGCGGCCAGTGCTCCCAGGAGCAGGCACACCGTGAGGACCTTCAGCCGGGCCAGGAGGGCGGGATCGACGCCTCCGGAAGCCGTGGAGGGCGGTGTGCGGGAATCCTCCGGTTCGCGCCTGGCGGTGGATTCCGTCGGAGTCACGTCTTCGTTTTCCTGCCTGCTGCCGTGTTCCGGGCGGCGGGGGCGCCCGGGCCGTCGGGGGTGAGGGGGTCGGAGGTGGTGGTGTCGGGGGCGGGGGCCGAGGCGCCGGGGGTGCGGGGGCCGTCCGGTTCCGCCGCGCCGGGGAGGCCGAGCTCCCTGGCGACGAGCCGGGTCATCCGCGCGCCGCTGGCCTCCCACGTGAACCGGGACGCCCACGCGCGGCAGGCGCGGCGGACGGCTTCGGCCCGGAGGGGGTCGGACAGCTCCTCGAGGGCGCGCGCGACCACGTCGGCGAGCTCCTCGCCCTCACGCACGAGCCACCCGGTCTCGCCGTCGCGGACCGAGTCGCGAAGTCCGTCCACATCGTAGGCCACCGTGGGCACGCCGAGACGGGCCGCCTCGATGACGGTCAGGCCCCAGCCCTCGAACTCGGAGGCGGTGACGTGGAGGTGGCACGAGGCCAGGACGCTGTTCTTCTCCTCCTCGGGCAGGAAGCCGTGCAGGCGGACGCGGTCGCCCGTGCCGTCGCGCGCGACCTGGTCGGCCAGGGGCTCGCCCTCGGGGCCGCGGCCGATGATGTGCACCTTCAGGCCGGGGTGCTCCTCGCGCAGCGCGCGGGCGAGGTCGACCACCCGCGAGACCCGCTTCTGGACGACCAGGCGGCCCAGGCTGACCACGGCCGGGCATCCCATGTCGGCGGGGCCCGGGGCGTCGTCGAGGGGTTTCTGGGGCCCGGGCAGTCCGCCGTTGTGGATGATCTCGATCGGCGCGCGCCAGCCCAGCTTCTCGCGCATGGCCCGGCGGGAGGACTCCGAGACGGTGACGGTGGTGCAGCGGCGGTAGACGCGCGAGGCCACGGTGGACTCCAGCCTGCGGCCCAGCCAGGCGACCGGAGCCGGGAAGTAGGCGTTGAACTGGAGGTCGTGGACGTGGTGGACGACGCTGACCACACGGGTGCTGCGGCGCAGGACGAGCCGGCACAGGAAGGGGACGCCGTTCATGCAGTCGAAGGCGAGCTGGTACTCGCGCCGCCACAGGGCCAGCCACGCCATGACGCGCGGGTAGACGGTGAACCTGCCGCCCATACGGCGGATGACGACCCCGTCCCTGGTCTCCACGCGGGCCTGGTGGGGCTCGCGGCTGGTGAGGAAGGTGACGATGGCGCCGCGTTCGGCCAGGTGGCGGCTGATCCGCCAGGAGTACTCCTCGGCTCCCCCCGCGGCGGACTGCCAGGGGTCGCGCCAGTTGACCATGACCAGGCGGACGCCGTCCAGGCGGGGCCCGAGGTCGGCGGGGACGCCCGGGGCCGTGGGCGCACCCGGGTCGGCGGGGGTGCCTGTGCCGGCCGGGGGGACCTGGGCGGGGACGGCGGCGGCCGGGGCCCCGGTGACCGCGGGCAGGGCCGGCTCCGCCTCCTGGCGGGTCCGGTGGACCTTCTGGAAGACCACACGCTCTCCTTCCGCGCGGTGTCCGGCCGGACCGCGTATCGCCACCCCTCGCGTGCGGTTGGATACGCACGGCGACCCTTCGGGAGAAGGAGGGAGCGCACGCCGAACAGGCCCGTGGGCCGGACGTCAGTGGTGGTGGGCGGCCGGGGGACCGTGCCCGGGGCCGTGTGGGGGTGGGAAGTGGGGGCGCCCCGCTGGGGGCGGAGCGCCCGCCAACCTCCTCGGTACGGCCGTTCCAGGTCGTGTCCGGCGGACACCCGTCCCGCCGCGCGACGCCCCGGCACGGCTCTCGCCGCGTTCTCGTCAACGGCCGGACCAGGATGGCTCCTTCTCCGGCCTCGCGGGAGCCGCGCTGGAGGCGCCGCTCGCGACGGACGGCGTCCGCCGGACGCGCCCTAGCGGTCGCCGTAGTTGTAGAGGGTTTCGTTCACCGGTTCCGCGGTGGCGGTCGAGTCCGTGGCGAGGCTGGTGGCCACGAAGGTGGCACCTCCCGCCAGGGCCGCGCCGATGACGCAGGCGGCGATTACCTTGATCACTTGGGGATCTCCTTCCGCGCGCCCGATCCCGCGCTGGGTCCGGAGCGCTGGAAAACGAGACTAGAACCTGATCTAGCCACAGACCAGATGATTGCCCCAACTGTAACTAACCCCCCGGTAACTTCCAACCCCGGAATGCCAGCTTTGTCGGCCTTTACATGCTGGTCCTGCACCCGGAGAAGGACCATGTCGGGACCCTCCACCACCACGGACAGATCCTCCGCGCCTGACCAGAACCGGTTATCGACCGGAGCGGACACCGCCACGTACCGCACCCCCAGCCCGCCCAGCGCCGCGGCGTCCAGGCGCTCGGGCAGCCCCGTGGCGGGGTCCGGCCCCAGCACCCGGGCCGCCTCCCGCGCCCGCGCGTCCTCCCCGGTCACGACCACCTCTCCCCCGCCCGGGGTGCCCACGACCAGGTCGTCGTTCCACAGGGTGCGCCGGTCGAAGAGCTTGGTCGCCGGGTCGAGGACCACCGTGGCCCGCCCCGACCAGTCGGGGCCGCGGTAGGCGCTCCAGGGCAGCACCAGCACCGCCCCGGGCCGGTCGTCGGCGGCCACCGCCGCCTGGGCCGCCAGCCACTCCCCGGGGTAGTGCGCCGGGGCCAGCCGACCGCTCGCCCCCCACAGCAGTCCCGGCAACACCACTACTGGCAAAAACACCACGAACACCGCGAGCCCCACGCGTAGCGGGGCGCTCTCCCGCCCGACAAGCCACCACACGCACGCGCCGAAGCCGAGCGCCTGGACCAGGGACAGCGGGGCCGCGTAGAGCTGGCCGTCGCGCAGCGGTCCGAACCCGGGCCAGGCGGAGACCAGCCAGACCAGCAGTTCACGCCCCGGCCCGGTGGTGCCCGACCAGGCGACCAGCAGGCCCAGGACCGCGGCCGCCGACAGACCGGGGCCGAACCCCGGCCGCTCCCGGCGCAGCAACCACACCCAGCCCGCCAGAGCCAGCAGGCACAGCAGCAGTCGGACCGCGGCCGTCACCGGCTCGCCGTAGCCCGCCGGAACCGCGCCGGAGTTCCACACCCCGCCCAGGAGCAGCAGGGAGCCCAACACCCCGAACGGGGTGTCCGAGCGGGCCGCGAACGCCGCCACCCCGGCGGGGTCCGTGCCCGCCCCGCTGGCCAAGGACGGAAGCAGCCAGGGCAGGGAGACCGCCACCAGCGCCAGCGCGAACAGCCCCGCCCTCGCCCACCGGCGCGGCGCGCGCGGGTGCACGGGGGAGGCGGGGCGAGCGGTGAGGGCGACGGGACCGGCCGTGAGGGCGGTCAGCACCACCGACGAGAACCCGCCGACCGCGGCGGGCACCAGCGCGCGCACCAGCCCGGCCAGCCCCGCGCCCGCCCGGACCCGCCCGAGAAGGACCGCGGCCCCCACCACCCACGGCAGCCCCGCGTAACCCAGCAGCATCGCCCACTGACCCAACAGCAGCCGCTCGGCCACGAACGGGTTCCACACATAGGCCGTCCCGGCCGCGGCCGACGCGGCCAGGGCCCCGGCGCCGCCGGGGGGCAGCGTCCGCAGCACCAGGAGCGCGGCGCCGGCCCCGCCCACAGCGAACACCGCCAGCAGCGCCAGCGACTGCACCACGTCCCCGGGCAGGACCGCCGACAGCGCCGCCGCCACGGCGTCGCTGGGGATCGCGCGGGGGAACCCGTCCGCCCCCCGCAGCACCGTGCCCAGGGACGGGTCGGGCACGAACACCATGTCGTAGCGCAGCACGTACCCGCGCCCCAGCGCGGGACCGAGCGCCAGCACACCGGCGAGCAGGCCCACGGCCCACGGCAGCAGGCGGGGCAGCAGCCGGGCGCCCCTTCCTCCCCGCACTTCCCAGACCATCAGCCCTCCGACCGAGACCACCGGATCCTCGACCCGGAAAAGCAGTACTCCGAACCGGGGATCAGCCCTCCCGGAGCAGAACGCTGTCGGAGTAGCCGCCCTCCACGTAGTCGCGGTAGGAGCGGACCACGACCTCGTAGGGACCGGACACCGTAGCCGACCAGCGCGGCTCCTCCCCCACCGGGCCCAGCGTGCGCCACCCCTGCCCGTCCCCGGGCCCGAGCCCGTCTCGGCGCTCGCAGCCCGGCTCCGGCGCGACGGGCTCGGACTCGGGTTCGGGATCGGACGGCGCGGGAGTGGGCGCGGGCTGCGGCTGGGGCTCGGGGCCGGGCTCGGTCGGCTCGCCGCTGGGGGCGGCCGGCCCGACGGGGGTCTCCGGGGCGCGGTCGCCCGCCACGGGCGCGTACCGGCCCCCGTCGAGGGGCGCGCGCCGGTCGTCGGCCACCGCGCACTCCAGGGCGCGCACCCACACCTCGTAGTGGGAGGCCTCCTCGACGTCCTCCCACTCCACGGCCGCCCCGCCGTCGACGGCCCGCAGCCAGGACGGCCCCGGAGGCGGTTCGTCGTTCCACACCCACTGGAGGGGCTCGGACGCCGCCCCCTCGTCCCGGCCCTTGAACGAGCGCACCACGAACTCGTAGCCGGCTCCGCTGAAGAGCGCCTCCACCAGCACGGACCGGCTGTCCCCGTCGGTGCGCACCTCCACGGGGAGCACGGCGGCCTCGTCCGGGTCGGGCCCCGTCCGCCGCTGCACCACCCGGTAGTCGGTCGCGCCGGGCACGGCGTCCCAGCTGAGCACGAGACCGTCGTCGGACTCCTCCGCCACGGGCTCGGGCGCGGTGGCGGGCCCCACCGCCAGCTCCGGCAGCGGCCGTTGGTAGGTCCGGCCGACCCCCAGGGGGTCGGCGAGCGCGTCGGCGAAGGCGGCCGCGATCTTCAGCTCGCCACGCGTGTTGGGGTGCGCCTCGTCCCAGTTGTCGCTGGTGGAGGCGTACCCGTCGGCGACCCGGGCGACCACCACGGGGGAGGCGCTGGAGGTGAGCTGTTCGGCGAGGTCGACCAGGCCCATGTTGAACCGGTCGATCTCGGCGTCGGCCCGGGGGTCCTCCACCGGCGGGAGCTCCCCGAGGACGAACCGGGTCTGCCCCCGCACCACGCGCACCGTGGACACCGTCTCTCCGACCCCCTCCAGCGCGCTGTCCGCGTCGCCACCCGCCAGGATGTCCTCGGTTCCGGCCAGGAGGAGCAGGTAGTGCGGCTGGTACTCGGCCGCCACCCGGGCGGCCTCGGTGGACAGGTCCTGGGCGGTGGTGCCCCAGCGGGCGGCGTGGTCGGTGTCGAAGTCGGGGTCGGCGTAGTCCTGGTTGCCGAACTCCTGCTCCGCCAACGCGTACATGCCGTCGTAGGGGCCGACGAAGTCGACCTCCACGTCGGACTCGCGCAGGTGGGACCACAGGTGGTAGCGCCAGGTGTAGTCACCGCTGCTGCCCTGGGAGAGCGAGTCGCCGACGACCATGACGCGCAGTTCTCCGTCCGGCGGGCCCGGCACGGTGACGGGCTCCTCGGCGTTCCCCTCCCCCGCGGCCCCCTCCCCGGAACCGGTCTGGATCAGCAGGAGGGTGACCGCCATCGCCGAGAGCATGACGCCGAGCAGTCCGAGGGGGCCGGGCTCGAAGCGCGAGGGGCGGTCCCAGGGGGGCCGGAGCCACCGGAGGCGGGGGCGCCCCGGCTCGCGTGACCGGGTCCGGGGAAAGGCGGACCAGCGGAGCTGGGGCCGCCTGAAGCGGTCGGCCACGCGCGACCACCACCGGGAGCGTTTCTCGGATCCGCGCACCGCTCCCCCTGCATTCCCAGAACGGGTTCTACCCCCCGCAGGGGGTTCGTCAGACAAGACTAGAACTGGTTATATAGAGTCCGTCAACTCTCTGTGGCTGAGCGGGACCGCCTACACCGACGTTAGCGGCCGCCCCTTCCCCCTCGATTCCCCGCCCCGACGGAAAGCAGGACGCCCCCGTGACCGGACTCCTGGTAGCCCTGCTGTCCGCGGTGGTCTACACCGTCGGCCTGACCGTGGAACAGCGCGCGCTGCACGGCGCGGAGTCGATCTCGATCAACCGCCCCCTCCACCTGGCCCGGGTCCTGCTCACCAATCCCCGATGGGTGCTCGGCTGCCTCTTCGCCGCCATGGGCAGCGTGGGCCTGATCGTCGCGCTCGGCCTGGCGCCCGTGTCCGTGGCCCAGCCCGCCTTCGCGGCCGGAATCGCGTGCGGCATCCTCGTCGTCACGCTCGTGCTGGGCGAGCGCATCACACGGGGCGAGTACGTGGCCCTCGGCATCATGCCGGTCGCGCTCGGCCTGCTCAGCCTGTCCACCGCCGAGGGCACCGAGACCGGGACCACCGCCGACACCCCGCTGCTCATCACCGTCAGCCTGCTCACCGTGACGGTGTGCCTGGCCGTCGTGGGCCTGACCGGTGGCCGGGGCCGCCACCTGTCCGCCGCCGCTTTGGGCGCGGCCGCGGGTTTCGCCCAGGGCAGCGCGGGACTCCAGGGCAAGGGACTGGGCGGCCTGCTGGCCGACCACGGGCTGTGGAACGCGGTCGTCCCCGCGCTGCTGTCGCCCTACCCCTACCTGTACGCGCTCGGGTGGGCGGTGGGCATCGTCCTGTTCCAGACGTCGCTCCAGCGCTCACGCGCCTCCATCACCGCCCCGGTGTCCAACGTCGTGGGCAACGTGTTCATGGTCGTGACGGGCACGGTCCTGTTCGGCGAGCGACTGCCCGACGATCCCGTCATGCTGGCCCTGCGCGTCGGCGGGTTCGCGCTGACCCTCGTCGTGGTCGTCCTGGTCCGCGGCAACGTCGCCACCGCCGAGGCGGACACCATCCGCAAGCGCGCCCACGCGTAGACGGTGTCCTTCGGACCCGCGCTCCGCCTCGGTCCGTGTCCGGGCGCCCGAACCGACCCCCACAGGCCGGATCCGGTTCACACGACAGGCCCCGGACGGAGGGGGCGGGGGAGGCGGGACCCCCGTCCACGCCTCGCCCCCGTCCACGGGAACCCCGGTCAGACAGCCACCGACACGGCCGCGCGCAGGCCCGGGGCTGCCACGTCGGCCCACGCCCGCACCACGCTGTCGGGCCGGCCGGCCTCCTCCTCGGCCAGGATCAGGCCGGGCTCGGCCACCCAGGCCCCGAGGTCGGCCAGCAGGATACGCAGGTCCTCCTCGATGCCGTGGCTGTTGCGCAGGTCCTCCACGACCGCCAGCGGGACCGCGACCGTGTGCCCCAGCCCCAGCTCGGGCAGGCGGTCGAGGAAGACCTTGAGCAGGCCGGTGTAGGTGCCGTGCACCTGGGGGGAGGCGACGAGCAGGACATCGCTCTCGCTCACCCTCGCCAACGCCTCCTCGACGGCGGCGGAGGACTCCGAGAGCAGCTCGGCGCCCAGTTCGGCGATGTCGACGACGTCGGGACGGGAGTCGACACCCGCGCGGGCGGCGACCTCGGAGGCCGCGCGCAGGGCGGCGTCACGGACGGAGGAACGGACCTGGGGGGCGGCGACGAGCACGGTGAAGCGGGTCATGCGAGAACTCCTGGGTTCGAACAGAGCGATCCGGAATCGGAGGGGACCCCAGCCGGAGAGGACGGCGGGGCGGGTGACACCGGAAGGAGGGGGGAGCGTCCTTGGACTCTCGCGGTTCCTCGTACCGACACGGGGAGTGGACGCCGTCGTCCGAAAACCGCCTGTGTCGGGCCTGGCAGGGCTGTTCCTCGGACCGCGGGGCGGTCCCTACAGAACCCAGGGAGAGATGAGCGTCCGGTGTCTGCGGCAGGGCACGGAGCGCGGGGCGCGGCCCCGCAAAGCGCTAGCTACGACAGAGCGCGCTCGCCTGCTGTCTCAGATCGACATGCAGGCGCTGGACAAGCAGCTCACCGGCGGACATGTCTCCATCATGAGGCGCCCCGGCCGTTATCGTCAATGCGTGCGCGCGCCACGGCGGGCGGTCCCAGCCCTCGGACAGCCGTCCCAGGGAGCGGGATCGCCCGGCTCCGCAGGGAATACGCAGGCCCGCGGGAGGGCCCCGGATGCCTGTGTAATGTGCGACACACAACGACGAGACGACATGAGGGACCCCGCATGGCCCACACCCCCGTCACACTCACCAACGCGCGCGTCGTGACCCCCGACGGGGTCCACGAGGGGTGGCTGAGAGTCGAGAACGGCCGCGTGGCCGCGCTCGGATCGGACGGACCCGTTCCCGACGGCCGCGACCTCGGCGGCGCCTGGGTCGTACCCGGGCTGGTCGACACCCACGTCCACGGCGGCGCCGGGCACGCCTTCCCCGAGGCCGACCCCGAGGGCATGCGCAGGACGGTCGCCTTCAACCGCTCCCGGGGAGTGACCGCGCTGGTGGGCGGCCTCGTGGCGGCCACCCCGGAGGACACCCTCCGCCAGGTGGCGGCGCTGGCCGAGCTGTGCGACGCGGGCGAACTGGCGGGCATCTACCTGGAGGGCCCCTTCATCTCCCGGGCCCGGTGCGGGGCGCACGACCCCGAACTGCTCCGCGATCCGGACACCGCCGAGTTCGACCGCTGGCTCGAGGCCGGACGGGGGCACGTCCGCATGGTCACGGTGGCCCCGGAACTGCCCGGAGCGCTGGAGCTGATCGGCGCGGCGGCCTCCTCCGGCGTGGTGACCGCGGTGGGGCACACCGAGGCCACCTACGAGCAGACGCTGGCGGCCTTCGACGCGGGGGCGTCGGTGGCCACCCACCTGTACAACGCGATGCGCCCGCTGGGCCACCGCGACCCGGGGCCGATCGCCGCCGCGCTGGGCGACGAGCGCGTGACGGTCGAGCTGATCCTGGACAACGTGCACGTCCACCCGGGCGCGGCCGGGCTGGTGTTCGGCGCCGCGGGCCCGGGCAGGGTGTCCCTGGTGACGGACGCGATGTCGGCGACGGGCCTGGGCGACGGCGAGTACACGCTGGGCGACCTGCGGGTGCGGGTGAGCGGCGGCGAGGCCCGCCTGGTGGAGAGCGGGGCGATCGCCTCCAGCACGATCGTGCTGCCCCAGGCGGTGCGCAACGCAGTGGAGGGCCTGGGCGTCGGCGTGCCCGAGGCCGTGCGGTCGGCGTCGTCGGTTCCGGCCGCGGCGCTGGGCCTGGAGGGCGTGGGCCGGATCGAGGTCGGCGGGCGCGCCGACCTCGTCGTGCTCGACGGCGGCCTGGAGGTCCGCGAGGTGATGTACGAAGGCTCCTGGGTGGAGTAACGGCGTGTCGTAACCGCGTTACGGACTAGTAATATAACCCTGGGTGACAATGGCGGCAGGGCATCGAGGAGAGCCACCACGCTCGACACGAAAGGATCTGCGCCATGGCCGAGTCGAGACAGACGAAGGACGAGCAGCCGACCCGTGTGCCCTCCGAGGAGCACGAGCACCTCGGCAAACTCGCCGCGGAACTGTCCCGCTACGACGTACGGGCGGATGTGGTCGACGAACAGTCGTCGCCCTGTCTGCGCGTGCGCAACCCGTCATCCGCGTGTGCGGTTGAGGACGTGATCTGTGAACGCCGGGAACACGACTACGCGTTCCTCGCCTCGTTCGGGGTCCACCTCGGCAGCAGCGGGAGCCTCGGCGTCACGGCCCACAAGGTCGCCTGGCTCGTGGGAGCCACCGAGGCGTGACAGCTACGCGGGACGGGTGCGGTGCGACCGGCACCGCACCCGTCCGCGTATCGGCTCCGCGGTTCCACGGAGCTTTACGTTGTAGATTCACCAATGCCCGTGCGGGAGGCCCCGCCCCCGGGGTCTAGAGTCGTGCCGTCCCCACCCCTCGACGGAAGGCGAGCCCGTGGACTACGTCAAGCTGGGCCGGACCGGACTGGACGTCTCCCGCGTCACCCTCGGATGCATGAGCTACGGAGACCCCGCCAGGGGCAACCACGACTGGACCCTGGACGAGGAGGCCAGCAGGCCCCTCATCCGCCAGGCGGTCGAGGCCGGCGTCAACTTCTTCGACACCGCCAACACCTACTCGGACGGCAGCAGCGAGGAGATCGTCGGCCGGGCCCTGGCCGAGTACGCCGACCGCGACGAGATCGTGCTGGCCACCAAGGTGTTCGGCCGCACGCGCCGGGGCCCCAACGGCGGCGGGCTCTCACGCAAGGCGATCATGACCGAGATCGACCACAGCCTGCGGCGCCTGGGCACCGACTACGTGGACCTCTACCAGATCCACCGCTGGGACCCCGCCACGCCGGTCGAGGAGACCGTCGAAGCCCTCCACGACGTGGTCAGAGCGGGCAAGGCCCGGTACGTGGGCGCCTCCTCCATGTACGCCTGGCAGTTCGCCAAGGCGCTGCGGGTCGCCGACGTCAACGGCTGGACCAGGTTCGCCACCATGCAGAACCACTACAACCTGCTCTACCGCGAGGAGGAGCGGGAGATGCTGCCCCTGTGCGCGGACGAGGGCGTCGGGGTCATCCCGTGGAGCCCCCTGGCGCGCGGCCGGCTCACCCGCGAGTGGGACAGCGAGACGGCGCGCAGCCGCGGTGACGCGTTCGGCGCGAGCCTGTACGCGGAGGCGGACCGGTCGATCGCGGACGCCGTCGGCCGGGTCGCCGAGAGGCGCGGGGTCCCCCGCGCCCGGATCGCGCTGGCCTGGGTGTCCCGGAACCCCGCGGTGACCTCGCCGATCATCGGCGCCACCAAGCCGCACCACCTGGACGACGCGATCGCGTCGCTGTCGCTGGAGCTGACCGACGACGAGGTGGAGGAGCTGGAGCGCCACTACACGCCGCGCCCGACCTCCGGTTTCTGACACCGCCGGGTGCGTGCCGCCCGCGGTCCCGCGCCCGGCGCGAGTCCCCTGCCGCGCCCCGCGGCCCGCACGCGGTGGGCGCTGGGGGCACTGGGGGCGCCTGGGACGCCCCCGGACGCGCGGCGGCGCCCCGGGGCCGCCGGGGTCAGCCGCGCGCGGTGACGCGGATCTTGGACTGGCCGTGCGGCCGCTCCTCCCAGTCCTCCATGAACCGGGCCGCCAGCCCGTGCTTTCGCGCGAGCGCGACCAGCGTTTCGGTCCGGTAGTAGAAGTCCTCCCGCAGCACCTGGTGCTCGGCCCCCTCGGTCCGGTCGTAGGTGAAGTCGAAGAACCCGCCCGGCGCCAGGATCCGCCCGACGTTGGCCAGGCACTCGTCGATCACCTCGATGGGCGAGTGCGAGAACACGCTGTGCGCGTGGACGACGTCGAAGTACCCCTCCGGGAGGAAGGAGAAGGTCAGGTCCCGGGTGATGGTCAGGTGGGGCAGCTTCTCCTGGAGCCCGCGTTCGGCCAGCACGCCCTTCGCCGCGATGAGGATGTCCGGGGAGATGTCGATCCCGTAGTAGCCGCCCGGGTCCAGGTAGTCGATCAGCCACCACCCGGCCCGCAGGTTCCCGCAGCCGATGTCGAGCAGCCGGTGCTCCGGGCTGAGACCGTGTTCGACCAGGTAGTCGAACTGCATCCTCCCCAGCGCCAGCCAGCGCTCCTGGCTCCGGCTGCCCACCGCGGACCTGGGGTCGCGGGCGGCGTCGGAGGCCATCACCGCCCGGTAGTAGTCCACGTGGTCGCGGTGGGTCAGGCGCAGTCTCAGGTCACGGGCGGAGCGGCGCACGTACGGCACCACCCTGCCGGGGTTGCGCAGGGCGTAGCGCACCTTGTGGGCCAGGGACGAGCGGTCGGCGTTGAGGGAGACGGCTGTCTTCTTCGGCATCGGAAGGCTTTCTGTCCAGGTCTCCCGCTCCCCCGTGCACACGGGGCGAGGAGACCAGCGCTTTCGTCGCGGCCCCGGTTCGCCGCCTCGTGTCCGACCGTACCCGGAGAGTCACCGAAGGCACGGTGTCCCGCCCTCCGGAGTGTCCCCTCGAAGACGTCAGCCGCGGTCGCGGCGGGCCGACACCAGCCGCACGGCGCCCCGGAGGAGCCCGATGGCCAGGAGCGCGCCGAGGACCGCTCCCGCCGCGAACCCGGCCCAGTCGGCGGCGCCCTCCGCCCCGGCGGCCCCGTCGGCCGTGCGCAGGACCGACCAGGTGCCCGCGACCACCGCGACCAGCAGGCAGGCTCCGAGGGCCAGCGCGCCCCTCCAGCCCAGGAAGTAGCGGCGGCGGCCGGGCGCGGGCGGGGCGGCCAGTTCGGCCGCGGGTCCGGCGGTGGCCGACCCCGGGCGCTTGAAGTAGGCCAGGACCGACCAGTGCCCGCACGGCTCCCACCCCTCGGGGGCCAGCCGCTCGGCGAGACGCTCGCGGTCGCCCCGGCCGGGGCTGAGCTCCTGGCGGTACTCCCAGGTCTGCGGCCGCTCGGGGGCGCGGCGGCTGACGAAGCGGCCGAGCCGGTCCACCCGCTCCACCTCCCAGCCCTGGGCACCCATCTCGGTGAGGCGGGCGGGGCCCTCGAAGGCGTCGGCGGACCAGACCAGCACGTCCGGCTCCACCGCGGCCTCCTCCCGGCCCCCGGGCAGGGGCGCCAGGGCGTCGGCGAACTCCTCCACCGGGCCGAACTCCTCCTCCGGGTCCGCGCCGCTCTCGGCCGTGTGCGCGGCCAGGTCCTCCAGCAGGGCGCGGGACCTGTCCGCGTCCACCCCGCGTTCTCCCAGCCTCTGCGCGAGCCGGGTGAGGTAGTCGCTCATCGGATCCCTCCTTCCGCGAGTACCGAGCGCACCGAGGCGTCGAACTCCATCCAGGCCGCACCCTGTTCCCCCAGGACGGCGCGGCCCTCGTCGGTCAGTACGTAGTAGCGGCGGCCGGGGCCCCTCTCGGCCGCCCGGTACTCGGCGGCCACCAGGCCGGCCTCCTCCAGCCGGTTGAGCACGGGGTAGAGCGTCCCGCCCCGGATCTTGCCGAACCCGGACTCGTCCAGCCGTCTGGCGATCGCGTAACCGTAGCTCTCGCCCCCGGTCAGGCTGGCCAGGACCAGGAGGTCGAGCACCCCCTTGAGCCAGCTCGCGCGGCGGTCCATCCGTGTCTCCCCCTTCATCGGGCACTGCCGACACCGATTGTCCCGGACTCCGGGCGGCTCCCCCCGCGCCCCGGGGTGAGCAGGAGGGCGCGCAGGTCGATCAGGACGTGCAGGAAGACGGGCAGCAGCAGACTGCCGGTGCTCAGGTACAGGTTGGTGAGGACGAGGCCGACCAGGGTGACGAGGAGGACGCCGGTCCTGCCCTGGTAGAGGTGGGCGACGGCGAAGAGGCCCAGGCTGATCCCGGCGGCGACGGTGACGTCCAGCCCCAGGGAGACGCCGAGGGCGATGAGCAGGCCGCGGAAGACGACCTCCTCGCACACCCCCGCCGTGACCGAGGCCCCGGCGGCGGCCCAGCGTTCGCGCCGGTCGCGCGGCAGGATCGCGGAGACCGCCCGCTGGCCGGCGAGGAGCCTGCGGTCCAGCCCGCTCACCCGCAGCAGCACGAGGACCACCACGATCGCGACGAGCATGCCGGTCATCGTTGCGAGGGTCTGGCCCATGCCCGCCGCAGGGACCGCGAACCCCACGTCCGCGGGGCGCAGGCCGGGTGAGACGGCCACGGTCAGCACGACGACCGCGGTGAGCCCCCACCAGACGAGGGCGCTCGTGCCGAACAGCCGCAGCAGCGCCCCGGGATCGGTGTCGCGCACGCGCTCCAGCCGGGCGTAGGCGCTCCTGCCCCACCACGGCTCGACGGCCAGCAGGTAGAGCACGACCAGCGCGGCCAGGCCCAGGCCGAGGGCCGAGAACTCCATGCCCGGGGGGAACGCCATCTCCACACCTCCGTGTTCGCCTTCACCACCTAGACCATAGAGCTACCTAGTTAGGTATGCAACCTAGGTAGTGTCACCTATCCCAGGGAGCGGGGGCGTCCGGCACGCAGAACGCCCCCGGCCCACCGCGGACGGGCAGGCCAGGGGCGTGGCGGAGAATGCGGTCCGTGCACAGGAAAGCGGGCTGCCGCGAGCCGGTCGAAGACCGGCGAGCAACAGCCCGCGTCACGGGGGCCTGGGGACCCCCAGAAAACACAAGGAGACGACCCCGCGAGGCGGCCACAGGCCGCCGAGCAGGGTCGTCTCCGAGTCGAGTGGAGGTGGCGGGAATCGAACCCGCGTCCTTCAGCACCGAGCCAGGGCTTCTCCGGGTGCAGTCCGCGCTGTCGTTCTACTCGGCCTCAGCGCTTGCACGGACACATCGCTGACAGGCCCAGCCACGAAGATGTCCCGCCCAGGCCCCGTGGCCTGATCTGGGCGGTAAGTCATCTAGCTGATGCCGGGATCTGGGCCGATGACGAGCCCAGGCCGACAGAGACGCTATCGCTTAGGCAGCGAGAGCGAACTCAGTGCGCTTAGAATTGGCACTTGTGTTTACGCGAATGCAGGATTAACGAGGTCACAAACGCAACCCTCGACCCGCTTCCCCTGGAACGACTACCGAAGTCGAAACCGATCACCCCCTGTGCAATTTTCACGGCCTCCCCGCCAGGCGGGGCGGCCGACAAGCGAGCGGCGAACGCTCGCGCGTCCGTCACTCTACCTGTTGAACAGCATGGGGGCCAAGCTGATTCCCGGTAGCGGGGACGAATCCGGACCCCTCCGGGCCGGGACGGGGAGAAACCCCCGC
Organism: Glycomyces fuscus; assembly: GCA_002529455.1. Taxonomy (GTDB): domain Bacteria; phylum Actinomycetota; class Actinomycetes; order Streptosporangiales; family Streptosporangiaceae; genus Nocardiopsis; species Nocardiopsis fusca. The sequence continues at coordinate 175,920 of NYMS01000012.1, forward strand.
GGGCGCGGACTCAAGAGGTGGTCGACGCGGCCCGCGGGGGCGGTCGGCAGGGTCGGGCCGACCTTGGGAAACGACAGGATCTCCCCCGAGATGAGGTCCTGTCCCTCACTGGTCCGCTACCCCCTGTCGCGGTCCAGTCATAGGGGAAGACGCGAGCGGACCCCCGGGGGGTTGCCCGGGGGTCCGCTCTTTGCCAGGTTCTACCCTGTCCGGGGACGACGGTGACCCGAGGCCCCCGCCAGCCGGTCAGACCCCTACCAGGAGGTCTCCTCCGTGCCCGTCAGGTCGGCCTCGCCGGCCGTCCCCTCCTGCCCCGGAGGGACGCCCACCCCCTCGGCGGTCGTCGGCCCGCTGGGCGCCTGGTCCCCGAAGGCCCCTCCCACGGGAACCTCCTCGGGCACCCCGTTGGCCATCCCGTCCAGGAAGGAGCCCGCGGCGTTCACCGCGTGCTGCGACACCAGGGTCGTCGCCGGGTCCGCCTCGGCCAGGACGGCGAAGGCCACGTCGTCCTTGTAGCCGACGAACCAGTGCAGCGAGGTGTCGTCCTGCTCCACGCGGGCCGCCTGCCCGTAGACCTCTCCCCCGGTGGCGAGCAGCTCGGGCATGCGGTTGGCCACCGCGTCGCGCAGCCCGGTGCGGACCACCTCCAGCTGGGCCTGGTCCAGGGTCGTGGCCCCGATCGGGTCCGGCCCCTCCTCGGGCACCAGGGTCGGCGCGTTCCACGTGCCGTCCGCGACCGCGGCCGCGACCAGGGCCATGGACAGCGGGCTGACCCGCACGCCGTGCTCGCCGATCATGGCCGAGGCCGTGTTCTCCTCGCCGTCCTCCACGGACACCGAGCCCGAGGAGGCCGGGACGGGCAGCTGCCACTCGGCGCCGATGCCCATCCGCCCGGCGGCCTCGGCGATCGCGTCCGGACCCACGTCGGCGCCCAGGCCGGCGAACCCGACGTGGCAGCTGAAGGTGATGTTGCGGGCCAGGGTCGGCTGCTCGAACAGGGCCCCGCCGCTCGGGTTGTCGAAGGTGCGCCCGCCGATCTCCGCGGAGTAGCCGCAGGGCACCTCGCTCTCCGGGGTGGCGGCGCCCGACTCCAGGGCGGCCAGCGCGGAGACCATGGTGAAGGTTCCGCCCGGCAGGTAGGAGCCGGTGAAGGCGTTGTCGTCCGCGATGCTGCCCGAGGCGCTGGCGGCGGCCAGGACCTCGCCGCTGCCGGTGTCGACCGCCACCAGGTAGCCGTCGCCCGGCAGCATGCCCAGGGCGTTCTCCGCGGCGCGCTGCACGTCCACGTCCAGGGTGGTGTCGATGGCCCCGCTGAGCGAGCCCTCCCACGCCTCCAGGACGTCGGTGATCTGTCCGTCCTGGTCCAGGGAGACCACCTGGGTGGTGCCCGAACCGGCCAGCTCGTGCTGGAAGATGTTCTGGAGCCCGTTGAGGCCGACGGTGTCGCCCGCCTGGTAGGAGCCGGGCACGCGGGAGGAGACCCGGTGCTCGGCGGTGCCGGCGACGTCGCCCAGCAGGAACGGCGCCACCGAGGGCGTCAGGTTGACCTGGACCTCCTGGGTGTCCACCCCGGAGATCCGCGAGGCCTCGTCCAGCAGCGTCTCGTCCACGCTGGAGCCGCGCATGAGCACCAGCGGCTGGAACTGCTCGGGCGGCGCGGAGCGCACGCGGTTCAGGAGCGGGTCGGGGTCCTCGTCGAGGAGCTCGGCGAGCTGGGTGACCCCCGCCTCCTTGTCCTCCATGTCCGCGGGGTAGACGCCGAAGGCCGTCACGCTGTCCGCGGTGACCAGCGGCTCGCCCTCGCGGTCGAGGATCTGGCCGCGCTCCTGGCTCTCGTAGCTGACCGCGAGGCGTTCCTCCTCGCTCAGGTCGGGGTGCAGCACGCTCGTGGACCACGAGATGCGCCAGCCGTCGGGGCCCCACTCCAGGGGCATGCGCCCGGTGTAGTTCCAGGTCGGGTCGCCGATACCGAGGTCGGCGTTGACGCCGAACTCGGCCTGGGCCGACTCGCCCTCGCGGGAGATGGGTCCGAGCTGGAACCGCAGTGAGGCCAGGTCGAGCTGCTCGCGCATGTCCGTGAGGGCCGCGGCCACCTGTTCGGGATCGCCGTCGGTGTAGGAGGCGGCGGTCTCGTGGTCTCCGTCCTGCCAGGCGAGCAGGAAGGACCTGACCGCGACCTCGGGACTGGGGTGCGGTGTGCACGCGGCCAGGGTGGCGGCGAGGAGCAGGCCGCTGCCGGCGGCCGTGATCCGGCCGAGGGGACGGGGGGACACCGTGTGTGTTCCTTTCGGGCGCCTCATCGACGGCGGCGGAGTGCGCGTTCCATGTCGCGCTTCGCCTCGCGCTCGGCGATGTCGTGGCGCTTGTCGTACTCACGCTTACCGCGGGCCAGAGCGATCTCCACCTTGGCACGCCCGTCGCTGAAGTACAGGGACAGCGGGACGAGCGTGCGGCCGGGCTCCCGGGTCTTGCCGATCAACCGGGATATCTGCTCGCGGTGCAGGAGTAGCTTACGCGATCGTCGGGCGGCGTGGTTGGTCCACGTCCCCTGGGAGTACTCGGGGATGTGGACGTTCTCCAGCCACACCTCGCCGTCGTTGATGTGCGCGAAGCCGTCCACGAGGGAGGCACGGCCCTGCCGCAGCGACTTGACCTCGGTACCGGTGAGGACGAGGCCCGCCTCGTAGGTCTCGTCGATGTGGTAGTCGTGCCGGGCCCGGCGGTTCTGCGCGATGAGCTTGCGCCCGGTTTCCCGTGCCACAGGTGTGTCCCTTCATACGTCCGGGGGGCACGAGGCCCCCCGGTGTCGAATCCTCCCCGCCCCAGGCGGCCCCGTCAGATCTTGAGGTAGCGGCGCAGGGTGAGGAACGAGGTGATGGTGCACAGCAGCACGCCGAGGATCATCGAGACGCCGATGACGTACATCAGCGAACCCACGCCCAGGGCCACGTCGAACTGGAACCAGTCCTCGATCCGTGTGAGCAGGGTGTAGCGGGTGGCCACGATGAAGCCGGAGGCGATCAGGCCGCCGATGAGGCCGGCGACCGCGCCCTCCAGCAGGAACGGCAGCTGGATGTAGAAGTTCGACGCGCCGACCAGACGCATGATGCCGGTCTCCCGGCGGCGGCTGTAGGCCGAGAGCCGGATGGTGTTGCCGATCAGCAGCGCGGCGGCGGCCAGCTGGACTCCCGCGAGCACCAGGGCGGCCGCGCGCAGGCCGTCCAGCAGCCCGAAGAACTGTTCGAGCACGCGCTGGTCGTCGGAGACGGTGTCGACGCCGGGGGCGCCCTCCACCGCGGAGCGCACGGTCTGGTACTGGGAGGGGTCGGTGAGCTGCACCCGGTAGTTGTCCGGGATGTCACCCTCCTGCGCGGCGTTGGCCAGCGCCTCGTTGGAGGTGCCGAGCCGGTCCTGGAAGTCCTGCCAGGCCTCGGCCGCGGTGAGGTAGGTGTAGTCCTGTACCTGGGACAGACCCTCCAGGGTGTCCTCCAGGGCCTGGCGGTCCTCGTCCGTGGCCGGACCGTTGTCCTGGCAGGTCTGGGTGGGCGAGATGTCGTTGCACATGTAGATGGTGAGCGTGATCCGCTCGTCCCAGTAACTGCGCATCTCGGAGACCTGCTGGTTGACCAGTAGACCGGCGCCGAAAAGAGTCAGTGAGATGGCCACCGTCGTGATGACCGCGATGGTCATCGTCAGGTTTCGGCGAAGGCCGATCCACGTCTCGGAGAGAACGAATTGTGCTCGCATGATCTGTTAAAGGTCCATCCTTCGGGGCTTCGCCGCGCCGGTCCTCGCAGCGGGAGGTCAGTACGCCTGGCCGTAGACGCCGCGCGTCTGGTCGCGCACTACCAAGCCCTCTTCAAGCTCGATCACGCGCTTGCGCATCGAGTCGACGATGGCGGCGTCGTGGGTCGCCATGACGACGGTGGTGCCCGTGCGGTTGATTCGGTCCAGCACCTTCATGATGCCGATGGAGGTCGCGGGGTCGATGTTGCCCGTGGGCTCGTCGGCCAGGAGGATCTGGGGGCGGTTGACGAAGGCGCGGGCGATGGCCACGCGCTGCTGCTCACCGCCGGAGAGTTCGTTGGGCATCCGCCCGGCCTTGCCCTCCAGGCCGACGAGCTCGACGACCTCGGGGACGACCTTGCGGATGAAGCGGCGGGGCTTGCCGATGACCTCCAGGGCGAAGGCGACGTTCTCGAAGACGTTCTTGTTCGGCAGCAGGCGGAAGTCCTGGAAGACGCAGCCGATACGGCGGCGCAGGTGGGGGACCTTCCAGTTGGACAGGCGCGCCAGGTCCTTGCCAGCGACGTGCACACGTCCCTTGTCGGGCTTCTCCTCCTTGAGGACCAAGCGGAGGAAGGTCGACTTGCCGGAGCCGGACGGGCCGACGAGGAAGACGAACTCGCCCTTGTCTACGTCAATGGAAACGCCGTCGAGCGCGGGGCGCTTCTGGGTCGGGTAGACCTTGGTGACGTTATCGAAGTGGATCACAGGCGCATCACAAGGTTCTCGAAGGTATGGGCACCCGCAGTGGAGGGCACTCCGCGCGGGATCGTACCGGCCACATGGCCAACCGACAGTGTAGAGGGGGGAGCGGCCCGGATTGTCCCGGTCGCCTCACACCCGCAAGATCAGTGCACCATCGGACACACAGCCTCGAGCATATCGGAGGCGTCAACCGATGATAACGTTCACATATAGTAGTTTCGGTAAAACTGCGGAGACGTGATCATCACCATTGGGACACAACGTCCACATGCGTCCCGCCTGATCACGGGGGGTTTCGCCATGGCGACCGGGCGTGTCCGCGACGCCCGCCGGGTACTGCCCCGGGAGCCGTCCGGGCCGCCGATCGGGAGTCCCGGGTTCCGTTTCACTCGCCGCCGCCCGACGGCCCGCGGGGTCCTGGAGGCGCCGGAGGCGGGGTTGCCGTGGGAGGACCGCGCCGCGGGCGCCGGTCGGGGCGGCGGGTGAGGGGCGGACCCGCGTGGACCCGCCGCGCCTGCTCCGGCCCGGTTCCCGCTCCTCGGGCGCCCGAACACGCAGCGGAGCGCGGGCCCGGAGAACTCTGCTCAGGCGTCCTCGGAGCGCTCGCGGCTGCGCATCCAGCGGATCTCGGCGTCGATGAACTCGTCGATGTCCCCGTCCAGCACACCCGAGGTGTTGCCGGTCTCGGCGCCGGTGCGCACGTCCTTGACACTCTGGTACGGGTGCAGGACGTAGTTGCGCATCTGGGTGCCCCAGCTGCTCACCGAGTCGCCGCGGATCTCGTCCAGCGCCGCCTGCTCCTCCTCGCGCTTGCGCACCAGCAGCTTGGCCTGGAGCATCGACATGGCGGTGGCCTTGTTCTGCAGCTGCGACCGCTCGTTCTGGCAGGACACCACGATGCCGGTCGGCAGGTGGGTGATGCGCACGGCCGAGTCGGTGGTGTTGACGCCCTGGCCGCCGGGGCCGCTGGAGCGGTACACGTCCACCCGCAGGTCGCCCTCGTCGATCTCGATGTGGTCGCTCTGCTCCACCATCGGGACGACGTCCACGCCGGCGAACGAGGTCTGGCGCCGGTTCTGGTTGTCGAACGGCGAGATGCGCACCAGGCGGTGCGTGCCGTGCTCGCCGCGCAGGGTGCCGTAGGCGAACGGGGTCTTGACCGCGAAGGAGGTGGACTTGATGCCCGCCTCCTCGGCGTAGGAGGTCTCGTAGATGTCCGTGGGGTAGCCGTGCCGCTCGGCCCAGCGCAGGTACATGCGCTGGAGCATCTGCGCCCAGTCCGCGGCGTCCACGCCGCCGGCCTGGGAGTTGATCGTGACGATGGCCTCGCGCTCGTCGTGCGGCCCGTTGAGGAGGGTGCGCACCTCCAGCTCGCCGATCTCCTTGCGCAGCTGGTCGAGCTCGCGGTCGGCCTCGGCCTTGGTGTCGGCGTCGTCCTCGGCCTCGGCCAGCTCGTAGAGCACGCCGAGGTCGTCGAGCCGCTGGCTGATGCCGCTGACCTTGTTGACCATGGACTCCAGGCTGGAGAGCTGGCGCGTCACCTTCTGCGCGTTGCCCTGGTCGGCCCACAGCTCGGGGTCCGCGGACTGCTCGCGCAGCTCGGCGATCTGCGTGTGCATGGCCTCCAGGTCCAACACGGCGCTGACGCTCGCCAGGGTCGCCGCGAGGTCCTTGATCTTCTCTGCTGGGTCCAGTTCTGCCACGGACCCCAGTGTAGGCCCCAAACAGGGCACGGGCTCCCCGCGCGCACCGGCGCGGGGAGCCCTTCCGGGTCGGACGGAGGTCAGGGTCTGTTTCCGGACGGGCCTCAGCTCGCGGGGGTTCGGTTCGGGCGCCCACGGGGTTCTGGAGGTGCCGCAGGCGGGTTCGCGAGGAACGGGCGAACCCGCCGCAGGCACCGAAGGTCCCCGTACTCCGGGCGCCCGAACACGGGCCGAAGCGAAGCGGAGGCCCAGAACAACACTGCCTAGCCCACCAGACTGCGGAAGGACCGCAGCGCCACGGACAGCGTGGCCAGGTCGAAGCGCTCGTTCTCCTGGATCTCCGACAGCGTGATCCCGGCGCGCTCCACCCGGTCGCGGTTCTGGTCGATCCACGCGGCGATCAGCTCGGAGGGCTCCTGCGCCGGGCCGCTCTCCAGCACCCGCGCCGTCAGGTCGGCGTGCGCCTCGTACAGGTCGTCGCGCAGCGAGGAGCGCGCCGTCGTGACCCACCGGTCGTCGCGCGGCAGGTCGATGATGCGCTCGCGCCACCAGCTGATGTTGAGCCGGTCGGCCAGCTCGAAGTAGAGCTCGGCGACCTTCTCCACCGGGCGCCCGGTGCGCTGGGCGATCTCCACCAGGTCCAGCGTGGAGTAGGCGGGCACCATCACGGCCACCTGTTCGGCCAGCCCGGTCGGCACGCCCATCGACGTGTAGCGGTCGCGGCGCTCGACGAAGGCCTCGCGGTCGCGGCCCCGCAGCAGCTGCACCAGCTGCGGCAGCACCTCGCCCACGCCGTCGGCGAAGTAGCCGATCTCACTGCTGATGTCGAAGGGGAAGGTGCGGTTGCGCAGCAGCCACCGGGCGGAGCGCTCGGCGAGCTTGCGCGCCTCCAGCAGCAGGACGAGCTGGCTGTCCATCGAGATCTCGTGGTCCAGCTCCTCCAGCCTGTCCCAGAACCGGCGCAGTCCCAGCACGTCCTGCACCACCAGGTAGGCGCGGGCGATGTCGGCGGGGCTGGAGCCCAGCTCCTCGTTGAGCCGGAACGCGAAGGTCAGCCCGGAGCGGTTGACCATCTGGTTGACGACCTGGTTGACGATGATGTCCCGGCGCAGCGGGTGGGAGCGCACGCCCTCGGCGAAGCGCTCCGTGCGCAGGGGCGTCGGGAAGTACTCGGTCAGCGTGTCGTTCAGGTAGGGGTCGTCGGCCAGGTCGGACAGGTCGAGCCGGTCCTTGAGGCTGATCTTGGTGTACGACAGCAGGGTGGCGAACTCCGGGCTGGTCAGGCCCTTGCCCGCCGCGCGCCGCTCCGCGATCGTCTTGTCGGAGGGCAGGTTCTCCTGCTTGCGCTTGAGCACCCTGGTGCGCTCCAGGTGCCGCATGTACCGGCCGTGGACGTGCAGCATCTGGCTGTCCTGCTTGCGCGCGGCGGCCAGCACGGTGTTCTGCGCGTCGTTGTTGTCCAGGACCAGTTCGGCGACCTCGTCGGTCATGTCGATGAACAGCTGGTCGCGCTCGGCCTTGTCCAGCTTGCCCGTCCGCACCTCGCGGTCCAGCATGATCTTGATGTTGACCTCGTGGTCGGAGGTGTCCACACCGGCGGAGTTGTCGATGAAGTCGGTGTTGACCCGGCCGCCCGCGCGGGCGAACTCGATCCGCGCGTCCTGGGTCAGACCCAGGTTGCCGCCCTCGCCGACCACCTTGACCCGCAGCTCGGTGGCGTCCACCCGCAGCTGGTCGTTGGCCTTGTCGCCCGCGTCGGCGTGCGTCTCGGTACTGGCCTTGACGTAGGTGCCGATGCCGCCGTTCCACAGCAGGTCGACGGGGGAGGTGAGCACGCACCGGATCAGCTCGTCCGGTGTGAGGGTCTCCACCTCCTCCCCGATGCCCAGCGCCTCACGCACCTGCGGGGTGACCGGCACGGACTTGGCCGTGCGCGGGTACACGCCGCCGCCCTCGGAGATGAGCTTGGGGTCGTAGTCCTCCCACGTGCTGCGGGGCAGCTCGAAGACCCGCTTGCGCTCCACCCAGGAGGTGTGCGGGTCGGGGTCGGGGTCGAGGAAGACGTGGCGGTGGTCGAAGGCCGCGACCAGCCGGATCTGCTGGGAGAGCAGCATGCCGTTGCCGAACACGTCGCCGGACATGTCGCCGATGCCGACGACGGTGAACGGCTCCTCCTGCACGTTCACGCCCATCTCGCGGAAGTGGAACCGGACCGACTCCCAGGCGCCGCGCGCGGTGATGCCCATGGCCTTGTGGTCGTAGCCGACCGAGCCCCCGGAGGCGAAGGCGTCGCCGAGCCAGAAGCCGCGCTCGGTGGAGATGGCGTTGGCGGTGTCGGAGAAGGTGGCGGTGCCCTTGTCGGCGGCGACCACGAGGTAGGAGTCGTCGCCGTCGTGCAGGACGGTGCGCTCGGGGTGGACGGTCTCGCCGTCCACGAGGTTGTCGGTGACGTCGAGCAGGCCGCTGATGAACTGCTTGTAGCAGGCCACGACCTCGGCCATCACCTCGTCGCGGGTGCCGTTCTGGGGCAGCCGCTTGCACACGAAGCCGCCCTTGGCGCCGCTGGGGACGATGACGGAGTTCTTGACCATCTGGGCCTTGACCAGGCCCAGGATCTCGGTGCGGAAGTCCTCGAAGCGGTCCGACCAGCGCAGTCCGCCGCGCGCGACCGCGCCGAAGCGCAGGTGCACGCCCTCCACGCGCGGGGAGTAGACGTACATCTCGAACCGGGGCCGCGGGTGGGGCAGGTCCGGGATCTGCTGCGGGTCGAGCTTGAGCACCAGGTAGGGGTGCCCCTGGTAGTGGTTGGTGCGCAGGGTGGCGCGGATCGCCGCCAGGAACGAGCGCAGGATGCGGTCGTGGTCCAGGCTGGCCACGGACTCCAGCTCGCCCTCGACCTTGCGGACGATGACGTCGGCGCGCTCGTCGCGGCCCTCGTCGGGCTGGTCGGGGTCGAAGCGGGTCTCGAACAGCTCGACCAGCAGGTTGGCGATCCCGACGTTGGCCACCAGCACGTCGGCCAGGTACTCGGGGGTGAACGTGGACCCGGTCTGGCGCAGGTACTTGGCGTAGGCGCGCAGCACGGTGAGCTGGCGCCAGTCGAGGCCGGCCCGCACCACCAGGGCGTTGAACCGGTCGCTCTCGCCCAGGTCGCGCCAGGAGGCGTCGAAGGCCTCCTCGAACAGGCACTTGAGGCGCTCGGGCGCCAGGTCGGAGTCGGGGATCGGGCCGAGGCCGAAGTCGTAGACCCACACCCGGCCCACGTCCCGGACGGTGACGTCGTAGGGCCACTCGTCGACGACCTCCACGCCCAGGTTCTCCAGGACGGGCAGGACGCGCGAGAGCGAGATGGGCTCGCCGATCCGGTAGAGGCGGAACCGCCAGCAGCCGGGTTCGGCGTCCTCGCGCTGGTACAGGAGCGCGGAGAACTCGCCGTGGCGCTTGTCGGGGTCGGTGCGGCCGAGGAGCTTCTCCAGCTCGCGGATGTCGCTCGCCGCGGTGGCGGGGCTGTTGTCGACCTTGTAGGCCTCGGTGAGGCCGCCCGCGTAGCGCTCCTTGAACTCGGTGGCGCGCACGGGGCCGAAGGCCGCCGTGAGGGCGTCGTCGAAGTCCAGGTCCCAGGAGCGGGCCGCCTCGCGGACCTTCTCCTCCAGGGCGACCTGGTCGATGTCGGCGAGGGTCCGCCCGTGCTGGGCGCGGGCCACCAGGTACAGGCGGGCCAGCGGGGCGGAGCCGATGAGCACGTTGTGGTCCATCGTGGCGCCGTGGAAGGCCTCGGCGAGGACCCTCTGGATGTCCAGGCGCACCCGGGTGCTGTACTGGTCGCGCGGCATGTACACGAAGCAGGACATGTACCGGCCGCCGTAGGGGTCGCGGCGCATGAACAGCTTGGTGCCGCGCCGGTCGCGCAGGCGCAGGACGCCGCGGACGATGTTGTACAGCTCGCCCACGGGGATCTGCAGGAGTTCCTCGCGGGGGAAGGTCTCCAGCAGCTCGATGAGGTCCTTGCCGTCGTAGCTGTCGGCCTCGAAGCCGGCCAGGGCCAGCACCTCGGCCTGCTTGCGGCGCATGATGGGGATCTGGGCGATGCTGGTGGTGCTGGCCTGCGAGGTGAACAGGCCGAGGAACCGGCGCTCGCCGACGATGTTGCCCTGGGCGTCGAACTTCTTGACGCCGATGTAGTCCAGGTACTTGGGGCGGTGGACCGTGGCGCGCGAGTTGGCCTTGGTCAGGACCAGGATGTAGGGCTCGCGCGCCTTGCCGCGGATCTCGGGGGGCAGGGCGGCGAAGCTGGTGGAGGCGGGCGAGTCCATGCGCAGGACGCCCAGGCCCGAGCCCGGCTCGGGGCGCAGGGAGTCGTCGCCGTTCTCGTCGGTGACCAGGGTGTACTCGCGGTAGCCCATGAAGGTGAAGTGGCGTCCCGCGATCCAGCGCAGGAAGTCGACGCTCTCGCCGATCTCGCGCGGGTCCACTCCCCCGGCCACGAGCCGGTCGGGGTAGGCGGCCAGTTCGTCGGCGATCCGGATGGCCCGGTCGCTCATCTTGCCGGCGTCCTCGTCCACGTAGCGCACGTCGGCCAGGACGGCCTCGACGCGGGCGGTGATCTCCCGCAGGCGCTCGGGGTCGGGCTGCGGGTCGATCTCGATGTGCATCCAGGACTCGTCGATGGGCAGCAGGCCCTCGCCGCCGATCTCCGGGTCCACCCGGCTCAGGCGGCCCTCCAGGTCGCGGCTGACGGTCATCTGGGGGTGGATGATCAGCCGGGCCCCGGCACCGAGGTCGCTGAGGGCCATGGTGACGGAGGAGACGAGGAAGGGGGCGTTGTCGGTGACGATCTCCACGACACCGGTCTGCTGGTCCCAGCCGTCGCGCGCGGCGTCGGGGGTGTAGACGCGGACCTTGGCCCGCCCGGCGGCGCGCTGGGCGCCGAAGGAGCGGTGGGCCTCGGCGGCGCCGCAGATCTGCTCGGGGGAGCGGCCGCTGATCTCCTCGGGGTCCGTGTGGCGGTAGTACACGGGGAGGAAGCGGCGGACGGCGTCGGCCTCCTCGGGGCTGATGCGCGCCCCGGGCGACCACTTGGCGGCCGCCTCACTGAGCAGCTTCTGGAGCTGGACGTCGGATTGCCCGGACATAGGGATCTCTCACTCCTTTGTGAGCAACGTCGCACGAGTGCTGGCAGAACAACCGGTCATACGACCTGTGAACTTCTGTGTCACTGCGTGATTCGGTGTGAATTCCCTGGGCCGCAGGGAGCCCACGACCGTGGTGGTTCGGATGGGGCCCGTGCGCACAGGCGGTGGGATCGCGGGGCGCCGGACCTCGTTGTCCCCGCCCCGCCCGCTGCCAAGGCTACTGGCTTTCGGGCCCGGGGGCAGGACCAACACCGTTACAGGGTGGTTGCGGAGTGTTAGAAACGGATTGCGGTGATCGGTTACTGCGTACACGGGCCACCACCTACCCCACCGGGCCGGGGGACATGTCGTCAACCGGCCGTCGTCGCCTGGTGGACCGCGGTCATCACGGCCCGGGGGTCGGTCAGGTCGGGCAGGACGACGGCCGCTCCGGCCTCGCGCAGCTGGCCCTCCGTCGCCGAGCCGTTGAGCACCGCGACCGGGGTCGCGCCGCCGATCACGGCGGCGCGCACGTCCGGGACGGAGTCGGTGATGAAGACCGTCTCCTCCTCGGGGTAGACCCGGCCGCCCTCGCCCGCCGCGTGCAGGCGGATGGACTGGATGAGGCTGGACTTGGGGTAGTTGACCGACCCGTAGCCGCCGATGGCCAGGTTGAGGTAGGTGTCCAGCCCGAAGGCGACCAGCTTGGCCGTGGCGTTGGCGCGGGTGCTGCCGCTGACCACGGTCTGGACGGTGTCGGGCATGGAGGCCACCGCCGCCAGCGAGGCCGCGGCGCCGGGCATGACGCGGCCCTTGGACAGGAGCTCGTCCGAGCGGTTGCCGAAGGACTCCTCCAGGGCGTCGAGGAACTCGCCCAGGGAGCTGGTGTCGGGTTCGACGTCGACGTAGTTGCGGGCGCAGAACTCGAAGAACATCTCCGAGTCGGTCCGGCCCGCCGACGAGGTCAGGTAGACGAGGGGCTCACCGGTGACCTTCTCGAAGGCCTCGGCGTAGGCCGCCCTCGTCACCCGTCCCACGTCGAGGAGGGTGAGGTCGATGTTCCATAGCACCAGGCGGCTGATGGCGAACTCCTCGGGACGCGACGGGGGTGGGGACCCCTCCATCTTGCCGTATGGACGCAGAAGGGCGGAAACCTCCGTCCGGGTCCGGTCAGGAGGCCGGTCCGGACGGGAGGTCTCGGTCAGGCCCCGCCCTCACTCTCCTGGACGAGGTAGCGCAGCTCCTGGACCGCGAACCACATCAGCTCGTGCTCCTCGGCCGCTCCCGACTCCGGGTCCCGTACGGCCTCCGCGATGTCGGGGGCCGCGTCGGCGTCGTCCACGTGCGCCGACGCCAGCTTCTTGTGGGGGACGGCCCCGGTGACCCTCACCCGGGCCACGCCCCCGCCCGCACGGCCCCCGCGCTCGACGACGTGGTCGGGCATGTCCGCGGCCAGCACCACCCGGCGCCGGGGGGCGCCGGGATCGGCGGCCAGCAGTGCCAGCGACTCCTCCGCGGCGGCGTACATGGCCTCGTACTCCGCCTCCTCCGCGTCCTCGCCCGGGCCGGGGTCGGCCGCGAACGCGGTCAGCGGCACACCCTCCAGCCGCCCCTCCTCCAGCAGGCGAGCCAGGGCGGGAATGGTGCTGGGCAGGAAGACGTACATGCGAGCGGCTCTCCAGGACGTGGTCTGAACACCTCAAGTGTGCCAAACCCGGGCCGTCCCGGCGCCGGGACGGCCCGGCTCAGGCCGCCCGCTCCCCTGGCACCGGGGGCGCGCCGTCGCCGTCCGGCGCCAGGAAGCGCTCCAGTTCCAGCCGCGTGGTGTCCACGTCGGTGTGCAGGATGCCGGTCATGCCGAGCTCCTCGGCCGTGCGGACGTTGTTCTCCAGGTCGTCGATGAACACGCAGTCCTCGGGGCGCAGGCCGAGCCGCTCGCAGGTGTGCAGGTAGATGCGGTGCTCGGGCTTGCGCATCCCCACCTCGCCCGAGATCACCACCGCGTCGAAGGTGGTGTCGAAGTGCTCACGGGGGTAGCAGTTGCCCCAGGAGTTCGACAGCAGGGCGGTGCCCGCGCCCGAGGCCCTGGCCGCGCGCAGGGCCTCGTACATGTCGTGCACCGGATCGAAGTTGCAGAACATGCGGTCGATCAGCCCCTCGGCCACCACCGGGCCGCCGTGCGTGCAGCGCAGCAGGGACGCCAGTTCGCGCTCGAACTCGCAGGTGTCGATCTCGCCCCGCTCCAGGGCGTGCACGAGGTTGTCCCCCTCGACGCTGCCGTCGAAGTAGGGGCGCATGACCTCGTGGTAGTGCTCGACGTCGATGCGGTCGGCGTGCAGCCAGGCCCGGATGCCCTCGGGCAGCGGCGGGGTGAGGACACCGCCCCAGTCGCAGATGACCCCCCGCCGGGTTCCGTCCGCACGCGGGGTCCCGCCCCCGCGTCCCGTGCCGTGCACACGTCCGGTGCCGTCCATCCGATCCCCTCCTCCGGTCGTCGGTGTCCGCGCGCGTCCTCTCGGACCTCCGCCCGCTCCCCCCGGGCGCCCGGTGACCGGGGGCCCGCGGGTCGGGCGGGGAAGCGTTCTTCCCGTTCCCCGCCCGTTTCAACCGCCGGCGAACCCCGGTCGGGACCGGCCCGCACCGTCACGGGACCCTCCGGGCACGGCACGGGCCGCCGGAGCGCCGCCCGGAACGGATCAGGTGGTCAGCCCGGTCCCGGCCTCCACGTCGGCCGCGGGGATGTCCACCGGCAGCTTCCCGGAGGGCTTCACCTGTCCGGCGACGACCCGTGCGGCGGCGGCCCGGGACACGTCCACGGACGAGTACACCGCCACGAACGCCTCCGCCTCGGGGAGGGCCGCGAGGTCGTAGGGCGTGCCCTGGGACACCACGACGACCGGCAGCCCCTCGGCGCGCGCGGACTGGACCAGGCCGCTCTGCTCCGAGGCCCCGCTGCCGCCCCCGGTGCCCACGACCACGGCGTCGGCCTCGCCCTCCACCACGTCCACCCCGGCCTCGGTGAGCGCGGCGGCGATCTGCTCCGCGCCCGCCCCCCGGACCCGGACGCGGGCGCCCTCGGCCAGCGGCAGCAGGTCGCCCTCGTTGCGCAGCAGGGTCGCGGAGGCGTCCGCCACGCGCCGGGCGGCCTCGGCGTGCCCGGGGTCCTCCAGGACGGCCGCGGCGCCCTGCACGTCCAGCGGCTCGGCCTCCAGGATCCCGCGCTTCTCCTTGAGCGCCAGGACGCGCAGCACGGACTCGTCGATGCGCTCCTCGGTCAGGCGGCCCTGCTCGACGGCCTCGCGGATCGCGGAGACCGCGGCGGCGGGGTCCGGCGGCATGAGCAGCTGGTCCACGCCCGCCTCCAGCACGCGCACGGCGATCTCGCCGTCGGAGTGCCGCTGGCGCACGCCCTCCATGTTGAGGGCGTCGGTGGTCACCACGCCGTCGTAGCCCAGCTCGTCCCGGAGGATGCCGTCGATCAGCTCCGGGGAGATGGTCGCGGGTTCGGGGTCCTCGCTCCCGTCCAGCTGCGGCATCAGCACGTGGGCGGTCATGATGGCGTCCACGCCCGCGTCGATGGCCGCCTGGAACGGCGGCAGGTGCTCGGCCTCCCAGCGGTCGCGCGGCAGGTCGATGACGGGCAGGCCGCTGTGGCTGTCCACGTCGGTGTCGCCGTGCCCGGGGAAGTGCTTGACCACCGACACCACGCCGCCCTCGGAGTAGGCGCCCGACTCGGCGACGGCCATCTGCGCGACCAGGTCGGGGTCGGAGCCGAAGGAGCGGATGCCGATGACCGGGTTGTCGGGGTCGGTGTTGACGTCGGCGTCGGGCGCGTAGTTGAGGTTGATGCCCAGGGCGGTGAGCTCCTCGGCGGTGGTGGAGGCCCGCAGCTCGGCCAGCCCCGTGTCACGGGTGGCGCCGACAGCCATGGCGTCGGGGAAGCTGGTGCCCACGGGCAGCCGGGCCACCAGGCCCTGCTCCTGGTCGATGCCGACGAAGAGCGGGACGCCCTGGCCCTGCTCGGCGGCGAGGTCCTGTACGCCCGCCGACATGGTGGCGATCTGCTCGGTGTCGGTGAGGTTGGCGTCGAAGTAGATGAGGCCGCCGGGCCGGTGGGCCTCGATCTGGGCGGCGTTCTCGGCGGCCGAGGTGCCCTGGGCGGTCAGGACGAGGAGCTGGCCGATCTTGTCGTCCAGGTCCATCTCGGACAGCAGCCGGGGCGCGAGCACGGGTTCGAAGGGCTCGGCCTCGGCCGACGGCTGGGGTTCGCGTTCCTCCTGCGAGGAACCCACCTCCTCTGTGGTGCATGCGGTGGCGATCAGTGCGAGTCCCACGCAGGCCGGGGCCAGGGCGTGCGGAACGGACAGTTTCATGGCGGACTTCATCTCCGGCGAAATCGTGGGTTCGCCGCCGGAGAATACCCGTTGGAGCAGGCCAGAACGGCGAACCGCCGCCGCGCGGGCGCGCGTGGCGGCGGTTCGGGCCCCGGCGGTCCGGTGCGCGGGGGCGTCCGCCCGCGCACCGGACCGCTCAGTCCCAGGTGAAGAGGGCGTCCCCCCGGTCGACCGATCCGCTGGCCATCTCGCCCAGCGCGTCGGGCGAGGCGTCCAGGGCGACCACCGGAACCACCGACGGCCTTCCCTGCGCGGCCACCGAACCCGGCGACCAGCGGACCACCGGGGCGCCCGCCTCGACCTCGTCGCCCTCGGCCGCCAGGAGGGTGAACCCCTCCCCCGCCATCTGGACGGTGTCGATGCCCAGGTGGACGAGCACGCCCCGGCGGTGGTCGGGCGCCATCACCACGAACGCGTGGGGGTGCAGCTTCACCAGGGTTCCCGCGATGGGGGACACGGCGTCCTGGACGCCCTCCTGCCCGCCCTCCTGGCCGGGCTCGGGGTGGACGGCGACCCCGGGACCGACCATCGACTGGGAGAAGACGGGGTCGGGCACCGTTTCGAGGGACAGCGCCGTTCCGGGTACGGGGGAGAGTACGCGCAGCGTACCGATCACGTCTGGCATGGGGGGTGTCTTCCCTCCCTGGGGTGTTTGATCCGTCCTGGCGGGACCTATTCGAGCAGGTCCCGGATGTCGTCGGTGAGGGCGTCGGCCTCGGGGCCGACCACCACCTGGACGACGTTGCCCGAGACCAGCACTCCGTGGGCCCCGGACGCCTTGAGGGCCTTCTCGTCCACGCGCCCGGGGTCGGCCACCTCGGTACGCAGCCGGGTGATGCAGGCCTCGATGTCCTCGATGTTGTCCGCGCCGCCCAGACCGGCGACGATCGCCGCTGCCTTGTCCGCCATGTGTCCTCCGTGTTCTGCCGTGGAACGGGGTGTACCCGAAGCCTGAGGGCGAGCTTAGGGGTGGCGCACCGCGCGCACCAGGGTTCGGGGCCGGACGGGGTGTTGTGCGCCGCTCAGGAGGTCTGCGTGACCTTGTTCAGGCCGCGCGGGACGTCCGGGTTGTAGCCCAGGCGGCGGGCCAGGCGCTCGGTGAGCAGCTGGGCGGGGACGATGAGGTTCATCGGGGACACCCACTCGGGCACGTCGGGGACCGGCACGGACAGGTCGCTGGCGGCGGCCAGGGCGTCGCCGCCGCCGAAGCCGAAGACCGGCGCCCCGGCGGAGCGGACGCGCTCGGCGAGGGAGACCGTGCCCCGGAGGGTCGGGCCGGTGGGCGCGGCCACCAGCAGTGCGGGGGTGCGCGGGTCCACCACGGCGATGGGGCCGTGCAGCAGGTCGGCGTAGGACAGGCCCATGGCGTGGAGGTAGCAGGCCTCCTTGAGCTTGAGGGCGGCCTCCAGCGCGGTGGAGAAGGCCATGCCCCGCCCGGAGATGACCGCTCCCTGCACGGCGACCATCCGCTCGACGATCTCCTCCAGGGCGTCCGTGGGCGCCGCGAGGGTCTCCTCGATGCCGTCGGAGGCCCGGGTCAGGTCCGCGGGGTCCAGGTCGGCGCCCAGGCCCAGGGCCAGGACGGCGAGGGCGGCCAGCTGGGTGCTGTAGGTCTTGGTGGCGGGCACCGCGACCTCGCTCCCGGCCCGGGTGACCAGGGCGACGTCGGCCTCCCTGGCCAGCGGGGAGTCCGCGCCGTTGGTGACGCCGACGGTGCGCGCGCCGCAGTCGGCGGCCCAGCGCATGGTCTCGACGATCTCCTCGGTCCTGCCGGACTGGGAGATCGCGACGGCCAGGACGTCGGACAGGTCGACCCTGGCCCCGTAGGTGGTGGCGATGGAGGGCGAGCCCAGGGTGGCCAGGCGGCCGGTGTGCGCCTGGAGGAGGTAGCTGCCGTAGACCGCCGCGTTGTCGGAGGACCCCCGGGCGATGAACAGCACGTGCCTGGTGCGGCGGCCCAGGGCCCCGATCTCGGGACGCAGCGGCAGGAGTTCGGCGAAGGTGCGGCGCAGCGCCTCCGGCTGCTCGGCGATCTCGGAGCGCATCACACTCGTCGTGGTGGTCATGGAGGGCCTTTCCTGTGGGTGGCGCGGGCGGGGTTCGGCGGGGCGCGTGCCCGGGCGGGCGGGGGTCGTGCGGCCGGGCCGGACCCCGCGGTCTGCCCTGGTAACGGGTGCGAACCGCCTGCCGTTGGGTGGATTGACACGCGGGCGGAGCTGTGGTCTAGTCCGGACTATACCAGTCATGTCCGGATCGTCCCGGAAGTACCCGGGCCGGGTGCGCCGGGCACGCGCGGTCCGTCCGCGCTAAGGTCTGACGCCAACTCCACCCGCCGACCGAGAAGGCCGCCCGCTCCATGTCGATCGATCCCAGCAACCCGCTGCCCAAGTACAGCCAACTGCGCGACCTGCTCCTGGACTGGATCACCGTGGCGGGGCTGGGCGTGGACGACATGATCCCCTCCGAGCGCGAGCTCAGCGCCACCTACGGGCTCTCGCGGATGACCGTCCGCCAGACCATCGACCTGCTGGTGGCCGAGGGGCGGCTGTACCGGGTCCCCGGCAAGGGGACCTTCATCGCCCGCCCCAAGATCGAGATGTCCCTGGTCCTGGCCTCCTTCAGCGAGGACATGCGCGCACGCGGCTTCGAGCCGGGAGCGCGCGAGCTGATCCGCCAGGTCATCCCGGCGAGCGGGCACACCGCGCGCATGCTCGACATCGCGCCGGGCACCCTGGTGCACCACATCGAGCGCATGCGCACCGCCGACGACGAGCCGATGGCCGTGGAGCGCTCCAACATCCCCGCCGCCCTGGTCCCGGGCCTGGAGGACTACGACCTCGCCGAGCGCTCCCTCTACGAGGTGCTGGAAAACGAGTTCGACATCCTGTTGGATTCCGGGGAACAGACCATCGAGGCCGGGATCTGCGACTCGGCCGACTCCCGACTCCTCGGCCTGCCGGCTGGGAGCCCGGTGCTGGTGATGCAGCGCCGGAGCTTCGCCAACGGACAGTGCGTGGAACTGGCGCTGTCCACCTACCGAGCCGACCGCTACCAGCTGCACTCCCGGCTGGACCCCCGGCGGCACGGCGACTGAAGTCCCGCGCCCACGAGGCGCGTGCCCGAGGAAGGACCCCCCACCATGAGTTCGGACCAGACCCCCGCGCCGACCGCGTCGCAGCCCCCGGGCGGCGGCGCGGACCGGTCCAGGCGCACCTCCTCCACGCTGGCCGTCCTGCAAAGGCTCGGCCGCAGCCTGATGATGCCGATCGCGGTCCTGCCCGCCGCCGCGATCCTGCTCCGCCTGGGCCAGCCCGACCTGCTCGGCGCCGACGGCCTGGCCGGGCTCTCCGGGATGGGCTGGATGGAGCCGGTGGCGGGAGCCGTCGGCATGGCGGGCGACGCCGTCTTCCAGGCCCTGCCCCTGCTGTTCGCGATCGGTGTGGCGATCGGGTTCGCCAAGCGCGCCGACGGGTCGACCGCCCTGGCCGCGGTCGTGGGCTACCTGGTGTTCGACCGGGTGGCCACCTGGACGATGGTGACCTTCGACGGCCCCACGGGCGACCTGGGGTCGCGGCTGACCACGTACCCGCTGGCGGTGGACCCGGTGACCCGGCAGCCCGTCACGGACCCCGAGGCCGTCAACGCGGTCATGCCGGTCATCAACCACGCGGTGAAGAACCCGACCGACGTGCTCGGCGGCATCGCGGTGGGCCTGGTCGCGGCCCTGCTGTGGCAGCGCTACCACCGGATCAAGCTGCCGACCTGGCTGGGCTTCTTCGGCGGCCGCAGGTTCGTGCCGATCGTGACGGCGCTGGCCGGTCTGCTGATGGGCGTGGCGCTGGGACTGGTCTGGCCGCTCGTGGGCGGATGGATCCAGGACCTGGGAGAGGGCATCATCGGCGCGGGCGCCGTGGGCGCCGGAGCCTACGGGGTGATCAACCGCCTGCTGCTGCCGCTGGGCCTGCACCACGTGGTGAACTCGTTCATCTGGTTCGTGTCGGGCACCTACACCGGACCCGACGGCACCGTGACGCACGGCGAGATCACCCGCTACTTCGCCGGCGACCCGGACGCGGGCGGCCTGCTGTCCGGGTTCTTCCCGGTGCTGATGTTCGGCCTGCCCGGTGCGGCGCTGGCGATGTGGCTGGCGGCGCCCAAGGCCCGGCGGACGCAGATCGGCTCGATCATGATCCCCGCGGCGCTGACCGCGTTCGCGACGGGCATCACCGAGCCGGTGGAGTTCGCGTTCATCTTCGTGGCCCCGGCGCTGTTCGCGGTGCACGTGGTGCTGACCGGCATCTCGATGGCGGTGCTGAACGCGCTGGACGCCCAGTTGGGCTTCGGCTTCTCGGCGGGCCTGATCGACATGCTGTTGAACGCCACCAAGGGCAACACCCAGGGGCTCGGGGTGATCCTGCTGCTGGGCCTGGTGTACTTCGCGGCCTACTTCGGGATCTTCTACCTGCTCATCACCAGGCTCAACCTGCCCACGCCGGGCCGGGAACAGGACCCCGACGACCCGGGCGAGACCGTACCGGCGCACACCGGGACCGACACGGGCGAGGACCCGCCGGGGGCCGGCGGCCCGCCGAAGGGCGGGACGGGCTCCTCCGGATGACCCGCCGGGGTCGTCCACGGGCCGGAGTCCGGCCCGTGGACGGCCACCGCGAACGCGCGAGGGCGCGGCCCCCTCGGGGAGCCGCGCCCTCGCGCGTGTCCTCCGGCCGCCGCCGGGGCCTACCGCCCGCCTAGCCGGCGGCCGGGTCGCCGTGGCACTTCTTGTACTTCTTGCCCGAGCCGCACGGGCAGGGCGCGTTGCGCGCCGTACCGGCGTACTCGTCGGCCGTCTCGCTGTGGCGCTCGACGGTGCCGTCCTCGCTCGGGGCGGAGTACTGGAGCCGGTTGGGCTGACCCTCGCCGAAACCGGGGACGACCACGTCCTCGGCGGGCTCGGCCTCCTCCACCGGAGAGGCGGCGTCCTCGACCTCCTCGTCCTCCTCCACCGCGGTGGCGACGGCCGTCGCGCTGGCGGACCCGCCGACGGCGGCGGCGGTCTTCGCCGCGGCGGCGGTGGTGAGGGCGGGCTCCTCCTTCTTGCGGACCTGCACCTCGACGTTGAAGAGGTAGCCGACGGACTCCTCCTTGATGGCCTCCAGCATCTGCTGGAACATGTCGAATCCCTCGCGCTGGAACTCGATCAGCGGGTTGCGCTGCGCCATGGCGCGCAGCCCGATGCCCTCCTGGAGGTAGTCCATCTCGTAGAGGTGCTCACGCCACTTGCGGTCCATGACCTGGAGGATGACCCGGCGCTCGACCTCGCGCATGGCCTCCTCGCCCAGCTCGGCCTCGCGGGCCTCGTAGGCGGTGTTGGCGTCCTCCACCACGCGGTCCGCGATCACCTCGGTGGTCAGCGTGTGCAGGCCGCCGTTCTCCTCGATGAACTCGTCGACGGTGAAGCTGATCGGGTAGACCTGCTTGAACGCCCGCCAGAGCTTGTCGAGGTCCCAGTCGCCGGGGTCGCCGTTGGCGGTCTCCTCCACGACGTAGCCGCGCAGGATCTCCTCCAGCATGCCGACGACCTGCTCGCGCAGGTCCTGGCCCTCCAGGACCTTGCGGCGCTCGGCGTAGATGACCTTGCGCTGCCGGTTGAGGACCTCGTCGTACTTGAGGACGTTCTTGCGGATCTCGAAGTTCTGCGTCTCGACCTGGCCCTGCGCGGAGGCGATCGCCTTGCTGACCATGCCGGACTCGATGGGCTGGTCGTCCGGGATGTTCAGCTGGTTCATGAACGCCTCCAGGCGGCTGCTGTTGAACAGGCGCAGCAGGTCGTCCTGGAGGGAGAGGTAGAAGCGGGAGATGCCGGGGTCGCCCTGGCGGCCGGAGCGGCCGCGGAGCTGGTTGTCGATGCGCCGCGACTCGTGGCGCTCGGTGCCGAGCACGTACAGGCCGCCCGCCTCGACGACCTTCTCGTGCTCCTCCTCGTAGTCGGCCTTGGCCTTCTCCAGCGCCTCGGGCCAGGCGGCCTCGTACTCCTCGGGGGTCTCCAGCGGGCTCAGGCCGCGGCTCTGGAGCTCCTCGTCGGCGAGGAAGTCGGGGTTGCCGCCCAGCATGATGTCGGTACCGCGACCGGCCATGTTGGTGGCGACGGTGACCGCGCCGAGCTTGCCCGCGCGGGCGATGATCGCGGCCTCACGGGCGTGGTTCTTGGCGTTGAGGACCTCGTGCGGCACGCCCTCGCGCTTGAGCATCCGGGACAGCAGCTCGGACTTCTCGACGCTGGTGGTACCGACCAGGACCGGCTGTCCGGCCTCGTGCCGCTCGGCGATGTCCTCGGCGAGCGCCTGGAACTTGGCGTCCTCGTGCTTGTAGACGACGTCCTTGACGTCCTGGCGGATCATCGGCTTGTTGGTGGGGATGGGCACCACGCCGACGTTGTAGGTCTGGGTGAACTCCGCCGCCTCGGTCTGGGCGGTACCGGTCATGCCGGCGAGCTTCTCGTAGAGGCGGAAGTAGTTCTGGAGGGTGACCTTGGCGAGAGTCTGGTTCTCGTCCTTGATCTTGACGCGCTCCTTGGCCTCGATGGCCTGGTGCATGCCCTCGTTGTAGCGGCGTCCCGCCAGGACGCGGCCGGTGAACTCGTCGACGATGAGGACCTCACCGTCCTTGACGATGTACTCCTTGTCCCGCTTGTACAGCTCCTTGGCCTTGAGGGAGTTGTTGAGGAAGCTGATGAGCGGGGTGTTGACGGCCTCGTAGAGGTTGTCGATGCCCAGCCAGTCCTCGACCTTGGCCACGCCGGACTCGGTGATGCCGACGGTGCGCTTCTTCTCGTCGACCTCGTAGTCCTCCTCGCGCTTGAGGCGCGGGGCGATCTTGGCGAACTCGGCGTACCAGCGGGAGTTCTGCTCCGAGGGGCCGCTGATGATCAGCGGGGTGCGGGCCTCGTCGATGAGGATGGAGTCGACCTCGTCGACCAGGGCGAAGTAGTGCTCGCGCTGGACGGTGTCCTTGAGCGAGAGCGCCATGTTGTCGCGCAGGTAGTCGAAGCCGAACTCGTTGTTCGTGCCGTAGGTGATGTCGGCCTGGTAGGCCTTGCGGCGGTCCGCCGCGGTCATCTGCGGGCCGACCACGCCGACCTCGAGGCCGAGGAAGTGGTAGATGCGGCCCATGTTCTGGGCGTCGCGCTTGGCCAGGTAGTCGTTGGTCGTGATGACGTGGACGCCCTTGCCCGCGAGCGCGTTGAGGTAGACCGCGAGGGTACCGGTCAGGGTCTTGCCCTCACCGGTCTTCATCTCGGCGATGTTGCCGAGGTGCAGCGCGGCGCCGCCCATGATCTGGACGTCGAAGTGGCGCTGGCCCAGGGTGCGTTTGGCCGCCTCGCGGACGGTGGCGAAGGCCTCCGGGAGCAGGTCGTCCAGGGACTCCCCGTCCTCGTAGCGCTCCTTGTACTCCCCGGTGAGGTCGCGCAACTCCTCGTCGGTGAGGTCGACGTAGTCTTCCTCGAGCGAGTTGACCTGGTCCTTCAGCTTGTTGAGTCGGCGCAGGATCTTTCCCTCACCCGCGCGCAGGAGCTTGTTGAGTATCCCTGGCACTTCCTATGCGCTCCTCGCAGATCGCGGTTGGCTCCACCCACGTGGAGATCAGATCTAGGCCCGCTGACCGCTTTCCCGTGGCCGCGGAGGACGGCGGGGGTTCCTGGGCCCTCGGCCCTACATCCTAGAGGACACGAACCATACGCCCACCCTCTCAGGAGAGCGGTCCGCCCGCACGCTTACCTTTGCGCAACGAAGAAAACCAACCGATATGTTCCCGCATGTCACAGGGCCGGCGGAAGGGCCGGGAGGTTTTTCGCGACGCCCCGATTCCACGGGGGACCCGGTACCGGTGCGGACCGAACGCCGACCGCGTACACCGGCCGCCTCCCCCACGCTTTTCGCGCGGGCGCCGATGGCCCCCGGTTTTCGTGGGTAAGCACTTCGTAGGAGGTCGCACCGCGGTCGGAAGGCCGCGGACCGCCGAACGCGAATGTGTTCCCAGGGGGGATCACCATGCGAACTAACCGAGACAAGAAGGACAGCGGAATCCGGAACGGGAAGGACCACGGGGCGAAGAACCCGTCGGCCCCCTCCCCGCGTTCTCCCGACGACGTGGCCAAGGAGGCCGTCGGGGAGGCGCCCGTCCTGCGGAACGACCCGGTGGACGACGAGCCCTCCCTGGCCTGGGAGAGGGAGCATCCCGACAGGGACAGCCGTTTCGGGCGCATCCAGGGCTTCCAGCAGCAGGGCGGCAGTATGGCCCCGAGCAACAGCCACCGCGGACGCCTGTCGTCGTGGGCGGCGGTCGTGCTCGCGTGCGCCGGGTTCGTCGTGGGCGGGCTCGGCGTCGCCCTGGGGATGTCCGTGGTCCTGCTGGTGGTCGCCGCGGTCCTGCTGGTCGCGGCGGCCGTCGTGGCCCTGGTCTTCGACCTGATGAGCGACGTCGTCCTCGACACGCCCAGGGTGGATACCGAGGAGCCGCACGACACCCCGCTGCGCCGGATCAAGCACGAGGGGCCCGAGCAGCGGTCCGGGTAGGCGGGGAACCGGCGGGCCGGGGCCGGGGGCCCGGCTGACGCACGGGGGTACGCACCGCCGCGGCGGGTCCGCTCGGACCCGCCGCGGCTTCGTGTACGGGGGGATGCGTCGAGGGCGGTCGCGGACGTCTAGTCGACCAGTCGGAGGACTCCGTAGTTGAAGCCCTTGCGCCGGTAGACGACGCTCGGGGCGTCCTTGACCTCGTCGTGGAAGAGGTAGAAGTCGTGGCCCACGAGCTCCATCTCCATGAGCGCCTGGTCGATGCTCATGGGCTTGGCCCGGTGGAACTTCTCCCGGACGACGACCGGGACCTCTCCCTGGGTGTCGAGTTCGACGAACTCGTCGGAGAACCTCCCGTCCACCTCCGTGCCGTTGACGTCCTCCTCACCGTCGCGACGCTGGACGGGGGGAGCCTGCGTCGCGGTGGCGGTGCCGGTGGTCGAGGGCAGGTCTCCCGGAAGGTCGGCGGTGGCTGACGCGACGGAGACGGGAGCGTGGTTGCCGCGGTGGACCTTGCGCCGGTCCGCGGCCTTGCGCAGGCGGGCCTCGATCTTGTCGAGGGCGAGGTCGAGGGCGCCGTACCGGTCCGAGGCGGCGGCCTCGCTGCGAATGACCGGACCGTTGGTCCGGATGGTCAGCTCAACCCGCTCGCAGACGTCGGCGAGCTTGGGGTTGCGCTCTTTGGACACCTCCACGTCGACGATCATGCCCTTCTTCTCCCACTTGGAGAGCCTGTCGAGCTTGTTGTCGACGTGCTGACGGAACTTCTCACTCACACCGGTGCGTCGACCCTTGACGATGATGTCCATAGGACCCCCTTCATCGCGTGACCGCCGGAAGGCGGCGGCCAGGCTGGCTCTGCGTCCCTTCCGCCGTCAGGGGGGCGGAAGGGGTGTCGCGCGCTAGCCCCCTTCCGCTGGTGCCCCTGTCCTGTGGGGGGCACGTCTCGGTTGGAGATGCGTATACCCACCAGCGGTGCCCTCATCACGCGCCCCACGGACACGATTGGCGAAGGCCACCGCGATGGGGGAAAGGACTACTGGGACGGGTGGGACAGGGCACTGCCCGGAAGCCCGTCGGCTGCCCGAGGCCGCGGCGGGACGGACCCGGCGAGGACGCGAGGGGATCGTCTCCGGGGGTTCGCCGTTGGCGAACCCCCGGACGATGGGATGCCACCCGTCCGGCCGACCTGGTCTTCGTCCCCACATCCGCCTGCTGAGAGTGTCGCCGCTCTTGTCCGCGACTACTGCTCTTCTCCCTGTCATGAGGGACATCTGGACCCTCCGCGGGGCAGGGCTTACCTCTAAGGCGCACCGTGATCGGTCGACGAAAAGTCGCCTTACGTGGGCCGTTTCGCCTGCGCCTGGCATCGGCTTGCCGGAGTGGCGTCCCGGTGTTCCCGGGAGCCCCAAGTCTCCGACGCAACCACGGACCCGGACGGGTGCCATACCGTGACCGTAACCTGTCCTGGCGAGGATGTCAGGTAGCGGCCACCCTCCCAACTCCTCGGTAACCGCCTCAAACCCCTTCGTACATGGACTTTTCCCCTGTCCACAAGGGTTCGTAAAACCTTCTTGCACCGTCCGCCTTTCCCCCGCGCGGCGGACCGCCCAGACCCCCGGGAGGACGAACCGGTCCCCTCTCCGCCGCCTTCCCCGCGCCCGGCGGACCGCCGAAGGCACCCGGCAGACGCTCCAGGAGGACGACCGCGCCCGCCACGGGGACCCCCCTGGCGCGCAGTGCGCGGGTCGCCTCGGCCACCGTGGCGCCCGTGGTGAGGACGTCGTCCACCACGACCGCGGCTCCCCAGGCCCCCGTGGCTGGCACCTCCCCGGAGGCTCCGGGAAACGGGCGGTCGGCGACGAGGGTGCCCGCCCGGTTGGCCAGGCGCTCGGCCCGCCCCAGACCGGCCTGGCGCCGGGGGCGACCGCGGTAGCGCAGCAGGGGCGCCACCCTCCCGGCTCGCGCTCCGCCCGCCTGCGCCAGGCAGGCGCGCGCCAGCCGGGTGACCGGCGCCCGGGGGTCGCCCGGCGGACCCCGCCCGGGGACGGGGACGAGCAGGGTGTCCGGCCGGGCCAGGCCGGACGCGGTGTGGGCGGCGGCCAACCACCCGCCCAGGGGTGCGGCCAGGGCGTCCGCGCCGCCCTCCTTGTAGGTGAGCAGCACCCGGCGGTGGTGCCCGGCGTAGGGACCGGCGGCCCAGACGGGAGGGCAGCCCGGTCTGGGCGCGCACCGGTGGGGGCGCCGCCGCAGCACGGTGAGGCAGTGCGCGCACAGCGGTCCCGAGGGGCCCGCGCACGCCGCGCAGGGGTGCGGCAGGAGCAGGTCCAGCAGCGCGCCGAGGATCCGCCCCGGCACGCCCGTGTGGTGTGTCCGGTCGTCCATACCCCCAGGATCGGAGCCCGGTCAGGCCCCCGCCAGCCCCCTTCCGGACCTGTGGACAACGTGCCGGACCACCTCCGCGGTCCCCTCCCCTGCCCCACCGCCGACCCGCGCTGACCGGCGGCGGCCCACGCGGACCGGCGGCGCGGTCAGCGGATGATCGACACGATCCGGCAGCAGGCCCGGGCCAGGCCGGGGTCGCCCGAGAGGTCGCCCCTGGCCTCGGCCTCCTCGGGCTCGATCCCCCGCACGCACAGCCGCCAGGCGGTCTCGAAGTCCCACCGCACGGCCGCCGCGGGCGCCCCGGAGGCCCTCTGCCCGGCGGGGGCCAGCGACCAGCCCGCCCCGGTGCGGGTGACGGTCCACTCCCCGCCGTCCGGACCGTCCACGGCCACGCCCACCCGCGTTCCCGCCCGCGCCGGGGTGTCGCGCAGGGTGTTCGGCAGCGCGCGCATGAAGGTGTCCAGCACCAGGGCGCCCGCCGGGCCGGGGTCGGTGGCCCGGCCGACCGCGTGCCGGATCTGCTGCCGGTGGGCCCAGTTCTCGGTCAGTTCGCGGGCGCAGTCCAGCCAGACCGGCGCCGGGTCGGCGCCCGCCCAGGTGACCCCGAGGCCGGGGGCGTGCGGGTCCGCGGAGCGCCAGAGCCCCGCCACCTCGCGCCCGGTCATCTCCAGTGTCTGGACCAGCGCCTCCGGGCTGATCCTGGCGGTGGCCCGCACCCACTCCTGGTTGTTGCGGTGGACGAACGCCGCCACCGGTTCCCCGGGCGCCGGCGCCGGGGCCGCCCGGTAGCGGTCGCGCATCCCCGCTATGCGCCAGTAGTCGTCGCCGAGCAGGTGCGCGGCCACGTCGCGCGCGCTCCAGCCGGTCACGGCCTCGGCCTGCCACTCGTCAGGGGTGAGGCCGCGCAGGAGCGCGAGCAGGTCCTCCCGCTCCCCGGCGAAGTGGGGGCGTGCGTCGATCGGGGTGCCCAGCCGCGTGAAGTCGTCCATGACGCCACCCTCGCAGCCTCCCGCGCCCGACGCACCCCGGTAGCGCGGGCGGGCGGCCGGAGCACGGCCGCCCGCCCGGGAGCGCTCAGCCCGGGAAGGTGGGGGATCCGCCCTCCACGACGGACTGCCAGTTGAGGGGGTCGTTGGACAGCCAGATGTTGCCGTCGTCGGAACCGGCCACCAGGGGCTGCCCCGGGGCGCCCGAGACGGTCACCATGCTCGCGACGGGGGTCCCGGCGCTGGCGGGCGGCGTGCCGCCGTCCAGCGACACCAGGAGGGCCTGGCTCGTACCGCCCTCGCGGGTGCCGAGCACGACCAGCTGGTCCCCCGAGCGCCAGGAGATGTCGGTGACGTCCTCCAGCCCGCCGGCCAGGGTCACGAACGACTCCACGGAGACCTGGCCGTCGGCGTCCTCCACCACGCGGCCCACCTGGAGCGAGCGGCGCCCGTCCACCTCGGTCACCACCGCGGCGCGGGTGCCGTCACGGGAGACCTTGAACTGCACCAGCGGCCTGTCGCGCAGGGCGGCCACGTCCACGCGGACCACCTCGTGGCCGTCGCGCAGCAGCCACAGGGCCGTCCGGCCCGGGGACGGCGGCGGGCCGTTGAGGTTGGGGCTCTCGGTGTCGGAGTCCTCCTCCGCCTCCTCCTCTTCCCCGTCCTCCTCGTCGATCTCCTCGACCACCCACAGGTCGCCGTTGACGTCCCAGGACAGCTCGGTGAAGGCCCCCTCGGACAGGACCTCACGGACCGACGCGCCCGGAACGGCCTCGCTCGTGACCACCTCGCGGCCGCCCGTGGTGACCCCGGCGATGGTCTGCTCGTCCAGCGACACCGCGAAGCGCTCCAGCGCGACCTCGCCCGACCCCAGGGGGCCGGGAACCGGTTCCCCGTCGCCGAAGGTGTCGGTGTCCCAGTCCGAGGCCGACCACAGCTGGCCCTCGTGGGAGTAGTAGACGTGGACGTCGGGCGAGGAGGCGCCGGGGCTCACCTCCGACCAGTAGGTGCTGCCCGGGCGCGGCCGGTCGGCGCTCTGGCCCTCGGCCCCGGGGAAGTCCACCTCGTCGCCGTTCACCTTCAGCGTGAACTCCTGGATCTCCGGCAGCTGGCGCAGGGTCCAGGCGATCTGGGCGCCCATGCCGAACTCGTCGGCCTCCCCGTGGTCGGTCACGCTGACGACCACGCGCTCGTCCTCCACCTCCAGCCGGGGGGCGGCCTCGTCGGGGAAGGAGGAGTGCACGGCGGGGTCCAGCCAGTCGCTGGGGCCGCGGACGAGCCTGAGCAGCAGGCGCTCGGTCAGCTCGTCGTTGCTGACCGGCAGGTAGACCGGATCCGGGACCAGGGCGTTCTCGTCCGGGTTGAAGTAGTACAGGTTGAACGGGCGGTGGGTGCGCTCCACGTCGAGCTGGCTGAGGACGAGCTCGTCGGGCAGGCTCTGGATGCGCCACTCGCCCTCGGGGTCGCCGTCCTCCCTGGCCAGGACGAAGGTCTCGTCGAGCAGGCGCACGGAGTCGCCGGACACGTACCTGCCGTCCTCGTCGATCGTGGCCACCAGCGAGCTGCGCATCCGCACGGTGGCGGTGAGCCCGTCGCCGCTGATCTCGGTGTCGAGGTCGACGGTGTCGTGGCCGGGGAAGACCTTGACCGTCCCGTCCGGGTTCCACGAGTCGCCCGTGCTCGCCAGCATGTAGCTGCGGGCGGCCTCGTAGTCCTGCTCGAAGCTGCCCATGTCCTTGAGGAAGTCGCTGACCAGGCCCTCCGGCGCCACGCCCTCCTGGGGCCCGGCGGGCAGCAGGCGCACGTAGCCGCCGTAGGGGTCGCCCTCGGACTCGTTGCCGTCGCTGGCCACGACCGGGCCGGTGGTGGGAACGGTCGCGCAGGCGGCCATGGACACGGCCGCCACGGCCGCGGCCAGGCAGGCGCGCGCGGCGCGGCCGGACCGGTGCGTTGTCCTCACGGTTTCTCCTCGCCCTCGCGCTGTTGCGCGCGGTCGGCCGCCGCGCCCCTCTCCACGGTGTCCGCGCCGTTCCTGGCGGTCACCTTCTCGGCGCGGACGGCCCCGTTGCCGTTCTCCCCCTTGTCGGCGAACGCGGTGTAGGTGCGGCCCAGCGCGAACTCCGGCGGTACCAGCGGCAGGGGGGAGCCGCGCAGCTCGCTGCCGGAGCGGCGCGGCAGGGACAGGCGGAACTGGGAGCCCTGGCCGGGCTGGCCCCACGCCTGGAGCCAGCCGCCGTGCAGGGCGGCGTCCTCCTTGGCGATGGAGAGCCCGAGGCCGGTGCCGCCTGTGGTGCGCACCCGGGCCGGGTCGGCGCGCCAGAAGCGGTCGAAGCACAGGTGCTCCTCCCCCTCCTTGAGGCCCACCCCGTAGTCGCGCACGGCCACGGCGACCGCGTCGCGGTCGCACGCGGCGGTGACCACCACGTCGCGGCCCTCGCTGTGCTCGATGGCGTTGACCACCAGGTTGCGCAGGATGCGGCTGATGCGGCGGGAGTCGTACTCGGCGGTGCAGGGCTCGGTGGGCAGGCGCAGGACCACCTTGATGCCGCGCCGCTCGGCGATCTGCTCGGCGTCGCCGACGGCCTTCATCACGGCGTCGCGGATGTCCAGCGACTCGACGCCCAGGGTCGCGGCCCCGGCGTCGTGGCGGCTGATCTCCAGCAGGTCCGAGAGCAGCTCCTCGAACCGGTCCACCTGGCTCTGCAGCAGCTCCACCGAGCGCCGCGTGGTGGGGTCGAACTCCTCGCGCTCGTCGAAGAGCACGTCCCCGGCCATCTTGATGGTGGTCAGCGGGGTGCGCAGCTCGTGGGAGACGTCGGAGACGAACTGGCGCTGGAGCTTGGACAGCTCCTCCAGTTCCTGGATCTTCTCCTGGAGGTTGCCCGCCATGTCGTTGAAGGACAGGGCCAGCCGGGCGAGGTCGTCCTCGCCGTGCACGGCCATGCGCTCGGTGAGGTCGCCCGAGGAGAGCCGTTCGGCGGACTGGGCGGCCGAGCGGACCGGGCTGACCACCTGGCGGGTGATGACGAAGGCGATCAGGCCCAGGAGGACGACCAGCAGCGCGCCCACCAGGCCGACCGTGCCCTGGACCAGGTCGAGGATCTGCTGCTCGTGCTGGAGCGGGAAGATGTAGTACAGCTCGTAGGCGCGCGTGAGCTGCGCGCCGACCACCAGCGCGGGCTCCTCGCCCTGGTCGGTGGTGATGCGCGTGTACGTGTGGTACTGCTGCTCGTCCACCTCGGACTCGTGGACCTGGTTGACGAGCCGCTGCGGGACGCTGCCCTCGCCGGTGGCCCAGCCGACCTCGCCGCCCACCGAGGGCAGGATGACCACGCTGTACAGCCCGGTGTCGCCGCTGCGGCTGGTGAGCTCGTTGGCGAGGTCGTACATGAGCCGGTTGCGGTCGCCCGCCTCGTTCTCCTGGAGCTCGGCCGACGCGTAGTTGAGCCCGGCGCGGTGGTCGGTGACGGCCGTGGAGATCTTGGCGTCGAGCAGGCCGCCACGCACCTGGGAGATGAGCACGTACCCCAGGCCCGCCATCACCACCAGGGACAGCACCAGGGTGGTGGAGATGACCCGCAGGTGCAGTGACCGGCGCCAGTTGTTGTGGACGCCGCGCACCAGGGCGCGGGCGGCGCGCTGGGCGAGCGCGTAGGAGCGGGTGAGCCCCGCGCCGCCGTCGCGCCAGCGTCCCGCGGACGCGGGCAGCCCGGAGGGCGGGGACTGCGTGTCGGAGGCGGTCCCCCGCTCCTCCTCTGGCGTGGCTGCGGTCATGTGCGGCTCGGGGGGATCAGGCGGTACCGGCCTTGTAGCCGACGCCGCGGACGGTCACGACGACCTCGGGGTGCTCCGGGTCCTTCTCGATCTTGGCGCGCAGGCGCTGCACGTGGACGTTGACCAGGCGGGTGTCGGCGGCGTGCCGGTAGCCCCAGACCTGCTCCAGCAGCACCTCGCGGGTGAAGACCTGGCGCGGCTTGCGGGCCAGGGCGACCAGGAGGTCGAACTCCAGCGGGGTGAGGCTGATCTGCTCGCCGTCGCGGCGCACCGCGTGCCCGGCGACGTCGATGGTGATGTCCCCGATCTGGAGCACCTCGGGAGCGGGCTCCTCGGTGCGGCGCAGGCGCACGCGGACGCGGGCCACGAGCTCCTTGGGCTTGAAGGGCTTGACGATGTAGTCGTCGGCGCCGGACTCCAGGCCGAGGACGACGTCGATGGTGTCGCTCTTGGCGGTGAGCATCACGATGGGCACGCCGGACTCGGCGCGGATCTGGCGGCAGACGTCGATCCCGTCGGCGCCGGGGAGCATCAGGTCGAGGAGGACCAGGTCGGGCTTGGTCTCGCGGAAGGCCTCCAGAGCCTTGTCGCCGTCATGCACGAACGAGGGCTCGAACCCCTCGCCGCGCAGAACGATGCCCAGCATCTCAGCGAGGGCGAGGTCGTCGTCGACAACCAGTACACGTCCCTTCATCGGTGCGTCCGGCGCCGGGCGTCGGACCCGCCGGCGGGCGGGTACGGCGGCGCCTACTCCTCTCTCTGGAAACACTCAAGCGGCATAAACGTTCGGTGCGCCCCGAGACGCAAGAAACTGCTTCGTCCTCCCCCCACCTTGCCATCTTCGGGCGGGATCGGGAGAGTGGTCGATGTTTTTCGGTCCGTGGGAACCGTTTCGGCCTGCAGCGCGTCGACCCTGGTGACCTGGCAGGCGAACCTTCGCGACTTGGCCTGTTGGTAACAGAAAGCATACAAAAGGAATGAAGTGGGTCGGTTGCGCCTGCATGCGCCCGAACATCGCGGGCACCGGTGGAACCGACGGGTAGGTTGTTTCCCAGAGGCCGAGAATCGCGGACGGGCGCTCGCGCAGCGTAACCGAACCCCATGGAGGGCGGGGCAGATGACCCAGGAGGACGATCACCGGGACACGTCGGGGAACCCCCCGGACGGACCGGACGGCGGAGGGACCTCCGAGTCCGGCCCCCCGCCCGCCTCCGGCGCGTGGGCCGCGCCCGGCCAGGACCCCTCCCCGGCCCCCGACACGCCCTCCGGCGGGCAGCCGGGCTCCGCGCCCGCCGGGCAGGCGCCCCAGGGGCAGCCGAGCTTCGCCCCTGCCGAGCAGGCCCCCGGGTACGGCCAGCAGGGCCACGGGCAGGCCCCCGGGTACGGCCAGCAGGGCCACGGGCAGGCCCCCCACGGGCAGCAGCCCGCCCCCGGCCAGTACGGACGGTACGCCTCCGCCCAGCAGCCGCCCCAGGGCGGCGGGTACGGCCAGCAGCCCGCGTACGGACAGCCGCCGGGCCAGGGCCCGTACGGCCACGGCCAGCAGGCGCAGTGGCAGCAGGCCGGGTACGGCCAGCACCCGTACGGCCAACAGCCCGGTTACGGACAGCCCGGATACGGAGCACCGGCCGGATACGGCCAGCAGTCCCCGTACGGGCAGCCGCGCGCGCTCAAGCCCGGCGTGGTCGCGCTCCGGCCGATGACGCTCGGGGACATCCTCAACGGCGCGTTCAGCCTCATCCGCAACAACCCGAAGACCACCGTCGGACTCGCGCTGATCGTCATGGCGGTCGCGAGCATCATCAGCTCGATCGGCTTCAGCGGCTACATGTCCGACTACGGGGCCTTCGTCGACCAGGTGATGTCCGACCCCGAGTCCGTCGACCCCAACGACCCCCTCCCGTTCAGCGGCTGGTCCCTCGCCGCCGCGTACGGCGGCGGCCTGCTGACCCAGGCCGGGATCATCCTGGTCACCGGCCTGCTCACGGCCGTGGTCGGTATGGCCGTCCTGGGCCACAAGCTCAGTCCGCAGCAGGCCTGGGCCGCCGTGCGGGACCGGCTCGGAGCCGTCGTCGGCCTGGCGCTGCTCCAGCTGCTGATCTTCTTCGGCCTGTCCATGGTCATCATCACGGTGGGGCTCGTCGGCCTGTTCCTGGGCGTCTTCCTGGCCGTCTCGGGCAGCCAGGGCGTCGGGGTCACCGTCATCGTCGTCTCGCTGGTGCTGGGGTTCGGCGGCGGCCTCGCGCTGTCGGCCTGGATCTACATCCGCATCTACTTCGCCATGCCGGTCGTGGTGCTCGAATGCCTCGGCGCGGGCGCGGCCCTCGCCCGCTCCTGGCGCCTGACCCAGGGCCGCTGGTGGCGGACCTTCGGCATCGCGCTGCTGGCCTTCGTCCTGATGGCCTTCGTCAGCGGCCTGCTGAGCACGCCCTTCAGCCTCATCTCGGTGATCCCGACCTTCCTCGCCCCCGGTGAGACCTGGGCCGCCGTCGTGGCGGGCGCCGTCATCTACGTGGGCAACGTCCTGATCTACGCGATCACCACGCCCTTCACCGTGGGCGTGACCACGCTGCTCTACGTGGACGCGCGGATGCGGAGCGAGGGCCTGGACCTGAAGCTGCACAACGCGGCCCAGGCGGGCTACGAGGCGGGCCCGGAGATCTACCTGCCGGAGCCGCGGACGTGAGGGCACCCGCCGTCGGGGAGGTGACCCGCGAGGAGGGGCAGCGGCGCGCCGTCGAGGAGCTGAGCGACCCCCTGTACGGGGAACAGGAGCCCTCCCTGCTCGACCGCTTCCTCTCCTGGCTGGACCAGCTCCTCGCGGGCCTGGCCGCCGACGCGCCGGACTTCCTCGGCGGCTGGACGGTCCTCGGGCCGCTGCTGGTGGTCGTCGCGGTCCTGGTGGTCTGGCTGATCGTCTGGCTGCGCCCGACCCGCGGCGGCCGCGCGGGCGTGCCCGTGCACGAGGGCACACCGATGTCGGCCACCGACCACCGGGCCGCCGCCGACCGGCACGAGGGCGCCGGCGACTTCGCCGCCGCCGTCACCGAGAGGCTCAGGGCCATCAGCGTGGACCTGGAGGAGCGGGCGGTCATCACGCCGCGCGCGGGGCGCACCGCGACCGAGCTGGCCGCGGAGGCCTCCGCCGTGCTGCCCGCGGAGGCCGAGGGGCTGAGCGAGGGTGCGCGGATCTTCAACGACGTGGCCTACGGCGACCGCCCGGCGACCGCCGACTCCGCGCGCTTCCTGCGCGAGCTGGACACGCGGCTCAGGGCCGCCCGGCCCGCCGGGGAGGTGAGCCGGTGACCGCCACCGCTCCCCCTCCCCCCGCTCCCCCGCCAAGCGCCGTCCGCGACCCCTCCCGGGAGGGGTCGCGCGCCCTCCGGGTGTGGCGCTCGGTCCGGGTACCGGCCGCCGTGGTGGCCGCGCTCGCCACGGTCTCGGTACTGCTGTCGCTGGGCAGCGAGCAGTTCCCCACCGGCCACCTGGAGCCCGGCTCCATCGCCCCGGACGGCACGCGGGCCCTGGTGAACGTGCTGGAGGAGGACCGCGACGTACACGTGGTGCGCTCCTCCACCGCCGCCGAGGAGGCCGTGGCCGAGGCCGGGGACGACACCGTGCTCGCGGTCTTCCTGGACCACCGCCTGCTCCCCGAGGAGCTGGAGTCCCTGGCCGCGCTCGACGTGGACACCGTCCTGGTGCGGCCGTCCACGCAGTCCCTGGAGGCGTTCGCCCCCGGGGTGGCGATGACCGGACGGGAGGAGCCCGAGGGGTTCCCCGCTCCGGAGACCCCCTACGCCCCCGGGTGCGGGCTGTCGGCCGCCGAGGCCGCGGGCGAGGCCTACGTCGCCGGGGAGCTGTACACGGCCGCGGACGACGTGGACGCCGTGGGCTGCTACCCGGGCGGCAGCGGCGACGCCCTGGTCCAGGTCCAGCGGGACGGGGCGACCACGACCGTGCTGGGCACCGGCAGGCCGCTGACCAACACCGCGCTCTCCTCCGGGGGCAACGCCGCGCTGGCGATGAACCTCCTGGCCGCCGAGGACGTGGTGTGGCTGCGCCCCGACCCGCCCCAGCAGGAAGGCGGCTCCGGCCTGTGGCAGCTGCTGCCGCTGGGTCTGCGCTGGTCCCTGGTCCCGCTGGTGGCCGCGCTGGCGCTGCTCGCCCTGTGGCGGGGGCGCCGGATGGGCGCCCTGGTACCCGAGTCGCTGCCCGTGGTGGTGCGCGCGTCGGAGACCACCGAGGGCCGTGCGGGGCTGTACCGGTCGCGCAGGGCCCGGGACCGGGCCGCGGCCGCACTGCGGTCCGGGTTCCTGGACCGGGTCGCGCCCAAGCTCGGGTTGGGCGCGGACGCCGCGTCCGACGCGGTCGTGGCGGCGGTCTCCTCGCGGACCGGCGACGACCCCGCCCGCCTGCGGACCCTGCTCTACCCCGAGCGCCCCGACCCGTACGCGGGCGACGACGACATGCTGGTGAAGCTCGCCGACGAGATCGACGAGCTCGCCCGGAGGCTCCGGTGACCCCGGGCCGCGGGGACCAGCGACCGACCACTGAGGTATCGAGAGAGGTAGACGGCACGTGAGCGCCTTCACACCCGAGGCACTGCCATCAGCCGACGAGGCGCGCGCGGCCCTGGTCGCCCTGCGCCGTGAGGTGGCCAAGGCGGTCGTGGGCCAGGACGAGACGGTGACCGCGATGGTCGTGGCGCTGCTGTGCCGCGGCCACGTGCTGATGGAGGGCGTGCCCGGCGTCGCCAAGACGCTGCTGGTGCGCACGGTCGCGGCGGCGCTGTCCCTGGACCACAAGCGGGTGCAGTTCACCCCGGACCTGATGCCGGGCGACGTGACGGGCTCCCTGGTCTACGACCAGCACACCGCGAAGTTCGAGTTCATGGAGGGGCCGGTCTTCACCAACCTGCTGCTCGCGGACGAGATCAACCGGACCCCGCCCAAGACCCAGGCCTCGCTGCTGGAGGCGATGGAGGAGCGCCAGGTGACCGTGGAGGGCAGGCCGTCCGCGCTGCCCGACCCGTTCATGGTGGCCGCCACCCAGAACCCGGTGGAGTACGAGGGCACCTACCCGCTGCCCGAGGCCCAGCTGGACCGGTTCCTGCTCAAGGTGACCGTCCCGCTGCCCGAGCGGGCGGCCGAGGTGGAGATGCTGGGCCGCCACGCGGCCGGTTTCGACCCGGGCGACCTGGTCGCGGCCGGGGTGACCGCGGTGGCGGGCGCCGCCGAGCTGCGCGCGGCGCGGATGGCCGTGGAGCGGGTGCGGGTGGCGCCCGAGGTCCTGGGCTACATCGTGGACCTGTGCCGGGCCACCCGGCAGTCGCCGTCGCTCCAGCTGGGCGCGTCCCCGCGCGGCGCGACGGCGCTGCTGCGCACCAGCCGGGCGTGGTCGTGGCTGTCGGGCCGCGACTACGTCACCCCCGACGACGTGAAGGCGCTGGCCAAGGGCACGCTGCGGCACCGGATCGCGCTGCGCCCCGAGGCCGAGCTGGAGGGGGCGACCACCGACGGGATCCTGGACGGCGTGCTCGCCTCCGTCCCGGTGCCG
This sequence comes from Glycomyces fuscus, assembly GCA_002529455.1. Classification (GTDB taxonomy): domain Bacteria; phylum Actinomycetota; class Actinomycetes; order Streptosporangiales; family Streptosporangiaceae; genus Nocardiopsis; species Nocardiopsis fusca. The sequence continues at coordinate 212,893 of NYMS01000012.1, forward strand.
CGCTGATGGTGGTCACCGGCCGGGCGGTGCTGCTGGCGCTGGCGGCCACGGTCGCGGTGGCGCTCTCCGGCCTGATCGGCGCGTGGGCCGCCGCCGCGGCCCTGGGCGTGCTGGCGTTGCTGCTCGCCCTGGACGTCGTGCTGGCGGCGAGCCCGAAGGCGCTGCTCCTGTCCCGGGACGGCGACACGGCGCTGCGCCTGGGCGACTCGGCGACCGTGTACGTGACCGTCGCCAACCCCACGCGGCGGGGGCTGCGGGGGTCGGTGCGCGACGCCTGGCCGCCGAGCGCGCACGCCGCGCCGCGCAGCCGGCCGCTGCGCGTGCCGTCCGGGGAGCGGCGCCGGGTGACGACCACCCTGACCCCGACCCGGCGCGGCGACGCCCGGGCCGCGGGTGTGACCGTGCGCAGTGTGGGGCCCCTGGGGCTGGCGGGCAGGCAGCGGACGCTGCCCGCGCCGTGGACCGTGCGCACGCTGCCGCCCTTCCACAGCAGGCGCCACCTGCCGGGCAAGCTGTCCCGGCTGCGCGAGCTGGAGGGCCAGCACACGGCGATGGTGCGCGGCCAGGGCAGCGAGTTCGACTCGCTGCGCGACTACGTGCCCGGCGACGACGTGCGCTCGATCGACTGGCGGGCCACGGCCCGCGGCGACGGCGTGGTGGTGCGGACCTGGCGCCCCGAGAGGGACCGGCGCGTCCTCATCGTGCTGGACACCGGGCGGACCTCGGCCGGGCGGGTGGGCGACACCCCGCGCCTGGACCACGCCATGGACGCGGCGCTGCTGCTGGCCGCGCTGGCGGGCAAGGCGGGCGACCGGGTGGACTTCCTGGCCTACGACCGGCGCACGCGCGCGCAGGTGCGCTCGTCGGGCAAGGGCGGCCAGCAGGTGGGCCGGATCGTGGAGGCCATGGCGCCGCTGGAGGCGGAGCTGGTGGAGTCCGATCCGGCGGGCCTGGTGGGGACCGTCCTGGGCACCCAGGGGCGGGCCCGGCGGCTGGTGGTGCTGCTGACCGACCTGAACGCGGCGTCGCTGGAGGAGGGGCTGCTGCCGAGGCTGCCCGCGCTCACCTCCCGGCACCTGCTGCTGGTCGCGGCGGTCAACGATCCGGCGGTGGAGCTCATGGCCTCCGAGCGGGGCAGCGCGGACGCGCTGTACCGGGCGGCCGCGGCCGAGCGCACGCTGGGCGAGCGGCGCCGGGTGACCGCCGAGCTGCGCCGCATGGGGGTGGAGGTGGTCGACGCCGATCCCGAGCACATCGCTCCGGCGCTGGCGGACGCCTACATCAACCTCAAGGCGCAGGGCAGGCTGTAGGGACGGCGCGGTCGGGGCCGTCCTCCGGGAGGGACGGCCCCGTGGGGCAGTATGGAGGGCATGGCCCCTCCCCCCGACGCCCCCGGCAACACCTCCTCCGGCACCGTCCACGGCCAGCTGCTCCAGGTGCGCGACATCCACGGCGGTGTGACCCTCCAGGCGCCCGCTCCCGCCCCGCCGCCGCTCGCCGACGTGTCCCTGGATCCACCGCGGCCCGCGACGGCCGTACGAGGCCGTGAGGGGCTCCTGGAGGCCCTGGGCGGGGCGATGGAGGCCGGTGCGCCGGTTCCGCACGTGCTGACCGGGCCGGGCGGGTTCGGCAAGACCACGGTGGCGGCGGCGCTGGCCGAGCGGGCGCGGCGCGACGGGTGGACGGTGTTCTGGGTGCGCCCGGGCAGCGTCGGGACGAGCATGGTCGAGGCCGCCGTGGAGGTGGGCGGCTCCCGCGCGGAGGCCGAACGGGTGAAGGGCGCGCGGCGGCAGGCGGCGCGGTGGGTGTGGCGGCACCTGGACGCGGCGGCGCGGCCGTGGCTGCTGGTGCTCGACAACGCCGACCGGCCGGAGGAACTGGACCCGGAGAACCGGCCCGGGGACCAGCTGGGGTGGATGCGGGCGAGCCCGGGCGGGTTCGTGCTGGTGACCAGCCGGGTGGACGATCCCGCGCAGTGGGCGCCCGCGCGGGTGCACCGGATCGGGGAGCTGGAGGGGGCGGCGGCCTCCGAGGCCCTGGCCGACCACGCGGGAGCGGACGGGCCGGCGGGGCTGGCGGGCGCGGAGGAGTTGGCGCGGCGGCTGGGCGGGGTGCCGCTGGCGCTGTCGCTGGCCGGGCGGATCCTGGCCACGCACCGGGTGCTGTTCCCCGACGCGCACGCGCTGCTGGAGCGGCTGGGCGGAGACGTCGGGGCTCTGGACGAGCTGGCGGCGCCCCTGGTCCGGGGCACCGAGGCGGAGCGGAGGCTGCTGTCGGGGGTGTGGGAGCTGTCCCTGCGCCTGGTGGAGGAGCGCGAGCCCAGGGCGGTACCGCTGTTGAAGCTGCTGGCCGTGTTGGGTCCTGATGCCAGTGAGATCCCGCTGCGGAGGCTGCCGCTGTCGGAGCTGGACGGTGGCGTGCTGGGCGACCTGACCGACGCGGACCTGGCCAGGACGGTCAACGCGCTGGTGGTGCACGGGCTGGTCTCGGTCGTCCCGTCTCAGGGGCAGACCGCGCTGCGGCTGCACCCGCTGGTGTCGGAGACCGTGCGCGCCGGGTTCGAGGAAGGCGATCTCCCCCTGGTGGAGGAGGCCGAGCGGCTCCTCGCCTGGAACCGCGACCGGGACCTGGGTTTCGAACTCCGGGCCCATGACGCCGTCACCCGTCTCTACCTCCGGCTGTGGTCCCGGACGGACCCGGTCGTCGTCGACAGCGTGGTGTCCGGCGCCCGCAGCCTGACGTTGCTCAACCTCACGGACGAGGCCCTCGGCATCCTGGAGAACGCGGTAGCGGAGGCGGTGGAGGTGCTCGGGAACTCCCACCCTGCAACGCTCCGGGCACGGCATGCGCTCGGTGACGCCCTTCGGGCACAGGAACGGATCGAGGAGGCCGAGGAGGTCTACCGGTCGGTGTACCGCGACCGCGAGGGCGCTCTCGGGCCCGTGCACCCCGAGACCCTGAGTACCCGGCACCAGGTCGCCCTCATGGCCGGGCTACGCGGCGACCTGGGCACCGCCGAGGAGGGTTTCCGCGCCGTCTGGGAGGCCCACGGGGAACGGGAGGAGGAAGAGACCGCGCTGCACGCGCTGGAGAACCTGTCCTACGTATGGATGCTCAGAGGTGACCCGGACGCCGCGGAGGAGGGGTTCCGTCGTGTGCTGCGGGTGCGTACGCGTGGCTTGGGCGTCATGCATCCGCTGACGGTGTCAGCCGAGTTCAACGTGGCTCGGAACGCCTTTGAGCGAGGCGAGTACGCGCGGGCAACGGAGATGTTCGAACGAGTGGCCGAAGCCCGGAAGTCGTTGCTGGGCGAGGACCACCCCACGACTCTGATGACCTGTGAGTGGCGGGACCGGGCCGTCGGAAGAGTACAGGCTGGCGGGTGACGGCCACCGCGTCGTCCACAGGCCACGGCGGGGACTGCCGTTCCCGACCGGCCGCGCCCTACTGTTGGAAACAAGGGGGTCCCCCACAGCCGCCCGCCTTGTGCTGCCCCGGGTGAGGCGGGAACGGTCACGCCTCCCCGGCACCGACACCGACACCGACACCGACACCGAGTGACCGAACCAGGACGGACCACTCGCCTTGGCTGACCGCGAGGCTTCCCGCCACGGGGGCCAGGGAGTCGCGAACACGCACGCAGTTCCCTGAGCGGTCGAAGGCCGCCTCCACACAATTGTCGGCAAAACTGCTGTGGGAGCTCTTGAACCAGCGGAGGAATTCGGTGTCCATGGCCCGGATGATGCCACCACACCGCCCACCGGAACAGCCCGTAGCCGCAGGCGGCCAGAGAACGGACACCCCGGCCCCCTAGAGGACCGGCCGGTGACCGCAGGTGGGACGACCCCGATTCGGAGTCCCGCGCCCGTCTGGGCCCCGCCCCTCAGGCCACGGGGACGGCCGCGGGGGCGTTCTCCAGGTCGCCGGTCTCGCCCTCCTGGTAGGCCTTCTTGCCCACCGTGAACACGTAGACCACGAACAGCAGCTCCGCCAGCGCGCCGATGCCCAGAGCCACCGGGATCGGGATGACCCCGGCCGCCGCGTTTCCGGTCACCAATCCCTCGATGAGCCCGGAGATGAACAGCACCACCACCAGGCCCAGGGCCACCGCGATGGCGGCGCGCCCCTCCTCGCCCAGGGCGCGCATGCGGGTGCGGTCGCCGGGCGCGATGATCGTCCACCCCAGTTTGAGGCCCACCCCGCCCGCGACGAAGACGGCGGTCAGCTCCAGCATCCCGTGCGGGAGGAGCAGCCCGAAGAACACGTCGCCCTGGCCGTGGGCCAGCATGATCCCCGCGGCGACGCCCACGTTGACCGCGTTCATCAGCAGGACCGCCAGGGTCGGCAGGCCCAGGGCCACGCCGAAGATGATCGCCTGAGCCGACACCCACGCGTTGTTGGTCCACACCTGGGCGGCGAACGAGCCCCGGGGGTTCTCCATGTAGTAGTTCGCGAACTCGTGGTCCACGTACTGCGCCATGAAGTCCGGTGTGCCCAGGGCGTGCAGCACGTCGGGCTCGGAGACGATCCAGAAGGCGGTGACCGCGGCGATCGCGACCATGCCCGCGCTGGTGCCGATCCACCACCACCGCAGCCGGTACAGCACCGCCGGGAACACGCGGGTGAAGAACCCGCCGACGTCGCGCCACGCGGAGGCGTGCGCGCCGGTCACCGCAGAGCGGGCCCGCGCCACCAGCGCGGACAGCCTGCCCACCAGCGCCGGGTCCTGCCCGGAGGAGCGCACCACCGACAGGTGTGTGGACACCCGCTGGTAGAGCTCGACGAGTTCGTCGATCTCCTCACCGTCCAGCGATCGGCGCCTGCGCACCAGTCTGTCCAGTCGTTCCCACTCCGGGGCGTGCGCCGCGGCGAACACGTCGATATCCACGCAAGGGACCCTACCGTTTCGCGCGCGCTCCGGTCCGGGCGCCGGTCCCCGGGCGCCTCCCCGCCCGTCCGCTCGGAGCCCGCTCCCGACACCGCTGCGAACAGCCGTCCCGTGTGACGGGTAATGTCGAGAGGACGGTTTCAGACAGCCCTGAGGGAGCGAGTGCTGGTGTCCTATCCCGGCAACGGCGACGCCCGCGCCGACGTGTACGGCGTGACACCTCTGGTCACGGGTGACGCCGTGGTCCTGGACCTGCGTCCGGCCGGTTTCGCCACCAGGGCCGCGGCCCTGGCCATCGACGCCCTGGTCCAGATCATCGCCCTGATCGCGGTGGGCGTCCTGGTCACGTGGATCGGCAGGGGTCTGGACCCCGCGATCACCGCCGCCGTGTCCCTGTCGAGCATGGTCCTGATCCTGATCGGCTACCCGACCGTCTTCGAGACGGTCTCCCGTGGACGCTCCCTGGGCAAGATGGCCCTGGGGCTGCGCGTGGTCGGCACCGACGGCTCCCCCGAGCGGTTCCGGCAGGCCCTGGGCCGGGCGCTGGCCGCGTTCGTGGAGATCTGGATGACGAGCGGCGTGGTCGCGCTGGTCACGTCGATGATCAACCGCGACGGCCGCCGCGTGGGCGACTTCGTGTCCGGGACGATGGTCGTGGAGGAGCGCGGCGGCAGGCCGCGCGAGGAGGTCATCCCCATGCCCCCGCACCTGGCGGCCTGGGCGGCGAACACGGAGCTGTCGCGGCTGTCCCCGGAGACCGCGGCGGCGGCGCGCCAGTACGTGCTCCGGTACGGGGAGCTGGCCGAGCACACCCGCCACGAGATGGGCATCCGCCTGGCCGACACGGTGGTCGCGCAGATCAGCCCGCCCCCGCCGCCGGGAACCACCCCGCCCTACTTTCTGGCCGCGGTGCTCGCCGAGCGCCGCCGCCGCCACGAGATCGCCGCCCAGCGCTCCCAGCCCGGGTACCCGCAGGGCGGCTCCCAGCAGCAGTGGTACGGGCCGCACTCCTCCCGGTGAGCCGGGGCGCGTGCGGGAGGCGGGGGCGACAGCGCACCGGCTCACCGCCCCGCGGACACGGCGGGCCGCCCCCCGGCCGCGGCCGCGTCGGGCGCCGCAAGGGGCGGTCGGCCGGGCACGGACGCGCCCGTCAGGCGTGCCAGGAGCGCAGGTAGACCTCCTGCTCGGGGGTGAGCGCGTCGATGCGCACCCCCAGCGCGGCCAGTTCGAGCCGGGCCACCTCGGTGTCGGTCTCGGCGGGCACCTCCACCACGCCCGGCTCCAGGTCGGGGGCGTTGCGGGCCAGCCAGGCCGTGGTCAGGGCCTGCACCGCGAAGGACAGGTCCATCACGGCGGCCGGGTGCCCCTCGGCCGCGCCCAGGTTGACCAGGCGCCCCTCGGACAGCAGGAGCAGGCGGCGCCCGTCCGCCAGCACGTACTCGTCGGCCTGTTCGCGCACGCCCCGGTTGACCTCCACGGCCCGGTCCTCCAGGGCGTTCAGGTCGATCTCCAGGTCGAAGTGGCCGGAGTTGGCCAGGATCGCGCCGTCCCTCATCAGGTCCAGGTGCTCGGCGCGGACGACGTCGCGGTTGCCGGTGACGGTGACGAACACGTCCCCGGCGGGGGCCGCCTCCTCCATGGTCGTGACGGTGTAGCCCTGCATGACCGCGTCCAGGGCCTTGACCGGGTCGACCTCGGTGACGACCACGCGGGCGCCCATGCCGCGTGCGCGCTCGGCCAGGCCCCTCCCGCAGTAGCCGAACCCGGCGACCACGACCGTGCGTCCGGCGAGCAGCGTGTTGGTGGCCCGCAGGATGCCGTCGATGGTCGACTGGCCGGTGCCGTACCGGTTGTCGAACATGCGCTTGGTGGCGGTGTCGTTGACCGCGACCATGGGGAGCCGCAGCTCGCCCTCGGCGCTCATCCGGCGCAGCCGGATCACGCCGGTGGTGGTCTGCTCGCAGCCGCCCAGCACGCCGTCGAGGAGGTCGGGGCGGGTCAGGTGGGCCGTGTTGACCAGGTCGCACCCGTCGTCGAGCAGCAGGTGCGGCCGCGACTCCAGGACCGTGACCAGGTTCCGGTCATAGGCGGCCGGGTCCATTCCGGCCCAGGCATGGACCGAAACCCCGTACTCGGTGACCAGGGCGGCGGCGGTGTCGTCCTGCGTGGACAGCGGGTTGGACGCCGCCAGCCACACCCGCGCGCCGCCCGCGCGCAGGGCCCGCAGCAGGTTGGCGGTCTCGGCGGTCACGTGCAGGCACGCGGCCACGCGCAGGCCCTCCAGGGGGCGTTCGGCGGCGAAGCGCTCGCGCACGCTGCGCAGCACCGGCATGGAGCGCTCGGCCCAGTCCACGCGGCGGACCCCTGCTCCGGAGAGGCCGAGGTCCGCCACCTGGTGCGGGGGGAGTGTCATGTGCTGCCTGGCTCCTGCTTTCTCGGTCGGCTCAACCCCCTGGGGCGCGTTCGGGCGCCCACGGGGTTCTGGAGGTGGCGCAGGCGGGTCCGCGAGGAACGAGCGAACCCGCCGCAGCCACCGAAGGTTCCCGTACCCCGGGCGCCCGAACACGGGGCGAAGCGCAGCGGAGGTCCGAAGGACGCTGCCTAGTAGCGGTAGTGGTCGGGCTTGTAGGGACCCGCCACGTCCACGCCGATGTAGGCGGCCTGCTCCTTGGTGAGCTGGGTCAGCTTGACGCCGAGCGCGTCCAGGTGCAGCCGGGCGACCTTCTCGTCGAGGATCTTGGGCAGCGTGTACACGTCGGTCGGGTACTCGTCGGGCTTGGTGAACAGCTCGATTTGCGCGATGACCTGGTTGGTGAAGCTGTTGGACATCACGAAGCTGGGGTGGCCGGTGGCGTTGCCCAGGTTGAGCAGGCGGCCCTCGGAGAGCACCAGGACGGACTTGCCGTCGGGGAAGGTCCACTCGTGGACCTGCGGCTTGATCTCCTTCTTGACGATGCCGGGGACCTTGGCCAGGCCGGCCATGTCGATCTCGTTGTCGAAGTGGCCGACGTTGCCGACGATCGCCTGGTGCTTCATGCGGGCGATCTGGTCGGCCATGATCACGTTGAAGTTGCCGGTGGTGGTGATGAAGATGTCACCGGTCTCCAGCACGTCCTCCAGGAGCGTGACCTGGTAGCCGTCCATGGCCGCCTGGAGGGCGTTGATCGGGTCGACCTCGGTGACGATCACGCGGGCGCCCTGGCCGCGCAGGGCCTCGGCCGCGCCCTTGCCGACGTCGCCGTAACCGCACACCACGGCGACCTTGCCGCCGATGAGCACGTCGGTGGCGCGCATGATGCCGTCCGGCAGCGAGTGGCGGATGCCGTACTTGTTGTCGAACTTGCTCTTGGTGACCGAGTCGTTGACGTTGATCGCCGGGAAGGCCAGGGTGCCCTCGCGGCGCATCTCGTACAGGCGCAGGACACCGGTGGTGGTCTCCTCGGTGACGCCCTTGATGCGCTTGGCGATCTCGGTCCACTTGGTGGCGTCGCGCTCCAGGCTGGCGCGGAGCAGGCGCAGCACGACGCCCATCTCCTCGCTGTCGGCGCTGTCGGCGTCGGGGACCGCGCCCGCCTTCTCGTACTCGGCGCCCTTGTGGACGAGCATGGTGGCGTCGCCGCCGTCGTCCAGGATCATGTTGGGGCCCTCGGCGCCCGGCCAGGTCAGCGCCTGCTCGGTGCACCACCAGTACTCCTCCAGGGTCTCGCCCTTCCAGGCGAAGACCGGGACGCCCTTGGGGTCCTCGGGGGTGCCGTCGGGGCCGACGACGACCGCCGCGGCGGCGTGGTCCTGGGTGGAGAAGATGTTGCAGCTGACCCAGCGCACCTCGGCGCCCAGGGCGACCAGGGTCTCGATGAGGACCGCGGTCTGGACGGTCATGTGCAGCGAGCCCATGATGCGGGCGCCCCGGAGCGGCTTGCTGTCCCCGTACTCGGCGCGGGTGGCCATGAGACCGGGCATCTCGTGCTCGGCGAGCCGGATCTCGTCGCGTCCGAAGGCGGCCAGGGAGAGATCGGCGACCTTGAAGTCGAAAGCCATGCGTTCCTCACTCGTGATGGTCGTGGCGCACCCGATTCTAGGGCCGCGGCTCCGGCGACCGCACGAAGTTGACATTCGGCTGTCAGATTTGCGCTCTTTGGTCGCGGAGTTCGGTTAGGGTCGCGTCCATGGCCGCCCTCGACGACGACCCGACCCCGCCCGACCTCCAGCCGGCCGGTCCCGTGCCGATCTCCGCGGCCGCCGAGCGGGTGGGCACCACCGCGCGGATGCTGCGCTACCGCGAGGGCCTGGGCCTGCTGCCCCGCACCCAGGAGCAGCCCACCGGGCGCGGGCACCGCCACCGCCGGTTCACGGAGGAGGACCTGCGCACGATCGCGGTGGGCCTGGAGCTGGAGCGCGAGTTCGACATCCCGCCCGCCGCGCTGGCCTTCGCCCTGCGCGTCCTGGCCGAGCCCGAGGTCCTGGCACGGGTGCGCTCGCACGGGGAGCGGCTGGGCAGGCTCGCCGCGGCGCCCGCCCGCGCGCTGGACTTCGAGAAGCAGAAGGCGATGCGGCTGCTGAACGGCCGCCGCCCCTGAACACCCCCGGTTTACACTCCGACGCGTCCGGTAGCGGCCACAGGTCGGGGCCCGCGACAGGTTTTGGCCAACTGTCCGCTGGCTACGGAAGACACGTGGATACCCTACGTTGCGGTGCGGACCTGGACCGGATCCCGGCCCTGGTACGCGAGGACCTCATGGACGTCGACCGGTTGCGGGCGATCTGGGCCCAGCACCGGCAGAGCCAGCCCCGGGAGGCCCGCGCCGCGGCCCGGCGCGAGCTGACGGGCCGTCGCGTGCGGGCACTGGGCGGCGGGCCCGCCCTGGAGGAGCTGCTGGTGTGGGCCGCGGCGGACGGGACCTCCGGGCACCAGATCACCGCCGAGTTCGTGTCGGAGCTGGCCGAGCGCGCCAGGAACCTGCCCGAGGACTGCCCCTCGCGCTCCCCCCGGCGCCGTGTCGACTCCGAGCAGGCGCTGCGGCTGGTGCGGGCCGCCTCGGTGCCCGTCCACCCGGTGGTGCGCGCCGCGCAGACCTACGCCGAGAGCGTGGCGGTGCTGGCCGAGCTGGACCCCGACCACCCCGAGGGCACGCACACGTGGGCGCTGCCGTGGGTGCTGGCGTCCCTGGTGCTGCGGCGGGCGGACTTCCCCCCGCTGCTGCCCGACCCCCTGGCGCCGCCGTGGAGCGGACGCGACGCCGACGAGCGCCTGGCCGGTGTGGTCCGCCACTTCGCGCGGCTGGTGACCGGGGCGCTGCTCGGCGAGCTGAGCTGGACCCCCGAGCACGTCCCCGAGCCCCGCTCCGCCGCGTCGCCGCTGGCGGCGGTGACGCGCCGCCGCGTCCTGGACTACGTGCGCTCGCGCCGGGACTCGCTGGCCATGATCCTGCGGGCGCTGGACCCCGCGGCGCGCACGTCGGTGTACTCGGGCGGGTCGGACGAGTCCGAGCCGGGGGCGGCGTCGGAGGCCGTGGCCCGGACCCTGCTCACGCCGGGCGCCGCGCACTGGTGGACGGCGCTGGAGCTGGCGGTGGGCGAGGCGTCCCTGTCGCTGTTCGTGGTGGTCCAGGAGGTGGGCCGCCCCCGGACGGGGGTGCTCGCGGTCACCGCGGACGCGCGGCTGGCCACCGTGGAGGGGGTGCGCGACGCGCTGGGCATGTCGGGCACCGACAACGTGACGGTGATGCCCACGGACTGCGTGGACGACCGCTGGCCGCAGGTGCGCGACCTCGTGGACGAGGCCGTCTCCCGGGCCATGAGCGAGCTCACCCGGGTCTGACGGGTCAGCCGCCGCTGAGGGCGATCAGGATCAGTACCAGCAGCAGGATGACGATGGTGATGAGCACCGCCGGGATCACCCAGCTCTGCTGGAGCACCGAGTTCTGCTCTACGGGGCGCGGCATGGGCTGCCGTACCCCGGGGCGGGCGTAGGTCTGGTTGGGGTTCATGCCCGTGGCCATCGGGTTCGCGGCTCCGGGCAGGCCGTGGGGCGTGCCGGGCGGCGGGACCGGGTACGCGGGGGCGCCCGGACGCGGGTTGGACGTACCCGGGCCGCCGGGGACCCCCGGCCTGGGGTTGGAGGTCCCGGGGTGGGCGAACCCGTGGCGGGGGTCGGAGCCCATCGGGTGCCCCGGCATGCCGGGGCGGGGGTTGGAGGTGCCGGGGTGCGCGTACCCGGCGGCGCCCGCCTGCGGACCGGTGTGCGGCTGCTGCGGGCCGGTGTGCGGCCGGTAGGGCATCTGGGCGCCGGTGAACAGGCCGGTCTGGGCGATCTTCTCGCCCTGCTTGACGGCGTCGTCGGTGGACGGGCCGGAGGCCTCGGGCCCCTCGTGGCCCAGCAGGCGCATGAGGAGCGTCTGGGCGTTGGGCCGGTTGTCCGGGTTCTTGTCCAGGCAGGACTCGACGATCGGGCGCAGGGCCTCGTCCATGCCGGTCAGGTCCGGGGGCGCGCTGACCACGCGGTGGACGACCGCCGGGACGGTGTCGGAGCCGAACGGCGCCCGCCCGGTGGAGGCGAAGGCGATGACGCAGCCCCAGGCGAAGATGTCGCACTTGTCGGTGATGCCGCGGCCCTCGATCTGCTCGGGCGCCATGTAGGAGGGCGTGCCGACGATCGAGTTGGTCATGGTGGCGGTGCCGTCGTCGATCCGGGCGATGCCGAAGTCGATGACGCGGGGGCCGTCCGGGCCGAGCAGCACGTTGCCGGGCTTGAAGTCGCGGTGGACGATGCCCGCCTTGTGGATGGCGACCAGGGCGGTGGCGGTGGTGATCGCGAGCCGCTGGAGGGTGGAGCCCTTCTGGGTGGCGCCCTTGGCGATGGTCTCCTGGAGGTCCTTGCCCGGCACGAACTCGCTGACCACGTAGGGCGGGTCGTTGTCGAGCTGGGCGTCGATGATCGCGGCGGTGCAGAAGGAGGCGACCTTCTGCGCCGCCCGGACCTCTTTCTCGAACCGCCTGCGCAGGTCGCTGTCGCGCGACCACTGGTCGTTGAGGACCTTGACCGCGTACTGCTCGCCGTCGGCGTTCTCGGCGAGGTAGACGATCCCCTGGCCGCCCTTGCCCAGTCGTCCTGTCACGCTGTACCCGCCGAACGAGGAGGGGTCGCTCGGCAGTAGCGATTCGGGACCGGGCATCGGTGTCCTCCGGGAGATCGGGGGTGAGAGGGCGCGCAGCACCAGGGTACGGGTTGCGGGGAACGTGGTGGTGCGTCCCGGCATGCCCCGCTACCCCGGTGCAACCGTTATGACTGCTGGGACGCCTGAGGCGTTCCCCCTCTCACCCGATTTTTCGCGCCTCGTCGACCAGCAGGACCGGGATGCCGTCCCGGATGGGGTAGGCCAGGCCGCTCTCGTCGCAGACCAGCTCGTCGGTCTCGGGGTCGTGGCGCAGCGGGGCCTGGCTCTGCGGGCAGGCCAGGATCTCCAGCAACCAGCCGTCGATCTTCGTGCTCATGTCCTCGTTCCTCTGCGATGGGGTGTCCCTCTCCCCCAATGATGCCTGGTCAGGCGCGGACGATGGCCAGGACCTCGTCGCGCAGACCGGCCATGGACGCCTCGTCGGGGGCCTCGACGTTGAGCCGCAGCAGCGGCTCGGTGTTGGAGGCGCGCACGTTGAACCACGACCCGTCGGGGAGGGAGACGGTCAGGCCGTCGAGTTCGTCGACGGTGACGCCGTCCCGACCGGCGAAGGCCTCGCGTACCGCGGCCATCCGCCCGGGGGCGTCGGCGACCTTGGAGTTGACCTCGCCGGACCCGGCGTAGCGCGAGTAGGCCTCGGCGATCCGGGAGAGGGAGCGGTCCTCGTTGCCCAGCACCCGCAGGACGTGCATCGCGGCGAGCATACCGGTGTCGGCGCGCCAGAATTCGCGGAAGTAGTAGTGGGCGGAGTGCTCCCCGCCGAAGATCGCGCCCGTCTCGGCCATGGTGGCCTTGATGAAGGAGTGCCCGACCCGGGTGCGGACGGGCGTACCGCCCTTCTCTCGGACGATCTCGGGCACGGCCAGGGAGGTGATGAGGTTGTGGATGACGGTGGCGCCCGGCTCGCGCTCCAGCTCCTGGGCGGCCACCAGCGCGGTGACGGCCGAGGGCGGCACCGCGTCGCCGTTCTCGTCCACGACGAAGCAGCGGTCGGCGTCGCCGTCGAAGGCCAGGCCGATGTCGGCGCCGGTCTCGCGGACCTTGGCCTGGAGGTCGACCAGGTTGTCGGGGTCCAGGGGGTTGGCCGGGTGGTTGGGGAAGGTGCCGTCCAGCTCGAAGTAGAGGGGCACGATCTCCAGCGGCAGGTCCTCCAGGACGGCGGGGACCGTGTGGCCGCCCATGCCGTTGCCCGCGTCCACCACGACCTTGAGCGGACGGATGCCCGAGAGGTCGACGAGTTCGCGCAGGTAGTCGGCGTACCCCGAGAGCAGGTCGCGGTGCGTGACCGTCCCGGCGGGGCCGTCGTGGGCGGGCACGCCCTCCTCCGCCAGGCGGCGGATCTCGTCCAGGCCCGTCTCGCCGCTGATGGGCGCGGCCCCGGCCCGGCACATCTTGATGCCGTTGTACTCGGCGGGGTTGTGGCTGGCGGTGAACATGGCGCCGGGCAGGTCCAGGTGGCCCGACCCGTAGTAGAGCAGGTCGGTGGAGCCGAGCCCGGCGAACACCACGTCCAGGCCCTGGCTGGTGACGCCCTCGCTGAAGGCGGTGGCCAGTTCGGGTGAGGACGGGCGCATGTCGTGGGCGACCACGACGGCCTCCCCTCCGACCACACGGGCGAAGGCGGCGCCGATCGCCCGGGCGATGTCGGCGTTGAAGGTGTCGGGGATCACGCCGCGCACGTCGTATGCCTTGAAGATGCTTGCGAGGTCAGCCACGTCTTCTCCGGCCAGTTCGGTCCTGCTTGGGTTCGGTCCCGCGCGGCCGGGCCGCGCGCGGTACAAAACTAGCAAGCCGTCCCCGGGAACCCCCGCACCGCCGCCTGTTCGCACCCGTGCCCCTCTCCCCTCGGCGGGGAGGGCCCGTCGGCGGCGCCTACCCCCCGGAGTGCCGGGGGGGCTGCTGCTCGCCGCGCCCCGGATCGGACCTGACCACGCGCAGATGCCCCCGGCGCAGCGTCTCGGTCCCCTCGCCGGTCTCACCGGAGGGGTCCTTGCGGGCAGGCGGGCGGGCCGCCTCACGTACGGCGTCGGCGAGGGCCTCCAGGTCGTCGCTGCCCGGGCCGCCGCCCGATGTCTCGACCGGGAGTCGGACGACCTCCCAGCCGCGCGGTGCCGTCAGCCGGTCGGCGTGCACGGCGCAGAGGTCGTAGCAGTGCGGTTCCACGTAGGCGGCGAGCGGGCCGAGGACGGCCGTCGAGTCCGCGTAGACGTACGTGAGCGTGAAGACGGCAGGCTGTCTGCAGGCGGTACGGGAGCAGCGTCGAACAGGGCTCACAGCGTTCGACTGTATGCCTTTACTGAGGGACACGCCAGCATCGTTCCATGAGCTGGTCCGTTCGCGCTCCTCCGGCGCTCCGCGCGCCGCCCCCGGCCCCGTCCCGCGGCGGCCGGCGCACCGGCCCCGGCCGCTTCCGGCCTCCTGCCCGGAGGCCCCTCCTCGGGCCCGTGACCGCTTTCGCCACGGGAGGGACTACGCGCGGGGCCCGTGATGGCTTAGTCTCGAAGTGTGCGACGAGTGCGCCTTTCCAGTGGCCAACCAGACCGAGTGCGGCGCCGGGACCGCCGCGGCCGAGGCATCCGCGGTCCTCTCGTGCCGTCTGACCTGCCGGTTTTCCGTAGCCGAGCGCAGGCCTTCGACGACCTTGTCCTGGACGCCGTCGAACGCCTCGAACGCCTGTGGGCACGTGAGCTGGCCAACGTCGACTTCCTCGTGGAGGACGTCCCCCCGGTTCCGCCCCACGGGCCCCTGACCGAGGCGATCCCGTTCTCCCGCCTGGAGACCGATCCCTCCGGCCGGGCCCGCATCGTGGTGTACCGGCGTCCGGTGGAGATCCGGACGAAGGATCCGGAGGAGATGGCCCTCCTCGTCCACGAGACGGTCGTCGAGGAGGTCGCCAACCTGCTCGGTGTGGAACCGGAGTCGGTGGACCCCGAGAGCTGACCGGGACCGCCCGGAGCCCGTCGGGGCTGCCCGGGGTCCCCAGGCCGGTGCGCCCGGTTCGGGCGCCCACGGGGTTCTGGAGGTGCCGGAGGCGGGACCGCGAGAAGAACTGCGCCGCAGGCGTCCGTTGAGGGTGGTGGCGGGCGACGGTGTGGGCACGAGCCGTCCCACCGCAGACACCACCGTGCCTGCTGCGACCCGATTCCCGTTTTTCGGGCGCCCGAACACGGACCGAAGCGAAGCGGAGGTCCAAGGAGGCGCTGTCTAGGGGACCACGCCCACCATGCTGTCGCGCACCACCGGGAGTTCGGTCCGCACCGGCGCGGGTGACACCGGCAGCACGCCCAGGCCGTCTCCGCCGCCGCGCAGCACGCGGGCCGCGTGGACGGGGTCGGAGCCCTCCAGGACCTCCAGTCGGACCGCGTAGCCGTCCTCGGACCCGGCGCCGGGGGGCGCGCTCCAGCCGTCGTCCCCGCCGAACACGGCGGTGGTCCCGGCGGCGACCTGCATGCGCACGGCGTCCCCCTGCGTCCCGTCGGAACCGATCGGGGTGGCCATGAGCGTGGCCCCGCCTCCGACCGCGGTCAGGACCAGTTCGGTGTCGGCGCCCTCGGGGACGTCGGGCAGGACCGCGGTGGTGTCCAGCGGGAAGCCGAGCGGCGGTACGGCGGACGTGTGGGCGGCCTCGACCACCTCGACGTCCTCCCCCTCCCCGGTGGCCGCCTCGGCGGTGACACCGGCGACCACGGGCGCGTCCGCCTCCACCACGACCGCGCCGGGCTCCCCGGCCAGGACGTTCTCCAGGCTGAGCCAGGCGGAGGCCGTCGGGGGCACCCTGAGGGTCAGCGGGTCGTCGGCGGTCCCGGAGCCCTGCTCCTCCTCGCCCTCGTCCTCCTCTGCGTCCGGGGCCGGGGTGACGGTGTGCACGCGCACCTGGACGGGCTCGTCACCCGGCGCGGCCACGTGCAGGCGCCGGCGGCCCTCGCCGCCGGGAACGCCGGGGATCACGTGCTCCCGCGCCGGCGCGGCCGTGGGCGGAACCCAGTCCGCGGTGCCGGAGGAGTGCTCGGCGAGCAGGGAGGCCGCGACCCGTCCCGTGCTGGTGCGCACGTGGACGCCGACGGCGCTGGTGCCGCCGACCAGCTCGGTCAGGTCCAGTTCGGTCGACGACCCGGCGGGCAGGGCGATGCCCCTGCTCTCCTCGGAGTAGGAGGGGCCGCCCTCGGTGTAGACGTCCACGCTGACCGTGGCCCGGGAGTCCTCGGGGTTGGCCAGGTACGCGGTGAGCTCCTCCAGCCGCATGCCCTCGGTGTCGTCGCCGCCGGGGAGGGCGAACCAGGTGCCCACGGAAGGCCCGAGGCAGCGGACCTCGGTGGCCGAGCCGTCGGAGAGGGTGGTCTGGGCTGCGTCGAGGCCCGAGGCCAGGGCCCCCTCGGCGCGGACGGCGGTGGGGTCGTCGGCCCCGGCGGTGTCCGCGCTCCACACGCGTCCGGGCTCGGTCAGCTCCTCGCCGACGGTGCCGCCCCGCGTGCCGTCCGCGGTCCCGGCATCGTCGTCCGCGCCCTCCCGCGCGTCCCCGCCCTCGCCCTCCCCGGGGGCGGCGGGGACCGACCCGGCCCGCAGCTCGCCCTCGTCGTCGCGGCTCACCCGCGGGGCGAACGCGGCCACGGAGCTCTCCCCCGACTCGTGCGGGGCGGGGCACACCCGCACCGCGTGGTCGGGGCGCGCGGTTCCGGGCGCGGTGACGCCCAGCTCGGCGGTGACCGGCCCGGTCGCCAGCGCGACGCCGAACAGCGCGGCCAGGGCCAGCGCGACCAGCCCGAACAGCGCGAACCGGTTCTCCACGATCAGTCGCACGGCCTGGTCCTCCCGCTCGGTACCGGACGCCTCGCGGGGCTGGTCGCCCCGGCCCTCCCGGTGTCCTCGTCTCCTGCTCCCCCGCACGCCGGCTGCCCCGGGGCCGCCGACCGCGCGCCGCCGACCGGGGCCACCCGGTGCGTCCGCCGCCCCCGGTCACCTCCCACGGCCCTGTTCCCTCCTGCGCACGCCGCGGGCGCCGCGACGGCGGCCCCTGCCCCGGACCGCGGACAGGGCGCCGGTGTCCCCGGCCCCCGAGGAGGGGAGGGAGCCGGTGTCCCCGTCCAAAGAGGCGGGGTCGGCGGAGCCCGCGCCGCTCCCCCGCACGTCCGCTCCCGTGTCCCCGCCCGCGGGGATGTCGGAATCCTCACGGCCGCCCCCGGCGCGTGGGCCCCGGCGCGAGGACCCGCGCGACCTCGCCGAACGCCGCAGCCGCTCCGGCCGCCGCGGACGGGGCACGGGCGTGGCCTCGATCAGCCGCGCCTCCTCCTCGGTCCGCACACCCGGGGCGGCGAGGACGGCGACCACCGCGAACAGGAGCCCCTGCGTGGCCAGCCAGGCGGCGCGGACGTAGTCGGTGTGCCAGACGCGCAGCTCGCCGCCCTCCGCGGGCAGCGTCCAGGCCTGGGTTCCGCTCCCGGTGGCGACGGGGTCCAGTTCGACGCCGCCCAGGGTGGCGCGCCAGCCGCTGTCGGCGGTCTCGGCCAGGGCGAGGCGCCGCCCGGTACCGCCCTCGGGGACCGGGGCGCTCATGTCGTCCGCGTCCCCCTGCCCCGTGAGGACCTCGGCGTCGAGGCCGTCCTCGGAGACCACCCGCAGCGCACCGGTGGGGACGGCCAGCCGCCAGAGCGCGTAGTGCCGCGACAGCGACTGCCGCTCCAGCCCCGGGGTGCCGTCCAGGGTGTCGACCATGGTGACGTCGGCGGATCCGCGGATGTCCGGACGCGGGTGGAGCACGTACTGGATGCCGAAGTCCGCCAGGGTGTACATCTGGTCGCCGCCCTGGCCCACGGCGAGCTCGGCCACGGCCCGGTCCATCACCTCGCGGACCCCGCCCCCGGGCACGAGCTGCTCCTCGCCCAGGCGCGGCTCGCGTCCGCGCACGACCAGGTAGTCCACGCCGCCCTCCCCGTCGGCGGTGACGACGAGGGTGCGCGGCCGGGTTCCCGCCCCGCCGCCCTCGACGGCTCCGGCCCCGGCCAGCGCGCCGGGGACGACGGACTCGGCGCGCGCGGTGACCGGCCCCGGCACGCCCTCCCACATCCACACGCCCGCGGCGCAGACGGGTGTCGCCAGGGCGAGCAGCCCCACGGCGAGCGCGAAGACCCGCCGCAGCCCTCCCAGCCGCACCATGTCGCCGAAGGAGCGCGCGGCGGTCGCCGCCGACAGCAGCACCGCCGTGGCGGCGAAGGCCAGGGCCGCCCCCGGCCAGACCGGCGCCGGCGGGCCGCCGTAGTAGGGCTCGACGACCACCCGGCTGGTCAGGACGGCCACGAGGATCCCGAACAGCGCCAGTGACCACCCCGCCGCCGCCAGCATCCGGTTGCGGAGCAGCAGCAGGGAGCACAGCGCGGCGACGGCGAACCCGGCCGTGACCCAGAACGGCGGCGTCCCGGGACCGCCCGGCGAGAGCAGGAGCAGTTCGTGCGGGCCGGCGCCCGGCGCCGACAGCTCGGGGCGGTGCAGCCCGGCCTCCAGCAGCCACAGGCTGGGGTGCAGGAGCAGTTCGAGCGTCCACGGCATCAGCAGCACGACGGGAACGGCCAGGACCAGCGCGACGCTGACGTAGATCCGGCGGCCCAGGTGGCCGAAGGCGACGGCCACCAGCAGGCCGGTGACCAGCGACAGCAGCCACACCATCGGGACGAACGCGGTGGCGGCCGTCAGGACCAGGCCCGCTCCCCAGGCCGCGCGGCGCGAGGGCCTGGGCGGCATCGACACCAGCCGCACCAGCAGCAGTCCCAGTACCGGCAGCAGGACGTGGACCAGGGCGGTGCCCAGGCGTCCCTGGGCGACGGCGCCGGTGGCCACCGGCAGCAGGGCGTAGGCCGCGGCCATCCACAGGCGGGCGGGGCCGAAGCCCAGCACCTGGCGGGCGAGCAGGTAGGCGGTCAGTCCGGACAGGGGTACGCAGCCCAGCAGGACGATCGTGACGGCCAGCCAGGGCTTGCCCAGGGTGAGCGTGGACAGCAGGGCGAGCAGGCCGACGTAGGGCGGGACGGGGTCGACCGCGCCGAGTCCGCTGTCGGGACTGCCGGAGAGGTAGAGGCTCCACAGGTCGCCCGCGCCGCCCGCGACCGGGGGCAGGGCGCCGCCCGCGAGGAGGTCGCCCAGGAGCAGGGAGCGCTCGGCGACGAGGGCGACCGCGGTCAGGGCGGCGACCAACAGCACCCCGGGGCGCAGGAGCACGCTGCGCACGAAGCCGGTGGTGTCGGTGGGTGCCTCGTCCTCGTCCTCGGCGGCGGGCGGCGCGGTGACGGCCTGGTGGCGGCCGGGGGTGTCGCGCACGGGTTCGCCGGACAGGATGCCGGTGACCGCGTCGTGGAACTGGCGCATGGCCACGCCGCGCGCGAGGAAGGGCCGGATGGCGCTGTAGGTGCGGCGGCGGTCGCGGCGGCGCCGGAAGCGGGCGCGCATCAGCCTGAGGGGCCGCAGGTAGACCAGGGTGATCGCGGCGGCCTCGTCCAGGGCGTTGGCGGGCTGCTTGATGAGCAGGTACGCCACCACGCGCAGCAGAGAGGCCACGGAGTTGCGCAGCAGAGCGGCCACCATGCCGCCCAGGGGCAGGTTGGCCAGCAGCACGAAGACGGCGTGGCGGCGGTCCACCCGGCGCGGGTGGTTGCGGGTGGCGGAGATGGGGCGGCGGCGCCGGGCGGAGGCCTCGGCGTGGTAGGCGACCGCGTCGGTGACGAGCAGGGCGCGCAGTCCGGCGCCGCCCACCCGCCAGCAGAAGTCGATGTCGTCGCGGAACAGGGGCAGGGCGGGGTCGAAGCCGCCGAGGCGGTCCCACACGTCGCGGCGGACGAGCATGCCCGCGCTGGAGACGGCCAGGACCTGGCGCGTGCCGTCGTGCTGGCCGTGGTCGAACTCGCGCTGCTCCAGCCCGGTCTCGCGGCGGCCCGCGCCGTCGATGGTCACGCCCGCCTCCACCAGGAGGCGGCGGTCGAACCAGTCGCGCAGTTTGGGGCCCAGGACGGCGGCGCGGGGGTCCTGGTCGGCGGCGTCCAACAGGTGGGCGAGGGCGTCCCGGTCCGGGGTGAGGTCGTCGTGGATCAGCCAGATCCACTCGGTGGCGTCCTCGTCGAAGCCGCGTACGGCGCTGGTGGAGCGCGGCAGCTCCAGGGCCGCCCGGACGGCGTCGCCGTAGCCGGTGCTCGCGGGCAGGTCCACGACGGCGTCGGAGGGCAGGAAGCGGGCCAGGACGTCGGCGCTGTCGTCGGTGCTGCCGGTGTCGGCGGCGACGGCCCGCTGCACGGGCCAGGACTGGCCGCGCAACGCCTCCATCGTCTCGGGCAGCCAGCGGGAGCCGTCGTGGGACACGATGACCGCGGTGACGACGTGTCGGGCGAAATCCTGGTCAGGCACGGCTGTGGTGGGTTCTCTCCGGGAGGGGGCGCGGCCCCGAACGGGTCCGCGGGTCCGGCCGGGCGGGGCCGACGGGCACGACCGCGCTCCGGACGCGGTCCGCGCGGGACGTCAGGGCCGACCGCGGTCCTCGTGACCTCGTCGGGGCCGGACACGGCCCGCGCGGGACATCACGATACGCCACTCGACACCATTACGGACCTATTCGTCACACGCCGCTGCGGCCCGGCCATACCGGAGCATTCCCGTCACGAACCGAGAGCCAAACCGAACACATGTCCGAATGGGGTCCGGCATATCCGCGTATTGCCGCCGCCGGCCGCTCCCGGGCTCCGAGGCCGTCCGCCCGGGAGGGGGCGAACACGAAAACGCGCGCCCGGGCTCGCGGCCCGGACGCGCGTCTCACACGCGGCCCTAGAGCATCTCCGCCAGGAAATCGAAATCTCCCCCGGCGGCTTTCTTCAGCCTGCGGCGCTCGCGTTCGGAGAGTCCCCCCCAGATGCCGAAGCGCTCATCGTGCTCCAGCGCGTATTCCAGGCACTCCGCGCGCACCTCGCACGACTGACAGACCTTCTTGGCTTCCCGCGTCGAGCCGCCCTTCTCGGGGAAGAACGCCTCCGGGTCGGTCTGCGCGCACAGGGCGCGTTCCTGCCAGCCCAGATCCTCATCCGAGCCGTGCGCCAGCGGGATGACCTCGCTCATGCGCACCTCCTGTTGCCCCCCATAGATGTCCCCGGCCCTTTTCGTCCCCCGGGCCGGGTGGAATCCCACCTTGAAATTACACGTGGGTCGCTTGCTGAGAGTCAAGCGCCCTGCGTGGTAATCCACTGAATATCATGTAACGGACCGCCAGCGGCAGCCGGGTCATGTCCGTTCTGCGGATTACCACGCAATTCACGACCTTCCAAGGCGGTGGAGAGCACGGGCCGCCGGAGCCGGGTCAGCGCTTGTCCTCGCCGCCGTACCACCCCTGCTGGTCACCGGTGCCGCTCTGTCCCTGCTGGTCAGAGCCGTATCCGGTGCCCGCTCCGTACTGCCCTCCGTACGATCCCCCACCCTGTCCGGGCGTCTGGCTACCGGTGTTCTCACCCGAGTTAAAGAAAGGATCAAGATTGCCGTCGGCCGGGGCGTCCTGCGCCTGCTGCCCCTGGTCAGCGCCCTGGTACCAGCCGTACTGGATCGCGTCCTGGGCGGCCTGCTCGCCGGAGGCGGGCTGCTGCCCGGTGCCCTGCGGGGCGTACTGGGAGGGGTCGTAGGCGTACTCGCCCGGCTGGCCGTAGGCGGCCTGCTGCCCGGAGGCGTCGGTGCCGTACTGCTGGCCGTAGGCCTGCTGCGCCGGGTCCGCGCTGTACTGCTGCTGGGCCGCCGGGTCCGCGCCGTACTGCTGGCCGTAGGCCTGCTGCGCCGG
Source organism: Glycomyces fuscus (assembly GCA_002529455.1). Taxonomy (GTDB): domain Bacteria; phylum Actinomycetota; class Actinomycetes; order Streptosporangiales; family Streptosporangiaceae; genus Nocardiopsis; species Nocardiopsis fusca. The sequence continues at coordinate 234,746 of NYMS01000012.1, forward strand.
GTCCGCGCCGTACTGCTGGGCGGAGGCGTCCGTACCGTACTGCTGGCCGTACTGCTGGGCGGCGTCGTAGCCCTGCTGGACGGGCTGCTGCCCGGAGGCGTCGGTGCCGTACTGCTGGCCGTAGGCCTGCTGCGCGCCCGTGCCGTACTGCTGCTGGGCGTCGGTGCCGTACTGCTGGCCGTACGCCTGCTGCGCACCGGTCCCGTACTGCTGCTGGACCGCCGGGTCCACGCCGTACTGCTGGCCGTAGGCCTGCTGCGCCGGGTCCGCGCCGTACTGCTGGGCACCGGTCTGGGCGGGGTCGGCGGGCTGGCCCGGGTAGCCCGGCTGGGCGAAGGACTGCTGCGCGCCGGTGGCGGGCGGGAACTGCTGCGGGTAGGCACCCTGCTGCGGCACAGACCTGGGGACCAGGGCGGGGTCGTTGAAGATCTTGAGCAGCGCGAAGCCGAGGACGCCGAGCACGGCACCGGAGCCGAGCGTGGACACGAAGCCCGCGAAGCCCAGGCCCATGTTGCCGGCCTCGGCCCCCCAGACGAAGGCGGTGATCAGGCTGATCAGGGCGAACAGCAGCCCCACGCCGCTCATGACCATCGCGATGAGCACGATCGGCTGGGCGGAGGAGCGCGTGCGCTCACCGGTCAGCACCAGGGCCACCGCCGCGGCCAGCAGCACCACGACGGCGAGGCCGAAGAAGTTGGGGCCCGCCGAGGTCATCGTCCCCGCGAAGGAGTTCGGGTAGCTCGACCCGGAGATCAGGTTGATCAGGCCGGCGAGCATGGACGCGCCCACAGCCCCGATCAGGACCCAGGCCCCCGGAAGGCGCAGGCGTTCTAGCGTTTCGTTCTTCAAGAGAGGTTCCCCATCTACTGCTGCTTCGCCGTCGGGTCGGTGGAAACGGCGTCGGGCTGTCACGTGTGGATCGGCCGCGTCCGGGCATGGATGTGGGGACACCGGGCGGGGCCGAAGGGTGGGATGGCGACCGCAGCCCCGGAGTTCACGGACCTCCGATACCGGAACGGTCACGTACGGGTCGTGCCCACGGCGGGGCAGATGACCCATACACGCCCCCAGACTGCCAGACTTGGACGCATGCGGATAGTCGTACCGGCTGGCGGTATCGGCGGCGCGCGGTTCCTCCGCGGCCTCAGGGCGGCGCTCGGAACCGGGACGTCGGCCCCCGAAGAGCACACCACAGACAGCAGCATCACCGTCATCGGCAACACCGGTGACGACATCACCCTGTTCGGGCTGAGGATCTGCCCCGACCTGGACACGGTGATGTACACCCTCGGCGGAGGGATCAACGAGGAGCAGGGCTGGGGCCGGACCGACGAGTCCTTCACCGTCAAGGAGGAGCTCGCCGCCTACGGGATGAAGCCCACCTGGTTCGGCCTGGGCGACCGCGACACCGCCACCCACATCGTGCGGGCGCAGATGCTCGCCGCCGGGTACCCCCTCTCGGCGGTCACCGAGGCGCTGTGCGACCGCTGGCGGCCGGGCGTGCGGCTGCTGCCGATGACCGACGACCAGGTCGAGACGCACGTGGTCGTCGACGACGGGGACGGACGCCGGGCCATCCACTTCCAGGAGTGGTGGATCCGGCACCGCGCGGCGCTGCCCGCCGAGCAGATCGTCAGCGTCGGCGCCGAGACGGCCAGGCCCGCGCCCGGCGTGCTGGAGGCGATCGCCGCCGCCGACGCGGTGATCCTGCCCCCGTCCAACCCGGTGGTCAGCGTGGGATCCGTCCTGGGCGTCCCCGGCATCCGCGAGGCCATGGCGGACAAGACCGTGGTGGGCGTCTCCCCCATCATCGGCGGCGCGCCGGTGCGCGGCATGGCCGACGCCTGCCTGACCGCGATCGGCGTGGAGACCACCGCGGGCGCGGTCGCCGCGCACCTGGGCGCCGACCTGCTGGACGGCTGGCTGGTGGACGAGGCCGACGCGGGAACCGAGGTGGAGGGGATCGAGGTGCGCTCGCGTCCCCTGTACATGAGCGACCCCGCCGCCACCGAGGCGATCGCGCGGGCCGCGGTGGACCTGGCCGTGGAGCTGTCCGAGAGGCGGGGAGGCGGCGAGTGAGCGCCGAACTGCGTGTGCGCGGGCTCGGTGGCATCCCCGAGGTGCGGTCGGGCGACGACCTGCCGGCCCTGGTCGCCGAGGCGGCGGCCGCCTCCGGGGTCCCGCTGGCCGACGGCGACATCCTCGTCGTCACCTCCAAGGTCGTCAGCAAGGCCGAGGGCCGCGCCCGCCGCATGAGCCGGGAGGAGGCGGTCGACGCCGAGACCGTCCGGGTGGTGGCCCGCGCGGGCAGGACCCGGATCGTGCAGACCCGCCAGGGCCTGGTCATGGCCGCCGCCGGGGTGGACGCCTCCAACGTCGAGCCCGGCACCGTGCTGCTGCTGCCCGAGGACTCCGACGCCTCCGCCCGCGCGCTGCGCGCCGGGCTGCGCGAGCGCCTGGGCGTGAACGTCGGCGTGGTCGTCTCCGACACCTTCGGCCGGCCGTGGCGGGTCGGGCAGACCGACGTGGCCATCGGCGCGGCCGGGCTGTCCGCCGTACAGGACCTGCGCGGCACCACCGACGCCTACGGCAACCTCATGGAGGCGACCGTCAACGCGGTGGCCGACGAGATCGCCGGTGCGGGCGAGCTGGTCAAGGGCAAGACGAGCGGGGTCCCGGTCGCGGTGGTCAGCGGCCTGGGCGACCTGGTCACCGAGGAGGACGGCCCGGGGGCGGCCGCGCTGGTCCGCCCGGCCGACGCCGACCTGTTCCGGTACGGGTCGCGGGACGTGGTCCCCGCCCGGCGGACGGTCCGGTCGTTCACCGACGAACCGGTGGATCCGGCGGCGGTGCGGCGGGCGGTGGCCGCGGCGGTGACGGCTCCCGCGCCGCACCACACCACTCCGTGGCGCTTCGTGCTGGTGGAGTCGGCGCGCACGCGCGAGCGGCTGCTGGACGCGATGCTCCGGGCGTGGGTGGCGGACCTGCGCGGGGACGGGTTCACGGAGGAGCAGATCGCGCGGCGCACGCGGCGCGGCGACGTGCTGCGCGGCGCACCGTACCTGGTGGTGCCCTTCCTGGTGGCCGACGGCGCGCACCCCTACCCTGACGCGCGCCGGGCCGACGCCGAGCGGTCGATGTTCCTGGTGGCGATGGGCGCCGGGGTGCAGAACCTGCTGGTGGGGCTGGCCGTGGAGGGTCTGGGGTCGGCCTGGGTCTCCTCGACCATGTTCTGCGCGGACGTGGTACGCGAGGTGCTGGAGGTGCCCGAGGAGTGGCGGCCGATGGGCGCGGTGGCCGTGGGGCACGCGGCCGAGGCGCCGCGGGAGAGGCCGCCGCGCGACCCGGAGGACTTCGTCACCGTGCGCTAGGCGTACCCGACCGGCCTGCCGGGGCCCTGCGCCTGTGGCGGAGTCCGGTGCCCGGACCCGCCTCGGGTACGGGTCCGCCGGGACGCGGACCCCGCTCCGCACCGGCGGGGCTTCCGGCCGGCCGGGCGCTCTCGCCTCCGGGGGCGTGTCCGCCCGGTGACCGGCGCGTCAGGGCGACCGGCGGACCCGGACGGCGCCATGCTGGTGCGGCCGGAGGCCGACGGGGAGGTGCGGGGTGTCCGTCGAGGAGTACGTGGTCGCCACGCTGGTGATCGTGGTCGCGGTGATCGGCGGCCGGCTGGTCGCCGGACGGCTGCGGGTGCCGGACGCGGTCGTGCTGGTGCTGCTGGGCATGGTCCTGGGAATCGTGCCCTGGCTGCACTCGCTGTCGGTCTCCCCGCAGGTCATCCTGCTGGTGTTCCTGCCCCCGCTGATCTACAACGCGGCGTTCTTCTCCTCGCCCAAGGACATGCGCGACCTGATGCGCCCCATCGTGGTGATGGCGGTGGGGGTGACGCTGCTGACCGCGTTCGGCCTGGCCGCGGTCGTCCACCTGCTGGTCCCGGCGGTGGGGTGGCCCGCGGCGATCGCCCTGGGCGCCGCCGTCGCGCCGACCGACGCCGTGGCGGCGTCGGCGATCCTCAAGCGGGTGGGCACCCCGCGCCGGGTGCTGACCCTCCTGGAGGGCGAGTCCCTCATCAACGACGGGGTGGCGCTGACGCTGTTCAGCCTGGCCGTGACCGCGATGTCGCACCCGCTCACGCCCCGGGAGGGCCTGGTCGAGCTGGTGAGGGTCGTGGCGGGCGGCCTGCTCTACGGCGCCGCGGTGGCCCTGGCGGTGTCGTGGTCGCGGACCCGCATGCGGGATCCGTCGCTCCAGCTGATGGTCGTGCTGGTCACACCGTTCGTGGCCTACATCCCGGCGGAGATGGCGGGGTTCTCGGGGGTGCTGGCGGCGGTGGTCGCCGGGATCTACCTGGGCACGCGCGGCGAGGGCCTGCTGCCGCCGCGGGTGCGGGTGAGCGGGCAGACGATCTGGAGCACCCTCGTGGGGCTGCTGGAGTCGATGCTGTTCGTGGTGCTGGGGTTGCAGCTGGACTCGGTGGTCGCGGCGGCGCGGGACCAGTTCGCCTTCCTGGACCTGGTGTGGGTGGCCCTGGCGACGGCGGCCGCGGCGGTCGCCCTGCGCATGGGGCTGATGCTGGTGGTGATCCCCCTGCACCGGCTCCCGCCGTTCTCGAAGCTGGAGGGGACCGACCTGCGCGAGCGGGTGGTCATCGGGTGGAGCGGGATGCGCGGGGCGGTGTCGCTGGCGATCGCCCTGTCCCTGCCCGCGACGCTGGGCGGGGAGCCCTTCGGCGAACGGGGCGCGCTGGTCTTCGTGGCGGGGGTCGTGGTGCTCGGGACCCTGGTGGGACAGGGGATGACGCTGCCGCTGCTGCTGCGCAAGCTGGGCATGACGCAGGAGGGCGCGCGGCGGATGGAGTTCCTGCGGGCCGACGAGCGGATGAGCTACGCGGCGCTGGGCAAGGTGGACGAACTGCTGCGGGAGGGCGAGGTGGACGACCGGACCGCCGACTCGCTGCGCGCGGTGTACACGCGGCGCGTCTCGCAGGTGCGGGGGCTGATGGACGCCGGGGACGGGCGGGCGCGCGAGCGGGCGGACAGCGGCAGGGCCGTGCACGCGCAGATCACGCAGGCGCGCAGGGACGCGCTGATGTCGATGTACCGGGAGGGCGGCATCGACCACGACGTGTTCCGGGAGATGAACCGGGACCTGGACATCCGGGACACGGGGGCGGGCCCGTACGGTTCGTGAGCGCCGGGGGTCGGTCCCGTCCGGGGACGTGGGCGGCGGAGGCGGGGACGTGGACATCCGGAGGCCCGGACATCCGGGGCGCGGGGCTGCCCCGTACGCTCCGTGAGCCCCGGGAACGCCCGGCCGCCGCGGCGTCCATTCCCCGGGAGGGAGCCCGGTCCCGTCCGCGACGGGACCCGGGGACCGGGAGGCGGCCGACCCGCCCCGGTGGTACGGGCCCGGAGGACCGGTGGTACGGGCCCGGCGCGGGATGCGGGCCTCCGGCACCGTCCACGGGGGCGGCCTTCGCCGGGGGCGGAGGAAGGGGCGCGAGCGCCCGCGCGCGCGTGCACGGAGGGTGACGTTCGGTACGCGCGTCGGCCATCTTCCCTGGTGCTGAAGGGGTTTCTGGGACTCAATGGAGGTACTGAGGCCCACAGAAAAACCACAAACTTTCCTTACCGTTGTCGTTGACGCGGCCGCGAGACAACTTTAAGGTTTCCTAACAATTAGCGGCTCCCAGAGCCCCTTCGTCTCCCCCGCTCGACGAAAGAAACTCTCACGATGCCCGAACACCGCCGCAGGAAAGCCCCCCGAGCCGCGAAGGCCGCGCTGACCGGCGCTCTCGCCCTCCTCACCGCCGGTCTCCTCGCCGGTTTCAGCCAGCTCTCCCCCGCGCCCGCCGAGGTGGAGACCGTGTCCGACAGCGACTCCGCCCAGGTCCAGCAGACCGGCCAGTGGCTCACCGGGTACTGGCACAACTTCAACAACGGCTCCACCGTGATGCCGCTGTCCGAGGTCCCCTCCGAGTACAACCTGGTGGCCGTCGCCTTCGCCGACAACCACCCCACCCTCGACGGCGGGATCACGTTCAACCTCGCCAGCGGCGAGCTGGGCGGCTACACCGACCAGCAGTTCCGCGACGACATCGCGGCCGTCCAGGCCGAGGGCCGCAAGGTCATCATCTCCGTGGGCGGCGAGCGCGGCCACGTGGACGTCACCAACGCCACCCAGGCGGACAACTTCGCCGACACCGTGTACCAGCTGATGCAGGACTACGGCTTCGACGGGGTCGACATCGACCTGGAGCACGGCATCAACGCCCAGTACATGTCCCAGGCCCTGCACGACCTGAGCGGCCGGGCCGGGTCGGACCTCATCATCACGATGGCGCCGCAGACCATCGACTTCCAGAGCCCCGACCGGGAGTACCACAAGCTCGCGTCGAACATCTCCGACATCCTCACCATCGTCAACATGCAGTACTACAACTCCGGCTCGATGCTGGGGTGCGACGGCCAGGTGTACCACCAGGGCACTCCCGACTTCGTCGCCGCGCTGGCCTGCATCCAGCTGGAGATGGGCCTGAGCCCGGACCAGGTGGGCCTCGGCCTGCCCGCCGTGCAGTCCGCCGCCGGAGGCGGGTACATGGCGCCCAGCCAGGTCGTGCGCGCCCTGGACTGCCTGGAGGCCGGGACCAACTGCGGGTCCTTCTCCCCCGACACCCCGTACGGCCCCATCGGCGGCGTGATGACCTGGTCCGTCAACTGGGACGCCACCAACGGCTACGCCTTCGCCGAGACCGTCTCGGCCCGTCTGGGCAGCGGCCCCGGCGACGGCGGGGAGCCCACCGAGGAGCCGACCGACGAGCCCACGGAGGAGCCCGGGGACTGCACCGCCCCGGCCTGGGCCTCCGGCAGCGTCTACACCGGCGGCGACGTGGTCTCCCACGAGGGTTCGGAGTACCGCGCCCAGTGGTGGACCCAGGGTGAGGAGCCGGGCACCACCGGCGAGTGGGGCGTCTGGAGGCTCGTCGGCGCCTGCTGACCCGAGGCCGCGTGGAGGGCCCCCACCCCTCCCCCACTGCACGCGGCTCCCCGGCGGCCCGTCACCCGCCCCCACCGGATGACGGGCCGCCGGCCCCCACAAGGAGGGGGCGAAGCGCCGTCCCCCGGCGCTTCGCCCCCTCTCTCCTCTTCTAGACCAGCGGCAGTGTGGGGCGCCGGACGCTGGGGGCCACGCCGTCGCTGGCCTCGGCGGCGCGCTGGCGCTCCCGCGGCACCGGGCCGTAGGTCGTGGTGCGCTGGCGGACGGGTCGGCCCGTCGGCTCGACCAGGGCGCGGATGTCGCTGATGGTCTTGAACGAACCCTGCCCCGACCCGGCCATCCGGCTGATGGTCTCCTCCATCAGGGTGCCGCCGACGTCGTTCACCCCGCCCGCGAGCAGCTGGCGGCAGGTGTCCTCGGCGAGCTTGACCCACGAGCACTGGATGTTGTCGACGTGCCCGTGCAGCAGCAGCCGGGCCAGGGCGTGCACCGCGCGGTTCTCCCGGACGGTCGGGCCGGTGCGGGCCAGCCCGGCCAGGTAGATGGGCGCGTTGGTGTGCACGAACGGCAGCAGGACGAACTCGGTGAACCCCCGGCGGCCGTTGCGCTCCACCGACCGCTCCTGGAGCGAGCGCAGCAGCTTGATGTGCGCCACCCAGTGCCTCGGAGAGTCCACGTGCCCGTACATCATCGTGGACGTGGTGGGGATGCCCAGGTCGTGCGCGGACGTGATGACGTCGATCCACTCGGCCGCGGGCAGCTTGCCCTTGGTGAGGATCCAGCGGACCTCGTCGTCGAGGATCTCCGCGGCGGTGCCCGGCACGGAGCCGAGCCCGGCCTCGCGGGCGCGCAGCAGCCACTCGCGGACCGGCAGGTTCGTGCGCGCCGCCCCGTTGACCACCTCCATCGGGCTGAAGGCGTGGACGTGCATGTCCGGGACGCGCTCGCGCACGGCGGCGGCGATGTCGAAGTAGGCGGTGCCGGGCAGGTCCGGGTGGATGCCGCCCTGCATGCACACCTCGGTCGCCCCGGCCTTCCACGCCTCCTCGGCCCGGTCGGCGACCTGCTCCAGGGAGAGCGTGTAGGCGTCGGCGTCGGTGCGGCGCTGGGCGAACGCGCAGAACCGGCACCCGGTGTAGCAGACGTTGGTGAAGTTGATGTTCCTGGTCACGACGTAGGTGACGTCGTCGCCGACCGTGTCCCGGCGTACCCGGTCGGCCAGGTCCGCCAGCGCCTCCAGCTCGGCTCCGTCGGCGTGCAGGAGGGCGAGCGCCTCGTCGTCGGACAGGCCCGCGGGGTCGGACTCGGCGCTGCGCAGCGCCGCCGCGATGTCGGGGTCGAACCTGCGCGGCACGGCTCCCTCGCGGTCCACGCCGGAGCGCAGCTCGTCCCAGTCGCCGTAGACGGCGTCGAAGTCGCCTCGGCGGTCGGCGGTGCGCCCCTCGGTGTCGATCCCCGTGTGCAGGTCGGTGCGGCCGGAGGAGACCAGCACCGCCTCGGGCTCCTGCCAGGGCCGGCCCACCACGGGCGCGTCCTCGCGCGCCAGGCCGGTCCCGGGTTCGGCGAGCGCGGCCACGTGCCCGGCCACGCGCGGGTCCAGCCAGGGCTCACCGGCCCGGACGTACTCGGGGTAGACGGTCAGCCGCTCGCGCAGGGTGAAGCCGTGGGCGGCGGTGCGCGCGGCCAGGTCGTCGATCTGCGGCCAGGGCCGCTCCGGGTTGACGTGGTCGGGGGTGAGCGGGGAGACGCCGCCCCAGTCGTCGATGCCCGCGCGGAGCATCAGCCCGTACTCGTCCACGCCCCCGTGCTCGGCGCCGATGAGGTTGGGCGGCGCCTGCACGTGCGCCCGGGGCCCCATGACCAGGCGGGTGACGGCGATGGCGGCGGCCATCTCCTCGCGCTCGGCGTCGGGCCGGTGCATCATCGCGGTCGCGGGCTTGGCCCGGAAGTTCTGCACGATGACCTCCTGGACGCCGCCGTAGCGGCGGGAGACACCGCGCATCGCGAAGATCGACTCGGCGCGCTCGGCGGTGTTCTCACCGATGCCGAGGAGGATGCCGGTGGTGAAGGGGACGCCGGAGCGCCCCGCGTCCTCCAGCACGCGCAGCCGCACCGCCGGGTCCTTGTCCGGGCTGCCGTAGTGGGCCCGGCCCTTCTCGGTGAACAGCCGGGTGGAGGTGGTCTCCAGCATCATCCCCATGGACGGGGCGACGGGCTTGAGGCGCTGGAAGTCGGCCCAGGTGAGCACGCCCGGGTTCAGGTGCGGGAGCAGGCCGGTCTCCTCCAGCACCATGATGGCCATGGCCCGCACGTAGGACAGGGTGTCGTCGTAGCCGTGGGCGTTGAGCCACTCGGCGGCCTGCTTCCAGCGGTCCTCCGGCCTGTCGCCGAGCGTGAACAGGGCCTCCTTGCAGCCCATCGCGGCGCCCTGGCGAGCGGTCTCCAGGACCTCGTCGGGCGACAGGAACGGCGCGTCGAGGCGGCCGGGCACCGTGGCGAACGTGCAGTAGTGGCAGCGGTCGCGGCACAGGCGGGTCAGGGGGATGAACACCTTGCGGCTGTAGGTGACGACCCCGGGGCGCCCCGCGGCCTCCAGCCCGGCGTCGCGCACCCTCCCGGCGTGTTCGAGGAGGACGTCCAGGTCCTCGCCCCTGGCGTGCAGGAGCACCTCGGCCTCGGTGACGTCGAGGGTCTTGCCGTCCCGTGCGCGGGCCAGGGCCCTGCGCATGGCGGACGGGGTCGGGGAGGGACCGGGGGCCGGGTCGTTCGCACCACTCATAGGGCGCAACCCTACGCCCCGGCCTCTTCGCGCGTGCGGACGCACCACCGCTGGCCGCGGATGTGTGCGGGGCCTCACCACCGCGCCCCCGCCCTGGCCGGGGGCGCGGGACGGCCTCCGGCGGGCCCGTGCCGGGGGCCGTGGGCCCCGGGGTCCGGGACGGGCGCGGACGGCCGGAACCGGGGGCGCCCGGGGGGCGGGGCCGGAGGGTGCGCGGGCGGCGTAGGGTCGGCACGTACGGGAGGGAGGCCACGTGCTGAGTCGGCTGCGCAGTAGCCCGTGGGTGCGGTTGGCGCTGTTCGTGGTGGTGTGCGTGTGCGCGGGACTGGCCCTGCGCGCGAACTGGGAGCAGGCCCGGGACGCCGCGGCGGCGCTGCCCCTGTGGGTGCTGCCCGCGGCGGTGCTGGCGGGCATGGCGGGACTCACCGCGCAGATGCTCGCCTGGCGCGCGCTGCTGGCCGGGATGGGCTCCCCGCTGCCCCGCCGCACGGCGGCCCGCGTCATGTTCGTGGGGCAGCTCGGCAAGTACCTGCCGGGTTCGGTGTGGGCCTTCGTGGCCCAGGTGGAGCTGGCCCGGGACTGGAACGTGCCGCGCACGCGCGGCGCGGCGGCGACCCTGCTCGCGGTGGGGGTGACGGTCGCGGCGGGCCTGGCGGTCGCGGCGGTGGCCCTGCCGCTGTCGTCGGCGGAGGCGGCCCGCCGCTGGTGGTGGGCGCTGGTCCTGGCGCCCCTGCTGCTCGCCGCGCTGCACCCGCGCGTGGTCGGCTGGGGGATCCGGCTGGCCGCCCGCCCGTTCGCCCGGTTCCGCGAGGTCGCCGGGGCCGGACCCCTGGACGTGCGCGGGCGGTCCATGGCCGCCGCCGTGGGGTGGACCCTGGTGGCGTGGGCGCCCCTGGGCCTGCACGTGTGGCTGCTGACCTGGGCGGCGGGCGGCGAGGCGCTGCGGTCGCTCGGCCCGGCGGTGGGCGCCTACGCGCTGGCGTGGACGCTGGGGCTGCTGGTGGTGTTCGCCCCGGCGGGTCTGGGGGTGCGCGAGGCGGTGCTGGTGGTGGCGCTGTCACCGGTGGTGGACGCCGGGGCCGCGCTGGTGGTGGCGGTGCTGTCGCGGCTGGTGATGACCGTCGCGGACGTGGCCTGGGCGGGACTGGCGGTGCTGCTGTCCCGGCGGGCCGCCCCGGGGCCGGAGGCCGTGCCCGGTCCGCGCCCCTGAGGCGGTCCCCGTCCCGCTGGCGGCGCCGGGGGCGGGCGGGCCGGGTGCGGCGGCCGGGACCCAGGCCCCGGAAGCGGCGGTCGGGGGCCCGCGGCCCGGAGGGTGACGAGCGGCACACCCGGAACGCCGGACGGGCCGCGAACCCTCTTCCCCGTATCGGGCTAGTACGGGTGTGAGACCGCCCCCGACACCACCCCAGACGATGGGATCCCCCATGCCCCCTGCCGCCTCTTGGGCCACCGTGCCCGACGGCGCCGAGTCCGACGCGGACGTCATCCAGCGGTCGCTGGAGGATCCGACACGCTTCGGTGAGATCTTCCGCCGCCATGCTCCCGCCCTGCACCGCTACGTCGCCCGGCGGCTGGGCGGACCGGACGCCGACGACGTGGTGGCCGAGGCCTTCCACATCGCCTTCCGCAAGCGCCACCGCTACGACCCGGCCCGCCCCGACGCCCGCCCCTGGCTGTGGCGGATCAGCGCGAACCTGGTGCGCCGCCACCACCGCTCCGAGACACGCCACTACCGGGCCCTGGCCCGGACCGGGGTGGATCCCGTCATGGAGGGCTTCGCCGACCGGGTGTCCGCGCGGGTGGACGCGCAGTCGGTGTCCAAGCCCCTGGCCGCCGCACTGGCCAGGTTGTCCGCCCGTGACCGCGACGTCCTCCTGCTCGTCGCCTGGGGCGACCTGACCTACGAGGAGGTCGCCTCCGTACTCGGCATCCCGGTGGGCACCGTCCGCTCCCGGCTGCACCGCGCCCGCAAGCGCGTGCGCGCCGCTCTCCCCACCGCCACGCCCGTGAAGGAGGACTCCCGGTGAACGAGCTCGACCACCTGCGCCGCATGCGGGCCGACGTCCGCGAACCCGGCATCGAGGAGCTGGCCCTGCGCACGGGCTGGCGCCCGGGCGGCGACAGATCGCCGTCCCGTCCCCGGCCCCTCTCCCCGCTGCCCCTGACCCTGTCCGGAGCGGCCGTGCTCGTGGCGGCAGCCGTGTTCGCCCTCCTGGTCCTGGGCCCGGTCGACGCCACGGATCCGGACACGGTCTCCGTGGGCCCGGTTCCCGGGGTCTCCGACGGCGCCGAGGGCACCGGCGGCGTGGAGGAGGTGATGGGCCCCGTCGTCGAGGCCGCACGCGCCCAGGAGGCCGACGGCGGCGCCTGGCACACGCGCACCGTCCGCGGCAGCTCCCGGAGCGCAGGCTCCGGGGAGGAGCGCTACGGCATCTACGGGCTCCAGGTCTGGGAGACGTGGACGGCCATGGAGGGGGGGACCACCACGAGCCGGGTGGTGTCGACCGACTGGTCCCTGATACGGCAGGAGGACCAGGACGCCTGGGAACGCGACGGCCGCCCCACCTCCTGGCCCCACGACCCCGAGACCGGGAGCGGGGAGGTCCCTCCGGACATGTCCGACCTCGGTCCCCCCGACGAGGGTCGGCCCTGGTCGTACCCCTTCGGCACACAGGTGCTGACGTTCGAGGAACTCCAGGCTCTGCCCTCGGACCCGGGGGAACTGTCGGAACTGCTGCTGGACGCCTCGGGCGAGGCCACGGTGGACCAGACGGTGCAGTCCATCGCGCACGTCCTGGAGTACCCGCTTCCGCCCGAGGTGCGGGCGGGCGTGTACACCGTGCTCATGCGGGTTCCCGGGGCCCGTCCGCTGGAGGGGGCGACCGACGTGTCAGGACGGCCCGCCGTCGGGCTGGCCTACGACGGCGGCTCGGGGGAGTCGGGTGAGTACGAGCACCACCTCCTCTTCGACCCGGAGACGGGCGCGCTGCTGTCCGACGAACTGGTCGTGCTCGAGCCCGCGGCCTCGGAGACCGCCTGGCGCAGGCCCGGCGACGTGACCACCTACCGGCTCTTCGAGTCCATGGGCTGGACCTACGAGTGGCCCGAGTGACCGCGCGGGCCCTCCGGCGCCCCGCCGCCCGCGCCGGAGGCCCTCCGACCGGGGCCCGGGGCCGCGCCGCGCACTCCCCCGCGGGGCGGCCTCACGCCTCCAGCAGCCGCCCGGTGTAGGCCCGCCAGTACGGTTCGGCCTCCACCGGGCGGACCCCGGCGCGCAGCCGCTCGGGCTCGCCGGGCGCGTAGAACGCCTTCAGCGCGCGGGCCAGGTCGGCGGCGTCACCGGGCGCGCACAGCAGGCCGTCGACCCCCTCGCGCACGTGGTCGGGGAGGGTCCCGGCGCGGGTGGCCACCACCGGCACGCCGTGCTCGTGCGCCAGCCACACGTTCTGGGTGGCGGTGGCGGCGCGGTAGGGCAGCACCACCGCGTCGGCCGAGGCGAACAGCTCCGGCAGCTCCCCCGCGGGGACGTATCCGTCCCGCAGCCGCACCCGGTCGGCGATCCCCAGCCCGGCGGCCAGCTCCTCCAGTTCCGCGGTGCCGCCCCAGAACTCCCCGGCCACGGTGAGCGCCACGTCGTCGGGGGCCCCGTCGGCCAGGGCCCGCAGCAGCAGGTCCACCCCCTTGTAGGGGCGGACGATGCCCAGGAACAGCAGGTGGCGCCGCTCCCCCGGCGCCGGCTCCGCGGCGCCGCCGGTCTCGGGCAGGTGCGGGGGCATCTCGGCGACCACGGGCCGCGGCGCCCCCGGCGCCCTGAGCCCCTCGGCGAGGCGCGCCTGCTCGGGCGAGTGGGCGACCACGCCGTCCACACGGCGCAGCAGGGCCCGCACGAGGGACACGTCCACGGCACGCCGCTCGTGGGGCAGCACGTTGTGGCACAGCGCCACCACCCGCGCGCCCCCGGAGTGCCGCACGGAGCGCACCCCGGCGAGGACGCCCAGGTAGGCGGGCACCTGCACCGGCGAGAACAGGGTGAGCACCACCAGGTCGGCGTCGCGGGCCAGGCGCCGCCCGGTCCGCCACCACCCGTCCGGCCGGTACCAGGCCAGCTCGTGGCGGGTACCGGGGTAGGGCTCCCCCTCGGGGGCCTCGATGGTCTGCCGGCCGGGGTACAGGGCGGCCGGGTACTGGGCCCGCCAGGACTCCACGGTCGTGGGGTGGCCGAGCGCGCGCAGCCGGTGCGCCAGCTCGGTGGTGTGCCGGGCGCCGCCGCCCTTGTAGGGGTGGGCGGGCCCGACCAGGGCCACCCGGACCGCCGGGCTCACGCGTTCTCCCTGGAGCGCACGATGAGGTCGGCCAGCAGGGCGATCGCCGCGATGATCAGCCCCGTCATGAGGATCATGACGGTGTTGTTGGGGACGTAGAGCGGGTTGCGCACCTGGTCGAAGACGAACTTGGCGGCGCCGACCCCGAGCAGAACCAGGGCGGGCGGCATGAGCACCTTGAGCGGGTTGAAGTACATCACCATGCGCAGCACCTGGAGGATGTACCGGTAGGCGTCGCGGACGAAGTGGAACTTGGACGTGCCCGCGCGCTTGGCGTACTCGATCGGCACGTACCTGACGGGGTGCTGGTTGGACAGGAAGGCCAGCGTGATGGTGGTGACGCAGGAGAACCCGGGCGGCAGCAGCCGCAGGTAGGGGCGGGCGACCTCGCGGCGGAACACGCGCAGCCCCGAGTTGAGGTCGGGGATGCGGGTGTTGGTGAGGCGTTCGGCGATCTTGCGGATGACCCACTTGGCGGGCACCCGCAGGGCCTTGTGGCTGCCCATCTCCTGGGTGCGCGCGCCCACGACCTGGTCGGCCCCGGGGTCCCCGTCGAGCATGGCGACCAGCTCGGGGATGCGCTCGTTGGGGTAGCTCATGTCGGCGTCGGTCCACACGACGAACTCGCCGCGCGCCCGCTGGCTGCCGATCCGGCGGACGGTGCCCGACCCGCCGTTGTGCCCGAACGCGATGACGCGCATGTGCGGGTAGAGGGGCTCCACGTCGCGCAGCCGGGCCAGGGTGCCGTCGCTGGAGGCGTCGTCCACGGCCAGCAGCTCGTAGGAGTACCCGGAGGCGTCCATGGCGCCGCAGATCCGTTTGACCTCGTCGACGACGTGGTCCTCCTCGTTGTAGCAGGGGAGCACGATGGTGACGCGGACCGGCTGGTCCTCGTCGTGCTGCCGGGGTGCGTCGTCGCGTCTGTCGCTCATGGGTTCTTCTCAGCGGGGTGGGGTCGTTCGGGAGGGGCCGGCCGGGTCCTCATCCCCCGTCGGGGAACACGGACACCCACACGCTGCCCCTGAAGGCCCAGGAACCGGTCGGCGGTTCCATGAGGGTACTCGGGTCCATCCGGGCGACCACGTGGAAGGGCCGTTCCGGCTCCGCCTCACCGCCGGTCAGGTCCTCCAGGAGCCTCCAGTCGGACGCGGCGAGCACGGCGTCGCGCTCGCGCTCGTGGATCTCGGAGACGACGCGTTCCACGTCCCGGGGGGTCGGCTGGTCCATGGAGGCGGTGGGCACCCCGCAGACGTTGCGCAGCAGCGGCATGTAGTTCCCGGCCATGTCGGAGTCGACCACGACCACCGAGGCGTCCTCCGACAGCGCCGTACAGAGCCGGTGCGTGGCGGCGACGCTGCCGACGTCCTGTCTGTACCCCATGATCCCGGCCGCCGTGCCGGCGGTGGGCAGGAGCAGCGCCACCGCGGAGCTGGCGGCGACCACGACCGGGAGGGCGCGGGCCACCGCCGTGCTCCGGCCGGAGTGGGCGGTGACGGCGCAGTAGCGGGTGAGCCAGGCCAGGAACCAGACGGCGAACAGGATGAACGCCGGGATGACCAGGGCGATCAGCCGTCTGCTGGCCCAGGGGTGGTCGGGGGTGATGGCGGGGCGCAGCAGGGTGGTGCCGACCGTCCACACCAGCAGCATGGCGGGCAGCAGCCATTGGAGGTCGCGCCGCTGGAAGAGGCGGCGCAGCACGAGGGCCACCCCGAGCGAGGCGAACAGGACGGCGGCCAGGCCCACGTACCAGCCCACCCAGTACAGGCTCATGTCGTAGTAGGTGCGGCTGCCCTCGACGGCCAGGCCCTCGCGCTGCTGGACGTAGGCGACCCAGCCGTCGGTGAAGTCGCTGCCGTGCCCGTGGTCCGGCCACAGCAGGGGGCGGACGGCGAACAGCACCATGGCGGCCAGGGCGAGCGCGGCCACCGCGTCGGGCAGCCGGCGCACGCGCTCCACGTGCGGGATGCCGTGGCGCCACAGGGCGGCGGTGGCCGCGACGGTGACGGCGATGACGGCGGCGCTGATGAGCAGCAGGGGGTCCAGGGAGTCGGAGAGGTACTCCAGGTAGGGCAGGGACAGCCCGTACCCGGCGTACAGGCCCAGTCCCACGCCCGCGGCCAGGCCCCCCAGCAGCGGCAGGGCCTGCCCCCGGCGGGCGAGCAGCAGCAGGCCGACGAACCCGATCACGGGCAGCAGGTCGCGGATCGCGTCGATGCGCACCACCAGCCCCAGGCCGAACGCCAGTCCCGCGGCGGCGGCCAGCGTGTGCGCGGACGACCACCGGTCGGTGAGCCGGGCGCGCCGCACGAGCGCGTCGTAGGCCAGGACCAGGCCGCCCAGCAGCAGGATCTGGGTGACGGGCTCGCTGTAGGTGAAACGGCTGACCCACTGCTGGGGCAGGCACACGGCCAGGACCAGGGCTGCCAGGGGCGCCCAGCGGATCCCGACCAGGCGCGCGGTGAGCCCGGCGAAGGTGAGCACGCCCAGCGCGCCCAGGACCGGCGTGGTGACGAGCATCCCGTCGAGGCCGCCCAGCCAGTAGCCGATGGAGGCCACCAGGGGCGCACCGGCCATGAACTGCGGCCAGATGACGTCGCCGCGCTGGTAGTGGGCCAGGCTCTCGTAGCTGAGCGAGGGGTCGTCGCCCGCGATGAGCTCGCGCTGCTGCGGGATGGGCAGGTAGCCGTTCTCCGCGATCCACGCCGTGTACATGGCGTAGGAGGCCGGGTCCCGGCGGATGACCAGGGCCTCGGCGTGGTAGGCGATCTGCACCGCGGCGAAGGCGACCGCGACCAGCAGGACGAGGACGACCGGCCACCAGGGCGCGTCCTCCTGCTCGGGCGGTTCCGGGATGAGCCGGGGTACCAGGAGGCAGGCCGCGAGCACGGCGGGTGTTCCGAGGACGGCCGCCGTCAGCGGGGTGAGGGAGCCCAGGGCCAGGAGGGGGAAGGCCACCAGGAGCCAGGCCGAGACGGCGATCACGGGGAGCGCGGTGGTACGGGCGAGGAACCGTCCGGGGAGCAGGCGCATGGGGCAACTCTGACAGCTTCCCGGTACCAACGCACACCCGCGGTGGGACCCGCGCGGACCCCGGGTGACGCCCTAGAGTGGCGGTCATGTCCGAAACTCCCGCGCAACTGTGGCGCGCCCTGGTCTCCGAGGACCCGTCCCGGCCGTTCGTGACCTCCTACGACGCCTCGGGCGGCCGGGTGGAGCTGTCCCGCGCCACCTTCGACAACTGGGTGTCCAAGACCGCCAACATGCTGGTGGACGGTCTGGGGGCACAGCCGGACGACCGGGTGGTGCTCGCCCTGCCGGTGCACTGGCAGTCGCTGGTGTGGCTGGTCTCGTGCTGGTCGGTGGGGGCCGTGGCGGAGTTCGCGCCGCCCGGCGCCGACCTGCCCGAGGGCGCCCAGGTCGCCGTGGCCGACGCCGACCGCCTGGAGGCCGCCCTGGACAGCGGTGCCGAGGAGGTGGTGGGCACGTCCCTGCACCCGCTGGGGCTGCCGCTGGCCGAGGTGCCGCCCATGGTGCTCGACTACTCGGTGGAGGTGCGCGGGCACGGGGACCACTTCTCCCCCTATCCCGTGGACCCGGGGGCGCCCGCGCTGCGCGGCTCCGGCGTGCGGACCGGCGCGGAGCTGGCCGCCGGCGGCCGCCGCTGGGCGGAGCGGTGGAAGCTGGGCGCCGAGGACCGGGTGGCGCTGTTCGCGGAGCCCGACGCCCCGCTGACCCGGCTCGGCGAGGGGGCGGAGCTGCTGCTGGCCCCGGTCGCGGCGGGCTCGCCGGTCGTCCTGACACCGCTGGCCTCCGTCGGCCCGGAGGAGGTGCTCCGCAGGACCGGCATGGAGAAGGTCACCGTGGCGGTCGGCGTGGACGGGGGGTCCGACGGCGCCCCGGTGTTCCCGGCCGGGTCCCCCTTCCGGACGGTGGAGCCGATCTAGACGGTGTTCGGCGGGGTCCCGGCCCGGTTCACGGCCGGGGGACCCGCGCCGGGCCGGGCGGTGACGGCGTCCGCCGCCGGGTGCCCGGGGCCCGCCACCGCCCGCGGTCGCTGGCCTCGGCGCCCCGACCGCGGGCGGCTCCCGGGCGGGGCCGCGGACGCGGTCGTTCAGGCCTCGCGGTAGTAGGCGTCGAGCACGGTGCGCTCGCGCGTGGCCTCGTCGTAGGTGTAGACCTCGCGCCCCCCGACGAACACGCGCAGGGCGCGGCTCATCACGTCCAGCGGGTCGCCCGACCACACCACCACGTCGGCGTCCAGGCCCGGCTTGAGGGAGCCGACCCGGTCGGAGATGCCCATGATCTCGGCGGGGTTGACCGTGAGGGCGCGGATCGCGGAGCGCGGGTCCATGCCCTCCTTGACGCACAGGGTGGCCTGGTGGACCAGGAACTCGATCGGGACGACCGGGTGGTCGGTGGTCAGGGCGACCTTGACGCCCGCCCGGTCGAGGATCCCGGGGTTGGCCAGGGTCTTGTTGTTGACCTCCACCTTGGAGCGGTTGGTCATGAGCGGGCCGGTGATGACGGGGATGCCGCGCTCGGCGATCTCGTCGGCCAGCAGGTGGCCCTCGGTGCAGTGGTTGATGACCAGCCGGTAGCCGAACTCGTCGGCCAGGCGCATCGCGGTGTGGATGTCGTCGGCGCGGTGCGTGTGCTGGCACCACGGGAGCTCGCCGTCCAGGACCCGGACCAGCACCTCCAGGGTGTTGTCCCGGTCGAACGGGGTGCCCTCCGAGGCCGCGTGCTCGCGCTTGGCCCGGTAGTCCTGCGCCCTGGTGAAGGCGTCGCGGATGACGGCGGCCACGCCCTGGCGGGTGGAGGGGAGCTTGTCCTTGGTGCCGTAGACCCGCTTGGGGTTCTCTCCCAGGGCGCTCTTGACGCTGGCCGGGTGCCGGATCAGCCGGTCCTCCATGCTGCGGCCCCAGCACTTGATCGCCACGGTCTGGCCGCCGATGGGGTTGCCCGACCCGGGCTTGACGACCGAGCTGGTGACGCCTCCGGACAGGGCGTCGGCGAAGCCGCGGTCGGCGGGGTTGATGGCGTCCAGCGCGCGCATGCGGGCGCCGTTGGGGTCGGTCATCTCGTTGGTGTCGTCACCGGCCCAGCCGATGCCCTCCTCGTCGATGCCGATGTGGCCGTGGGCCTCCACGAAGCCGGGGAGCACCCACTTGCCGGAGGCGTCGACGACGGTGGCCCCCTCGGGGACCGTGACGTCGGCGCCGACGGCGGCGATCCGGCCGTCGGAGATGAGGACGGTTCCCCCGTCGATGGGGTCCGCGTCGACGGGGACGACGTATCCGGATGTGATCGCGATATCCATGGCGGGCAACCTAGCCCATCGTGGGGCGTATCCCCAAGCTCCCCGGGGGGCCGGGGGAGCGGCCCCCGCTACCCGGCGGGCCAGCGGGCGGTGAGCAGCGCCGACCCCGGTGTGAGTTCCACGGTCGCGTCCTCGATGGCGTCGCGCACCATGGTGCAGCGGCCCACCTGCTCGGGTTCGGCGGTCAGGTCCCCGCCCTCGGCCGCGAACGCGTAGACCATGCTGGGCCGGTCGGCGAACTCCATCAGCCGGAAGGCGCCGCCCAGGCCGGGGTGGTGCGGGGTCTGCTCGGGGATCACGCCCATGGTGACGATGCCCGCCCCGATCAGGTCGGCGAGGAAGTCGCGCTGGGCGTTGAGGACGGCGGCGCCGCCCTGCGGGCGCTGGAGGGCCGACTCGTTGAGGACCACGCGCAGCACGGGGCCGTCCGTTCCGGTCATCGCGGCCCGGAGGGCCATCTCCTCCTCCACCATCTCCTCGACCTCGTCCGGGGACAGGTCCGGATGGCGCGGGCGCAGCACCGCGCGCGAGTACTCGCGGGTGCGCAGGAACACCGGGACCGCCATGGGCTGGTGCTCCCACAGGTGGGTGGCGTGGACGCCCAGCTCGCGCTGGTCGCCGAACTCGTTGGGGAAGGCCTCGGCCTGGAGGGTGATCGCCCAGGCGTCCACGAGCTGGTGGTCGGCGCCCAGGGCGTTGTCCACCCGTTCGACCAGGGAGCGGGCCGGTCGGCAGTACGCGTTCTCCACCTCGCGGAGCTTGTCGTCGGTCACCCCCACCGTCGCGGCGAGTTCGGCGCGTGAGAGCCCCCTGTCGGAGCGCGCACGCAGTACCCTCGCGGCGAAGGGGAGCCACATCGCGGACGGCAGTGCGGTGTTCAATCCACTTCCCTCCTCCATCGCCCGGCGGGGCCCCGCGCCGGCACACCGCCGGCGCCCCGCCCCGTCGTCCTACGAGCCTCCCCCGCGCCGGGGCCACCGGTCAAGCGACCGGACGGGTACGGCGATCCGTGACAAGTCCTCGGGGCGCCGCGACGGGCGGGACGGGCCCGGCGCCGACGGCCGCGGGGGCGGTCCGTGGTCGCGCCATGACGGAAAGCCAACCCGCTGACGAGGGCACTTCCCCCGGCCGAGTAGCCTATGTGCCGCCCAGCCGCGATCCTCCATTCCCGGAAGTGAACCGATGAAGCTTCTGCCCCTCCCGGCGACAGCCCTCCTGGCCTGTACCGCCCTGCTCGCCACCTCCGCCTGCGCCAACAGCGCCGCAGCCCCGGCCGACCAGGGCGGCTCCGGAGGCGGGGGCGCGGCCGAGGAGACCACCCCCGAGCAGACCGGCAGCCCCGCCGAGGTGGACGTCACCGGCGTCGAGGGCGCCACGCTGCACACCAGCGAGGGCGACATCGAACTGGAGCTGTTCGCCGAGGAGGCGCCCGTCACGGTGGCCAACTTCGTGGGCCTGGCCGAGGGCGAGGGCGTGCCCAACCCGGCCACGGGCGAGGCCGCGTTCTACGACGGCACCGTGTTCCACCGGGTGATCGACGGGTTCATGATCCAGGGCGGCGACCCGCAGGGCACCGGCCAGGGCGGTCCGGGCTACACCTTCGAGGACGAGTTCGACTCCGGCCGGGAGTTCTCCGAGCCGGGCGTGCTGGCCATGGCCAACCGCGGCCCGGACACCAACGGCTCGCAGTTCTTCATCACCGTGGAGCCCACCCCGCACCTGAACGGCCTGCACACGATCTTCGGGCACGTCGCGGACGAGGAGTCCATGGAGGTGGTGAACGGCATCGCCAACGTGGCGACCGACATGAACGACCGCCCGACCCAGGACGTGACCATCGAGTCCGTCACCGTGCACCGCGCGGAGTGACCGCCCCGGGCCCGGGTCAGCGGCGCCTGGCGCGCGCGGCCCTGGCCCGCTCCACGGCCGGTCCGATGGCCTCCGCCAGCGCCGCCACGTCCTCCCGGGTGGAGGTGCGGCCCAGCGACAGGCGCAGGCTGCTCAGCGCGGTCCCGGCGTCGGCGCCCATCTCCAGCAGCACGTGGCTGGGCTGGGCCACCCCCGCCGAGCAGGCCGAACCGGTCGAGCAGGAGATGCCCCTCGCGTCCAGCAGCATGAGCAGGGCGTCCCCCTCGCAGCCGGGGAAGGAGATGTGCGAGATCCCCGGCAGCCTGTGCCCGGGGTCCCCGTTGACGACCGCGTCGGGGACCGCGGCGCGGACCCCCTCCTCCAGCTCGTCGCGCAGGGCCGCCAGGTGCTTGGCGTGCTCCTCGCGTTCGGCGACCGCCATGTGCACGGCCGTGGCCAGCCCGCGCAGCAGCGGCGGCGACAGGGTGCCCGAGCGGATGTCGCGCTCCTGGCCGCCGCCGTGCAGGACCGGCACCGGGGCCAGGCCGCGCGCGACCAGCAGCGCGCCCGCGCCCACCGGACCGCCGAGCTTGTGGCCGCTGACCGTCAGCGCGCTCACCCCGCTCCCGGCGAAGTCGACCGGTTCGACGCCCACGGCCTGCACGGCGTCGGTGTGGAAGGGGATGCCGTACTCGGCGGCCACGGCGGCCAGCTCCCGTACCGGCTGTACCGTGCCCACCTCGTTGTTGGCCCACATGACCGACACGAGCGCGACCGACGCGGGCCCGGGGCCGCCCTCGATCGCCTCCCGCAGGGCCTGGGGGTCCACCCGGCCCAGCGCGTCCACGGGGACCTTCTCGTGCACCGCGCCCTGGTGCTCGGCCATCCAGTGCGCGGGGTCGAGGGCGGCGTGGTGCTCGATGGCGCTGGTGAGAATCCTGGGCCTGCGGGCGTCCGGCGTGTTGCGCGCCCAGTACAGGCCCTTGACGGCGATGTTGTCCGACTCGGTACCGCCCCCGGTGAAGACCACCTCGTGCGGGGTCGAGCCGAGCGCCCCGGCCAGGCGCTCGCGCGCCTCCTCCACCGTGCGGCGCGCGGCGCGTCCGTGGCCGTGCAGGGACGACGGGTTCCCGAGGGCGCCGAGCTCGGCCGCGACGTCGGCGGCCACCTCGGGGCGCACGTCGGTCGTGGCAGCGTGATCCAGATACACCATGGCCTGACAAGGATACGTCCGTCCCGGGTCGTCCGGTCTCTCCGGGCCCGCCGCTCCGTCCCGCGACTCGTCCACAGGCGGGAAGGCGTTCCCCTGCCGCCGCGCCGATCCCGATAACCTTGTGGCATGCCTGACTCCGCGTCCTCGCAGCCCGTCCAGCCCGGCCGGAACCCCGGCGCCGACCCGACCCCGCGCTCCGCCGGAACGCCCGGCGGGCACTGGCCCGCGCCCACGGCCGGGCGGCCGGTGCGCGCCCGGCTGTCGCTGCCGGGGTCCAAGTCGATGACCAACCGCGCGCTGGTCCTGGCCGCGCTGTCGGAGACCCCGTGCCTGGTGCGCCGTCCGCTGATCAGCCGGGACAGCGAGCTGATGGCGGGCTCCCTGCGCGCCCTGGGTGTGGGGATCACCACGGAGGGGGAGGACCTGGCGGTCACCCCCGCCCCGCTGCGCGGTCCGGCCTCCGTCGACGTCGGCAACGCGGGCACGGTGATGCGCTTCGTGCCACCGGTGGCGGCCCTGGCCTCGGGCACCGTGGAGTTCGACGGGGACCCGCGCGCCCGCGAGCGGCCCGTGGGCGAGCTGCTGGCCGCCCTGCGCGCCCTGGGCGCCGACATCGACGACGGCGGCCGCGGCGCGCTGCCGATGGCCGTGCACGGCACCGGCGCCGTGCGCGGCGGCGAGGTGACACTCGACGCGTCCGGCTCCTCCCAGTTCGTCTCGGCCCTGCTCCTGAGCGGCGCCCGCTTCACCGAGGGCGTGCACGTGCGCCACTCCGGGCCTCCCGTGCCCTCCCAGCCGCACCTGGACATGACCGTGGAGATGCTGCGCGCGGCCGGGGTCGCCGTGTCCGTCGCCGAGAACTCCTGGAGGGTCGAGCCCGGACCGGTCAAGGTCTGCGACATCACCGTGGAGCCCGACCTGTCCAACGCCGCGCCCTTCCTGGCCGCGGCCCTGGTCACCGGGGGCGAGGTGACCGTCGAGGGCTGGCCCGAGCACACCACCCAGCCCGGCGACGAGCTGCGCTCGCTGTTCACCCGGATGGGCGGCGAGGTGTCCCGGTCCTCCGAGGGGCTGACCCTGCGCGGCACCGGCCGGATCCTGGGCATCGACGCCGACCTGCGCGACGTGGGCGAGCTCACGCCCACCGTCGCCGCCGTGGCCGCGCTCGCCACGACCCCCTCCCGGCTGACCGGCATCGCGCACCTGCGCCGCCACGAGACCGACCGCATCGCCGCGCTGGCCGCCGAGATCAACCGGCTGGGCGGCGACGCCGAGGAGCTGCCCGACGGGCTGGTCATCAACCCGCGCCCGATGCGCGGCGGGGTGTTCCACTCCTACGACGACCACCGGATGGCCACCTCCGGAGCGGTGATCGGGCTCGCGGTGCCCGGGGTGGAGGTGGAGAACATCGCCACCACGCGCAAGACCCTGCCCGACTTCCCCGGCCTGTGGGCGGAGGCCCTGGCATGAGCCGCACGCGGGGCGGGGGACGCCACCTGGACGAGGACGACATCCGCGTGCGTGCCCGGGGCGGTTCGCGCCCCCGCACCCGCAACCGTCCCAAGCACGAGAACGCCGTGGAGGGCCTGGTCACCGCCGTGGACCGGGGCCGGTACCGCTGCCTGGTGAACGGTGTTCCGGTCGTGGCGATGAAGGCCCGCGAGCTCGGCCGCGGCTCGATCGTCGTCGGCGACCGCGTCGACGTGGTCGGCGACCTGTCCGGCAGGCCCGACACCCTGGCCCGCGTCGTGCGCGTCAGGGAGCGCGCGTCCGTGCTCAGGCGCACGGCCGACGACACCGACCCGGTCGAGCGGGTGATCGTGGCCAACGCCGACCAGCTGGCGATCGTCTGCGCCCTGGCCGACCCCGCGCCCCAGCCGCGCTTCGTGGACCGCTGCCTGGTCGCCGCCTACGACGCCGGGCTCGCCCCCCTGCTGTGCCTGACCAAGGCCGACCTGGCAGCCCCGGACGAGCTGCTGCGGGTGTACGCCCCCCTGGGCGTGCCCTACGAGGTGCTCGGCCCCGAGCTCGGCCTGGACGGCCTGCGCGCCCGCCTGGCCGACCGCACCACCGTGTTCGTGGGTTCCTCCGGCGTGGGCAAGTCCACCCTGGTCAACCGGCTCGTCCCGGGCAGCGACCGGGCCGTGGGCCACGTCAACGCCGTCACCGGGCGCGGCCGCCACACCTCCACGTCCGCCGCCGCGCTGCCCTTCGAGGGCGGCTGGCTGATCGACACCCCGGGCGTGCGCAGCTTCGGCCTGGCCCACATCGAGCCCGAGGACATCGTCGAGGGCTTCGCGGACCTGGCCGAGGCCGCCCAGGACTGCCCCGCGGGGTGCTCCCACCAGCCCGACGCCCCCGGCTGCGCGGTCCAGGCCGCCCTGGAGCGCGGGGAGCTGGACCCGGACCGGGTGGCCTCCCTGCGCCGCCTGCTCACCAGCCGCGAGGGGGACCCCGACGAGGCGGAGTCCTGACGGGCGCCCCCGGAGGAGGCAACGGCAGACGTGCGGCCGCCGTGGCCGGGGCGGGCGGGCCGGTCGTGTCAGGGGGCCGGGGAGGCCTCGGTCACCGGCGGAGCGGTTCTGACGACGTGCGCGCGGCCCCAGGCCCCGAGCGGGGCCAGGGCCTCGTTCAGGGACCTGCCCAGCGGGGTGAGCGCGTACTCGACGCGGGGCGGCACCTCACCGAAGTCCTTCCGGCTCACGATCCCGTCCTCCTCCAGCTCGCGCAGGTGGGAGGCCAGGACCTTCTCGGTGACGCCGTCGAGCATGCGACGCAGCTCGCCGAAGCGGCGCGGCCCCTCCTCCAGCGCCCAGAGGACGAGCACCTTCCACTTGCCGCCGATGACGTCCATGGCCGCGTCGATACCGCAGTGGTACGCGCCGGGCCTGCGTACGGTGCCCATCGCCGCCCCTCTCCCCACCTGCACACTTACCCCGGAGTGCGCACGCACTCCGAAGTGCGTACTTGTCGGGGTCCCGACGGGCGACGAGCCTAGTCCACATGAACGCACACGACACCGGCAAGCCCCGCGTCGCCCTGCTCGGGCTCGGGGACATGGGCACCGCCCTCGCCCGCGCCTGGCTCGCCGCCGGGTACCCGCTGACCGTCTGGAACCGGACCCCCTCCCGCGCCGAGCCGCTGGCCGGGGAGGGCGCCGAAGCCGCCGCCACGGCGGCCGAGGCGGTGGCCTCCGCACGCCTGGTGGTGACCTGCCTGCTCGACGACGAGTCCGTCGGCTCGGCGCTGGCCGACGCCGACCTGGCGGGCCGGGACCTGTTCAACGTCACCACCGGGACGCCCGGCCAGGCCCGGGCCCGTGCGGAGTGGGCGCGCGGGCGCGGCGCCCGCTTCGTCAGCGGCGGCATCATGGCCGTCCCGCCGATGGTCGGCGTACCGGACTCGGGCGGGTACGTGTTCTACAGCGGTTCCCGGGAGGCCTTCGCCGAGCACGAGGAGGTCCTGTCCGCCGCGGCCGGGGCCGTGTTCGTCGGCGAGGACGCCGGGGCGGCCGACCTGTACGACGTGGCCCTGCTCAGCGCGATGAGCGGCATGTTCGCCGGGGTCGCGCACGCCTTCGCCCTGGTCCGCGACCAGGACGTGCCGCTGAAGGGGTTCGCGTCCCTGCTGGCGGACTGGCTGTCGGCGATGACCCTCGGCGTCCACACCACCGCCGAACAGCTGGAGGGCGGCGACTACACCGCAGGCGTCGTCTCCAACCTCGCCATGCAGGTGCGGGGCAACCGGACCCTGTTGCGCACCGCCGAGGAACAGGGGGTGAGCACGGAGCTCCTGGCGCCGTACGCGGAGCTGATGGAACGCCGTCTGGCCCAGGGCCACGGCGACGAGGACGGCGCGGGGGTGGTGGACCTGCTGGCCGTCCCCCGCCGCTGAACACGGCGGATCGCCCCCGACCGGGCCGCCGCACCGGCTTCCACCGGCCGCGGCCGCCCGGTCCGGAACCCGGAGGAGGCAGTGCCGCTGCTCTGCGGCGTGATCTTGTACTTATAGCGAGGTTCGAGCGCCGACATTGGCTATAAGTACAAGATCATCACAGGTCAGAGACCCTGGAGCCACACCAGCAACGTTTCCGGCGGGCGCTAGACCTCCACGGTCCCGCCGCAGCGCCAGTACCGGGTGCGGTCGCGCTCCATGAACCCCTCGTCGACCAGGCCGCGGCGCAGCACCGCCACGTTCGCGCTGAACCCGCTCAGGACCGCGTTGACCTCGGCCTCGCTGTAGCGCACCCCCGGTTCGAAGGCCCGGGCCACCTGGTCGAGCAGGACCAGCCGGGCGGCGCGGCGCACCGGGATCGCGGTGATCCGCCCGTCGGCCATGCAGGCGCGCAGCACCTCCCGGCGCTCGCTCTCGGTCAGCGGTCCCTCCACCACGCCGCAACCCCTCTCAGCGGCCGACCGTCAACATCCCGTGCACGACCTTCTCGACCCTGCGCGCGGCCTCGTCGGGGTCGATGGGCTGCAACGAGTACGACACCGTCAGACGCAGGGCGACGTCGGCCGCGGACTCGGCGGCGGAGCCGGCCAGCTCCGGGTAGCGCTCCCCCAGCAGGGCGGTGATGCGCTCCCCCAGGACGTCCAGCAGGGGCTCCGCGCGCGTGGTGAGCACCGGCAGGAGCTCGTGGTCCCCGGTCACCACCGCGCGCAGCAGCGGGTTGTCGCGGGCGGACAGCAGCACCAGGCGGGTCGCCCGGCTCACCGCGTGCGGCGGGTCCTCGCCCTCCTCCTCCAGGAGGCGCACCACCCTGTCGAGCAGCGCGTTGACCTCGCGGACAACGACGGCCTGGAGCAGGCCCTCCTTGTTGCCGAACACGTTGTACAGGGTCTGGCGCGACACCCGGGCGACCGCCGCGATGTCCACCATGCGCCGTTCGGCCCACCCGCCCGAGACGACCTCGGCGTAGGCGGCGTCCAACAACCGCTCCCGCGCCGAGGTGCCCTCGGCGCGCCCCTGTCGTTTCGCGGTGTCCATGGGTCCCATCCTCGCATCCGCCGCCGCGGACGACGTCCCTGACGCTCCCCTCCCCCGGGTCGCCGTTCCTGCGGACCCGGGCGGCCGGGAACTAACACTCTGGTCACGCGAGAGCGCCCCTTTGGCCATGTTCGTGCCCGTGAGGATTGTCAGCTGTTGGATCGGGAACCGACTCGAACGCACACGAGGGCACAGGAGTGAGCCTCTACTGCTTCTCCGGACAAGCACCCTCGGCCCTGGCTACGGTCATATCGAACACAGCGACGAAACCGGCGGGGTCAGGAGGCGAGGCGAGATGGCGGGTACCGGCACACGGCGGTTGCGGACCATCACCGACCCGCTCCTGGCCCCCGCACCGACCGGGGTGAGCGTGCGTGACCGGCTCAAAGGTCTCACCCCTGAGGACGAGGCGGTACTGCGATCCGTGAGCGCCCATCTGGGGTCCTTGGCCTCCACGGATCTGACCACACGATGTCTGGACGGCACCGACCACGGCAAGGACGCCTGGGCGGCCCGTAAACGGCAACTGACCCCTGAGTCCTCGTCGCGGTGGGCCGGAGCCCTGACCAAGTCCTCCAACGAGCAGTGGGCGCTGGCCCACGGGGTGGTCGGGGTGGACGCCAACGCCGACCACCTGGCCGCCTGGCGGCTGGACGCCCACGGCAACCCGGTCGGGAACCCGCGACGGTTCGCCTTCGAGTTGTCCGGGAATTCCCAGCATCGGGATGCGCAGGTACGCCACGCCCTGTCCCGGCTGCTGCGCTGGGCCAACGCACAAGGTGTGCGGGCCATCGCCATCGAGGACCTGGACTTTTCCGCGGACAAGCCCCGGGAGAAGCACGGACGCCGTAAGGAGTTCCGGCAGTTGATCAGCGGTTTTCCCACCGCCCGGCTGCGCTCCCGGTTGGCGTCGATGGCCCACACCCTGGGGGTGGCGGTCATCGCCGTGGATCCGGCTTATACCTCCCGGTGGGGTGCCCAGCACTGGCAAAACCCCTGTCCACCAAACGCAGGAAGGTCTCCCGGCACGATGCGGCCAGCATCGCGGTCGGGCGGCGCGCCCAGGGCCACCCGGTCCGGCGACGGACGGCACCGCCCCCACACCACCGGAGTGGTGGTGTGGGGCATCGGACCGCCCAGGCCGCACCGGGTAGTCATGGGCGTGAGGGAAACCGCCCACCCGTCACGGAGCGTGCACGCGATGCGCGTGGCCGGACGGGGCAGGAACGCGGTGACCCAGCCCATCCAGCACCGTTCGGGATGGGGCGCGGTGCCAGCGTGACCCCCGGGGTCACTTCTGATCACTGTTCAGGAACGGT
>NYMS01000013.1 GCA_002529455.1 Glycomyces fuscus
GTGGTCCCCAACACTTTCCAAAGCCCTGACCAGCGCATACGTTGCACGGGTGAACTTTATGCGATCGATACCCAAGCTGACGTTTACCGCGACCTCCAGCCTGCTCATCACCAGCGGACTCCTCCTGGCCGGACCCGGCACAGCCGCCGCCGACACCACCTCCGACCACGACATCGCCACCACCCTCAACACCAAACTCGACGACGACATGGCCGGCCACATGAACGCCGAGCACGTCGAGAACGCCCGCGCCATGGTCGAGGCCGCCAAGGACCGCGACCTGGACCAGGACGCCGCCGCCCTCGCAATCGCCACCTCCATCGTCGAGACCCACCTGGACAACCTCGACTGGGGCGACCGCGACAGCGTCGGCCTCTTCCAACAGCGCGACCACTACGGCTCCCAGCAGGACCGGCTCGACCCCACCTGGGCCACCAACGCCTTCTTCGACGAGCTCGAGCGCGTCCACCCCGACCGCAGCTGGGACGACGACCCCCTGGGCCAGGTCGCCCAGGACGTCCAGCGCTCGGCCTACCCCGACCGCTACCAGCACCAGGTCGACGACGCCCAGACCATCGTCGACCACCTCTGGTAACAGACCGTTCCCGAACTGACAGTGGAGCGTGCGAACCCCGCTCCCGCACGCTCATCCGGCTCAGGCCGGTGACCGGACACCCGGTCACCGGCCTGAGCCGTTTCCGGACTCCGCGCCGGGCTCCCGGGCCCCGCGCGTGCGGGGCCGTCTCACACCTCCTGCCGTGCGGCGTTGGCGGCGAAGGCCTCACACAGGTACGAACTCAGCCCCCCGGCGTGGGCGTCGACGGTGGCGGTGAAGCGCTCGTCGTCCACGTACAGCCGCCCCAGGCCCCGGTGGATCGCGGTGGTGCAGTCGTAGAACCAGCGGGTGATGTAGGCGCGGTGCCGCTCGGCCAGGTCCATCACGGCGGGGCTGTCGGGCGCCCGCCCGTCGGCCATGGCCCCGGCCAGGGCCAGGTAGATCTCCTCGCCCTCGGCGTTGATCCGCTCCCAGTCGGCCTTGGTGTAGGAGCTCACCCTGCGCTCGGAGCGGGCGTGGGCCTCGCCGCCGCCCCAGCGCCGGCGGGCCTCCTCGGAGTGGGCGTCCACGTCGAAGTCGCCGAAGAGTTCGAGGCGTTCGGCGGGGGTCAGGTTCAGTTCCATGGTGTCGGCCTCCATCAGGCGTTCGATGCCCCGCGCCATCGCGCGCAGGCGTTCGATGCGTTCGGTCACCAGCCGGTGCTGACGGGCCAGGTGGGCGCGGGTGTCGGCGTCGGGGTCGTCGAGCAGCACGGCGATCCGGTCGAGACCGAAGCCCAGTTCCCGGTAGGTCAGGATCTGCCGGAGCCGCTCCAGGTCCCCGTCGCTGTAATCGCGGTAGCCCGACGGGGTGCGTTCGGCGGGAACGAGCAGTCCGATCCGGTCGTAGTGGTGCAGGGTCCGGACGGTCTGCCCGCTCATCCGGGCGACCTCGCCGACGGTGTGTCCCATCTGTCCTGGTACTTCCTCGCTGGTGGTGACGTGTGACCGAAGCTAGGGCCTGACGCGGCGTCAGGGTCAAACACCTTCTCCGGCCGGGTGGCCCCGGCCCCGCCACCGGCCCTTACTCGCCGGTAACATTCGGGTATGAGCCCTGACCACACCGCCGAGGACTTCCAGTTCGACCGGGACACCCGCGTCGAGAAGCAGGCCGACGGCGAGTTCACCGCCACCCTCACCGACGCCTGGACCACCTTCACCTCCCACCCCAACGGGGGTTACGTCCTGGGCGCCGCGCTCAACGCGCTGCGCCAGAGCCTGAGCCAGCCCGACCCCCTGGCCGTCTCGGCGTTCTTCCTGCGCCCCGCCGCCCCCGGCGAGGTCACCGCGCGCACCGAGGTGGTGCGCGAGGGGCGCCGCACCGCCACCGGCCAGGTCCTGCTGGAGCAGGGCGGCAAGGAGATCGTGCGCGCCACCGCCACCTACGGCGACCTGTCCCCCGACCCCTCGGCCCGCGTCCTGACCCTGGACGAGCCCCCGCGCCTGCCCGCCCCCGAGGACTGCCCCGTCCCGACCGAGTTCGACCGCCCCGAGGGCCTGGGGATCGCGCACAGCGTCGAGTACCGCTACCCCGAGCGCCCGGGCTGGCTGGACGGCAGGAAGGACGGCCGTCCGCACACCGAGTTCTGGATGCGCTTCGCCGACGGCCGCGAACCCGACACCCACGCGCTGGCGTCGATGGTGGACTTCGCTCCCCCGGCCGTGCTGGAGATCGGCGAGTTCTCCACCATCACCGTCGAGCTGAGCGTGCACGTGCGCGCCAGGCCCGCCCCGGGGTGGCTGGCCTGCCGGGTGTTCACCAAGCACGTCTCCGGCGGCCTGCACGAGGAGGACATGGAGATCTGGGACACCACGGGTGCCCTGGTCGCCCAGTGCCGCCAGCTGGCCATGCTCCTTTGACCGTCCTTTCCCTCGGGGCGCGGGGGTGTGCTGTGCGGCCCGCCCGTCCCCGCGCCGGTCGCCGGGGCCGAACCGCCGTGCGGAACGCCGGTCGGCCCCGGCCGGGTCAGACCACCGCGCGGAAGTGCGTGGTCAGGCGCTGGTCCTCGTCCAGGATGTGGAAGGCCACCCCCGGGGGCTGGTCGCGGTTGGCCGCGGGCCCGCCCTCCCAGGGCATGCGCAGCGTCCACGTCACGCCGGGCGCCAGCAGCAGGGGCCGCCCGGCGAAGGTGGTCGCCCCTCCGGTGTGGGCGTGCCCGACCAGGATCCCCGCCACCCGGGGGTGGGCCCGCAGCAGTCCGGCCAGGTCGTCGGCGTTGTTCAGCCGCATGGAGTCGGGCAGCGGGTGGTGGACCCGCACGGGCGGGTGGTGCAGGGCCAGCAGGGCGGGCCTGTCGTCGGGCAGTGCGCTCAGCGTCTCGTTGATCCACACCAGGGTGGCCGCGTCCAGGTGGCCGCCGTCCTCGCCCGGGACCGTCGAGTCGCAGGCCAGCACCGCCGCGCCGCCCACCTCGTGCACCTGGTTGAACGGTGCGGCGGAGGGCTCCCGTCCCAGCAGCGACCTGCGCATCTCCTCGCGGTCGTCGTGGTTGCCGGGGCAGACCAGCACCGGGAAGGGCAGGTCCAGCAGCCGGGCCGCCTCGCGGTACTCCCCGGCGGTGGCGTGCTCGGCGATGTCGCCGCTGACCAGGAGCGCGTCCGGTGCCTGGGAGAGTCCGCGCAGGTACTCCACGGTCCGGGCGGCGCGTCCGGTGGCGCGGTCGGTCCCGTCCAGGTGCAGGTCGCTGATGTGGGCGAGCAGGAGCGTCATGGCCGTCCTTCGTCGGTCGCGGGTGCGTCACGCCCTCCGGGACCGTGCGGGCCTGCCGGTGCCGCCGCGGCGGGGCGCACCGAACCGTCCGACCGGGAGACCCCTCAGCGCCCGGTCCGCCCCGCCGCGGGCCGGCGGTCGGCCGTCGACCCGTCGGGCAGACCGAGGCTAGTGCGCGCACCGGACACGGGACAGGGCGGCGGGAGGCGCGGGAGCCGGACCCTTCCCCCTCCCCGCGGCCGGGCCCTCCCCCGCCCCGCCCGCGCCCGTGGGGCCGGAACGGACCGGAGATGCGGCCGGTCCGGGCGGAGGGGGTTGCGCGTCCCCCGTCACGCCCGGTCGGGGCACCCGGCGGGGGGCGGGCCGACCAGGGGCCGCGGAGTCACCGGGTCATCGGCAGGCCGAACACGGGCAGCAGTTCGGGGCCGAAGGTGGTGATCTCCGCGACGAGGCCGTCCTCCACGCGCAGGACGTCGATGTTGACCGCGGTGTGGACCGCCTCCCCGGGCATGCGCACGTAGTTGGCCGCGGCGGGCTGCCGGTTGGCGTCCAGGGGCACCGAGACCCAGTCGCCCCAGGCCTGGTCGCCGGCGGGCGAGGGGCGCCACATGTCCAGGACGGCCGCGCGCCCGTCGTGGACCAGCGACGCGGGGGGTACGGTCTGGCGGGCGTCCTCGCGCAGCAGGACGGCCAGGCCGTCCAGGTCGGCCCTGTGCGAGGCTTCCACGTAGCGCCGCAGCACGGCCCGCTCCTCCTGGCCGGGCGCGGTGGCCGCGCCCCAGCCGGCCCTGCGCTCGGGCAGGAGGCGGCGCAGGGCCGTCCGGGCGCGCTGGAGCGCGCTCTTGACCGCCGGTACCGACAGCTCCAGCGCGCGGGAGGCCTCCTCCGCGGGCCGGCCCAGCACGTCGCGCAGGAGGAGGACCGCGCGCTGGCGGGGCGGCAGGTGCTGGACGGCGGCGAGGAAGGCCAGCTCCACGGTCTCCCGGGCGATGGCGGGCCCCTCCGGCCCGCCCCCGGCGGGCGCCGCCCGGTCCAGCAGCGCGTCCGGGTAGGGCTGGAGCCAGGCGACCCCGGTGAACGGCGAGGCCCCCGCTTCCCGGGCCGCGCTCCCGGCGCGGCGCGTGGGGAGCGCGGTCAGGCAGGTGTTGGTGGCGGTCGCGTACAGCCAGGCTCCGAGGGTGGAGCGCTCCTGGAAGGAGGCGCGGTCGCGCCAGGCCTTGAGCAGCGCCTCCTGCACCATGTCCTCGGCCTCGGTGAAGGAGCCGAGCATGCGGTAGCAGTGCACGCGCAGCGCGTGGCGGTGGCGTTCGGCCAGCGCGGAGAAGGAGGTCTCGTCCGCCGGGAACGGCTCGCCGTCCACCGCGGCGTCTTCCGCCGCGCTCTCGTCCGCCACGTGTGGTCCGTCCCTCCGCCTCGCCCCGCCTCGTGGGGCCGATCCTAGGGCGTGTCCGTGGACGCCGTCCGCCCCGGGGCGCGGGGGCCGCCGGCGGGCGGAACCCGGGGCGACCACAACAATCACTGTGTTCAAAACGACCAGAAGATTTACCGGTCGGCAAGCCGTGGGACATGCTCTCGAAACCGGTGCGGATGCGACCGGCGCCACGGAGCGGTGTAACGGCCGCCACGTCGCCGCCTCGGGCGGCCCGTCGGCCCGCGAGCGTCCGCCCGTACCTCGGACCGGCAGCAACGGAGAGAGCCACCCCATGAGCATCCAGCGCGTTTTGCGCATCGGCGGCGCGGTCGCCGCGGCCGTCGTCATCGGCGCCGCGGCGGTCAACGCCTCGTCGACCGGCGGCGACGGCGCCGAGGCCGTACGCAGCCGACTGACCACGATCGTGCCCGCCGCGCCCGGCGGCGGCTGGGACCTGGTGGGGCGCGAGTCGCAGAACGCCTTCCGCGAGGCGGGGATCGTCGCCAACAACCAGGTGGTCAACGTTCCCGGCGCGGGCGGCACCATCGGCCTCGCCCAGGCGGTCCGCCAGGAGGGCCGCTCCAACATGCTGCTGGTGACCGGCACCGTCATGATCGGCAGCGTCATCGTCAACGACTCCTCGCACGACCTGCGGGACGTCACCCCCATCGCCCGTCTGGCCGACGACTACGAGGTGGTCGTGGTCCCCGCCGACTCCCCCTACCAGGACATGGGGGACCTGGCCGAGGCCTGGCGCGAGGACCCCGGCGGGATGGCGGTCGGCGGCGGCTCCCTGGGTGGCACCGACCACCTGCTGGCCGGGCTGGTCGCCTCCGACGTCGGCGTCGACCCCCAGGACGTCAACTACATCGCCTTCTCCGGCGGCGGTGAGGCGCTGACCTCGCTGCTGTCGGGCAGCGTCGACGCCGGCATCAGCGGCTACAACGAGTTCAGCGACCAGATCGAGGCGGGCAACGTGCGCGCCCTGGGCGTCTCCGCGCACGAGCGCGTCGAGGGCATCGACGTCCCCACCCTGGCCGAGCAGGACATCGACGCGGTCCTGCCCAACTGGCGGGGGGTCGTGGCGCCGCCCGGCATCACCGAGGCCGAACGCGCCGAGCTGACCGCGATCGTCACCGAGATGCACGACACCCCGCAGTGGGCGCAGACCCTGGAGCGCAACCGCTGGGACGACACCTTCCAGACCGGCGAGGAGTTCGAGGAGTTCCTCGCCCTGGAAACCGAGCGCATCACCACCATCACCGAGGAACTGGGCCTGTCTTGAGTACCGACGCCACCATCCCCGCCCGGACGGCGGAACCCGCCGCCCCGCCGCCGCCCCGCCCCTCCTGGTGGCGGGGCAGGTCCGAACTGCTGGTCTGCGCCCTGGTGCTGGGCGTCGCCGGGTTCATCGCCGTGCAGACCGCCGCCATGCCCGTGCCTCCGGGCACCGAACCGCCCGGCCCGCGCTTCTTCCCCACCCTGGTCGCGATCTTCATGGGCGCCACGGGTGTCGCCCTGGCCGTGCAGGTGCTCCTGCGCCCGGCCCGCCCCGCCGCCGCGCCGACCGCCGGGGAGAGCCCGGACGCCGCCGCCGACGGGACGGACGCGAGCGCCCCGGCCGGTGAGCAGGAGCCCGTCCGCTTCGACTGGCGCTGCCTCGGGATCGTCGTCGCCTCGCTGGCGGCGTTCATCCTCCTCCTGCAGCCGGTGGGCTGGCTCCTGTCCGCGGCGCTGCTGTTCTTCGGGGTCGCCTACGCCCTGGGCAGCCGGCGCTTCCTGTTCGACGCCGTGCTGTCGCTGGTGTTCTCCTCCGTCATCCAGCTCGCCTTCGTCGCCGGCCTGGGCCTGAACCTGCCGGCCGGAATCCTCGGGGGCATCTTCTAGATGGACGTTCTCAACAACCTCATGGCGGGGTTCGCCAACGCGCTGAGCCCCGAGTACCTCTTCCTGGCGCTGCTGGGCGTCATGCTCGGCACCGCCGTGGGCGTGGTGCCCGGCCTGGGCTCCTCCATGGCCGTCGCGCTCCTGCTCCCGGTCACCTTCCACCTCGACCCCACCGGCGCGTTCATCATGTTCGCCGGGGTCTACTACGGCGGACTGTTCGGTGACTCCACCGCCGCCATCCTGATGAACACACCGGGGCAGGCCTCGGCCATCGCCACCGCCATCGAGGGCCACAAGATGGCCAAGCGCGGGCGCGCCCCGCAGGCGTTGGCCACGGCGGCGATCGGCGCGTTCATCGGCGCGATCGTGTCCACGACGCTGGTGGCGTTCTTCTCCCCGGCCATCGTGCGGCTGGCGCTGCAGTTCGGTCCCGCCGAGTACTTCGCGCTCACCGTCTTCGCGTTCGTCGCCACCTCCGCGGTGGTCTCGCACTCGGCCGTGCGCGGCCTGCTCGCCCTGGGCATCGGCCTGGCCATCTCGATGGTGGGCATCGACGGCCTCAGCGGGGCCGAGCGCTTCACCCTGGGGGTCCCCCAGCTCTTCGAGGGCTTCAGCATCATCACCGTGACCGTGGCGCTGCTGGCGATCGGCGAGGTGCTGCACGTGGCCGCCACCGCCCACGCGGGCGGCGGAGCCGGTGGCGGCCTGCGGCGCAGCGGCACCCCCTGGCTGAGCCGCTCGGACCTGCGGCGCACCCTTCCGGCCTGGATGCGCGGCACCCTGTTCGGCCTGCCGTTCGGGTCGATCCCGGCCGGCGGCTCGGAGATCCCGACCTTCCTGGCCTTCGGCACCGAGCGCAAGCTCGCCGCGCGGCGGGCCCGGCGCGGCACCGGCGCCGACGAGTTCGGTGACGGCGCCATCGAGGGCGTGGCCGCACCGGAGGCGGCCGCCAGTGCCACCGCCGGAACCGCCATGGGCACCCTGCTGGGCCTGGGTCTGCCCACGTCGGCGACCGCCGCGATCATGCTCGCCGCCTTCCAGCAGTACGGCATGCAGCCGGGCCCGCTGCTGTTCGAGCGCGACGGCGACCTGGTCTGGGCGCTCCTGGCCAGCCTGTTCATCGGCAGCGTCATGCTGCTCATCCTGAACCTGCCCTTCGCGCCGCTGTGGGCGAAGCTGCTGCTGATCCCCAAGCCGTACATGTACGCCGGGATCGCCGTGTTCTCGTCCCTGGGCGTGTACGCGGCCGCGTCCTCCATGGTGGACCTGTGGCTGATGCTGATTCTGGGCCTGGTGGCTTTGATGATGCGCCGCTTCGACATCCCGCTGGCCCCGGTGCTGATCGCGGTCGTCCTGGGGCCGGTGGCCGAGACGGAGCTGCGCCGCGCGCTGGCCGTGGGGCAGGGCGACGTGTCGCTGCTCGTGGACAGCGGGATCACCCTGGGCATCTACGGGCTGCTCCTGGTGATCGGCCTGACCGTGGCCGCGGGCCGGCTGCGCGCCCGGCGTGCCGCGCGCGGGGACGAGGCCCCGGTGGGGGCGGGCCGCGGCTGACCCCGGCCCGGCCCCGTGTGCGGCGGCGGCGCGGACAACGGTCCGTGCCGCCGCCGCACGCCGTCGTCCGGGGCCCTCGGCGGCGGGCGGCGGGCGGGGTGAAGCGGAGGTCTGCAGCAGGCACAGGCGCCCGCGGGGTAGCTGGAGGTAGTGGGCGGCGGGTGGTGCGAAGCGGAGCGGAGACCCCGAACGGCACCGCCTAGAGCGCGGGCGGTTCCTCCGTGGAAAGGGCCCTCTCACGCGCGGCGGCGCGCGCCCGGAGCACGCGCGCGGCGCGGCCGCGCCGCAGCACGCCCTGCCCGGGGGAGAACAGGTAGGCCAGGGTGAACGCCGCCGACTGGGCGAGCACGATCGCCCCGCCGGTGGACACGTTCAGGTGGAAGCTGACGAACACCCCCGCCACGGCCGCCGCCACCGCCACGGCCGAGGAGATGACCAGCATCCGCTCGAAGCGGTCGGTGAGCAGGTAGGCGGTCGCGCCGGGGACGATGACCATGGCCACGACCAGGATGATCCCCACCGCCTGCAGCGCCACCACCACGGTGACCGACAGCAGGCCCAGCAGCAGGGTCTCCAGCAGGCGGGGGTTGATGCCCACCGCGTGCGCGTGGACGGGGTCGAAGGCGTACAGGGTCAGGTCGCGGTGCTTGTACCAGACCACCGCCAGCACCACCCCGGCCAGGACGAGTACCTGCCAGATGTCGGTGTCGGAGACCCCCAGCACGTTGCCGAACAGGATGTGTCCCAGGTCGGTCTGGCTGGGCACGCGCGAGACCAGGACCAGGCCCAGGGCGAACATGGCCGTGAAGACCACGCCGATGACGGCGTCCTCCTTGACCCGGGAGGTGCGGTTGACCGCCCCGATCAGGGCGACCGACCCGGCGCCGAAGACCAGCGCGCCCACGGCGAAGGGCAGCCCGAACAGGTAGGACAGCACGACCCCGGGCAGGACGGCGTGGGAGACGGCGTCGCCCATCAGCGACCAGCCCACCAGGGTCATCCAGCACGACAGGACGGCGCACGCCACCCCGGCGACCACGCTGACCAGCAGGGCCCGCCGGACGAAGTCGAAGCCCATGGGCACCGTGAACCACTCCGCGAACACGGTCAGCGCGTCCATGCCGTTCCCCTCTCGTCGGTGTGGACCCCGAAGGCCTCCATGAGGGTCTCCGGGCGCAGGACCTGTTCGGGGCTGCCGTGCGCGAGGACGCGGCGCTGGAGGAGCACCGCCTCGTCGCACAGGGCGGGTACCTGGGCCAGGTCGTGGGTGGACACCAGCAGGGTGTGGCCCTCGCCGCGCAGTTGCAGCAGCAGTTCGGTGATGCGGCCCTCCGAGCGCTTGTCGACCCCGGCGAAGGGCTCGTCGAGCAGCAGTACGTCGGCGCCCTGGGCGATGGCGCGGGCGATGAAGGCGCGTTTGCGCTGGCCGCCGGAGAGCGCGCCGATCTGGCGGTCGGCCAGGTCGGCCAGGTGGGTGCGGTCCAGGGCGTGGTCGACCGCCTCCCGGTCGGCGGGGCGGGCACGGCGTCGCTGTCCCATGCGCCCGTAGCGGCCCATCATCACCACGTCGCGCACGCGCACCGGGAAGGCCCAGTCGACCTGCTCGGACTGGGGCACGTAGCCCACCAGTCCGCGGCGGCGGGCGGCGGCCCCGGTGTGCCCGAGGATGCGCACCCGGCCCCGTTCGGCGGGAACGAGGCCGAGCACGGTCTTGAACAGGGTGGACTTGCCCGACCCGTTGGTGCCGAGCAGGCCGCAGACGCGACCGGGGGCGACGGACAGGCTCACGCCGTCCAGTGCCAGGACGTCGCCGTAGCGGACGGTGGCGTCGGTGACCTCGATGGCGGCGTTCACCGCTCCTCCCCCCGCAGTCCGGCCACGATGGCCTCGGCGTCGTGTCGCAGCAGGTCCAGGTAGGTGGGGACGGGGCCGTCCTCCTCGGACAGGGAGTCGACGTAGAGGGTCCGGCCCATGGCGGCGCCGGTCTCGCGGGCCACCGAGCGCTGGGAGCCGTCGTTGACGGTGCTCTCGCAGAAGACGGCGGGCACCCGGTTGTCGCGGACGAACTCGGTGACGGCGGCGGTCTGCTGGGGGGTGCCCTGGGTCTCGGCGTTGACCGGCCACAGGTACATCTCTGTCAGGCCCGCGTCGCGCGCCAGGTAGGAGAAGGCGCCCTCGCAGGTGACCAGGGCGCGGGAGCCGTCGGGGACCTCGGCCAACTCGGTCTCCAGGTAGTCGCCGACCTCGCTGATCTCGGCCTTGTAGGCCTCGGCGGCCTCGGCGTAGACCTGTTCGCCCTCGGGGTCGAGTTCGGTGAGGGCGTCGCGGATGTTGTCGACGTAGACGGGGGCGTTGTCGGGGGACATCCAGGCGTGGGGGTTGGGTTCGCCCTCGTGGCCGCCCGAGGAGATGGGGATGGTCTCGACCCCCTCGCTGAGCACGGCGGTGGGGGCCTGCACGCGCTCGGTGAACTGGCCGAACCAGGCCTCCAGGCCGAGCCCGTTCTCCAGGATCAGGTCGGCGTCCTGGCCGCGGACGAGGTCGTCGGGGGTGGGCTCGTAACCGTGGATCTCGGCGCCGGGCCGGGTGAGGGAGGCGACCTCCACGCGTCCGTCGGCGACGTTGCGCGCCATGTCGGCGAGGACGGTGAACGTGGTCAGGACCAGGAGTCGCCCGTCGTCGCGGGTCTGCCCGGCGGAGGCGGAGCAGGCGGTCAGGGCCAGGGCAAGGGCGAGGGAGGCGGCGGGGAGCTTCGCCGACCAGGAATGTGAAGAAGCCTCATCTTGAAAGTTCGGCACGCCTAACTTTTTACCACAAGCGAGCCAAACTACACATCGCGGCAGGCGTGTCCTGGCCGTGGGCCCGGCCACCGCACTACCCGGGCGGACGTCGCGGACACACCCGCGCGGCGGGCTCTCCCCCTGGGGACCGCGGCCCTGTCCCGACGGAGCGGCGCGGTGTGGAGCCGGGGCCGACCGGTCCACGCCGGGACCTCCGAAGGCGCCCCGTGCCCGTCCGCGTCGTTCGCCGTCCGCGTCGGCTGCCGCCCACCCGGGCGTCCGGCCGACCTCTGGGCGCAGGCCCTCGGGTACGGGCCGTACGGGCCGCGCCGCGAGCCGCCGAGCGGCGTCCGTCCCACCGCCCGGGAGGAGGGGGCTGCCGCCCGGCGCCCCCGAGCCGGTCGCTCAGTCCGGGGCGGCGAGGGAGGCCCGGGCCGAGGCGGCCCAGTGCGGCGCCCCGGCCCTGTCGGCCACGCGCAGGGCCAGCCGGTAGTGCTCCGCGGCCCGTTCCCGGCGCCCGAGCGCGCGGTCGAGGTCGCCGAGCTGGTGCGCGACCGGCCCCAGGGTCAGCATGCCGCTGCCCGCACCGGCCAGCTCCCCGGCGGCGGGTGAGAGCAGGCGGTGGGCGCGCTCCATCGCGGGGCGGTCTCCCACGGCGACGGCGGCGCGGGCTGCCAGACAGGTGAGGACCTCGCGGAGCAGGCCGGGCGGAGCCTCGGGCGGCGGCGGTGCGGCCCCGGGGAAGGCCAGGGCGTCGGCCCAGGGGGCGTAGGGTCCCCAGCCCTCGCGCGGGTCCACCGGGGCGGGCCCCCCGCCCTGGAGGCGCAGGCACAGCAGGGCCAGGGGCAGGATGCCCTGCTCCACCCCCGGCATGCCGGTGTCGGCGAGCCGCACGCTCGCGGAGCGGTAGGCGGCCTCGGCCTCCTCGGCGCGTCCCCGCACGGTCGTGCGCAGCGCGGCGTACCACCGGGTGAACACGCCCACGAGCGGGATCTCGTACCGGGAGCCCAGCCGGTCGGCGTGGGCCGCGTGGGCGTCGGCGGCGCGAAAGTCCGCGAGCGCGGAGTGGGCCTGGACCAGGACGAGGTGGCCGAGCACCTCGAAGGTCACCAGGCCGTGCCGGGCGGCCAGGTCGACCAGCTCGGCGCCGATCTCCACGCGGCGCGGGGCCCGCCCGGCGCTCCGGAAGGACTGCATGAAGCGGGCGTTGAGCGCCAGGCACAGCAGGGCCGGGTCGCCGAGCCCGCGGGCGATCTCCTCGGCCTGGCGGGCCGCGTCCCGGCCCCGGTCGGTGGCGGTGCCGCGCAGCTCCAGGGCCAGGGCGCACAGCAGGCGGGCGCGCTGCTCCCGGCGGTCCCCCGGCAGGGCGGCCAGCGTCCGCTCGGCGGCCCCGGCTACCTGCCGGGCCAGCGCCTCGTCGTCGTTGCGCGGCCACAGGGCGGGCACGTCGAAGGCGGTGATGACCTGCGCCGTCAGCTCCACATCGCCCAGCTCCTCGGCCGCGGCGACCGCCTGGGCGCGGTGGCGGCGGGCCGCCTCCAGGCGGCCGGTGACGGCCAGCGCCCGCACCATGCCCATGACCGCCTCCAGGCGTTCGCGGACCCGCCCCTCACCGGAGCGGTCGTGGGCGGTGACGGCCTCCCGCCACAGCCGGGCCGCCTCGTGCGGGGCGAAGCGCTCCTCGGCCCGCAGGGCGGCGGTGCGCGCGTGGTGCGCGGCCCGGGCCGCCGTGGCACGGGTGCCCGCCCGGCCGAAGTGGTGGGCGAGCACGGCGGACCGGTCGGGGTGGAGCGACTCGACGGCCTCGGCCACCGCCGTGTGCCAGTGCGCCCGGCGCGGTCGGGAGAGGTCCTCGTAGAGGGTGTCGCGCACCAGCACGTGCGCGAAACGCAGTCCGGGGACGTGGTCGGGGTCGTCCGTCTCCGCGCGGTCGGTGAGGAAGCCCGCCTCCAGCGCCTCGTCCAGGGCGTCGAGCAGGGCGCCCTCGTCCTGGGACAGGGCCGACAGGACGTCGGGGTCGATGTCGCGGCCGATCACGGCGGCCTGCCGCAGCAGGGTCCGGGCCCCGGGCGTCAGCGAGTCCAGGCGGTGGCGGATGACGTCGCGCACCCCGGCGGGGACCGCGTCGAGCGCGGCGCCGTCCCCGCCGGACAGCAGCCGGGCCAGTTCGCGGACGAAGAAGGGGTTGCCGCCGCTGCGCCGGTGGACGGTGCGCAGGGCCCGCCGGCCGACGTCGCGGCCGACCAGGGCCCGGACGAGTGCGCCCGTCGCGTCCTCGGCCAGCCCGCCCAGGTAGGCGCGGACCGGTTCGCCGGGGGCGAGCCGGGCCAGGGCCGCGGTCAGCCCCGGGAGGACCTCGCCGGTCCGGTAGGTCCCCACCAGCAGCACCGGCCCCGGGAACGCTTCGCAGGCCAGGGCGGTGAACAGTTCCAGGGTCTCCTCCCCCGCCCGGTGCAGGTCGTCGAAGACCAGGAGGACGGGGCCGCGCCGCGCGGCCGAGGCAACGAGGCGGGCGGCCCCGCGCAGGACGCGGAAGCGGGCCGCCGCGGGGTCCGCGGCGGTGGCCCTGGCGGCCGTGCTCCGGCCGGTACCCGTGATGACGCTGACCGCCGTGGTGTCCGCGGTGTAGGGGGTGCTGGGGTCGGCGGAGGTGGAGGCTCCCCCGAGCGCCGCGGTGTCCGCGCCCGGGGTGCCCCGGCCGGGATCGGCGGCGGCCGTCAGCACGGCGGCGATCTGCGTCCAGGGCCAGTCGGAGGGCGCCCCCTCGTGCCCGGGGCCGCGACCCCGGGCGGTGGTCCACCCGCGCTCGGCCAGCCGCCGCGCGAACTCCTCGGCCAGGGCCGTCTTGCCCGCCCCGGCGTCACCGGAGACCAGCGCGACCCGGGCCGGAGCGTTCGGCGCGGCGGAGGCGGCGGCCCGCTCCAGCAGCTCCAGTTCCCGGTCCCGGCCCACGAAGGGGCGCCGGACGTGTTCGGACGCGGTCCCTGCCCGCGACGGACGCGCGGTGACGACGGCACGCGGGGTGAGGCGGGGCGCCTGGGCCAGGACGTCGGCCTCCAGCTGCCGCAGCTCGGGCCCGGGGTCCACCCCCAGTTCGCTCGCCAGGGTCCGGCGGGCCCGGCGCAGCGCGGCCAGCGCGTCGCCCTGACGGCCCGAGCGGTACAGGGCCAGCGCCCACTGCCGCCAGGCGTTCTCGCGCAGGGGGTGGGCCAGGGCGTGCGCCTCCAGGGCGGGAACGGCGTCGTCCGCCCGTCCCAGCGCCAGGAGCGCCTCGGCGTGCCGCTCCACCGCCAGCAGCCGCAGCCCGTCCAGCCGGTCGGTCTCGGTACGAGCCCAGGCATAGGCGGCGAACTCGGCGTAGGCGGGCCCCCGCCACAGCCCGAGGGCCTCCTCCAGCCCGTCCAGCGCCTCGTCGGGCCGATCCTCGGCGAGCAGCGCGCCGCCGCGGGAGACGGCCGCCGCGAAGCGCCGGGCGTCGACCGCCTCGGGGCGGGTCCGCAGCGCGTAGCCCGGTGGCGCGGTCACCAGCAGCCGGGCGGGCCGCCGCGCGGGCCGGTCCGGTTCCAGGGACCGGCGCAGCGCGGAGACGAAGGTGCGCACCGCCGCCACGGAGCCCTCGGCGGGCGCCTCCCACAGGTCGTCGACGAGGCGCTCGACGGGCACGGCACGGCCCTCGGCGACCAGGAGCCGGGCCAGGACGGCGCGGTGCCGCGGCCCCTTGAGGGCGAGCGGTCCGTGCGCGCCGACGGCCTCCAGGGGGCCCAGCACGCGGAAGGACACCGCCGCCGCGTCCGTCTCCTCCCCCGTCATGGCAGCCAATCTATCCGGCGGTCCGCCCTGCACGGGGCCGCTCGCGCCCCTGCTCAGCCGTTGCTCATCGGCTGCTCATCGATCCCGG
This sequence comes from Glycomyces fuscus, assembly GCA_002529455.1. Taxonomy (GTDB): domain Bacteria; phylum Actinomycetota; class Actinomycetes; order Streptosporangiales; family Streptosporangiaceae; genus Nocardiopsis; species Nocardiopsis fusca. Next base: position 14,835 of record NYMS01000013.1, read on the forward strand.
GGAGGCTCGTGGACGACCGAGCTCCCCGGCGACCGCCGGAGGACCGTCTTCGAACCACCGGAGGAGACCACCGTGGAACCGAGGATCCAGGGATTCGACTACCAGCGCGTGCCCGTCGCCGAGGGCGTGGCGCTCAACGCCGCCGTCGGCGGGTCGGGCAGCCCCCTCGTACTGCTGCACGGCTTCCCCCAGACCCACCTGATGTGGCGGCACGTCGCGGCCGACCTGGCCGCCGACCACACCGTCATCTGCCCGGACCTGCGCGGCTACGGCGACAGCGACAAGCCCGCCGACACCGACGGGCGGGCCTACGCCAAACGCACGATGGCCGCCGACGTCGTCGCCCTGGCCCGGGCCCTGGGCCACGACCGCTTCGCCCTGGCGGGCCACGACCGGGGCGCCCTGGTCGCGATCCGCGCCGGGCTGGACCACCCCGGCGCCGTCACCCACCTGGCCTCGCTCGACGTGCTGCCGACCCTGGACATGTGGGAGGTGCTGCGCGGGGCCTCGGCCGCGGTGGGCTTCCACCTGTACCTCATGGCCCAGCCGCCCGGCCTGCCCGAGCAGCTGATCGGCGCCAGCCCGGACGCGTTCTTCGGGCACTTCCTGGACGTCTGGACGCGCGACCCCGAGGCGGTCCCCGCCGACGTGCGCGCCGCCTACCTGAGGGCCTCCCGCGAGGCCGTGGCCTCGATCGTCGCCGACTACCGGGCCTCGGCCGGGATCGACGTCGAGCACGACGAGGCCGACCGGGCGGCCGGGCGGCGCCTGGCCATGCCGGTGACGGTGCTCCAGCAGGACTGGGGCGCGGCGCTGGGCTACGACGCCGCCGCGGTGTGGCGGGCCTGGGCCGCGGACCTGCACCACAGCACGGTGACCTGCGGCCACTTCATGGCCGAGGAGGCTCCGGCCGAGGTGGTCAAGGCGCTGCGCGACCTCCTGGCCCGGTAGGCGGGGCGCGGGGCGGCGGCACGGGTCCGAGTGCTGCACCGCGGCCCGCGGGGTCAGCGACTCGGGGTGGAACCGCTCGGCGCGGCCGCGCGTGGTGTACATGTCCCAGTAGTGCGGGTGTACGACGTCATGGGCAGGCTCACCGGCACGCCCTGAGCGGGGGGCGCCAGCGCCCCGGAGGACGGTCGGCCCGGGCCGTGGGGCGTCGTTGCCGCAGGCGGATCCGGACTCTGTCAGAATTCCTGGAAAAAGATCGGTGGCCGTGTCGATCCGTCGCGCCCCCCGTTCGACCTAGGGGTGAGAGGGCCGGAAGGGGCCCGCGACAACCAGGGAGACAGAGCCGTGAAGTACATGCTGATCATGCGCGCCACCGACGAGGCCTTCGCCCGGATGGGCGAGGTCGACTTCGACGAGATCCTCGCGACCATGGGCCGGTACAACGAGGAGATGATCCGCGCCGGGGTCCTGGTCGCCGCCGAGGGGCTCGACGACGCGGCCGAGGGCGTGGTCGTCGACTACTCCTCCGAGCCGCCCGTGGTCACCGACGGCCCCTACGGCGAGACCAAGGAGCTGTTCGGCGGGTTCTACATCCTCAACGTGTCCTCCAAGGAGGAGGCCGTGGAGTGGGCCAAGCGGTCGCCGATGACCGGTCCGGGGTTCAAGACCGAGATCCGCCGGGTCACCACGATCGACGAGTTCCCGCAGGACAACGAGTGGATCCAGAAGGAGCGGGCGTGGCGCGAGGCCACCGGCCAGCTCTGAGCGGAGCGACCGGAGATGGCTGACCCCACCGGCCGCGAGGCCGTAGCCGCCGTCTGGCGGATCGACTCCGCGCGGATCGTCGGCGCGCTCGCCCGCTACACCGACGACTTCGCTCTGGCCGAGGACCTCGGCCAGGAGGCGCTGGCCGAGGCACTGGTGGCCTGGCCGCGCGAGGGCGTGCCCCGCAACCCGGCGGGGTGGCTGCTGACCGTCGGCCGCCGCCGCGCGATCGACGCCTTCCGGCGGCGCTCCGCCCTGGACGACAGGTACGCCGTCCTCGCCCGTGACCTGGGCGAGGGCGGCGCCGCCTCGGGCGGCGCACCCGCCGACCCCGTCCGGGAGGCCGAGGACGTGCTGTGGGATCCGGACCGGGTCGACGACGACGTGCTCGCGCTGATGTTCACCTCCTGCCACCCCGTGCTGTCGCGGGAGGCCAGGGTGGCGCTCACCCTGCGGGTGATCGGCGGTCTGACCAGCGACGAGATCGCCAGGGCGTTCCTCGTCCCGACCGCCACCGTGCAGGCCCGGATCACCCGGGCCAAGAAGACCCTCGGGGCGGCCCGGGTGCCGTTCGAGGTGCCCCCGGCCGAGGAGCGGGCCGCGCGGCTCGGCTCGGTGCTCAACGTGGTCTACGTGATCTTCACGGAGGGCTCCTCGGCCAGCTCCGGAGGCGACCTGCTCCGGCCCGACCTCGCGGGCGAGGCACAGCGCCTCGCCCGGGTACTGGCCCGGCTGGTCCCGGACCAGCCCGAGGTCCACGGCCTGCTGGCGCTGCTGGAGCTGACCGCGGCGCGCTTTCCCGCCCGCACCGGGGCGGACGGGCGGCCGGTGCTGCTGGAGCACCAGGACCGCCGCCGCTGGGACCGCGCCGCGATCCGCCGGGGACGGGCCGCCCTGGCCCGCGCCGGGAAGGCCGGCCGGGGACTGGGCGCCTACGGCCTCCAGGCCGCGATCGCCGAGTGCCACGCGCTCGCCCCCTCGGTGGAGGAGACCGACTGGGAGCGGATCGTGCTGCTGTACGAGGCGCTCGGCCGTCTGGCGCCCTCACCGGTGGTCGACCTCAACCGGGCGGTGGCGGTCTCCATGGCCCGGGGGCCGGCCGCGGCGCTGCGGATCGTGGACGGGCTGGCGGCGGCCGGAGCGCTGCCGGACTCACACCTGCTGCCGAGCGTCCGCGGGGAACTGCTCGTGCGCCTGGGGCGCACCGGCGAGGCGCGCACCGAACTGGAGTTGGCCGTGCGCCGGTGCGGCAACGAGCGGGAGCGTTCGGTGCTGGAGCGCAAACTCGTCGACCTCGGCTGACCGGTCCGGTCCACGGGCGCCGCCCCTGGTCAGCCGGTCCCGTGAGGGCCCGGGGCGGGTCCGGCTCCCGCGGGAGGCCGTACCGCGGCGCTCCGGCGGGGTCGAAGCACCGCGGTACCTCAGTAGCATGGTCGCTCGGCGCGCATGGAGGACCCGCTGTCCCTGCGGGCTTTTCCGTCATCCACGGGGTCGCGACGGCCCGCACCGCAAGGGAGTCCGATGGGGGCCGAGCCTCACCGCACACTGCGAGGCCGCTACCAGCTGCTGGCCGAGATCGGCCGGGGCGGGATGGGCCGGGTCTGGCGGGCCCACGACACCGAGCTCAACCGCACCGTCGCGGTCAAGGAGATCCTCCTGGGCCCGGGCCTGGACGACCACGAGCGCGACCGGATGGCCGCCAGGGCCCGGCGCGAGGCGCAGGCCACCGCGATGGGCGGCCATCCCAACATCGTCACCGTGCACGACATCGTCCAGGACGACGGGCGCCCGTGGATCGTCATGGAGTTCCTCAGCGGACGCTCCCTGCACGCGCTGGTCCGGCAGGAGGGCCCGCGCGGCGCCCGCGTGACCGCCCGGTGGGGGCTCGACCTGCTCAGCGCGCTGACCACCGCGCACGGGCAGGGGATCACGCACCGCGACGTCAAACCCGAGAACGTCATGATCACCGACGCCGGGCGGGTGGTGCTCACCGACTTCGGCATCGCCACCATCGCCGACACCACCGCGGTCACCCAGACGGCCGGGGTGCTCGGCTCCCCCGCCTACCTGGCCCCCGAGCGGCTGGCGATGAGCCCGGCGACCCCGGCGAGCGACCTGTGGTCGCTGGGCGCGACCCTGTACCACGCGGCCACCGGCAACTCCCCCTTCCGGCGCGAGGGAATCCCCGCGACGCTGCACGCCGTCACCTCCGAGGAGCCGCCCGACGTCCTGGGCCCGGGCCCGCTGGGCCAGGCGGTACGGGGCCTGCTGGTGAAGGACCCGGCCGGGCGGATCGACGCCGACCGCTGCCGGGCGCTGCTGACCGCGGAGGCGCAGGGGGGCACCGCCGCCTTCACGGCCCCCTCTGCCACGACCGCGACCGTTCCGCCGCCGGGGACGGCCCCCACACGCGCGCTCCCCCCGGCACCGGCGCCCGTACCGCCCGTGGTTCCGGCGCAGGGCCCGGTTCCGCGGGTCCCCGCGGGGGTCCCGCCCCGGACGACGGTCACCACGGCGCCGGGACCGCAGCGGGGCGGTCGGCTGTCCTGGCCGCTGGTGGTGCTCACCCTGGGCCTGGCCTCGCTGGTGTCGGTGGCGGCGCTGCTGGTCGTGCTCGACCCGTGGGGGCCCGACACCACCGTCGCGGCCTCCGGGGCGGGGGCCGGGGGCACGGCCTCCGAGGGGGCTGCCGGCCCCGGGGCCGGGGGCGGGGAGCAGGAGGCCGGGACCGGAGGCGGGGACGAGGAGGACGCCGCCGACGCCACGGGAACCGACGCGTCACAGGACGGCGGCGCGGACGACGGCGACCCCGTGCCCGGGACGACCTGGACCGAGGACCCCGAGGGCTTCGGCATGCGGGTCCCCGACGGCTGGATCCGCCGGGTGGACGGCAGCAGCGTCTTCTACGACTCCCCCACCGACGCCAGCTACCTCCAGATCGACATGGCCGAGCACCCCACCGACGACGAGTACCAGCACGTCCTGGACCAGGAACAGGGTGTGCACGACTCGGGGCGGCTGCCGGGCTACGCGCGGGTGCGGATCACCGACGTCACCGGCGCCACCGGCTTCCACTCGGCCGCCGAGTGGGAGTTCACCTGGCAGGACGAGACCGGAGAGACGCGCCGCGTGCTGACCCGCAACATCGCGGTGGCGCCCGGGGTCCACTACACGCTGGCCTGGGCGTCCACCGACTCCTCCTGGTCGGCCCAGGACGCCCAGCGCGCCGCCGCCCTGGAGTCCTTCGTCCCGGCCTGAACCGCTCCGGCCGCGGCGCCGGGCGGGACGCCCGGCGCCGCGGCCGCGCTCAGCCGCCCAGGTAGCGCAGCACCGCCAGCACCCGGCGGCTGTAGCCCGAGGTGTGCCCCAGCCGGAGCTTGTCGAAGATCGCGTTGACGTGCTTTTCCACCGCGCTCAGCGACACGTGCAGCCGTTCGGCGATCGAGGTGTTGCTCAGCCCCTGCGCCATGTGCTCCAGGACGTCGCGCTCGCGCGGGGTGAGCCGGGCCAGCGGGTCGGTGTGGGTGGTGCGCGCCAACAGCCGGCGCACCACCTCCGGGTCGAAGGCCGCCCCGCCCGCGCGCACCCGCTCCAGCGCCTCCAGGAACTCCCCCACCTCCGACACCCGGTCCTTGAGCAGGTAGCCGACCCCGCCCGAGGCTCCGGCCAGCAGCTCGGCGGCGTAGCGCTGCTCCACGTACTGCGACAGCACCAGTACCGCGACCCCCTCGTGCTCGGCGCGGATGCGCAGCGCCGCACGCAGCCCCTCGTCGGTGTGGGTGGGCGGCATCCGCACGTCCACCACGGCGGCGTCGGGGGCGTGCTCGGCGACCGCGGCCAGCAGCGTGTCGGCGTCGCCGACCGCCGCCGCCACCTCGTGGCCCTCCTCCTCCAACAACCGCACCAGGCCCTCCCTGAGCAGGACCGAGTCGTCAGCGATCACCAGGCGCATGGGGGCTCCGTATCGTGGTCGAAGGCAGTGCGGCGCGTACCGTGGTCGGACCGCCCGGGGGACTGTGTACCGACAGTGTGCCGTCCAGGGCCCGCACCCGTCTGGCCAGCCCGGTCAATCCGCTGCCCCCGGGGTCGGCGCCGCCGCGGCCGTCGTCGAGCACGCGCAGGTCCAGGACGCCGTCGGCGTCGTCCAGGTGCAGGATCACCGCGGTGGCCCCGGCGTGCTTGACGGCGTTGGTGATGGCCTCGCGCGCCACGAAGTACACCGCCGTGGCCAGTTCGCGGGGCGGCGGGGCCGACAGGCGCGAGCGCACCTCCACCGGCAGCGGGCTGCGTTCGGCCACCTCGGTCAGCGCCGACTCCAGGCCCAGGGTGTCCAGCGCGGTGGGGTAGACCCGCCAGGCCACCTCCCGCAGCTCGTCCAGCAGCACCCGGGTCTCGGTGTGCGCCTGACGGACCAGCCGGGCGGTGCGTTCGGGGTCGTGGCCGCGCTGGGCCCGCCCCAGCAGCATGGCCAGCGCCACCACGCGCTGCTGGACCCCGTCGTGCAGGTCGCGTTCGATGCGCCGCCGCTCCTCGTCCACCGCCCGTACGATGCCCGAGCGGGTGTGGGTCAGCTCGTCGATGCGCCGGTGCAGCAGGTCCTCGTTGCTGGGACCCAGCAGTCGGCGGGCCAGGGCGCGGTCGGCGGCCGAGGCCAGCGCCGCCACCAGCCACGTCACCATCAGGACCACCAGTCCCATGAGCAGTCCCAGGCTGATGCTGGAGACGTGCATCCGCGCGCCGGGCATCAGCACGGGCACGGTGGTGCCGCCCCCGGTGAACAGCTCCAGCACGGCCCCGCCGGCGAAGACCGCCACCAGCATCAGCGCCGTGGGCGCCAGGTAGCCGCACACCAGCGCCACCGGGAGGCGCAGCAGCAGGTAGGCCACGCGCGGGGCGGCCCCGGGCCCCGGGTCGACGACGCCGACCCCCGCCCACCGCGCCAGGCGGGCCAGGTCCAGGTCGCCCAGGCGCACGGCCCACCGGGTCACCGCGCCGCGGAACCGGCGCCGTGCCGGGGAGGGCAGGATCGGGGCGCACACCAGCGCCACGACCGCCGTGAGGGCCCAGACCAGCGTGAGCGCGGCGGTGCACAGCCCCAGCAGGGTGCCCGTCAGTTCGCGCCCTGCCCGAGCCAGCGGCGCGACCACCGCCCGCCCCCAGGCGCGGGGGCCGTCCCCGGCCCCGGCCCACCCGACCATCCGCCCCCGCCTTCCTCTTCTTCCCCGGCCGCCGGCACCCGCCTGCTCAGGCGTCCCGGCGCCAGAGCACCAGGGCGCCCGCCGCCAGGCCCGCCGCGGTCCAGAACACGAGCACCGCCCCGCCCGCCGCGGGCGGGAGCGCGTCGTCGAACCGCCCGATCACGAAGGGGCTGTCCACGAACGAGATCCCGGCGAAGAACGGCATGCGTCCGGCGAGGTAGACGCCCACCTCACCGCCCATCAGCGACAACATCACCGGCAGGCCCAGGACCAGCATGAACACCGTGGTCAGCGCCGCGGCCGCCGACCGCAGAGCGGCGCCGACCCCCACGGTGAGCACGGACACGGCGGTCAGGTACACGGCCATGCGTACCACGTCCGCGGCGGCCTGCCCCGGGTCCAGGGTGCCGTACCCCTCCAGGAGGGGGTGCCGCATCACCAGGTGCGCCAGAAGCGTACCGACGGACGCCGTCACCACGGTGGCCGCGAACACGGTGGCGGCCACGGAGAGGGCCTTCGCGGTGAGCACGCGCACCCGCACCGGGACCGCCTGGAGGGTGGGGTGGATGGAGCGGGAGGAGTACTCGGAGGTGACGGCCGGCAGCGCCAGGGCGATGACGGCGAACTGCACGACCCACATGGTGGCGTAGACCGCCATCTCCGACGCCGGGACCTCGGCGGTCGGCACGTGCCCGTTCTGCATGTTGCTGACGGTCGAGACGGCCGCGCCCGGCGCGACCACGGCCATCAGGAGCAGGGCAGCGGCCAGGCCCCACCAGGTGGAGCGCACCGAGCGGAGCTTGACCCACTCGGCGGAGGTGGCCGCCGCCAGGTCGGACAGGGCCCGAGCCGGGCCGGGGGCGCGGTCGGTGCCGGAGGCGGCGGGGGCCGGGGGCGTTCCGGCCGGGGTGGAGGTCGTCACGATCGGTTCCTGTTCTCGGTGGTGTACTGCACGCTGTCGGCGGTCAGCTCCCGGTAGGCCTGTTCCAGGGACGCGTCGCGTGTGCTCAGCCGGTGCAGGGCCACCCCCGCCCGGTGGGCCAGCTCCCCGACCCGTTCGACGGGCACGCCGGTGACCACCAGCTCGCCCGGACCGGGGCGCTCGATCCCGGCCCCCTCCGCCTCCAGCGCGGTGACCAGGTCCTCGGGGTGGGGCGCGCGCACGAGCACGGCCGTCCACGCGCTGTTGCCCAGCACCTCGGCCAGGGGCGCGTCGGTGATGAGCCTGCCCCGGCCGAGCACCACCAGGTGGTCGGCGGTCAGCTGCATCTCGCTCATCAGGTGGCTGGAGACGAACACGGTGCGCCCCTCGTCCGCCAGGGAGCGCATCAGGTCGCGGATCCAGCGCACGCCGTCGGGGTCCAGGCCGTTGACGGGCTCGTCCAGCAGCAGCAGGCCCGGGTCGCCCAGCAGGGCGGCGGCGATGCCCAGGCGCTGGCTCATGCCCAGGGAGAAGGCCCCCGCGCGCCTGCGCGCCACCCCGGCCAGCCCCACCGCCTCCAGGACCTCGTCCACGCGCCGGACGGGGATGCGGTGGGTGCGGGCCAGCCCCAGCAGGTGGGAGCGCGCGCTGCGCCCGGGGTGCACGGCGCGGGCGTCCAGGACGGCGCCCACGTGGTGCAGGGGCCTGTCCAGTTCCCGGTAGGGGCGGCCCCCGACCAGGGCCTGCCCGGCGGTGGGCCGGTCCAGGCCCAGCACCATCCGCATCGTCGTGGTCTTGCCGGCGCCGTTGGGCCCCAGGAAGCCGGTCACCCTGCCCGGGCGGACCTCCAGGTCCAGCGAGTCCACGGCGAGGGTTCGCCCGTAGCGCTTGGTCAGTCCCCGCAGGGTGATCATGCCTGATCCTGTCGTCTCGTCGTTCAGGGAGCGGTGACCACGTTAGGAACCGGTGCCCCGGCCAGGCCATGGGGCGGACCGCCCGGTCGGGTGCGGTGCGCACCAGGGCGTGGGTGGGGTCTCCCCCAGGGGCGGCGCCGCGCCGCCCGGCGGTGTCCGCGGTCGGCGGTACCGCCTACCGCGGGAGTTCCCGGGCGGCGGAACCCTCTTGAAAACAAATGACTAAACTGTTTTTATGGGCACATGCGGCCACGCCGCCGCAGGGCACACCCGACAGAAGGAACGAACCACCATGGCCACCACCAAGAGCGCTCTCGTCGTCGGCTCCGGCATCGCCGGACTGGCCGCAGCGCTGCGCCTGCACCAGGCCGGCTGGCGGGTCCGCGTCGTCGAACGCGCGCCCCTGCGGCGCGGCGGCGGCTACGCCGTCTCCTTCGCCGGAATCGGCTACGACGCCGCCGAACGCATGGGGATCCTGCCCGAGCTCGTCGACCGGCACATCACCCCCGACACCATGGTCTACGTCAAGCGCGACGGCTCCACCTCCTTCACCGTTCCCGGCCGGACCGTGCGGGCCATGGCCGGTGAACGCAACCTCAACCTGCTGCGCGGCGACATTGAGGACGTCCTCCACCGGCGGGTGGGCGAACACGTCCGGATCAGCTACGGCACCACCGTCGAGCACATCGAGCAGGACGCGGACGGGGTCCGCGCCCGGCTCAGCGACGGCACCGAGGCCGTCGCCGACCTGCTCGTCGGGGCGGACGGCCTGCACTCGACCACCCGCGCCCAGGTGTTCGGCCCCGAGTCGGCCTTCCGCCGGGACCTGGACCACATGGTGGGCGTGTTCATGCTCGACCGCCTGCCCCGGGGCGTGGAGCCGGGCACGACCGCCTCGGCCACCGACACGGGCCGCACCCTGGCCGTCATCGACCTGGGCCGCAACGGCGCGGCCGCCTTCTTCGGCTACCGCACCGCCGCCCCCGACGCCGAACTGGCCGCCGGACCCCACACGGCCGTCCCCCGCGCCTACGCGGACATGGGCTGGGTGGCGCCACAGGTACTGGAGCAGCTGGCCGGCGCCGACGACGTCTACTTCGACACCGTCAGCCAGATGGTCGTCGACCGGTGGAGCCGGGGCCGGGTGGTGCTGCTGGGCGACGCCGCCTGGTGCGTGACCCTGTTCGCCGGGTACGGCTCGGCGCTGGCCGTGGGCGGCGCCGACGCGCTCGGCACGGCCCTGGAGGAGCACGGCGACGACGTCGCGTCCGCCCTGGCCGCGTGGGAGGCGCGTATCCGCCCCGAGGCCGAGCGCAAGCAGCGGCTGGGCCGCCGGGTCAAGGGGCTGTACGCGCCCAAGGACCCCCTCCGGCTGTGGCTGCGCGACCTGCCGCTGCGCACGGCCTCCCGTCCCTGGATGAGCCGCCTGATCCAGCGCCGCCTACAGCTCAAGGGCTGAGTGCGCCTGGCGGGCCCCGGGCGGGCCCGCCCACGCGTGGCGGCCGCGTGGTGACATTGCGCCCCGGAGCGATTTCCGGGTTCCGTGCCGACCTCCGGCACCGGGCGGATAGCCTCGATCCGTTCCCCGTTTGCAGGAGGTGCGCGGTGTCCCGGACCTGGACCGCGATCGACTTCGAGACCGCCAACAACGACCGCGGCAGCGCGTGCGCGGTCGGCCTGGTGCGGGTGCGCGACGGCGCGGTCGTGGACCGGTACAGCACGCTGATCCGGCCGCCGCGGCAGGTGGACTTCTTCTCCCGCCACAACACCGCCGTGCACGGCATCACCGCGGCCGACGTCGCCGACGCCCCCTCCTGGGACCGGGTACACGCGCGCATCGTGGAGTTCGCCGACGGCAGTCCCCTCGTGGCGCACAACGCCGCCTTCGACATGGGGGTGCTGCGCCAGGCCTGCGGGCACACCGGGCTGTCCCACCCGGCCTGGGAGTACGCGTGCACGCTGGCGCTGTCCCGGCGCACCTGGGGTGAGCTGCCCGACCACAAGCTGCCGACCGTGTGCGCCCACATCGGGCACCGGGTGACGCACCACCACCGCGCCGACGCCGACGCCGAGGCCGCCGCGCACATCGTGATCGCCGCCATGGAGCGCTACGGCACCCCCTCGCTGGCCGACCTGGCCCGCGCCGCGCGGCTGGAGCTGCGCCGGGTGGAGGGCTCGGCCGGGAGGACGGTGCCCGCGCCCGCCGCGGTCGGGGCCGCCGCCGCTCCGCCCGCCCTGTTCGCCGCGCCCGCCGCACCCGAGGACCGGTTCGGCCGGTGGCAGCGGGACGCCCAGACGCCGCTGCCCGAGCCCTCCCCCGACGCCGACCCCACCGGGCCGCTGTACGGGCGCACCGTGTGCGTCTCCGGGGACCTGGAGTCCATGGACAAGCCCGAGGTGTGGCGGCGCGTGGCCGAGGCGGGCGGGCGGCCCGCCAAGAACGTCACCAAGAAGACCGACGTGCTCGTGCTCGGGGGCCACGGCGGCGCCGGAAAGACCGCCAAGCACCTGCGGGCCGAGACCTACCGCGAGCGCGGCCAGCGCATCGACCTGGTCACCGAGGCCGAACTGCTGGCCCTGCTGGGGATGACCACCCGCCCCTGAGCGCGGCTCCGCGCCGGCGCGGCCCGGGCCCCCGGCCTCCGGGCGGGGTCCCGCCCCGGCGTCCTCGGCGAAAAAGGGGGGACCGCCGCGGCCGGGGCCGCCGACGTGCGCTTCCGGCTCCGGGCCGGTGTCCGCGCGCGGTCCCCTTCGGGAGCCTCGTCCGGCCGGTACCGCGCGCGGGGGCCGCCCGCGCCCCGGAGCGGACGCGGGCGGCCCCGTGGCGGTCGGTCAGCCCCTCTCGTTCACCGATGCGGGAAAGCGCAGGATGGCGCCGTTCTCGGCACTGGTGTGGCCGTGGTCGAGGACCTCGCCGAAGCCGGCGTCGGCCGCCATCGCCGAACGCAGCATCAGCGCGCTGGCCGGGGCCCGGAACGCCGCGTCGGGGTCGTCCAGGTCCGCGGGGTTCTTCGACACCAGCATCGGCTCGTTGGGCGACCCCCACAGTTCGGGTTCGCCCTCGCGCTCGGCGCCCAGCAGCAGGGTGCGCACCCGCGCCTCCGAGAGCATCGGCAGGGTCGGCTCGGTGCCGCGCACCGCCTGGTCGTGGGCGAGCTTCTGGTGGTAGTCGGCGATGAGGTCGTCATGGTCGTCGATGACGAGGTCGCGCAGCGCCTCCGCCGCCGCCGCGTGCAGGCGCTCCTCGGCGTCGGGGCCGCCCCGGCCGCCGGCCACCAGCCTGATCGGGATGCTCAGCCTGCGCTCGCCCAGGTTGTCGCGCAGGTAGGCGATCGCCTCCTCGTCGCCGCCGACGAAGATGACCTTGGCGTCCACCTCGGCGACGGCCTCGCGCACCTGCTGCGCGATCCGGGCGGTGTTCTCCCGCCAGGTCTCCATCGGGTAGTGCTTGCCGTCGAAGCGGCCGTTGTACCCGCTCAGGACGCCGGGCCCGCCCCGGCCCATGGGGTCGATGTTGCGCAGGTCGGCACCGGTGAAGTCCTTCTCGGAGGCCGGTTCGGTGGAGGGCTGGCCGGTGTAGGAGAACACCTTGGCGTTGACCCTGTCCAGCGCCACCAGGACGTAGGGCAGGTAGCGGCCCCGGTCGATGACCAGGGGAAGGGGATCGGGAACCGGCAGCCGCAGGGCGCGGTCCTGCTGGGGCGGTTCGGAGAGCGTGTACGAGCCGAGCAGGCGTCCCTCGGAGGCGAACAGCGAGTGCCCGTGGCTGCCGAAGGCCCGGGAGGAGCCGTCCCTGACCGCCTCTTCCAGCACGTCGAGGGTGGCCTTGTCGGTACCCAGCGAGGAGAGTTCGTCCCGCAGGTGGCGCCAGCGCAGTTCGAGCTCCTTGCCGGCGTCGGTCCTGTCACGGCTGGTGTCCAGGTGCACCGAGGCCACCGGGGCGTCGCTCTCGTACAGAGGTCGCAGAAAACCCAGGTCCATGTGTCCGCGGGGCGCGTTTCCCCGCCCCGCTCACCTCCTTCTCGGGGTCGGTCTGCGGGCCATCCTCGGGCCCATGGTGCTTGTTGCCGGGCGCGCCACGTCGTGCCAGGCACGCTCCTTGCCCAAGGATTTCCTGTCCTTGGACGTGCCCCCTACCCGGCAGACCGCAAGACATGGGTGGACAGACAGGACGAAGTCCCCGACTGTCGGGTGCGGAGGGGGTCGGCGTTCCTAGGGTCGGTGACGGAAAGAAGGAGGAGGGCACCATGCTGGACCGGCTCAACCTGGCGCTGGAGAAGGTCGAGGAGGACACCGGCGCACCGGTGGACGTGGCGGGGATGGCCCGTGTCGCGCTCACCTCCGAGCACCACCTCCGCCGCCTGTTCTCGGCACTGGCGGGGATGCCCCTGTCGGAGTACGTGCGGCGGCGCAGGCTCACGCTCGCCGGGGCCGAGGTGCTCGGGGGCGACGACAATCTGCTCGACATCGCGGTCCGCCACGGCTACGGGTCGGCCGAGGCCTTCGCCCGGGCGTTTCGCGCCATGCACGGGGTGGGGCCGGGCGAGGCCCGCAGGACCGGCGCGGTGCTCGCCTCCCAACCGCGGATGACCTTCCGCCTGACCGTCGAGGGGAGCACCACCATGCGTTACCGGATCGTGGACAAGGAGGCCTTCCGCCTCGTGGGGCCCAGGGCCAGGGTGCCGCTGGTGTACGAGGGGGAGAACCCGGCCATCACGGAGTTCGTCCGGGGACTGGGCCGGGACGTCCACCGGCGGCTGGAGGAGCTGTCCGACCAGGAGCCGCGCGGCGTCCTGGCGGTGACCGCGAACATCGACCCGGCACGGGAGGAGGGCAGCGAGCTGGACTACTACCAGGCGGCGGCCACCTCCGCGCCCGCGCCGGAGGGGATGCAGACCCTGGAGGTGCCCGCGGGCACGTGGGTGGTCTTCCCCTTCTCCGGTTCCTCGGGGAGCTTCCCCGAGTCCCTCCAGCGGATGTGGGCCGACGCGTTCGCGCAGTGGTTCCCCTCCAACCCGTCCTACCGGACCGCCGAGGGGCCCGACATCCTGCGGGTGGAGTACGGGGAGGATCCGACCGCCGCCGAGGGCGAGCTGTGGCTGCCCGCCGAGCGCGTCTGAGCAGCCCGGACCCCGCGCCCCGACGGCGCGGGGCCGCCCGCACGCGCTCCGCGCGCCCGGCGGTCGCCGAGGGGACGGGCTCCGGCGCCCTAGACGCGGGTCCGGCAGCGGTCCAGGAACCGGCGCAGCACCTCGTTGAACCGCTCGGGGCGCTCCAGGTTGGGCAGGTGCCCGGCGCCCTCGATGATCTCCACGACCGAGTCGGGCACCAGCACGTGCATGGACTCGGTGAGGTCGGGCGGGGTGAACACGTCGTACTGGCCCCCCACCAGCAGGGTCGGCGAGGACACCCGGCGCAGCAGGGGCACGTAGTCCGGGCGCCTGGCGCGGCCCAGCAGGGCGGCCGCGGCGCCCTCGGGCGGGGTCGCGTACATCATCGCGCGCACGTGGTCGGCCACCGCGGGCAGCTCGCGTACGTTGTCGGCGGTCATCATGCCCACGAGCACCTCCTCGCAGTAGCCGCGCATACCCTCGGCGCGCAGCCGCTCGGCCAGCGCCACGCGGGCGGCCCTGCCCCGCTCGGTCTCGGCGCGGGGGTTGGTGGCGGCCAGGGTCAGCGAGTCGACGCGGTCGGGGAAGAGCCGGTACAGCTCCAGGGCGATCTGGCCGCCCATCGACAGCCCCACCACGCTCACCACGTCCAGGCCCAGGTGGTCCAGGAGCGCGTCCAGGTCGCGGGCGAAGGTGTCCAGGTTCGTGGTCCCGGGGACGACGGTGCTGCTCCCGTACCCGCGCAGATCGGGGGCGATCACCCGGTAACCGCGCCCCGCCAGGGCCCTGACCTGGGGCTCCCACATGGTGCGGTCGAAGGGGTGACCGTGGACCAGGAGGATGGGGTACCCGGCCCCGCGGTCGGTGTAGGTGACGTCGATCCCGCGCACGGAGGCGATGCCCGGACCGTTGCTGCTCGCCGTGTTCGTCGTCTGGTGTGCCACAGGAACCGATGCTATTCAGGCGTGCAAGGGCTGTGGCCATCCAGGGTCCCCCACAGGCGGGACACGACCGGGCCGTAGGCGGTCCCCCGACACCTACGGCCCGCGTGTACCGCGGCCCGCCGTCCTCGGGTGCGGTACCGCGTGGCGGGCACACGCCCGCCACGCGGCGCCGGGCGCCGAACACCCGGCCCAGGGGGAGACGCACGCGGACACCGCCGGGTTCGGACGTGTTCACCGGTGCGCCGCCGCTTCCGGGTCAGGAGGCCGGACGCGCCCCGCGCCCGCCGCGGCCCAGGACGAGCGCCGCCACCAGGTAGGGCGCCGCGAACAGGGCGAACGCCAGGTCGTGTCCGGTCACCGCGAACACCCCCGCGTACAGCAGGTAGGAGCTCGTGGTGAGGGCGTCGGTGCCCAGCCCGGCCAGGGAGGTGACGGTGGCCCGGCTGGACCCGGTGATGCGGTCCTGGAGGCGGGCGTCGGCGACCACCCCCGCCATCTGGCAGACGCCGAAGCCCGCGCCGATCAGCACCCATCCCACCGGACCGGCCAGCAGGGCCCCTACTGCGATGGCGGGCGCGGCCAGACCGACCAGGACGGCCAGGGCCCGCACGGGCAGCCGGGAGGCGGGCCCGGCCAGCAGCCCGCCGACGGGCACGAAGACCCACACCACCAGGACCGCCACGGGAACGGTGGCGGTGGGGACTCCGGACTCGGCGGCGAGCAGGGGGACGTACTCGTCCAGCGCCTCCCAGAACCCGGTCACCGCGACCACCAGCACGATCGCGCCGCGCACCGGCCGGCTGGAGCGGGCCTCGGCCAGTCCGCCGCGCAGGGCGTCCAGGTAGCCGGAGGGGTCCTCCCCCACCTCGGAACCCCCGGCCGTCGCGGAGGCGTCGGCGGACGCGGACCCGCCCGCGGCGGCACGGTGCTCGGGCAGGGCCAGGGCCGCCAGGGCGCACAGCACGCAGGCGGCGACGCTGGCCGCGCCGACCGCCGCGTAGCCGCCGTGGGCCATGACGGGGATGGCCAGGAGGGTGGCCGCGCCGACGGCGATCACGTCCAGGGCGCGGGTCACGCCCATGACCCGGGCGTAGCGGTCGGAGGCACCGCGCCGGGCGAGTTCGGTGTAGACGAGGGCTTCACGGGCACCCGAGGCCAGGGCGCCGCCCGCCCCCCACAGGACGAAGCCGAGCGCGAAGGTCCAGTAGCCGGGCCACAGCAGCCACAGCGTGAACGCGCACGCGGCCAGGAGCGGTGCGGCGGCCAGCAGGTGGCGCCGCGGCACCACGTCGGCCCAGGCCCCGGCGGGGACGGACACGAGGACCGAACTCAGCGACCAGATCACGAACAGGGAGCTGATCTGGGCGACGGACAGGCCGGTCTCGTCGAACAGCAGCGCGTACAGCGGGTAGAGGAGGACGAACTCCCCCAGGGCCGCGTAGGCGTACAGGGGTCGGGTCAGACGGGACGGGCGCGTGCCGGGGGCATGCGAGGACAGGGTGGTCATGGAGGTCTTTCGGTCGAGCTGGAGCGGACACCGGGGCGGGGATCGCCCGGGGTGGGCCGCGTGCTCGGACCGAGGACCGGCTGGGGACTTAATGTCGCTGGAACATGCCTCCAGGATAGGCGTGCGCCCGCCGTCGCGACAGGGGTTGTGGACGAACACGGGGCGGGTGCCGCACCCTGGGCCCTCCGAGGGTCCGCGGGCGCGGCCGCCGTGCGCGTGCGGCGGCCGCGCCCGGGCGTCGCCGCCGTCAGTCCGCGCGGCCGGGACCGGGCAGGATGCGCTCGACCGCGTCGGTCACCAGGTCGTGGAACCGCTCCTCGGAGAAGACGTCGGGCAGGGTGAGCCGTTCCAGGATGAGCCAGTTCAGCGCCAGGTAGAGCAGGACGACGGTGGTCGCGTCTCCGGGCATGCCGGACTCGACGTGGAAGGCGATGTTGGCGTCCACGTCGGCGCGGATGCGCTCGGTGAGCAGTTGGCGCAGCTCCGGCCGCCGGGTGGCCTCCAGGCGCAGTTCCAGCAGGGCCAGGTAGCCGGAGGGGAAGTTGCTGACGCGCTCCACCACCTCGTGCATCAGCTCGGTGACCCTGTCGCGGTCGCGCGGCCCCTCCTGGGCGGCGGCGATGACGTCGCCGCCGGGGTCCAGGCGCTCGTAGAAGCGGTGGCCGACCTGGGTGAGCAGGTCGTCGCGGTTGTTGAAGTAGTTGGACGCCGTGCCGTTGGGAACCCCGGCCTCGGTGTCCACGGCCCGGAAGGTCAGCCCGCGCGCGCCCTCGCGGGCGAGCACCTCGATGGCCGCGTCGAGCAGGGCCGCCCGGCGTGCCGGATTCTGCCTCATGTCAGATCTCTCCTCGGAACGAAGTTGACACCACTTCGATCGTAGTACTATGTTATTACCACTCCATGCAGAGTACTATGCAGCAAGTGAAAACGAGAGGAGACCCCATGCGTGCCATCCCCGTCCGCCTGGACCTGACCGCCGTGCCGCCCCTCGAGGTCCGCCCGAGGGCCGCCGCACCCTTCACCCCGCCCCGCCCCCGGCACAGGCACCGCGACCAGCAGTCCGGGCCCCGCCCGGTGTGGCGCGCCCGGCCGCTGCCCAAGCCGGGCGGTGTCCGCTGACCACCACGTTGTTTCCGAAGGCCCCACGGCGAGCCGGAAGAGGACCGCGCGTGCGCACGCCCCTCCACCGCGTCGGTATGTCCATCGGCGGCTCGGCCGCCGGTCCCGCCGACCAGCTCGACTTCCCGCCGGTGCCCCGGGGCGTGGTGGACCACATCACCGAGCACCCTCCCGAAACCCCGCCCGCGCACGCGCCGGCACCGGGGCGTGGACGTGCCCGACCCGAACGCGGAAGGACACCGGCCCCCGGAGGTCAGCCGCGCCGAGCCGGTCGCCGACCCGCAGGCCGGACGGGCCCCTGACACGGCAGACCTCCCCGGCCTCCAGGGCCCGCCCCCGTTGGGACTCGGCTCCCACCACCTCCAGGCGGGTGACGCGGCCCCGGTGCCCTCCCCCGCCGGAGTGCGCGAGGACGACGTGGTCCCGGGCGGCCAGACGGCCCGAGCGCAGCCGCAGGTAGGCGGTCTTCTCCCCCGAGGACGAACGCTCGACGGAGAACACCGTGCGTGCCCGCGTCCCGGACCCGGTGGAGCGCCGGCACGTGCGGGGGCAGCAGGCGCCGGACGTCGGCGGACACCCCCTCCGGGCGGGCGCCGCGGCGGCCGGTCTTGTTGACGAACAGGACCACGGGCAGCCCGGCCCGGCGCGGGACGCGCATCAGCACCCGGGCGTGGACCTGCACGCCCTCGACCGCGGACAGCACCAGGACCGCCCCGTCGAGCTCCCGGCGGGCGGTCCGGTCATGGTCCCGCCCCGCGGTCCGCGCGACGAGTTTTCCTATCCCCCGGCGTGTTGCGGGCCTGACCTGCACCGCAACAGGCTGTCACCTGCTAGTCACCCTAAGGGGTCCGATGTTCACCACGCGCTGGTTGGGACGTTCCGCCCGCCGTGGCCGGATAGGGCATGGTCCCCCGCCCGGCCCGACACGGGGTCGGGCTCCCCCGCGACCTGATCAGGAGACCGCGAATGCCGGGAACCCCCCGCACCCCCGCCCCCGTGCCCACCCCCGCCGCGGCCGTCGGGGACACCACCCGGCGCCGGGCCCTGGTCGGCGGCGCGGCCACCCTGGGCGCCGTCGCCCTGGGCGCCGCCTGGAGCCCCGGGGCCCGCGCCGGGACCGTCCGCCGGTCGGGCGGCATCGCCGAGCCCTTCACCCTCGGCGTCGCCTCCGGCGACCCCTTCCACAGCAGCGTCGTGCTCTGGACCCGTCTGGCCCCCAACCCCTTCGCCGAGGACGGACTGGGCGGCATGCCCGACCGGCGGGTGGAGGTCGAGTGGCAGGTGTCGGAGGACGAGGGCTTCGGTCTCCTCGCCGCCTCCGGAACCGTGGAGACGGGCCCCGACGCCGCCCACTCGGTGCACGTGGAGGCGCAGGGGCTGCGGCCCGGCGCCGAGTACTTCTACCGTTTCCGCGTGGGCAACGAGATCAGCCAGGTCGGCCGCACCAGGACCGCCCCGCCCCCCGGGCTCCGGGTGGACCGGTTCTCCTTCGCGTTCGCCAGCTGCCAGAGCTACACCGCCGGGCACTACAACGCCCAGGCGCACCTGGCCGAGGAGGACCTGGACCTGGTCGCGTTCCTGGGCGACTACATCTACGAGACGGGCGGCCAGGGGAGCCTGGGCCGGGGCCACATCCCCGACCGGGAGGTCCGCTCCCTGGCCGAGTACCGCGTCCGGCACGCCCAGTACAAGAGCGACGCCAACCTCCAGGCCGCACACGCCGCCTTCCCGTGGGCGGTGGTCTTCGACGACCACGAGCTGGAGAACAACTGGGCCGACGACCGCTCCAACGGCGAGGACGTCCCGGCCGAGGAGTTCCTCCGCCGGCGCGCCCAGGCGCTCAAGGCCTACTACGAGCACATGCCGCTGCGCCGCGCCCAGAAGCCGGTCGGCCCGGACATGCAGCTCTACCGCAGGCTGGCCTTCGGCAACCTGGTGGACATGCACCTGCTCGACACCCGCCAGTACCGCGACCCGCAGGTGTCCGACGCCGAGCGCGGCGACCCCTCGCGCACCCTGCTCGGCGCCGAGCAGAAGCAGTGGCTGTGGGAGGGGCTGTCCTCGTCCCGGGCGCGCTGGAACGTGCTCGCCCAGCAGGTGTTCTTCTCCCAGCGCGACTTCGCCGAGGGCGAGGCGACCAACTTCAGCAACGACGCCTGGGACAACTACCTCGTGGAGCGCAACGAGGTCCGCGACCGGCTCGCGCGCACACGCAACGGGGTGGTGATCACCGGCGACGTGCACGCCAACTACGTGTGCGACGTCAAGGCCGACTTCGACGCCCCCGAGTCGGAGACGGTGGCCACCGAACTGGTGGGCACGTCCTTCACCAGCGGCGGCGACGGCACCGAGCAGGCCCCCGGCGACGCGGTGCAGCTGCGGGAGAACCCGCACATCAGGTTCGTCAACCGCAAGCGGGGCTACGTGCGCAACGTCGTCACGCCCACCGAGTGGACGGCCGACTACCGCGTCGTGGACCACGTGAGCGAGCCCGGGTCGCCCATCCGCGACCGGGCGCGGTTCGTGATCGAGGACGGTGTGGCGGGCGTGCGCTCCGAGGGGTGAGAACGCCGGGGGCGTGGACACGACCACGCCCCCGGCACGTTCTCGGTTGCCGGTGTCAGCGGGGTCCGCGCCAGATACCTGTCAGGTCCACGTCGACGTCGAACGGAGCGGACACCTTGAGGCGGCCGCGATGAACCGTGGGCCTGGCGTACCCCCCGGTGGGGGCGAGTTCATGAGCGAACACCACGGCTTCGTTCCCGTCCTGCTGAACCAACCAGAAGTGTGGTATGCCCGCTTCGGCGTAGATTTCGGGTTTGCGCTGGCGGTCACGGAGCTCCGACTCGGGGGAGACGACCTCGACTGCGAGCAGCACTGCCTCCGGCGGAAGCCAGGTTCCGTCCAGGTCACCGATCGCCTGGGCCTGTACGACGAGCAGGTCCGGTTCGGGACGCTGCCGTTGACCGATCCGGACGGTCATCTCTCGGCAGACCACCAAATGTTCAGGTGCTTGCCCGTGCAGTGTCCGGTCCAGGAGCGACAACACGAAGGTGTGGAAGAACTTCTGAGGGGCCACCAGTACCAGGCTTCCGTCGATGAGTTCGGTGTGCGGCGGAAGATCCGGGATGTTGTCCAGGTCGTCGGCGGTGAATCCCTCCGGAGGCGGGGTCAGCGGCTCGTACCGGGATCCGGTGGAGGGCTGGCGTTCGGCCACAGGGGAAACGGGCATGTCGCTGCCTCCGGTCGTCGGATCGTTCTCGTCACCCACGGTAGCCACATCCTTCGGGTAGCGACGGCGTTTCCGGGAAGCTCCTACCCCCGGTCGTCGGGGCTGATCCACAGGGCCTCGGCGGCCACCAGGCCCAGGGCCTGGGAGCGCTCGGAAGCGTCCTCGTCGGGGCCCACGGTGATCTGCATCGACCCGGCGTAGGGGCGGCGCTCGACCACCTCCACGCGCATCCCGATGCCGATCTCGATGTCGGCCAGGTAGCGCAGCAGGTCGGGGTCGGTGTCGTTGACGCGCACGATCACGCCGCTGACGCCCTTCTCCGCCTCCGACAGCAGCAGGCTCTCGCGCTCGACGATGTGGCCGTCGCGGGTGGGGATGGGGTCGCCGTGCGGGTCGACCACGGGGTCGCCCAGGTGGTGGGCGATGCGGTCGACGAACTTGTCCGAGACCACGTGTTCGAGGATCTCGGCCTCGTCGTGCACCTCGTCCCAGGAGTAGCCCAGCTCGGCGACCAGGTAGGTCTCCAGAAGGCGATGGCGGCGCAGCACCGACAGGGCCGCCTTGGTTCCGGGCTCGGTGAGGTTGACCGCGCCGTAGCGCCGGTGCTCCACCAGACCCAGTTCGCCGAGTTTGCGCAGCATGCCCGACACCGAGGAATTGGACACCGACAGGCGCTCGGCCATGCGGGAGATGGTCACCGGCCCGGTGCCGCGTTCCTGGAGGTCGTAGATGACCTTCACGTAGTCCTCAACCGACGTGGACGGTCGTGTCGGTGCGTTGTCCATGACCGTAACCGTATCGCGGACCGCTCACCAGCCACCATGTGAGCACCGGGCCTGTGGACAACACGGACGGGCGGAAGGGTACCCGGGTGTGGCCTGGGAGAACGGGGTTTGGTCGAATCGGGGGGTGGAACAGCACAGCACATCCCCTTCCCGATCCGAGGACCGCCTGAAACGCTGGCGGTCCGCGACCGAACTGCCGCTGGTCTTCGCGGCCCTGGTGTTCATCGGCGCCTACGCCTGGCCCGCCGTCGACCCCGGCCTGTCCCCGCACTGGCAGGAGCTGTGCGGGGTGCTCATCGCGGCCGTGTGGGCGGTCTTCGCCGTCGACTACGCCGTACGCCTGTACCTGTCACCGGACCGGTGGGCCTTCGTACGGCAGAACCTGCTGGACCTGCTGATCGTGGTACTGCCGGTGCTGCGCCCCCTGCACCTGGTCCGGCTCCTGACCGTCGTGTCCCTGCTGCACCGGCACATGTCGGTGTCCCTGCGCGGGCACGTACTGCTGTACACCGCGGGCATCACCGTCGTCATGCTCGTCATGGCCTCGGTGAGCGTCCTGCGCGCGGAGCAGGGCGACCCCGACGCCAACATCACCACGCTCGCCGACGCGTTCTGGTGGTCGCTGGTGACGGTGTCCACCGTCGGCTACGGAGACCTGTACCCGGTCACCAGCACGGGCCGCCTGATCGCCGCCTTCCTCTTCGTCATGGGCATCGGCCTGCTCGGCGTCATCACCGGAACGCTGTCCACGTGGCTGGTCCAGCGCGTGGAGGACGACACCGAGACGCGCGAGCGGGCCGCCGACGAGAACACCGCGCGGCAGCTGCGCGAGCTCACCGAGCAGGTCCGCGAGCTGAGGGCCGAGCTGGGCCGCGCCGGCGCGGCGGCCGAACCGGCGCCGCCGGAGAGCGGGCGGACCGATCCGTGAGCGCCCGGCGCCACAGGGATCCCGGCGCGTCACACGGTGCCCGACCGCCCCGGCGGGGGGAGGGCCTGCCCGCCGCGCCGGCGTGGCGACCGGCGCCCGGCCCGGGAGTCCTCCGGCGGGGCGGACAGGAGTACGCGCGCCGCCGGCGCGTTCCCCCGTCCCCGCCGCTGGCGGGGCGGCGCGCGGAGGCGCTCACCCCGGGCGGCGTGCGACCACCGAGAAGTTCAGCGGGATCCTGGGCGCGCCCTCGGGCAGCCGCCAGCCCTCGGGGCACTCCACGAGGCCGGGGAAGGCGGGCCAGTCCATGAACGGGTGCTCTCCGAGCGCCTCGACGACCAGCCCGGCCTCCAGCAGAGCGCCCGTCACCTCCGCCAGGTCGTGGCGCCACTGGTGGTTGACGGTGTGCGTGATGGCGCCCGCGGGCCCGTCGGTGTAGGTGGCCGCGTCGTCGTGGACGTTCGCGCCCCCGCCGCTGAGGTAGTCGCCGGTCACCTGCCAGGGTACGAAGTCCAGGGCCCCCAGGATCGGGTGGTCGTCGCGGATCGCGAACACCCCGCCCGGTTCCAGCAGGTCGTGGACCGACCGGGCCCACGACCGCAGTTCGGGGAGCCACACGATGGTCCCGGCGCTGGTCACGATCACCTCGAACCGCCGGTGGACGACCCGGGAGGCGGTGCGTGCGTCACCCTCGACCCAGGTGACCCGCGCGCCGACGGCGTCGGCGATGCGCCGGGCGTGGGCCAGCGAGTTCGGCGACAGGTCCAGGCCGTGGACGTCCACGGCGCCCGACCGGGCCCAGCAGACGGTGTCGGTGCCGATGTGGCACTGGAGGTGCAGCAGCGATTTTCCCGCCACCGTCCCGCCCTCCAGGTGGGGCGCGAGGACCGCGAGGTCGTTGCGCGCGACCGGGGACCCGCGCGACGGATCCGCGATCAACCCGTCCACGTCGTACATCGTCGACCGCGCGTGGACGTCGGCGCGCTGGTCCCAGTTCGCGCGGTTCTGGGAGACCGCCCTGTCGTGCTCGCTCACGCCTGCCCGCCCCGCTCCGTGTGTGCGGGCGGTGGTGTGCGCGGACGGACGGCGCCGCCCGCACCGGAAAGTCCCGCGCGCCGGAGGAGGGCCCCGGACGCGCCGCCCGATGGTACAGCTCCGCCCGCCCGTCCCGCCGGGGTTTTCCGGACGCGTGCTCGCCACCGCACGGGGCTCAGGGCACGGGCGTGCCCTGGTGGTGGTACATCCGCCACGCGCCGTCCGCGCCCCGGCGCCACAGGGAACTGCGCAGGGTCCGCGCCCCGCCGGCCTCGGTGGCGTAGGTCAGGTGCACCAGGCCCGGGGCGAGCAGCCGTCCCACCATGTCGGTGACCCGCACCCGGCGGCGGCCCGGCCCGGCCGTGTCCGGGCCGTCCATGGCGGGCAGCTCGGCCAGCAGCGACTTCCGGTCCCAGCGCCTGCCCGACCTGCCCACCTCGGTGAAATCGGGGTCCAGCAGCTCCCCGGCGAGCCTGCGCGAGGCGCGCACGTGCGGCTCCAGCAGCCGCAGCTCCCCCTCGATCACCCGCTGGACCGCCTCGCCCGCCCCGCCCTCGGCTCCGTACATACTCGTCCCCCCGTCCAGAGAACACCGGTGAACGTGCGCCCGTGGTCAACATACGGCCGGTTCCGCTCGCCGCGGTGCCTCGACAACCTGTGGTGGCGCTCCGTCCGTCCCCGCCCCGGCCCCCCGCGCCCTCCGCGCCGCGGTACGGGGTTCAGGCGTCGCCTTCGCGGGCGGGGCGCAGGTGGTCCAGCTCCCCCGGCCCGACCGGATAGGGACGCCCGCCGGGGCCGGTCAGCGCGCGCGGGCGGGGACGGCGGCCTTGAGCAGCATCTCCTCGTACTCCTCCTCGGGGTCGGAGTCCAGCACGACCGCCCCGCCCGCCCCGATGGTCAGCTCCCCGCCGGTGAGCACGGCGGTGCGGATGACGATGCTGAGGTCGACCGCGCCGGAGGAGGACACGTAGCCCAGCGCGCCGGAGTAGATCCCGCGCGCGGAGGACTCCAGGCGGTCGAGGATGCGCATGGTGCGCTCCTTGGGGGCGCCGGTCATCGACCCGCCGGGGAAACAGGCGCGGACCGCCTCCACGGCCGACACCTCCGGCCGCAGCGCGCCCCGCACGGTGGAGACCAGCTGGTGCACGGTGGCGTAGGACTCGGTGTACATGAACGCGGGCACCTCGACGGTGCCGACCTCGCACACCCGTCCCAGGTCGTTGCGGAGCAGGTCGACGATCATGAGGTTCTCGGCCCGGGTCTTGGCGCCGGTGCGCAGCTCCCGGGCCGCCCGCGCGTCGGCGTCCGGGTCGGGGTGGCGCGGCGCGGTGCCCTTGATGGGGCGGCTCTCGGCCGTGCGGTCGCCGTCCACCCGCAGGAAGCGCTCGGGTGAGGCGCTGAGCACGCTCGTGGGACCCAGGCGCAGCAGGGCGGCGTAGGGCGCGGGGCTGGCGGCGCGCAGACGGCGGTAGGAGTCCAGGTCGTCCCCGCCGTGGGGCAGGCGGACCCGGTTGGTCAGGCAGATCTCGTAGCTCTCCCCGGCCGTGAGCTCGGCCAGGCACTCCTTGACGTCGGCGACGTAGTCCTCGCGCGGGCGCTCCAGCAGGCGGGCCGGGTCTGCGGCCGGGCCGGGGACGGGGGCGGGCGCGGGCAGCGGCGGCAGGTCGGTGAGGGCGGCCAGGGTCGCGTCGATCCATGCGTCGCCGTCGGGGAGGCCGTCGGCGCACACCGCGTAGGTGCGGTTCTCGTGGTGGTCGACGGCCACGAACCGGTCGCAGCGCATCCACACGGCGTCGGGCTCGGGCGAGGTGTGGGCGCGGTCGCCGCCGCAGTCGGCCTTGAGCTCGTAGCCGAGGTAGCCGACGTACCCTCCGGCGAAGTCGAAGGGCAGACCGCAGGGCGAGGGGCGGGGAACGCGGCGGTCGAGGGCGTCGAAGACGCTGCCGGGCTCGTGGTGTTCGGTGCCGTCCGCGGCGCGCACCGTGACGGGGCCGCCGACACGGTAGGTGAGCACCTCGCCGGTGGCGGCGCCGAGGAAGGAGAAGCGCGCGGGGCCCCCGGGGCGGGAGCTGTCCAGCCAGAACGCGTACCCGGCGTCGCCGTACAGGCGGGCGAAGGCGGCTTCGGCGTCCACGGCCAGGGGGAGTCCGCGCGTGCGGACGGCGGGGGCGGGGCGTTCCCCGTGCGCGGTCGCCGGGGCCTTCCCGGTCCGCGCGGTCGCGTTCTCGCCGGGGGGCGGCGCCGCGAGCGCGGCCGGGGTGGCGGCGGTGCGAGGACGGGCCAGGTCCAGGAAGTTCGCGACCAGCTCGGCGCCGTGCTCGCTGGCGACCGACTCGGGGTGGAACTGCACGCCCCAGCGGGGCAGCGTGCGGTGCTCCAGGCCCATGACCACGCCGTCCTCGGCCCAGGCGGTGGCCGCCAGTGCCTCGGGCAGGGGCTCGGAGACGGCCAGGGAGTGGTAGCGCACGGCGGTGAGGTCCTGGGGCAGGCCCGCGAACAGGCCCGTGCCGGTGTGCCGGACCCGGGTGAGGTGGCCGTGGCGGGGCCGGGGGGCCGAGACCACGTCCGCTCCGGCCAGGTGGGCGATCGCCTGGTGGCCCAGGCACACTCCCAGGACGGGCAGCCGGGTGTGGGCCAGGAGTTCGGGTACGCGGCCCAGGTCGCCCGGCCGCTGGGGGCGGCCCGGTCCCGGGGAGACGACCACGGCGTCCGCGTTCGCGGGGTCGATCTCGTCCCAGCGGGGGTCGTCGTGGGTGAGCACCGCGGGGGTCCGGCCGAGGACGCGCGCCAGGAGCTGGAAGAGGTTGTAGGTGTAGGAGTCGTGGTTGTCCACGAGGAGGACGCGCATACCCACCCTTTTCGTCCGGATCGCGACAACCCAGGTTACGGCGATCCGGACGGAGGCGGTTGTCCACAGGAGGGAGGAAGCCCCTGGAGAAGGATTCCCGGTGCGGGTACACAAGAGGGGGAAAGGGCGGTTCTTCCGGGAGTGGGGAGCAGACGATGACCTACATCATGGCCGCGGTCGTGATCCTGATCATGGTGGCGCTGGGCGTCTTCTTCGTCGTCACGGTGGCGTCCGTGGCGGGGGCGGCCCGTGCCGACATCGGCCGCCCGGGGAGGCGCCGGGCCTCCGCCGCGCCCACGCCGCAGGCCGTGGACGCGGCGGAGGAGGAGTTGCGGCTCAGATACGCGCGTGGCCAGATCGACCGCGAGGAGTTCCTCCAGCGCAAGATCGACCTGGAGCGCTGAGTTCTCAGCCCCGCATCTCCTCCAGGGTCTTGCCGCGGGTCTCCTTCACGAACCTCCACACGAAGAAGAACGACAGCAGCGCGAAGAACGCGTACAGCAGGTAGGTTCCGCTCAGGTTCCAGTCGCGCAGGCTCGGGAAGCTCACGGTGATCAGCCAGTTGGTGAGCCACTGGGTCGCGGTGGCCACGCCCATCGCGGCCGCGCGGATGCGCAGCGGGAACATCTCCCCCAGCAGCACCCACACGACCACGCCCCACGACAGCGCGAAGAAGAGCACGAACAGGCTGGCCGCGGTCAGCGCCACCGCGCCCCACGCGAACGCCAGCGACACCTCCTCGCCCTCCACCACCGCGTGGCTGAAGGCGTAGGAGGCCAGTGCCAGCGCCACCGTCATCCCGGCCGAGCCCACCAGCAGCAGCGGCTTGCGGCCGATCCGGTCCACCAGCAGGATCGCCACGAACGTACCGACGATGTTCACGATGGAGGTGAACAGGCTCAGCAGCAGCGAGGCGGACTCCTCCACGCCCACCGACTGCCACAGCGAACTGGAGTAGTAGAAGATGACGTTGATCCCGACCAGCTGCTGGAACGCCGAGATGGCCATGCCGATCCACACGATGGGCAGCAGACCGTAGCGGCCGGTCAGGTCGCTCAGCCTGGGCCGGATCTCCGATCCCAGGGCCTCGCGGATCTCCCCGATGCGCTGGTCCACCCGTGCGGCGCCGCCGCCCTCCACCTCGGCCAGGATGCGGCGGGCGCGGTCCACCTGTCCCACACGGACCAGGTAGCGGGGCGACTCGGGGATGAGCAGGCTCAGCCCCACGTAGACCATGGCGGGCAGGACCTCGATGCCCAGCATCCACTGCCAGGCCTGGACCGGTCCCAGCATGCCGCTCGCGCTGCCGTCGGCGATCTGGGCGATGCCGTAGTTGACCAGCTGCGATGCGGCGATGCCCAGCACGATGGCCAGCTGCTGCAACGACGCCAGGCGGCCGCGGTAGGCGGCCGGTGACACCTCGGCGATGTAGGTCGGCGCGATCACCGAGGCCAGGCCGATGGCGATACCGCCCAGGATCCGCCAGGCGGTCAGGTCCCACACCGAGAACGGCAGGGCCGAGCCGATGGCGCTGATCGCGAACAGCACACCGGCGATCTGCATGGTGCGGATGCGGCCGACCCGGTCGGCCAGGGCTCCGGCCGCCGCGGCACCCGCCACGCAGCCCAGCAGCGCCGAGGCGACCGTGAAGCCGAGCGTGGCCGGCCCCACGTCGAACCGATCCTGGATGGCCGGGACCGCGCCGTTGATGACGGCGCTGTCGTAGCCGAACAGGAAACCTCCCATCGCCGCGGCGGCGGCGATCATCGTCACGTGGACGATGTTGCTCTCTCCCTCCGGAACCGACTCGTCCCCGGTCTGTCTGGCTCCGCTCACGCGTCCCGTCCTTCCTCCGTCGCACAGTGGTCGTCCCCAGAGTGGACAGGCCGGAGGCCGAGGGTCACGGACAAAACGCCCATGGGCCAAAAGATGTCCATCGTTTGGCACGCGACGTGTGTCGGCCACGCGGCGGTCGCCCGCGGACCGGTTCCTCGGGCTCTCTGCGACACACGCGTCCCCGCGACCCAGGATCCGGCCGGAGCCGCCACGGCGGCCGACCGCGTACGATCTGGACGGGTTCGCGACGGTGCCGTGAGGAAGGTGTGTCCTGTTGACCGTGCTCTTCGACATGTTCGGCGTTCTGGCCCGCCACCAGTCCGAGGAGGGAAGGGACAGGCTGGTCCGGGTCGCGGGCGCTCCCGCCCCCGCCTTCTGGGAGGCCTACTGGGCGCGGCGCCCGTCCTACGACCGCGCGGACGTGACCGCCTCCGACTACTGGCGCGGCGTGGGCGAGGACCTGGGCGCGCACTTCGGCCGGGACCGGATCGCCGATCTCGTCGCGGCCGACGTCGCCAGCTGGAGCGCCGTGGACGAGACCATGGTCGCCCTGGTCGAGGAGCTCGCGGCCTCCGGCCGGCGGATCGGACTGCTGTCCAACATCCCCGAGGAGCTGGCCGCCCACTACGAGGCGCACCACCCCTGGCTCGACAACTTCCACGTGCGCGCCTTCTCCTGCCGCATCCGCCGCGCCAAGCCCGAACCGGACGCCTACCGGTGGTGCCAGGAGGCCCTGGGCGTGGAGCCCGAACGGATCCTCTTCGTCGACGACCGGGGGGAGAACGTCCGGGCCGCGCAGGCGCTGGGCATGGGCGGCCACGTGTTCACCGCCGCCGACGGGTTCCGTGAGAGCCTCGCCCGCTGGGACCGCGCCCCGCGGGACTGAACTCCGCGAAGCGGCCCCGCGCGCCGGGTGTCCGCCCGCCGAATCCGCACCTCAACGGGCCCGCGCCCCTCCTCGGTCCCTCCGGCCGCCTCCGCCGCCGGAGGGGCCGAGGGGGCAAACAGCCGCCCCGTACAAGACTTCCGCCGTGTTTTTGGCTGGTTACACGCTGTGCTGCCGGCGCCCGGGGCCCCAGGATCGTCCCCGTGACCACATTCCTCCCCCTGGCCGAGAAGGCCCTTCGCCGTGAGACGCCCACCCGCGACGAGCTCCTCGGGGTTCTGAGCAGCTCCGACGACGACCTGATGGACCTGGTCGCCGCGGCCTTCCGCGTCCGACAGCGCTACTTCGGGCGCCGCGTCAAGCTCAACTACCTCGTGAACGTCAAGAGCGGGCTGTGCCCGGAGGACTGCTTCTACTGCTCCCAGCGCCTGGGCTCCGACGCCGGGATCGTCAGGTACACCTGGCTCAAACCCGACCAGACCCGCGAGGCCGTCTCCCACGGCGTGCGGGCGGGCGCCACCCGGGTCTGCCTGGTGGCCAGCGGGCGAGGTCCCACCGACCGCGACGTGGAGCGCCTGGCCCCCGCCATCGAGGGCATCAAGGCCGAGCACCCGGGTGTGGAGGTGTGCGCCTGCCTGGGCCTGCTCTCCGAGGGCCAGGCCGACCGGCTGCGCCAGGCCGGGGCCGACGCCTACAACCACAACCTCAACACCTCGGAGGAACGCTACGCCGACATCTGCACCACCCACGAGTTCGCCGACCGGGTGGACACCGTGACCAGGGCCAAGCACGCGGGCCTCTCCCCCTGCTCCGGGCTGATCGCGGGGATGCGGGAGAGCGACGGCGACCTGGTCGACGCCCTGTTCGCGCTGCGCGAGCTGGAGCCGGACTCGGTGCCGGTCAACTTCCTCATGCCCTTCGAGGGCACCCCGCTGGAGGGCACCTGGGAGCTGACCCCGCAGCGGTGCCTGCGCATCCTGGCCGCCGCCCGGTTCGTCTTCCCCGACGTGGAGGTGCGCCTGGCGGGCGGCCGCGAGATCCACCTGCGCTCCCTGCAGCCGCTGGCGCTGCACATCGCCAACTCGGTGTTCCTGGGCGACTACCTCACCAGTGAGGGGCAGGCGGGCCGGGCCGACCTGGAGATGATCGAGGACGCGGGCTTCACCGTCCAGGGCGCGGGCGAGCCCACCCTGCCCCGGGAGCGCCACGACCTGCTCAGGCCGCGCCGGCGAGGCGCCGGAACCGCTCTTCCGCCCAACGCCTGACACCGGCGCGGCCCCGGGGCGCGGCGCCCTGTGTCCCCCGCGCGCCGCGCGGGCCCGTCCCGGTCAGGGGTGCGGAACGGCCTGCTCGCCGTTCCAGACGGGGATCTGCTGGTAGTTCTGGGCGGCCTCGGCGGCCAGCGCGTCCTCCTGCCGGTCGCGCACGCACTTGGCCAGGGTGAACGTGGACGTGATGACGTAGAGCAGGCCCAGGCCGAGGAAGGCCCGGATCCACAGGTCGACGGGGAGGTAGATGATCCCCGCGCCGACGCCGGCCGACGCCGCGCCGAAGGACAGGGCGGACTGGAGGAAGAACTGGGGGGTGGACCGGGGCTGGGGGGTGTAGGTGTTCATGTGTCCAGGGTGTCGCCTCCCCCGGCCCCGCGCCTGAGTACGGCTACTCACACCGTTTCCCGCGCCTCGGAGGCGGCCCGGGGCTCGGCGCGGGAACCCGGCGGGGCCGTCCGGTCCGCTCCCGCCGCGGGGAGGGGGTCAGGCGGGATCCGTCGGACGGTCGGGCCGGAAGGGGGACAGGTCCACTCCGGGGTCCTCCCCCAGGGCCAGCCGGGCCGCGACCAGGCCCTGGAAGGGGCCGAAGGTCAGCCCTTCGCCGCCCAGGCCGGTCGCCACCACCACGCCGGGCAGCCGCTCGACGGGCCCCAGCAGCTGCCGTCCGTCGTGCGTGCCCGGCCGGAACCCCACCCGCGTCTCCACCACCGTGGCGTCCTCCAGTCCGGGCAGCACCTCGACCGCGGTGGAGAGGTTGTGCAGCAGACCCGACGCCGTCACCCGCCGGTCGAACCCGGCCTCCGGCTCCCACGTGCCGCCGGTGACCACCCGGTCGGGGCCGAAGGCCGACACGAAGTATCCGCGTTCGCCGAAGCGCACCACCGGCCAGGCGCGGGTGTCGCGCCCCGGCAGCGCGAAGTGGGTCACCTGTCCGCGCACCGGGTGCACGGGCAGGTCCACACCGGTGGGCGCGAGCAGCCCGGCCGACCAGGCGCCCGCGGCCACCACGACCACGGGCGCCTCCAGGGCCTCGGGCCCCACCCGTACACCGGTCACCCGGAGGCCGTCCCACAGCAGGCGCGCCTGCCCCTTGAAGTAGCGCAGTCCCCGCTCCTCGGCGGCGTTGAACAGGGCGGCCCGCGCCGCCGCACCGTTCAGCCGGGCCATGCCCTCCACGAACACCCCGCCGTAGGGCTCGGGCAGCAGGGGGAAGCGTTCGCGCGGCTCGCCCGGGGCCAGGCGCTCCACCCCGCCCATCGTCGCGAACTCCGGACGCCCGGACAGGGTGCGCAGCAGGTCGAACCCGGCGTCGTCCCCCTCCCTGTCCACGGACAGGCCCCCGACCACCTCGTAGCCGGGGGCCTGTCCGTCCTCGGCCAGCTCGGCCATCAGCCGCGGGTAGTGCTCGGCCGCGCGTGCCTTGAAGTCCCACACCGGCGGCTCGTCCCACGGCAGCGGCCAGGGGAAGACCACGCCCAGCCCGGCGGCCGTGGCCTGACCGGGGTGCGAGGCGTCCACGAGCGCGGTGGACACGCCCTTCCTGGCCAGGTGGAACGCCGCGCTCGTCCCCACGATCCCGCCGCCGACAATGATCACGTCCATGACCACCACCCTGCCCCCGCCCGCTCCGGCGAACAAGCCGAACGACCCGCGTGCCGCGTCCGGGAAACGGGTACGGGTGCGCGATAGGTTGTGCTCTTCCCAGATCCCGGTACCGCACCCCTGGAGGACGTGTACGTGGACGGATACACCTACTACGGGGTCGCCCTGATGCGCCGCCCCGGCCCCGACCTGGCGCGGGGCATCGTCACCCGCATCCCCCGCACGGAGGTGGACCCGGTCCTGGCCGCGCGCCAGTACACGATCTACCAGGAGGCCGTGGCCTCGGCCGGGTGGCGGGTGCGCGAGGTGGAACCGGCTCCCGAGCACCCCGACGCGGTGTTCGTGGAGGACACCGTGGTGGTGTGCGAGGACCTGGCCGTCCTGACCCGTCCCGGGGCCCAGGCCCGCCGCGGCGAGGTGGAGGGGGTCGAGGCGGCCGTGCGCGCGCTCGGCCTGCGGGTGGCGCGGATCGAGGCGCCCGGGACCCTGGACGGCGGTGACGTGCTCCAGGTGGGTTCGACCGTCTACGTGGGGGTGGGCGGGCGCACCGACGCCGAGGGCGCCGCCCAGCTCGAACAGGTGCTCAAGCCGCTGGGCCGGGAGGTCCGGCGGGTGGGCCTGGGCGCGGCGCTGCACCTGAAGTCGGCGGTGACCGCGCTGCCCGACGGCACGCTCGTGGGCCTGCCCGAACTGGTGGAGGCCGACGCGCTGCCGCCGGTGCGCCGGGCGGCCGAGGAGCGGGGCGCGCACGTGCTGCCCCTGGGCGGGCGCGACGTGCTGGTCAGCGCGGCGGCGCACGAGACGATCCACCAGCTGACCGCCGACCGGTGGCGGGTGCTGCCGGTGGACATCTCCGAGTTCGAGAAGCTGGAGGCGTGCGTGACCTGCCTGAGCGTCCTGGTCCCCGACCGGGTCTGAGGGGGGCGGCGCGGGTCGGCGGAGAACGCGCGCACGCCGTCCGGGAGGGGGTTCCCTCCCAGCGGCGAAACCGGCACCGGGCTTCCGGCGCCGGTCGGATCCCGCCCTCCGCGGCTCGGGCGGCCGCGCCTCTGCCGTGGGCAGAAACCGGAACCGCCGCCGCGGTGCGGTCGTTGGCCCGGATGCCACCGACCGACACGACTCCGGGAGCCCGATGAGCGCCGTCCGACTGATCCGCAGCCAGACCCTGACCGATGCCGTGGAGTACGCCTACGCCGCCACGGTCCAGGCGCCCGCGCGCGTGGTGTGGACCGCGGGCGCCTGCCCGCTCGACGAGCAGGGCCGTACCGTCGCGGTCGGCGACTACGCGGGCCAGGCCGAGCAGGTCATGCGCAACCTGCGCACCGCCCTGAACGACGCCGGCGCCGACCTGGCCGACGTCGTCAAGACCACGGTCTACGTCGCCTCCAGCCGCCAGGAGGACCTGGTGGCGGCCTGGAAGGTGGTGCGCTCGCACATGGGCGACCACGACGCGCCCGGCACCCTGCTCGGGGTGTCCGTGCTCGGCTACGACGACCAGCTGGTCGAGGTGGAGGCGGTCGCCGTGACCGGCTGAGGCACGGTACGGACCGTGGAGGCGGTCCGGGCGCCGCGGCCCGCCTCCGCGCGGGGACCGGACGGTCCCCGCGCCTCACCGCCCGGCGCCGGGGCGGGACCCGCGAGCGGCGACCGACCTCGCGAGAACCCGTCCGTCCGCCGGGAGGTGCAGGACCGGAACCGTCCTCCACTCCTGGCACACTGCGGGGCATGAGAGCCACCTCCGCGCGCCTGCTGCGCCTGCTGTCCCTCCTCCAGACGCGCAAGGACTGGCCTGGCGGGGAACTCGCCGACCGGTTGGAGGTGAGTCCGCGCACCGTCCGCCGCGACGTGGACCGCCTCCGCGAGCTGGGTTACCCCATCCAGGCCACCATGGGCACCGGGGGCGGCTACCAGCTCGGCGCGGGCGCCGCCCTGCCGCCGCTGCTGCTGGACGACGACGAGGCCGTGGCGGTCGCGGTGGGACTGCGCACCGCCGCCCAGGGCGGGGTGGCGGGCATCGAGGAGACCTCGGTGCGCGCCCTGGCCAAGCTGTTGCAGGTGCTGCCCTCGCGGCTGCGGCGCCGGGTGGACGCCCTGGGCACCTTCACCGTCCCCGTCCCCTTCGACGGGCCCACGGTCGAGGCCGACGTGCTGGCGCTGGTGGCCGCCACCTGCCGGGACAGCGAGCGGCTGCGCTTCGACTACGAGAGCCACGACGGCAGCGCCTCGCGCCGCGTGGTGGAGCCCCACCGGCTGGTGGCGCGGGGGCGGCGCTGGTACCTGGTCGCCTGGGACACCGAACGCGACGACTGGCGCACCTTCCGGGTGGACCGGATGCGCCCGCTCACCCCGACCGGGCCGCGGGTGCCCCCGCGCGACCCGCCCGAGCAGGGGGTCGCCGCCTACCTCCAGGAACGCCTGGACACGCACATGTGGCCCGTGCAGGCGCGGATCAGATTGTTCGTCCCGGCGCAGGAGGCCGAGCGCGCGGCGGCGGGCTTCGGACGGATCGAGCCGGTGGACGAGCGCTCGTGCGTGCTGGTGTGCGCCGGGGACTCGCTGCTGCACATGGCCTGTTACCTGGGCATGCTCGACATGGACATGGAGGTGGAGGAGCCCGCCGAACTGCGCGGGCACATGTCCCGCCTCTCGCAGAGGTTCGGCCGCGCGGCCACCTCGGAGTGAGCCTGCGCGTTCAGAGCCGGTGGACCTCGGTCAGGTCGATGTCCACGGGGTAGGGAAACTCGACCTTGAGCCGGTCGTGGTGGATTCCGGTGGGTACGTAACAGCCTTTGGCCGGGTCCAGCTCGTACACGTAGACCACGGGCGCGTTGTCGTTGTCCTCCACCCTCCAGAAGTGGGGGATACCCGCCTGGGCATAGAGCTGGGGCTTGCGGTGTCTGTCCCGCTCCATGGACTCCTGCCACACCACCTCGACCGCGAGCGCCACCGCGTCCGCGGGGAAGGTGCTCTGCCGGTTGTCCACCGCCTCGGTGTCCACGACCATGATGTCCGGCTCAGGGCGCTGGCGCGGGCCGAGCGTCACGGTCATCTCACGGCGCACGCGATAGTGGGCTGGGACCGTGTGTCGCAGACCGAGGGTGAGCAGGTCCATCACCACGCTGTGGAAGCCCATCTGGGGACTCACGAGGACGAGGCTCCCGTCGATCAGTTCCGTATGAGGGGGCAGGTCGGGCAGAGAGTCCAGGTCCTCGGCTCTGAATCCCCTGCTCGGGGGGATGAGCCAGTCCGGTACCGGTTGTGCGCACATACCCGCCTACCCGTCGTGGGAGTTCCCTGCGCGGCAATCGTAGCCCGCCCTCCCCCTGATCGGGCGGAGTTCGCCCGAACGCACGCCAAAACCACTACTTTAGGGAGTCGTTTACTTCCGGAGAGTAGTGAAAGTAGTGGTGCAGGTGACCGTCCACGACCACGGCCCAGAACTGCGCGACCTGAGCGCGCCGCCCACCGTCCGGGACCTGTGCCCCGGCTACCGCCTCGCCCGCTGGGACTCCCCCGCCGCTCTGGCCCCGTCCTGCCGGGAGCGCCTGCACCGCGTCCTGCGCGACCTGGCCGCGCGGGCCTTCGGCGCCGACCACTCGTCCTACTGGCGCGCCCGGATCGACGCGGGTTTCTTCGACCAGGTCTCCTCGCTGGCGCTGGTCCTGGGCCCCGACGGCTCCCCCGTCGGCTGGGGCGGCTACCACCGCCGCCGCTTCGCCTCCCGGCGCGCCCTGTACCTGGACGCGGCGGGCGTGGTCCCCGCCCACCGCCGCTCCGGCCTCTCCACGGCCCTGATGTTCCACTTCCTGACCCGCGAGATCCTCGCCCACCCCCTCCGGACCACCTACGTCGTCCTGCGCACCCGCCATCCGGCCGTCTACGCCGCATGGCGCCAGAGCCTGGGCGACGCGCGCGTCTTCCCCAACGAGCTCCGGCCCCTCCCCGCTCGGGTCCGGCGCGTCGCGGGCGAGGCCGCCGAGTGGCTGGGCGACGGGCCGCGACTGGACCCCGAGACGCTGATCGTCCGCGACGCCTACCGCATGTTCGACGGCCGGATCTACGGCACCCGGCCCCGCAGCGGCCACCTCGCGCTCGACGACTACTTCTCCCACGAGGTCGGCTCCCGCGACGCCCTGCTGCTGGTGGTCCGCATGAGCGTGCCCGCCCTGGTGCGGGCCACCGCCGGACGGCTCCTGGGCGCGCGGCGGCACCCGCAGGAAGGCGAGGACCTTCCCGCGGGTGCCGCCGGCGCCGGGGAACCCGCGAATGGGACCGCTCCCAAGAGGGCGGGAGCGGCCGGGATCACGCCAGGGGCACGGCCTTGACCGTGGCCGGGCTGTAGACCAGGCCGCCCACGTCGCGGACCTGGTCCATGATCCGGGCCAGGTGCAGGCTCTCGGCCCAGGGCATGTCGGGGCTCTCCCGCTCGCCGGCGGCCACGCACCGCGCGACCTCCTCGGCCTCGTACTCGTAGCCGTTGGCGCGGAAGGGGCGGGAGAACGCCTCCGGCTCGCTGCCGTCGCGGTGCAGCACCACGTCGGTGGCCATCCAGAAGTTGGGGATCTCCAACCGCCCCTTCGTCCCGGCCAGCACCCCCCGGTTGGGCAGCGTGGTGCGCGAGGCGCACGACAGCGAGCCGGTGGCCCCGTTCTCGCCGCGCACGAGCACGGTGGTGGAGGTGTCCACCATCCGGTCGGGCGACAGGTGGCGGGTGGCGCCCACCACGGTCAGCTCGCCCAGGTGCTGGGAGGCGAAGGCCAGCGGGTACACGCCCAGGTCGAGCAGGGCGCCGCCGCCCAGGTCGGCGTTGAAGAGGCGGTGGTCGGGGTCGTAGGGGGCGTTGAAGCCGAACTCGGCCGAGAGCCAGCGCACCTCGCCGATCGCGCCGTCCTCCACCAGCTCGCGGACCAGCCGGGAGGCGGGCAGGTAGCGCGTCCACATCGCCTCCATCAGGAAGAGGCCGCCCTCGCGGGCCGCCTCGACCATCTGCGAGACCTGGAGGGCGTTCATCGCCATGGGCTTCTCGACCAGGACGTGTTTGCCCGCCCTGAGGCAGGTCAGCGTGTTGGGGTGGTGCCAGGGGTGGGGGGTGGCCACGTACACGGCGTCCACGTTCGGGCTCTGGGCCAGGTCCTCGTAGCTGCCGTGGCGTTCGGGGACGTCCCAGGCCCTGCCGAACTCCTCGGCCCGCTCCGGGGTGCGTGAGCCGACCGCGGTGAGCCGGGCCGAGGGGGCGGACCCGAGCGCCTCGGCGAAGGAGTGGGCGATGCCGCCGGTGCCGAGCACGCCCCAGCGCAGTACGCCGTTTTCATCTGTCATGGGGGCATCCTAAAAAACAGGGCCGGGTCGGGGTGGAGGCGGGGAAGGTACTCGGTTTCCCCGGCTTCGGACCGTACGGTGGCCAGGGAGACGGGCGAGGACGCCCGCAGGGCACGAACGGAGGGGGATATGTCGGACAACTCAGGCACTCTCGCCCAGAGGCTCGGGGTGCTTCCCGGCGACCGGCTGCTCGTCCTCAACGCTCCCGAGCGCTACATGCGGCTGCTGGAACCGCCCTCCGGCACCCACGTCGACCTGGGGCCCATCGAGGGCGCCGTCTACGACGACGTGCACCTGTTCGCCCTGGACCGGGGCACCGTGGGACGCGAGGCGCCCCGCGCCCTGGACCTCGTGGGACCGGACACCCGCCTGTGGGTGTGCTACCCCCGGCGCGGCGGCACCATCATCACCGACCTGGCCGCGGACCGGGGCTGGGACCCGCTCGTGGAGTCGGGATGGCGCGGTACCGCCCAGGTGCCGATCGACTCGGACTGGGCGGCACTGCGCTTCGAGCGCGCCGGGGCGGTCTGAGGCCCTCCCGGACCGGCCCCGAGCCCGCGGGGGCGGTCCGGGCGCCCGGGCACGGGCCGGGGCGAAGCGGAGGGTCCCAGGGGCACCGCCTAGTCCGACGTGACGCTCAGGGTGCCGCTGACGGTGTCGGCCTGGATCCGCGAGTCCGCCTCCGAGGAGGTCTCCACATCCACGTGCCGGCTCCCGGAAGCGGACTCCCCGGTGACCTCGTAGGCGCCCTCGGGCACCCGCACGTCGATACCGCCGCTGACGCTCTCCAGGCTCAGCAGGTCGAAGGCGTCCTCGGTGACGACCCCGATGCCCCCCGAGACCGTGGAGACCTGCGCCTCCTCGAAGCCCCCGCCCACCTGGACGCCGCCGCTGGTGGACTCGGCCACGACCGTCCGCGCGCTGAACCCGGACACGTCCACGTCACCGGACGTGCTCGCGGCCTGGAGGTTCTCGCCCGTCCCCTCGGCGATGATCCGACCGCTGGTGGTCTCCGCGACCACAGAGCCCTCCACCCCGGTCAGGTTGATCATGCCGCCGACGGTCTCGGCGGTGACGTCACCGCCGTTGCCGTCCACCCGGACCTCGCCGCTGACGCTGCCCAGTTCCAGTTCGCCGTGGACGTTCTCCACGCTGATGCGACCGCTGACCGTCTCCACGGTCACCGCGGTCCCCTCCGGGACCGCGACCTCGTAGTCGATCCGGCAGCCGTTGAAGAACGGCACGCCCAGGCACTCGGCCTCCACCCGTAGGGCGCCGTCGTCCTCCTCGACGTCCTCCTCCGGTTCGGTGAGGGGGGTGCCGCGCAGGACGCGGTCCACCTGCACCCGCTCGGAACCGCCGGTGAGGACGACGTCGCCGCCGGTGTCGTTCTCGATCTCCACGGTCTGGGGCGCGTCGTAGGCGTCGCTGCGGCTGCCGCGGTCCACGCCGACGTTGCCCAGGACCGAGACGGCGGTCGCCACCACCACGCCCAGCACCAGTACCGCGCCCAGGAGCAGCCACGGGCCCACGCGGAACCTGCGCGGCTCCTTGCTCGACGAGGCGTACAGGCCCCGTGCCTTGAATGTCACTGTGTTTCCTTCCTCGCGGGCTCGCGCCCCCTCTGGTGTCCGCGGTCAGGCCCGGTCCGCGCCGCGCAGGTAGCGCAGCACGGCCTGCACCCTGCGGTGGTCGTGGTCGTCGTGGCCCAGGTCGAGCTTGGTGAAGATCGAACGGATGTGCTTCTCCACGGCGCGTTCGGTGACGGTCAGCCGCGAGGCCACACCCGCGTTGTTCAGTCCCTGCGCCATGAGCTCCAGCACCTCGGTCTCACGGGGGGTGAGCCGGGTCAGGGCGTTGTCCCGCCGGCGGCTGAGCAGCTGCGAGACCACCTCCGGGTCGATGGCGGCGCCTCCCCCGGCGACCCGGCGCAGCACCGACAGGAACTCGTCGATGTCGGCGACCCTGTCCTTGAGCAGGTAGCCGACCTTGCTGGCCCCGCTGCCGAGCAGGTCGGCGGCGTAGCGGCTGACCACGTGCTGGGACAGCAGCAGCACCGCCACCTCGGGGTACTTCTGGCGGATGGCGATACCCGCCTGGATGCCCTCCTCGGAGTGGGTGGGCGGCATGCGGATGTCGACCAGGCACAGGTCCACGTCGGGGTGCTCCTCCACCGCCCGCATCAGCGCGTCGGCGTCGCCGACCTGGTCGACGATCTCCACCCCCGCGTCCTCCAGCAGGCGGGCCATTCCGCTGCGCAGCAGCACCGAGTCCTCGGCGATGACCACCCTGGGCCCCCTCTCCGCGGGCTGGACGGGGTTCGCACCGGTGTACACGGTCATGCCTCCCAAGGGATGTCGGCGGTCAGGACGGTGCCCTCACCGGCCGGGCTGTGGATGGTCAGGACGCCGTCGACCGCGTCCACGCGGTCCCACAGGCCGTTCAGGCCCGTGCCCGCCTGGGGTTCGGCCCCTCCGGAGCCGTCGTCGGTGACGGTGAGCCGCAGCAGGTCGCCGCCGCCGCGGGCGGGGCCCGCCACCCGCTCCGCGGCCACGGTGACCTCGGTGGCGCCGGAGTGCTTGGCGACGTTGGCGAGCGCCTCGCAGGCCACGTAGTAGGCGACTCCCTCGGCGCGCGGGGAGGGGCGCTCCTCGAACTCGACGTCCACCCGCACGGGCACCGGGGCGCGTCCGGCGGCCACGGGCAGGGCCGCGCCCAGCCCGTGGTCGGTCAGGACCCGGGGGTGGAGCCCGCGCGCCACCTGGCGCAGCTCGTCCATGACCTCCCGGGACTCGCGCTGGGCCTCGGTGATCAGTTCCAGGGCCGTGTCGGGGTCGGTGGCCACGCGCGAGCGCGCCCGGGTCAGGGTCATGGTCAGGGCGAGCAGCCGCTGCTGGGCGCCGTCGTGCAGGTCGCGTTCGATGCGTCGGCGCTCGGCCTCGGCGGCGTCGACCATGCGCAGGCGGCTGTCCTGGACGTGGACCAGGCGGCGGCGGATGCGCACCTCGGGCGCCTCGAACAGCAGCCTGCGGTGTAGCGCGACCTCGGTGGCGACCATGTAGGGGGCCAGGCGCAGCCCGACGAGGGCGCACAGCGGCCCGACCACGACCAGGACCAGGGGGCCGACCAGGTCGCCGGGGGAGCCCATCACCAGAACGAACACGATCCCCATCAGGGCGCCCACGGCGGCCGCCCCGCCGCACACCACCAGCACCACCACCACGCCCCCGGCCAGGAGGCCGTGGAACCCGGCGACGGTGCTGTAGACGACCGCCGTCCAGGCGTCGCGGCCGAACACGAACCGCCAGGCGCGCACGAGCGGCTTGTCGTGGGCCAGGGGGTCGGGCGGGCTGGTCTCCACGATCCCGAACACGGTGTCCAGCCGGTTGCGCTGGACCCGGCAGGACAGGCGGGCCAGCAGGGTCGCCAGGGCCGGGAGGCCGACCAGGAAGGAGAGCGAGTCCGAGAGCATCCGGTCGGGGACGAGCCGGGACACCTCGGGCAGCCAGGGGCCGGAGACCGCGAAGCCGGCCCAGGTGGCCGAGACGACCAGCATGGACGCGGGCACCAGGTAGCACAGGGCCAGGGCCAGCGAGGTCATCAGGTGCAGGACCTCGACCAGGCGCACACGCCAGCCGGACCCGTAGGCTTCGGCCACGCGGGGCAGGCCTGCGAGAGCGGTGAGGAACCCTCCTCCCCCGCCGTTCCTGGCGCTGGCGCGCGTGCTCTGACCGGTCACGGAACCAATCTAGGTTCGGCGGCCCGACGGCACGAACCCATCAGCACGTGGAGTGCCGGTGGTGGTGGCACCACTCGGGCGCCACCGGAGGGAGAAGGGAGGACGCGGGGGTGGAGGGTACGGGGACGACGGCGGTGCGGCCGGTCCTGGCGGAGGTCGGCCGGATCAACATGCTGTTCGCCGTGGAGACGGCCCCTCCCGGGCCGGGATGGCTGTCGTTGGGAGGCCGCGAGGCACTGGCCGCGCACGCGCTCGCGGCCGAGGTGGAGCGGGTGCGCCGCCGCCTGTCGGGGCCGGCGGGACGGCCCGGCGCGGCGGTGGAGTGGCGGGTGGCGGCGTCGGTCTTCCAGCAGGGACTGGCGACGCGGCTGCTGTCGCCGGTGCTGGCGGCCGGGCTGTGCCACGGGGTGCTGGTGGACGCGGCGCGGTTCCACTGGGACCCGCGTCGGGAGGGGCCGTTGGCGCTGCGCACCTCGCAGGAGGGGGCCGACGCGGTGACCGGGGGGACCGCGGGCCTGGCCGACTGGGTCGAGCGCACGGTCGTCCTCGGCGCGCTGGCGCGTGCGGCGCGGGGGCTGGCCGGGGCGGGCTCGGTGGCGCCGGGGCTGCTGCGGGGCAACACCGCCGCCGCCCTGGCCGGGGCCGTGCGCGCCCTGGGCGTGGACCGGCCCGCGCTGCGCGTACGGGCCGAGGAGGTGGCCGCGGACCTGCTGGGGCGCCCCTCCCTGGCCGGGACCGGCGGTTACACGGGAGTGGACACCGACGGGGCGGGGGTGTTCCGGCGCACCACGTGCTGCCTGTACTACCGGGTCCCCGGCGGGGGGTACTGCGGGGACTGCGCACTGCGTCCCTGAGGGGCCCGTGTCCGCGCCGCGCCCATGCTTCGGCGTCCCTCACCCTGGGTAGCTGCGGCCGTGAACAGCGGTCGGGGACACCGGTGGGGGGAACGAGTGGCGGATCGTGGCAGGACGGAGACGGAGGGAGCCGTCTCCCGCACGCGGGCCTGGGTGAGCCGTGCGGTGGGCTCGGACGGACACGAGCGGCGCACGGTGCTGTCCATCGGCAAGAGCGCCCTGGCCGCCTCGTTGGCGTGGTACGTCGCGCAGCACCTGATCCAGGCCGACTCCCCGGCCTTCGCCCCCTTCACCGCAGTCCTGATGATGCAGGTCACCGTCTACCAGTCGGTGGTCCAGTCGCTCCGCTACGTGGGCGCGGTGGCGCTCGGGATCACGGTCCA
Organism: Glycomyces fuscus; assembly: GCA_002529455.1. Taxonomy (GTDB): domain Bacteria; phylum Actinomycetota; class Actinomycetes; order Streptosporangiales; family Streptosporangiaceae; genus Nocardiopsis; species Nocardiopsis fusca. Next base: position 56,978 of record NYMS01000013.1, read on the forward strand.
GGCCGTCCTGGGCTTCACCGCGGGCCCGGACATGCTGACCTTCGTCGTGGTCACGCTCATCTCCCTGGTGATCGGCCGCTGGAGACCCCTGGGCAGCCAGGGGTCCCAGGTGGTCACGGCCGCGTTCTTCGCCTTCGCCACCTTCCTGTCCTCGCAGGGCTACACCGGGCGCCTGGTCGACCTCGCCCAGATCCTGCTGCTGGTGCTCATCGGCTGCGCCATCGGCACCGCGGTCAACCTCCTGGTCCTGCCCCCTCTGCGCTTCCGCAGCGCGGAGTACGCCATCCGCTCCCTCGCGCGCGCCGAGTGCGACCTGATCGGGGACATCCAGCGCGGGATGAAGCGGGGGGAACTGACCGAGGACGAGGCCGAGGGCTGGCGCCGGCGGGCCAACCAGCTCTCGTCGACCGTCGGCCAGGCGCGGTCCGCGGTGAACACCGCCTGGGAGAGCGCCTACCTCAATCCGGCCAGGCTCCTGCGCAGGCACCGCCACCACGTCGCGTTCGAGGGGTACCAGCAGCTGGTCGACGCCCTGGAGCGCACCAGCCACCAGCTGGGCTCCATGGCCCGCAGCATCCACCTGTGGAGCCGTGACGAGCAGCGCTCGGTCTACCAGGACTTCCTGAGCCGCTACGGGGACTTCCTCGCCTCGGTCTCCGAGGTCACCAGCGAGCTCAGCGGGCTGGACGAGGAACGGCTCGGCCCCCAGGCACGGAGGCTGTGCCAGCTCACGGACCAGGCGCGGGAACGCTACGAGGACCTCGTCGGCGCCCGGAGCCGCGAGGACTCCCCTCCCTTCGACGACCTCCGGCTGCCCTACGGGGTGCTCCTGATCGAGGCGCAGCGGCTCATGGACGAGTTCCAGTACAGCTGCGACGTGATCCTGTACTACGTGGACCGCCCCGGTGCCCAGGGAGGGCCCGGAGGCGCCTTCCACATCTGACCGGTCCGGTGGCTCCTCCGCCCCACGCCGCCGGGCCGACCGGCCCGGGACCTCGAAGACCGGCGCACGCCCCGCCCATGGACGGCCGGCGCGGTCCCGGAGCGGGCTCCCGGTCCGTTCTCCTGCGGCTCCGGGGCGGCGTACGACGGCCCCGCGCCCGGTAAACGGGTGGACGCCCGGCGGTGTGCGCGACAGGGTGACCCGATGACCACACCACCGCTTCCTCCCCCGTACCACGGCGCCGACTTCAACGGCCCGCTCTCCGACGCCCACGCCGCCAGGCTGATCCGCGACCTGGGCCCCCTGGACGGCAGCCGGATCGTCGACATCGGCTGCGGCTGGGCCGAACTGCTGCTGCGCGCCCTGGCCGGCGAGCCGACCGCCACCGGGTTCGGCATCGACCTCGACGAGGGGGCCGTCGCGCACGGACGCGCCAACGCCCGGGCCCGCGGCCTGGCCGACCGCGTCGAACTCGCGGTCGGCGACGCGGGCGCCTGGTCCGGTACGCACGCGGACGTGGTGGTCAACAACGGCTCCAGCCACGTGTGGGGCGGTGATCCGGTGACGCACACCGCCAACGCCCTGGAGGCGGTCGCCGGCCTGCTCGGGCCCGGCGGCCGGTTCCTGTTCGGCGAGTGCTTCTGGCTGCGCGAGCCGACGCGGCGGGAGCTGGAGGCCATGGCCGACATCCCGCGCGCCCAGTACCGGTCGCTCCCCGACCTGGTGGACCTCGCCCTCTCCCGCGGCTTCCGGCTGCGGGCACTGTCGCAGGCGACCCTGGAGGAGTGGGACCGCTTCGAGTCCCGGTACGCCCGGAACTGGGAGGACTGGCTGGAGCGCAACCCCGACTCCCCCGACGCCGACGGGGTCCGGGCCAGGGCGGACCGGCACCGGGACTTCTGGCTCCGCGGCACCCGGGAGACGCTCGGCTTCGCCTACCTGTCCCTCATCCGGGTCTGACCCCGGGACGGCCGCCCGCACCGCCGTCTCCCGGCGCGGACGGCCGCCGCCGCTCAGGCCGCGTCCGCGGCCCGGCGGACCTCGGCCAGGTCGATCCGGTCCATCTTCAGCATGGACTCCATGGCGCGCGCTGCCCGGCCGGGGTCGGGGTCGGCCAGCAGGTCGTCGAGATCGGCCGGGAAGACCTGCCAGGAGAAGCCGAAGCGGTCCTTGAGCCAGCCGCACTGGCCCTCCTCGCCCCCCTTGCCGAGCTCGGACCAGTAGTGGTCGGACTCCTCCTGGCCGTCGCAGATGACCTGGAGGGAGACCGCCTCGGAGAAGGTGAGCTCCGGGCCGCCGTTGAGTGCGGTGAGCTGCTGGCCGTCGATCTCGAAGTCCACGGTCATCACCAGGTCGGCGGGCCGCGGCCCGCTCGGGCCGAAGTGCCGGATCCGTAGGATGCGCGAGTTGTCGAACAGGCCCACGTAGAAGTTGGCCGCCTCCTCGGCGTCGGTGTCGAACCACAGGCAGGGAGTGATCTTGTTGAGCCGGGTCATGGTCTTGTCCTCTCCGTGTGCGGCGCGGCCCCGCGCGCCGGCCCTACCCGTGATGACGCGTCCGGGCGGCGGAACTCATCGGCCCGGGACGGGTTTTTCCCGGGAGATCGCGTCCGCCCCGCCCGCGCCCCCTGCGGGCAGCTCCACCGTCAGCGCCTCCGGGGACAGCGCCGACAGGAAGTCCGCGGCGTCGAACGCCTCCCCCGGAGCGACGGCCCCACCGGCGCGGACACGGCCGTCCAGCACGCGCGTGACCGCCTCGACCACCAGCGGCGCGGTCACCGCGTAGATGTCCCGGCCGCCGGCCACGGCCCGGTGTTCGACTCCGCCGACGACGACACGGACGTCGACCGCGAACCTCTGGGAGGACCGCCCGGTCCGGTCGGCCGCCTCGGGCCCCGGGGTGGCCGGATCGCGCAACTCGGCCAGCGGCGCCTCGCTCAGGTAGGAGTCGATCCGCTCCGCTCCCAGGTGGCGGTGCATCATGATGACCTCGGAGAAGGGAAGGCGCACCACCTCCTGCCGCCCCAGGGGGGCGGGGAAGTCCCAGGTGCGCGTCGGCGACGACGCGCCGACCGGCACCAGCCGCCCGTCGGCGACGGCCAGGCGGGGGGCCGTGTTGCGCCTCCCGGTGATCCTGGTCCCCTCGGTGGGCCACCAGCGGTCCAGACCCATGGCGACCGTGACCGCCTCCACCGGGCCCCCGCGGCCGCCGACCGCGGCGGAGGCCAGCAGGTCGGCGAGCCCGCCGTAGAACGCCATCGCGGGCAGGACCACCACGCCCGCCGCGGCGGCGTCCGCGTCGTGCGCGCGGTAGAGGGCCCGCACCGAGGGCTGTTCGGCGGTCACGTCCAGATAGTGGGCTCCGGCCCGGACCGCGGCGGCGGACACGGGCCCCGCCGTGTCCAGGAACGGCCCGGCGCAGTTGACCACCGCCGCCACGCCCCTGACCGCCTCCTCCAACGCCGCCGTGTCGCCGATGGCGGCCGGGCGCACCTCGGCACCGGGATGGAGTCGTCCCACGCCGGCGAGCCGGTCCGCGTCCCGCCCCGACAGCACCGGCTCCAGCCCGCGGCGCACCAGCTCAGCGACCACGAAGCGCCCGGTGTGGCCGTAGGCGCCGTAGACCAGTACACGTCCGCGCGCACGCGGACCCCTTTGCGGCAGTCGTTCCATGGCAGCCATCCTCGTCCTCCGGACCCGAGGCCGACCAGTGTCCGATCTGACGCCCTACGTACACTTCGCGACATGCGTTCAGTCGGAATCGCCGTACACGAGCACACGATGCCCTACGAGGTGGCCATCGCCGCGGAGGTCTTCGGGGTCGACCGCTCCGACCTGTCCCCGGGCGACGGCTGGTACCGCCTGAGCGCCCACACCGCCGACGGCGCGGTCTCGCCCCTCCTACCGGGGGTCGCCGCACACCGGTTCGAGGACCTGGCCGCGGTCGACACCGTGGTCGTGCCCGCGTCCCACCTCCCCGAGGCCCCTCCCGACCCCGCGTTCCTGGCGGCGCTGCGCGCGGCCCACGGCGCCGGGAGCCGGATCGTGTCCCTGTGCACCGGCGCGTTCGTGCTCGCCGCCGCCGGTCTGCTCGACGGCCGGACCGCCACCACGCACTGGATGCACGCCGACGCGCTGGCCGAGCGCCATCCGCTGGTCGACGTGCGCGCCGACGTCCTCTACACCGACACCGGACAGGTCCTCACCTCGGCGGGCAAGACCGCGGCACTGGACCTGTGCCTGCACCTGGTGCGCAACGACCACGGGGCAGCGGCGGCCGGCGGGCTCGCCCGCCGCCTCGTGGCACCGGCCCACCGTCCGGGCGGGCAGGCCCAGTTCATCGCTCCACCGGCCGCTCCCCGCACCCCCGACAGCGTGGGCCAGGCCCTGGAGTGGGCCCGAGCCCGCCTGGACCGGCCCCTGACCGTCGGGGCCCTGGCCCGGCGGGCCGGCCTGAGCTCGCGCCAGCTCGTCCGGCGCGTGCGGGCCGAGACCGGCAAGACCCCGCTCGTGTGGCTGCACCTCGAGCGCGTCCGCCTGGCCCAGGAACTCCTGGAGAGCACCGACGCCACCGTCGAGCAGGTCGCCGCCCGCTGCGGCATGGGCACCGCCACCACGCTGCGGCGCCATTTCCACCGGATCGTCGGCGTGAGCCCGCTCGCCTACCGCTCCGCCTTCCGCGCGTCCCGGTAGGCCTCCCCGGTTTCGGTGGCGTGCCCTCCGAACAGCGAGGACACATCATGCTTCTCATATCTTGAGAATGGGATCTCATTTATAGAGATATCGGTGTAGGGTCCGAGGTGTTCGCTCGCAGTCTGCGACCCATGAGAGGGCGTTCCATGACGCGCTACACCCACGGCCAGCACCCGACGGTCACCGACTCCTACCGCTGGCGCGACGCGGAGAACTCCGCGGCCTACGCCCTCGACCAGGTGGTCCCCGGCCGCTCGCTGCTGGACGTGGGCTGCGGTCCGGGCAGCATCACCGCCGACCTCGCCCGCAGGGTCGCCCCCGGACGGGTCACCGCGGTGGACGCCTCGGCCGAGGCCGTGGAGCTGGCCCGCGCCAGCGCGCGGGAGGCCGGGGCCGACAACGTGGAGTTCCGGGTCGGCGACGTCCACGACCTGGACCTGCCCGACGACACCTTCGACGTCGTCCACGCCCACCAGGTCCTCCAGCACGTGGCCGACCCGGTCCGGGCCCTGTCCGAGATGCGCCGGGTGGCCAGGCCGGGCGGGGTCGTGGCCGCCTGCGACAGCGACTACTCCGCCATGTACTGGTACCCGCGCCTGCCCGAGCTGGACGCGTGGATGGACCTCTACCAGCGCGTCGCGCGCGCCAACGGCGGTGAGCCCGACGCGGGGCGGCGCATGGTCTCCTGGGCCCGCGAGGCCGGGTTCGGCGACGTCACCTACGTGGCCGAGGTGTGGAACCACTCCTCCCCCGAGCGCCGCGCCTGGTGGGGCGGCATGTGGTCCAGGCGCATCCTGGAGTCGGACATGGGCCGCCAGGCGGTCGCGGAGGGCCACGCCACCCCGGAGGAGCTGGAGCGCATCTCGGCGGGCTGGGCGGCCTGGAGCCAGGACCCCGACGGGGTGTTCGTGGTCCCGCGCGGCGCGATCCTGTGCCGGGCCTGACCGCTCCCGGCGGGACCGCGGTGCGAGCGGGCGCCGCCCGCACCGCACGCGACGGGGACGTTCCCCGGCGGCGGCTCAGCCGGTGTCGTAGACGGTGACCCGGACGCCCCGGGTGAGGAGTTCGGCCTCGACCAGGGGCTGCACGCGCTCCCAGCGGCCTCCGGCCAGTCCGCAGCCGATGCGGGGCATGTGCACGGTGGCGCCCAGCTCGCGCGCGTGCCCCGCCAGGGAGCGCAGGCAGGAGGCGACCGCCTCGTAGCGGATGGGCGGTCCGCCGCTGCCGCGCCGGACGCCGTGCTGGGCGACCATGTTCGCCACCCAGATGTCGGGGCGGACCCGCACCAGGCGCACGGCTCCCAGCGCGAAGTCGTTGTGCGCCCGCCGCCGGTGCCAGGCCCGGTAGTCGCGCTCGGGTTCGGGCCAGCGCCGGGAGAGGGCCAGGACGAACCCCCTGCCCCAGCCGCCGCGGTCGTTGCACACGTGGGCGATGACCTTGGGGCCCGAGGCGTGGGGGTCGGTGGCGTCGCCGCGGACGACGCGCAGTCCCGGAGGGAGAGGGGGAGAGGGCATACGGGGACCCTAGCCACCGGTACCGACACCGCTCCCGGTCGTTGGCGGTGCGCCGGGCGGCGATTTATCTTCGACGTATCTCGGAGAGTGGACGTCCGCTCAGTCCCGTTGGAGGGATCACCATGTCCGACCTGCCGATCGGCTACTGGCTCAAGCACCTGGACCGGCTCATCGAGAACGACCTCGACAGGGTCCTGGCCTCGGAGTCGCTGGGGCGCCGCCACTGGCAGGTGCTCAACTCCCTGCACACCGACGCGGGCACGATCGCCGACCTGGACCGCAGACTCGCCCCGTTCCTGGACGAGGGTGAGCACACCGTGGCCCCGGTGGTCGAGCAGCTGCGCCGACGCGGCTGGATCGAGGGGCTGGTGTCCCTGAACCTCAGTACGGCGGGCGAGTCCGCGCACGAGGGCCTCTTCGCCAGGGTGAGCGACTCCCGCCGCCGCATCGCGCGGGGGATCAGCGACGAGGAGTACCGGACCGCGGTCGACGTGCTGGAGCGGATGTCGGCCAACCTCGAACGGGACTGAGGCGGCCGGGCCCCGGTCCGGCCCCACCCTGGCGGGATCAGGGGGCGGGCAGCTCCCGGGTGAGCTCGACGAAGGCCAGGTCGGCGCGCTTGGGCAGACCGAAGGTCGCGTCACCGTAGGGGAAGGGCTCGGTCTTGCCGGTGTTGGTGTAGCCGCGCCGCTCGTACCAGGCGATCAGCTCCGGGCGCTGCTTGAGCACCTTCATCCGCATCAGGCGGCACCCCCACTCGCGGACCGCGGTGTCCTCGGCCTCGGCCAGGACCCGCTTGCCCAGGCCCCCGCCCTGGACGCCGGGCCGCACCGAGAACATGCCGAAGTAGGCGCCGTTGACGCCGCGCTGGAGCTCGCAGCAGGCCACGATCCGCCCCTCCGACTCGGCGACCAGAACGACCGTGTTGGTGCGCGTGAGCAGTTCGGCCATGCCCTCGGCGTCCACGCGCTGGCCGTCGAGCAGGTGGGCCTCGGTGGTCCAGCCCGCGGTGGAGGAGCCGCCGCGGTAACAGGAGTTGACCAGCTCGACGAGCGCGGGGACGTCATCGTCGACGGCGGTCCTGTAGGTCAGGTCGGTCCAGGCCCCCGAAGCCGTCTCACTGCTGGTGGTCACGCGCATCTCCCCCGTCGGTTCCGGCCGCTGACACCCCAGTATCGGCCACCGGACACGGCGGGGAACACGGACCCCCGGGGCAGGAGGCCACCGGGAGCGCGCGGAACACGGCAGGCAGGGACCCGCCGCCGACAGGGACGGCCCTCCGCGTGCCGTCGCGGCCGCACGGGCGGGAGCGGCACCGGTCCGTGGTGGTTTCCGTGGTCAGCACGGAGGCGGTCCGCACCCCTGCCGGGAGAGGCTGTGACCACGGAGGCCGGTCCGGCGGTACACACCGGGCCGGCCGTGACCCAGGACCGAGGGAGCGACCATGGCCGGCACCGGAAACAGGGCGTACGAGGGCTTCACGGCCGAGGAGCGGGCCGCGATGAAGGAGCACGCCCAGGACCGGAAGAGGGCGGCGCGCCGCGCCTCGCGCGAGGACAAGGCGGCGGAGGCGGCGCGGGAGGTGCTGGCGAAGATCGCCGAGATGCAGGACTCGGACCGGGTCATGGCCGAGCGCGTCCACGCCGTCGTCACCGCCAGCGCCCCGGCCCTCGCGCCGAGGCTCTGGTACGGGATGCCCGCCTACGCGCTGGAGGGCGGGATCGTCTGCCACTTCCAGAGCGCGGCCAAGTTCAGGACACGCTACGCGACGCTCGGGTTCAGCGACCGGGCGCAGCTGGACGAGGGCGCCATGTGGCCGGCCGCGTTCGCCCTGACCGAGGTGACGCCCGAGGTCGAGGCGCGGATCGCCGCGCTGGTCGAGCGGGCGGTGGGCTGAGGCGCGTGCGGTGGGGCGGCGGCCGGGTGCCGGCGGGGCGGGACCGGCTCCGTCGGCGCCCCGCCCGAGCCGGTCGGCGCGGCGGGTGCCTTCGGTCAGCGGCTGACCACGGGTGCCAGGCCGAGGTCGGCGAGCGCTGCCTCACCGGCGGCGGCGTGCTCGCCCCCGGCGAGCACCAACGTGCGCGCCGCCTGGTAGCGGCAGCCGGCCGCCTCGAACTCCGCCGCGGCGGCGAGCTGCCGTGCCAGGTCACCGCTGAGCAGCGCCTCCGCGCGGTCCACCTGGGCGGTGGCGACCGGGTTGCCGGTGACCACGGCCCGGGCGGAGGCGATCCGGTCCCGGGCCTGCGGGTGCCCGGCGAGTACCGCCGCCTCCGCCCTGAGCGCCACGTACCAGTGGAGCCAGACCCAGCACACCCACTTCCACACCCGTTCCGGCTCCGGCTCGACACGCTCCAGGGCGGACTCCGCGTCCCCGCGGTGGAGCAGGACCATGGTGTCGAAGACCGCGCCGTAGCCCAGGCGGTGGTCCGCCTCCGAACCGGCCTGGTCGACGATCGAGAGCCAGGCCGCCCGTTCGCCGTGGTCGCCGCGCAGGCCGTGGACCATCGCGACCGACGCGGCGGCGGGTCCCAGGGAGCGCGTCCGCGGTCGGCCGTTCTGCTCCCACGCGTCGAGGAACCTCATGCTGGCGGTGAGCACCCCGTCCACGTCGCCGCTGAACGCGTCCGCGATCAGGCGCCAGGACGTGGCGCTGTGGCCCGCCTCGGCCAGCAGCGGGTGGCCGGCGAGCTGCCCGCCCCACCGGCGGGCCTCCGGCAACCGGCCCACGCCGAGAGCGGTTCCGGCGGCCATGGCGAGGGCGTCCATCAGCTCGTGCGTGCTGGCGGGGGTCGGCGGTCGCGAGGCCAGGATGTCAACCCTGCGCCGGGAGGCGGCCGCACCGGCGAAGGCGTCGCCGGCCCAGCTCTGGGCTCCCGAGAGCGCGTCGAGGGCGGCGGACTCCGCCACCGGGTCGCCCGCACGCCGGGCGAGCTCGACCGCCCGTTCGGCGCGCTCGACCGTCTCCTCGGCGGTGTTGTCCGGATCCCCCTGGACCGCGCCGAACGCGTCCGCGACCACCGCCGCCTCGGCCAGAGCGACGGCGGCCCGGGCGGCCGGGGCGCCGCCGGACAGCTCCCGCGCCTGCGCGAGCAGGGCCGCCACCTCCTCCACGGGGGGAAGCCGCGTGAACGAGCTGGAGAACCGGTACGCGATGGTGGCTGCGGCCGCCAGGTCGCGTCCGGCGCCGGCGGTGTCCCCGGCCCGGAGGGCGGCGTCCGCTGCGGCGCGGTGCAGGCGGTACATGTCGTCGTCGAGGCTGCGGCATCCGGCCACCGCGGCGGCCTGCCGCAGCGCGTCGGCGACGGCGGAGGCCCCGGCGAGCCGCGCCGCCTGCTCGAACCGCTGCTGGGCCTCGCCGAGCAGGGTGCGGGCGAAGGACAGCTCGGCCATGGAGCAGGCGAGCCGGTGGGCGTCCGCGCGCTGTTCGGTCTGGTCGGAGGCCCAGGTGAGGGCGGCCCGCATGTCCTCCGCCACGGCGTCGAACCGGGCGCGCCAGTCCGCTCCCCCGGTCGCGGTGAGGGCCGCCGCGCCGGCCAGGCACCAGTCCAGGTGCCGGGACCGGACGTCTGCCAGCTCACCGGTGTCGGCGAGCCGCTCCGCCCCGTACTGGCGGATGGTCTCCAGTGCGTGGTAGCGGGTGCCGGTCGCGGAGGGTGCCACGGAGAGCAGGCTCTGCTCGGCGAGCCTGCCGAGCCCGTCGACGACCGCGGTCGGATCCAGCGGGGCGAACCCGGCGACCCCGGCGGCCGCCTCGGGGGTGAACGGCGCGACGAACACCGACACCCGGCGCAGCAGCGCCTGGTCCCGCGGCTCCAGCAGGTCGTGGCTCCAGTCCAGCACCGCCCGCACCGACCGGTGCCTGTCGTCGGCTCTGGATCCGCCGGTGAGGACCCGCAGCTGGTCGGAGAGGCCGACCGTGAGGCCGTCCAGTCCCAGCGTCGACCACCGCGCCGCCGCCAGTTCGATCGCCAGCGCCATGCCGCCGAGCCGTTCGCAGACGGCCACGACCTCCTCGCTCACCGCGGGCCCCTGCGGCCAGCCGACCGCCGCCGCCCGGTCCATGAACAGGGCCACCGCCTCCGACTCCTCGCCGCCTTCCCGCGACAGCGGCGGGAGCGGGAGGACCCGTTCGAAGGGCACCATCAGCCGGGCCCGGCTCGTCACGAGCACCCGCAGCCGCGGGCAGGCCGCCAGCAGCCGTTCCAGGAACGGCGCGACCCCGTCGCGCACGTGCTCGCAGTTGTCCAGCACCAGCAGGGCCCGGCGGTCCGCAAGCGCGGCCAGGACCGTGTCGTCGATGCCGCTTCCGGGCTGCTCGCCCACGCCCACGGCCGCCGCGACCGCGGCCCCCACACGGCCCGGCTCGGTGACCGGGACCAGGTCGACGAACCACACCCCGTCGGCGAAGTCGTCGGCCACGTCCGCCGCCACCGCCAGCGACAGGCGCGTCTTGCCCACCCCGCCCGGCCCGACCACGGTCACCAGCCGGTGCTGCCTGACGGCCTCGGCCAGTTCCCCGCGCTCGCGGACCCGGCCGACGAACGACGTCAACGGCGCGGGCAGGACGGGCGCCGAACGCTCGCGCTCGGCGCGGGCGGACGCGGTCGCGTGCCGGGCGAGCGCCCGCCGGTCCGGCAGCCCCAGCTTGCGCAGCAGCGAGGAGACGTGCGACTCGACGGTGCGCACCGACAGGACCAGGCGCGCGGCGATCTCCGCGTTGGTGAGGTGCTCTCCGAGCAGAGCGAGCACTTCGGCTTCCCGAGCCGAGACCACTGGACTGGACACGGACCCAATTATCGGTGGTGGTTTCCGTGGCCGGTACGGAGGCGGCCCGCACTCCGCCCGGGGGAGGCTGTGACCACGGCGAAGGACCCGGCGGAACCCACCGGGCCGACCGCGAACCACGACCACGGGGAGTGACCGTGACCAGCTCTCACACGCAGGGAACCACGACGGCGCCGCATCCGGTGAGCGCCGCACCCCGCTCGGGCGCCCGACGCCGCCGCGACACCGAGCACCGGCTCGCCCACGACGTCGATGTCTGGGTGGCCAGCGCCTCGGCGGACGGCGCGCCCCACCTGGTACCGCTGTCCTTCGACTGGGACGGCGGGACCCTGTTGGCGGCCACCGCGGCGGACAGCCCCACCGGCAGGAACCTGGCCGCCACCGGGACCGTCCGGCTGGGACTCGGCGACACCCGCGACGTGACCGTGATCGACGGCCGGGTCGAGGTCCTTCGGATCGACGCGCTGACGCGTGGGCGGGGCGACCGGTTCGCCGAGAGGACGGGCTTCGACCCGCGTGCGCTGGCCGCGCCCTACCGCTGGTTCCGCATCACCCCGCGCCGCGTCCAGGCCTGGCGCGAGGTGAACGAGATGGCCGGACGCGAACTGATGCGCGAGGGCCGCTGGCTGGTCTGACACCCGGTCCGGGCGCGCCGCCGGGCCCGGGGCGCCGTCCGCTCAGGAGCCCCGGTGGTGGCGCCAGGCCTCCTCGGTCCGGGCCAGGAAGGCGCGCAGCTGCTGCCGCGCCCCCTCGGGGCCCCTCATGCCCGGGGTGACCATCAGCTGGAGGGCGAGCCCGTCCACCTGGTTGTGCAGGTACCCGGACCACTCCTCCACCCACGGGTCGGGGTGGGGGCGGAAGGGGTCCTCCACCGGCTGCCCCGTGATGGCGGCGAGCAGCTGCCGGTAGAGCCTGCGCTGGCTGTTCCAGCGCTGCTCCCGGTCGCGGTCGTACTCCCCCAGCAGCCCGGCCGCCTCCCAGGCCCGGTACTCCGCGCGGCGGGTCTCGTCCAGGGGCAGGAGCTGCTCGGCGTACTCGGCCACGCGGTCCAGGAGCGGGGTGTCCGGGGACCGGCTGTCGCCCAGGGCCAGGATGCGCGCGGTGACGCGCTCCTCCGACAGGTTCATGGCGAAGACGAGCAGGTCCTCGCGCGTCTGGAAGTAGTGGCGCAGGGCTCCGGGGGACCAGCCCGCCTCGGCGGCGACGGAGCGGATGGACACGGCTGCCGGACCGGACTCGGCGATGACCCTCCACAAGGCCTCGGCCAGTTCCCGTCGGCGCTGTTCGTGGTCGACGATCTTGGGCACCTCCCTTTTCTAGCACACTTGTGTTATTTTATTTGGCACAGGCGTGTGAGAAAAAGAACGGGGAGAACCCCATGCCGTCCCTGGACGTACTGCTGCCGGTCGCCGGACTGGCGCTGCTGGACACCCTGAGCCCCGCCACCATCGGGGTCTCGCTGTACGTGTTACTCAGCGGGGCGCGGTCGGTGGCCCGCCCCCTGCTGGCCTACCTGGGCACCGTCGCCACCTTCTACTTCGCCCTGGGCTGCGCGCTCATGCTGGGCCTGGGCTTCGCGTTCGAGGCCCTGGAGGGCCTCGCCGCCAGCCCCGTCCTGGGCTGGGCGATGGTGGTGCTGGGCGGGGGCATGCTCGCCTACGCCCTGTTCATGCCCGGCAAGCCGCGCGAACAGCGCAGGCCCGCCTCGCTGCGCACCGGCGCGATGGTCGCACTGGGCCTGGCCACCGGCCTGCTGGAGGGCGGCACCGCGCTGCCCTACTTCGGCGCGATCGGCATCATGACCACCGCCGGGCTCTCCGCCGCGGCCTGGGTGCCCCTGCTCGCCGCCTACAACGTCGTCATGGTGCTCCCGCCACTCCTGCTCTACCTGGCCCACCGCGCCTTCGGTGAGCGGCTGCGGCCCCGGCTGGAGCGCTGGCGCGCCAAGGTCGAGTCCGGCTCCCGGGAGGCCCTGGGCTGGATCATCGGCATCGTGGGCTTCCTGGTCCTGCGGCACGGACTGTGGCTCACGGGGCTCCTCGACGGCACCGCCACCTTCCTGGCCGGCCCGTGACCGGGGCCCGCGACGCGGCGGCGCCAACGGGGGGTGGAGTCAGCACCACCCCCGCTCCACACCCGTACCGTCCTGCCCCCGGGCCCGAGCGGGCGTAACTTCGGGGTCATGGACACGACCCGCAACCCCGTCGCCCGGCTCCTGGCCGATACCCGTTACACCCTCCTGGGCCTGCCGACGGCCCTCATCGCCTTCACGGTCGTCCTGACGGGCCTGGCCGCCGGGGCGGGCACCGCCATCGTCATGGCGGGCCTGTTCCTGATGACGGGCACCCTGTACGCCGCACGCGGGTTCGCCCACGTCGAACGCATCCGCCTGGCCGACCTGGGCCGCCGACCGGTGGTGCGCCGCCCCTACCGCTCCCCCGCCCCCGGAGCCGGCCCCCTGCGCCGAGTCCTGGCCCCCCTGGCCTGCCCGCAGAGCTGGCTGGACGCCCTGCACGCGCTGGTGCTCATGCCCGTGGCCGTGGTCGGCTTCTGCCTCACCGTCACCTGGTGGGCGGGCGCCCTGGCCGGACTGCTCCACCCGCTGTGGGGCTGGTCGCTCTACACCATCCCCGGCTACACCGACGTGGGCGCCCAGCTCGTGCCCGAGTCCCCGATGCTGGGGACCACGGCGGTGCACATGCTCGCGGGACTGCTGTTCGCCCTCACCCTGCCCCTGGTGGTGCGCGCCTGCGCCTACGCCCAGGCCGCGCTCGGCCGCGCCCTGCTGCTGGCCCCCGAGGACCCCCACGTGGGCGTGTACGCCGCGGTGCCCCGCCCCCAGGAGCCCGCCCGGGGCCGGGTGCGGACCGTTCCCCCCGTGGCCACGGGCGTGTGAGGCCCGCGCTCCGGCGCCCTGCACTCCGCCCCGCCCCCGAGGGCCGGGCGGCGGTGCCGTCGTCGGATGGAGCGGGCCCCGACACGGCACCCGCCGGATCCGCGCGACCACGCGGCTTCTCAGGGCCGCGGCCGCTCCCCGTACAGTTCCGAGAGCAGGGCCACGGCCGCGAAGGTGGCCGGGTGCGGGTCGTGGCGCCGCCAGACCACCCGGACCGGGACGCGCGGCGCGTCGCCCACCAGGCGGAAGGCGATGCCGTCGCGCCGGTACTGGGTCACGGTGCTCTCCGCGGTGATCCCGACGCTGCGCCCGGTCGCGATCCCGGCCAGCCAGTCGTCGATGTCGTTGACGTGCTCCAGGGTCGGCCTCGTCCGCTCCGGCCACAGTTCGGCGGTGGTGGTGCCCGTCCGGCGGTCGATGAGCACGTGGCGGTCGGCGATCTCGGCCAGGCGGATGGAGCGGCGCCGGGCCCAGGGGTCGTCGGAGGCCATGGCGCAGTAGCGGCGCTCCCGCCCGACCACAGTGCTGTCGAAGCGGCGCCCGTCGAAGGCGGCGCGGACCACGGCCAGGTCGCACAGCCCCTCCGCCAGCCCGCCGGTGGGCGAGTTGGTCCGCACCAGGTGCAGGTCCACGTCGGGGTGGCGGGCCGCCCAGAGCCGCTGGAACTCGGCGGTGTGGCGGCCCACGGCCGACCACGCGTGCCCCAGGCGCAGGCGGCTGTGCCCGGTGGTGGCCTCGCGCACCAGGTTGTCGGCCTCGGCCAGCACCGCCCGCGCCCGGGCCAGGACCTGCACGCCCGCCGTGGTGGGGGCCACGTCGCGGCTGGTGCGGTGCAGCAGCCGCGCTCCCAGGAACCGTTCCAGCGCGGCGAGGTTGCGCGAGACGGCCGCCTGGGAGGTGCCCAGTTCGAGGGCGGCCTCGGTGAAGCTCCCGGTGTCGACGATGGCGACCAGGCAGCGCAGGTGCCGCAGTTCCATATCCATACGCACACCGTATAGACGAACTGTCGTATGCATTTTGCGTATGCGCTGTCGGGCCGCATGCTCGCCCCATGGAGACCTCGACGGGAACGGCGCGGGAGACGGCCGCGTCCGGAGCGGACCCGGGCGCTCGCGGGCGTCTGGCCGGCACGCTGGTGATGCTGTGCGGCGGAATGTCCAACCAGCTGGGCGCCTCCGCAGCCGCACTGGCCTTTCCGGTGATCGGTCCGGCCGGTGTGGTGGCCGTGCGCCAGTGGGTCGCGGGGGTGGTGCTGGTGTCGCTGGGACGCCCCCGGTGGCGTTCCTTCACCTGGTCTCAGTGGTGGCCGGTGCTGTCCATGGCCGTGGTCTTCGCGACCATGAACCTGACCCTGTACTTCGCCGTCGACCGGATCGGCCTGGGACTGGCGGTGACCTTGGAGTTCCTCGGCCCCCTGGCCGTGGCGCTGGCCGCCTCGCGCCGGTGGGTGGACCTAGGGTGTGCCCTGACGGCCGGGGCCGCGGTGGCGGTGCTGATGCGCCCGCAGCCCAGCAGCGACCACCTGGGCATGGCGCTGGCCCTGCTGGCCGCGGCCTGCTGGGCCGGTTACATCCTGCTCAACCGCACGGTGGGGCGGCGGGTGGCGGGCATCGAGGGCTCCGCCGCGGCGGCGGGGGCCTCCGCCCTGCTGTTCGTGCCGGTGGGAACGTGGGTGCTGGTGCACCACCCGCCCACGCCCGCGGCCCTGGCCTGCGCCGCGGCGGCGGGGGTGCTGTCCTCGACCGTGCCGTTCCTGGGGGACCTGTTCGCCCTGCGGCGGGTCCCGGCCCGCTTCTTCGGCCTGTTCATGAGCGTCCACCCGGTGATGGCCGCCCTGGCAGGGCTGGTGGTGCTGGGCCAGGAGCTGGCCAGTGCGGACTGGGCGGCGATCGGGGCGGTGGTGGCCGCCAACGCCGCCAGTGCCCTGAGCGCGGGGCGCGGCGGGAGGACCGGGAGGGCGGTGCGCCCGCGCCCCTCGGGGCCGGACGGCCCGGGGGACCACCCGCCTAGAGGGGGTCCGCCACCAGGAACATGAGGCCGACGACCGTCCCGACGAGGGCGAACCCGAGGCCGAGGACGACCAGGACCGCGACGGGTCCGCACCCCCGCGTGTGGGCCTCGGGCACCGAGAACCGCGCCGTGGCCGCGGGGACTCCTGGCGAGGGGGTGGACCGAGCTGACGACACCCCGTGCACGCACGCCGGTCCCGTCCAGGCGGCGGGCGTCGCGCCGGGACCGCAGGGCCGCCGACAGGGCCTTGAGGCCGGAGCGGAGCGAGTACGCGCAGACAAGGACCATGAGGAGGAGCGGGAGGAGCCCCTGGAGTTCCACCGGATCGTTCTACCAGAGCACGGGTGGCCCCAGAAGGGGCGTACACGGGCCGGATCCGGTCACCGGGGCGGCGGGCCGGGGGTGTCGGCTGAGGGGCGGCGGTCCGCGGGCGGTGGCGGGAGGGCCTCCCGGCGCGGGGTTTGACCTCAATATTTGTTGAGGTTCTACGGTTTGACCACTGACCCCGACAGGACCCGGTGGACGACCATGAGCATGGAAATGGCCGCGTGGAACTCGATCTACCACGCGATGCACGCCCGAGAGGACCAGCGCCCCTTCTCCCTACCCGCCCTGCGCCGGATCGCCTCCTTCGCCCGGCCCCACACGCGGCACCTGGCCTGGTTCGTGGTCCTGAGCGTGGCCACCGCCGTCCTGACCGTGGCCTCCCCGATCCTGGCCGGACGGGTCGTCAACACCATCACCGGGGGCGGCCCGCTGGAGCCGGTGCTGTTCCTGGCCGGGCTCATCGCCGCCGTCGCGGTCCTGGAGGCCTCACTGGGGCTGGTGGTGCGCTGGCTCTCGTCCCGGGTCGGGGAGGGGCTCATCCTGGACCTGCGCACCACCGTCTACGACCACGTCCAGCGCATGCCGGTCGCCTTCTTCACCCGCACCCGCACCGGCGCCCTGGTCAGCCGCCTCAACAACGACGTCATCGGCGCCCAGCGCGCCTTCAGCGACGTGCTCTCCGGGGTGGTCAGCAACCTGGTCACCCTGGTCCTGGCCCTGGGCGTCATGCTCGCCCTGTCCTGGCAGATCACCCTGCTCGCACTCGTGCTGCTGCCGCTGTTCGTGGTGCCCGCCCGCCGCATGGGCGCGCGCCTGGCCAGGATCGAGCGCGAGCGCACCGTCCACAACGCGGCCATGGGCACCCAGATGACCGAGCGCTTCTCCGCGCCCGGCGCCACCCTGGTCAAGCTCTTCGGCCGCCCCGAGGACGAGTCGGCCGAGTTCGCCCGCCGCGCCGGACGGGTCCGCGACATCGGCGTGCGCACCGCGATGGTCCAGGAGGTCTTCTTCACCGCCCTGACCCTGGTCTCGGCGCTGGCCCTGGCCCTGGTCTACGGTCTGGGAGGGTTCTACGCCCTGAGCGGGAGCCTGGACGCGGGCACCGTGGTGTCCATGGGCATGCTCCTCACCCGCCTGTACGCCCCGCTCACCTCCCTGGCCAGCGCCCGCGTGGAGGTCATGAGCGCCCTGGTCAGCTTCAGCCGGGTCTTCGAGATCCTGGACCTGCGCCCCCTGGTGGAGGAGGGGGAGGGGGCCCGCGAGGTCCCCGCCGGACCGGTGTCCGTGGAGTTCGACGACGTCTCCTTCGCCTACCCCTCCGCGGACAAGGTGTCGCTGGCCTCCCTGGAGGACGTCGCCACCCTGGACACCTCCGAGCAGCGCGAGGTCCTGCACGGGGTGTCCTTCCGGATCGAACCCGGGCAGACGGTCGCCCTGGTGGGCTCCTCCGGCGCGGGCAAGTCCACCATCGCCCAGCTGACCCCGCGCCTGTACGACGTGGACTCGGGAGCCGTGCGCCTGGCGGGGGTGGACGTGCGCGACCTGACCTTCGCGTCCGTGCGCGCCACCCTGGGCATGGTCACCCAGGACGGGCACCTGTTCCACGAGACCGTCCGCGCCAACCTGTCGCTGGCCCGGCCCGGGGCCACCGAGGAGGAACTGTGGGACGCGCTGCGCCGGGCCCGCCTGGACGAGCTCGTCGCCTCCCTGCCCGACGGTCTGGACACGGTGGTCGGCGAGCGCGGGTACCGCTTCTCCGGCGGCGAGCGCCAGCGCCTGACCATCGCCCGCCTGCTGGTGGCCGGGCCCGAGGTGGTCATCCTCGACGAGGCCACCTCGGCCCTGGACTCCACCTCCGAGGCGGCGGTGCAGGCAGCCCTGGCCGAGGCCCTGGAGGGGCGGACCGCGCTGGTCATCGCCCACCGGCTCTCCACCGTCCGCGCCGCCGACGCCATCCTGGTCGTGGAGGCCGGGCGGATCGTGGAGCGCGGTACCCACACCGAGCTGTTGGCCCGGGGCGGCCGCTACGCCGAGCTGTACCGGACCCAGTTCGCCGCGGACGACTCCGCGGCGGTCCCGGCCGGGCAGGCGGTGTCCTAGACGGTCTCCGGGGCGGCCCCGGACGGAGCCTCCCCCGCGCCGGGGCGGGCGTCCCGGGAAGGGGGCCGCGCCGCCGCCGCAGACCCCGTCCCCCGGTGGCGCCACACCGGGGGACGGTCCCGTGCGCGGATGGGCGCCGGAGCGGGCTTCCCGAGCAGCTCCTACGGTGCCGCGACGCCCTGGTCGCCACGGCCCTCGGCGGCGGCCCGGACCGCTCCCGCGTCCGGAGCCGCAGGGGTCAGATGTGGCGCACCACGCGAGCCGGGTTGCCGACCGCCACCACGTTGGCGGGCAGGTCGCGCACGACCACCGCTCCGGCGCCCACCACGGTGTTCTCCCCGATCGTCACACCGGGGCAGACGATGACCCCGCCGCCCAGCCACACGTTGTCGCCGATGGTGATCGGCTCGGCCGCCTCCCACTTGGCGCGCCGCTGCTCGGGGTCCACGGGGTGGGTGGGGGTGAGCAGCTGCACGTTCGGGCCGATCTGCACGTCCGCGCCGATGCTGATCGGGGCCACGTCCAGCATCACCGCGCCGCAGTTGACGAACGTGCGCGCGCCGATGCTGATCCGCTGGCCGTAGTCCACCCGCAGCGGCGGCCGGACCCAGGCCCCCTCCCCCAGCTCGCCGACCAGTTCGGCCAGGAGCTCCCCGCGCGCCGGATCATCGACGGAGGCGCTGTTGAACGCCTCCGCGCGCCTCTCCGCCCGGACGAGGTCGGCCTGGATCTCGGGGTCGTCCGCCTGGTAGAGCTCACCGGCGAGCATGCGTTCCTTCTGGCTGGTCACCACGGTCCCTTCGTGTCGGTCGCCGTCCGACCCTAGCCCGGTACACGCGGGAGGGCGGAACCCGTCTCCGGCTCCTCCGGAGGCGGATCCCGCCCGGCCCCTCAGAGGATCCGTCTGGCTCCGGGCAGGGCGCGGACCGCCGCCGCCAGTGCCCAGCAGACGGGAACGGCGATCGCGGACAGGCCGAGGAACTTGACGACCGCGCTGGCCTCCCAGCCGCTCAGGGCCATGCCCAGGACGACCAGCACCAGCGGGTGCAGGAAGTACACGGCGAAGGCGTTGTCCGACAGCCACCGCGTGACGCGGTGGCTCCGGTCGGCGAAGCGGCGGAAGAACACCGTCAGCGCCAGCACCATGCCCACCGCGAGACAGGTCTCGGCCGCGGTCTGCGCCAGCGCCTGCCAGGTGCCCGGGGTCAGGGCGGCCTCGCCCAGCGCGAGCATGGTCCCGGACGCCGCCAGCAGGCCCGACGCGGCCAGGGCGGCGCCGAACACCCCGGCCGCGCCGGGCAGACGGGTCAGCCAGTCTCCCCGGTAGGCGAACACGCCCACGGTGAACAGGGCCGCGTACTGGGGCACGTAACCCGGTGAGGGCAGGCCGACGACGGGCCAGTAGGGGGCGGGGGCGAGGTAGCGCCAGGCGAAGGAGGCCAGGGTCAGGGCCAGGGTGAAGCCCAGGACCGGCCACAGCCAGCGCAGCGGCCCGGTGGGGGCGGGAAGGGACGCGACCGGTGCGCCCGCCGCCCCGCGCGAGCGGCGTTCGCGCAGGCCGCGGACCGCCACGTAGGCCAGACTGAAGACCAGCAGCACCTCCACGAACCACATCGGACCGGGGTCGAAGCTGATCACGTAGAACAGCCAGTAGGGCAGCTCGGTGCCCCCGGCCGCGGCCTCCTCGGCCGCCGGCGCGTACAGGTGCGCGGTGATCAGCGGACGCACCAGCAGCACGAACAGCAGCAGGGGCGCGCCCAGGCGCACCAGGCGTTCGCGGACCAGGCCCCCGGCGCCCCTGCGGTCGGCCGCCCCGGGCACGAAGTAGCCCGCGACCAGGAAGAACAGGCCCATGAAGTAGGTCTGGTTGATGACGACGAACAGGTCGAGCAGGCCCCCGGAGGGGTCCTGGGCGGGCTCGGCGTAGTACCAGACGGGGATGTTGCCGTAGGTGACCGCCGCGTGGTGCAGGACCACCAGGACGGTCAGGGCGACGCGCAGGTTGTCGACGTGGTGCAGGCGTCGGCGGGGAGGCGGCGCGGTGTCGGGGCCCGGGGGCGGGCCGACTTGCTGTGTCATGGGTCCTCGTCGCTCGGGGGTGGATGGTGGTGGTCAGTCGGCGCGTGTGGCGCGTACGAGCAGTTCGCCCAGTTCGGCGGCGTGCGCCATGAGGTCGTGGCCGGGATGGGCGCTCCAGTAGGCGAACATCGCGTCGATGGCCGACTGCTGGGTCACCGCCATCACCCGCACGTCGAAGTCACGGAACTCGCCGCTGCGCTGGCCCTCCCGGTAGAGCCCCTCCAGGGCCTCGTAGAGGGCGTCGGCCTCGACCGTCCCGTAGCGCGGGGAGCCGTCCTCCTTGCGGGCGTGGGTGAAGATCTGCGCCAGCGTCGCCATGCGTCCGGGGTTGGCGAGCATGTACTCGGCCGCTCCCCGTACGTTGGCGCGCAGCATGTCGCAGGCGTTCTCCTGCTCCAGGACGCGGGGGACGACCGACTCGGCGATCTCGGTGTAGATGCCCTTCACCGCCTCGTCCATCAGTTCGTCCTTTCCTGCGAAGTGGTAGGAGATCACGCCCTTGCTGATCCCGGCCGTACGCGCGATCCGCGCCAGGGAGGCGTTGGGGTAGCCCACCTCGGCGATGGTCTCGACCGCCGCCGCGATGATCTGCGCCCTGCGGGCCTCCTCGATGAAGGACCGCTTCTGGCCGTCTGGATTATTTTTTGACCACATGGCCAGAATTTAGCACGGCGGGCCAGAAAGCCATCGGGGATGACCCTGGCCCGGCCCTGGGGCGCCACCCATCCGCCCTGGGGGCCGACCCCGGCCCCACCCCGGACCGTCGCGCTCCCGCCGTCCCCGGGCGGGGCCGCGGGGGAGGTCGCCGGTCGGGGTGCCCCAGCGGTCCGGCGGGCTCCTGGACGCCCGGCGGCGAAGACGCCTGTACTTTTCGTCCAGAATTAGATAAAAAGTTCATCTCGACCGGTGCCGTGACACGGACCGATCCGGACCACGGGAAAGGAGCGGCCGTGAACGAGACCCCGGGCCAGGAGTCCGACGCGGGGCCCGGCGTCCCCCCGGACGCGGACGAGCACCTCATCCGGGAGGCGGAGAGGATCGCGGTGGCGCTGGGCAGGATGTTCCCCGACCTGTGCGAGGTCGTCCTGCACGACCTGAGGAACCCGGACCACGCCATCCGGGTCATCGAGAACAACCTCTCGGGGCGCCAGGTGGGCGACTCGGCGACCGAACTGGGACTGCGCCGGATCAGCGACCCCGGCTACCCCAGCGTCATCCAGAACTACGCCAACCGGTTCCCCGACGGCCGCCCGGTCAAGAGCACCTCGATCGGCATCAGGAACGCCTCCGGCGACTACATCGCCGCACTGTGCCTCAACCTCGACGTGTCGGTGCTCTCGCCGCTGACCCTGACCCTGTCCAACCTGGTCGCGACCGAGGCCGAGCACCAGGGCGGGTCCCTGGAGACGCTTCGCGACCGCAGCGCCCGGGAGCTGCGCCGGGTCGTGGAGAGCCGCTCGGCCGAGAGGGCGGCCAGCCCCCGGGCTCTCCCCCGGGAGGCCAAGCGCGAACTCGTGCGCCGGTTGCGCGAGGACGGCTACTTCGGGTCCCGCGACGCCGCGCAGGTGATCGCGGACCTGCTCGGCGTCTCCCGCGCCACCGTCTACAACTACGCCAGGTGAACAACGGGTGAGCCGCCCGGGCTCCCCGGACGTGCCCGCCTCCGGCGGCGACCCGGGCGCCGCCGCCCGCCACGGCTCGAACACCGGCCCACAGGACCCCGCCCTTCCCGAGACGCATGGGAGCCCCACCGTGACCGCCTCCGCGCCCCCGACCACGCTGGCCGACCCGGACACGCCGTTCGCCGTGGTCGACGTGGCCCGCTCGCGACGCAACGTCCGACGCCTGGCCGACCACCTGGACGGGTCGGGGGCGGCGCTGCGCCCGCACGTGAAGACGGCGAAGAGCCTCCGGGCCGCCGCGCTGATGCACCACGGCCGCCCGGGGCCGATCACGGTCTCCACCCTGGCCGAGGCCGAGGCGTTCGCCGACGGCGGGTACACCGACATCACCTACGCGGTCGGGATCGACCCGCACAAGCTGCCCCGCGTCGTGGCGCTGCTGCGGCGCGGGGTCGCGCTCAGGGTCCTCCTGGACAGCCCCGGACAGGCGCGCGCCGTGACCGACGCCGCCGCCGGGGCGGGACTGAGGATCCCGGCCCTGGTCGAGGTCGACTGCGACGGCCACCGGGGCGGGATACTGCCCGGCGACCCCGCGCTGGTCACCGTCGGACGGCTGCTGCACGGGGCGGGCTGCCTGGACGGGGTCCTCGTGCACGCCGGGGAGTCCTACTTCGCCGCGACCGGGGAGGAGCGGCGCAGGGCGGCCGCCCACGAGCGCGACGTCGCCGTCGCGGCCGCGCGGCGGCTGCGGGACCGGGGGATGGAGGTGGCGACCGTCAGCGTCGGCTCCACCCCCACGGCGCACGCCGCCGACGACCTGACCGGGGTGACCGAGGTGCGCGCCGGCAACTACGTCTTCTTCGACCTGGTGATGGCGGGCCTGGGCGTGTGCGGGATCGACGACCTCGCGCTGTCCGTCGTCGTCACCGTGATCGGGCACCGGCCCGAGTACGGGTGGATCCTCACCGACGGCGGCTGGACGGCGATGTCCCGCGACAGGGGGACCGCGAACCAGGCCGTCGACCAGGGCTACGGACTGGTCACCGACCTCGCGGGCACCCTGGTCCCCGGTCTGGTGATGATCGGGGCCAGCCAGGAGCACGGAGTGCTCAGCGCCCGCGACGGCCACCCGCTGCCCGATCTGCCCCTCGGCACCCGGCTGCGGGTCCTGCCCAACCACGCGTGCGCGACCGCCGCCCAGCACGGTGCCTACCTGGTCGTCGACGGAGACGAGCGCACCACGCCCGGCGCCGCCCCGCGCGTCACCGACGTCTGGGAGCGCGTCACCGGCTGGTGACCGCCCCTGGTCTTCGGGGGCATCCAGCGCCTGGCCCCGGAGGTCGTCGAGGACATGCCCTCCTCGGACGGGGAGGAGCCGCCGAGGGCGATCGCGGACCGACCGTACTCGGGCCGGTTCGCGGTCCGGGTCCCGCCCGAGCCGCACCGCCGGCTCGCCCTCGAAGCGGCCGAACAGCACGTGTCCCTCAACCGGCTCGCCGCAGCACGTCCCAAGGACTCCTCCGGTGCGGCGTGCGGGTGGCGCCGCGGGGCGGACGGGGGTGCCCGCGTCCCGGGAGACGCGGGCACCGCGACCACGGCCGGGCCGCCTCGGGGCCTGCCCGGCGGACGCACCCCTAGTCCAGGCAGAACTCGTTGCCCTCGGGGTCGGTCATCACGATGAAGCCGGTCTCCAGCGGCGGCTCGGGGTCCTGGCGGCGCACCCGCGCCGCCCCCAGCGCGACGAGCCGTTCGCACTCGGCCTCCAGCGCCGCCATCCGCTCCTCCCCCCGCAGTCCGGGAGCCGCACGCACGTCGAGGTGGAGGCGGTTCTTGACGACCTTGTCCTCCGGCACCTGCTGGAAGAACAGCCGCAGGCCGCGCCCCTCGGGGTCCTCGACGGCCGATCTCGTGTTGCGCTGCTCCTCCGGCACGCCGATCCGCGCGAGGAAGTCGTCCCACGCGGCCAGCGGGTCGGCGCCCTCGGGCAGGTCGGCTCCGGGCGGGCCGGGGTGGACGTAGCCCAGCGCGTCGCGCCAGAAGGACGACAGGGCCCGCGGGTCGTGGGCGTCGAAGGTGATCTGGACGTCGAGGCTCATCGGTTCGCTCCGCTCGCGGTGGGTTCGGTGTGCAGGTAGAGGTCGCGCAGCAGGCAGACCTCGGACAGGTGGTGGATCAGCTCGCGGTGGATGTGCAGCACCAGGTCCGCCATGGGCGCCTCGGGATAGGGCTCCTTCGCGCCGACCGGGGCCCGCAGCGCGGCCTCGTCGAGGCCGCGCACCCCGGCCGTCCAGACGCCGACCTGGGCTTCGAGCTGGTCGAGCGCGGCCGCCGCGCTCCCGGCGTACTCCCAGGTCTCGTACGACGCCGCCGGTGCGCCGAAGTGCGCCGCGTTGCGCGCGGCGAGCACGCCGACGATGACGTGGCCGAGCCGCCAGGCGATCGTGGTGAAGGGCGCGGGGTCCGGCTCGGGAAAGGCGAAGTCGATCGTGAAGTCCCCGGAACCGGCCTGCACCGGTGCCGTCGAGCTGCCGCGCGGCCGCACGCTCCAGGCGTCCGGCACCGGCGACCAGAAGTACTCGTCGTCGGTGAGGCCCTCGAACCGGCGGCGGACGTGGTGGTTCCAGTGGAACTCCCACTGCTCGCGCAGTGTCCGGTTCCAGCCGTGCTCTGCTGTGTCCATGGGGCCACTCTGACACCTCTGGCGGACAGGATCGGTCCGCTATCTCTGGCAGGGTGGACCGCATGGACACGGCAGGCGGCGGCGAGCGCGGTACGACGGAGCGGGTGCTCATGCTGCTCGGGCTGTTGCAGCAGCGCCGGGTCTGGACCGGCCCCGAGCTCGCCGACCGGCTCGGGGTCACGCCGCGCACGGTACGGCGTGACGTCGACCGGCTGCGCGCGCTCGGCTACCCGGTGCACGCCAGCCAGGGCGTCGGAGGCGGTTACCGGCTCGGCCCGGGCCGGGACCTGCCGCCGCTGCTCCTGGACGACGAGGAGGCGATCGCCACCGTGGTCTCCCTGCTCGCCGGTGCGGGCGGTGCGGACGGCGGCGCCGGCGACGCCGCGCTGCGGGCGCTGACCAAGCTCGACCGGGTGCTGCCCACGCGGTTGCGGCACGAGGTACGCACGCTCGCCGGCTCGGTGGAGTCCTTCGGCGCAGGCCGCACGCCGGTCGACCCCGAGGTGCTCATGACGCTGGCCGGAGCCTGCCGCGACGAGGTCGAGACCGGTTTCGACTACCCGTCCGGGAGCGGGGTGCGGCGGCGGCGGGTCGAGCCCTACCGCCTGGTCGCCTCCGACCGGCGCTGGTACCTCCTCGCCTACGACCTCGACCGCGACGGCTGGCGCAGCTTCCGCGTCGACCGGATGGCCGGTGTGTCCGCGCGGACCTGGCGCTTCCACCCGCGGACGGCTCCCGATGCGGCGGCGTACGTGCAGGAGGGCGTGGCGAGCCGGGTCTACCCGCGCCGGGCGCGCTTCCTCGTGCACGCGCCGGCCGAGACGGTACGCGCGCAGATCCCGGCGTCGGCGGCGGTCGTGCGGCGGCGGGGAAGCCGGAGCTGCGAGGTGCTCAGCGGCGGCGACGACCTCGACTTCGTGCTCATGCACGTGCTCCTTCTGGGACATGACTTCGAGGTGCTCGACCCTCCGGAGCTGGGGAGGCGCTGTCACGTGCTGGCGCGAAGACTGGTGTCGGCGGGGGCGGCGGTCCCACCGGCGCCGGACGGGGAGGAGCCCTGAGCCCTGTCCGGGCTCCGGGACGGTTCCGGTTGCGGGGGCGTCCGATGGCCGGATCGGGGACCTCCCACGGGCGGCTCTTCGACGCGGTCCGCTCCTACTGTGCGTCGGGCCGAACGTGAGGGCCCGGTGACCGGGCGCGCCCCCGGCGGCCCGGGGTGCCCGTCCCGGCGCGCGCCGCGCCCGGACGGGCGCCCCTCACCGGCGGGCGGTCAGCGGCCCAGGTAGGCCCGCAGGTGGCGGGCGGTGAGGGTGTCGCCCTCCGCCACCAGCAGTGCGGGGCTGCCCTCGAACACGACCCGTCCGCCGTCGTGACCGGCGCCCGGCCCCAGGTCGATGACGTGGTCGGCGTGCGCCATCACCGCCTGGTGGTGCTCGATCACCACCACCGTGTTGCCGTCGTCCACCAACCGGTCCAGCAGCGCCAGCAGCCGGTCCACGTCGGCCAGGTGCAGGCCGGTGGTCGGCTCGTCCATCACGTACACCGCCCCGTCGCGGGCCATGTTGATCGCCAGCTTCAGGCGCTGGCGCTCGCCGCCCGACAGGGTGGTCAGCGGCTGGCCCAGGCCCAGGTAGCCCAGGCCCACGTCGTGCAGCCGGTCCAGGATGGTGCGGGCGCCGCCCCCGGCGAAGAACTCCCGCGCCTCCACCACGGACATCGCCAGCACCTCGCTGATGTCCTTGCCGCGCAGCTTGTGCGTGAGCACCTCGGCCCGGAACCGCTTGCCCTCGCAGTGCTCACACGGCGAGGAGACCCCGGCCATCATCGCCAGGTCGGTGTAGATGACCCCGGCGCCCTTGCACTCGGGACAGGCGCCCTCGGAGTTGGCGCTGAACAGCGACGCCTTGACCTTGTTGGCGCGGGCGAAGGCGGTACGGATCGGGTCCAGCAGCCCGGTGTAGGTGGCCGGGTTGGAGCGCCGCGACCCCTTGATCGCCGACTGGTCGACCACCACCACGCCCTCGCGCCCGGGCAGGGCGCCGTGGATGAGCGAGCTCTTGCCCGAGCCCGCCACGCCGGTGACCACGGTGAGTACGCCGGTCGGGATGTCCACGCTGACGTTCTTGAGGTTGTGTGAGTTCGCGCCGGTGATGGAGATGCTCCCCCGGGGCGTGCGCACCCGCTCGCGCAGGGTGGCCCGGTGGTCCAGGTGGTCGCCGGTGAGCGTGCCCGAGGCCCGCAGCCCGGCCACGTCCCCGCTGTAGGTGACGCGCCCTCCCGCGGGCCCGGCGCCGGGCCCCAGGTCCACCACGTGGTCGGCGATGGCGATGGTCTCGGGCTTGTGCTCGACCACCAGCACCGTGTTGCCCTTGTCGCGCAGGCTCAGCAGCAGGTTGTTCATCCGCTCGATGTCGTGCGGGTGCAGGCCCACGGTCGGCTCGTCGAAGACGTAGGTCACGTCGCTGAGGCTGGAGCCCAGGTGGCGCACCATCTTGACCCGCTGCGCCTCGCCGCCCGAGAGCGTGCCCGACTCCCGGTCCAGGCTCAGGTAGCCCAGTCCCACCTGTACCAGGGACTCCAGGGTGTGGCCGAGGTTGTCCAGCAGGGGCTTGACCGAGGGCTCGTCCAGGGAGCGCACGAACCCGGCCAGCTCGTCGACCTGCATGGCCGAGCACTCGGTGATGGTGCGCCCGGCGACCCTGACCGACCGGGCCCGGGCGTTGAGGCGGGCGCCCCCGCACTCGGGGCAGGTGGAGAAGGTCACCGCGCGGTCGGCGAAGGCGCGCACGGCCGTCTGCATCTTCTCGCGGTCCTTGGCCAGGTAGGTGCGCCTGATCTTGGGGACCAGCCCCTCGTAGGAGAAGGAGTTGGTGCCCGCCTTGACCTTGGTGACGGGCAGGTGCAGCAGGGTGTGCCACTCCTGGTCGGTGTAGTCGGCCACCTTCTTGTCGGCGTCCAGCAGGCCCGAGTTGACGAACACCTGCCAGTACCAGCTGCCCACCCCGTAACCGGGGACGGTGATCGCGCCCCCGTTCAGGGACAGGTCGCGGTCGACGAGCTCGTCCACGTCGATCTGGTTGGTGCGCCCCAGGCCCTCGCACTCACCGCACATGCCCTCGGAGTTGTTGAAGCTGAAGGCGCTGGAGGGCTCCAGGCGCGGGGTGCCGATCCGGCTGAAGACGATCCGCAGCATGGCGGCGGCGTCGGTCGCGGTGCCGACGGTGGAGCGGGAGTTGGCGCCCATCCGCTCCTGGTCGACGATGATCGCCGCGCTGAGGTTGCGCAGGCTGTCCACGTCGGGCCGCCCCAGGCTGGGCATGAACGACTGGACGAAGGTCGTGTAGGTCTCGTTGATGAGGCGCTGGGACTCGGCGGCGATGGTCCCGAAGACCAGGGAGGACTTGCCCGAGCCGGACAGGCCGGTGAAGACGCTCAGCCTCCGCTTGGGGATGTCCACCGAGACGTCGGCGAGGTTGTTCTCCCGGGCCCCTCGGACCTGGATGGTGTCGTGGGTGTCAGCGGTGGTGGGGTGGGAAGACACGCTGCTCCTCAGAGGTCCTTATGGCGTAAGCTGATGGCTGGAGAACGTTAGTTTATAGCGTAAGGAGATGCAAGTGGTGGTCTACGCCGGCCAGGGTGACGCACGTCGCACCATGGACCTGCTGTGGCGGTCCCGAGGCGGGGACGCCGCACGGACCGCCCCCGGGCCCAAACCCGAACTCAGCGTGGACCTGGTGGTGGAGACCGCCATCGCCCTCGCCGACGCCGAGGGGATGCAGGCACTGTCCATGCGCGCGGTGGGCCAGCGCCTGGGCCGTACCGCCATGTCGCTGTACACGTACGTGGCCAGCAAGAACGAACTCGTGGAGCTGATGTACGACCACGCCTTCGGGGAGCTGGCCGACGCCGCCGAGGGCGACGCCGAACCAGACTGGCGCACGGCTACGACATCCTGGGCCACCCGGCTGTGGGACTTCTACCTGCGCCACCCCTGGACCCTGGAGGTCTCCCAGGCCCGCCCGGTGCTGGGCCCCAACGAGTACCGGCTGTTCGAGTCGCTGGCCGTGGTGCTGCACCGCGCCGGGCTGGGCCCCACGCAGATCCGCAGCGCCTACGGCAACCTGTTCACCCTCGTGCGCGGACCCGTGCAGATCGCCTCGGAGTCACGCCGCGCCCCGGAGGTCACGGGCGTGCCCGAGGACGAGTGGTGGCACGAGCGCTCGGCCCAGCTGGAGCGGGTCGCCCCGGACTTCGACGAGCGCTTCCCCGTGCTGTCCCTCCTGTCCGACCAGGGCGCCTTCAGCAACGAGAACCAGAACGAGCCCTACCTGGAGCAGGAGGCGTGGGAGACCTTCCGCTTCGGGCTCAACGCGCTGCTGGACGGCCTACAGGCCGCCATCGGCCCGCGCGGGTGAGCGCGCCGGTGCCCGGACCGCCGCCGGGGCGGGCGCAGCTCACCGGGGCCGGGCGAAGGTGATGATCTCCCCGCTCACGTCGGTGGGCGGGCTGCGGTCCCGGCAGCCGTACCGCGCGCTCGCCTCCAGCCCCGCCGCAGCACCTCTCGGCCGGTGGCTGTGCGCGCTGGCCGCCTCACAGGCCCAGTGCCGCCCGGAGCCCGTTCGCCACGTAGGTCATGGTCGCGAAGCTGAGTGCTCCCTGGTCCTCGATGAGGTCCTCACCGTCCAACAGGGTGATGTCGTCGCACATGACCCGTCCGACGAAGGGACGGTCCGCGGGCCCCAACGCCACGATCGTGGTTGTGGGAGTGCGCGGAGTCGTGGTCAGCCGTACCGCCAGGCAGTCCCCCAGCGCCCGGTTGCGGTGGTTGTTGGACACCACCACCCAGGGTTTGCGTCCGAAGCCGATGTCGGCGGCGTAGACCCGGCCCCGCACCGGGACCAGCGGCGCCATCAGTCGGCCTGCTGGCGGCGGCTGACACGACCGCGC
The DNA here is from genome assembly GCA_002529455.1 of Glycomyces fuscus. Classification (GTDB taxonomy): domain Bacteria; phylum Actinomycetota; class Actinomycetes; order Streptosporangiales; family Streptosporangiaceae; genus Nocardiopsis; species Nocardiopsis fusca. Next base: position 86,573 of record NYMS01000013.1, read on the forward strand.
ATGGCCGCTCTGGCCTCCGTGTCCTCTCTGGTGTCCTCCCTGGCCATGGCCGCGTACTCCTGGGCCAGGACCTCCTCGGCCACGGCGGTCCGACCGGCTTCCAGCAGGGCCGCCAGAGCCGCGCTCTCCGACAGTTCGCCTTCGGGCAGCCCGCCCACGAGACCGGCGACGGCACGGCGTTCAGGGGTCTCGGGATGTTGGATCCGCTCCGCCAGGCAGGCAGCGTTCGCCCGCACCGGCACGGACTTCCTCTTCTTTGTTTCCATGACTCATATCATGCAGCAAAAAGTGATGCAGATGTCGGGGATTCGCGGCACGGGTTCTCGGTGCACACGCCGGTCACCGCGGCCGGGCGAAGGTGATGATCTCCTCGCTCACGTCGGTGAGCGGGCTGCGGTCCCAGTAGCCGTACTGCGCGCTCACGTCCAGTCCGGCCTCCGCCAGGAGGCCGTTCAGGGCGTCGGCGTCCAGGAAGCGCAGCGTGCTGCGGCTGCTCTCGGGCTCGTCCCAGCCCTCGACGCCGTAGTCGGAGGTGAAGGTGACCAGGTCCCCCTCCACGCTCTCCAGCCGGTGGACACAGGTGGCCCTGCGCCCTCCGGGGCCGTCCACGGTGCGCACCCGCTCGGGGGTCCATGCCTCCCAGCCCCTGGCGGCCGGGTTGCGGGTCTCGAACACGAACCGGCCGTCGCCGGTCAGGGCGCGGCACACCGCCGCCAGGAACTCCCGCAACCCGTCGTCGGTGAGGAACACCTGGAAGGCGTGCCCGGTCATGACGACGAGATCGAACTCGTCCTCGTAGGGGCCGCCCGCCTCCCGGCCGTAGGGGCCGTGGACCAGGTCTCCGAGGACCCACTCGACGTCGTCGCGGTCGCGCCGACCGACCTCCAGCATCGCGTCGGCCGGGTCCAGACCGACCAGGCGCCCGGTGTGGCCGCGCTCGCGCGCCACCCGCTGGAGCTTACCCGTTCCGCAGCCCACGTCCAGGACGGAGCGGGCGGCCATGACCAGGTCGAGGTAGAAGTCGTCCTGGGGCGAACACCGCCAGAAGTTGAAGTAGTCGTAGAGCTCGGCCAGGTCCGGATGGGAGAAGAGGCGATCGACCATCGGGCCATTGTGGCCGACCGCTCCCCCGCCGTCACCGGGTTTTACGCCCTTCCGAGCACGGGGCCCGACCACGCGACCGGGCGACGCTTCGACCTCACGGCGCCGGACGCGGTGCTGCCGGTCGAGGTCCCTGCCGTGCCCGGTCGGTCGGCACTACGACTACAGGGACTTCGAGAACCGTGCCCCCGACGCGGCGTAGCCGCGCCGCGTGTAGAAGGCGTGGGCCTCGGTCCGCCAGGTCGAGGAGTTCAGCATGGCCCGGGCCGCGCCCCGCTCCACGGCCCACGTCTCGAACGCGGCGCACAGTGCCGTGCCCACGCCCCGCCCCCGTGCGCCCTCGGCGGTGACCAGCGCGATGAGCTGCGCGGCCGGGGCGTCGTCCTCCACCGGGAACAGCAGATGCCCGGCGGCGAAGCCCAGCAGCTCTCCCGCGTCGGCGGTCCGGACCGTACGGGTGATCGCGTGGGGGGTCGTCCTCCGTACACGGAAAACTCTTTCCGTCGCATGTCGGCGCGGCGCTAGCATTCGGAACCGCCTGTTCGCTCAGCCAGGGGAGCCATGGAACACGACTGGCAGGTCTGTGCCGACAACGCCATCACATGGGCACGAGGACATCTCGGGTCGACCGCCTACACCTCACGGTGCCTCGCCTTCGTGGAGGACGCCTACGAACGGCCCAACCACGTGGAGGTCTTCGGCGGCGACTTCGCCGGCGAGTCCGCTGGGATCTACGCGGCCCAGGACAACACCGGAACGCCTCCGACCGGCGCCTTCGCCTTCTACGACAGCACCGGCGAGTTGTTCGGCCGACGACGCGGCTGGGGCCACGTAGGGCTGTGCGTCGGCGACGGCCAGGTCGTCCACGCCTGGGACCGGGTCAGGATCGACCACTATCTGGAGATACCGAACCTGGTGGCGCCTCCGGGCTGGGACCCTCCGCGCTGGGTCGGATGGACACCGGTCCAGCGCATCCTCCGGGGATGCCGCCCCAAGGACTGGGAGGAGGTCGGCGACGCGGCCGCAGCCGCACGGCGCATGCAGGCGACCAGGTTCGGTGACGGACCGGGGCCGACCTGACACCCGTGTGCGACCCGGACCGAGGGGAACGGCCGCAACGCGAGAGCGCACGGGCGAACGAGGCCCCGGGCCCGCGGCGCCGCCGGCCCCGGCTCCAAGCACCCCGATCTGGGATTCCTCCCGGTCGGCGCCGGTGAGTGGAGCGCCTCCACCCTCCTCACGGCCGCCCGGGCCTCCGAGGCCCGGGGAACGATCCCGAGCCTTCCCGGTGGCGGGCCGGAACTGCGTCCGGCCCGCCACCGCACACGCATGCGAAGGGTTGTCCACAGCCCGGAAAAGCTCCTTCCCCCGCCGCCCCAGGCCGCCTAGCCTGAAGGTGTGAGCGATACCCCCAGCACCTTCGGGCAGCACGAGCACCCCTTCGACGTCGACGCCTTCCTCGCCCGGCCCCTGGTGGCCAGAGTGGCCGTCTCCGACTCCTCCGGCGCACCCACGGTGCGTCCGGTGTGGTTCCTGTGGGAGGAGGGAGCGGTCTGGTGGATCACCGGCGCCTATTCGCGGATGTCACGGTTCCTGGCCAAGGACCCCCGGGTCGCGCTGGTCGTGGACACCTGTGACCTGGAGAGACTGGAGTTCCTCCAGGTCATCATGCGGGGCAGGGCCGAGGTCGTGCCCTACGACGAGGAACGCTCCAGACGCAAGCGCCGCCGCTACCTCGGCGACGACGAGACCACCTGGCCCGCCGACCTGAAGGACTTCGACGACGACGCACGGCTCGTCCGCTTCGTCCCCGAACGGACCATCGTCCAGGACCTGTCCAAGACCCGCCCCTCAACCGTGGTCGGCAACGCCTGACCAGCCTGCTGACGACGGTTGACACGGCTCCAGAAGGTGGTGCCGGTGCCGGTGCCGGTGGCGGACTAAGGGCTCATCTCCTTTGGCGAGTCTGCGGTAGCACATCAGCGTGCAGCGGAGGGATCCCGCGTACCAGGGCTTGACCTGGTCAGAGGCCAGTGTCGTGCGCGAGGCCGCCGGGTGGCGGGACGTGGCCAGGCGTGTCATCGCACGCGGTAAACCCGGCGACGTCGGCGATCATCCCCGGGATACTGGTCGCCCATGGACGAGATCGAAGTCGTCGTCGCCCATTCCGAGCGCGCGACCCTGCGCGCTGGCGACGTGTTCTTGAAGGTGGACGCCGATCAGGCGCGCATCGACGTCGAGGTCGAGGCGATGTCCCTCGCGCCGGTCCCGACTCCAAGGGTCCTGTGGCGCAAACCGCCCGTGCTCGCGATCGCCGCCGTCCCGGGGACGGTGCTCGGCCGTCTCGGTGAGCCCTCGACCGCGTCGTCGGCGGCGTGGGCCGCGGCGGGTGCCCTCATCCGGCGGTTGCACGAGACGCCCTTGCCGCCCTGGCCCGGCCGACGCCGCCGGGGTCCCGACGAGTTGGCGGCGGAACTCGACGGCGAGTGCGCGTTGCTCGTGGCGAACGGCGTCCTGCCCGCTGACCTGGTCACCCGCAACCGCCGGGTCGCCGAGGCCGCGCTCGGGCCGTGGACTCCGGTGTTCACGCACGGCGACCTGCAGGTCGAGCACGTCTTCGTCGACGGCGACGAGGTCACCGGCATCATCGACTGGTCTGAGGCGGGCCGGGGTAATGCCCTGTTCGACCTCGCCACCTTGACGCTCGGACACGAGGAGCACCTCGACGACGTCATCGCCGGTTACGGCACCGACGTCGACCTCGACGTGATCCGCGCGTGGTGGTCGTTGCGAAGCCTGCTGGGGGTGCGCTGGCTGGTCGAGCACGGCTTCGACCCCTTCGCGCCGGGCTGTGAGGTCGACGTGCTCAGATCCCGACTGTGAGGCCGCGCGGGCCCGACTGCTGTGCGTGCGTTCTGACGCACCGAGCAGGCCATCCCCTGGGTCGCATCGCCTGCCCTCACCCCCGACAAAGCGCGGTGCGCAGTCCTCGCCAGCAGATGACGGCGCACCCGAGGGTGACGACGCGTGGCGGATGTCGTCGCGGATCTCCCAGCGGATGCGCGGGCGGCGGAACCAGTACAGCAGCGCGACCGCTCCAGCGCGCCATGGCCTGGTCGGTCGGATGCCACCGCCTCCACCGCCGCTACCGGCCGACCACTTCCCGGCCTTCGCCGGTATCTCCTGCACGCTGATGTGCTACCGCAGACTGGCCGAATGGGATGAGCTCCAAGGACGGGCCGGAGCCGGCGGGGGCGTCCAGCCCGCCACTGAGGCGCCCGCCCGCACGAGGGCTCCGCCGGGAACCAGGCGCAGCGCGGAGTTGCGCACCGCCTGACGCCATCCGCCGCCCAGGTCCGCCCCGAGCCGCGCCATGAGGACGGCCTGCGCGGCGATCGCCCGGCACCGCGGGCGCCGGACCGCGTCGAACTCCGCCAGGGCCCGCCCCAGGCCGTGGCCGTGGGCCTCCCTGCCGCCGGCCAGGCGCCCGAGGCTGACGCCGTCCTCCAGGGCGGTGGCCGCGCCCTGCCCCATCGTGGGCAGCGCGGCGTGCGCGGCGTCTCCGACCATCGCGACCCGCCCGCGGACGTAGCTCGGCAGCCCGCCCGGCAGATGGTAGACGTCGTGGCGCATGAGCCGGTCGGGGGCGGTGTCGGCGATGAGCTCGCCGATCTCGGGCGCCCAGTCGGAGAACCGGGCGCGCGCCACCGCGTGCTCGTCGCCGACGACCGCCCCCTGCGGGGCGCGGACGTAGCCGTACCAGTACAGCTCCGACGCGCTGACCCGCAACGACCCGAACTCCCCCTCCGGCCCCCAGTACTCGGCGAGGCGCCCGTCGCGGGCGGTGTCGGGCACGACGGCGCGCCAGCTCGTGCTTCCGCTGTAGCGGGGACGCACCCCGGGGAAGAGCGCGGCGCGTACCGCGCTCCACATCCCGTCGGCGCCGACCACGAGGTCGGCCTCCGAGAGGTGGGCGGTGCCCCCGCTGCGCCACTCCACCTCCGCGCGCGCCCCGCCGGGCGTCCCGGGGCGCACACCGGTGACATGCGCCCCCGCGGCCACGGCCACCCCGGCCTCCCGCGCCACCTGGAGGAGGGCGGCGTGCAGCCGCTGCCGGTGCAGGCCCAGCAGCGTGACCACCGGGCGCACGTCGGCGCGGTCGTCGGGGATGAGCAGGATGCGGCGGCCCCGGTTGTCCCGGAAACCGGTCGCGGTGGTCGTGTACCCGATCCGCGCGACGCGCCCGCCGTCGAACCCGAGCGCGTGCAGTGCGGCGACGCCGTTGCCGGGCACCGCGACCCCGGCGCCGACCTCGACCGCGTCGGACCGGCGCTCCAGCACGGTGGTCCGCCAGCCCTCCCGGGCCAGCGCCACCGCCGACGCGAGCCCCGCGATACCGCCGCCCACCACCGTCGCCACGGGTTCCCCCATGACCGACCACCCCCTCGCCGTCGGGCGTTCGGCATGGGGCCGACCGCCATTCAATACGATGGTAGTGGTAAGCGTGGCCGACCTATACTGGCCCCCATGCCTCCCGCCAACCTGCGCCGACGCCGTGCTCTGGCGGACGCGGCCATCGCGCTCCTGGCCGAGGAGGGGGCGCACGGTCTGACCCACCGCGCCGTCGAGGCCCGCGCCGGGGTCCCGGCCGGGACCGCCACGAACTACGTCCGCAACCGCGAGGCCCTGCTCATCGCCGCCGCCGAACGCGTCATCGAACTCCACCTCGCGGACATGGCGGCCGCCACCGCAGGCGACCCGGCGGACGGGACGGGCCCGGCGCCCCGCAGGAGTACCAGCGCGCACGACCTGGCCGAGATCCTCGCCGCCTCACTGTGGACCGCGGCGACCGACCTGCGCGACCGCTACCTGGCCATCTTCGAGCTGCAGCTGGAGGCCCGGCGCCGTCCCGCCCTGGCCGCCGTCCTGGCCCGGCTGAGCGCCACCGCGCTCGCCGACACCACCGGGCTGCACGACGAGATGGGCACGCCCGTGCCCGAGACGGCGATCCCCCTCCTCATCACCCTCTACACCGGCACGCTGTTCAACCTGGTCGTCCTGCCCGCCGAACTGCTCGACCGGGAGCGGGTCCGCGCCCTCGCGGAGGCGATGGTGCGCGGGGTGCTCGCCGGCGGCGGGGTGTAGGCGCCGCTCCCCCCGAGCCCCGGTCGGCTCCACCGGTCAACGGAAAAGGCCGACCGGACGCCGACACCGCGCCGGGCGGACGTGCGCGAGCGCGGTGCGTCTGAGCGCCGGTGAGGGCCGTGCGGCGCGGTCTCCCGCCGTACGAGGCGCCGACCACCGTGCCCCCCGCCAGTCCGCACGGCTCCCCCTGTCCGCGGCAGGTCCAGCACTCGCTGGCTGTGGCTGCGTCCTGTCCGCTCACCGGACCGCGAGTGCGTCGTCGGCGTGTCGGCTGGGACGTCCGCGCCGCCGACCGCCACGGAGGCGCGGCGAACCGCGGGCAGCGGGAGCCGACGACCCCGCATCAAAGCCAATCTAAGAAAAATCAAGCTTCTAGTGTTGAGTACTTAAGAAAATCAAGATACAAATGAACTTGAGTACGCAGCCGAGAGGGAGGGGCCCGAGGGTGGACTGGCAGGAACTGACGGACCTGACGCACGGACAGCCGTTCGTGGTCGAGCGGGTCCGGCTCACCGGCAGCGGCGTCGCGGTCGAGGGCCGGTTCGAACCGCCGCAGCTGGCTCAGCTCAGCGCCGAGGACCAGGTGTTCGTCGCCGCGTTCGTACGGTCGCACGGTTCGATCAAGGAGATGGAGCGGATCTTCGGGGTGAGCTACCCGACGATCAAGTCCAGGCTGAACCGGCTCGCCGAGCGCCTCGACTTCGTCGACACCGATCCGGCACCCACCGGCGCCGACGTCATCGACCGCCTGCGGCGGGGGGAGATCAGCGCCCAGGAGGCGCTGGCCGAGCTGGAGAGGCCCCGGTGATCCCGCACCTGGTGACGGTGCGCCACCGCCGTCCCGACGGCCGCCAGCGGCGGCTGTACCTCCCCGTCCTGCCGGTGCTGTTGGTGCTGTCACCGCTGCTGCTGCTCGCCGTGCCGGCCGGACTGGCCGCATGCCTGGTCACCCGGGTCGACCCGGTGGGCGCGCTGCACGGCGTCGGGCAACTGCTGCGGGCACTGCCCGGCACCCGGATCGAGATCGAGCAGGGCCGGACGGCCGTGCTGGTCAGCGTCAGATGAGACACGCAAGAGGAGAGACAGTGAACGAGCAGCGCCGCCAGGTCCTACAGATGCTGGCCGAGGGCAAGGTCACCGCTGACGAGGCCGAGCGACTGATCGACGCCCTCGAACGGCAACAGCCCGAGCCGCCGCAGGGGGCCGCGCCCGACCCCCAGGCCCGGCCCAAGTACCTGCGCGTGGTGGTGAACTCGGTCGAGACCCCCGACGGTGACGGGCCCAGCCGCGTCAACGTCCGGATCCCGCTCCAGCTACTGCGGGCCGGGGTCCGGCTCACGAGCCTCGTCCCTCCGCAGGCGCTCACCAAGGTCAACGCCCAGCTGGGCAGGGCGGGGGTACCGATCGACCTCACCGAGCTCAAGCCGCAGCACGTCGAGGACCTCGTCGAGCACCTCGGCGAACTCACCGTCGACGTCGACGACCCCAGCGCCCAGGTGCAGGTGTTCTGCGAGTGACAGCGCCCCGGCAGCGTCCGTCCGGCCCCGGGGCCGGACGGACGGCGGCCCCGGACGACCCCCGAGCGGAACCTGGACACGCCGCACGGGAGACCTGACACCGCCAGGAGGAAAGCATGGCGAAGAACGGCACTTCCCCGATCAGCGCGAGGTGGACCGGCATGGTGCCGGTGGACGACACGGCCCTGGCCGTCACCGACACCGGCGGCCCCGGTGTCCCCGTGATCTACCTCAACGGCCAGTTCGCCACCCAGGGGTACTGGCGGCGGGTCATCGCCGACCTGGGGACGGGGTGGCGGCACATCACCTACGACGAGCGGGCCCGCGGCAGGAGGTCGAGGAGGTCGGCGGACTACTCCTTCGAGGCCGCCGTCCGGGACGTCGACGACGTCCTCGCGGCCAGGGGCGTGGACCGGGCGCTGGTGGTGGGCTGGTCCTACGGCGCGTTCGTCGGGGCGCACTGGGCCAACCGCAACCCGGAGCGTGCCGTGGGCGCGGTCCTGGTCGACGGCGCGCAACCGTACGACTGGATCGACGAGGCCCTGGAGCAGCGGATCCGGAAGCTGTTCCGGCGGATGAGCTGGTTCATGCCGCTGCTGCGTCCGACGGGCGTGACCCCGCGGATGAGCGCCGAGCAGATGGCCGACAGCAACATCGAGCTCGGCTGGCTCGCCCGCGAACGCGAGCTGGGACCCGTGCTGGACGGCATCACCGTCCCGGTGAGGTACGTGCTCGCTTCGGGGGCGTCCTTCGGAAGCAAGGGTGACCAGCAGGAGATCATTCGCGCGGGCCTCGACCCCGTGTTCGAGCGCAAACCCAACATCGCGCTCAGCGCGAAGGTCGCCAGCAACCACGGTGCGATCCTGCGCAAGGACTTCCGCGCCGTCGCCGAGGCCGTGCGCGAGGTCGCCGCCCTCGACCGCGGAGAGCGCTGAGGAAGGCCCGTCGGGCGGTGCACGGGTGGAGCGGCCCCGCGGGCCCGGGCCCCCTCCTGACGGACCGCCGGTGGTCTCGCGCGCGCCCTCGCGTCCGGCCCCTCCTAGGCTGACGTGGTCCGCTCCCCCACGACCGCTGCCGGAAGACACCCGGCCCGCCCCGCCCCGCCGCCCGGCGGCGGCTGCGGTCGGCCACCCCTGACACCACGACATCGGAGGAAGCAGCATGACCCTCGCCTGGAACGTGCCGGGACTGCCCTTCACCCTCTCACCGTCGTCCGGAGAAGCATGGGCGGTGGACGAGGGGACCGGCGCGGTGACGGCCTCCGCGACCGCCCGCAGCGACATCTTCATCGCCCCGGACTCGGACTCCCAGACCAACGCCGCGACCATGCTCAACGCCGAGACCCTGCTCGGCGTCCCCCCGGAAGGCGACTTCCAGTTCAGCGCGCGTGTCACCGTCGGCTTCGCGTCGGCTTTCGACGCCGGAGTGCTGCTCCTGTGGATCGACGACCGCCACTGGGGCAAGCTCTGCTTCGAGTACTCCCCCGACCGCGAACCCATGGTCGTCTCCGTGGTCACCCGGGGCGTCTCGGACGACGCCAACGCCTTCACCGTCGACGGCCGCACGGTGTGGCTGCGTGTCTCGCGGATCGGCCGGGCCTTCGCCTACCACGCCTCCCCGGACGGCACGGCCTGGCGGATGGTCCGGTTCTTCGCCGTCGGCGACGACACCGCGCCCGCCCGGATCGGATTCGAGGCCCAGTCGCCGACCGGCGACGGCTGCGCCGTCACCTTCGACGACATCCGCTTCACCCGCGAGCGCCTGGCCGAACTGCGGGACGGCTCCTGAGGCGGGGAACGGCCGCGGTACGGGACCCTTCCGGCGGGGCCCGCGTTCCGGCTCGGAGCGCGGGCCCCGCGCTCCGAGCCGGAACGGAGGGAGCCCCGGGCCGGGTCGGCGCGGACGCGACGGGGCGTCCCGCGTGCGGGCCGGTGCGGCCCGGCCCCTCACGTCAGCTCGCTTCCAGGGCGTGCCCGGTGGTGGCGTCCACGTGGTCGGGCACCTCCTCGTGGCGGTCCCCCACCGTCAGCGTCCCGGTCGGCTCGAACAGGAGGAGGGAGGCCCCGCCGTCGGACTCGGGCCGGTGCTCGGTGCCGCGCGGAACCACGAAGACCGACCCCCTCTCCAGGGTGACCACCCGCTCGGCTCCCCCGGCCTCCTCCCTCAGCCGGATGCGCAGGTCCCCGTCCAGCAGCAGGAAGAACTCGTCGGTGTCGTCGTGGGCGTGCCACACGTACTCGCCCCGGACCTTGGCCACGCGCACGTCGTAGTCGTTGACCCGGGTGACGATGCGCGGACTCCACAGCTGGTCGAAGGAGTCCAGCGCGTCGTGCAGGTTGATCGGCTGTTCGCTCATGAGGGCCATCCTGGCCGTGGCGCACCGCCCGGGGAAGTGCTAGGAATCGCACATGCCGCAAGAATCCTCGCACCGCGTGGCCCTCGTCGTGGACGAGGGTTCCAATCCCTTCGAGATGAGCGTGGCCACCGAGCTGTTCGGGCTGCGCCGCCCCGAGATCGACCGCCCCTGGTACGAGCTGACGGTGTGCGCGGCGGTGCCCGAGGTGCGCGTGCACCGGGGCATGTTCACCCTCGGCGGCCTGGCCGGGCTGGAGGCGGTGTCGGAGGCCGACACCGTCATCGTGCCCAACCGCCCCGACCCCGAGGTCCCGCCCGCTCCGGAGGTGGTGGAGGCCGTGCGCGCGGCGGACCGGCGCGGCGCCCGTCTGGTGAGTTTTTGCAGCGGCGCGTTCACCCTGGCGGCGGCCGGGGTCCTGGACGGCCGACGGGCCGCCACGCACTGGCGGTTCGAGGAGCTGTTCGCCCGGACCCATCCCCGGGTCCGGCTGGAGCGGGACGTGCTGTTCGTGGACGAGGGCCGGGTGCTCACCGCGGCGGGCAGCGCCGCGGCCCTGGACCTGGGCCTGCACCTGATCCGCCGCGACCACGGGGAACTGGTCGCCAACACCGTCAGCAGGCGGCTGGTGTTCGCCTCCCACCGCGAGGGCGGACAGCGCCAGTTCGTGCCCGACCCCCTCCCCGAGGCGGCCGACACCTCGCTGTCCCCGCTCCTGGACTGGGCGCGCGAGCGCCTGGACTCCCCGCTCACCGTCGCCGACCTGGCCGTCCGGGCCTCGGTCAGCGCCGCGACCCTGCACCGCCGCTTCCGGGCCGAGCTGGGCACGACCCCGCTGGCCTGGCTGCGCGTGGAGCGGGTACGGCTGGCCTGCCGCCTGATCGAGGCGGGCGGGATGGGGCTGGAGACCGTCGCCCGCGCCAGCGGCCTGGGCAGCACCGCCAACCTGCGCGCGAGCGTGCGCGCCCACACCGGGGTCAGCCCCTCGGTCTACCGGGAGCGCTTCGGACCGAGGCCGCTGGGCGGGGCGCGGACCTGAACCCCCCCGGGGACGCGTCATGGGCCGTCGACGGCACACGGCCGTGCCGGAGCCGCGAGCAGGAACCCTTCCGGTGGCGCCCCCGGCGGGCCGGGGGCGCCACACCGGGATCAGAGGGTGTCGGTCACGTGCTTGCCGTCGCTCTTGTCGATGGTGAAGGAGTCCACGACCGTGCCGTCGGCGGTGCGGGCGGTGTAGCGCAGGCGGGTGCCGTCCACCTCCACGGCCTGGAAGGTGGAGGTGTCGGCCAGCTGCACGCGGACCTCGGCGCCGTTGTCCGTCCAGTTCTGGGTGGACGCGCCGTACATCTTGGTGCCGGTCACCGCCACGGTGTAGACCGGGCCGGTCTGCACGTCGGGGTCGCCGGTGCGGTTCGCGGTCAGGTTGCCCCGCCCGTAGGAGTGGTCGTGGCCCTGCAGGACCAGGTCCACGTCGTGCTCCTCCAGGGTGTCGAGCCAGGAGTCGCGCAGGGGGCCGTTGTCGCGGCTGGGGCTGTTGGAGAAGACCGGGTGGTGGAAGGTGACCACCGTCCAGGGGTGGGGGTTGGTGGACAGGGCCTCCTCCAGCCAGCGCTGCTGGGTGTCCAGCCACGAGTCCGCGCTCAGCGGCGCCGCGTTGCGGTAGTTGGAGTTGAGGACGACGAAGCGCACGCCCTGGTAGTCGGTGTGGTAGACGGTCTGGGGCAGGTGGCGTCCGCCGGTGGGCCCGTTGCCCGCTCCCGGGAACTGCGGGTTCCAGTACCGGCTCAGGGAGAGCAGCGAGTACTCGTGGTTGCCGGGGGCGGCGAGGTGGTTGACGGTGCCGGTGGCCTCGGGGCCGAAGGCGCCGAACCACTCGTTCCACTGGGACTCGCTGTTGGGAGAGTCGACGAGGTCGCCGGAGTGCACGACCAGCTCGGCCCCGGGTTCGGCGGCCAGGGCGGCCCGCACCACCGTGGCGCCGCCGGTGGAGATGCCGTTCTGGACGTCGCCGAAGTACAGGAACGTGAAGGGCTCGGCGCCGGAGGCCGCGGTGGTGAAGGTGCGCCAGGGGCTGAAGGCGGTGCCGTCGCCCACGCGGTAGCGGTAGGCGGTGTCGGGGGCCAGGCCGGTGGCGGTGGCGGCGTGGAAGGTGCCGTTGGCCGAGCCGGTGTCGGAGCCCTCGACGGTGGTGACCCGGCCGGGGTCGGCGTCGGGGGCGATCTGCGCGACGGGCGCGCCGGAGCCGTCCGAGCGCCAGGTGAGGGTCTGGGAGGTGGCGGGGTCGGCGGTGGGTGAGAGGATCACCCGCTCGGGGGTGGTGGCCGCGGCGGCCGCGGGCGCGTTGGCGACGACGGGGGTCAGGGCCAGCAGGGTCGTGCCGAGCAGGGCGAGGGCGGGGCGGGCGGCGAAGCGGGACACGGGGGGTGCCTTTCTGCCGAGGACGCTGACGCAGCGAAGGTAACCGCCCTCGGGCAACACCCCGTTAACGTGTTGTGACCACCGGTAGCACCCGGGTGAACGCGGCGGCCGGCTCCCCCGGGGCCGCCGCCTCGGCGGGGACCACGGGAGAAGGGCCCTCGGGCGGCAGGGGTGGTCGTCCCCGCCGCGCCGAAGGCCCTCCCCGCCCTCCCGGGACCGGTCATCGGATCTGCGGGCCCGCCGTGGCGGGCCGCACGCCCGGCGCACCGGTCACAGGTTGGTCCACATGTGGGAGGAGATGTTGTTGTTCAGCGCCTGGCCGGAGCCGGAGCCGGTGTTGGCGTCGAAGGTCCACTGGCTCAGGTTGGCGAGGGCCACGCCGTTGTGCACCCCCCGGCGGGCACCGGAGTGGTTGAGCCCCCAGTAGACCCACACGTCGTCGAGGTTGCCCGGGTAGCCGTTGTTCCACAGCGAGGACGTGGTGTTGCGGCAGGCCCCCCAGTTGGAGGAGTTGCCCGCCCAGGACGCGCAGTAGCGGTTGTAGTTGAAGTCGTAGTAGGCGTACAGCCTGCCGTCGGCGGCCGCGGCCGCGGTGTGGGACCGGACCTCCTCGGCCTGCGCGGTGGGGGCGTTGAACAGGGTCGCGGCGGTGATCGCCGCCGCGACCAGGGCCGTCATGCGCTTGGTCCTCATGGTCTCCTGCCTTTCTTCCTGTGTCTCTTACTCCTCCGGGGGCGGGGGTCACTCCCGGTGTTCGGGGCCCGTGGCCCGCTCCGCCCCGCCGACGACGGAGCGGGCCCGGGGCAGGGCGTCCAGTTGCAGCCGCCGCTGCGTCTCCAGCGCGGAGCGGTGGCGCTCGCGCAGTTCCTGGCCGTGCTGTTCGTCCAGGTCCGCCGCGGTCCGGGCCAGCCCGGAGTCCAGGGCGCAGCGCGCCTCCGCCAGCGCGAGTCCGACCTCCTCCTGCCAGGGCAGGGGGTCCTGCGGGGGAGGCAGCGCGGCACGGAGGTCGGCCGGTGTGGCGTAGTCGTGTCCGGCGGCGCGCATGCAGTCCGCCCAGGGCCGGACGGCCTCCAGGTAGCGCTGGTCGTCGACCACGAGTTGGTGGCGGAGCGCGGGAAGGGCGTCGGCGGTGGTCCGGGCCTGGAACCAGGCGGCCAGGTCGCCGTAGAGCTCGCGGTCGGCCTGTGACTGGCAGCCCTGGTCGCTGCGGCCGAGTTCCATCCCGTCGGGCGTGGTCGCCGTCAGCCCGACGGGGCCGGGCCCGTTGGCGGCCACCAGCGCCTGGGCCCTGCGCTCGGGGGACAGACTCGTGAAGTAGACGTGGTTGGGGTCGTTCTCCCGCAGTTCGGCGGCCTCGCGCTGAAGCCGGGATCCGTAACCGTGCTCGGCGGCCCAGGACGGATCGTCGATGACGTAACGGAATTCCTCGAACTCGGCGGAGGTATTATCCGAAACGATCTGGTACTCGAACCCGTGGCTTTCCATGCATTCTCGGAGCAGAATCTGCCCGGCCGCCTCCAGCAGGCCCTCCTCCTCCGGTGTGATCTCGCGCGCGGGGGTGTTCTGCGCCTGCTGTTGCGCGGAGCAGGAGGCAGTGAGGAGGAGCGGCAGGGCCAGGAGGGCGAGGACCGCACGCGGCTTCGCCGTGTGAGCCCTTCGGCGCGCTGCGCCGTGTCCGACCGTCGATCCCCCATTCATGGAATTTCCTTTCCGCCTCCGGTGCCACTCACCCTTCGTCACCTTCTTGGTTATTCTTAACACTCGCTTTCGGGTTTGTGGGTACGTTTTCCTTCTGGCGACAACGTGGCCGGAAACGGGGAAGTCCGAAATGTCAGAAAACAGCACAAAGCTGCGTATTCATTTCAGCGGCGACGACCTCCTGCGCCTTCGCCTGGCCGACTCCGCCGACCCCATGTGGGAGACCGTCAACAGCCTTCACCTGCTACAGCACAGACAGGGCGCCCTGTTCTTCGACGAATGGCGCGGGGCCGTGCACCGGGCGCTGCTGGACGGCGGGCCCGGGGAACGCGCGCTGCGGTTGCTGTTGGCGCTGGCGCCCTACGGGAACTACTGCCCCGACTTCCTCACCCCGGCCGTGGCCGACCCCGATCCCGACCTCGGTATCGAGTCCGTGCTGAGCACACCGGCCCCCCGGATCCGTGAGGAGCTGGGCATCCTGGCCGGCCACGCCCGCCCGCCCTCGTCACTCGGCTGGCTGGCCGCGGGCGACGCCGGTTCCATGCGCCTGCTCGGCGGTGCCCTGCGCACCTACCACCGCGCCGCGCTCGCGCCGTTCTGGGGCCGGATCCGCGCCCAGGTGCACACCGACCTGGCACACCGTGCACGTGCCCTGCGGGGCGGGGGCTCCGAAGCGCTCCTGGCCTCCCTGGGCCCCACCGCGCTCTGGAGGCCGCCCGTCCTGGAGATCGCCTATCCCTTCGACCGCGAACTCCACCTGCGCGGACGCGGCCTGCTCCTGCTGCCGTCCTTCTTCTGCTGGGGCAGGCCCGTGACGCTCGCCGACCCCGGCCTCCCACCGGTGCTGGTCCACCCGATCGAGCACAGCCCCGGCTGGGTGCGGCCGGCCCCGCGACCCGAGGGCCTCGCCCCGCTCCTGGGACCCACGCGCTCCCGGCTCCTGGAACTGGTGGCCGAGGGCGGAGTGTGCACCACGACGGGCCTGGCCCGCAGGCTCACCGTCTCCCCCGCCACGGCGAGCAAACACCTGAACGTGCTCCGCGAGGCCGACCTGGTGCAGAGCCGCCAGGAGGGCCGATACGTCCTGCACAGCGTCACCGTCCTGGGCCTGGGCCTGCTGCGAGGGTCCTGAGCGCTTCCCCTCCCGCGCGCCTCCTCCGGCACCGGCGCGTCCTCGGGCGGCGTTCTCCTCCCGCGCGTGCGCGCGCACGGGACGACGACCCGCCCCGACAGGGCAGGGCTTCGGGCACTCGGACCCGTCCGCGCATTTGGGAACGTTCCCAAGGGCCTAGGATCGCACCCATGGAAACACGCGTACTCGGCCGTACCAGCAAGAACGTCAGCGTCATCGGTTTCGGCGCCTGGCAGATCGGAGCCTCCTGGGGCGAGGTCAGCGAGACCGACGCCATGGACGCCCTGCACGCGGCAGCCGAATCCGGTGTCACCTTCTTCGACACCGCCGACGTCTACGGCGACGGGCGCAGCGAGCAGCTCGTCGGCAGGCTGCTCAAGGAGCGCCCCGACATCACCGTGGCCACCAAGATGGGTCGCCGCGCCGACCAGGTTCCCGAGAACTACAACCCCGACAACTTCCGCGCCTGGAACGACCGCTCCCGCCAGAACCTGGGCGTGGACACCATCGACCTCGTCCAGCTGCACTGCCCGCCCGCACGCGTCATCGACACCGACGCCGTCTTCGACGACCTCGACGCCATGGTCGCCGAGGGGCGCATGCGCGCCTACGGGGTCTCCGTGGAGACCGTGGACGAGGCCCTCGCCGCGATCGCGCGCCCCCACGTGGCCAGCGTCCAGATCATCCTCAACGCCTTCCGCCACAAGCCGCTGGAGAAGGTGCTGCCCGCCGCTCGCGAGGCCGGGGTGGGCATCATCGCGCGCGTGCCCCTGGCCAGCGGCCTGCTGTCGGGCAGGTTCAGCGCCGACACCGCCTTCGCCGAGGACGACCACCGCAACTTCAACCGGGAGGGGCAGGCCTTCGACAAGGGCGAGACCTTCTCCGGCATCGACTACGCGACCGGCCTGGAGGCGGTGGAGCGCCTGCGCCCGCTGGTGCCCGAGGGCGTGACCATGGCGCAGTTCGCGCTGCGCTGGATCCTGGACCAGGAGGGCGTCAGCGTGGTCATCCCCGGTGCCCGCAACGCCGAGCAGGCGCGCGGCAACGCCTCCGCCGCCGAGCTGGCCCCGCTCGGCCCCGAGGTCCGCGCCCGGGTGGCCGAGGTCTACGACGAGCTCATCCGCCCCCAGGTCCACCACCTGTGGTGAGGGCCTGAGACGCCGCGGCGGCCGACCCCGGTGGTCGGCCGCCGCCCGCGGGTACCGGTCGCTAGATCAGGCCCTGGGCCAGCATGGCGCCCGCCACCCGCTCGAACCCGGCCACGTTCGCGCCCAGCACGTAGTCGCCCGGGGCGCCGTAGCGCTCGGCCGCCTCCTCGCAGCGGTCGTGGATGCCCGCCATCGTCTCGGCCAGCTCGGACTCGGCGTGCTCGAAGGACCACGACGTGCGCCGCGCGTTCTGGCGCATCTCCAGCACGCTGGTGGCCACTCCGCCGGCGTTGGCCGCCTTGCCCGGCGCGAACAGCACACCGGCCTCGCGCAGCACCTTGACCGCCTCGGGCGTGGTGGGCATGTTCGCGCCCTCCGCCACCGCCACGACGCCGTTGCGCACCAGCGTGAGCGCCGCGTCGGCGTCCAGCTCGTTCTGGGTGGCCGAGGGCAGCGCCACGTCGCACGGCACGTCCCAGATGCTGCCGCCCTCGACGTAGCGGGCGCCGCCGCCGCGGCGCTCGGCGTAGACGCTGATCCGGGCGCGCTCGACCTCCTTGACCTGCTTGAGCAGGTCCAGGTCCAGGCCCTTGTCGTCCACCACGTAGCCGGCGGAGTCGGAGACGGCCACCACGTTCGCGCCCAGCTGCTGGGCCTTCTCGACCGAGTAGATCGCCACGTTGCCCGACCCGGAGACCACCACGCGCTGGCCGTGCAGGGCGCGGCCCGAGCGCTCCAGCATCCGCTGGGTGAAGAGCACGCTGCCGTAACCGGTGGCCTCGGTGCGCACGCGCGAGCCGCCCCACTCCAGGCCCTTGCCGGTGATCACCCCGGCCTCCCAGCGGTTGGCCAGGCGCCGGTACTGGCCGAACAGGTAGCCGATCTCGCGGCCGCCCACACCGATGTCCCCGGCCGGGACGTCGGTGTGCTCGCCCAGGTGGCGGTGCAGCTCGGTCATGAACGACTGGCAGAACCGCTCGATCTCCGCCTCGGAGCGGCCCTTGGGGTCGAAGTCGCTGCCGCCCTTGCCGCCGCCGATGTTCATGCCGGTCAGGGCGTTCTTGAAGATCTGCTCGAAGCCCAGGAACTTGATCACGCCGAGGTTGACGCTGGGGTGGAAGCGCAGGCCGCCCTTGTAGGGGCCCAGCGCGCTGTTGAACTCCACGCGAAAGCCCCGGTTGACGTGCACCTGGCCCTGGTCGTCACGCCAGGGGACCCGGAAGACGACCTGGCGCTCGGGCTCGCACAGGCGCTCCAGGATGCGCTGCTCGGCGTACTCGGGGTGCCGGGTCAGGGCGGGGGAGAGATCGTCCAGGACCTCCAGCACCGCCTGCTGGAACTCCGGCTCGTCGGGGTTGCGGCGCACGACGTGCTCATAGGCAGAGCGGACTCCGGGGTGGTGGTCACGGCCTGCCTCGTCGGCGAAGGGCATGGGTGAACGTTCCTTTCAGCACAGGTGGAACGGGCACCCCACACGCCGTTGTGTCGGGAACCTCGAACAAGCGCACACAGGCGCCACACGTGATGGTGATCCGAGGCTCTGAGGTCCTCACGCCTGCGGATCGTGGCTGTATGAGGAGTGTATTACCTCGATGTAAACATAACCCTTCGCGGTCGCGGGCGGCGTCCCGCCTGTGAGGGCAGGCGTCGTACCAGGTCAGCGTGTTCTCATCCGGTCCGCCCGCCCGGGTGCGGACCCCGGACCGCCGCGCGGAGCGTGTTTCCGCCGTGTTGCGCGTACGTGACGCCGCCCGGGGCCCGGTCGGCGGCGGCCGACCCCGCCGCGCGCCCCGGCGCCGAGCCGCCGGGGCCGCCTCCGGTCCTGGCCGGAGGGCCGCACCGGTGTCCGGATGTGACAGTCGGTCGTCATTGCGGTCATGGTCGGCGGCGGTGAGGATGGATCCATGCCCCTTCCGCACCGTGTCGTCATCGGGGTCTTCCCCGACGTCGACCTCCTCGACGTCACCGGCCCGGCCGAGGTCTTCGCGCTGGCCAACCGGGAGGCCCCGGGCCGCGCCGACTACCGGGTCCGCCTCGCCGGGCCGGCCCGCGGCGAGGTGCGGACGTCGGCGGGCGTGCGGCTGCTCACCGACGTGTCCTTCGACGACGTCGGCGGACAGGTGGACACGCTGCTGGTGCCCGGTGCGGTCGACATGGCCGACGACGGCCCCGTGGCCCGGATCGACGCCGACGTCGTGGCGTGGGTGCGGGAGACCGCCCCCTGCGCACGGCGGGTGGCGTCGGTGTGCGTGGGCGCGCACGTACTGGCGGCGGCCGGACTGCTGGACGGCAGGACCGCGACCACGCACTGGTCGACCGCCGCCCAGCTCGCCGCCGACCATCCGGCCGTCACGGTCGACCCGGACCCGATCTTCGTCCGCGCCGACCGCGGGCGGCTGTGGACGGGCGCCGGGATCAGCGCCTGCCTGGACCTCGCGCTCGCCCTGGTGGCCGAGGACCTGGGCGAGGACGTCGCGCTGGCGGTGGCCCGGCAGCTGGTGATGTACCTCAAGCGGCAGAGCGGGCAGAGCCAGTTCTCCGTGCCGCTCAGCCGCCCCGCCTCCGCCCGCCGCGACATCGACGAGCTGCGGCTGTGGATCTCCGACCACCTCGACGAGGACCTGTCCGCGGAGGTGCTGGCGGCCCGGATGCACCTGAGCGAGCGGCACTTCGCCCGCGTCTTCACCCAGGAGACCGGCACCAGTCCCGCCGCCTACGTCGAGGGCGCCCGGGTCGAGGCCGCCCGGCGCCTGCTGGAGACCACCGACGACCCGCTCGACCGGGTCGCGGCCACGGCCGGGTTCGGCTCGACGGAGACCCTGCACCGGGCGTTCAGGAGACAGCTCGCCACCACCCCCGCCGCCTACCGCCGCCGCTTCCGCACCCGGACCGCCTGACCCTCCCCCCCCCACCGGTACTCCCCTCCTGCACGGGCAGGACGGAGAGCTTCGCCATGCCCCGCTTCTCCAGAAAGGCACCCCATGAGCACGAACCAGCCCTCCACGACCCTGCGCGGCGTCGTCGGACTGGACGACCAGCCGCCCGGACTGGGTGACTCCGTCCTGGTCATGATCGACCTCCAGAACACCTACCGCACCGGCGTCATGGCGCTGGAAGGCGCCGAGGAGGCCCTCGCGGCCGGCGCCCGGCTGCTGGAGCGCGCCCGCGCCGCGGGCACTCCCGTCGTCCACGTCGTCAACGACGGGGGTGAGGGCACCCCCTACGACATCCGCGCCCGCATCGGCGCCATCAGCGGCGAGGTCGCCCCGGCAGACGGCGAGCCGGTCGTGGTCAAGCGGTTCCCCGACTCCTTCCACCTCACCGAACTGGAGAAGACCCTGACCGCCCTGGGCGCCGCCCCGGGCCGCGGCAAGGACCTCGTGCTGGCCGGCTTCATGACGCACATGTGCGTCAACTACACGGCCCAGGGCGCCTTCAACCTCGGCTACCGCCCCAGCGTCGTCGCCGAGACCACCGCCACCCGCACCCTCGCCGCTCCCGACGGCACCGTCCTGCCCGCCGCCACCCTCCAGACCGCCGCCCTGACCACCATCGCCGACCTGTTCGGCACGGTCGTCCCCACCGTCGACGCCCTCGCCGACTGACCCGGGCCCCGGCCCCGCACCGCGGGGCGGCACGGGGGCGCAGGACCCGCCCCGGTCCGCGCGTGCGGCGTAATCCCTTTGCCCCGCCGCCGCGCCAGGGCCGATGATGCCCTCATGCGCGTGGGAGTGGTGGGACTGGGGATGGGTCTGCACCTGGCGGTGTGGGCCGCCAGGCTGGGCATGGACGTGGTGGCGGCCTGCGACCGCGACCCCGCCCCGCGCGCGGGAGCCCGCGAGCGGCTGCCCGGCGCGGCCCTCACCGACCGCTGGCAGGACCTGCTCGACCAGGACCTGGACGGGGTGGTCCTGGCCAACGACTTCGACGCCCACGCGCCCCTGGCCCTGGCCTTCCTGGAACGCGGCGTCCACGTGCTCTCCGAGACCGCCGCGTGCGCCGACGAGGCCGAGGGAAGGGCACTGGTCGCGGCGGCCGAGCGCTCCCCGGCGACCTACTCCCTAGCCGAGAACTACACCCTCCACCCGCACGTGCTGCTGGTCCGCGAGGCGGTCCGGGCGGGCGAACTGGGGCGGATCAGCCTCATCGAGGCCGACTACCTGCACGGCATGTCCCCCGAGGGCGTGGCCGGGCTGACCGGCGACCCGGCCCACTGGCGCGGACGCATCGCCCCCACCGCCTACTGCACCCACTCCCTGTCGCCGATCCTGGCGATCACCGGGGCGCACCCGGTGGAGGTCAGCGCGTTCACCGTGGACGAGGCCGCGCCGCGGCAGGCCAGCACCATGGTGGTGTGCCTGTCCACGGGCGCGCTGGCCGTCACCCGCAACGGCTTCCTCCAGGGCGAACCGGACAGCCACTGGAGCTGGGTGTCGGTGCGCGGCGCCCGCGGACTGGCCGAGTCGGTGCGGGCGCGGGGAGAGCGCGCCTGGTCGGTGCGCGTGCGCCACGAGGGATGGACCCGCCCCGACGGGGAGGTCCGCGAGGAGGAGCGCGTCCCGCCCGCGCTGACCCTGGACGGGGCGCCCGTGGAGCGCGGAGCGGAGGGCACGGTGCGCCTGCTGCGCGGTTTCCGGGACACCGTCGAGCACGGAGCCGAACCGCTGGTGCCGGTGCGCGCGGCGGTGGCGGCCTCCCTGGTCGGGGTGGCCGGGGCCGAGTCGCTGGCCCGGGGGTCGCGTCCGGTCCCGGTCCCCGTGCTGTGACCGGGGCGCCGGACACGGCCCGCCCCGCCCACCGCTCGGCGCGCGCCTCATGCCGGGCCGCGGCCCCGGGCGCGACCGGGTGTTTTCTGCCTCCAAGACGATCTTCGACGCGGCGCGGCCTCCCCCTGGGCGGGTACTGGCACTAGTTTCGAAGTAGACCTGCCGCCGCAGGTCCGCCCAACCCAGAGGAGAGCGATGACCCACACGACCGACGCCGACAGCGACACCGACAACAGGGGGAAACGGCTGGCCGGTGGCATGATGACCACGGTGTTCCGGTACGGCGGCCACGTCGTGCGCACCGCGACACCCGCCGCGCCCGCCATCCACGACCACCTGCGCGCCCTGGCCGAGAGCGGGTTCAAGGGCGCCCCGGTGCCGCTCCGCCTGCGCGACGACGGCCGGGAGGAGCTCACCTTCGTCGAGGGGGACGTCGCCCTTCCGCCCTTCCCCGACTGGGCGTTCACCGAGCACACCCTGCGTTCGGCCGCCGAGATGCTGCGCCGCTACCACGACGCCGCCGCACGCGTCCCCGTGGACACCGCGGCCTCCTGGAACACCGGTTCCACCGGGATGGCCGACCCCGAGGGCGGCCCGATCCTGTGCCACAACGACCCCTGCCTGGAGAACATCGTCTTCCGCCGGGGCCGGGCCGTGGCCCTGATCGACTTCGACCTGGCCGCGCCCGGCCGCCCGGTCTGGGACGTGGCGGCGCTGGCCTACTACCTGGTGCCCGCGCTCGACCCGGCGTCGACCGCCGGAACCCCGCACGCGGGGAGCGACGCCCCGCACCGGCTGCGCGTCCTCGCCGACGCCTACGGCCTCTCCCCCGACGACCGCCGCGCCCTGCCCCGGACGGTGGAGGACTACACGGCCGTCGCCCGCGTCTTCGTGGCCGAGCGGATCGAGAACGGGGACGGCATGTTCGCCCTCGACCTGGAGCGGCGGGGCGGGTGGGAGTGCTGGGACCGTCGCCAGACCTGGCTGGCCGACCAGCGCGCGGTGTTCGTCCGGGCCCTGGTCGACTGACCCCGGGCCCGGGGTCGGGCACCGGGACACCGGCAGTGAGCTGCGTCCTGGTGTGCGGAGGCGGCTTCGGCGGCAGGAGCGGGAGTTCCCTCAGAGGACGCCGTCCCAGGCGGTGCGTTCCTCCGGCCTGGGATCGTCCGTGAGCGCCGGAACGTCGTCGAAGCGCATCACCGGCCGCCGGGACAGGTCGTAGCGGGGCCACCCCGGGTCTCCCCGGGTGGCGAAGGCGACCCAGGCGGAGTGCACGGCGTCGGCGAGGCGCTGTGGCGGACTGGTGCCGGTCAGCGGCCAGAAGCGGGGGTCGTCGAGGAGGTCGAAGACGAAGGGGACCTCCAGGAAGTGGCAGGCGCCGAGGCTGCCGCCGAACCGAGGGGAGCGCCATGCGAACTCGTACATGTGGACCGCAGCGCCGGTCGCGGCCCTGGCCTCGGCCAGCCGGTAGGCAGGAACGCGGTACCACCAGTCGCGCTGCAACAGCGCCAGCAGGTCCCCCGGCCCGAGACCGGGTCCGGCCGCGCCGTAGGCCGCGCGGACCCGCCCGGCCGGAAGCCCGTACAGCCTCGCGGCGGTGACCAGATCCGCCTCGGTCACGGCGGCCAGCGCCCCGAAGGGAACCAGCGAAAGCCTGCCCTCCTCCGCGTTGGTGCCGATCAGGAGGTCGACGTCGGCGCCCGCACCGGCCCGGACGAGGTCGAGCGGTCGGGCGGGCAGGGTGCCCTCGTCGACGACCGGCTGCCAGGCGGTCACCCGGGAGCCCGGTTCACCGTTCCAGCGCCGAGGATCGGGGTGCGACGCCAGGTCGGCCGTCACCGCGGCCTGGGCGTCGAGCAGTCGTCGGCGGGAGACCGCGGCGATCGCCTCGCGCGTGAACGCGACACCCAGGTGTGAGGCCAGCAGCTCACCGACGCGTCGGGCGGTCTCGGGCGTCTGGACCAGGTTTCCGGCGCCGCTCTGCAGGATCGCCCGCCGGAACAGCCCCCGGGCCGCGGGCATGGCCAGCAGGGTGCCCGCGCACATGGCGCCGGAGGACTGCCCGCACACGGTGACGTTGTCCGGATCGCCGCCGAAGGCGGCGATGTTGTGCCGTACCCAGTGCAGTGCGGCGACCTGGTCGAGGAGGGCGAGGTTGGCGACCCCGTCTCCCGGCGCGAGGAAGCCCTCGGCGCCGAGCCGGTAGTTGGGGCTCACGAGGACGACGCCGTCGCGGGCGAAGCCGCCGCCGTCGTAGAGGACGCTGCTTCCGCCGTCGAAGCCGCCTCCGTGAAGCCACACCATCACCGGTTGGCGGGCACGGCCCAGATCGGCGGACCAGACGTTGAGGTTGAGACAGCCGTCCCCGGCCACGGTCGGATAGAACCCCGCCAGCTCCGCGGGCAGGGGGAAGCCCGGCTGGGGCGCGGTGGGGCCGAAGGCCCCGGCGTCGCGTACGCCCTGCCACGGGAGGACCGGCTCCGGCGGGCGGAACCCGCGGGGGCCGGTGGGCGGTGCGGCGTACGGGACGCCCTTGAAGGCATGGACGCCGTTGACGGTGCGTGCACGCACGAGACCGGCGCGGGTAGCGACGACGGGATCGTTTGTCATGACCTGGCGTGTCCTTGCGCGGGCCGGATTCGGCGCGCGGCCGACTGCGTCGCGGCTCGGGTCACGAGCTCGGTCCTCCTCGGGCTCGGCGACGTGTTTCTTACGACATAAGTTTCCTGTGTCCTCACTATACTTACGCCGTAAGAACCGGTGACGCGTGAAAGGCCGCCATGTCCCCGAACCGCACCCGCGGCCAGAGCGCCGGGCTCACCCGCCAGGCCGTCCTCCGGGCCGCCCTGGCGCTGGCCGACCGCGAAGGGCTCGAGGCGTTGTCGATGCGCCGCATCGGTCGGGAACTCGGAGTCGAGGCCATGTCCCTCTACCAGCACGTCGCCGACAAGAGCGACCTGTTGGACGGACTGGTCGAGCAGGTCTTCACGCGGGCCGCCCCGCCGATGGCCAAGGGCACCTCATGGCGGGAGGGCCTGAGCGAGTACGCCCACGCCCTCCTGCGCGCCCTGCTCGCGCACCCGAACCTCCTGCCCCTCGTGATCACCCGGCCCGCGATCACCACACAGAACCTACGCACCATGGAGAACGCGCTCATGACGCTGCGAAGCGCGGGCTTCACACCGGAACGGGCTCTGGACATGCTGTACGCCGTGGCCGACCTCGTCGTCGGCCACGCCGCCGTGCTGGCCGCCGGCGGACCGGACGAGCAGGCGCCGACCGACCGGACACGTGCGGCGGCCCGCCCCGGCTCACGGGAGGCCTTCCCCCTCACCGAGGCCGCGCTGGCCCGGCGCTCCCGCGGACCGGAATCCCGCTTCGACTTCGCGCTCGGGGCCATGCTGCGCGGCTTCGACCCGAGCTGACCGCACGGAGCGCCCCGCCGCTGAGCCGGGGACCGTGGTGGCCACCGGGCCCGTCCACTGGTCCGCGGCCTCAGGCGCCGCGCCGGGAGACGACCACCAGGTACCGGCAGTCCTCACCGGTCGGGTTGTGGAACTCGCACGGCTCGGGCGGGCCCAGCTGCAGGCAGTCGCCCCGCTCCAGCACGTGCTCGACACCGCCCTCGCGGAAGGCGAGGGTGCCCTCCAGCACCCAGATCTGGTGGTGGGTGAAGGCGTAGGCCTCGGCGGGGAAGCCCACCCGCGCCCCCGGCGGCAGCTCCACCTCCACCAGTTCGATCGGACCGCCGGCCGTGGGCGAGACCGCGCGCCGCCGGTAGCCCGTTCCGGGGTCGGTCCACACGGGCTGCTCGTGCGCGCGGACCAGGCGGCGGTCGCCCTGCTCCGCGCGGGCGACCAGCTCCGACAGGGTGATGCCGAGCGCGGCGGAGAGCCGTCCCAGCAGGGAGGCGGTGGGCTGGGCGTCACCGTTCTCGATCCGGCTGATCATGCCCCGGGAGACACCGGAGAGTTCGGCCAGCTCCCCTCCGCTCAGCCCGCGGGCTCGGCGCAGCTCGCGAAGGGTCGAAGCCAGGGCCGGTCCCAGTGTGTCGCTCATGACGTTCACTATAGAGAGCGCATCTGAATACTATGGTTGACATGACTTCGATGCCGACCCTCACCGTCCGCGACGCGACCCCCGCGGACGCCCCGGCGTGCGCGGCGATCTACTCCCCCTACGTCACCGACACCGCGATCACCTTCGAGTACGAGCCGCCCACCGCCGGGCAGATGGCCGAGCGGATCGCCGCGGCCCAGCGGCGGCACGCCTGGATCGTCCTGGAGGACGCCGACGGGGTCGTCGGCTACGCCTACGGCGGTCCCTTCCGCGCCCGCGACGCCTACCGGTGGTCGTGCGAGGTGAGCGTCTACCTGGCCATGGGTCGCCGACGCACCGGCGCGGGCCGCGCCCTGTACCGGGAACTGCTGCCACGCCTGGCCGAACGCGGCATGCGCACCGCCGTGGCGTGCATGACCCTGCCCAACGACGCCAGCCTGGGCCTGCACCGCTCCCTGGGCTTCGAGGACGTGGGCGTCATGCGCCGGGTCGGCCGCAAGTTCGACGCCTGGCACGACGTCGCCTGGGCCCAGACCGACCTCACCCCCGCACGGGCCTGAAGGCCCGCCGCGCCCCGCGGGCGGTGGGCGGCGCGCACCGCCCGAGGACTCTGTCAGGCCCCGGTCGTATGCTCGTCAGCGGTCCCATGTCCCCACCACTCCCCGGGAGCACCGCCGTGTCCGTCCCACCCGCGCGCCACCGCCGCTCGGGGCTGGCCTTCGCGCTCGCCTCGGCACTCGCCTTCGGCGGATCGGGCGTCTTCGCCCGACCCCTGCTGGACGCGGGCATGGACTCGCTCCACGTCACCTGGCTTCGCGTGGCCGGGGCGGCGCTGCTGCTGCTGCCCGTGGCCCTGGTCCACTGGCGCACCGCCCGCCGCCGCCCGCTGCTGGTCCTGGCCTACGGCGTCTTCCCGATGGCCGGGGTCCAGGCCCTGTACTTCGCCTCCATCGCGCGCATCCCCGTGGGCATCGCCCTGCTCATCGAGTTCCTCGGCCCGGTCCTGGTCCTGCTGTGGCTGCGCGTGGTGCGCCGCACCCGCGTCTCCCCCGCCGCCGTGGTCGGCGTGGTCCTGGCCGTGGCCGGGCTCGGCCTGCTGCTGGAGGTGTGGGCGGGCGTGCGCCTGGACCCGCTCGGCGTGGGGCTGGCCCTGGGCGCCGCCGCCGCGCAGACCGCCTTCTTCCTGCTGTCGGACAGCATGGGCGGGGACGCCCACCCCCTGGCCGTGGTCGCCTTCGGCTCCCTGATCGCCATGGTGCTGCTGGGCGCCTTGGCCCGACCCTGGACGCTGCCCTGGCACATGCTCGCCGATCCGGTCGCGCTCGGCGGGTTCTCCTTCCCGGGCTGGGCGGCGGCCCTGTGGCTGGGCCTGGTGTGCACCGCACTCGCCTACTCCCTCGGCATCTCGGCGGTCCTGCGCCTGTCCCCGCAGGTCGCCGGGGCGGTCGCCTACCTGGAGGTGGTCACCGCGATCGTGTTGGCGTGGGTGCTGCTGGGCGAGGCGCTCACCGCCGTGCAGACCCTCGGCGCCGCCGTCATCGTCGCGGGGGCCCTCGTCGCGCAGACCGCCGTGCCCCCGAACTCCGCGCCGCCGAAGACCGCCCCCGAGCAGCCCCCGGTCCCCACCTCCCCCTGAGGGGCCGCGCGGCACCGCCGGGCCGGGGGCGCCGCGCAAGGCGGTGGAGGAGCCGTTCCGGGAGTCACCCGCGCTCTGGCCATACACCCAAGAAATACGCCATAAAGTATTGCGATGACCGCTATGTCCGACCCGCGTCCGCGGGGATTCGCCTCCGACAACTACGCCGGCATCCATCCCGAGGTGCTCGCGGCGATCGCCGACGCCAACGAGGGGCACGCGGTCGCCTACGGCGGCGACGCGTACACCGCGCGGCTGCGCGAGGTGCTCACCCGGCACCTCGGCGGCCCCCTGGAGGTCTTCCCCGTCTTCAACGGCACGGGCGCGAACGTGACGGCGCTGCAGTCGATGCTGCCCCGCTGGGGTGCGGTCGTCACCGCGGCCACCGCGCACGTCAACGTGGACGAGCAGGGCGCGCCCGAGCGGATCGGGGGCATGAAGCTGTTGACCGTGCCGACCGAGGACGGCAAGCTCACGCCCGAGCTCATCGACCGGGAGGCGTGGGGGTGGGGCGACGAGCACCGGGCCCAGCCCCTCGTCGTGTCGATCACGCAGTCCACCGAACTCGGCACCGTGTACACGCCGGACGAGATCCGCGCGATCACCGAGCACGCCCACGGGCTGGGCATGCGCGTGCACGTCGACGGAGCCCGCCTGGCGAACGCCGCGGCCGCGCTCGACCTGCCCCTGCGCGCCCTCACGCGCGACGCGGGCGTCGACGTGCTGAGCCTCGGCGGTACCAAGAACGGCGCGATGCTCGCCGAGGCCGTCGTCGTGCTCAGGCCCGAGGCCTCCACCGGGCTCACCTACCTGCGCAAGCTCAACATGCAGCTCGCCTCCAAGACGCGCTTCCTCTCGGCGCAGCTGGTGGCCCTGTTCGACGGGGACCTCTACCTGCGCAACGCCCGCCACGCCAACGCGATGGCGCGGCGCCTGCGCGCGGGCGTCGAGGCGGGCCTGGCGGACGG
Source organism: Glycomyces fuscus (assembly GCA_002529455.1). GTDB lineage: Bacteria > Actinomycetota > Actinomycetes > Streptosporangiales > Streptosporangiaceae > Nocardiopsis > Nocardiopsis fusca. The sequence goes on from NYMS01000013.1 coordinate 114,514, forward strand.
CTCGGTCAGCGGCGTGCGCTTCACGCGCCCGACGCAGGCCAACGGCGTGTTCGCCGTCCTGCCCGCCGGCGTCGCCGACCGGCTGCGCACGGACTTCCGCTTCTACGACTGGGACGAGTCGACGGGCGAGGTGCGCTGGATGTGCGGCTTCGACACGACGGAGGAGGACGTCGACTCCTTCGTCGAGGCCATCGCGCGCGAGACGTCCCCGCGGGACCTGACCACCGCCTCGCGCCTCTGATCCCGCGTGCGGCCGCGGTGTCCGGCCGTGCCGCGGCCGACGGGGTGCTCCCGGCCGTGCCGCGGCCGACGGGGTGCTCCCGGCCGGGCGGGTCCCGCCCCCGGGTGCCCACCACACACGCGGGCGGGCCCGGCGGGAGAGTCTCCTCCCGCCGGGCCCGCCCGCGTACTGGTGCCGGGTGCGCGACGCCCGGATCAGGCCTCGCCGGTGGCCGCCTCGACCTCCGACATGAACTGCTCCGCGGCCTCGGCCGGGGTCAGCTCACCGAAGGTCAGGTCCTCGGTGACGCGCTTGGTGATGTCCACGACCTGGCCCGCGCCGATCGGCGGCGGCGGGTTGCCGTCCACGATGGTGTCCTCGATCTCGGACAGGAACACCGCGCTGCGGGCGTCGGCCTCGGGCAGGGAGTCGATGACGTGCGAGCGCACGTCCACGTTGGCGGGCAGACCGCGGTCGGCCAGGATCAGCTCGGCGGCCTCGGGGCTGTTGAGCAGGAAGTCCACGAACAGCGCCGCCTCCTCCGGGTGCTCGGTGCCCGCGGAGATGGAGTAGAACATGGCCGGCTTGAAGTACATCCCGGTGCGCTCCTCGGTGGTCTCACCCGGGTAGCGCAGCAGTTCGATGTCGCGGCCCGCGGAGGCCGAGATGCCGCCCAGCTGGTTGGTCCAGAAGTGGGCCATCGCGCCCTGGTTGGTGGAGAGCACCGACTGGTCGGGGCCGCCCGCCTCGATCTCCACGCTCTCGGAGGGACTGGGCTGACCGCCGTTCTCCACCAGCTGCTCGGTGACGGAGAACCACTCCTCCAGCGTCTCCTGGGAGAAGCCGAGGGAGCCGTCCTCGGCGTAGAGGTTCTCCCCGCGCTGGCGGGCGAAGATCTGGAAGCCCGACTCGTTGTAGGACATGCTCTGCGTGCCCACGATCTCGCCGTCGGAGGCCTCGCTGATCTGGGCCGAGATCTCGACGTAGTCGTCCCAGGTCCACGTCTCGTCGTCGGGCATCTCCACGCCCGCTTCCTCGAAGGCCTGGGGGTCGGCCAGGATGGCGTAGGCGTTCACGCCGGTGGCCACGCCGAAGGTCTGCCCGTCCAGGCTGCCGCTCTCGGCCACCAGGGGGTCGATCCCCGACATGTCCAGATCGGTCTCGTTGAGGTCGAGCAGGGCGCCGCGGTCGCCGTACTCACGCAGGTAGCGCTCCTCCTGCGTGATGATGTCGGGGGCGTCGTTGGCTGCGGTGCTGGTCGCCAGGCGGTCCCAGTACCCGGCCCAGTCGGTGTACTCCGGAACGATGGTGATGCCCGGGTTCTCGGCCTCGAAGAGGTCGATGACCTGCTGGGTGGTGGAGTGGCGGTCGTCCGCGCCCCACCAGGAGAAGCGCAGCTCCACGGTGCCGTCGTCGGCCTCGGAGCCGCCACAGGCGGTGGCCGCCATCACGATGGCGCCGACGCCGGCGGCCACGGACAGGAAAGGACTGCGGCGACGGGCCTGGGGGCGCCCTCTGCCAGGGTGTGCGTGCATGTGTTCGGTTCCCTTCGACTACTTGATTCCGGTGGTGGCGATGCCCTTGACGAGGTATCGCTGACCCGCGAGGAAGAAACCGAAGACCGGTCCCAGGGCGACGATCGACATGGCGAACAGCGGACCCCAGGAGGTCTGCGAGGTCGAGTCGACGAAGGTGCGCAGGGCGACGGGAACGGTGTACATCGACGGGTCGGTGAGGAAGATCAGCTGGCTGAAGAAGTCGTTCCACGTCCAGATGAAGGTGAAGATCGCCGTGGTGGCCAGGGCCGGCAGCGACAGGGGCATGATCAGCTGGAAGAAGATGCGCACGTGGCCGCAGCCGTCGATGCGCGCCGCCTCGTCCAGGTCCCGGGGGAGGCCGCGGATGAACTGCACCATGAGGAAGATGAAGAACCCGTCCGTGGCCAGCAGCTTGGGCACGATCAGCGGCAGGAAGGTGTTGATCCAGTCCAGCTCGGCGAAGAGGATGTACTGCGGCACGATCACGACGTGGATCGGCAGCATGATCGTGGCCATCATGATGGCGAAGAACAGCCGCTTGCCGCGGAACTCCAGCCGGGCGAAGGCGTAGGCCGCCATCGAGCAGCCGATGAGGTTGCCGACGATGGCCCCGGCCACCACGATCGCCGAGTTGAGCAGGTAGTGGTGGAACGGGAACTGGAGCGCGTTCCACCCGTCGATGTAGTTGCCCGGCGTGAAGGTCTCGGGAATCAGGCCCGGAGCGCGGAAGATCTCCTCGGTGGGCTTGAAGGAGCTGGAGAGCATCCACAGCAGCGGGTAGAGCATGGCCAGCCCGAACCCGATGAGCCCGATGTGGGTGATCAGCCGTTTGGTGTGTTCGGCCCGCGTGCGCTTGCCCGAGGTCGCGGGGGCCGTTGTCTTAGTCGCCATAGAAGACCCAGTACTTGGAGGCGATGAAGTTCACCGCGGTGAACCCGCCGATGATCAGCAGCAGCAGCCAGGCCATCGCCGAGGCGTAGCCCATGTCGAAGGAGCCGAAGCCGCGCAGGTAGAGGTAGAGGGTGTAGAAGAGCGTGGAGTCCGAGGGGCCGCCGGTGCCGCCGCTGACCACGAACGCCTGGGTGAAGGTCTGGAAGGCGTTGATGAACTGCAGCACCAGGTTGAAGAAGATGATCGGGGTGAGCATCGGGACGGTGATGTTCCAGAAGCGGCGCAGGGGGCCCGCTCCGTCCACCGCGGCGGCCTCGTAGTACATGGCGGGGATCTGGCGCAGACCCGCCAGGAAGATCACCATGGGGGCGCCGAAGGTCCACACGTTGAGCACGATCAGGGTGCCCAGAGCGTAGTCGGGGTGGGAGACCCAGCCCTCGCCCTGGATGCCGAAGAAGGCGAGCACCTGGTTGATCAGGCCGTTCGCGCCGAAGACCTGGCGCCACAGGATGGCGATGGCCACGCTGCCGCCGAGCAGGGAGGGCAGGTAGTACACCGACCGGTACAGGGGCAGGCCGCGCACGCCCCGGTCCAGGACCATCGCCAGGGCCAGCGCCAGGGCGAGCTGGAGGGGCACCGACACGAACACGTAGACGAACGTGACCCTGAGCGCGCTGTGCAGGCGCTCGTCGCTGATCATCCGCTGGTAGTTCTCCAGGCCGACCCACTCGTAGTCACCGATGAGGTTGTAGTCGGTGAAGGAGAAGTACAGGGAGGCCAGGAGGGGGCCCGCGGTGATGAACACCAGGCCGATGAACCACGGGGCCAGGAAGCCGTAGGCGGCGAGGTTCTCGTTCCGCCTCTTGCCCGGGGCCGGGCTCTTGCCGACCCGGCGGCGCGCCTTGGCCGGGGCCGGGTCGTCGGAGGCCTCGGCGGGCCGCCGTTGCAGGAGGGCACTCACGGGGATCCACCCTCCTGTGGGGCCACCGCCGGAGCGCTGACGGGCGCGTGCGGTCCTGGTTTCATGGAAACTGCCAATCTCGTTCGGAGACGCGTACGCTGTGGGCGAGAACACGTGTTGAACTGCCGGAACGTGTTCTGGTAAGCGCTATCCACGTACTAAGATGTTCAGTTTCTAGCACCGGGTTACATGGGTGTCAACGGCAGGTTTCCCGAAAACTGTGATCCAAGCCCCATATCGTTACGCTTCCGGCGGCCCGGAGAACGCGGGGATCACTCCATCCTTATCCCCTCCGCGATCATTCGCACAAGGAATTCCACCCTTTGTAGCGTTATCAACACCTTCCGTCATGCGTCACGGGAGTGCGGACGCTCGGACACGGCTTGGTCGACACCCTTGTCGGCCGAGCGGGAAAGCGTTTACCATGCCCTGTGTGAACCACACCACCCCACGCAGGTACGCGATCGTCGGCACCGGCTCCCGCGCCCGGATGTACACCCGGGCCCTGACCGGAACCCACAGGGACCGGGGACGGCTGGTCGCCCTCTGCGACACCAACAGCACCCGCATGGCCGTGCACAACCGGATCGTCACCGACGCCGGGCTCGACGCCGTGCCGACCTACTCCCCCGACGACTTCGCCCGCATGCTCAAGGAGGAGAGGGTCGACGAGGTCATCGTCTGCACCGTCGACCGCACCCACGCCGACTACATCGTCGCGGCCCTGGACGCCGGGCTCGACGCCATCACCGAGAAGCCCATGACCGCCGACCTGGAGGGGCTGCGGCGCATCAACGAGGCCCAGGCGCGCACCGGGGGGCGGGTGACCGTCGGCTTCAACTACCGCTACAACCCCGTCCACCGCCAGCTGCGCGACCTCATCGCCTCCGGGGTCATCGGCGAGGTCGGGTCGGTGCACTTCGAGTGGCTGCTCGACCTGCGCCACGGCGCCGACTACTTCCGCCGCTGGCACCGGGACAAGACCCAGTCCGGCGGCCTGCTCGTGCACAAGGCCAGCCACCACTTCGACCTGGTCAACTGGTGGATCGGCGCCCGCCCGACCGACGTGTTCGCCTCCGGGCGGCTGTTCTTCTACGGCGAGGACAACGGCCGCCGCCACGGCCTGGCCTCCGACTACGAGCGCGGCCACGGCGAGGCCGCCGCGCAGCGCGACCCCTTCGCCCTGCACATGGACGACAGCCCCGACCTGACGGCCCTGTACCTGGAGGCCGAGCACGAGGACGGCTACCGCCGCGACCTCAACGTCTTCGGGCCCGGCATCACCATCGAGGACGACATGTCCGTGCTGGTCGGCTACGACACCGGGGCCCGCCTGACCTACCACCTGGTCGCCTACGCCCCCTGGGAGGGCTACCGGATCGCGATCACGGGCAGCAGGGGGCGCCTGGAGCTGGACATGACCGAGTTCGAGTACACCTCGCCCGAACAGGACGAGGCCACGCCCGTGCGCGGCATGCCCGCCCCCAAGGAGCACACCAGCGCCCGGCTGTGGCTGCGCCGCCACTGGCAGCCCCCCGAGGAGATCCCCGTGGCGGTGGGCGAGGGCACCCACGGCGGCGGCGACCAGCTCATGCTCGACTCGCTCTTCGGCGGCGAGGACGACGGCATCCGCCCCGACCACGCCGACGGCGGCAACGCCCTGCTCACCGGTCTGGCGGCCAACGCCTCCATCGCCTCGGGCGCACCGGTCCGCGTCGCCGACCTGCTCGGGGGCAGCTGATGGGCGAGCCCGTGCCCGTGCTGCTGGTCGGGGTCCACGGCCACGGCCGCACCCACCTGCGCTCCCTGCGCACGCTGGCGGAGAGCGGCCTGGTCCGGCTCGTGGGCGTGTGCGACCAGCGTCCCCCGGAGGAGGGCGACGACCTGGAGGGGCACGGGCCGCTGCCCTGCCACGCCGACCTGGGCGAGGCGATCGAGCGGACCGGTGCGCGGATCACCGTCCTGGCCACACCCATCCACACCCACCTGCCCCTGGCCCGCACCGCGCTGGAGCACGGGTCCCACCTGCTGCTGGAGAAGCCCACCACCGCGACCCTGGCCGAGTTCGAGGAGCTCACCGCGGCCGTGGACGCCTCCGGGCTGGCCTGCCAGGTGGGCTTCCAGAGCCTGGGGTCGGCCGCCGTGGAGGCCGTGCGCACTCTGGTGCGCGAGGGCGCGGTGGGGCGTGTGCGCGGTATCGGGGGTTCGGGCACCTGGGTGCGCACCTCGGCCTACTACGACCGCGCCCCCTGGGCGGGGCGGCGCCGCCTCCAGGGGCGCGACGTGGTGGACGGGGCGCTGACCAACCCCTTCGCCCACGCCCTGGCCACCGCGATGGCCGTGGCCGGAGCGGCCTCCGAGGCGCCGCGGGACGTGGAGCTGGAGATGTTCCACGCCCACCCCATCGAGGCCGACGACACCTCGTGCGTGCGCGTGCGCACCGCCGACGGGCTGCCCATCACCCTGGCGGTGACCCTGTGCGCGCCCGAGCACCTGCCGCCGCGCCTGGTGGTGCACGGCGACCTGGGGCGCATCGAGTTCGAGTACACGCTGGACCGGGTCACCGTGCACCGGCCGGGCCGGGCCCCGGCCACCACCACGCACCCGCGCACCCACCTGCTGACCAACCTGGTCGGCCACGTGCGGGGGGACGAGCCGCTGCTGGTGCCGCCCCGGGCCACCCGGGCGTTCATGCACGTGCTCGAAGCGGTGCGCACCGCGCCCGACCCGGTGGCGCTGCCCGAGGGCATGCAGCACGTGTACCGCACCGACGAGGGGGTGCGCCGGGTCATCCCCGGCATCGACGCCCTCATCCACCGCAGCGCCGAGAACCTGGCGCTGTTCTCCGAACTCGACCCCGCCTGGTCCCCCGCCGCCCGGACGGGACCGGCCGACACGAAGGCCACACCGTGAACACGCTGACCCTGGACGGTTGCGTCCTGGCCGTCCTCAGGGACGGAACCGACATCGAGCCGACCCTGTCGCCGCGCCCCTACCTGCACCCGGTGCGCACCCTCGCGGGGACGCCGGTCACCGAGGAGCGGCCCGCCGACCACCTGCACCACTTCGGGGTGAGCGTGGCCGTGCCCGACGTGTCGGGGGTGAGCTTCTGGGGCGGGCGCACCTTCACCCGAGACCGGGGCTCGGTGCTGCTGGACAACCACGGCCGGCAGCGGCACGTGTCCTGGCTGGAGCTGGCCGCGGACCGGCGTGTCGAGGCGCTGTCGTGGACCGGCCCGGACGGGGTCGAGATGCTGAGCGAGGAGCGCACCGTGCGGGCCGCGGGCCTGGACGGGCGCACCTGGGTCCTGGACGTGCGCGTACAGCTGCGCAACACCTCCGGACGCGACCTGAGTATCGGCAGCCCCGCCACCAACGGCCGCCCCGGTGCCGGGTACGGGGGCCTGTTCTGGCGCGCGCCCGTGGCCGCCGTCCCGCCCGCCGTCCTCGGCGCGGGCGGGCTGGAGGGCGAGGCGGCCCTGCACGGCTCGCGCGCGGAGTGGCTGGCCCTGGTCGGCGGTGACAGGGCCGGGAGCGAGGCCGACGGGAGTACCGGTAGCGGGGAGTGGACCCTGCTCTTCCTCCAGCCGGGGGAGCACACCGACCCGTGGTTCCTGCGGGCCGAGGAGTACCCCGGGGTGGGGCCCGCCCTGGCGTGGGACGCGCGGCTGCCCCTGCCCGAGGGCGGGCGCCTGGAGCGGCGGCTGCGCGTGGCGGTGCGCGACGGACGCACCGGCGGAGCCGGGGAGCTGGCGGCCCTGGCCGGGGCCGCGCGGGAGCTGCCCTGAACCCGTGGCCCCGGGGACGGGACCCGCGACGGGACCGGAGGCGGCCCCGCCGCAGGTCCGTGAGGTGAGGCGGGTCCGCACGGCGGTCACGTGGACCGGCGGACGGGAACGCACACGCCCGGGCGTGGGAGCGGGCCCGTGAGGAAGGCCCTGTGAGGTACGGGGGCGGATCCCGCAGGATCCGCCCCCGCGCCCGTACGGCCGGGCGCAGCACGAAAACGGCAGGACCCCGAACACGCGGCGGCACCAGTGCCCCGCACGCCTGTGGACAACCCCCCGGACAGCGGGGGCGAGGGAAGGAAGACAACACCCATGCGCGTTCTCGTCACCGGCGGCTCCGGACGGCTCGGCCGCAGCGTCGTGGCCACCCTGGCCGCACGCGGACACCAGGTGACCTCCGTGGACACCGCCGCGGCCGACCAGCCCGAGGGAGTCGAGGCGGTCACCGCCGACCTGCTGGACCCGGCGGCGCTGGAGGAGGCCTTCACCCGGGCCCGTCCCGAGGCCGTCGTCCACCTGGCCGGGATCGCGGTGCCCTTCGCCCGCCCCGACGTGGAGACCCTCCAGGTCAACACCGGCCTGGCCTGGGCGGTGCTCTCCGCCGCCGTCGCCCACGGCGCCCACTCGGCGGTGGCCGCCTCCAGCCCCACCGTCTACGGGTACAACACCCCCTCCTGGTCCCCCCGGTACCTGCCCCTGGACGAGGCCCACCCGGTCACGCCCTGGCACGCCTACGGGCTGAGCAAGGCGATCATCGAGGACACCGTGCGCGCCCTGGCGCGCACCTCCGCCGCCTGCGTCCTGTCGTGCGTGCGACCGGGCTACGTCGTGGCCCCCGAGGAGTGGGAGGGCGCGCCCACCCAGCTGGGCCACACCATGGCCGAACGGCTGGCCGACCCGGCCCTGGCCGCCACCTCCCTGTTCAACTACGTCGACGCCCGCGACGCCGCCGAGCTGTTCGCGCTGGTCATCGAGAACCCGGCCAAGGTCAGCGGCGGGCAGGTGTTCAACGCCATGGCCCCCGACCCCCTGTCCGAGGTCCCGGTCGACACCCTGCTGCCCCTGCACCACCCCGGCACCGCCCCGGTGGCCGCCGCCCTGGCCGACGGCCGCGCGGTCTTCTCCTCGCAGGCGGCCCGCACCGCGCTGGGCTGGGCCCCCTCCCGGACCTGGCGCACACAGCTGCGCACCGCGTGAAGCCGGTCGACCGCCTCCCCGGACGGGCTCGGGGCCGGCGGGGTCCGTGAGGCGTCCGAGCGTCCGTGAGCCGGTCGAGGGCTCCGCTAGGGTAGGAAAGAGTTTTCCCATGGGCCGAGGCAGGAGAGGGAGCGGCGTGGAGTCCGGTTATGTGACGCTGGAACAGGTCGCCGAGCACGCCGGGGTGTCCCTGGCCACGGCGTCCAGGGTGATCAACGGCAGCACACGCCAGGTCAGCCAGCGTCTGCGGGACAAGGTGACCGCCAGCGCGCGGGAGCTCGGCTACCTCGCCAACGCCTCGGCCCAGACCCTGGCCCGCAACAGCAGCGCCCTGGTCGGCCTGCTCGTCCACGACATCTCCGACCCCTACTTCTCCTCGATCGCCGCCGGAGTCACCCGTCACACCGAGGAGCGGGGGCTGGTCCTGGTGCTGGGCACCACCAACCGCTCCGCGCAGAGGGAGGGCCGCATCCTGGCCATGCTGCGCGCGCACCGGGCCCGCGCGGTGGTGCTGGTCGGCTCGCGTTCCACCGACGAGGAGAGCAACCGGCGCCTGTCCGAGGAGATCCGCATGTTCCGCCGCCAGGGCGGGCGGGTGGCGTGCGTGTCCCAGGAGGGGCTGCCCGCGGACACGGTCACCCCCGACAACCACACCGGTGCCTCCGACCTGGCCCGCCGCCTCATCGCCCAGGGGCACCGGGAGTTCGCCATCCTGGCCGGGCCCACCGACCTGCAGACCGCCCGCGAGCGCCTGGACGGGTTCCACTCCGCGCTCTCGGGCGCGGGGCTGGAGCTGGCCCACCACAACGTGGTGCACGGCGCCTTCACCCGCGACGGCGGCTACGAGTCCACCCGACGGCTGATGGCGGTGGGCACCGACGCCACCTGCCTGTTCGCCGTCAACGACGTCATGGCCACGGGCGCGATGGCCGCGCTGCGCGACCTGGGCCTGCGGGTCCCCACCGACCTGTCGGTGGCCGGGTTCGACGACATCCCCACCCTGCGCGACCTCACCCCCGCGCTGACCACGGTGCGCCTGCCGCTGGAGGAGATGGGCGAACGGGCCGCGGCGCTCGCCCTGGACGGCGAGTCCAGCGGCCAGCCCCGCGTGGTCACCGTGCGCGGCGAGGTCGTCGAACGCGAGAGCACCGCGCCGCCCACCCGCTGAGCCGCCCCGGGTGGTCCGACCGGCGCGGAACCGGTGGGTGGACGGCGGCTGGAGGGGGCTCAGGCGCGGGAGGCGTCCTCGGGGGCCGGCAGCCCGACTCCCGCCAGTTCCTCCAGTTGGCGCCACACCGACTCCATGGCCTTCGCCGGGGGTGCGCCCGTCAGGGAGGGCGGGTCGACCCGGACGGCCTGCCCCCTGACGCCGTTCTCCGGCGCGTACAGCTCCCCTCCCTGCGCCCCCGGGTCGGTGAGGGCGCGAAGCGCCGACCAGGCGGCGGTGTCCTTGCCCTGCGCCCAGGGTGTGTAGGGGTTGCGCCGCGCCGGTACCGTCTCGTCCCGGATCCCCGGTCGGCGGGGCGTCTTGGCGTCCACGCCGATGCCCGGCCGCGAGACCAGCGACGCCACCGGCAGTCCGGCCGCACGCAGGCGGCGGTCGAGTTCGAACGCGAACATCTCCGTCACCGCCTTCGCCCTGGTGTAGGCGACGACACCGATGCGCGAGCCTCGCCGTACGTCCCCGACGCTCCTGCGCAGCAGGTCCACGAACCCGGTCGATGTGTGCACGATCCTCGTCGGTCCGCCGTACCGCTCCCCCGTGCGGACCATTCCCGGCAGCACCCCGGCCACCAGCACCACGTTGGCCACCACATGGGTGGCCAGCAGTGCGGGCAGACCGTCCGGGGTCCTGTCCGAGGCCCGCATCGACATCGAACCGCCGTTGAGCAGCAGCCCGTCGACGCGCTCCCGTTCGGCCAGCCGGACGGCGGCCTCAGCCACGGAGTCCCCTGAGGCCAGGTCCAGGAGCAGCAGGCTCAGGGACGCCGACGGCACCTGTCCGCGGATGGCGTTCCGGGCGGTCTCCAGCCGTTGGGCCGACCGTCCGGCGAGCACCACGTGCGCCCCGGCTCCGGCGAGCCGTTCGGCGGCGAAGTAACCGATACCCGCGTTCGCCCCCGTCACCACCACGGTGCGTCCGCCCTGATCGGGCAGCGCGTCGGGATTCCACGCCATGACATCCCCCTTCAATCGGATAAGTTATCCGCTTACGGTAGCACCAACCGGATAGTGAATCCGCTTGCGGGTAGGATGTGCCCATGAACGCACTCCGCGCCGACGCGGCCCGCAGCCGCGAGCGGATCCTCGAGGCCGCCCGACGGAGCGACCCCAAGGACCTCCGTCTCAACGACGTCGCCCGCGAGGCCGGGGTGGGCGTCGGAACCGTCTACCGCCACTTCGCCACGGCCCACGCCCTCGTGGAGGAACTCACCGTCGAGGCCCTGGAACGGCTCAGCGCGATCGCCCGCCAGGCCTCCGCCGACCCCGATCCCGGGCACGGCTTCGAGACGGCCCTGCGCGCCGTCGTGGACCTGCACCTGGAGGCGGGCGGCCTCCAGGCGGTCCTCCTCGCCAACGAGGACGTCAGCGAGGAGGTCGCGGCCCTCAAGGCCGCGATCCTCACAGGGCTCGGCGACGTGCTCGCGAGGGCCCAGGCGTCCGGCGCCGTGCGCCCGGACCTCTCGACGGCCCAGGTCGAACGCCTGGTCTGCGGCATTGAGCACGCCGTCCGCCTCGGCCCGCCCGGGGACCGCGACGTCTTCGTGGACACCCTCGTCAGCGGTCTGCGGGCACACTGACCGGCACTCCCCGCCAGGGGCCCGGCCCGTCGCGCCCAACGGGCTCCCGCCTCAGGCGCGCACCGAACGGCCCAGGCCCAGGATCAGCACCGCCCCGACCAGGACGTGCATCCCCTCCAGCACCAGCACGGCCACCGGCGCGGCACCGCTGGTGAGCGGTCCGGCCAGGGAGAGCACGAGCACGACGCAGGCGGTGGCCGTCCACGCCCGCCGGGGCCGCCGCGCCGTGCGCTCCAGCACCGCGAGCAGCCCCCAGGCCGCCGCGGCGCTGACCAGGCCCGCGAAGGCCACGGCCCCCGGTCCCACGGGCTGGGGCCGCCCTCCGGGGAAGGCGGTCAGGTCCGCGCCCAGCAGCGGAACGGCCAGAGCCCACAGGGCCAGCGGAGCGAGCACCGCGGCGGCCGCGGTCAGCAGCCGCCGCGGCCGGGTGGAGGAGGTGCGGGTGGTGGATCCGGTGGTGGCCATGGTCTTCCCCAACGTCGTCGGTCGCGGTGCGGCGCGGTCCGGGCCTCACCCCGGGCCGGCGGGCCGAGTCCGCCCGCGTCCCCCGGACGGAAACGCCCTCCGTCCGGTCCGGAGCCTCACCGCCCGGCCCCGCGCCGCCGGGACACCGGGGCCGCACCGGTGTGGTGGCGGCCCCCGAACGTCCCGACCCCACACTCCACGGCGCGGTGCGACCGCCGCATCGGTCCCGCGGCGGGAACGGGACCGACCGGGGACGGGGCCGTATCCGACTTTGGTCGGTGTCGGCGCGGGGACGCCCGGAGCTACGCTGACCGGGTGCGAAGCCCGATCGACGAGGACACCCGGCCCGCGCGCCGCAGCTCTCCGCGGGCCCTGGCCGCCGTGGTCTGCCTGGTCTGCCTCCAGGTCGCGGCGACGGTCTGGGCCCGCTGGGAGGGCCACACCGCGCCCTGGACGCGGGAGACGGACCTGGCCGTCGGACTCGCGGCCTGCGTGTCCTCCCCCGTCCTGCTGCGGTGGCCGGTCACCGGCGCGCTGGGCGCGGCCCTCCTCTCCGTCCTCTCCCCCGCCGCCACCCCGGCGGCGGCGCTGGGCGTGCTCCAGGTCGCCCACCGGCGCCCCTTCCCGCTGGCCGTGGCGGTCGCCGCGGCCGCGGTCGCCGCGCACGCGGTCCAGGGGCTGCTCCAGCCCAGCACCCAGATCTCCTACGGCTGGTGGCTGGCCCTGGTCGCCGCGGCCACCGGCGCGCTGGTGGGCTGGGGTGCCCTGGCCCGGGCCCGCCGCGCGCTGGTGATGTCGCTGTGCGAGCGCGCCCGCCGCGCCGAGGCCGAGCAGGGCCGCCGGGTGGCCGAGGCGCGCATGCTGGAGCGCACCCGCATCGCCCGCGAGATGCACGACGTGCTCGCCCACCGGCTGTCCCTGCTGGCCACCTACGCCGGAGCGCTGGAGTACCGGCCCGACGCCCCGCCCGAACAGCTCGCCCGCGCCGCCGGGGTGGTGCGCACCGGCGTCCACCAGGCCCTGGAGGAGCTGCGCGAGGTGATCGGCGTGCTGCGGGAGGAGGAGCCCGAGGCGGGAGGAGGCCCCCAACCGGTCCTGTCCGACGTCCCCCGCCTGGTGGAGGAGGCGCGCGGGGCGGGGGAGCACGTGGAGCTGCGCGACGCGGTGGCCGACCCCGGGCCCCTGCCCGCCTCCACCGGCCGCACCGCCTACCGCCTGGTCCAGGAGGGCCTGACCAACGCCCGCAAGCACGCGCCCGGCCAACCGGTGCTCGTACGGATGCGGGGCGGCCCCGGCGAGGGCCTGGTGATCGACCTGTCCAACCCCGTCCCCGTGTCCGCCGGAGCGCCCCTCCCCGGGGAGACGGCACCCCTGGCACCGGGCAGCGGGACCGGGCTGGTCGGCCTGACCGAGCGGGTACGCCTGGCCGGAGGGCGGCTCGACCACGAGCGCACACCCGAGGGTTTCCGCCTGCGCGCCTCGCTACCATGGTCGGCATGAACCGTGCGCCGCGTGTGCTCGTCGTCGACGACGACGCCCTCGTCCGCGGCGGACTGACCATGATGCTCGACGGGGTCCACGGCATCACCGTGGTCGGCGAGGCCCGCGACGGGGACGAGGTGCTGGCCGCGGCCGACGCCCACCGCCCCGACGTCGTCCTGATGGACCTGCGCATGCCCCGCGTGGACGGCATCACCGCCACCCGAAGGCTGCGGGCGCGCACGTCCCCGCCCGAGGTCGTGGTGCTGACCACCTTCGACACCGACGAGAACATCCTCCACGCACTGCGCGCCGGGGCCGGCGGCTTCCTGCTCAAGGACACCCCGCCCGCGCGGATCGTGGACGCGGTCCTGCGGGTGGCCGACGGCGAGCCCATCCTGTCCGCGAGCGTCACCCGGCGCCTGATGGACCGCACCGCCGTCCAGGCCGGGGCCCACGAGCGGGCCCGCACGGCGCTGGCCCGGCTCAGCCCGCGCGAGCACGAGGTGGCCTTGGCCGTGGCCCGGGGCTGCGCGAACGCGGAGATCGCCGCGCGGCTGTACATGAGCGTGGCCACGGTCAAGGCCCACGTCTCCAACATCCTGGCCAAGCTGGACCTGGACAACCGCACCCAGATCGCGCTGCTGGCCCACGACGCCGGACTGGCCTGAGCGCCCGGCGGCGGGGGACGGCTCCGGAGCCCGCCGGACGCCGTCCCCCGGCGGAGCCGCGTCCCGCCGACCCGCTCCCCCGGTCACCGCGGGCAGCCCGTCCCGCCGCCTCACACCCCGGCCCGCACCACCGCGCGGCGCCGCAGGGCCAGCCGCCCCGCACCCGCCCAGGAGAGCGCGACGATCCCCGCCATGACCAGGCGCGAGGTGAGCAGGTGCTCGGGCGGATAGAGGTTCCCGGTCAGGTAGAAGTCGATGAAGCCGTTCTCCATCACCGGCCGCCCGGTGCGCGCCCGCGACCAGTTCTCGATCTCGGTCAGGAAGCACGGCCAGTCGACGATGACGATGCCCAGCGCGTAGGCGGCCACCGCCAGGTGCACCCAGAACACCCGGGGCCGGCGCCAGGACAGGAAGCCGCCGAACACGACGAAGGCGAGGAAACCGAAGTGCAGGGCCGCCGCGGCGTGGCCCAGGAGGAGGGAGGTCATGCCCCGAACCTAGGACCGGGCCGTCCCGCCCGCATCGGTACGCGCACCCGGTCCGACTGGGTACCCCTACTCATGACGGGGCCGGGACGCCACCGCCACGGGACGTCCCGGCCCCTTCCTCCGGTCGCGACCCGGTGCTAGGGGGAAGCGTCCGCGACCGGTGTGAGCGTGTCGGCGAACACCAGGCCGTGGCCGTGCCCGGTGTCGGCGCGCACCCGACCCCGGTGGAACTCCACCCCGCTGGGGCGGGCCAACGCGCCCAGCGCGGCGAAGGAGGCCCGGTCGATGTCCTCGACCATGGCCACCCGGGGCAGGCACAGCGCCAGCTGCCCCGACAGCTCGGGCAACAGGTGCGGAGCCACCGGCACGCCGCGGCGCGCCATCGACTCCGCGATCCGCAGGAACGGGGTGATGCCGCCCACCCGCACCACGTTGGGCTGGGCGACGTCGCACACCCCCAGCTCAACGGCCCGCTCGAACTCGGCGACCGTGCGCAGGTTCTCCCCGACGGCGAACGGCACCCGCGTGCGCTCGCGCAGGCGGGCGTGCGCCTCCAGGTCCTCGGCGGGGAGGGGCTCCTCCACGAAGTGCAGCCCGAACCCCTCCAGCGCCTCCAGCGCCCGGACCGCGCCGGGCACGTCCCAGCGCTGGTTGGCGTCCACCATCAGCAGCCGGTCCTGACCCAGCGCCTCGCGTACCGCGCCCACCCGCTCCGCGTCCCGGGCCGGATCGGGAGAACCGACCTTGATCTTGGCCGCGTCGTGTCCGGCCTCCACCCACCCGCGCACCTGTTCCACCAGGTCGGACCGGGAGTAGTCCAGGTTCACCCCGCTGCCGTAGGCCGCCACCGACTCCCGGCGCCGACCCACCAGGTCCACCAGGCTCGACTCCGCCGCGCGGGCGCGCAGGTCCCACAGGGCGATGTCCACCCCCGCCAGCGCCATCAGGGTGAGCCCGCTGGTGCCCGCCTCGCGCAGGTGCCAGCGCAGCTCGTCCCACCGGGCCGGGTGGGCCTCGGCGCCCACCAGCGCGGGCCGGAGGTCGTCGTTGACCAGCGCGGCCACCGCCCGGGCCCCGATCAGCGGGGTCCACGCGAACCCCGTGCCGACCAGCCCGGAGTCGGTGGACACCCGCACCACCACGACGTCGTTGCGGTCCACGCCCCCGTCCCAGGAGCGGTGCAGCGGCAGCCGGAAGGCCCGGGCGCCGACCTCGGTGACGCGCACGTTCAGCCCTCCTTGACCAGGGACAGGCCGGTCTCGATCAGCTCGGCCAGCGCGGTCTCCTCCTCGGCGGTGGGCTCCGTGAACGGCGCGCGCACCCCGCCCATGTCCACTCCGCGCAGTCGCGCGCCCGCCTTGACCAGCGACACCGCGTACCCCGGCGTCCGGTCGCGCAGCCGCACCAGCGGTTCGAAGAACTCGCGCATCAGGGTGTCGGCCAGCGGGTCGCCGGAGTGGAAGGCGCGGTAGAAGGCGTCGGCCACCTCGGGCACGAACGCGAACGCCGCCGAGGAGTACAGCGGCACGCCCACCGACCGGTAGGCCGCCACGGTCAGCTCCGCCGTGGGCAGGCCGTTGAAGAAGGTGAACTCCTCGCCGCGCAGGTCGCGCACGGCCATCACGATCTGGTGCATCCGCCCCAGGTCGCCCACGCCGTCCTTGATGCCCACCACCTGCGGGATCGCGGCCAGCTCGGCCGCGCTCTGGGGGGTGAACACCATCGAACCGCGCTGGTAGACCACCACCGGCACGTCGGAGGCCGCGGCCACCGTGCGCACGTACTCCACCAGCCCCCGCTGGGGCGCGCCCACCAGGTAGGGCGGCAGCAGCAGGATCGCGTCCGCGCCCAGCTCCCGGGCCGAGCGCGCCTGCTCGATGGCGGTGCCCACG
Source organism: Glycomyces fuscus (assembly GCA_002529455.1). GTDB lineage: Bacteria > Actinomycetota > Actinomycetes > Streptosporangiales > Streptosporangiaceae > Nocardiopsis > Nocardiopsis fusca. The sequence goes on from NYMS01000013.1 coordinate 130,905, forward strand.
CTGCCGCCCGCACCGGCCACCACCGGCACGCGGCCCGCGGTGACCTCCACCGACCGCCGCACCACCGCGGCGTGCTCGGCGGCCGACAGGGCGTGCACCTCACCGGTGCCGCACGCCGCGAACACACCGCCCGCGCCGTGCTCCACGCCCGAGGCGACGTGCTCGGCCAGCACGTCCTCGTTCACTTCTCCCTCGGAATCGAAGGGGGTCAGGGGGAAGAACAGGATTCCGTCGAAGTTCATGCTCGCTCCTTGAGCTCTCGGGTTCCGGGGGCGCCCGCGCGCCCCCGGAACCTCACAGGACGTGCTGGACGTGGCGTCGGGCCAGGGTGGCGATGACGTCGTCGCCGTCGGCCGACCAGATCCGCTCGTTGAAGATCTCCACCTCGATGTCGCCGTCATAGCCCGCCGCGTCCACCGCACGGCGCAGGGCGCGCACGTCGGCGTGGCCGTCACCGACCATGCCGCGTCCCAGCAGGGCGTCGGCGGGGATCGGCAGTTCCCAGTCGCAGGCCTGGAAGGAGGTGATGCGACCGCCCGCCCCGGCGCGGGCGATCTGCTCCCACACCTGGGGGTCCCACCACACGTGGTAGGAGTCCACCACCACGCCGACGGCGGCCGCGTCGAAGCGCTCGGCCAGGTCCAGGGCCTGGCCCAGCGTGGAGAGCACGGCGCGGTCGGCGCAGAACATCGGGTGCAGGGGTTCCAGCGCGAGCCTGACCCCGCGCTCCAGGGCGTAGGGCACCAGCGCGGCGATGCCCTCCGCGACCCGCTCGCGGATCCCGACCAGGTCGCGGTCGCCGTCGGGCATACCGCCCACGACCATGACCAGGCAGGGGGCGCCCAGCTCGGCGGCCTCGTCGATGGCGCGCCGGTTGTCCTCCAGGGCCGCGGGCAGGTCCGGGCCGGTGAGGAACCCGCCACGGCAGTGGGAGGACACGCGCAGCCCGGACCGGCGCAGCAGGGCGGCGGCCCTGGCCAGGCCCATCTCGGCGACCGGCTCGCGCCAGGTCCCGATGGCGGGCAGCCCGGCGCGCAGGCAGCCGTCCACGGCCTGGGTCAGGTTCCAGTACTTGACGGTGGCCTGGTTGAGCGAGAGCCGTGCCAGGCGCGGGTCGCCCGGTTCGGGGGTGGGCACCGCGGCGGGCAGTCCGGAGGGCACGTCCACCGCGCCGGGTACGACCGCCGCGACGGTGGCCGCGGGCGCGGCCGTCTGGGGAGGGGGCGCCCCGGCGCCCTCGGAGAGTGCGCTCACTGGTCCACTCCTGACACCTGGAGGAGCGCCCGCATGCGTGCCGCGGCCAGGTCCGGATCGGTCAGGGCCCCGGCGGCGTCGGCCAGGCGCACCGCCTGGGCCAGGTGGGGCAGGTCGCGGGCGCTGTGCAGCCCGCCCACCATGTGGAAGCCCTTCTGGTGGCCGTTGAGCCAGGCCAGGAAGGCCACACCGGTCTTGTAGTAGAAGGTGGGCTCGGCGAACAGGTGCCGGGCCAGGGGGACCGTGGGGTCCATCAGGGCCCGGTACCGCCCGGTGTCGCCCTCGTCCAGGGCCGCCAGGGCCCGGGCGGCGGACGGGGCGATGGCGGCGAAGATCCCCAGCAGGGCGTGGGAGTGGCCCTGCTCGTCGCCCAGGACCAGGTCCGGGTAGTTGAAGTCGTCGCCGGTGTACAGGCGCACGCCCTCGGGCAGCAGGCGCCGCAGCCGCACCTCCAGCGAGGCGTCGAGCAGGGAGACCTTGATGCCCTCCACCTTCGCCGCGTGCTCGGCGATCAGGGCGGCCACCGGCTCGATCGCCTCGGCCGGGTCGGCGAAGCCCCAGTACCCGGCCAGAGCCGGGTCGAAGGCGGTGCCCAGCCAGTGCAGGATGACCGGCTGGTCGGCCCGGCGCAGCAGGTCAGCGTAGACCTTGGCGTAGTCGTCGGGGCCCGAGGCGACCGCGGCCAGGGCGCGTGAGGCCATGAGGATGGGGGTGGCACCGGCGCTCTGGACCACGTCGAGCTGTTCGGCGTACGCGGTGATAACGCTTTCCAGATCGGCGTGCGAAGGGTCGATCTGGTCGGTGCCCACCCCGCAGGCCAGGGCGGCGCCGCGCGCGGCGGCCTCCGCTCCCGACCTGCGGATCAGCTCGGCGGTGGCCGCCCAGTCCAGGCCCATGCCGCGCTGGGCGGTGTCCATGGCGTCGGCCACGCCCAGGCCCTGGTCCCACAGGTGGTGGCGGAAGGCCAGGGTGGCCTCCCAGTCCAGGCGGGCCGGGGCGCCGGGCGCGTTGGGCGCCAGGGGGTCGGCGACCACGTGGGCCGCCGCGTAGGCCGTGCGCGAGCGGGCGGGGGGAAGGGGGGTGGCGCCGACGGGGGTGCCGCTCAGGGTGTAGGGGGAGGCGGTGCCGTCGGCGTCGGGAAGCAGGAGTGTGCTCATGCGAGGGTGACCTCGTCCAGTTCGATCGTGCGTCCGGTGCGCGCCGACTGGAGGCCGGCCTCGGCCATCTGCAGGCCGCGCGCGCCCGAGAGCAGGTCGTGCGGGAAGGGGGTGTCCAGGACCACGTGGCGCAGGAAGTCCTCCCACTGGGCGCGGAACCCGTTGGGGAACTCGGTGTTGTCGGGCACCGGCTCCCACTGCTCCCGGTAGCGGCCGAGGTCCTCCAGGTCGGGGTTCCAGACCGCCTTGGGCGTGGCCGAGCGGTGCTGGGCGCGGCAGGAGCGCAGCCCCGCCACGGCGCTGCCGTGGGTGCCGTCGACCTGGAACTCCACGAGCTCGTCGCGGGCCACGCGCACGTTCCAGGAGGAGTTGATCTGGGCGATGACGCCGCCGTCCAGCTCGAAGATGCCGTAGGCGGAGTCGTCGGCCGTGGCCTCGTAGGGGCGGCCCTCCTCGTCCCAGCGGCGCGGGATGTGGGTGGCCACCTTGGCGGTGACCGCGCGCACCGACCCGAACAGGTGCTCCAGGATGTAGTGCCAGTGCGGGAACATGTCCAGCACCATGCCGCCGCCCTCCTCGGCGCGGTAGTTCCAGCTGGGGCGCTGGGCGGGCTGCCAGTCGCCCTCGAAGACCCAGTAGCCGAACTCGCCGCGCACCGACAGGATCTGCCCGAAGAAGCCGCTTTCGATCAGCCTGCGCAGCTTGAGCAGGCCGGGCAGGAAGAGCTTGTCCTGGACCACGCCGTTGCGCACGCCCGCGTCGCGGGCCAGTTTGGCCAGCTCCAGCGCGGCGCTGAGCGTGCTGGCGGTGGGCTTCTCGACGTAGACGTGCTTGCCCGCGGCGATGGCCGCGCGCACGGCGGCCTCGCGGGCGTGCGTGATCTGCGAGTCGAAGTAGATCGTGATGTCGTCGTCGGAGAGCACACCGTCCAGGTCGGTGGACCAGCGCTCGATTCCGTGGCGCTCGGCGATCTCACGCAGCTTGTGCTCGGAGCGTCCGACCAGGACCGGCTCGGGGATGATCCGGGAGCCGTCGGGCAGGCGTACGCCGCCCGCCTCCCGGATGGCCAGGACAGACCGGGTCAGGTGCTGCCGATAGCCCATACGTCCGGTGACGCCGTTCATGGCGACACCCAGCACGTGATCACCCATAAGTTGATACCGCCTTTCCGTGTGAAAGCGCTTTCCAGCCTACGGCAAACCCACCCCTTCGCACCAGAGGGGCCCCGGACCTGCCACGACGCGGACCGGATCGGCCGACCCTGCCGACACCGTCCGGGGAGGCCGCCGGAGGCACCGAGCGGGCGCCCGGCGGACCCGACGCGGCAGGTCATCCCCGGGGCCGGGCCCGTTTCGCCGGTGCGCCCCTCACCCCGGCGCGGGTCGGAGGAGCACCCGGCCCAGGCCGTGCTCCGGTGGCACGAACGCTCGGGGGAGGGACCGTCCGCCGGAACGATGCCGACCAACCGGTCGACGCCTCCGGCAGGCCTGGGCGGCCGCCCGCGTGGGCGCCTCGGTCTCGGCTACCTTCGGCAGGGTGAGCAACCTGGACACCCATCCCGCCGAAGAGCGCGTCTGCGGCGGAGAGGTCGACCCCTCCGCCGCCGCGGCGCACGCCGACACCGAACTCCTCGAACCGCGCGAGGTCCCGCTCGGCGGCCCGCGCGCCATGCTGGTCCGCCGCGCGCTGCCCGGCAGGAACCGCCGTATGGTCGGCGCGTGGTGCTTCGCCGACGTCTACGGCCCCACCGGCGTCGCCGAGGGCCCCGGCATGCAGGTGCCGCCGCACCCCCACATCGGCCTGCAGACCGTGAGCTGGCTGGTCCGGGGCTCGGTCCACCACCTGGACGGCCTGGGCTCGGACCAGCTGGTCCGCCCCGGCCAGCTCAACCTCATGACCGCCGGGCACGGTATCGCCCACTCCGAGCGCTCCCCCGTCGACACCCCGCCGCTGCTGCACGGCGCCCAACTGTGGATCGCCCTGCCCGAGGGCGACCGGGAGGGCCCGGCCCGTTTCGAGCACCACGCCGACCTGCCCGCCTTCGACCTGCCCGGGGCGGGCGCACCGGGGGCAGGGGTCACGGTGATCGTCGGGGAGGTGGACGGCCACCGCTCCCCCGCCCGCGTGCACACCCCGCTCATGGGCGCCGAGGTCGTGCTGGAGGCCGGGGCCCGGGTGCGCCTGCCCCTGGAGGCGTCCTTCGAGCACGGCGTCCTGCCGCTGGACGCGCCCGTGCGGGTCCTCGGCCACCGTGTCGGGGCCGGTGCCCTGCTCTACGCGGGCGAGGGGCGCACGGAGGTGGAGCTGTACGCCGAGGAGGCCGCGCACGTGCTGGTGATCGGCGGCGAGCCCTTCGCCGAGGACCTGGTGATGTGGTGGAACTTCGTCGGCCGCGACCACGACGAGATCGTGCGGGCCCGCAGTGCCTGGGAGGGCGAACGGGAGGACTCCGGCGAAGGAGGCACGCGACGCTTCGCCGCGGTCGCGGCCGACGACGGCGCGGCGCTCCCGGCCCCGGAACTGCCCAACGCGCGCCTGCGCGCACGCCCGCGCCACCGCGCCTGACGCACGCGAACCGGCCTTGACGGGGGCGTGGCGGGCGGGGCGTGTCCGCCGACGACGGTCCGCGCGCCTCCCGCAGCCGCCTCCGGAGGCCCGACGGGCCTCCGGAGGCGCCGCGAGAGCGCCGGTACGGGAGGGCGGTGTCCGTGCGGGCCCACGCCGTCCGTCCCGTCGCGGCCCCGGCGGGCGCCGCCACACGCGTACGCAAGGAGGACTGAAGGTTTCCGGTAAGCGCTCCTTGCCGTTTTCACCCGCGGTGCGGGTCTAGACAAAAGGAATCGAAAGGAGCACCGTGAGGTGACACCGCGGGCAGGACGCCCGCTCCACGATGCTGACCAGGCCAACTCCTGCTACCGTGCGGATCGCGAACTACGGGATGATTTAGGAGACCTGAACATGGTCCAACAGACTCGCGAGCAGTGGGGATCGCGCGCGGGGTTCCTGATGGCGGCGATCGGATCCGCCATCGGCCTGGGCAACATCTGGCGATTCCCCTACATCGCCTACGAGAACGGCGGCGGCGCCTTCATGCTGCCCTACCTCATCGCCCTGCTCACCGCCGGTATCCCCCTGCTGATCCTCGAATACAGCATCGGGCACCGCTTCCGCTCCTCCGCGCCGCTGTCCTACCGGCGCATCATCCGGCCCGCCGAGGCCATCGGCTGGTGGCAGGTGGCCATCTGCTTCGTCATCGCGGTCTACTACGCGGTGATCGTGGCGTGGGCGGTCCGGTTCACCTGGTTCTCGGTCGGGCAGCAGTGGGGCGAGGACCCCAACGCGTTCTTCTTCGAGGACTTCCTCCAGATGAGCGAGGGCCCCGGCATGGTCTCGGGCTACGTCGCCGGCGTGGCCTGGCCGCTCATCGCCGTGTGGGCCGTGGTGCTGCTCATCCTCGCGCTGGGCGTGCGCAACGGCATCGAGAAGGCCAACAAGGTCTTCATCCCGCTGCTGGTGGTGCTGTTCCTGGTCCTGGTCGTGCAGGCGCTCACCCTGGACGGGGCCGCGGTCGGCCTGAACGCCCTGTTCACCCCCGACTGGAGCGCCATGCTCGACGGCGGGGTCTGGATCGCCGCCTACGGGCAGATCTTCTTCTCCCTGTCCGTCGGCTTCGCCATCATGGTCACCTACGCCTCCTACCTGCGCCGCAAGGCCGACCTGACCGGCTCGGCGATGGTCGCGGGCTTCGCCAACAGCTCCTTCGAGCTGCTCGCCGGAATCGGCGTGTTCGCCGCCCTGGGCTTCATGGCCACCGCGGCGGGCACCGGGGTCGAGGACGTCGCCGCGTCCGGCATCGGCCTGGCCTTCGTCGCCTTCCCGCAGATCATCTCGACCCTGCCGCTGGGCGGCGCGCTGTTCGGCGTGCTCTTCTTCGGCTCCCTGGTGGTCGCGGGTCTGACCTCGCTGATCAGCATCGTCCAGGTGATCGTCTCCGCGGTGCAGGACCGCACCGGGCTGGGCCGCGTCCAGACCGTGCTGCTGGTGGGCGGAGCCACCGCCCTAGCCTCGATCCTGCTCTTCCCCACGCCCGAGGGCCTGCACCTGCTGGACGTGGCCGACCACTTCATCAACCAGTACGGCATCGCGCTGGCCGGACTCGCCATGATCGTGCTCTTCGGCTGGATCGCGCGCAAGCTGCCGCTGTTCCAGGAGCACGCCAACGCGATCTCCTCCATCCGGCTCGGACTGTGGTGGAAGATCGCCCTGGGCGCGGTCACCCCCGTCCTGATCGGCTTCATGATGTGGGACAGCCTGCGCACGGAGCTGACGGAGAACTACGCGGGCTACTCGACCGGGTTCCTGCTGTCCGCCGGATGGGGCGTGGCCATCGGCGCGATCGTCTTCGGGATCGTCGTCTCGCTCTTCCCCTGGAAGCGCGCCGACGCCCTGGCCCGCCAGGACGCTGACACCGCGGCCGCCACGGCCACGACCAAGGAAGGGGACCGCTGATGACCGTCAGCGCGATCATCATGATGGCCATCTCCATCGTCCTGGTGTGGGGCGGCCTCACCGCGGCCATCGTCCACCTGCGCCGCCACCCCGAGAAGCCCGAGGAGGGGTAGCCGCCTCCCACACACGGGGCGGTGGGCGCCGTGCGGCGCCCACCGCCCCGTCGCCGGTCCGCGCCCCCGCGGGAGACCGCCTACCTCGCGGCGAACTCGCGCACGATGCGCTCGCAGAAGGCGGGCAGGTCGTCCGGGTTGCGGCTGGTGGTGATCCCCTGGTCGGTGACCACCTCCTCCTCCACCACGGTCCCGCCCGCGTTGCGGATGTCGGTGCGCAGGCTGGGGTAGGAGGTCACCTTGCGCCCCCGCACCACGTCGGCCTCCACCAGGATCCACGGCCCGTGGCAGATGGCCGCCACCGGCTTGCCCGCGGCGACGAGGTCGCGCACGAACCCCACGGCGTTCTCGTCCGAGCGCAGGTTGTCCGGGTTGACGGTCCCGCCGGGGACCACCAGGGCGTCGTAGTCGTCCGCCCCGACCTCGGACACCACGCGGTCCACCTCGAAGGTGTCCGCCGGTTCGATGTCGCCGTTCATCGCCTGGATCCGCCCGGGCTTGAGCGAGACCAGGTCGATGTCGGCGCCCTCCTCGCGCAGTGCCTCTCGCGGTTTGACGAGTTCCACCTGCTCGACTCCGTCCGCCGCCAGGATCGCGACTCGACGACCGTTGAGCGCGTCGGCCATGGCTGCCCCCTCAGCTCGACTCTTACGGCACCCTCCGTGCCGCGTTGGCGCCCCTACCCGCGCAGGCCGCCCTCTCACACTCTTCCGCGGGGGCCGTCCGCGCCCGCGCGCTCAGCCGCGCGAACCGTATCCGGCGGCGCGGAGTCGAACCGGCGAAGCCCCCACCGGAGGAGAACCCCGTGTCCGCGACCCGCCACCTCTACCTGGCCCGGCACGCCGAGGCCGAACACGAGAACGGTGCCCTGACCGCCAAGGGCCGCCACCAGGCCCTCGCACTCGGCCGACGCCTGCACCGCGCCGGGGTGGACAGACTCCATCACGGCCCTCTCGCCCGCACCACCCAAACCGCCCTGCTGGCCGCCGGGGAGCTGGGCACCGTTCCCGTGTGCGTGCCCGAGGCGGGTGACTACGCGCCCCACCTGCCCCTTCGCGAGGAGCTGCCGGACGGGTACGCCGACGGCGTGCTGGACTTCGTCTCCTCCCTGCCGGGGCACGAGCGCGTACCCGGTCCCGCGCTGGCCCGCCGCGCGTTGGAGCGCTTCACCGGTCCGGCCGAGGGGGAGCGCGAACGGCACGAGGCGGTCATCACCCACGCCTACCTGGTCGGATGGCTGGTGTGCGTCGCACTCGGTGCGCCCGCCTGGCGCTGGACGATTCTGGCCCCGGCCAACGCGGCGCTGACCGTGCTGCGCTACGCCCCGGGGCGCCCGGCGTCGGTGCTGGCCTTCAACGACACCGCGCACCTGCTCTGAGGGCCGCGTTCCCGAGGCGGTTTCCGGCCCGTTCGACCCGGGAACCGCCCGCCCCGCACCTGCGGCTCAGCTACGGCGGCGCGGCAGGGGCCGCCGAGGTCACCGAGGGGGTGCGCCGCCTGCGGACCGCGTTCGCCGATGCCGGGTCCGGAGAGGCGGGGACACCGCCCCACGGTGCCGTCGCTGCCGTGGACGCCTCCGGGAGTTGACGGAAGAGCGGGGGCGGGTGTGCGCCGAACACGCCCCGGAGGCTGTTTCCCCGAACCGGGCCCCAGCTCCCGAGGGGGTGTCCCGCGCTCTGGGCGCCCGGGCACGGAGCGAAGCTCCCCGAAAGACCGCCTAGCCCAGGGTGTCCTGCGTGCCCTCCCAGACACCGGCCGGAACCCGCTCCAGCAGGCCGACCGCCGCGTCGGCGCGCTCCCGGACACGACCGGTCCCCAGCGGACCGCGCTCCCAGGTCAGCAGGTACTGGCCGCTGAAGCGGAACGGGCACACGTCCTCCCGCGACAGCAGCCACTCCCGCACCGGCTCTCCCAGGACGGCCGCCGCGAGGGCCCCGTCGCCGGTCACGACGGCGAACCGTTCGTCGAAGGCGCCCCCGCCCGCGCTCCAGGCGCGGGCGCCGTCCGTCCGGGGCTGCGGCGCACCGGCGCCCGACTCCTCGACCTGGAGCAGCGGTACGCCCACGGGCAGGGCCACCGCGACCACGGTGTACACGTGCGCGACGGTGCGGTGGCGGTGCTGGGGGTGGGGCGCGGCGTATCCGTACTCGTAGGCCAGGACCCGGCGGCCGCGCAGCTCGGTGCACAGCACGTGCCTGGCCCGGGCGTTGGACCGCAGCTCCAGGAAGGGGGCGCCCTCGAACCGGTCGACCAGCTCGGGCCGTTCCCGGTCGTAGCGCCATCCCCCGCGCGCGGCCCAGGCGGCCAGGAGGCGGGAGCGGCGGCGCTCGGCGGCCGTCCCCGCGACCGCCGTCGCGACCACGCCGGCGACCACCAGGGCCGCGATCACCAGAACCAGGACGGTGGCGGTCTCCATGGGGGTCTCCTCGTGCGCGGTGCGGCTCTCCTCCTCTGAGACACCGCCCGCTCCCCGACCGGTTCCGCCGTTCTCGCGGCCGGCAGCGCACCGTTCACGGCCCACTCCTCCTGCGGCCCGCGCCGTCGCCCCGCGTGGCCGGACCCGCTCTCCCCCGGCTGGAATACCGCTGGGGGTCCCCGCGTTGTGCGTGGTCCGGGCCGGTGCGGTAGCAAGTGTCCCCCGGGCTCCACCCGAGGCCTTCGCGGAATACCGCGCCCTCCGGGGCGGCAGGAACCGCGTTGTGCGACGCGCCGTGAGGCGACCGCCGTGCCGGTCCGACACGTGGCCCCCGCCGGGGAACCGGCGGGGGCCACGTGCTTGCCAGGGCGGGCGCGGGGGCTCGGCCTCAGTCGTCGACCGCCTGGTAGAGCGTGGTCCAGAAGTCGTGGATGAGCCGCGCCGGGTCCGGGACGGACATCCCGACCTGGGTGAGCAGGATGCCGACGAGCTGGTTGTCGGGGTCGGCGTAGGTGGAGGTGCCCGCTCCGCCGTCCCAGCCGAACTGGCCGACGGGCGCGTAGTCGCCGCGGTAGGCGCGCACCGCCATTCCGAAGCCCCAGCCGCCGTGCTGGCCCTGGCCGAACGACACGTGGACGTTGTCGGCGGCCATGGCGCTGCGGAGGGCCTGTTGCTCGGGCGTGAGGCGGTTGGTGGTCATCAGCTGGACGGCGGGGCGGGACAGGATCCGTTCGCCGCCGTGCATCCCCTGGTTCAGCAGCATCCGGAAGTAGGCGTGGTAGTCGTCGGCGGTGGAGACCAGCCCACCGCCGCCGCCCTGGAACGCCGGAGGCCGGCTGTGGCGTCCCCCCTCGGCCTCGTCCCACACGAGGAACTCCCCGGTCCGCGGGTCGGGGGCGTACAGGGGCGGCAGCCGGTCCGTCTTGTCCGCGGGCAGGTGGAAACCGGTGTCCTTCATTCCCAGGGGGTCGAGGACGCGCTCGCGCAGGAAGGCCTCGAACGGCTGGCCCGTCACCCTGGCGACGAGCACGCCGAGCAGGTCGCTGCTGATGTGGTACTGCCAGCGCTCCCCGGGATGGTGCATCAGCGGGAGCGTGCCCAGACGGCGCATCCACTCGTCCGGCTCGGGTATCGGCTCCGGCAGGTCGGGGGTGAGCCCCTGCTCGAAGACCGCGTTCATGATCGGAGTGCCCAGCGACGTCATGTCCATGCCGAGCCCGAAGGTGGAGGTCAGCACGTCCCGCACGGTGATCGGCCGCCGTGCCGGCACGGTGTCCTCCAGTGGGCCGTCGGGCCGCTTCAGCACCCGCCGGTCGGCGAGTTCGGGCAGCCACTGTTCCACCAGGTCGTCCAGCCGCAGCCTGCACTCGTCGAGCAGGACCATCGCCGCCGCGACCGAGACCGGCTTGGACGTGGACGCCATGCGGAAGATCGTGTCCCGGCGCATCGGCGCGCCACCGTCATGGCGCATCGTCCCGATCGCCTCGACGTGCGTCTCGTCCCCCCGGCCGACCAGGGCGACCAGGCCGGGGATCCTCCCGGACTCCACGTGCCGCTCCAGTACGTCGCGCACTCTGCGCAGCCCTGCTCCGGAGAGGCCGCCGTTGCCGTTTTCCATCGTGGTTCTCCTTGGTTGTCCGGTCCGCGGGATCCGCCCCGCGTGGCGCTGACGATCTCGGTCGCGGCCCGTTCGCCGCGGCGGTCGGGGTGCGGTGGCGCTGCTCAGAGGCTGCGGGCGGTGATGTCGCCCTGGCCCGTCGTCGCGTGGATGGCCAGGGCGGCCTCGGAGCCGCCGGTGTTGACCAGTGCGTTGTGGACGCGGCCGTGGGGGGTGCCGGCGTCCAGGGAGGCGCGGACCCCGGCGGCGGCGCCGACCGTCACGTCGCCCATCTGGGTGGTCAGCTCGACCGCGCCGGAGGTGGCCTCGGCGACGTGGATGCCTCCCTTGTGGGTGCTGATCCGCGCGGGGCCGGTCAGGCGGCCGACCGTCACGTCGCCGAAGGCGGTCAGGCGCATGCTCGCGGCCTCGTCGATCTCGACCGCGCCGTCCGTGCCGTCCGCGCCCTCGCAGACGACCTCGCCCAGGCGTCCCACGCTCCGGAACCCGGCGCAGGACGACTTCGCCTCGATGTTCGAGCCGGCGGGCAGCTGGACGGTGACCTCGACGGATCCGGAGGGGCCGAGGAGCCGGTTCCCGGGCTCGGGGGTGTGGACGCGCAGGACGCCGTCGGTGCAGTCGACCCTGGTCCGCTCCGCCGCCTTGGTGTCGCGGCCCTTGGCGGGGTCGGCGGGGCGGACCTCGACGGTGGTGTCGGCGCGGTCGGCGGCGATGGCCCGGATGCGCCCGGCGGGGATGTCCACGAGGACGGAGACCGGGGCGGGGGTGGGGAACTGGTGCATGGTGTGGCCCTTCCGTGGTGCGGGCTGACGCGCCCCGCTGTTTCTGATGTTGGAAAAGCTACGTTGCGTTCGAGGATATGACAACTTGATCGTTGCAGATAAACCCAATAACCACAGGTAGAAGCTCAGAAATCATTGCAATAGTTGTGAATCTAACGCAACAATCCACATCCCGTTTGTTGCAATGGTTTGAAGGTGAACGCTATGGTGGCGGCATCCGCAAGCCACGAAGGAGACCGCGATGCCCGGAGGCAGACTCACCCAGCACGAACGCCAGCAGATCGCGCTGGGGCTGGCCGAGGGCCTGGCCTACGCGCAGATCGCCAGGGGCCTGGGCCGTCCGACCTCGACGGTCACGCGCGAGGTGATGCGCAACGGCGGCCCCACCGCCTACCGCGCCGACATCGCCCACCGCGCCACGGCGCACCGCGCCCACCGGCGCAGGAGGACCGCGCCCCGGGACCCGAAGGCGCCCCCGCAGGCCCACGGGCGCGACGCCGAGGCGGTACGCGAGTACGAGGAGGTCTTCACCACCCTCCTCATGCGATCGGGCCTGCCCAAGATGATGGCCCGGGTGCTGGTCTGCCTCTACACCACCGACGCGGGCAGCCTCACCGCGTCCGAACTCGTCCAGCGGCTCCAGGTCAGCCCGGCGTCCGTCTCCAAGGCGATCACGTTCCTCGAGGACCAGGGACTGGTCCGCCGCGAACGCGACGAAGGCCGCCGCGAGCGCTACGTCGTCGACGACGACGTCTGGTACCAGTCCATGATCGCCAACGCCCGGGCCGAGGCCCAGTTCGTCGAAACCGCACGACAGGGCGTCAGCATCCTCGGCCCCGGCACCCCGGCCGCCGTCCGCCTGGAGAACATCGCCCGCTTCATGGACTTCATCTCCGAGAGCCTCGTCCGCGCCGCGGAGCAGGCCCGCGACGTCCTCCACACCAAACCCGCGGCGGCCTCGGACGGCACCGCCGAGGCGGGTTCGGACCGCGCGTAGGCAGCCCTCCCGACGCGCCGCGGCGAGCCGAGGGCCGGGTGCTCCAGCAGGCCGCGGCGGGCCCCGGCCAGCCGCCCGTTCGCCGCGCGCCGGAGGCGGCGGGCCTCCTCCGGCCGTCCCCCGCCTTCTCGGTGCCGGACGCGATCCGGCCGCTACGACGCGGCGAAGACCTTGCCCGGGTTGAAGATGCCCCGGGGGTCCAGGGCGGCCTTGACGGCCCGGTGCATGGCGAGCACGTGCGGCCCCATCTCCCGGGCGGCGCCGCGCATCTTCAGCAGGCCCACGCCGTGCTCGCCGGTGACCGTGCCGCCCAGGGCGATCGCCTCGTCCACGATCACCTCGAAGGCCTCCTGCGCGCGCTTCTTGGCGTCCTCGTCACCGGCCGGGACGATGAACAGCGGGTGCAGGTTGCCGTCGCCGGCGTGCGCGATGTTGCCGATGCGGGTGTCGAAGCGCCTACCGATCGCCTCGATGCGCTCCAGCATCAGCGGCACCTTCGCCTTGGGCAGGCACATGTCCTCGGTCAGCAGCGGACCGAGCCGCTCCAGCGCCGGGTAGGCCAGGCGGCGGGCCTCGAACAGCGCCTCGGCCTCCTCCTCGTCGGTGGAGCGCACCGCGTAGACCGCGCCCTCGGCCCGGAAGCACTCCAGGATGCGGTCGGCCTCCTCCTCGCCCGCCGCCCCGGGCTGGTCGCTGCGCGCCAGCAGCAGCACCTCGCCCTCGGCGGACAGGCCCATGTTCTTCCAGTCGTCCACCGCCTGGAGGCAGAACCGGTCGATCAGCTCCATCGCCGAGGGCACCACCCCGGCGGCCGAGACCGCCGCGACCGCGCGCCCGGCCTCCACCAGCGAGTCGAAGTAGCCCACCACGGTGTGCTCGGTGCCGGTGCGCAGGGGCCGCATCCGCAGCGTCACCTCGGTGACCATGCCCAGCGTCCCCTCCGAGCCCACCATGAGCCCGCACAGGTCGTAGCCGGTCACGCCCTTGGCGGTGGTCCGGCCCAGCCGCACCACCTCGCCCGAGCCCACGACCGCCTCCATGCCCAGCACGTAGTCGCGTGTGACCCCGTACTTGACGCAGCACAGGCCGCCCGCGTTGGTGGCCACGTTGCCGCCGATGGTCGACCAGGGGGCGGAGGCCGGGTCCGGCGGGTACCACAGGCCGTCGCGGGCCACCCGCTCGCGCAGGTCGTTGTTGACCACGCCGGGCTGCACGGTGGCGGTCTGCTGCACGGGGTCGACCTCCAGGACCCGGTTCATCCGCTCGAAGGAGACCACGACCCAGCCGTCCACGGCGTTGGCCGCCCCCGACAGCCCCGTCCCGGCGCCGCGCGCGACCACCGGTACGCCCAGTTCCGCGCACACGCCCACCGCGGCCGCCACGTCCTGGGTCCCACGGGGGCGCACGAGCGCGGCGGGGCGACCGTGGGGGGCCCACTCGGCCTCGTCGTGGGAGTAGCCCTCGAGGACGGCGGGGTCGGTGACCACCTGTTCCGCGCCGACCGCTGCCGTCAGTCCCTCGGCGATCCCGGACATGGGCACACTCCCTCACCGCTCACTCGGCCGCTCCGCTGCGCCGACGCCGCCAGCACTCTAACCGGACACCGGGCACCGAAGACACCACCGCCCCTGGTCGGGCGCCGCTGTCGGGCGCTCCGCCGCGGACACGCTCAGAACCGTCCCCGGCCCCCGGGACCTAGCATGGGTGCTCCGGGAAGGAGCGCTCGTGAAGACAGTTCTCGTCACCGGCGGCACCGGCACCCTGGGCCGGCCCGTCGTGGAACACCTGCGCAGGGCCGGGCACCAGGTGCGCGTCCTGAGCCTCCAGGGGTCTCGGTAGTTTTCGCGGAATATCCAACGCTTAGCCTCCCCGGCTGATTGGCTATTCGCTGACGGTCACCCCTCACCCCCGACCGGAGGCTCGCGTTGGCCACCCAGGTGTTCTCCGAGGCCGAACTCGCCCAGCTGCGCACCTTCCCCGACACGATCAGCTCTCAGGAGCTGACCCGCTACTTCACCCTGGCCCCCACCGACGTCGAGTTCGTCGAGCACCGCCGCGGCGCGGCCAACCAGCTCGGCGTGGCGGTGCAGCTGTGTACCCTGCCCTGGCTCGGGTTCGTGCCCACCGACCTGACCGCGGTGCCCGCGCCCGCGCTGGCGCGCCTGTCGGACAAGCTCCGCATCGGTATCGGGGAGCTGCGCGCCTACGGCGTCCGCGAGCAGACCCGCAGCGACCACCTGCGCGAGGTCGCCCGCCACCTGAAGTGGCGGCCGATGAAGGAACCTGAGGCCAAGGAGCTGGAGGCCTACCTGCTCGCCCGCGCGATGGAGCACGACTCGCCCACCGCCCTGTTCCGCGCGGCGTGCGCCCACCTGCGCAGCGCCTGCGTGATCCGGCCCGGCCCGGTGTGGCTGCTGGAGCGGGTGGTGGCCGCCCGCGAGGCCGCCAAGGCTGAGACCTACCAGCGCATCGAGCCGCTGCTCACCCCCGTGCTGCGCCTGGACCTGGACCACCTGCTGCGTGTGGACCCCGCGCTGGGCTCGACCCGGCTGCACTGGCTCTCCCACGGCGCCACCCAGGCCTCCCCGAACGCGGTCACCGCCGAGGTCGCCAAGCTGGAGTACCTGCGCTCGGTGGACGCCCACGCCCTGGACGTGTCGGTGCTGCCCACCGAGCGGCGCCGCCACCTGGCCACGATCGGGCGCCGCTCCACCGCCCAAGGTCTGGCGCGGCGCGAGCCCCAGGTGCGCTACCCCATCCTGCTGACCCTGCTCTGCCAGGGGGCGGTGGAGGTGCTGGACGAGGTGGTGCAGCTCTTCGACCAAGTGGTCTCGGCCACCGAGTCGCGGGCGCGGGTGAAGATGACCGCGCGGTTGGCCGAACGCGGCCGGGCCGCGGAGGACCGCCTGGTGCTGCTGGGCGAGATCCTGCCCGTGCTGGCCGATGAGGGGGTGCCCGCCGAGCGGGTGGGGCGCTGCTGCGCGAGCGCATCGGCATGGAGCGGCTCCGAGCGGCGCACGGCATCAAGCAGGAGCGGCTGCCGCGCGATCACGGCCACCTGGCCGCGTTGAAGGAGCCCTACGCCTACCTGCGCGGATGCGTTCCGGCGGTGCTGGACGCGGTGCGTTTTGCGGGCAACGAGCAGACCCGCGACCTCCTGCACGGGTTGGAGGTGCTGCGCGAGCTCAACGCCACCGGCAAACGCAAGGTGCCCGAGGGGCCCCGGACTCCTTCGTGCCCGCCCGTTGGCGCGGCTACCTGGACGCCGCCGCGGCGGACAGGGACAGCGCGGCCTTTCGGCGGTACTGGGAGCTGTCAGCGATCGTGGCCTTGCGCGACGGGCTGCGCTCGGGGGACGTGCACGTGCCCGCCTCGCGCCGCTACGCCGACCCGGCCTCCTACCTGATGCCCAAGGCGGAGTGGGCGGACAAGCGCACCGAGTTCTGCGCCGAGGTCGCCACCCCGCGCGAGGCCGGCGAGGCGCTCGCCCGGGCCGACGGCGAGCTGCACACCGCCCTGGAACTGGTGCTCGACCACGGGCGAGGGCCCGCCCGGCTGGCCGAGGACGGGCGCCTGGTCGTGCCCAAGCTGGAGGCCGACGACGTCCCGGCCGAGGCCGAGACGCTCCGCGCAGACCTGGCGCAGATGCTGCCCCGGCTGCCGCTGGCCGCTTTGTTGATCGAGGTGGACCGGCGCACCGGGCTGAGCGAGCACCTGGTGCACGCCGGCGGCAAGCAGGCGCGCAGCCCCCAGGTGCGCCGCAACCTGCTCGCCGTGGTCCTGGCCCGCGGGTTGAACATGGGGCTGACCGCGATGTCCGAGGCCACCGGCATCTCCTACGACGAACTGGCGTGGACGGGCGAGTGGTACCTGCGCGAGGAGACGCTGCGCACGGCCAACACCGCGGTCGTGGACTACCACCACCGGCTGCCGATGACCCGGGTGTGGGGGGCGGGCACCCTGTCCTCCTCCGACGGCCAGCGCTTCCCCATGCAGGGCAAGTCGCTGACCGCCCGCCACCTGTCCCGGTACTTCGTGGACGCGGGCATCTCCCAGTACACGCACGTGTCCGACCAGCACTCCACCTACGGCACCAAGGTCATCGTGCCCACCCACCGCGAGGCCCACTACGTCCTCGACGAGATCCTGGGCAACCAGACCGACCTGCCCATCACCGAGCACGCCACCGACACCCACGGCGTGACGCTGGTCAACTTCGCGTGTTCGACCTGGTCGGGCTTACCCTGTCTCCGCGCATCCGCGACCTGGGCCGCATCGTGCTGCACCGCCTGGGCCCCCGGGCCGAGTACACCGACCGCCACCCCATGGCCGGGCCCTTGCTGACCGGGCGCGTCAACACCGACCTGATCGCCACCCACTGGGACGACATGCTCCGCCTGGCTGCCTCGTTCAAGTACGGGCACTCCACCGCCTCGCTGCTGGTGGGCAAGCTCTCGGCCAGCTCCCGGCAGAACACCCTGGCCGCCGCCCTCAAGGAGTGGGGGGCGCTGCGCCGCACCATCTACGCCTGCCGCTACCTGACCGATGAGCAGTACCAGCGCCGCATCGCACGCCAGCTCAACAAGGGCGAGAGCCTGCACAGTCTGTGCCGCGACCTGCACCACGTCGGCGGAGGGGCGATGCGCCGGCGCCACCACGAACAGCAGAGCGAGCAGGCCCTGTGCCTGACCCTGCTGACCAACGCCATCAGCTGCTGGACCACCGAGTACTTCGGCCTGGCGGTCGCGGAGCTGCGCGCGGCGGGCCGCTACGTCGACGACGCGGTGCTCGCCCACATCTCCCCCGCGCGCTCGGAGGGCGTCAACCTCATCGGGGAGATCTCCATCGACGTCGACAAGGAAGTGTCCAAGCTCGACACGGCCGGGTACCGGCCGCTGCGCCGCCCCGAAGGAAAGGACTAGGTGCTGTGAAGCGCCGGGTGCCATGCGACACGGCGGTGTTCGTGTGCGGGAAGGACGCCGCGTGGTGAGCCCGCAGAGTCCTGGAACCGCCGTGCCCTGGTGGGCGCGCACCGGGCTGTGGCTCCTGTGCTGGGCCCTGGCCGGGCTCGGGGCGTTCGGCGCGGCCTCCACCAACCAGCAGATGATGGACAACTGGGTGCTGGCCGCCGGGGTGCCCGCGCTCGCCCTGTGCGTGATCGGCCTGGAGGCGTGCACCGCCGCCGGATGGGCGCCGGGCCCCTTCCGGCCCGCCCTGGCCTGGTTCGTGCTCGCCCTCAACGTCGCCACCACCGGCACGGCGGCGTGGATCAACAGCGGCGACCCCGTGGCGTTCTTCGTCGCCGCCGTCATGCCGCTGGCATTCAGCCCCGCGCTGGCCTACGCCCACGGCCTGTGGCGGCTGCGCTGCGAGGGCGTGCTCTGAACTCCCGCCGCACCCCGCCCTCGTGACCGACCGTGGTCGCCCCGGGTGCGGATCCGCGCGCCCTCACCGGTGCTATGCGGGGCTTATCGGCGGCCAGAACCGGCTAAAACAGACAGAAACCACGCCCGCCGGGTAGACCACACGGAATGCCCGGATTGGTCTACCTTCTGACCTGCGCAAATGCCGCCGAAGGCGAGTGTGGCGCCGTTCTGGGCACCGACCGCAGCGCGGTTACGGTGCGTTGTCGGCCGGAGCGGCGCTCCTTCAGCAGGGGGATGAGCGTGCTCGCCGCCTTCTTGGTGAGGCGGTCGATCACTGTCGTGCGCCGTTCCCGGGGCCAGCGCGGGGCGACGCCGGTCCCCTTGACCGCGACCGCCACGTCGGCGTGCTTCGCGCCCACCTGCTCGGGGTGAACAGGTCGACTCTGCACCAGCACGTACCCGAGCTGTCGGGCGTTCGGGAGAACCACCGGGGTGGCCTACGGGGCGGCGCGGACCTCCTGCTCACGGGGTCAACGCCCTGGTCAGCGGCTGGCGCCCGCCGTGCGCAGGGTCAGGTGGGCGGCGATCGCGGCCCGCGCCCGCACCCGCAGGGCCTCGGGGTCCTCGGTGTCCTGGAGCAGTGCCGTGAAGACGAGGCCGTCGATGAGGGCGCTGAGCCCCGCGGCGGCCGCCTCGCTGTCGGTGATGCCGTGTGCGGCGAACTGCTGGGCGTCCCACTGGTCGGCGGCGCGCGAGGCCCGGCGCATCACCTGCCGTAGCTGCGGATCGCGGGCGGCGGCCAGGTGCAGCTCGTAACGGGCGAGCAGGCGGCCCCGGTCGACGGTGACCATGGTCACGATGTCGTCGGCGAGGGCGTCGTAGAGCTCCTCCGCGCTGGAGGGCTCCGCGACCGCGGGGTGGTCGGCCCGTTCCAGTTCGAGTAGGCGGTCCACGCAGCCGCCCACCAGGGCCGCGCGGCTGCGGAAGTAGTAGTTGCAGCTGCTCGAGGGCAGCCCGGCCTCGGTGTCGACGGCCCGGTGGGTCAGGCCGCGCATGCCCTGGGCCGCCAGGACCCGCAGGGCGGCGTCCAGGAGGGCTTGGCGTCGGTCGTTCATCACAGTCCTATACATCTGTAGAGATCATGCCCTATCTTGGTGTCTATACAAGCGTATAGGAGGTTGTTTTCATGGACATCACCATCGTCGGCGGCGGCCTGGGCGGCCTGGCCGCAGCGGCGGCCCTGCACCAGGACGGCCACACCGTCACGGTCTTCGAACGCTCCCTGGAGACGTCCCAGGGCGGCGCTGGGATCGGCGTCGCACCCGAGGGCGTGCGGGCCCTGGACCGGATCGGGATAGGCGAGGCGGTCCGGGCGCTGACGGTGCCCGGCGACGGCGACGGGACCACACGCGACCGCAACGGCCGCCCCCTGATGCAGGTCGACCACGAAGCACTCGCCGCGCACGGCGCAGATCCCCCGGTCTCCCTGCCCCGCCGGACCCTGGCCCCCCTCCTGCAGGACCTGCTCCCCGAGGGCACCGTCCGGGCCCCGGCCACAGTGGTGAACGTCGATCCCACGTCCGGCCTCGTCGAAACCGACAGCGAGAAGGTTCAGGCAGACGTGGTCGTGGCCGCCGACGGCGCCCGCAGCCGCGTCCGGCGCACCCTGGTCGTGGACCACCCCGGGCTGCGCCGTTCGGGAGAACTGGCCGCCCAGGCGATCGTCCCCGGCCTGGGCCGGGACGTCTCGCCCATCATCGGCGAACTCATGGACCACCGCACGGGCGCCCGGTTCGGGTGCCTGCCCATGGCCGAGGGAACCGTGTACTGGTACGCGCTGTGGCCCGCGGACGCCCACGCCCCCGGCGAGCGCACCGACCGCGCCGAGGTGCTGGAGTGGCTGCGCTGGACCCGCTACGACTGGCACCCGCTGGTGGGCGACCTGCTGGCCGAGACCGACCCGGCGACCATGCACGTGGCCGAGACCGCGGCCCTGGCACGCCCGCTGTCCTCCTTCGCGCTGGACCGGGTCGCGCTGCTGGGCGATGCCGCCCACGCGATGCCCCCGGACCTGGGCCAGGGGGCCACCCAGGCGTTCGCCGACGCCATCGCCCTGGCCGACTGCCTCAAGGGGGCCGACCGCGCATCGGCACCGGCCCGGCTGCGCCGCTACGACGCGCTGCGCCGTCCGCCCACGAGCCGTATGCTGTACGCGGCGTGGGCGACCCAGAAGTTCGGGACACTGCGCGGTGGACTGGGTGTCCTCCGCGACCAAGTGATGCGCATGGTCCCGTCCAGCCTGGCCACCCGCGTGATGGCCGGATAGCCGAGACCCCCCGGCCAGAGCGTGCGCCGGGCGAGCCCGGCATACGGTCTCCGAGATCCTTCAGGTGATCTCCCACGCCCGGAGCACCCCGCTGCACCACGAGGCCGTCACCCCGGAGCAGTACCAGCAGGGAGCCCTCGATGCCGGGCTGCCCGAGGAGGTCGCCGAGACCGTCACCGACCTGTTCTCCAACATCCACGACAGCAACGGCGCCCACCTCAGCGACGGGGTGCAGCGGGCCCTGTCCCGGCAGCCTCGCTCTGTGCAGGACTTCGTCGACGCTGCCATCGCGGACGGGAGCTTCACCGCGTGAGTACCACCCGCTCACCCCTGCCCGCCGCCCTGGAGCCGGTCGACGTCGTGGGCGCCGGGCCGCCCACCGGCTGAGCCCAAGCAGGCGCGTTTGACGCTTCGTCCAACGCGCCTGCCCCGGGCAGCGAACAGCCTCGGCAACCTTTGGTTGCCGGGGCTGTCTTCGTCACGCGGACCTCAGGAAAGGTACGGGCCCTGCCAGTCTCGGACCTGGGGTGGACGGTGCTGCGCGCCACCCAGTTCCACGACCTGGTGCGGAAGCTGTGCGCGGGCGCGGCCCGTCTACCCTTCATGCCCGTCCCGGACGTGGACGTGCAACCCGTGGACGTCGACGAGGTCGCCTCCCGCCTGGCCCACCTGGCCGGGAACCCACCGGCCGGACGCGTCGCGGACATGGGCGGCCCGCGCGTGGAGTCCTTCCGCGACCTGGCCGGGGCCTACCAGCGCTGGTCCGGGACGGACCTGCGGACGGTGCCAGTGCGCCTGCCCGGTTCCGTCTTCGCCGCCTACCGCGCCGGGGGCCACCTGGCCCCGCACCGGGCGGTGGGCAAGGTGGCCTTCGCGGAGTTCCTGGAGCGGCAGAACCCGGAATAAACAATCCGTTGAAAACCATCCGTTGACAACCTGAGGTCCCGGGCCCCATGCTGGGCCCATGAGCGAAGAACAGCGCGAGGGCGCCTTCACCCAGCCCGACCCGCGCAGCGCCCGCCGCCTGCGCACCCACGAGGCGCTGCTGCGCATCACCGAACGGCACGCCACCGGCGAGCACCGCGCGCGCTGGGACGAGCTGCGCATGCCCATGGCACCCCTGGACGCCCTGCGGCGCGTCGCCGACCTGGCGGCGGGCAGCGCCCAGCCCGACCCGGGCGCCCCGGCCGTGGACCAGGACGACCTCACCGCCGCCCTGACCCTGGTGCCCTGGGCCCGCGCCGAGTTCGACCAGCTGGAGGCCGGGCTGCTGCAGATGTCCAAGGGACGCGGCATGACCTGGCAGGAGATCGCCTTCGGCCTGGGTCTGGGCTCGGCCCAGGCCGCCCGCCAGCGCCACGAACGCCTCCTCCAGCGCACCGACACCTGAGGCGCCCCGGCTCCCGGGCCGGGCCGCGCGCGGCCCTCCTCCGGGTCAGCCCGCCACCGGGTAGTTGGACCGCACCACACCCCGCGGGTCGCGCTCGCCCTTGATCCGCCGCAGCCGCTCCAGCACCCGCGGAGAGAACACGTCGGCGACCGACTCCCCCGGTACCAGCGAGGTCAGCGGCTTGCGCCCGCTGACACCCGAACCCAGCGACGCCACCAGACCCTCCAGACGCGCCCGGATCCCCGGGGCCGTCTCCGGGGTGAACGGCACCCCCAGCGCGTACAGGTAGTAGGACTCATCCACCGGCCCGAAGGGGGTGTCGGAGGCGTCGGCGAACGCGCCTCCCAGGTGGCGTACCTGCACTCCCAGCAGCGGGGCGATCGGCTCGGCCAGCAGCGCCCCGACCGCCTCCGGTCCCAGGTCCGCCAGCAGCGCGGCGCGCGACAGACCCGGCGAGGGGTCGGTGGGCTCGGCGGTGACCGATCCCAGTTCGGTCAGCGGCAGCACCGCACGGGTGTCGCGCAGCGGCCTCCCGGCAGCCTCCAGCGGACGCAGCAGCTCACGCGCCCGCTCCGGCCCGCCCAGGAAGGTCGCGTCCACCGAAACCGTCGGCTCCTGGCCCGGGACGTGGTGCAGGTTCAGCCACACCGTCAGCTCACGCGGCGCGTGCGCGGTGATCCCGGTGTAGGCCTCCAACACCCGCCCGGCCCGGTCGGCGGGCCACACCACGCGCCCGCCGTACAGCCGCGGCGCGGGGTGCAGGGCGAACTCCAGGGCGGTGACCACCGCGAAGTCGCCCCCGCCGCCGCGCAGCGCCCAGAACAGGTCGGGGTCGGACTCCGCGGTCACCCGCGCCCGCTCCCCACGGGCGTCGACCACCTCCAGGGCGGTGACGCCGTCGGCCGCCCACCCGTGGCGGCGGCCGAACCAGCTCAGGCCCCCGCCCAGGGTGTACCCGGTCACGCCGACCACCGGGGAACTGCCCGGCAGGCCGGTCAGGCCGTGCGCGGCCGCCGCCTCCTGCACACGCCCCCAGGGCACGCCCGTGCCCACGCGGGCCACCCGGCGGTCGGCGTCCACGCGCACCTCGTCCAGCGCACCGGTGCGCAGCAGCACCGCGCCCTTGACGTCCCCGGAGGCGCCGTGCCCGGTGGGCTGCGCTGCCACCGCCAGGCCCTCCCGGTGGGCGTGGCGGACCAGGGCGGCCACATCGTCGGCGTCGGCGGCCTCCACCACCGCCGCCACGGGCTGGTCCACGGACAGGCTCCAGGGGCGTCTGGCCAGCTCGAAGCCCTCCTCGCCGCCGGTCAGCACACGGCCGCGCAGCAGTGAACGCAGTTCGTTCCAGGTGTTCATGGATCTCCTCGTCGAAACCAGTCACATCGGGCCGCATCCAGACGTCAGCCCGATGAGTCGAAACCACGACGGATACCGACGAAGGAATGTGACCGATGAACACGGACGAAATGTGGGCCGCGCGTTTCGAGGAGCACCGGGCGCTGCTGCGCTCGATCGCCCACCGGATGCTCGGCTCGGCGGGAGAGGCCGAGGACGCGGTACAGGAGACGTGGCTGCGGCTGAACCGGTCCGACGCCCACAGCATCGACAACCTGGCCGGATGGCTGACCACCGTGGTGGGCCGGGTGTGCCTGGACATGCTGCGCTCGCGCGCCTCGCGCCGCGAGGACCCGGTGGGCGAGGACGTGCCCGAGCCCGCCCGCGACCTCCCGCAGGCCGGTCCCGAGCAGCAGGCGCTCCTGGCCGACTCGGTGGGGATGGCGCTGCTGGTGGTCCTGGACACGCTCACCCCGGCCGAACGGCTGGCGTTCGTGCTGCACGACCTGTTCGCGATGCCCTTCGACCAGATCGCACCCATCCTGGAGCGCACCCCGGCGGCCACCCGGCAGCTGGCCAGCCGCGCACGGCGCCGGGTGCGCGGCGCGGACGCGGACGGCGTGCCCGATCCGGCCCGTCGGCACCGGGTGGTGGAGGCCTTCCTGGCCGCGGCGCGCGGCGGCGACTTCGAGGGCCTCATGGCGGTGCTGGCCCCCGACGTGGCCGTCAGCGCCGACGAGTTCGCCGTACTGAGGGGCGTGCCCGCGGTCACCAGCGGAGCCGAGGCGGTGGCGGGGCAGGCCATCACCTTCTCGCGCCTGGCCCAGGACTCGCGCGTGGTGTCCGTGAACGGCCTTCCCGGGCTCGTGGGCCTGCGCGGGGGACGCCCCTACGCGGCGCTGGCGTTCACCGTCGAGGACGACCGCATCGTCGGCATCCGGGCACACGCCGAACCCGGGCTGCTGGCCTCGCTGGTGTGACGGGAGCCGGTCCTCAGACCCGTTCGAGAGGTGTGTGGGCGCCCTGGGGTGTCCACACACGCACAGCCATACCGGGTTCGACCGTGCCGCTGGTCAGGACGACGCCCATGACCCCGGCCCTGCGTACCACGGTTCCGTCCTCCCCGCGGCGCAGGACCTGCTTGAGCAGGCCCCGGGAGAAGCCGTCGATCTGCGCGCAGGGGTTGCGCAGGCCGGTGATCCGCACACCGGCCCCATCGCCGAACACCAGGACGGTGCCCGCGGACAGGGACAGCAGGTCCAGGCCTCGGGTGGTGATGTTCTCGCCCAACTGTCCGGGAGCGACCGCGAATCCAGCCTCGGCCACCTCGTCCAGGAGTTCGGCGTGCACCAGGTGGACCTGGCGCAGATTGGGCTGGTCGGGGTCCGCGGCGATCCGGGACAGGTGCTGGACGGTGGCTCCGAGGTGGGCGTCGCCCTCCACGCCCAGCCCCGCCAGAAGACGGATCCGCGGCAGGACGGCCTTGGTGAAGGTGTGTCCTGGACTGCTGCTGACCGACTCCACCACCGGGTCCACGGACGCCGTCCCCTCACGCGCTCGGGTGTGCCGCGCCACAGTCTAGGCGGCCTTCTCCCCGCCGGTGAGGCCCGTCTCCGCCGTCCGAACCCCCGACCGGAACCAGGGACCGGGCCGCATCGCGCTGGCCCGGGGCGCCGTGGTCATGCGGGGCCGGGGCGATCTCGGCGCCGGTGGCGCGCCAGGCGGCCAGCAGGGCGCGGGCTCGCGCTCCCTCCCGGCCCGGAGGCCGAGGGGGGAGGCGGCCGGACACCGGAGCACACCCGCGACGGCTAGAGTGACGCGCGCCACACCGAAGCGGGCATGGGCACCACGGGGCCGGGGCACAACCGTCGGTGACGAGGCCATCGCCGCGCGGTCTGCCCCCGCCCTCCGGGGCGCGCGGCCGAACCCATGAACGGGGCACCATGACCACCACCCTCCGCCGGACCTTCGCCCTGGCCGCCGCCGGCGCCGTGACAGCCCTGCTCGGCGGTTGCGCCGGATCACAGGAGCAGGGCGCGGCGAGCCCGGAGCCCTCGGCCGCCGACGCCTCCCCCTCGCCCGCCGCCCCGGCGCTGCCCGAGGCCGCCGACGGCACCGACCTGGAGGCCTGCGCCGACGCCGACTGCGAGGTGCTGGTGGAGAGCGGCGACGAGTTCACCATGGACGGATCCCACGGCGTCGACCGGTTCGTGGTCGACGCGGTCGGCGAGGACGGCATCGACTTCAGCGGCTACGGTCCCGGCACCACCCTGTCGGGCCACCTTCCTCCCCCGGAGGACCAGGAGTACGTCTTCGTCATGAACGGCTTCGACATCACCCTGGTCGCCGTCGAGGGCTCCAGCGCCCTGTTGCGCCTCTCGCCCTGAGAGGACCGCGGGGGCCTCCTCGCACCGGCGCCGCGGCCCCTCTCCGCACGCACGGCTGGTTCGCCGTCACCGCCGTGGCCCTCGGCATCTTCACGGTGACGACCCCCGGACTGCTGTCCGTGGAGCTGCTCACCCCGTCGTCGTCGAACCCGGCGTCCCCGCGGGCACCCTCCTGGGCGGCGTCCTCGGCTGGCGCAGCGCGTTCGCGGCCCCGGACCGCCACCGGCGCGGGGACTCGCCCCGAAACGACAGGGCGCAGCGGAGAGATCCCCACCGCCCCCGCCGCGCGGAGCACCCGGACCACGCAGGCGTATATTCGTGGCGTGAACCGGATCTGGCCACTGATCGAGACCTGCCACGCCCTGGTCTACTTCGCCCCCGAAGCCGAGGCCGCCTACCGCGACGCCGGGTTCAAGGGCTACTGGATGGGCTACTTCGCCTCCCGCTCCGCCGCGCTCGGCCCCGCCTCCGCCGACGTCGTCACCGCGGCCTTCCACAACTTCGCCCCGCGCCTGGTCGCCCGCGCCATCCCCGACGCCTGGTCCTTCTCCTCCCCAGAGAAGGCCCTGGCCGCCCGCACCGCGGTGGCCGACCAGGCCCTGCGCCGCATCCTCGGCGACCTGGCCGGGGCACCCGAGACCGCCGAGGCCGCGCACGCCGCGGTCGCGGCCGTCTCCGCCTGCCCCCGGGCGGGCCGCACCCTCTTCGCCGCCCACGCCGCCCTGCCCGTGCCCGAGCAGCCGCACCTGGCTCTGTGGTGGGCCGCCACCGCCCTGCGCGAGTTCCGCGGCGACGGGCACATCGCCGCGCTGATGAGCAGCGGACTCGACGGCTGCGAGGCCAACGTCGTCTCGGTCGCCCTGGGCCGCTCCCCCGAACGCCAGCGCGAGTTCCGCGGCTGGAGCGAACAGGAGTGGGACCAGGCCTCGCAGCGCCTGCGCGACCGCGGCTGGCTCACCGGCGAGGGCGCCCTGACCGACTCCGGCCGCGAGCACCGCGAGCGGATCGAGGCCGACACCGACCGCCTGGCCGAACCCGCCCTGACCGCCCTGGGCGCCCAGAGGGCGGCGGACCTGGCCGAGCGCCTGGAACCACTGGCCGAACGCATCGTGGCCTCGGGCGCGATCCCCTTCCCCAACGCCATGGCGCTGCCGCGCGCATGAGGACCGCCCCTCCCGGGGCCGACCCCGCCCCGGTGAGGGGACCGGCACGCCCACGCCGCCCTCCGGACCGGGCGGGGCGAAAGTCGTTGTCTCCCCTCCCTCCGCCCGGTAGAACGGCACCATGACCGAACTCGGAGCCGTCTTCCGCCCCCAGCTGCCCCCCGAACGCCTGCGCTCCGTGGCCCGCGCGGCCGACGAGGCCGGGCTCGACCAGCTCTGGCTGTGGGAGGACTGCTTCCTGGAGAGCGGCGTCGCCGCCGCCTCCGCCGCCCTGGCCTGGACCGAGAACCTCACCGTGGGCGTGGGCCTGCTCCCCGTCCCCCTGCGCAACGTCGCCCTGACCGCCATGGAGACCGCCACCCTGCACAGGCTCTTCCCCGGCCGCGTACGCGTCGGCGTGGGCCACGGCGTCCAGGACTGGATGGCCCAGGTCGGCGCGCGCCCCGACTCCCCGCTCACCCTCCTGCGCGAACACCTGGACGCGCTGCGCGCCCTGCTGGCCGGGGAGCGGGTCACCTCCCGGGGCCGCTACGTCACCCTCGACGACGTCGCCCTGGACTACCCGCCCGCCGCCCCCGTCCCCGTCCTGGCCGGCGCACGCGGACCGCGCACCCTGCACCTGAGCGGACAGGCCGCCGACGGCACCATCCTGGACGCCGCCGCGGGAGTGGACGGGGTACGGCGGGCACGGCTGCTGGCCGACCGGGGACGGGAGGCCGCGGGACGCCCCGGCCACCACCCCGTGACCGTCTACCTCCTGGCCGCCACCGGGCCCGACGCCGCCCGGCGCATGGACGCCGAACTGCGCGCCGGGGGCCTGTCCCCGCAGACCGGCGTGGCCGGAGACGCCGACCGCGTCGCCGAGGCCGTACGGCACATGGCCGAGGCCGGGGCCGACACCGTGGTGTTGCAGCCCACGGCCGACGAGCCCGACCCCGAGGGCTTCGTCCGCTTCACCGCCGAGCGGGTGCGCCCGCTCCTTCCCTGAGCCGCACACCGGCCGCGCCCGCCCCGTACGGCGGGTGCGGTCCTTCGAAGGAAGAGAACCGATGCTAGACCTGAGCTTCGCACCCGAACTGCGGTTCTTCCTGGCGCCGCGGCACCGGGGCGGAACCGTGCGCATGGAGGGCGATTCCACCTCCACCCTCGGACACGTCGTCCAGTCGCTGGGCGTACCCCTGACCGAGGTCGGCGCCCTGCGCGTCGACGGCCGCGACACCCCGCCCTCCCACATCCCCGCCCAGGGCGAGGCCGTGGAGGTCCTGCCCGTGGAGTACCCGCAGCGCCTGCCCTTCGCCGAGCCGCGGTTCCTGCTCGACGTGCACCTGGGCACCCTGGCCCGGCGCCTGCGCCTGCTGGGCCTGGACACCGCCTACGACAACGACCGCGACGACCCCTCGCTGTTTCGCCAGGCCAACGCCGAGGACAGGGTGCTGCTCACCCGCGACCGCGGACTGCTGTGCCGCAGCGGCCTGCGGGCGGGCGGCCACGTGCGCGAGACCAGGCCCGCAGCCCAGCTGCGCGAGGTGCTGGAGCGCTTCGCACCGCCCCTGCGGCCCTGGACGCGCTGCCCGGCGTGCAACGGCGAGCTGGTGCACGTGTCCAAGGACGAGGTGCGAGGCGAACTGGAGGCGGGCACCCGCGCCACCTACGAGGCGTTCGCGCGCTGCCCCTCCTGCGAGCGGGTGTACTGGCCCGGCGCGCACCACTCCCGGCTGGCCCAGATCGTGCGCGAGGCCCAGGAACTGGTGTCCGCGCGCTCCGGCCCGGCCTGAGCCCCGCGACCGGAGCGGGCCGGGGCCGCGGTGCTCCTCGACCGGTCCGCCGTCCCGCCGGGGGGCGGCGGCCGCCGGGGAGGGGCGGAGCGCCCGGGTGTCTCAGGCCCTCGGGGCGTGGAACGGGCCGCCCTCACCGAAGGCGCGTTCGGCGAAGCGCTCGCCGATGCGCCGGTGGGTGGCGGTGTCCGGGTGGAGCCCGTCGGGCAGCGGCAGCTCGGCGTTGTCCGCCTCTCCGTAGAGTTCGCGCCCGTCGAGGTGGTACAGGTGCGGGTCCTCGGCCGCACGCCCGCGCACGATGCGCTCCAGTTCCTCCCGGATGAGGGAGAGCGTCAGCTTCCCGGCGGCGCGCTCGGCGGGGTCGCCGGTCGCCCGGAACCGCAGCCTGCCCTCGCGCATGGCGTCGGGGTCGAAGGCGCAGGGGCCGGGGGTGTCCTCGTGGATGGGGCACAGGATCGGTGAGACGACCAGCAGCGGCGTGGTGGGGTGGCCCTCGCGGATGGTGTCGAGGAAGCCGTGCACCGCGGGACCGAAGGCGCGCAGGCGCATCAGGTCGGCGTTGACCAGGTTGATGCCGATCTTGAGGCTGATCAGGTCGGCCGGGGTGTCCCGCATGGCGCGGGCGGTGAAGGGGTCGAGCAGTGCGCCGCCGCCCAGGCCGAGGTTGACCAGCTCCACACCGCCGAGGGATGCGGCGCGCGCGGGCCAGATGGTGGTGGGGCTGGCCGCGTCCGAGCCGTGGCTGATCGAGCTGCCGTGGTGCAGCCACACCCTGCGGCCCCGGTCGGGGGTGGGCTCGACGGGGGCGTCGGTGCGCAGGGCGACGAGTTCGGTGGTCTCGTTGTGCGGCAACCAGATCTCGACGTCCTTGGCGCGGTCGGGCAGGCCGGTGAAACGCAGGGTGGCGACCGGGCCGGGGCGGTGCTCGACGGCACCGGTGGCGAGGTCCACGGCCAGGGTGTTGCCGCCGATCGCGGTGGCCTGGTCGGTGAGGTGGCCGTCCACGAGCAGCTCGTACACGCCCTCGGGGCGGGGAGGGGCGCCCGTGTAGACGCGTTTGGTGGGCAGTGTGTCGAGTTCGACGGCGGTGGCCCGGGTGCGAAAGGCCAGCCGCACCCCGGAGGGTTGGGACTCGACCATGACCAGTTGCGGGTCGGCGCACTGGGCGCGGGCCCGTGCGGGCAGCCGGTGCGGCAGCACACCGTGCTCGGTGCGCTCCAGTTCGAGGGCTCCTCGCAGGAGGTCCGGGGTGAGGGGCGTGGTGGTCCAGTGGTACTGGGTGTGCATGGTGTCAACCTGGTGGTCGGGATCGTCGTGAAGCTCTGGTTGGTCGGCGGGGCGCGTGGCCGAGCGCCGTTGGGAGGCCGCGGTCAGGGCGCGGGCCAGTTGCGCAGCAGGGCGTCGAGGGCGTCCAGGGTCCGTGACCAGGTCTCCTGGGTGTCGGGGGCGCTGTGGCTGAACCCTCCCCCCAGCTCCAGGGTCACGTAGCCGTGGAAAACGCTGCCCAGCAGGCGGACCGCGTGCGTCTGGTCCGGCTCGGTCAGGTCGTAGCCGCGCAGGATCGCCCGCGTCATCTGTGCGTGCCGGACACCGGCGCTGGCGGCCGCCGTCTCCGGGTCGAGTCTGAGCTGGGCCGCGGCGTAGCGGCCGGGATGCTCGCGGGCGTAGTCGCGGTAGACGTTGGCCAGGGCGGTCAGGGCGTCCTTGCCGGCCCGGCCGGCCAGGGCGTCGGCGGCCCGGTCGGCGAGCTCCTCCAGGGCGAGCAGGGCGATCCGGGTCCTGAGGTCCTGGGAGCTGCGCAGGTGTGAGTACAGGCTGGCGACCTTGACGTCGAAGCGCCTGGCCAGTTCCGAGACGGTCACCCGCTCGAAGCCGACCTCGTCGGCCAGCTCGGCTCCCGCCTCGGTGAGGCGTTCCGTGGTCAGTCCCGCGCGTGCCATAAGCTCCCCCTCTTCTGCCACAAGGTACTCTACATCTTCCTAAGGTCTTTAGGAAATATGGCGTGGGCTTCAGGAGGGGTTCGGTGGAGCGGTGGTGGAGGCGTCGGGAAATGGGAGGAAGGCCCCCCGGACGCGCGTGCTTACAGCCGGCCGTTCCCGCGCAGGCGGTGGTGGACCAGAGAGGGGGTGAGGACCATCGGTCTCATCCGGCGCGCAGGGCGTCCAGCGCCTCGTCGTGGACCCGGGCGTTGCCGAACAGCGCGGCCCCCGTGTCGTAACGGACACGGGGACCACCGGCAGGCAGGAGGGCACGGACCAGCACGCCCGTGGCGGGGAGGAAAGAAGGGGGCGCGGCGCGAGGGCGCTTCACGCGAAGGCCGTCCGTCAACGGCGGACGATCAGGGGGAGGGGGCTTTGGCCGCTCCTCTCCACTCTCAATCTATAGCGCACCCCGGGGCTTGCGGCAAGACCCGGGTCGTGCCGCAGAATCGTCGACCGTGACCACAGCCCATGCCGCGGGAGACGACGTGAAGCCACTGACGACCAGCGCGTTCGACCTCCCCCACCACCTCGCCGCCAAGGCCGACCCGAGACTGATCGCCGACGACGAGCAGCACTTCGCGGCCATCGCCAAGAGCCTCGAAGAGACGATCACCGACCTGTCCGACCGCCTCGCCGCCAAACGCAGGACGTCCGGCGGCACCGGCCGCGAGGTCATGGACCGGGACAGGGAGATCCACCGGCTGACCACACGCCTGCGCGCCCTGCGCCGCTTCGGCCTGGACCTGTGCCTCGGGCACATCGTCGGCGCGGACGGCTCCGAGCCCGTGTACATCGGGCGGCTCGGACTCACCGACGGCGAAGGACGCCGACTGCTGATCGACTGGCGCTCCCCCGCGGCCGAGCCGTTCTTCGCGGCCACCCACGCCAACCCGATGGGGCTGACCAGCCGCCGCAGGTACCGCTGGAGCCGCGGCCGGGTCAGCGACTACTGGGACGAGGTGTTCACCGACGACGGGTTCGAGGGGCACGCCGCACTCGACGACCAGTCCGCCTTCATCGCCAGCCTGGGCGGCGATCGGTCGGCCCGGATGCGGGACGTGCTCGGCACCATCCAGGCCGACCAGGACGCCATCATCCGCGCGGGTTCGCGCGGCGCTCTGGTGGTCGACGGCGGTCCGGGCACGGGCAAGACCGTCGTCGCCCTGCACCGCACCGCGCACCTGCTCTACTCCGACCCCCGCCTCGGCCACCGTCGGGGCGGCGTGCTGTTCGTCGGCCCGCACCAGCCCTACCTGGCCTACGTCTCCGACGTCCTGCCCAGCCTCGGGGAGGAGGGCGTGCAGACCTGCACCCTGCGGGACCTGGTCCCCGAGGGAGCCTCGGCCACGGCCGAGACCGACCCGGACGTGGCCCTCCTGAAGGCGTCCGCGGACCTGGTGAAGGCGATCGAGCCGGCGGTCAGGTTCTACGAACAGCCGCCCACCGAGGGGATGACGGTCACGACGGACTGGGCCGACATCCGGTTGAGCGCCGCCGACTGGGCCGAGGCCTTCGAGTCGCTGGCGCCGGGTGTCCCGCACAACGAAGCACGCGAGCACATCCTGGAGGAGCTGCTCGCGATCCTGCTGGACAGGCACGACGATGACGAGGTCCCGCCCGACCTGTTCCGGAGGTCGCTGCTGCGGAACACGGAGCTGATCGGGGCCCTCAACCGGGCGTGGCCGCTGATCGAGGCGACCGACCTGGTCGCGGACCTGTGGTCGGTACCGGCCTACCTGCGCAGGTGCGCCCCCTGGCTCAGCCCCGACGACGTCCGCAGACTGCGGCGCGAGGAGGGGCAGGCGTGGACGGTGTCCGACCTGCCGCTCCTGGACGCGGCACGCCAGAGGCTCGGCGACCCGCAGGCGTCACGGCGCAGGCGTCGTCACGCCGCCGCCGAGGCGGCCGAACGCGAGCGCATGGCCGCCGTCGTCGACCACCTGGTCCAGGCCGACGACGACGGTGAAGGCCTGGTGACGATGCTGCGCGGACAGGACCTGCGCAACAGCCTGGTCGACGAGACCGTGCTGCCCGGTACCGACCCGGACCTGCTCGCCGGGCCGTTCGCGCACATCGTCGTGGACGAGGCCCAGGAACTCACCGACGCCGAGTGGCAGATGCTGCTGCTGCGCTGTCCCTCCCGGAGCTTCACCGTCGTC
This sequence comes from Glycomyces fuscus, assembly GCA_002529455.1. Lineage (GTDB taxonomy): Bacteria > Actinomycetota > Actinomycetes > Streptosporangiales > Streptosporangiaceae > Nocardiopsis > Nocardiopsis fusca. The sequence goes on from NYMS01000013.1 coordinate 163,634, forward strand.
GGGGACCGCGCCCAGGCCAGGCGCGGGTTCGCTGAGTCGTGGCGGGAACGGCTCGAACGGGTCGGGCTCGACCGGATCGAACTGACCCGCCTGGGCATCAACTACCGGACACCGAAAGAGGTCATGGCGGAAGCCGAGCCGGTCATCCGGGCCGTGCTCCCGGACGCCAACGTGCCGACCTCGGTCCGCGGCAGCGGCGTCCCCGTCGTGCACGGGTCCGCCTCGGACCTGGACCCGGTCCTGGACGCCTGGCTCGCCGAGCACGCCGAAGGGGTCGCCTGCGTCATCGGCGGCCCCGGGTTCCAGGAGAGGCCCCGCGTCCGGTCGCTCACCCCGGAGCTGGCCAAGGGGCTGGAGTTCGACCTGGTCGTCCTCGTCGACCCGGAGGAGTTCGGCGAGGGCGTCGAAGGAGCGGTCGACCGCTACGTCGCGATGACCCGGGCGACACAGCGGCTCGTCGTCCTCACGAGTTCGTGACGCCCATGCCGGGGGGTTGAGCGTGTACCTGTGTGAGGCCTTCGCCGCCAACGCCGCACGGCAGGAGGTGTGAGACGGCCCCGCACGCGTGGGGCCCGGGAGCCCGGCGCGGAGTCCGGAAACGGCTCAGGCCGGTGACCGGGTGTCCGGTCACCGGCCTGAGCCGGATGAGCGTGCGGGAGCGGGGTTCGCACGCTCCACTGTCAGTTCGGGAACGGTCTGTTACCAGAGGTGGTCGACGATGGTCTGGGCGTCGTCGACCTGGTGCTGGTAGCGGTCGGGGTAGGCCGAGCGCTGGACGTCCTGGGCGACCTGGCCCAGGGGGTCGTCGTCCCAGCTGCGGTCGGGGTGGACGCGCTCGAGCTCGTCGAAGAAGGCGTTGGTGGCCCAGGTGGGGTCGAGCCGGTCCTGCTGGGAGCCGTAGTGGTCGCGCTGTTGGAAGAGGCCGACGCTGTCGCGGTCGCCCCAGTCGAGGTTGTCCAGGTGGGTCTCGACGATGGAGGTGGCGATTGCGAGGGCGGCGGCGTCCTGGTCCAGGTCGCGGTCCTTGGCGGCCTCGACCATGGCGCGGGCGTTCTCGACGTGCTCGGCGTTCATGTGGCCGGCCATGTCGTCGTCGAGTTTGGTGTTGAGGGTGGTGGCGATGTCGTGGTCGGAGGTGGTGTCGGCGGCGGCTGTGCCGGGTCCGGCCAGGAGGAGTCCGCTGGTGATGAGCAGGCTGGAGGTCGCGGTAAACGTCAGCTTGGGTATCGATCGCATAAAGTTCACCCGTGCAACGTATGCGCTGGTCAGGGCTTTGGAAAGTGTTGGGGACCAC
>NYMS01000014.1 GCA_002529455.1 Glycomyces fuscus
GGGGTGGGCGCGTGCGGCGGCCTCCACCTCGCCCAGCTCCAGCCGGTGGCCGCGGATCTTGACCTGCTGGTCGTCGCGGCCCAGGAACTCCAGCCGGCCGTCGGGCCGGTACCGGCCCTGGTCGCCGGTGCGGTACCAGCGCACCCCCTGCTCGTCGGTGACGAACCGCGCGGCCGTCGTGGAGGGGTCGCCCCGGTAGCCGACGGCCACGCCCGCGCCGCCGATCCACAGCTCGCCGGGCACCCAGTCCGGCCGGTCCCGGCCGTCGGGGCCCACCACCCGGAAGCGCTGGCCCGACAGGGGGCGGCCGTAGGGAATCGACGGCCAGTCCGGGGCGGCTTCCGACACCTCCTCGTAGTTGGACCAGATGGCCGCCTCGGTCGCCCCGCCCATCGCCACGAAGCGGCAGCCGGGGGCCGTCTCCCGGGTTCGACGGGGCAGGTCCAGCGGCACCCAGTCCCCGGACACCATGACCACGCGCAGGCCCGACAGGGACTCCTGCGCGCCGGTCGCCGCCTCCAGGAGCATCTGCGCGAGCACCGGGACCGAGTTCCACACCGTCACGCCGTGTTCCCGCACCGCTGCGCACCAGGCCGTCGCGTCCCGGCGCTGCTCCTCGCCGGGTACGACGATCGCGCCGCCGACACCGAGCAGTCCGAAGACGTCGAAGACCGACAGGTCGAAGTCCAGAGCCGACACCGCCAACACCCGGTCGTCGGCGCCGATGCCGAAGCGCGCGCACACGTCGGCCACGGTGTTCGTGGCCGAGCGGTGGGTGACCTCCACGCCCTTGGGCTCGCCCGTGGATCCCGAAGTGAAGATCACGTAGGCCGACGCGTCCGCCTCGACCCGCGCCGGACGCTGCAACGGTTGGGTCTTCAGCGCGGGGCCCAGGTCGTCCAGGACCAGCTCGGCACCGGCCCGTCGCAGCATGCGCTCCCGGCGCACGGGGGGCTGGTCCACCCCCACGGGCACGTAGGTGCATCCCGCCGCGAGCACGCCCAGTACCGCCGCCACCTGTTCGGGGCCCTTGGGCAGGCTCACCGCCACCGTGCCGCCGGGTTCGACGCCGTGTCCGCGCACGTGTGCGGCCGTCCGTAGAGCGAGTTCGGCCAGCTCCGCGTAGGTCCACTCGCCCCCGTCCCACACCACGGCGACGCGCTCGGGCTCGCGTTCGGCCCACGCGAAGAAACCGCCGTGCACAAGAGCCGATGCGGAGCGCACCGGGGTGTCGGCCGCGACCCGGTTCACCTGTTCGCGGGTGAGGAGCTGCTCGGGCGGGGGAGTGTGGAACGGTCGCCGTGTCCAGTCACCGTCCAACAGCTGGCGCAGCACACGGCCGTAGGCGTCGAACATCGCGTCCAGCACGCCCTCGGGGAACAGTCCCGACACCGCGTCCCACACCAGTGCCAGACCGCCGTCGCGCTCCACCACCTGGTGGTCCAACCACACCTGCGGCGTCTGGGACACCCCCCAGACCGGTTCGGCGAAGGAGGGGCGTACGGCCGCGTCGCCCGTTCCGGTCGCGCCTATCGTGCTGGTGAAGACCACGGGCATCGACACGTCCAGGGTGCCCCGGTGGCGGGCCAGCTCGGAGAGGACCCACCGGGCGGTGACCTCGCTGTGGTCCAGGTCCTGGCCCATCCGGCGGTGCAGGCGGGTGACGCGCTCGGCCCAGCTGTCCTGCGGGTCGGGCTGGTAGCCCGCCAGGAGCAGGGAGGTGAAGTCGCCGACCAGGGACCCGACGTCGGGGTGGACGTCGCGGCGGTCGAACAGGGTGAGGTTGACCGTGAGGTGGGGGTTGCCGCTCCAGGCGCCCAGCGTCTCGCAGAACGCCGTGGCCAGCACGGCCGAGGCGGTGACCCCGTGGGACCGGGCCGCGGCGAGCAGGGCGTCCCGTTCCCGGGGGTCCAGCCACTGCTCGCGCCGTTCGAAGCGCGGGGCGTGTACGAGTGACGGGTCGGTCGCCAGCGGCAGCTCCGGGGGGCCGGGCAGGTCGCGGACCCGGGCGGCCCAGTAGCGTTCGGCGCGTTCCCGCCGCTCCGCGGACGGGTGCACGCCCAGCACGTAGTCGCGGAAGGTGAGCCCCAGCGGCGCCAGCCGGGCGTTCGGGTCGGCGTAGAGGCGGTCCAGTTCGCCCAGGAGGATCATCGCGCTGAGCGCGTCCACGGTGAGGGCGTCGATGCTCAGGCCCAGGCGGACCCGTCCGCCGCCGTAGCGCACCGCCCGCAGGTCGAACAGCGGCCAGGTCTCGGGGTCGATGAGCTGGTGGGACATGGCCTCGCGAAGGTCGGCCAGGGCCCGGCCGGTGTCCTCCTCGGAGGCGTCGGTGACCGGGATGGTGAACCGGGGCACCTCGGGAAGGACGCGTTGGCGCCCGTCCGGGGTGAGTACGGCCCGCAGCATGTCGTGACGCAGAACGAGCAGGTTCCACGCCTGTTCCAGTCGCGCCAGGTCGACGTCGGCACCGTCGTACTCGGTGTAGAAGTGGCAGTCGACCCCGCCGAGCGCGAAGTCGTCGCCTCGGCCGATCCGGTACGCCTGCTGCACCGATGTCAGCGGGAACGGCTCGTTGCGCTCTTCGGGGCGCGCGACCGGGGTGCTGAAGGCCGCCTCCCCGGTGCCGTCCCGCAGCCCTTCGGTGAACTCCCGCAGGGAACCGGCGGAGAACAGCAGACCCAGGTCCGCTCCGCGCAGCCCCTGGTCGTTGAGGCGGACGATCATGCGGGTGGCCAGGAGGCTGTCCCCGCCGAGCGCGAAGAAGTTGTCGTCGCGGTTGACGGTGTCCAGGCCGAGCAGGTCGGCCCAGATGTCGGCCACCGCCCGCTCGGTCCCGCCCTCGGGAGGGGCGCCGGCCTCGGCGGACCGGCCGACCTGCCCTTCGGCCAGGGCGGCCAGGGCCGTCCGGTCGATCTTGCCGTTGGCGTTCAGGGGCATCCGCGGCACCGCCACCACGTGGGCCGGGACCGCGTGTTCGGGCAGCCGCTCGGCCATGAAGTCCCGCAGCGACTCCGGTGCCTCCCGCCCCTGCGCCACGGTCACGAACGCCACCAGCCGGGGCGCGGGGGCGGGGGTGACCACCACGGCGGCCGCCGTGATGTCGGGGTGGGCGCGTGCGGCGGCCTCCACCTCGCCCAGCTCCAGCCGGTGGCCGCGGATCTTGACCTGCTGGTCGTCGCGGCCCAGGAACTCCAGCCGGCCGTCGGGCCGGTACCGGCCCTGGTCGCCGGTGCGGTACCAGCGCACCCCCTGCTCGTCGGTGACGAACCGCGCGGCCGTCGTGGAGGGGTCGCCCCGGTAGCCGACGGCCACGCCCGCGCCGCCGATCCACAGCTCGCCGGGCACCCAGTCCGGCCGGTCCCGGCCGTCGGGGCCCACCACCCGGAAGCGCTGGCCCGACAGGGGGCGGCCGTAGGGAATCGACGGCCAGTCCGGGGCGGCTTCCGACACCTCCTCGTAGTTGGACCAGATGGCCGCCTCGGTCGCCCCGCCCATCGCCACGAAGCGGCAGCCGGGGGCCGTCTCCCGGGTTCGACGGGGCAGGTCCAGCGGCACCCAGTCCCCGGACACCATGACCACGCGCAGGCCCGACAGGGACTCCTGCGCGCCGGTCGCCGCCTCCAGGAGCATCTGCGCGAGCACCGGGACCGAGTTCCACACCGTCACGCCGTGTTCCCGCACCGCTGCGCACCAGGCCGTCGCGTCCCGGCGCTGCTCCTCGCCGGGTACGACGATCGCGCCGCCGACACCGAGCAGTCCGAAGACGTCGAAGACCGACAGGTCGAAGTCCAGAGCCGACACCGCCAACACCCGGTCGTCGGCGCCGATGCCGAAGCGCGCGCACACGTCGGCCACGGTGTTCGTGGCCGAGCGGTGGGTGACCTCCACGCCCTTGGGCTCGCCCGTGGATCCCGAAGTGAAGATCACGTAGGCCGACGCGTCCGCCTCGACCCGCGCCGGACGCTGCAACGGTTGGGTCTTCAGCGCGGGGCCCAGGTCGTCCAGGACCAGCTCGGCACCGGCCCGTCGCAGCATGCGCTCCCGGCGCACGGGGGGCTGGTCCACCCCCACGGGCACGTAGGTGCATCCCGCCGCGAGCACGCCCAGTACCGCCGCCACCTGTTCGGGGCCCTTGGGCAGGCTCACCGCCACCGTGCCGCCGGGTTCGACGCCGTGTCCGCGCACGTGTGCGGCCGTCCGTAGAGCGAGTTCGGCCAGCTCCGCGTAGGTCCACTCGCCCCCGTCCCACACCACGGCGACGCGCTCGGGCTCGCG
>NYMS01000015.1 GCA_002529455.1 Glycomyces fuscus
GACGCCCTCCTGGGCGAGCAGGGCGGCCTCGACCTCGCCGGGCTCGATGCGAAAGCCCCGGATCTTGACCTGGGCGTCGGCGCGGCCGGTGTACTCCAGTTCCCCGTCGGGGTTCCAGCGCACCAGGTCGCCGGTGCGGTAGAGCCGTCCACCGTCGCCCGAGGGGTCGGCCACGAAGCGCTCGGCGGTCAGGCCGGGGCGTCCCAGGTAGCCGCGGGCGACCCCGGCGCCGCCGACGTAGAGCTCTCCCACCGCGCCCGGGGGCACCGGGCGCAGGAGGCCGTCGAGCACCCGCAACCGCATGCCGCCCAGGGGCCTGCCGACGGGGACGGTGCGCACCGGTTCGGCGGTGCGCGCGGCGGTGTGGTGGGCGGCGAAGGTGGTGGTCTCGGTGGGCCCGTAGCCGTTGGCGACCGCCGTGCCGGGGCAGGCCTCCAGCACCCGGTGCACGCTCACCGGGCTGGCGGCCTCGCCCCCCGTGATGACCTCGCGCAGCGGCGCGAAGCAGGAGGGGTCCTGGGCGGCGTAGAGGTTGAACAGCGCCGCGGTGACGAAGGTGGAGGTCACCCGGTGGCGGCGGGCCAGCGCGCCGAACTCCCGGGCCGTGAGCCGCTGCGGCGGTGCGACGACCACGGCGCCGCCGCGCAGCAGCGGCACCCAGACCTCGTAGGTGGCCGCGTCGAAGGCGTGCGAGGAGTGCAGCAGCACGCGCTCGTCACGCCCTCCGCCCCACCGGGAGTCCCGCGCCAGGGCCACCACGTCGGCGTGCGTGACCGCCACGCCCTTGGGCTCACCGGTGGAACCGGACGTGTGCATGACGTAGGCCAGCGCACGCGGGTCGGCCTCGGGCAGGGGTTCCCGGGTCCGGGCGTCCGGACACGGCCGGGGCCCGTCCACGACCAGCACGCGCGCGCCGGTGTCCTCGGGCAGGCGGGAGCGCGATGCGGTGTCGGTGACGATGACGCGGGCGCCGGTGCGGGCGACCGTCCAGGCCACGCGTTCGGCGGGGTCGTCGGGGTGGACGGGGACGTAGGCGCCCCCGGCGCGCAGCACCGCGAGCATCGCGGTGACCACGTGCGGCCCCCGCTCCAGCACCAGGGGCACGGCGTCCTCCGTGCCGATCCCCCGGGCCCGCAGGAGGCGTGCCAGGTCGGCGGAGCGGGCGTCGAGCTCGGCGTAGGTCACCTCCGGGAAGCCGCCGACCAGGGCCGGGGCGTCGGGGGTGCGGGCCGCCTGCGCGGCGAACGCGGCGGTCACGGAGGCGGGCGCGCCCTGCTCGGGGGCCCGCTCCCAGGAGTCCAGGAGGGCCCGTTCGGAGGCGGAGCGCAGGTCCAGGGAGGCCAGGTCCAGGCCGGGGTCGGCGACGACGGCGTCGGCCAGCCGTGACAGGGCGTCGGCCAGGGCCGCCACGCGCCGGGCGTCGTACAGGTCGGTGTTGTACTCGACGGCCAGGCGCAGGGCCCCGTCGCGCTCGGCGTACTCGAAGACCAGGTCGGCCAGGGCGGCGGTGCGCGGCAGGTCGACCTCCTCGGTGCGCAGTCCCTCCAGCTCCAGCCCGCCGGTGTGGGCGTTCTGGAGGACCATCAGCGCCTGGAACAGGGGACCGCGGGCGGGGTCGCGCTCGGTGACCAGGGCGTCGACCACGCGGTCGAAGGGCATCTCGTGGGCGAGGGCGGCGTCGGCCTCGGCGCGCACCTGTGCGACGAACGCGGCCGCGGTGGTGCCCGGGCGCAGGCGCGAGCGGAGCACGACCGGGTTGACGAAGAAGCCGACCACGTCCTCCAGTTGGGGGTGGTCGCGTCCGGCGGAGGCCGCGCCCAGGGCGACGTCGGCGGAGCCGGACGCGGCCGAGAGCACCGCCTGGGTCAGGGCCGCCAGGGTCGCGAAGAGCGTGGCGCCGCACTCGCCGCCCAGGGCGCGCAGGCCCCGGAGCTGGTCGGGGGTCAGGCGGGTGCGGTGGACGGCTCCGGCGGTGGTGCGCCGGGGGGGCCGGGGCCGGTCGGTGGGCACGGCCAGCGGGGGCACGTCCTCCAGGACGCGCGCCCAGTGGTCCAGGCGGCGCCGGGCCTCGGGGCCCTCCCAGCGGCCCTGCTCCCAGACGGCGAAGTCGGCGTAGTCGATCCCGGCGGAGGTGTCGGCCTCCTCTCCGCGCACGGCGGCCCGGTAGTACGCGGCGAGGTCCCGGTGGAGCAGGTCGACCGACCAGCCGTCGCAGGCGATGTGGTGGGTGCTCAGGACCAGGACGTGGTCCCGGTCGCCCAGGCGCAGCAGCAGGGCCCGGGTGGGCGGCCCCGCGACCAGGTCGAAGGGGGTGTCCACCTCGCGCAGCAGGTGCCGGCGCAGCTCCTCCTCGCGGTCGGCCGGGTCGGCCGAGGAGATCTCGCGCACGGTGAGCAGGTCGGCGCGGGGGGCGCGCACGTACTGGACCGGCTCGCCGTCGACGGTGTCGTAGGTGGTGCGCAGGGCCTCGTGGCGCTCCTGGAGCAGTTCCACGGCGCGGCCGAGCGCGGGGACGTCGAGCGGTCCGCGCAGGCGGAAGGCGCTGCCGGTGTGGTACTCGGCGCTGTCGCCGTCGAGCTGGTGCAGGAACCACAGGCGGCGCTGGGCCGCCGACAGCGGCAGCGGGCGGCCGCGTCCGGCCGGGGTGATGGGCTCCTCGCGGTGCCCGGTGCCCCCCGCCGCGGCGATGCCCTCGGGGGTGGGGTGGCGGAACAGCGCGCGCGGGTCGAGGCCGGTGCCCAGGCGCTCCTCCAGCCTCCAGGCCACGCGGGCGGCGAGGATGGAGTCGCCGCCCAGGGCGAAGAAGTCGTCGCGGGCGCCCACGCGCTCCAGGCCCAGGGCCGCGGCGAACTCCTCGGCGGCCACGCGCTCGGCGCCCTCACGGGGTTCGACGTGGTCGGCGGTGCGGGCCGGCGGCGCGGGCAGGGCGCGGTGGTCGACCTTGCCGTTGGCGGTCAGGGGCAGCGCGTCCAGGGCCACGACGGCGGCGGGGACCATGTAGCCGGGCAGGCGGTCGGCGAGCCGCTCGCGCAGGGCCTCGGTGTCGGCGGTCCCGCCGACGACGTAGCCGACCAGGACGCGCGCGCCCGGGGCGTCCTCGCGGACGGTGACCAGGGCCTGGGAGACGCCCTCCTGGGCGAGCAGGGCGGCCTCGACCTCGCCGGGCTCGATGCGAAAGCCCCGGATCTTGACCTGGGCGTCGGCGCGGCCGGTGTACTCCAGTTCCCCGTCGGGGTTCCAGCGCACCAGGTCGCCGGTGCGGTAGAGCCGTCCACCGTCGCCCGAGGGGTCGGCCACGAAGCGCTCGGCGGTCAGGCCGGGGCGTCCCAGGTAGCCGCGGGCGACCCCGGCGCCGCCGACGTAGAGCTCTCCCACCGCGCCCGGGGGCACCGGGCGCAGGAGGCCGTCGAGCACCCGCAACCGCATGCCGCCCAGGGGCCTGCCGACGGGGACGGTGCGCACCGGTTCGGCGGTGCGCGCGGCGGTGTGGTGGGCGGCGAAGGTGGTGGTCTCGGTGGGCCCGTAGCCGTTGGCGACCGCCGTGCCGGGGCAGGCCTCCAGCACCCGGTGCACGCTCACCGGGCTGGCGGCCTCGCCCCCCGTGATGACCTCGCGCAGCGGCGCGAAGCAGGAGGGGTCCTGGGCGGCGTAGAGGTTGAACAGCGCCGCGGTGACGAAGGTGGAGGTCACCCGGTGGCGGCGGGCCAGCGCGCCGAACTCCCGGGCCGTGAGCCGCTGCGGCGGTGCGACGACCACGGCGCCGCCGCGCAGCAGCGGCACCCAGACCTCGTAGGTGGCCGCGTCGAAGGCGTGCGAGGAGTGCAGCAGCACGCG
>NYMS01000016.1 GCA_002529455.1 Glycomyces fuscus
GACGCCCTCCTGGGCGAGCAGGGCGGCCTCGACCTCGCCGGGCTCGATGCGAAAGCCCCGGATCTTGACCTGGGCGTCGGCGCGGCCGGTGTACTCCAGTTCCCCGTCGGGGTTCCAGCGCACCAGGTCGCCGGTGCGGTAGAGCCGTCCACCGTCGCCCGAGGGGTCGGCCACGAAGCGCTCGGCGGTCAGGCCGGGGCGTCCCAGGTAGCCGCGGGCGACCCCGGCGCCGCCGACGTAGAGCTCTCCCACCGCGCCCGGGGGCACCGGGCGCAGGAGGCCGTCGAGCACCCGCAACCGCATGCCGCCCAGGGGCCTGCCGACGGGGACGGTGCGCACCGGTTCGGCGGTGCGCGCGGCGGTGTGGTGGGCGGCGAAGGTGGTGGTCTCGGTGGGCCCGTAGCCGTTGGCGACCGCCGTGCCGGGGCAGGCCTCCAGCACCCGGTGCACGCTCACCGGGCTGGCGGCCTCGCCCCCCGTGATGACCTCGCGCAGCGGCGCGAAGCAGGAGGGGTCCTGGGCGGCGTAGAGGTTGAACAGCGCCGCGGTGACGAAGGTGGAGGTCACCCGGTGGCGGCGGGCCAGCGCGCCGAACTCCCGGGCCGTGAGCCGCTGCGGCGGTGCGACGACCACGGCGCCGCCGCGCAGCAGCGGCACCCAGACCTCGTAGGTGGCCGCGTCGAAGGCGTGCGAGGAGTGCAGCAGCACGCGGGAGTCGCGTCCCCCGCCCCACCGGGAGTCGTGTGCCAGGGCCACCACGTCGGCGTGCGTGACCGCCACGCCCTTGGGCTCACCGGTGGAACCGGACGTGTGCATGACGTAGGCCAGCGCGCGCGGGTGGGGGGCGGGCAGTTCCGGGCCGGAGGCGCCGCCCCCGGCGGCGCCGTCCTCCGCGTCCAGGTCGAGGATCCGGGCCAGGTCGCCGAGGCGGGCGGGCAGACGGGGGCCGAGGGCCCGGTCGGTGAGCACCAGGCGCGCGCCGGTGCGCTCGGCGGCGGCCAGCACGCGTTCGGCGGGGTCGTCGGGGTGGACGGGGACGTAGGCGCCCCCGGCCCGCAGCACCGCGAGCATCGCGGTGACCACGTGCGGCCCCCGCTCCAGAGCGAGCAGGACGGTCCCCTCCGGGGTGGTCCCGTGGGCCAGCAGCAGGCGTGCCAGGGCGGCGGAGCGGGCGTCGAGCTCGGCGTAGGTCACCTCCGGGAAGCCGCCGACCAGGGCCGGGGCGTCGGGGGTGCGGGCCGCCTGCGCGGCGAAGGCCTCCGGGACCGAGAGGGGCGGGGCCGCGTCCGCGGGGTCAGCGGGAGCGAAGCGGGTGGACTCCTGGGAGGACAGCACGTGGAGGCTCCTGGCGCGTGTTCGGAGGGAGGGCGGCGGACGGGCGGGTGCGGGGCTGTCGGACTCCGTCGCCGCGGTGGCGTGGCTGCCGGCGACGGGAAGGCGAACGCGAATCGAACCGCCATTCCCGACGGACCGCCGGACGACAACAGAGCGTGCCACACCGCCTTATCCAACCGGACACATTACCCAAAATCCCTTCAGCCAAATATTCCCTTCATCACCAGAAAAGCCCACACCAAACAACTTGCACCACACAGAATGCTTAAACCTCAAATCAGACAAAATACCACAAAAGCGATATTAGCCAGATCGCGCCAGCACAAAGCACTGCAAGGCGACCAAAGACCTCATCAGAGGTGAAGAGGACCGATACCCTACGGAGTGGTAAAATTACCCCAGGTAAAGAGTCCGGACAATATCTGGCCACATGCGGCCATCCGGGAACTCCCGAGCCGACCGGAACCCGGCCCCCGCATACGCGCTCCGGCGCCCGGCGCCGACGGAGCCGCACTCCGCCGCCGACCCCCCGGCGCCGCACTCCGACAGCCCCCATGCCAGCAAGAGGACATAAACGCAGGCCAGGGCACATGTGCGTCCCATACCATACTCAAGGGCTCAGTACATGAGGTTCTCCGCAAAAGGTCGAATCGCGTTCATCCGACGAACTCTTCGTCCCCCGGAACAGAAAAGCTCCGCCGTTTCGACGAGCTTCGGCGCATCCGTGTGAACGGGAACACCCTTTGGCCCCAAGCGCCCTTCAGCAGCGCGAACGAGTGAGAAGGAACACAGGCGCACGGGTAAACCAGGACCGTTCCCGACCGAAGCCCATAACGGAACGCGAACCGTCCGCCGCGGCCCCGCCCCCGGGGCCGGGAGGCGAACTCCCTGCTAACGCCGGGGGGACACACGGAAAAGCCCGAAGCCCACCGTCCGGGTCGAATGTCTTCACAGTGCGGAAATCTCCCAGCACGTCCGGACCGCATTCCGCGTCACCCAGTTCCCGACATATCCGAAACCCTTGCCAAGATTCGAAGCGATATGTGAGTATCCGTGGCACGTGCGGTGTACCGCCCCGTCCCCGCCGAAACGACCGGCCGCTCCCGTCCCGAGCGCCGGCCTTTCGGGTGCCTTCCGACCCCCACGAGGAGAACGTCGTGCGCGACGACCTGGCCGACCTGCTCCGCCGGACCACTCACCAGGCCGGCGTCCCCGGAGCCCAACTCGCGGTCTACCACCGCGGTGAGCTGCACACCTGCGCGACCGGAGTGGAGAACACCGAGACAGGGCGCCCCGTGGCGTCCGACTCGCTCTTCCCGATGGGCTCGGTGACCAAGACCGTCACCGCCGCACTGGTCATGCAGCTGGTGGAGGACGGCGACGTCGACCTCGACGCCCCGGTGCTGGACCACCTGGGAGGGGCCGCCCCCGACCACCCCCTGCGGGGCGCCACCCCCCGCCACCTGCTCAGCCACACCGCCGGGCTGGTCTCGGAACGGCCCGCGACCGCCCCCGCGCGGTCCCTGCGCCGCTACGTCTCCTCGCTGGCGCCCGAGGACCGCGTCGCCGAGCCGGGCACGCTGTTCTCCTACTCCAACACCGGCTACGCCGTGGCGGGCCGGCTCGTGGAGGCCGTCACCGGACAGAGCTGGTGGGAGACCGTGGAGTCGCACCTGTGCGGCTCCACGGGCATGGAGCTGGCGCCGGTCCTGGCGCCGCCGTCCCTCCCCGCCGCCGACCTGGTCACCGGGCACGCCGTCGACGGCGCGGGCCGGGCCCACCCGGTGGGCTTCCACATCGAGCCCGCCCTGGCCCCGGCCGGGGGCCTGGCCGCCAGCGCCACCGCCCTGTCGGCCTTCGGCCGCGCCTTCCTCGACCCCGGGCACGCGGCCCTGGACGGCGAGGTCGCCGCCCCGGAGGTGCTGCGCGAGATGGGCCGCTCGGTGAGCGCGGCCGACCCCTTCGGCCTGGCCGACGGCTGGGGCGCAGGCTGGTCGCTGCACCTGGCCGGGGACCGCCTGTGGTACGGCCACGACGGAACCCTGGACGGCGCCACCTGCAACCTGCGCGTCGACCCCGAAGGCGGCTCGGTGGTGGCTCTGACCACCAACTCCACCACCGGCGTGACCGCATGGGAGCACCTGGTCCGCGGCCTGCGCGGGCTGGGGGTGGACGTGGGCCACTACCGCCAGCCCGACGCCGCGGCCGAGGGCACCGCCACCGCGCCCGGCCCCGACCGCGTCACGGGGCACTACGGCAACGGCGGCCTGGCCGCCGAGGTCGTCGCGGACCGGGACGGACGCCGGCTGGTCATGTCCAACGGCTTCGAGGGCGCGCTGGCCACCGGACCGGGCGGCACCTTCCGCGTCGTCTCCGAACGCCACGGCGGGATCGCGCTCAGCGGACGCTTCCTCGCCGACCCCGCCGACCCCCGGCGTGCCACGGCGCTCCAGTACAACGGGCGCACCCTGCGCCTGAGCGGGCTCGCCGTGGGCCCCAACGCCTGACCCACCACCCCTGCGCAGACGAGGACCGGCACAGCCACCATGAGCAGCGAAGCCACCGCCGATTCCGCCCCCGGGACCGACCGGGCCAGAGCCCGCGAGGAGGTCCTGCGCCGCCTGCGCGCGCGGAACGGGGCCGACCAGGACATCCCCCGCGTCCCCCGCGACCGCCCGGCCGCGCTGTCCTTCGCCCAGCAGCGGCTGTGGGTCCTGGAGCAGATGGAGCCGGGGCGCACCGACTACAACTCCGCCCTGGTGCTGCGGCTGACCGGGGACCTGGACGCCGGGGCGCTGCGGCGCTCCCTGACGGCCCTGGTGCACCGGCACGAGTCCCTGCGCACGACCTTCACCGAGGTGGACGGCGAGGGGCGCCAGGTCATCGGCGCCCCCTACGGGGTGGAGCTGCCGTTGACGGCGGCCGGGGGGCGCGAGGAGGCCGCCGAGCTGGCGGCCCGCGAGTACGCCCTGCCCTTCGACCTGGAGCGCGGCCCCCTGATGCGGGCCCGGCTGCTGGCCGAGGGGCCCCGCAGCCACGTGCTGGTGCTGTGCCTGCACCACATCGTCACCGACGGCTGGTCCCTGGACCTGCTGCGCACCGAACTGGACGCCCTCTACCGCGCCGCCACCTCCGACCCCGGGCGCGCGCCGGACGCCCTCGCCTCCGACCTGGGCGCGCTGCCCGCCCAGTACGCCGACTACGCCGCATGGCAGCGCGGGCGCCTGGACGGCCCCGCCCTGGCCCGCTCGCTGGACCACTGGCGCCGCAGGCTCGCCGACCCGCCCGTGCTGGAACTGCCCACCGACCGTCCGCGCCCCGCCGTGCGCGACGGAGCGGGCGACACCCTGCCCTTCACCCTGCCCGCGCCGCTGGTGGAGCGCCTCGAACGCCTGGCCGCCGACCACGGCACCCACCTGTCCACGGTGCTGCTGGCCGCGACCCAGGTGACCGCGGCCCGCTGGAGCCGCAACCCCGACGTGGTGCTGGGCACCGTCACCTCCGGCCGCGAGGACCGGCGGCTGCACGCGATGACGGGCTTCTTCGTCAACACCCTGGCCGTGCGCCAGCACGTGGACGAGGAGCTCTCCTTCGCCGGACTGCTCGACCGGACGCGCGCCGGGTTCCTCTCCGACCTCGACCACGGGGAGGTCCCCTTCGACACGGTCGTGGACGCCGTCCTGACCGAACGCGACCCCGCCGTGCCCCCGCTGGTCCAGGCCGCCGTGGTCTTCCAGAGCCCGCGGGAGGCCGCGACGGCGGGCCTGGGCGACCTGGAGGCCGAACCGGTGGAGGTGCGGCGCGGCCGGTCGGTCTTCGACCTGACCCTGGAGTTTCGTCCCGGACCCGGCGGCGTCGCCGGATCGGCCGAGTTCGCCACCGCCCTGTTCGACCGCGCCACCGTGGAGCACCTGGTCGCGGACCTGGTGCGGGTGCTGGAGAACGCCGACGACCCCCGGCCGCTGCGCGCCGTGGCGCTGGTCGGTCCGGAGCGGGCGCGCGAACTGGAGCGCTCCTGGACCGGGGCGCCCGGGCCGCGACCCCGGACCCTGCCCGACCTGTTCGCCGAGCGGGCGCGCCTGCGCCCCGACGACCCCGCCCTGGTCGGCGCGGACCGCACCGTCTCCTTCGCCGGGGCCGACGACCGGGCCGCGCGCCTGGCCCGGCACCTGCGGGAGCTGGGCGTCGGGCGGGGCGACCGCGTCGGCGTGTGCGTGGAGCGCGGCCCGGCCCTGGCCGAGGCCCTGCTGGGAGTGGTGTACGCGGGGGCTGTCTACGTGCCGCTGGACCCGGAGTACCCGGACGAGCGGCTGGCCGCGATCCTCGACGACGCCGCGCCGCGCGCGGTGGTCGCCGACCCCGCGGCCGCACGGCGCCTGCCCGGGGGCGTCCCGCTGGTGGACGCGGCCGATCCCGCCGTCGCCCGGGCGGAGCCGCTGCGCGAGCGGATCCTCCCCGAGGACCCCGCCTACCTCATCTACACCTCCGGCTCCACCGGCAGGCCCAAGGGCGTGCTGGTGGCGCACCGCGGCCTGGCCGCCCTGGCGGTCTCCCAGGGCGAGCGCATGCGCGTGGGCCCCGGCTCGCGGGTGCTCCAGTTCGCCTCCCCCAGCTTCGACGCGGCCATCGCCGAGCTGGCGGTGGCGCTGCTCAACGGCGCGGCGGCCGTGCTGCTGCCACGGCCGTCCCTGGCGGGCGAGGGGCTGCCCCGCGCCCTGCGCGAGCACCGCGTCAGCCACGTGACCCTGCCCCCCGCGCTGCTGCCCGGCCTGTCCCCGGAGGAGCTGGGACCGGTCGAGCACCTCCTCGTGGCGGGCGAGGCCTGCCCCGGTGAGCAGGTCGCCCGCTTCAGCGGCGACCGGGCCGTGTACAACGGCTACGGACCCACCGAGTCCACCGTGTGCACCACCCTCAGCGCGCCGTTGTCGGGCGGCGGCGACCCTCCCCTGGGCGAGCCGGTGGCGGGCACCCGCGTACGGGTCCTGGACCGCTGGCTGCGCCCGGTGCCCGACGGCGTCCCCGGCGAGCTCTACATCAGCGGCGACGGGCTGGCGCACGGCTACCTGAACCTGCCCGGCACCACCGCCGGGCGCTTCGTCGCCGACCCGGACGCCGAGGGCGGGCGCATGTACCGCTCCGGCGACCTGGTCCGCCGCGTCGGCGGACGGCTGGAGTTCCTCGGCCGCACCGACGACCAGGTCAAGATCCGCGGCCACCGCGTCGAACCGGGCGAGGTCGAGCACGCGCTCACCCGCCTGCCCGGGGTCGAACGGGCCGTGGTGGTGGTCGACGGCACCGGTTCCTCGCGCCGCCTGGTCGCCTACGCCGTCCCCTCCCCCGGACGCTCCCTGAGCCCCGCCGACCTGGAGCGGGCCGCCCGCGTGCTGCCCGCCTACATGGTCCCGGCGGCCTTCGTCGCCTTGGACCGCGTCCCGGTCACCGCCAACGGCAAGACCGACCGGCGCGCCCTGCCCGCCGTGGACTGGGCCGGACGCTCCGGCGCCGGGTACGTGGCGCCGCGCACGCGCGCCGAGCGGGAGCTGGCACAGGTGTGGTGCTCCCTGCTGGGCCTGGAGCGCGTCGGCGTACACGACGACTTCTTCCGCGTGGGCGGGGACTCCGTCACCGGGGTGCGCCTGCTCGCCCGCGCCGCCGAGCGGCTCGGATCCCGCCCCCCGCTGCGCGCGCTGTTCGAGCGGCCGACCATCGCGGCGCTGGCCGAGCTCTACGACGGCTCCGGCGACCGCCGCGACGCGCCCGCGCGGGTGGAGCACGGGGGCCCGGTGCCCCTGTCCGCCGCCCAGCGCCGGATGTGGTTCCTGGACCAGTACTCGCCCGGAGGGGCCGGGTACAACTCCGGCGGCGCGCTGCGCCTGTCCGGCGAGCTGGACACCGCGGCGCTGGAGCGGGCCCTGCACGCCCTGTCCGTGCGCCACGAGGCACTGCGCACGGTGTTCCCGTCCCGGGACGGCGCGCCGCACCAGGTCGTGCTCGCCGAGCCCGTCCTGCCCCTGGAGAGGGCCGACGCGGACGGCCCGCCCGGCGCGGAGCGCGAGGAGCGGCTGGACGCGCTGCTGGAGGAGTTCGCCTCACGGCCCTTCGACCTGGCCCGGGGCCCCCTGACCCGGGTGCTGCTGGTGCGCGTGGACGAGGGCGACCACGTCCTCTCGATCGCCATGCACCACATCGTCACCGACGCCTGGTCGATGTCGGTGCTCGTCGGGGAGCTGGGCGCCCTCTACGAGGCCGCCCGCGAGCGGCCCGACACACCGGCCGACGCGCTTCCCGGCGCCGCGGGCCTGGAACCGGTGGGCCTGCGCTCCACCGACGTGGCCGTGTGGCAGGACCGGCGGGCGCGCTCGGGCGCCTTCGAGGAGCACCTGCGGTACTGGCGCGACCAGCTCGCCGGGGTGGAGCCCCTGGCGCTGCCGACCGACCGGCCCCGGCCCGCCCAGCGCCGCGGCCGCGGCGCCGCGCGCGCCTTCGAGGTCCCCGCCCGGGTGCGCGAGGCCGTCCGAGCGCTGGAGTCCGAGCACGGCCTGACGCTGTTCATGGTGCTGGCCGCCGCCACCGCGGTGACGCTCGCGCGCCACAGCGGCCAGCGCGACCTCGTGCTGGGCACGGTGACCTCCGGGCGCGACAGGGCGGCCCTGGAGAACACGGTCGGGTTCTTCGTCGACACCGTGCCCCTGCGCCTGCGGACGGACCCCGACGCGACCGCGGCCTCGCTGCTCGCGGAGGTGCGCGAGACCGTCCTCGACGCGTTCGAGCACGGCGAGGTGCCCTTCGACGGCATCGTGGACGCGACCGGGCAGGAGCGCGACCCCTCCCGACCCACCCTGGTCCAGGCGCTGGTGACCCTGCGCAACACACCGGGCGCCCCCTGGCGGGTCAGCGGCCTCGACGCGCGCCCGCACACCGTCGCGCACCGGCACACCCAGTTCGACCTGACGGTGGAGTTCGCGGAGGAGGACGGGCGGCTGCTGGGCGCGGTGGAGTACGACACCGACCTGTTCGACGCCCGTACGGCCGACCGGATCGCCCACCACCTGAACGCCGTCCTCGACCTGCTCTCGCGCTCCCCCGGGGCGCGCGTGCGCGACCTGGCCGCCGAGCCCGCGCCGGACGAGGCCGAGGCCCTGCGGTCCTGGAGCACGGGCGCCCCCGGCCACCCCCCGGCCTCGGTGCCCGCCGTGTTCTCCGAGCGGGTCCGCGACCTCCCCGACGGCCTGGCCCTGGCGGGCCCCGGCGTGGCGGTGACCTACGCCGAGCTGGACCGGGCCTCCGCGGCCCTGGCGGCGCGGCTGCGCTCGCTGGGGGTGGGGCCCGAGACGCCCGTGCCCCTGCTGCTGGAGCGGGGGCCGCACGTGGTCACCGCGATGCTCGCGGTGCTGCGCGCCGGGGGCGCCTACGTCCCCGTGCACGCCGACGACCCCGCCGAACGCGTCCGCCTCCTGGTCGCCGAGACGGGCGCGCCCTGCGTGCTCACCGACACCGCCTCCGCCGCCCGGGTGCCGGAGGACTCCACGGCGGTGCTGGTCGACGCCTCCGACGCCGCGCCGGACACCGGGGCCGGGGCCCGGGGGCTGGACCGCGCCCTTCCCGACCAGCTCGCCTACGTCATGTACACCTCCGGCTCCACCGGCGAGCCCAAGGGCGTGGCGGTGACGCACACCGACGTGGTGCGCCTGGCGGCGGACCGGCGCTGGTCGGGCGGGCACGCCCGGCGCACGCTCTTCCACTCCTCGCACGCCTTCGACGCCGCCACCTACGAGATCTGGGCGGCCCTGCTGACCGGCGGCACCGTCGTGGTGGCCCCGCCGGGGCGGCTGGACGCGGACGGCTTCGCCGCGCTGGTGTCCGAGCACGGGGTCAGCGCCACCTTCGTCACCGCGGCGCTGTTCAACCTCTACGCCGCGCAGGACCCCTCCTGCTTCGCCGGGATGGAGCAGGTCGTCACCGGCGGCGAGGCGGCCAGCCCGCACGCGGTGGAGCGGGTGCGCCGCGCCTGCCCGGACACGACCGTGGCCAACGGCTACGGGCCCACCGAGACCACCACCTTCGCCACCCACCACCCGCTGCCCGGGGAGGGGGCCACCCCGGAACCGGTGCCGATCGGCCGCCCCCTGGACGGCACCCGGCTGCACGTGCTGGACGAGCGGCTGCGGCCGGTTCCGGTG
Source organism: Glycomyces fuscus (assembly GCA_002529455.1). GTDB lineage: Bacteria > Actinomycetota > Actinomycetes > Streptosporangiales > Streptosporangiaceae > Nocardiopsis > Nocardiopsis fusca. The sequence continues at coordinate 9,516 of NYMS01000016.1, forward strand.
GGCGCGGTCGGCGAGCTGTACGTGGGCGGCCGGGTCACCCGCGGCTACCACGGCCGTCCGGGGCTGACCGCCGAGCGCTACGTCGCCGACCCCTTCGGCGACGGCGGGCGGCTCTACCGCACCGGCGACCTGGTGCGCTGGAACAACTCCGGGGAACTGGAGTACGTCGGCCGCGCCGACGCCCAGGTCAAGCTGCGGGGCTTTCGCATCGAGCCGGGGGAGGTGGAGGCGGCCCTGCTGCGCCTGCCCGACGTGGAGCAGGCCACCGTCCAGGTGCACCGCACCGCCTCGGGCGCGCGCGGCCTGGTCGCCTACGCGGTCCCCCGCCGGGGCGACCGCGCGGACCTGCCCGACGTGCGCGAGCGGCTGCGCGAGACCCTGCCCGACTACATGGTCCCGGGCGCGGTGGTGTTCCTGGACGCCATCCCCCTCAACGCCAACGGCAAGGTGGACCGGGCGGCCCTGCCCGAGCCCGCCGGCCCCGGGGAGAGGACGGGCCCGGACGCCTCACCTCGGGGTGAGGCCGAGCGGGCGCTCGCGGGGATCTGGGCGGAGCTGCTGCGGGTGGAGGACGTGGGCCGCCACGACAACTTCTTCACCCTGGGCGGCGACTCGATCCTGAGCATCCAGATGGTCTCGCGGGTGCGCGAGGCCGGGTGGAACGTCACCACGCGCGACGCCTTCCTGCACCAGACGGTCGCCGACCTGGCCGCCGCGGCCGTCCGGGGCGGGGCCGCGGACGGCCCCGGGACCCGGGTGCCGGTCACCGGAACCGTCCCGCCCACGCCCGTGGACCGCTGGTTCCTGCGCACCCGCACGCGCCGCCCCGAGCACTTCGACATGTCGCTGCTGTTCGAGGCCGCCGAGGGCACCGATCCGGACCTGTGGGCGCGGGCCGCCGACCGCCTGCCCGCCCACCACGACATGCTGCGGCTGCGGGTCACCGACACGGGGGACGGTCCGCGCGGGCACCTGGACGCCGACGCCCACCGCTGCGCGAGGGTGGTGCGCGTGGACGGCGGCGACGAGGAGCTGGAGCGGGCGGTGGAGCGCGAGGCCCTGCGCGAGCGCCCCGCCAAGCGGCTCGCGCAGGGGCCCCTGTTCGAGGCGGTGGTGTTCGACGCGGGCACCCGCCGGGCGCCGCGTGTGCTGCTGTCGGCGCACCACCTGGTGGTCGACGCCGTGTCCTGGCGGGTGCTGCTGGAGGACCTGGCCACCGCCTACGGGCAGCTGGAGCGCGGGAGCGCGGTGGACCTGGGCGCGCCCACCACCCCGTTCCCCGAGTGGGCGCGCCGTCTGGGGAGCCACACCGCCGAGGGGTTCTTCGACGGGGACGCCGGGTACTGGGCCGACCTGGCCTCCCGGGCCGCGGACCTCCGCCTCCCGGTGGAGCTGGACTCGGGCCCCAACGACGTGGCCTCCCAGCGGATCGTCACGGCGTCCCTGTCGGCCGAGGAGACCGAGGCGCTGCTGCGCCGGGTGCCCGGCACGCTGCGCAGCAGCATCGACGACGTGCTGCTCGGCGCGCTGGGACGGGTGCTGACCGACTGGAGCGGCGACCCCCGCCTGCTGGTGGCCAAGGAGGGCCACGGCCGCGAGGACCTGTTCGACGACGTGGACCTGTCCCGCACGGTGGGCTGGTTCACCGCCATCCACCCGGTGCTGCTGGAGGTCCCCCCGGGCACCGGCACGGCGGAGGCCGTCGCCGCGGCCCGGGCCCGGCGGCGGGCGGCGCCGGACGGGATCGGGTTCGGGGCGCTGCGCGAGCTGGGCGGCGACAGGGCCCCGGCACCACTGGCCGCGATGCCCGAACCGCAGGTGGCCTTCAACTACCTGGGACGGTTCGGCGACCAGGACGGCGGGCCGGTGGGACGCCTGCTGCCCCTGCCGCCGTGCGACCACGCCCCCGAGGAGGAGCGCACCAGCCTGTTCGACGTGACCGGCGGCGTCACCGGGGAGCGGCTGGAGTTCTCCTGGACCTACTCGGCCAACCGGCACCGGGCCGCGACGGTGCGGGCCCTGGCCGACGAGTACGCCGAACGGCTGCGCGGCCTCGTGCGCGACGCCGGGCGAGGGCGCGCGCGGAACCGCCGGGCGCGCTGACCGTGCCGCGCGGACGGCGCGCGGCACCCACGACGACAAAGGAGAACGACCGACGTGAGCAACCCCTTCGACGACGAGGACGCCCGCTTCCTGGTGCTGGTCAACGACGAGGGCCAGCACTCCCTGTGGCCCGCGTTCGCCGAGGTGCCCCGGGGATGGCGGGTGGCGCAGGGCGAGTCCTCCCGGGCCGAGGCCCTGGAGTACGTGGAGCGCGAGTGGACCGACCTGCGCCCGGCGAGCCTGATCGCCGCGCAGGAGGGCTGAACGCGGCGGGGACGCGCGGGTCCGGCGCGTCCCCGCCGCCCTCAGGCGTCGCTGTTCTCCCGGAGCATGCGCAGTACCGCCTCCTCCACCCCGCCCTGGGTGGCGAGTTCGCCCGCGGGCGCCTCGCTCCCCAGTTCGGGCAGCGACGCGGCGACCGTCACGCCCCGCTCGTGCAGCCGGAAGACCCGGGGGTCGATGTAGGAGTCCCGGGCCACGGCCTCGGTGTTGCCCAGGTAGTCGGCCACCTCGCGGACCACGTGCGCCCTCAGCCGGGCCAGGGCCCTGTCGTCCTCCGGGGGTACGGCGACCGCGACGCCGACCGCGGCCAGGACCGTCGCGTGCCAGGTGCGGAACTCCTTGACCGTGTGCTCCTCCCCGGCGACCTCGCGCAGGTAGGAGTTGAGGTCGTCGGTGTTCACGTCGTGCCAGCCGTCACCGACGCGGTAGGCGAACAGGTCCTGCCCCGGTGAGCGGACGCGTTGGAGGCCGGAGACCACCCGGCAGATCTCGGGTTCGGCGCACTCGACGCGCTGGTCCCGGCCGGACTTGCCGGGGAACTCGAACACCACCGTGCCGCGCCTGCGGTGGACGTGCTCGCGCAGCAGGCTCGCGACCCCGTAGGAGTCGTTGCGGGCGGCGTAGGCGTCGCCCCCCGCCCGCAGGAAGCCGAGGTCGATGAGGCGGACCGCCGCCGCCAGGACGCGCTCACGTCCCAGTCCGCGGCGCCCCAGGTGCGCGGCCAGCGTGTCCCGGATCCCGGGGAGCAGTTCGGCGAAGTCGAGCATCCTGTCGTACTTGGCCTCCTCCCTCCGGCGCCGCCACTCCCGGTGGTAGAGGTACTGGCGGCGGCCCGCGTCGTCGGTGCCGCACGCCTGGATGTGCCCCCTCGGCGAAGGGCAGATCCACACGTCGTGCCAGCCCGGGGGCACGACGAGCTCCTTGATGCGCCGTACCTCGTCGGGGTCGGTGACCGGCGTCCCGTCCGGGCCCCGGTAGCGGTAGCCGCGCCCGCACCGGACGCGGGTGATCCCCGGTGCGGCCGGGTCGCTGCGGCGCAGGCTCATACCGCGGCCTCCTCACGGACGACCACGCGCGCTCCCCGGACCGTTCGCCCGGTCAGGACGGGCCCCGGCCGGGCGGGCGCTCCGGACTCCGGGGCACCGCCCGCGCGGGGGCCGCGTCGTCGGCGGCGTCCCCGCAGCCCTCGGGCCCGGCGCCCTCGTGCGCCTCGTCCCCGCCCTCGATGGAGTGCAGGCGGTCCTCCAGGAGTTCCAGCACCTCCATGCGGCCGGCGTGGCTCTCCTCGTAGGCGATCAGCTCGCGCACCCGCTCCGCGGAGAGGGAGCGGACGCGCTCGTCCAGGGCCGGGACCGAGAGGTCCTCGTAGCCGGGAACAGGGGGAGTCGCAGCCATGTCGCCCACCCGTCTTCCTCTGCGATGGCCAGGTGCAGCAGCACAGCTACCCGCGGGGCCGGACCGGAAAACGGGGGGACGGAGGCTCCGGGCGCCCGGCACCGCGGCGGCGGAGCCGGACGTGGCCGGGGGCCGGGCGGGGCCTTCCGCGGCCCCCGCCCGGCCCCCGGCCACGGCGGGGCGCTACTCCCCCGCGCTGCGGCGGCGGGCCACCTCGTAGAGGGACACCCCGGCGGCCACGGAGGCGTTCAGCGACTCCGCGTTGCCGATCGGGATGCTCGCGACCACGTCGCAGGTCTCGCGCACCAGGCGGGACAGGCCCTTGCCCTCCGAACCGATCACGATGACCAGCGGGCCGTTGGCCAGCTCCAGGTCCGGGATCGGGGTGTCGCCGCCGGCGTCGAGGCCGACGACGAACAGGCCCTCCTTCTTGAAGCCCTCCAGCGCGCGGGTCAGGTTGGTGGCCTGGGCCACGGGCAGCCGGGCGAGGGTGCCCGCGGAGGTCTTCCAGGCGGTGATGTTGACCCCGGCGGAGCGGCGCTCGGGGATGAGCAGGCCGTGCGCGTTGAACGCGGCGGCCGAACGCGCGATGGCGCCGAGGTTGTGCGGGTCGGTCACGCCGTCCAGGGCCACGATCAGCGGAGGGGTGCTGGACTCCAGCGCCGCGTCCAGCAGGGCCTCGGGCGCACGGTACTGGTAGGGGCGCACCTGGAGCGCGATCCCCTGGTGGGAGGCACCGGGCTGGCCGTTGCTCTCGCAACGGCGGTCGAGCTCGGTCTTGGTGACCTCCAGCACGTCCAGGCCGCGCTCACCGGCGATCCGGGCCGCCTCGTTGACCCGCTCGTCCGGGTCGAGGCTGTTGGCCAGGAACAGGCGGGTGGCGGGCATGCCCGCGCGCAGCGCCTCCACCACCGGGTTGCGCCCCACCAGCAGGTCGGAGGCGTCCGAACGGCGGCGCTCCCCCTGCTGGGCTCCCCGGCCCTGGCCCGCGGAGGGGTCGGGGCGGCGGGCGGCCCTGGCCCGCTGCTTGCCCTCGTACCAGTGCCGCTGCTCGGCGGGCAGGGTACCGCTCTTGCCCTCCAGCGAGCGGCGGCCCTTGCCTCCGCTGCCCTTGGTCGGGCCCTTCTTGTTCTTCTTCGCCGGCATGGTCGCCGCCTCCCCGTCAGTGTTGCGGGCATGCCGGAGGCGCGGGGCATCCGGCTGGTGGAATGTGGCCTGCCGGCGTGAACGCGGCGGCAAACTCCCAGACTAACGCCGCCGCGCCACCGCACGGGCCGCCTCAGTCGCGGCGCAGGTCCCAGCGGGGGCCCTCCGGGGTGTCCTCGACCACGATGCCCGCCCCGGCGAGCTGGTCGCGGATCGCGTCGGCCGCCGCGTAGTCCTTGCGTCCGCGGGCGGCCTGGCGCTGCTCCAGGGCGACCGCCACCAGGGCGTCCACGACCTCGCGCAGCCCCTGCTCACCGCCGGTGTCCCACTGCTCCCCGAGCGGGTCCAGGCCCAGGACGCCGAGCATGGTGCGCAGCCCGCCGGCGATCTCGGCGGCCTGCTCCTTGCCCCCGGCGGCCAGTGCCGTGTTGCCCTCGCGGACGTGGCCGTGCACGACGGCGAGGGCCTGGGAGACCCCGAGGTCGTCGTTGAGCGCGGACGCGAACTCCGCGGGCACGTCCGCGGCAGGGGTGATCTCGCCCAGCACCTCGGCGGCGCGGGTGAGGAAGCCCTCGATGCGCTGGTAGGCGGTGGCCGCCTCCTGGAGGGCGGCGTCGGAGTAGTCGATGACCGAGCGGTAGTGCACCTGGCCCAGGTAGTACCGCAGCTCGACCGGGCGCACCTTCCGCACCATCTGCGGGATGAGCAGGGAGTTGCCCAGCGACTTGCTCATCTTCTCGCCGCCGACGACGAGGAGCCCGTTGTGCAGCCAGTACTGGGCGAAGCCGTCACCGGCCGCGCGGGACTGGGCGAGCTCGTTCTCGTGGTGCGGGAAGACCAGGTCCAGGCCGCCGCCGTGGATGTCGAAGCTGGGGCCGAGGTACTTGGTGGCCATGGCCGAGCACTCCAGGTGCCAGCCGGGGCGGCCGCGGCCCCACGGGGTGGGCCAGCTGGGCTCGCCCGGCTTGGCGCCCTTCCACAGGGCGAAGTCGCGGGGGTCGCGCTTGTCCCGGTCCGGGTCGGAGTCGGCCGACTCCACGACCTGGTCCAGGCGCTGGTTGGACAGGCCGCCGTAGGGCGGGTAGGAGCGCACGTCGAAGTAGACGTCGCCGGATCCGTCGGAGGCGGCGTAGGCGTGGCCCGCGTCGATGAGGCGGTGCATGAGGTCGACCATCTCGGGCACGTGCCCGGTGGCCCGCGGCTCGACGGTGGGCGGCAGGCAGCCCAGGATCTCGTACGCCTGCGTGAAGGCCCGCTGGTTGCGCTCGCTGACCTGCCACCAGGGCACGCCCTCGTCCGACGCGACCCGGATGATCTTGTCGTCGATGTCGGTGACGTTGCGGCAGAAGGTGACGTCGTACCCCAGGTGCGTCAGCCAACGGCGCAGGATGTCGAAGTTCACCCCGGAGCGGATGTGTCCGATGTGCGGGGGTGCCTGCACCGTGGCACCACACAGGTACAGGGAGGCGGCCCCCTCGCGCAGCGGGACGAACTCGCGGACCTGTCGGGCACTGGTGTCATAGAAGCGCAGACTCACGTTGTCAAGCGTATCCGCTTTCCCCTCACAGCGGCGTCACAAACCAGGGAACCAGGTGAGAGGGGAGCTCTCTCGGACACCCCTAAGTGCGTATATGTGATTAGCCGTATTCGGACAGGCGAGGTGTGAGATAACCCGGACCGGAAGCCCGGCCCCGGGGATCCTCCCGCCGCCACTCCCTGCATATTCCGACAGAGGGGCACAGAACGCCTTGGATCGGCCCGCCTGGAAGCAACCATAATCAGCCGGAATCTCGTGTTCGCGGCACCGCCTCGACTACGCTGCGAAGGCGATGGCCCCTTACAACAACGCCCCCGAGTCAGGGACACGGAACGGTAGGCCCGCGGCAGGTCGCGGCGCGGGAGCCGGTGCTCTCGTCGGTGGCGGCCTGTTCGTCGGCCTCATCGCCCTGTGCGCCCTCGTCATCTCCTACAACGGCATCTTCCAGTTCGCCGAGTACGGCGGCCACGAGGGCAGCCTCCTCGCCCACGTGTTCCCGGTGACCTACACCCTGCTGCTGATCATGGCGTGCTGGGTGAGCTACCTGCTGCGCGGGGCGCCCCCGCGCGAGCGGCTCTGGGTCGACCTGGTGCTGATCCCGGTGCTGGTCCTGTTCGCCGCGACGGCGATGCTGCTGAGCAACCTGGAGCTCGTCGAGCGGGTGCACCAGGGGGTCGCCAACGTGATCGTGGCGGTGGCGCCGCTCGCGGCGCTGATGGTCGCCCTCCTGCTGTGGATGACCCTGCGCGCGCACATGCGCAGGCGCCGCCGTGCGCGGGTCGCGAGGCCGCGTCCCGCGGACGACCCCACGACGGTGCTGCACGCCCGCGCCGTGGCCCCCCCGCGTGAGGAGGCCGCTCCCCGGCCGGTCGCCGAGAGCGGCACGCTCAAGGCACGGCTGCTGCGCCTGGGTTCCGACGACCGGGACGAGGAGCCCGCCGACGTGCGGCCCCCGGCCCGGGACCGGTCCGGCGAGCGGCCGGACGGGCGCGGAGGCCCCGACGGGGAGGAGACCGAGGCGTTCGCGCCGGTCGCCCCTCCCGGCGGGGACGGGAGCGGAGACGACGGGGACCCGGCACCCGCCGGGAGGCCGGAGTCCTTCGCCGGGTCGGAGGCCCCCGGGGAGCGGTGGGAGCGCGGAGGCGGTCCGCGGCCCGACGCCCTCTGGGAGCGGGACGAGCCGGGCCGGGACGAGGACCGCTGGGACGACGAGGACTTCGCCGCCGAGCCGCTGCCCGCCGCGGCGGACGACGCGCCGGAGCCCGGCACGGAGGACGACGGGGACGGGGCCTTCGCACCGACGCCGCGCCTGCCCCGGCGCTCGCGGGACGGGCACAACCCGATCAAGCGGGCCGCCGAGGAGACCCCGGTGGTGCCCGGTGCGGCGGCGCCCGCCGACGTCGAGCCCGAACCGGAGGACGGGCGGGACCGGGCCGCGGCGGTCCCCGACCGCCTGGCCGACGAGGGTTTCGACCACGAGCCGCCCTTCGGCGACCCGGTCTCGGACGAGGCCGACGCCCCGCCGGCGGCCGCCGGACCGCAACCGGGGCCCGAGCCGGAGGCCGGGTCGGCCGTGGAGCCCGCCCCGGAGGTGGAGCCCGCGCCGATGGCGGCGTTGCGGAGCACGCCGTCCGGGCCCGAGCCCGGGTCCGCGGCAGGGCCCGAGTCCGTCGCGGAACCCGAGCCGGCGGCGGAGCCCGAACCGGTGGCGGAGCCCGAGCCGGTGGCGGAGTTCGCGCCCGTCGGCGCTCCGACCGTCGGGGAGGGCCGGGAGGCGGAGCCCGCCACGGCGGACGCCGGCAACCGCGCGCCCGGACACGGACACGACGCGGGGGCCGGGGCGCCGGCCGCCGCCCCCGACCGGGCGGACGTGCCGGACAGCGCGCACTGGGAGCCGCCCGAGGACGACTCGGGCGCCCACGCCCTCGCGGACTACGTGCCGCCGGTGTGGACGCCGCCTGAGGACGACGCCTCCCCCCTCGCCGAGGGGCACCGGGAGGCGGAGGCGGAGCCGACGCCCGTGCTGGACCACGACACGGGTCCCGCGGTGCGGGCGGCGTTCCGGATCGGCGACGCGCCCCCGGGGGCCGCGCGGCCCCCGGACGAGCCCGTGGAGCCCGTTCCGGGGCCGGAGGAGACCCCGGTCCGCCACGGGGCCGGGAAGGGCCCGCTCCAGGAACCGGAACCGCTCGAAAGGCCCGGGAGCTCCGTCCCCGACGCCGGCCTCCCTCCCGAGGCGGAGGAGCTTCCCCCGGCCGTCCGTGAGGAGAGCGGCGCGGGAGAGGACCCCTCCCCCTCGCAGCCCCCGGCCGGACCCGTGTCCGCCGCCGGGCGTCCCGCCGCGCAGCGGCGCGGGCCCCTCGCACCGGTGGAGAAGCGCCCCATGGTGCTCAAGCCGCCGCGCCCGCCGATGACGGACCTCGCGTCGGGCCCGCCGTCACGGCGCGTGCGCAGCGAGCCGCTCCGTCCCGACGAGTAGGCGCGCCGGAGGGCCCGCCTCCACGCGGACGTCCACCGCCGGAGGATCCGCCCGACCCGCAGGACCGTGGACACGCGAAGGGCCCCGGGGCCGTGCCCGCCGCCGCAAGGCGGAGCGGGGACGGCCCCGGGGCCCGTGACGCGGGTGGTCGGCCCCGGGGCCGCGCCGCCGTTCGCGGGGACACGGGCCCGGAGCGCTTCGCACCGGCCGCCCCGGCGGGGCGGCACCGGGCCCGGACCCTTCCGTGACCGGAGGGAGGACCGGGCCCGCCTTCAGTCCACGGCCACGCACAGGGCCGTGGCCACCGCCGCGATGCCCTCTCCGCGGCCGGTGAGGCCCAGGCCGTCGGTCGTGGTCGCCGAGACGCTCACGGGCGCTCCCACGACCTCCGAGAGCGTCTTCTCGGCCTCCGCGCGACGGGGCGCGAACTTGGGTCGGTTGCTGATGATCTGGACGGCCACGTTGCCGATCTCGAAACCGGCCGCGCGCACGCGCGCCGCGGTCTCGGTGAGCAGGGCGGCTCCGGAGGCGCCTTTCCAGCGCGGCTCCGAGGTGCCGAAGTTGGACCCGAGGTCCCCCAGCCCGCAGGCGGACAACAGCGCGTCGCACGCCGCGTGGGCGGCGACATCGCCGTCGGAATGGCCGCTGACGCCGTCTTCTCCCGGCCATTCCAAACCGGCCAGGAAAAGGGTGCGCCCAGGAGAAAACGGGTGGACGTCCGTTCCGACGCCCACCCGAGGCATATTCGTCATCAATTATGTGATTTCAGGACCGGGTCAGTTCGTGAGAACCTCGTCGAGGAGGGCCTCGGCCTTGTCCTCGTTGGTCTTTTCCGCGAGGGCGAGTTCGCTGACGAGGATCTGCCGCGCCTTGGCGAGCATCCGCTTCTCGCCGGCGGACAGGCCGCGCTCCTTGTCCCGGCGCCAGAGGTCCCGAACCACCTCGGCGACCTTGTTCACGTCACCCGAGGCCAGCTTCTCCAGGTTGGCCTTGTAACGCCTGGACCAGTTGGTGGGCTCCTCGGTGTGCGGCGCGCGAAGCACCTCGAAGACCTTGTCCAGGCCCTCCTGCCCCACCACGTCGCGAACGCCGACGTCCTCGGCATTCGCGGCGGGCACGCGCACGGTCAGATCGCCCTTGTCGACCCTCAGCACGAGGTAGATTCTGTCCTCGCCCTTAATGTTGCGCGTCTCGATCGCTTCAATACGAGCAGCCCCATGATGGGGGTAGACAACAGTGTCGCCGACCTTGAAAGCCATGTGACAGGTACCCCTTCCGCTACCACAAGGATACCACGAATCTGTGACTTAACGTACCTATTAGGTTTGCGAACACGCAGGTCAAGCCCCACTTTCCAGGGCTTGACAAAGTGTACCCGAGGCCTACTGCGTACCTGGTCAGGCCCTGTGCAGAAGGGCTTCCGGAGAGCGTGCCCGCCCCTTCACCAGGACTTGGGCGCAGCGTTACGGACACGCCCCCGGGGCCTTCCGAGAGGGATCGGAGCGACGGATCTCACGGTGCCGCGTCGACTGGCACACGTCGCCCGAAAGGGCGTCCCGCTCCCCGCGGGAACGGTCGCCGCGCGCCCCGTTCCCACCGGTCAAACCCGCTTCCCGACGCACCGGCGGCGCCGCGCGCGGGCGCGCGGCGCCGCCGGGGGGCGAACACGGTCCGGACACCCGAGGGGCGCGCGTCCGGCCGGTGGGAGGGCGCCGGGCCGACCCGGCGCGGGTGCGCCCCCGTCAGCACGGCGCGGGGTGCGCGCTGGGCTCAGCCCTCGGGGTCGTAGTCCTCGCGCTTCTCCCCCGTCACCATGTAGACGAGGTTGTCGGCGACGTGCACCGCGTGGTCACCGAAGCGTTCGTAGAACCGGCCGACCAGGGTCACGTCCATGGTGGCCTCCACCCCGTACTCCCACCCGGGGGCGAGGATGCGCTGCAGCAGCTTGCGCCGCAGCCGGTCCATCGTGTCGTCGTCCTTGTCCAGCTCCAGGGCGGTGTCCGGGTCGCGGTCCATGATGACCTCGCCCGCCTTGGTGACCAGCAGCTCGGCCTGGTGGCCCATCTCCAGGACGGTCGACCGCACCGGCTTGGGGATCGCCGAGTCGGGGTGGCGCCGCCGCGCGATCTTGGCCAGGTGGACGGCGTGGTCGCCCATCCGCTCCAGGTCACCGCGCATGTAGAGCGAGGTGATGATGGTCCGCAGGTCGGAGGCGACCGGCTGCTGCCGGGCCATCAGGCTGAACGCGGTGTCCTCGATCTCCTGGTCGAGCCGGTTGATCTGCTCGTCACCGGAGATGACCTCCTGCGCCGCGTTGAGGTCACTGTCCAGCAGCGCCGTGGTCGCACGAGCGACGGCGTGCCGGGCGAGCCGCGTCATCTCGACGAGGCGTTCACTCAGGCTGTCTAGGTCCTCGTGGTAGGTATCGCGCATGGCGTCAATGCTCCCAGTGGTTGTTTGAAGAGTCGGCCAAGAATTGGTGAACGATGCAAGAACCTCGGTTGTGTCGCATGCCCTGACCGGGTAAAGCTCCAGCCCGCACGTTTACGATCGAATCGTGCAAGGGGAACTTCTCGCCGCGGTGACCGGCATCATCGGACTCGTCACGGGCGTCGTCATCGGCGTCCTGGCCGGTCCCTTCTTCCGTACGGGCACCGCCGCACGGCAGCGGCAGGCTCCGGCGCCTCAGAGCCGTGACGGCAGCGCGCTACCGCCCGGCATCGCCGAGGTGCTCTCCGCGATCCCCTCCTCCGCCGTCGTGCTGGACTCGGCCGACAGGGTCCTGCGCGCCTCCTCCGCCGCACGCGCCTTCGGCATCGTCCGGGGCGAGGACCTGGTGATAGGCGAGCTCCTCACCCTGGCCCGGCAGGTGCGGCGGGACGGCGTCATCCGGGAGACGGACATCGAGGTCGCCGTGCGCAAGTTCGGCCCCGACGCCACGTCCTTCGCCGTGCGGGTGGCCCCCCTCGGGGGGACCGGGCTGGTGCTGGTGCTGGCCGAGGACCAGACCGAGCACCGACGCCTGGAGGCGGTGCGCCGCGACTTCGTCGCGAACATCTCGCACGAACTGAAGACTCCGGTGGGCGCTTTGTCCCTGTTGGCGGAAACCGTACAGGACGCCAGTGACGACCCGGAAGCGGTGCGTCGCTTCACCGAGCGCATGCAGATCGAGGCCTCCCGGCTGACCGCGGTGATCCAGGACCTCATCACGCTCTCGCGCATCCAGGGCGCCGAGCCGATGGCCGAACCCGCCCGGGTCGACCTCGGCCCGGTCGTGGAGGAGGCGCTGGACTCGGTGCGGATGCCCGCGGACGCCAAGGGGATCGAGCTGGTCGGCAGCGGCGCCGAGGGCGTCATGGTCATGGGGGACGAGGGACTGCTGGGCACGGCCCTGCGCAACCTGGTCGCCAACGCCGTGGCCTACAGCCCCAAGAACACCCGGGTCGCCGTGTCGGTGGTGCTGTCCAGGTCCAGCGTGGACATCAGCGTCGCCGACCAGGGCATCGGGATCCCGCAGCAGGACCTGGAAAGAATCTTCGAGCGGTTCTACCGTGTGGACGCCGCTCGGAGCCGGGCCACCGGAGGTACCGGTCTGGGCCTGGCGATCGTCAAGCACATCATGACCCACCACCGTGGAGAAGTGACCGTGTGGAGCAAGGAGGGGTCGGGGTCGACGTTCACTCTGCGTCTGCCCAGATCCGAGAGCCGGGGGCCCGAGGCCGCCCGGAACACCGACCGTCAGGAGGCGGCACAGTGACGCGCGTACTCGTTGTCGAGGACGAGGAATCCTACAGCGACGCCCTGTCGTACATGCTGCGCAAGGAGGGCTTCGAGGTCGCCGTGGCGCCCACCGGGACCGTGGCCCTGGAGACCTTCGACCGTACCGGGGCCGACCTGGTGCTGCTGGACCTGATGCTTCCGGGTCTGTCGGGCACCGAGGTGTGCCGGACGCTGCGGCAGAAGTCCAACGTCCCCGTGATCATGCTCACCGCCAAGGACTCCGAGATCGACAAGGTCGTCGGTCTGGAGCTGGGCGCCGACGACTACGTGACCAAGCCGTTCTCCTCCCGTGAGCTCGTGGCCCGCATCCGCGCGGTGCTCCGCCGCCGCGGCGAGGACGAGGTCGTGCTGCCCGCCGCCCTGGAGGCCGGTCCCGTCCGCATGGACGTGGAGCGGCACGTGGTGACCGTGCGCGGCGACAACGTACAGCTCCCCCTGAAGGAGTTCGAGCTGCTGGAGGTGCTCCTGCGCAACGCCGGGCGGGTGCTCACCAGGATGCAGCTCATCGACCGCGTGTGGGGCGCCGACTACGTCGGTGACACCAAGACCCTCGACGTGCACGTCAAGAGGTTGCGCGCGAAGATCGAGGAGGACCCCGGCAGCCCCCGCTACATCGTGACCGTGCGCGGTCTGGGCTACAAGTTCGAGCCGGTGACCGTCGACGTCTGAGGGGCACGGGATCTCTCCGGGGATTCCCCCTCCTGCGTTGCTCCCGTGTCCCGGGCCGTGGCCGCGTCCACAGCCCGGGACGACACCGGGCGGGGGCCGCGCACCCGTGCGGCCCGCCGCTCCCCGGCGCGTACGGGGACCGGCGGCCGGCCCGGTCCGCTCCGGTCCTCCCGGAGCCCCCTCAGGCCCCCAGGACGGCCTCAGGCCTCCAGGACGACCGTGAACGGCCCCTCGTTGGTGAGGGCGACCGACATCTTCGCGCCGAACACCCCCGTGGCCACCACGGCGCCGAGCGAGCGCAGCTCCTCGACGACCGCGTCCACGAGGGGCTCGGCGACGGGGCCGGGCGCCGCGGCCTGCCAGGTGGGGCGGCGGCCCTTGCGCGCGTCGCCGTAGAGTGTGAACTGACTCACGACGAGCAGCGGCGCGCCGGTGTCGGAGCACGACCGCTCGTCCTCCAGGATCCGCAGCGTCCACAGCTTCCTCGCGATCCTGGCCGCCTCGGCGGCGGTGTCGGTGTGGGTCACCCCCACCAGCGCCATCAGGCCGGGTCCGGTGATCTGTCCGACCACCTCGCCGTCCACCGTCACCGACGCGTGCGACACGCGCTGCACGACCGCGCGCATGGTGCCTCCCCTCCTGCTCTCCCCCGGCCTACCGCCGCTGGAACTGGTTGAGCGCCCGCAGCCGCCGGGCGTTGGTGATGATCCCGGTCAGAGTCACCGTGAACGTGGTGATGGAGTCCGCGAAGTCCTCGATCCGCCACTCCCTGGGACCCGTGTACCAGGCCAGGCCGTCGCCGGTCAGCTCCTCGGGGGTCAGGTCGGTGAGCGCGGCCGAGGCCAGGACGTTGGCCCAGTGGTCGACGTCGTCGAAGATCACCGCGTAGGCCAGGTAGCGCGAGTACAGCTCCACCCGCTGCCCCGGGGGCGCGCTCGCCGAGCGCGGGCTCAGCAGGTAGTCGCGGAAGCCCACCGTGTGCGCGTACACCGAGCTGCCCAGGGCGGTCTTGGCGGGCATGTACTGCGCCCCCGCCGTGACGGCGGCGCCCGCGATGACGACGGCCAGCCCGGTGAACGCCGCGCTGGTGAAGACCGCCAGGGCCCCGGTCAGGACCACGCCCGCGGCCGTCACCACCATGCCGATGGCGCTCCAGCGGCTGCGCACCTGGCTGGGCGACCGGGCGAACCACTTCAGCCGCACCATGTCCCGGTACAGCTCCTCGCGCACGCGGTCGATGCGCGCCGGGAAGTCGGCGGACGTGCGGGGCGACCCGACCTGGGACAGGCGGACCGTCCGGCGCCCGCCGAAGAGCGCGTCCAGCAACAGCCACTCGTAGGACCGGAGGGTGTCCTCCGGCGGGCCGTCCAGCCGCACCAGCCGCCAGTCCACGGACGTGAAGTTCTCGTGCGGCAGCTCCTCCAGCCGCACGTAGCCGCGCACCGCCAGGTCGACCACGGCGCCGGTGAGGTCGGTGATGTCCACCGTCTCGTTGACGAGCGTGCCGATCTGGCCGGGGTGCACGCCGTCCGGCGGGGCGAAGCGCAGCTGCCCGTGCTCGCCCTCGGCCACCGGCGCGTGGTCCCCGGCCGAGGCCTCGTCGCGCAGCGCGCGCTCGTCGCGGCCCCGGACGCGGATCAGCACCACCAGGCCGCCCAGCAGCACCGCCAGCAGCAGCCCGAACACACTGGCGGTGGCCGGGGTGACCGCGAACGCGGAGGCCAGCGACCAGCGGCGGGTGAGGATCGGCTCGCCCTCGGCGGTGCCGGGCGGGTAGTTGACGACGATGTCGAGCCGGTCGCTGGGCTCCATGTCGGCCTGGAGGAAGTGGGCCACGCCCGCGTCGGCGCCCATGTCGGAGGCCGTGCAGTACATGGCGCTGCGCGGCTCACCGGCCAGGCAGGACAGCGCCTCGGGCGGCAGGGGCGCGGTGACGGTCACGTCGGTGGCCTCCACGGTGTGGCTGTAGGCGCCGACGGCCCGCCACTCCATCTGGACTCCCTGGGAGACCTCGCTGACGGTCCCGCTCACCCGGTAGGAGAGCACGACCCCGGAGGTGGCCTCGGTGGGGATCTCCACGGACAGGGACCCGTCGTCCCTGCTCACCCGGGCGTCCAGGGCGTTGCCGTCCAGGTCGGTGGCCCGCACACCGGTGACCTCGAACTTCCGGTCGTGCTCGGTGTCGTAGAGCATCGTCTCGGTCAGGGAGCGGGTGAAGGCCGCCGGGGCGCCGCCGGAGAAGGAGATGGTCTCCTCGCCGTGGAGGACCCCCGCGGAGTCGAGTTCGAGGCGGACCTCGTTGGTGATCACCGGGGCCGACCGGTCACTGGCGGCGGCCGCGGAGCCCCCCGGTACTGTGGGGGCCGGTGCCGCTGCCGTCGCGGCGTGGGCCCCCCCGCCCGGCCACGCGACGACAAGCGCCGTGACGAGCGAGGACAACACGAAGACGGCCGTCGCCACCGCGACGGCCGGGCGCCAGGAGCCGACCCACCACATGTCGCGAGAGCCTATCCGGTCCCCCGGTGCGCCGTTCCCCCCGGGCACGGCGGCCGACGTCGTGCCCCGGTTCCGCGGGGAGGCGCCGTGGTGAACCGCAGGCCCGTGCGGGGGCCGGGCTTCTGGCCGGAGGAGCCGGGGTTCCTCCAGCGGATGGGCTTCGGGGTCTCGCTCACACTGGGCACGGGGCTGGCCGCGGTGGGTTTCACCGGGTTCCTGGCGATCTCGGCGGCGCTGCACCCGGTGGAGTCCGCCTGGTCGCACCCGGTGGCGTCCGCGGACGTCGCGACGGGCGGGAGCTCCCCCGCGGAGGAGCCGCTGACCGTCGCCGGTCACGGGGACCCGCTCGCCGACAACCCGCTGTACCGGATCGGCGAGCTGGGCGAGGTGACCTGCGAGGTGCCCGAGCTGGACGAGAAGGACGCGGAGTCGGTGGAGGCGTTCGTCCACGAGATCGCCGACTGCCTGGACACGGCGTGGGGCTCCTACTTCGCCGAGGCGGGGATGGAGTTCACCTCCCCCAACCGCGTGTACTGGCACACCGCCGGGAACAGCCCGTGCGGGGCGTTCCCCAGCGAGGGCACGGCGGCCTTCTACTGCCAGGCCAACCAGGGCCTGTACCTGGGGGTGGAGGACATCGTGGCGGCCTCCGGCGGCAGCGGCAAGCCCGAGGCGTACACGTTCCTGCTCAGCCACGAGTACGGGCACCACGTGCAGGGGCAGTCGCGCATCCTGGCCCGTTTCCACAGCGAGCGGGCGGGCGCGGACGAGGCGGAGGCCGACGAGCTGACCAGGCGCAACGAGCTCCAGGCCAACTGCCTGGGCGGGGTCTTCCTGGGCGCCTCGCGCGAGGACCTGGGCCTCGGCGGGTCCGAGCGGGAGAATATCCTCGACGACGTCGGACTGCGCTCCGACTGGGGCGACGAGCACACCCACGGTTCGGCGGCCAACGGCCGCCTGTGGACGGCGCACGGCATGGACCGCAGGGATCCGGGCGCGTGCAACACGTGGAACGCTCCCGAGGAGCTGGTGCGGTGACGCGCTCCCGGGGGCACGGTCAGGCGCCGGGCGGGGTCGGCCCGGCCACGGTGACGACAGGGCGGGCGGACAGGGGTGTACGCAGGGTTCGGTAGGTCGCCGGCGTCCGCGGCGCGCCGCGCCAACCGCCGGACGTTCGGTCTGGTGACCGCCCTCGCGGTGGTGCTGCTGGCGCTGGCTCTGCTGTCGTGGACCGCCGCCGGCGAGGACGGTCCCCCGCCCGGGGCGCCGGGCGGGGCGGTTCCTGAGGCGGGCACCGACTCCGACGACAAGCCCGGCCAGGCCCCCTCCGGTATGGCGGACGGGCAGGGGCCGTCGGAGCCGTTCGGCTCCCAGGAGCGCCCGTCGGGGTACCGGGCGCTGGTCGCCAACCCGCTGTACGAGACCGGGAGGCTGAGTCCGCGCCCGTGTCCGGTGCCGGAGCTGGACGTGGAGGACCCGGAGTCGATGGAGGACTTCCTGCACACGGTCGCGGACTGCCTGGACGACGCCTGGCGGACCCAGTTCCTGCGCGCGGGCATCCCCTTCACCCCTCCGGAGCGGGTGTTCTGGGACGAACCCGGGGTCAGCCCGTGCCGCACCTACCCCTCGCGCGCGGGCGCGTTCTACTGCCGGGCGAGCACGAGCATCTACATCGGCACCTCGGACGTGGTGGACAAGTGGAACGGCGCCACGGACAGCGTGGTGTACGCGTCCCTGCTGGCGCACGAGTACGGCCACCACGTGCAGGGGGAGTCGGGGCTGCTGGAGTACTACCACGGGCAGCGCCAGCTGGAGGACGACGTGTCGGAGCGCAACGCGTGGACGCGCCGCGGCGAGCTCCAGGCCAACTGCCTGGCGGGCGTGTTCATGGGGTCGGTCCGGGTGAGCTACCCCCTGGACGACGGGGACGTGGAGACGCTGCTGGAGGACGCGGCGGCCACCGCCGACCGCGAGGACGGCGAGGAGCAGGACCGCACGCACGGGTCGGTGGACAACAGCGTGATGTGGACCCGGAACGGCCTGGAGGAGCAGAGGCCGGGGGCGTGCAACACCTGGGACGTGGCGGACGAGTCCCTGGTGCACTGACCCCCGGTACGCTGGGCGTCCCGCGCCGGGCGGCCTCCGAGGAGGGCGCGGTCCGCCCTCCTCGGAGGAGCCGCCGGTCCGGCTCGGCCGCCCTCGTGCCTCCGGTCCGCCGCGAGGGGCCCTACCTGGACTCGACCCGTCCGAGCGGCTCGGGGCCGCTCGTCAGCGCGTCGCACGCCGCCTGCCAGGCGGGGTCCCCGGGGCGGAACCGGTCGCGGAGGTAGGCCCAGGTGAGCCGCTGGACCGCGGACACCCGCTCGGGGCTCTCGTCCGTGGTCTCGGCGACGTCGTACCCGGAGACCCCGCCGAGCCCGTGCTCCCCGCCGAACAGGGTGACCAGGGTCTTGGGGCCCGGGGCGAGGAGGTACGGGTCGGTGTGCCACTCCGGGCCCCGGACCGTCAGGTGGGCGGAGTCGTCCCTGTCCCCGGCGACCACGAGGGCGGGCGTCGTCATCGTGGAGAAGTCCGTGGTCGAGAGGAAGGGGTAGGCGCGGGTCACGGGCTCGGTGAGGGCGTCACCGCCCCTGCCGGGCGCGGCGAGCAGCACGCCCGCCGTGATCCGGGGCTCGGACAGGTCCACCTCCGTCCCGTCGTGCGGGTCGGTGAGCCGGGCGCCCAGCAGCAGGCTCGCGGTGTGCCCGCCCATCGAGTGCCCGGCCACGGCGATCCTGCTCCGGTCCAGACGCCCGGAGAGCCCCGGGACGGCGGCCTCGACCTCGTCGAGCCGGTCCAGGACGCGCTTCATGTCCTCGGCCCGCGACCGCCAGTACATCGGGGCCTCGGGTGCGTCGGAGTCCAGGTCCAGCGTCCTCGAACTCAGGTGGGTGGGCTGGATCACGGCGAAGCCGTGCGCCGCCCAGAAGTTGGCCAGGGGTGCGTAGCCGTTCAGCGAGGAGAGGTGGTGGGAGTGGCCCTGACCGTGTGAGAGGAGGACGACCGGCAGTCCGTCTCCGGTCACGGGCGCGGAGACCCGCACCTCCAGGTCCACGGCGCGGTCGGGTGTCGGCAGCACCACCGGACTGACCGAGAGGACGGGAGCGGGAGGGCCGACGGCGTCGGCCGTGTGCGTCGGTGCGCTGCTCATGGTGCGTTTTCCCTTCGATGGCCCTGCGTCGGCGATCTCGTCGGACCGGCTGTGGGCAGGGCGGACAGAAGTGTCCCGTCGCAGCTAGACTGCAAGCGGAGCACTGTTCCTCTTAATATACGGAGCAGTGTTCCGTTTCGCAACGTCCATCGGAAGGAGAGCGTGTATGCCCAGTACAGGCCAGTCCGGGGAGGTACCGGCCCGCGGCAGGCGGGCCGACGCGCTGCGCAACCAGCAGAAGCTGCTCACCGCCGCCGCCGCGGTGTTCGTCACCTCCGGCGTCGACGCGCCGATCCGCGAGATCGCGGCCCGGGCGGGCGTCGGGATGGGGACGATCTACCGCCACTTCCCGACGCGGGCGGACCTGGTCGTCGCCGTCTACCGCCACCAGGTCGAGGCCTGCGCCGAGGCGGGTCCGAGGCTGCTGGCCGAGGCCGGGTCCCCGTTCACCGCGCTCGGCCAGTGGGTCGACCTCTTCGTCGACTTCCTGGTCACGAAGCACGGGCTGGCCGGTGCGATGCAGTCGGACAGCGGCGGTTTCGAGGCCCTGCACGCCTACTTCCTCGACCGCCTGGTGCCCGTCTGCACGCGGTTGCTCGACGCCGCGGTCGAGGCCGACGAGATCAGGCCCGGCACGGGGGCCTACGAGCTGATGCGCGGCATCGGCAACCTCTGCATCGGGAGCGACCCCCGCTACGACCCCCGCCGACTGGTCGAGCTGCTCCTGCGGGGGTTGCGGCTGTCACAGCCCTCCTGACGCCGGCGGACTGCCCGTGGGCGCCGGTCCCGTACGCGGCGCGCCCTCGGAGGCACTCCCGTGCGCGGTGCCTTCCGCGCACCGGCCTCCGTGGGCGGTGCCTCCACGTGCCGGGGAGGGGCCGTACGCGGAGTTCCCCCGGCGTCGTCCACAGGTTCGCTGGACCGCTGTCGCGCGGATACGGAGCGTGGCAGGATGCTTGGTATGTCGGACCTCGCCGAATCCCTCAGCCCCTACGAGCCCGAACCGACCTCCCCCGCTCCCGCCCTCCGCTCCCCCGGCTCCTCCGCCCCTCCGCCCGCGCAGGAGGGACCGGGCTCCCCCGTGCGCGAGCGCGTCGAGCTGCGCGTGCACGGTGTCAGCGGCGGCCAGGCCGAGGAGCTGCTGGACGTCGAACCGGCGATGCGCGTGGGCGGCGACCGGCTGGCGGGGTTCTTCCGCTGGCGCCGCGAGTCCGACACCGAGACCGTCCGGGGCGTGCGCCGGGAGATCTTCGCCTGGGGCAACCTCACCTCCGGGCGCTCCTCCCGGGCGTTCTGGCTCCTTCTGCTGCCGTTCATGCTCGTCAACGTGGCGTACTGGATGCGGCCCGGGCGGATGGACCGCGCCCCCGAGGGGGCGCGGAGGCTGGCCAACAACGCCTACGGCGCGGGCGTGCGGCTGCTGGCGCTGTCCCTGACCGTGCTCATCACCCTGGCCGCGGCGGGGGTCGGCATGGACCTGGTGGCCTGGCAGTGCGCCTCCGGGCAGGGCGAGGAGTGCGTGCGGGCCCTGCCCTGGCTGGCCTTCCTGGGCTCGCCCTCGTCGGTGCTGTCCGCGCCGGGCCCGGCCCTGCTGGTGGGCGCTGTGCTGCCGGTGGCGCTGATCGTGGTGCTGTGGCTGCTGTCGCGGCGCACGGCGGCCGACTACGAGGTCGTGGAAAGTCCGATACCGCCCCGCCCCAGCGCGGCCGCTCCGTTGAGCCACGAGGGGTTCTGGCGCAACAGCGAGACCATGGCCCGGCTGCGCTCGGCGCACATCTCGGCGGCCCTCGGCACGGTGGCCGCCCTGCTGGTCGTACCGACCCTGCGGCACGACCTGGGCCCGGCGGCGGGACCGCCCGAGGGGCTGGGGCCGTGGGCCGTCGGGACCGCCCTGTCGGCCCTGCTGGCGGCGGTGGTCGCGGCGAGCACGCTGAGCGTGCTGGTCCCCGGCACCGACCCGCGCTGGAACGCCCGGGCCGACCGGATCTGCCGCCTGCTGCGCGACGCCACCGTGGTCCTGGGGCTGGCGGTGGCCGCGTACGCGCTCTGGCCCCGTCCGGAGTGGACCGCGTCGGGGCGGCTGCCCGGCAACGGGGCGATCCTGAACACGCTGTTCGCCACCCAGGTGGCCCTGGTGCTGGTGATGCTGGTGGCCGCGCTGTTCCTGTTCGCCTCCGACCGCTCCCACGGCGGCGCGGCGATGCGCGGCCTGGCCGGCCCGGCCACGGCGGCCCTGGGCGCCCTGCTGGGCGGCGGCTTCTCGGCCGCGCTCGTCTACCAGGGGTCGCTGGTGCTGAGCGGCTGCGGCTCGCTGGCCACACCCGAGGTGGACTGCCTGCCGCTGTCGGTACCGACCGCCTACTCCTGGCTCCAGCTGGCGTTCGCGCTGGAGGCGGCCATCGCGCTGGCCGTGGCGGGGGTGCTCGCCCTCAGACTGCGCCGCGACACCCGGGCGCACCTGAAGGGGGTCACCGAGGACTACGCGCGCAGTGTGCGCGACCGCCGGACCTGGGACATCGCCCACGCCCGGGCGGCGGGGCGGATGACGGAGGTGCTGCCGTGGGTGCTGGCGGCCTTCCTGCTCCCCGTGGTGGCGCTGGGCGCGCTCGTGCTGTACTCGACCCTGTCGGGGCACCTGGCTGCGGCCTCGGCGACGACGGCCGTGTCGGGCGCCGCGTCCGCCGTGCCCGGCGATGTGCGGGAGGTCGCCCAGGGGACGGTGTCGGGGCTGATCGGCGTCGGTTCACTGCTGGGCGGCGCCGCCCTGGTCGCGCTGGTGTGGATCGGACGCAGCGCCTACCGCGACCGGCCCACGCGGCAGGCGGTCGGCTCGGTGTGGGACGTGGGCACGTTCTGGCCCCGGGCGGCCCACCCGCTGGCGCCGCCCTCCTACGCGGAGCGGGCCGTACCCCAGCTGTGCGCCCGGGTCGCCCTGATGTGCCGGGAGGACACGGACGTGGTGCTGTCGGGGCACTCGCAGGGCTCGGTGCTGGCGGCGGCCACGGTCTGGCAGCTGCCCACCGACTGCCTGGGCCGGATCGCGCTCATCACGCACGGCTCACCGCTGGACCGCCTGTACGCGCGCTACTTCCCCGCCTACTTCGGGCCGGGGCCGTTCGCCGACCTGCGGGAGCGGGTGACGGACTGGCGCAACCTGTGGCGGGTCACTGACGCGATCGCCGGACCGGTGCGGATGCTCGACGCCTCCGGCGGCCCCGGAGCCGTACGCGTCGTGGAGCGGGCCGGGCCGCTGCCGGACCCGCGTTCGTACGACGCCCTGCCCGGCGAGGCCAGGCGCCCGGAGATCCTGGGCCACTCGTACTACACGGGCGACCCCGCCTACTCCGCCGAACTGCGGCGGGTGCTGGACGCCATGGAGGCGCAGGCGCGGCGTGAGGCCTGCGCCGGGGGCACGGGATGAGCGTCGGGAGGGCCTACCAGGGGCCGTAGGGGCCGTTGTTGCTGTTGCCGCCCACGCCCTTGACCGCCGGACGCACGTCCAGCAGGAAGACCAGGGTGGCGACCAGGCCGAGGATGACGAACATCCCCCTGCCGGAGAACACGGCCAGCAGGGACAGGACCGTGGCCACACCGGTGAGGACGACCCACAGCTTCTTGGTCTGCTTGTCCATCAGCTCGAAGGCCGCGGCCGGCGTGCGGATCGCCTCGATCAGCGCGTACAGGCTCGCCACGAAGGTGACCAGGTAGATGGCCTGCCAGATCAGTCCGAACAAAACGCACACTCCCGACGACGTTCCGAGCGGGGAGTCCGCCCGCTCTCCACCGTAAACGGCTGGGACGCGTTGATCGTGCCCGCGGAGGCCGGTGTCACACACACGCGCCGCGGAGCGGTGCCGGGCGGCCCCGGGTCACGCCCGGGCGCGACCGGCGGCGGCCCGGGTCACAACGGGATGTGCCAGAGGCAGGTGACCGTGGCCAGCAGGAAGGCGGAGCCGCCCATGATGAAGGCGCCCGCGTGGTAGGGCAGCTCGTTGTCGGGGCGCAGGAGGCGGTTGACCCGCCGCATCACACCGGGTTCGGCCCCGGGCACGGCCGCCATCGCCCCGGCGGGCACCGGGGCCGGTCCGGCGGCGCCGAAGCGCAGCAGCGCCATGGCCAGCTCGCGCGAGGAGCTCTTGCGCCGGGCCTGGTCGTCGGCGCACATCTCGATGAGCAGCGCGACGCTCTCGTAGTAGGTGCGGACCAGGCGGAACCGCGGGAAGGCGCGTTTGAGCGAGGAGAACGGCAGCAGTACGAGGTCGTGGCGCTGGCGCAGGTGGGCGTGCTCGTGGGCCAGGACGGCGGCCAGCTCCCGGTTGTCGAGGACCGCCAGGGCCCCGGCGCTGATGACCACCTGCGAGCGCAGTACGCCCGGAAGGCAGTACGCGGCGGCGGCCGGGTGGTCGAGCACGCGGGCGCCGGGCACGTCGGGGTGCTCGCTGGCGATGAGTTCGAGGAGGTCGTGGTGGCGTCGCCGGACGCGGACCACGTGCACGAAGGAGGAGACCAGGCCGTAGAAGAGCACGAGGGTCAGCACGACGGCCAGGACCACGGCCGTGATGTGGCTGACGCCCTCCAGGCCCTGGGAGAGCTCGGCGAGCAGCAGGTCGCCGGTGAGGATGTCCGTGGCCAGTGCCATGGAGCCCGCGGCCGCGCCGAGCTGGTAGGAGGAGAGTCCGAAGGCCAGCAGCGCGCCGATGGTGGACACGCCCCAGGCGAGACCGAGCGCCTGCCACGTGATGACGGCCGTGTAGGGCCCCCGCGAGGGCCACTCGGCCCGATGGAGGCCCTCCATCGCGATGAGACAGCAGACCGCGACGAGAGTGAGAAGTGCGGCACTGACCATACGGACTAGTTCCTTGGCTGCTCGATTTCCGCGAGTGCGCGCCGAAGCGCTTCAGCCTGCTCGCCGTCCATGGACTGGACGAAGGCGGCCAGGGCGGCGTCGCGGTCCCCGGTCTGTCCGAGCGCGTCGAACATCAACTCGGAGACGTATGCCTCGCGGCTGGCTGCCGGGCGGTAACGCCACGCACGACCCTCACGTGCCCGGGTGACGACCTTCTTCTTGGCGAGCCTGTCGAGCACGGTCATGACGGTGGTGTGCGCCAGGTCGCGCTCGGCGAGGGCCTTGCCGACCTCGCGAACCGTCATGGGTTCGTTCCGTGCCCACAGTACATCCATCACCGCGCGTTCGAGTTCGCCAAGCCGATTCATGCCTGTGATTCTACTGGGGGTCGTACTACCCGTTGTCGTACCCCCAGGTTAAATCCTCATCACCCACGGGACAAGGGATAACAGCCTCCGGGTGAGGTGGGATCGCACTCCTTTCCGCCCCGGCCCGAACGGCGGGGTCCGGGCGTACGTCCCACGACCGGGTGTCCCGTCCCCGCGGTGCGGCGCGGGCCGCCCGCCAACGGCGAAGAAAGGGAAGGTCCATGTCCTCTCCGAACCACTCCCGGATCCGCGTCGTCCGGGGCGACATCACCGAGCAGAGCGTGGACGCGGTCGTCAACGCCGCCAACAGCTCGCTCCTGGGCGGCGGCGGGGTGGACGGCGCCATCCACCGCAAGGGTGGGAAGTCCATCCTGGAGGAGTGCCGCCGGCTGCGCGCGGGCCACTACGGGGGCGGCCTGCCCGTCGGCGACGCGGTGGCCACCACGGCCGGACGGCTGCCCGCCCGGTGGGTGGTCCACACCGTCGGCCCGGTGTACAGCCCCACCGAGGACCGCAGCGCCCTCCTGGCCTCCTGCTACGGCGAGTCCCTGCGGGTCGCGCACGAGCTGGGCGCGGAGTCGGTCGCCTTCCCCGCGATCTCCACCGGCGCCTACCGGTGGCCGGTCGAGGACGCGGCGCGCATCGCCGCCTGGGCCGTCCACTCCGCACGGCTGCGCGTGCCCGAGATCCGCGTGGTGCTGTTCGACGACGTCACCCACCAGGCCTTCCTCCGGGCCTTCGACCCCAGCTGACCCCCGGCACGCGGGCGGTGGCACGGCGGTGGGCGCGCCCGTGGCCGTGCGGCGGTCCCGGACCGCGACGCCGGACGGCGCAGGAGCGTGCGCCTCAGCGACCGGGGACGGCGCGGTCGCGCGCGGACCGTCCTGTCAGCGCGGAGTCGAGCACGAACACCGGCAGGGTCGGGCCGGGGCGTTCGACCGCGGCCGCCAGGGCGGGATGGTCGTGGACGCGGAGGTCCTGCGTGAACAGGACGACGGTGGCGAGCGCCAACCGGCACTCCTTCACTGGACGTGTCCGCGTGGACACTCCAGAACCTTCGGGGAAAACCCGGTGGTCAGGGCACTGACCGGGTAGGAAGGACGCATGACCACACGGCTTCCTCCCGCACCCGAGGCGCAGGTCCGCCCCAGGGTCGGGGTGTCCAGCTGTCTGCTCGGCGCTCCGGTCCGCTACAACGGCGGGCACTCCCGTTCGCGCTTCCTCACCGACGAGCTCGACCGCCACGTGGACTGGCTGCCGGTCTGCCCGGAGGCGGAGATCGGCCTGGGCGTCCCGCGCCCGACCCTGCGCCTGCAGCGCCGGGAGGGGGAGGACCGGGTGGTCTCCAGCGCGGACGGCGCCGACCGCACCGAGGAACTGGCCGAGGTCGCCGACCACCACCTGGCCCAGCTGCGCCACCTGGACGGGTACGTGCTCAAGAACAAGTCGCCCAGCTGCGGCCTGTTCGCGCTGCCGGTGTTCGACCAGGGCGGCGGCCGGGTGGACGGCAAGGGCCGGGGCGCCTTCGCCCGGCGGCTCACCGAGCTGCTGCCCGCCCTCCCCGTGGAGGAGCAGGGCCGCCTGATGGACCCCGTGCTGCGCGAGCTGTTCGCCCAGCGCGTCTTCGCGCACGCGCGGCTGCGGCGGCTGTGGGAGTCCGACTGGCGTCCGCGCGACCTGGTGGCGTTCCACAGCCTGCAGAAGCTCCAGCTGATGTCGCACTCCCCGGAGGGCTACCGGGAGACGGGCAGGATCGTGGCGCGCGTCGGCGTCGAGGACCCCGCGCGGATCCGGGAGGCGTACACCGAGGCGTTCCACCGGGCGATGGCCGTGCGGCCGAGCCGGGGCAAGCACGTCAACGCCCTCCAGCACGCCTTCGGGATGCTGAGCCCGCTGCTGGACGACGCACGCAGGCACGACCTGCTGGGGGCGATCGAGGACTACCGGCACGAGCAGGTGCCGCTGAGCGTCCCGGTGGCGCTGCTGCGCCACCACTGCGCCGCGGAGGACGTCGGGTGGGCCCGCGACCAGACCTACCTGCGCCCCTACCCGGACGACCTGCGACTGCGGCACGCGGTCACGGTCTGACCGCGGAGAAAGGGAGATCCCCCCGCTCCACAACCGAAAACACACGATCCGTTACAGTGGGTGACGCCTCTCCGGTTCCCGCCAGGGCGCCGGTGACCCGACCCTGAGGTTTCGGTGTGTTCGCGTCCTTCTCCCGACGGGCCTTCGTGCTCGCCTCCTCCTGCGTGGTCGCCACGGCGGCCGCGACGCTGGCCACGCTTCCGCCCGAGGACCTGACGGACCGGCTCGACTCCGGTCTGGGCCCCGAGCCCCGGCTGGCCCACAGCGGGATGCGGTTCCCCCCGTACCCGGGGGCGTCCGCCCCCGCTCCCCCGCCCCGCCCCGGGCAGGTCGCGGTCTGCGACGAGCCCGGCAGGGACGAGGTCGTCACCCTGCCCGACACCGGAGCCCCCGAGGGCGGCCGCCCCCTGTGGATCCGCCGTCCTCCGGGCCCCGACAGCGCCGACCTGCCCGTGCTCTACCTGCTGCACGGGTCGGCCTCCACCCACGAGACGCTCATGGACGAGGACGTCGGCGGGCTCCTGGACCGGCAGATGTGCCGTTCGGGGGTCGAGTTCGTCATCGCCGTCCCCTACGGCCAGGAGAGCGGGGGCACCACCACCGAGTGGGGCGACGCCGCCGACGGGCGGTTCGCCCTGGAGAGCTTCGTCACCGGCGCGGCCGTGGAGGCCGTCGAGGGCGGGCACACCCGCCCCCGCGAGCTGCGCGCCGTCGGCGGGTTCTCCATGGGCGGCTACGGAGCGGCGGCGCTGGCGCTGCGCAACCCCGTCCTCTACACCCAGGTGGTGTCCTGGGCCGGCTACTTCCGGGTGGACGACCCTCACGGCGTCTTCGGCGGCGACACCGAGCCGCACTCCCCCGACCGGCTGCTCGGTTCCGGGGGCACCGGAGACCTCAGGTTCATGCTGGTGGAGGGCACCGAGGACCACACCCCGCTCCAGGAGGGCAGCATCCACGGCGAGGCCGAGCGCTTCGCCGGCCTGCTCACCGAACGCGGTATGACGGTCGCCACGCTCCACCCGCACGGGGGCCACGACTTCACGACCTGGAAGCGCTCCTTCGCCGACACCGTCGACTTCCTGGTCTCCGGCTGGACCGCCACACCGTAGGTCACGCGGTGTGCACACCCGGCCCCCTCGCACGGACCGGCGGGGAACAGTGTGTACCTTCGTCGCTGTTGACGACAGCGGCTGTGCACACGACCTGAAGGGACCTCCGGTGTCTGGAATCGTTCCCGCGGGAGAGCGGGCGGAGGTCCCCTCCCGGGTGGCGACCGTCAGCCTGCACACCTCCCCGCTCGACCAGCCCGGCACCGGTGACGCCGGAGGCCTGAACGTGTACGTGGTCGAGGTGGCAAGGCGCATGGCCGAGCGCGGTGTGGCCGTGGACGTGTTCACCCGCGCGGCCCGGGCCGACCTTCCCCCGGTGGTGGAGCTCGCCCCGGGCGTGAACGTGCGGCACGTGCCCGCCGGGCCCTACGGCCGTCTGGACAAGAACACCCTCGCCGAGCACCTGTGTCCGTTCATCTTCGGGATGCTGCGGGCCGAGGCGCAGAACGAGCCCGACCACTACGACCTCGTGCACGGGCACTACTGGCTGTCCGGCCAGGCCGGTGTGGTGGCCGCCCGCCGCTGGGGCGTGCCCCTGGTGCAGTCCATGCACACCATGGCCCGGGTGAAGAACGCCTCCCTGGCCGAGGGCGACGAGCCCGAGCCCGAGGCGCGGGTGCGCGGGGAGGACCAGCTGGTCCGCCAGGCCGACCGGCTCATCGCCAACACCGACGACGAGGCCCGCCAGCTCAGGGAGCACTACGGCGCCCGCGACGGCCAGATCAGCGTCATCCCCCCGGGGGTGGACCTGGAGGTGTTCAGTCCGGGTTCGCGCCGGGACGCGCTGGAGCGGATCGGCCTGCCCGCCGACACCGAGCTCCTGCTGTTCGTGGGGCGCGTGCAGCGCCTGAAGGCCCCCGACGTGCTCATCCGGGCCGCCGCCGCGCTCCTGGAGCGCGATCCCTCACTGCGTTCGCGCCTGGTGGTGGGCGTGGTCGGCGGCCTGTCGGGCGGCGGGATGCGCGAGCCCCGGATGCTCACCGACCTGGCCCGCTCCCTGGGCGTGGCGGACGTGGTGCGGATCGAACCGCCGCAGAGCCGCGGGCGGCTGGCCGACTACTACCGCGCGGCCGCGGTGACCGTGGTGCCGTCCTACTCGGAGTCGTTCGGCCTGGTGGCGGTGGAGTCGCAGGCGTGCGGCACCCCGGTGCTGGCCGCGCGCGTGGGCGGCCTGACCACGGCGGTGGCGGACGGGACCTCCGGGGTCCTGGTGCGGGGGCACAACCCGGACGACTACGCGGCCGAGCTGCACCGGATGATCGCCGAACCGGCGTGGCGTGCCAAGCTGGCGATGGCGGCCCCCGCGCACGCCGCCACCCTCGGCTGGTCGCGTACCGTCGACGAACTGCTGGACGTGTACCGGGCGAGCACCGCCCCGCGCGCGCTGCCCCTGGCGGCGTGCCGGTGACCGAGTGGGAGGGGACGTACGAGGTGGACAGGGACGCTGCCCGCGACGCCGCGGCCAAGGCGATCTCCGCGGCCGTGGCGGAGGCCGAGCTGGAGGTGGAGCGCCCCCGCGAGGGGTCGTTCCTGGTCACGCTGCCGGGAAAGGCCAAGCTCAAGACCCTGGTGTGGCTGGAGGTGGGGCCGCACAGCCTCACCCTGACGTCGTTCTTCTGCCGTCAGCCGGACGAGAACCACGCCGACTTCTACCTGTGGCTGATGCGCCGCAACGCCGACATGTACGGGATGGCCTTCGTCGCGGACGAGGTCGGCGACGTCTACATCCGCGGCCGCCTGCCGCTGGAGGGCGTCACCCCGGACGAGGTCGACCGGCTGCTGGGGTGCGTGCTCACCTACTCGGACGAGAACTTCAACGGCGCGCTGGAGCGCGGGTTCGCGTCGGCGATCCGCAAGGAGTGGCGGTGGCGCGCCGAGCGCGGCCACGACATGCGCAACCTGCGGGCGTTCGCGCACCTGGTCGAGCCCCCGGGCGGGGGGTAGGGCTCCGCGGCGCCGTCCGCGCCCCCGTAAGCGGGCGGGCGGGCGCCCGAGCGCGGCGCCCGGGTGGCTAGGCTGGCCCCATGGGAACTCTGGTACTGCTGCGACACGGTGAGAGCGTCTGGAACGCGAAGGGCCTGTTCACCGGCTGGGTGGACGTGGATCTCTCCGCGACGGGCGAGGAGGAGGCCCGCAGGGGCGGTGAGCTGCTCAAGGAGGCCGGTGTACGGCCGGACGTGGTCCACACCTCCCTCCTCAAGCGCGCGATCCGCACCACGAACCTCGCTCTGGACGCCGCCGACCTGCACTGGCTGCCGGTCAAGCGCACCTGGCGCCTCAACGAACGCCACTACGGCGCCCTGCAGGGCAAGGACAAGGCGCAGACGCGCGAGGAGTACGGCGAAGAGCAGTTCATGATCTGGCGCCGCTCCTACGACACCCCGCCGCCGCCCATCGCGGACGGCGACACCTACTCGCAGGCCGGCGACGTCCGCTACGGCGAGCTGCCGCCGGAGCTGCTGCCGCGCACCGAGTGCCTCAAGGACGTGCTGGAGCGCGCCCTGCCGTACTGGTACGACTCGATCGTGCCGGACCTGTCCGCGGGCAGGACGGTGCTGGTCGCCGCGCACGGCAACTCGCTGCGCGCGCTGGTCAAGCACCTGGACGGCGTCAGCGACGCCGACATCGCCGGGCTGAACATCCCGACGGGCATCCCGCTGCGCTACGACCTGGACGACCGGTTCGAGCCGACCAACCCCGGGGGCACCTACCTCGACCCGGAGGCCGCCAAGGCCGCCATCAAGGCCGTCGCCAACCAGGGCAAGAAGTAGGACCCCGCCCGCTGCCGTGCCCGCGCCACCGCCGGTGGTGCGGGCACACCGCTGTCCGGGGCGGATCAGGGCCCGTGGACGGCGCCGGCCGCCTCAGTAGACGAGCGCCTGCGCGCCGTCCTGGAC
The DNA here is from genome assembly GCA_002529455.1 of Glycomyces fuscus. Classification (GTDB taxonomy): domain Bacteria; phylum Actinomycetota; class Actinomycetes; order Streptosporangiales; family Streptosporangiaceae; genus Nocardiopsis; species Nocardiopsis fusca. Next base: position 39,901 of record NYMS01000016.1, read on the forward strand.
GGCCTCCTCGACGAAGGACGGCGCCCCGGCGATGCGCACGCCCTCGATCAGGTCGTCCCCGGTCAGCTCGCGGCGGGCGGCGCACTGGGTGCACACCGTCACCCGGCCCGCGGCGAGCACCGCGTCGAGCAGGTCCTTGAGGGGGGCCGCGTGCGGGAGGGAGAACCGCTCGGCACGTCCGGGGACCGCGAACCACGCCGACTCACCGGTCAGCCAGAGGGAGACCCCGACACCGCTGGCCAGGGCGGCGGCGGCCACCGTGAACGCCTGGTTGCACCGCTCGGGATCGTCCTCCCCGGCGGTGACCTTGATCACCAAGGAACGAGACATGGCCGTCAGCCTACTCAGAGGGCGGCGGCGGTCAGAACGGCGCCCGCGATCGAGCAGACCGCGAAGGCGACGGTGAGCGCCAGGGCCTCGGTGCGGCGGGGGGAGATCCGCACCGGCTGGTCGTCCACACCGTGCTCGATGCTGAGGGTCTCGCCCTCGGGGGCGGCCAGGACCACGCGGCCGTCGCGTACCTGGACCCGGCCCGTGACGCGGATGCGGGCGCCCTGCCGGATCACCCACTCGCGGTACTCGAACTCGATGGTCTCGCCCCGGAAGACGCCCGAGATACGTCCGCGCACGCGGGGCAGCAGGTCGTCGGCGGGCGAGGCCACACCGGGCTGCGGACGTCCCACCACGCGTTTGAGGCACAGCTCGGCGCCCCTGGGCTCGCTCTCGCCCGGGTCGACGAAGATCCGGTTGCCGTCGCCGGGGCGTCCCTCGGCGACGATGCCGAACAGGTCCTCGGAGCCGTAGTCGGCGATGGAGTCGCAGGCCCGCTCACGGACCGCGCCCTCGGCCGGTTCGCGGTTGAGCGGCCAGTAGTGGCGCAGCACCTCGTGGCCGTGCCAGACGCACTCCGCACCGGCCAGGCCTGAGGAGATGGGGCCGTCGGGACCGGGAGCGGCGACACCGGTGAGCGTGACGCGCTGCCCCTCCCTGGCCGCCAGCACGCCCGGGCGCAGCTGGGCCAGACCCCGCTGGCGCAGCCAGCGCCGCAGGGCGATCACGGTCAGGGGGAGGAGGACCACCGCGGCCACGAGCAGCGCCGAACCGATCACCAGTAACACAGGCCGCCCCTTTGGAAAACGCGTCGGAGGTCTAGGCGCGGTCGGCAGAACACGCCCCGTGGCCGCACCGCGCTGCTGACAATCTTTACCAGTTCTCCGGGAAAGCGGGGCCAATTGGGCATGTCCAGACCGGGACCGGTGAGTGGCGGTCACCACGGTGCGGCGCCGGCGGTCACCACCGCCTCCAGCCGCCGCTACGCTCTGGGGATATGGACGCTGAGGTACACCCCGATCTGGCGAAACTGTCCTTCCTGCTCGGCCGTTGGGAGGGCGTGGGCGTCGCCGGCTACGCCGACGTGGAGGAGTTCCAGTTCGGCCAGGAGATCGAGTTCGCGCACACCGCGGGCCTGCCCTACCTGACCTTCACGAGCAGGGCCTGGCGGATGAACCCGGACGGCACCCGCGGTGAGCTGGTCACCGAGGAGTCCGGGTACTGGCGCGCGCGGCCCGAGACGGGCGCCGAGCCCAAGGAGGGCGAGCCCGTCGTACACCTGGAGGCGCTGATCGCGCACCCCGAGGGCTTCAACGAGGTCTACCTGGGCAACGTGTTCGCGAACCGGGTGGAGATGTCCACCGACGCGGTGGTGCGCACCGAGACCGGGCTCGAGGCGACCGCCTCGCACCGGCTGTACGGCCTGTTCGGCGACAACCGGGAGACGCTGGGATACGCCTGGGACCTGGCCGCGCACGGCCACAGCCTGCGCTCGTACATGTCGGCGCAGCTCAAGCGGGTCGGCGCGAAGTAGTCGGGGCCGGTCCGGGCATGGGCAGACCCCGGGCTGCTCCCGCCGCTGGGGCGGGGCCGGTCGGACGAGTTCCGGCGGCCCGGGGTCCGGGTGTCCGTCTGGGATTCGCTGCGAACGACGTCGCGCGAACGCGAGCGTCGTCCTAGCGGACGGCCACCTCGCCAGTCCTAAGATCAACCATCTCTTGGACCACCTCCTTTCTTGCGTGCCTCCGACACTACGTCGCGTGCCGGAGGTGGGGCAAATGTTTTTTCTGTGCGTGAAATCGCAGGTGGGAACGGCGTTTCCGACCCCTTGGCGGGGCGACTAGTCTCGGCGGTATGACTTCGCCGCTGCTGAGCACACCGGGCGCCGTGAGCGCCGAGTCCCCCGACTCCGGAGTCGCCGCGCACTACGGCGACCCCGCGCACGAGGGGCGCGCCATCGAACGTTCGAGCGCGTGGGTCGACCGGAGCAACCGGGGTGTGGTGCGGGTGACCGGCCCCGACCGCCTGGGCTGGCTCAACGACCTCACCAGCCAGCTGACCCGGGGCCTGGCCCCCGGGACCGCCACCGAGGCCCTGGTCCTGGACACCAAGGGACACCTGCGGTACCACCTGTCCCTGGTGGACGACGGTGAGGCCACCTGGATCCACACCGAGCCGGAGGGCGGTCCGGCGCTCGCGGGCTTCCTCGACTCGATGCGGTTCATGCTGCGTGTCGAGGTGGAGGACCTGAGCGGTTCCCGGGCGGTGCTGAGCGTGCTCGGCCCGGACCGCGCCAAGGCCGTGGAGGCCGCGTCGCTCGGCGACGCGACCGCGCGCGCGGCCGGGGGCGAGACCGACCTGTTCCTGCCCGCCGAACGGCTCACCGAGGCGGCCGAGGCGCTCACGGCGGCCGGGGCGCGTCCGGCGGGCATGTGGGCCTACGAGGCGAACCGGATCGCGGAGCACCGGGTGCGCGCGGGGCTGGACACCGACGAGCGCACCATCCCGCACGAGGTGGACTGGGTGGGCCGCGCGGTGCACCTGGAGAAGGGCTGCTACCCGGGCCAGGAGACGGTGGCGCGGGTGCACAACCTGGGCCGCCCGCCGCGCCGCCTGGTCATGCTGCACCTGGACGGCACCGCCGAGCGCCTGCCGGAGGTGGGGGCCTCCATCGAGCTGGACGGGCGCTCCGTGGGCCGGGTGGGCACGTCCGCCCGCCACCACGAGCTGGGGCCGATCGCCCTGGGCGTGGTCAAGCGCGCGGCTCCCACCGACGCCGAGCTGGTGGTGGACGGCATCGCCGCCGGACAGGAGGTCGTGGTGGACCCGGACACGGGCGCCAACGCCAAGATCGAGCTGCGCCGCCGTCCGCGCTAGCGCGGTTCGAGGAGGCTGCGTCCGCCGATGTGGACCTCGGCGAACTCGGTCCCGGTCGGCACCAGGAACAGGATGTGGGTGGTGACGCTCTCACCGGGGTTGATCTCGTCCCAGAAGTAGTCCCACGCCACGACGATCTCGGCGTCGATGTCGTTGGCGTACTCCAGCCCGTCGGTGGTCACGCCGATGGTCCCGTGGCTGTCGAAGACCGCGGGTTCGGAGCCCTGGTTGGTGACGTCGAGCCGGTAGACGTGGAACTCGCTGCCTGAGGGCGCGACGGCGGACGACCCCATCCCGTCGGTCACGGTCGTGTCGGTGTAGGCCGTCTCCACCTCCACCAGGAAGGTGTCGAAGACGGTGGATGCCCCGTCGTAGGACTCCGGCGGCACCGACTGCGGGTCGGGCTCCGCCTCGCCCGCGGGCGGTTCCTCCTCGGGGCCGGGGTCCGGAGTGGAGGGGTCCGGCGCGGAGGGGTCCGGTACGGCGGGCTCCTGCTCGGCCGGCCCCTGGGCGGTACCGGGCTCGGGTCCCGGCTCCTCCAGGACCAGCCGGGCCTCGGGGAGCTGGACCCTCTCCAGCGAGACCACGGTGGCGACGCACCCGGCTCCGGCCAGGAGGACGGCGACGGGTAAGGCCAGGGCCCGCGCGAGAGAGCCGGGCCCTCCGGACTGTGGTGTGCGGAGGCGGCTGGTACTCATGTTGGTGTGACGCACAGCACACGGGGTTCATTCCGCCCCGGGGCGCCGCGTGCCCGCACCACCGGCGGCGGCGTCCCTCGCGGCCGGGGACGCGGCCCGCGCCGGGGCCGCACGCTTTCCTCCCGCTGCGGGGAGAGGGGAGGGCGTGCCTCCCGCGTGGAGGCGGGGCCTTCGACCCCGCGCGCACCTGAGGGCGGAGGGCCCGGCCAGAGTACCGGCCGAGCCCTCCCACCGGGTCGGGGGCTGATCAGACGGTGAGGACGATCTTGCCCCGGGTACGCCCGGCCTGGCTCAGGCGCCAGGCCTCGGCCGCCTCGGAGAGCGGGAACTCGCGGTCCACGTGCACCGTGAGCCCGCCCTCGTCGGCCAGGCGGGCCAGCTCGGTGAGGCCCTCGGAGTCCGGGCGCACCCACAGCCAGTGGCCGCCCAGCTCCTGGACGTCCGGGTCGGCGATGGACACGACCCGCTTGGGGTCACCCGCCAGAGGCAGCGACTCCCCGGCCACTCCCCCGCCGACGAAGTCGAGCACCGCGTCGACGCCCTCCGGGGCCAGGGCCCGGACGCGGTCGACGAGACCGTCCCCGTAGACCACCGGCTCGGCGCCCAGGGAGCGCAGGAAGTCGTGGTTGCGCTCGCTGGCGGTACCGATGACGCGTGCGCCGCGGGCGACGGCGATCTGGACGCCGAACGCTCCGACGCCGCCCGCCGCGGCGTGGATGAGCACCGTGTCACCGGAGCCGACCCCCGCCCGCCTGACGGACTGGTGGGCGGTGAGCCCCGCGAGCGGGACGCCCGCGGCCTCCTGCCAGCTCAGCGAGGTCGGCTTGGGCGCGAGCATGCGCACGTTGGCCGACACCAGTTCGGCGTAGGTGCCGTTCTTGGCCCAGTCCTTGCGGGCGTAGCCGTAGACCTCGTCACCGACCTCGTACTCGTGCGCGTCGGGCCCGACCGCCTCGACGACACCGGCGACGTCCCATCCGGGGATGAGCGGGAAGTCCGCCTCCATGATGGCGTCCAGGCCACCCGCCGCGAGCTTCCAGTCCACGGGGTTGACCCCGGCGGCCCGCACCCGGATGAGGACCTCACTCGGGGCGACCTTCGGCTCGGGAAGGTCCACCAGGGCCAGGTCGTCGACGGATCCGTACTGCTGTAGTGCGATTGCCTTCATGCACACAACAGCGGTCACGGCATGGAGTTCATTCCATGCGGGAGGAGACGAGGGGCCCGGCGGGAGGTATCCGCCGGGCCCCTGGGACTCGGTGTCAGCGCATGGCGGCGGCGAGGCGCTCGTCGTGCAGGCGCTCCCCCCAGGAGGGGGCGAGCGGAGCCACCTGGCCCACGCGCCAGCGCAGCAGGAGGTCGGCCAGCTGCGGGTTGCGCGGCAGGGCGGGCCCGTGCAGGTAGGTGCCCAGGACCTGGCCCTGGTAGGCGCCCTCGGTGTGGTCGTCGTTGCCGATGCCGCGCACCGTGGTGGACAGCGGCCGGGCCGAGGGGCCGATGGCCGTGCGGCCCTGGTGGTTCTCGAAGCCGGTGATCCGGCCCACACCCAGGGCGGGGTCCACGTCCGCGACGATCTCGCCGACCGCGCGGGTCTGGCCGCGGCCGCTGCGGATGTCGAGGATGCCCACGCCGGGGAGCGGGTTGGCCTCGTCGTCGCCGTAGGACTCGCCGATGATCTGGTACCCGGCGCACACCGCGAACACGCAGGCGCCGCGGGCGGCGGCGCGGGCCAGGCCGCCGTCGGCGCGCAGGCGCTCGGCGGCCAGGATCTGCGGCCGGTCCTCGCCTCCGCCGAGCAGGTAGATGTCGCCCTGCTCGGGGACGGAGTCGCTGGAGTGGACGTGCACGATCTCGGTGGGGATGCCGCGCAGTTCGGCACGGCGCTTGAGGATCAGGACGTTGCCCTGGTCCCCGTAGGTGCTCAGCAGGTCGGGGTAGATCCACACGATCCGCAGGGCGCTGGTGTTCGTCATGGGTGTCTCCCTACTGGACGCGGCCGTACGCCGTGCGGATCTGCTGGAAGGCGGTGTAGTTGGCGATGAGGTCGACCTTGGTGATGTCGGGCTGGTCGGCCTTGATGCGGCCCAGGGCCTCGTCCACCCGGTCGGCCACCTCGAACTGCACGCCGTCGGTCTCCAGGCGCAGTGCGAGGTCGGTGCGGCGCTCGCCCATGACGAACACGCGGCGGCCGCGCAGGACGGTGTAGTCCACGTCCCACAGCCAGGAGGTGTCCTTGCCGTCGGGCACCTGGGCGTTGACCGAGAGGATCACCGGTGTGTGGGGCGGGTCCAGGACCGCGAAGGACTCCAGCCACCCGGCGGGGTTCTTGGAGAGCAGCAGCCGCACCTCGACGCCCATGGTCACCACGGAGGTGTAGCGGCCCGCGACGGAGGTGATCTCGCGCAGCCGCTCCACGGTGCGCCCGGGGTGGATGCCGTACCCCGCGGCGGTGGCGGCGGCGATCGCGGCGTTGGAGCGGTTGGCGTCACCGGGCAGGTTCAGCCGCAGCTTGATGCTCTGGCCGTCCGGGGTGACGAGCGAGTCGGAGGCGTTGTCCACCGCCCAGGTGGTCTGGGGGCGGCTCAGTCCGCACTCGGGGCAGGCCCAGTGCGGGTCCACGTCGCGCTTGAGGTGGCCGCCGCACTCGGGGCAGCACCAGGAGTCCTCCTTCCAGCGCTGTCCCGCGGACACCCAGGTGGCGTTGGGCGCGCCCAGGCCCGCCCACGCCACGAGCGGGTCGTCGGCGTTGGCGATGACGTGGGCGTTGCTCTTGCCCAGGGCGAGGCGCCACTTCTTGGCGAGCAGGTTGATCTCCGAGGCGCGGTCCATCTGGTCGCGGCTGAGGTTCATCAGCACCACGAACGCGGGCTGCGTGGCGATCAGCACCTGCGGGAGGTACTTCTCGTCCACCTCCAGCACGCCGTTGACGGCGGACCGGTTGTCCGACAGCGCCGTGATGTGCCCGGTGGGCATGTTCGCGCCGTGCTCGTTGGTGGCCACGTCACCGAACTCGCGCAGGGCGTGCGAGATGAGCCTGGTGGTGGTGGTCTTGCCGTTGGTGGCGCTGACCAGGGTGAGCCTGCGGCCCTGGGCGAGCTTGGCGAGCAGGTCGGGTTCGACCTTGAGCGCCACCCGGCCGCCGATGACGGAGCCGTCTCCGCGTCCTGTGGCACGGGACAGGCTGGCCGCGCTCCTTCCCAGAACCGATGCCAGTTGGGCGCGCAGGGGAAGCTCGCTCATCTACTCTCCAGTAAGTGCTGGACCACCCGCGCCGTTCGCTCCTGGGAGGCGGCGGGCGGTGTGTCGGGCCAAGCCTAGTGTCCACCCGGGGTCAGACCCGCCAGTCCAACCTCTCGGGAGGCGGTCCCAGGTTGGGCGGCACCCCGTCCTCCACGGCCCCCACCGACGCGTGGGGCCCCTCCGCGGCGGCGGTGCGGTCGGGTGTGTCGGGAAGGGCGGCGGGGTCCGGGACCGGAATGCGGGGGCGGCCCCCTCCGGCGCCGCGTCTTCCCGCGGCTCCGGCCGCGGCGCCACCGTCTCCAACGTCCGGTGTGGTACCGGTGTTCCGGGAGTCGTCCACCGTGGCGAGTGTGGCTGTGGACAGAGTGAGGATACCCGGGTTGGTGTCGGCCAGCACGGGACCGTCCGCGGTCAGGACCAGTGCCGCCGTGACGGGGAGTCCGCGCAGTGACTCGGCGTCCAGCCCGCAGGGTCGGCCGTGGTCCGTGTCGCCGTCCCCGGCGGCGGCGGACGCGCCGGTGCCGGCCTCCTGGAGGGTGGCCCGGCCCCAGGCGGTGGCGGATCTCACATGGCGGACGAGGTCGAGCGGGGCGATCGCCGCCGCGGCGTTGCGGATCACCGCGCCGGACTCGGTGTGCGGGGAGGGGAAGAACCGGTCGTCGGCCTCCACCTCGGCGTCGGGGTCCTCCGGCTCCCCCGCGGCCGCGCCGCCCACGGCCTCGCCGACCGCCTCGGTGAGGCGGTGCAGTCGCAGTCCGTCGCCGCCGTGCCCGGCGACACCGGGCGCGGCGGCGACGGCACGGCCGACGGCCTCCGCCGAATCCCCCTCCTGGCGCATCACCACGGGCAGGCAGGCGGGGTCGGTGAACCGGGAGAGGGCGGCGGGGGCGGCCGTGCGGAACATCAGGACGACCTCCACCCCGCCGTCGGCGGCCGCGGCGAGGACCTGGTCGACCTCCCCCTCGGGGAGGGACTCGGCGCCGCAGACCACGACGGTGCGGGTGCGGTCCGGGCGCACGCGGGGGCGCCTGCCGTCGGCGTTCCTGGGCTCGGGCGCCTCCAGCAGCTCGCTGAGCGCGGACACGGCGTAGGTGCCGTAGACGCGCGCGGCGGTCTCCCCGGAGGCCCGGTCGGTGGAGATGATCTTGACCTGCGCGTACTCGTTGTCGTCCGCGCGGGTGCCGACGGCCTCGAAGGGACTGAGGCGGCGCTCCAGCTCCCAGGCCCGCTCCCAGATGTGCGGGCCGTCGGCGCAGCGCCCGCGCACCCGGGCCCGCTGCCCCGGGGTGAGCAGCGCGAGCGCGGGGTCGTCCTCGGCGGCGTCCTCCTCGGGGGTGATCAGGGCGCGCAGACCGCCGATGAGTTCGGCGATCCCGGCGTGCGGCCCCAGGACCTCCAGCAGGCGCAGCAGGAGGGTCTCGTCGGCGTCGGCCTGCGCGGTGCCGCCGGAGGCGGACGCGACCGCGGAGAGGACGCGCGCGCGCTGGCCCGCGTCCAGGTTGGTGCCCAGGGTCATCCGGGGCAGGTCCGCGGGGAGCACCCACCGGCGCGGGGCGACGGCGCAGCGGCGGGCCAGCCGGACGAGCTCGCGGGCCACGGAGCGCCCGGTGAGGTCGACCACGGTGAGGTCGCCGCCCTCGCGCAGCCGGGAGACGCCGACGGTGGCGAGCAGAGCCGACCATCCGGCACCGTCCCCGCCCACCACGACGACGGTGCCCCTGTCGGCGGGGACGGTCACCCCGTACCAGAGCGGCTGCGCCTCGTAGGCCCGGGAGGCCGCCTGCCACTCGGTGTACCTGCGGGCGTGCTCGCGCTGCTGTTCGCGCAGGACCCGGTCGCGCTCCTCGCGTTCGGCGGCCAGGCGCTCCCTTGCCCTCTCCAAGCGGTCGGCGACGACCTGGCGGCTCTGGACGAGGGCGAAGGCGATGGGCGCGGCGATGGCGGCGCAGGCGAACACGCCGCCGAGGGCGAAGCTGCCGGGAAGGATGCGCAGGGTCCACAGCAGGGGGAAGAGCAGGGCGAAGAGGGCGAGCCCGCCCAGGGCGAAGTAGAGGGGCCGGTTGGTCTGGGCCTCGCTGTCGCGCTGGGCGGCGATCCACTCCTCGCTGACGGTCTCGGCGTCGGCCGGGGCCGGCCGACGCGGGGCCGGTCCGGGGGGCGGCAGGAGCACGGCGTGCCGCCAGCCGACGTAGGTACGTCCGGCCTCGCCTCGGGACGCTCCTCCCGAACGGGGGTAGGGCACCGTCCGAACACCTCCTGACCGGCCGTCGCGGGGGCGGCCGGGGACTCGTTCACGCGGGGCTTTCGGCCCGGGCCGAAAGCCGTGGGCAGAATGCTGTCACCTGCCCGACACGCTTGTCACGGCCCCGCCGGAACCGCTCACGGGCACGGAGAGTGTCCGTGAGCGCGGGTGGAGTGGCCGTCGGACTCAGTCAAGCAGCAGCGCGCACCGCTTTCCAGCCCCGCCCCGGACCTGTGGAGAACCCGCCGCGCGCCCCGCCGGGGCGGAGGGGCGCCGCACGCCGGCTCCTCCCGGGAGGGCCGGGCCCCGGGGGCGCACGGACGGAGCGTGTCCGGGCTCCGGCGGCGGAGGCGGAGGGCGGCCGTGTCGGCTCCCGCGCGCGGGGCAGGGGGAGGGGGACAGAAGAAGAGAGGACGCCCCTTCGAGGAGTGACCCCCCATTCCTGAGGCCTACCTGTACGCAGTGCTTCTCGTCCTGATGGCCGTCGCCTTGGCCCTGTTGACCGTGTGCGTGGTCATGAGCCGGCGTTGGCGCCGCCGCCATGGACGCCCCCTCTGGCCGATTCCCACGTCATGGGCGGAGGAGGGGATGTGGAGCCGGGCGGACCGGGAGCAGCGGCGCCGGGTCAGACGAGCGGTGCGGCACGGGCTCGCGGTGGACGACACGCCCACGGCCCGGCTCGTGTGCCAGAGGGCGCGCGCCGAACACCGGCGCTGGGAGAACCCGTGGGAGACGGCCACCCTGTGCCTGATCATCGCGTTCCAGTTGCCGAACATGCTCAGGTCGGCGCTGGACGAAGGCGCCCCGGTGTTCATGCGCGTGCTGGCGTCCGCGCTCCTGGTGGTGTTCGTCCCCTATGTACTGGGGCTGGCACCGTACCGCGGTCTCCGCCTGCGCCGTACCGCCGCCGCCGTGGAGCTCAACCTGCCCCTGGCGGAGCGGGAGGGGACCACCGGCTGAGGGGCGAGGGGGCGCCCGGCACCGCGTCAGGCGCGCCTGCGGCGATCGGGGTACCTTCCGCGGACGGGGCCCCGACGGCGGCGCCGCGCCACGCGTCTGCGGCGGTCCGTCCCCGGGCGGTGGCGGCCGACCGCCACCGCCCGCCCGGGGCGACCCCGGCCTTCGTCCCTCCGGGGCCCGGGGGCCCGAAACGGCGCGGGGCGCCGGTGCCGGACGGTCTCCCGTCGGCACCGGCGCCCCGCACGCCCCCGGTCGCCCGACCGCCCGGGCGGTGTTCCCCGGACGCCCGGACAACCCCCGGAGGTCGAAAGCCCGGGTCGGGGACAGGCCCTAGGCCTGAACCTGGAGGTCGATGACCTTGCCCACCTCGGCCTGCACCGTGTACTCGCCGGTGAAGCCCTTCGAGGCGAGCACGCGCACCTTCCAGGAGCCGTCGGCGGCGAAGAAGCGGAACGTGCCCTCCTCGCCGGTGGCCACCTCTCCGACGAAGTCGTCGGAGGCGTTCAGCAGGCGGGCGTAGGCCCCGCTCAGCGGCTGTCCGTCACGGGTGACCGTGCCCTGGATGACCGCCTGGTTCCCGGCGTCGACGTCGGCCAGGGCGACCCCGCCGACCGGTGCTCCGCAGCTGTCGCTCACTTGGCCTCAGCCTCTCCCAGCTCGACCGGGACGCCCACGAGGGAGCCGTACTCGGTCCACGAGCCGTCGTAGTTCTTGACGTTCTCCAGGCCCAGGATCTCGTGCAGGGCGAACCAGGTGTGCGAGGAGCGCTCGCCGATCCGGCAGTAGGCGATGATGTCCTTGTCCAGGTCCACGCCCGCGTCGGTGTAGAGCTCGCGCAGCTCCTCGGCGGTCTTGAAGGTGCCGTCCTCGTTGGCCGTCTTGGCCCACGGGATGTTGCGCGCGGTCGGGATGTGGCCCGGACGCTGCGAGGTCTCCTGCGGCAGGTGCGCGGGAGCGAGCAGCTTGCCGGTGAACTCGTCGGGCGAGCGCACGTCCACCAGGTCCTTGGCGCCGATGGCCTGGACGACCTCGTCGCGGAAGGCGCGGATGGAGGTGTCCTGCTCCTGGGCGGTGTACTGGGTGGCGGGCCGCTCCGGGACCTCCTTGACGAGCTCGCGGGAGTCGAGCTCCCACTTCTTGCGGCCGCCGTCCAGCAGGCGGACGTTCGTGTGGCCGTAGAGCTTGAAGTACCAGTACGCGTAGGCCGCGAACCAGTTGTTGTTGCCGCCGTACAGGATGACCTGGTCGTCGTTGCCGATGCCCTTGGCGGACAGCAGCTTCTCGAAACCGGTGCGGTCCACGAAGTCGCGACGGACCGGGTCCTGGAGGTCCGTCTTCCAGTCGATCTTGACGGCGCCGGGGATGTGGCCCTTGTCGTAGGCGGACGTGTCCTCGTCGACCTCGACCAGGACCACGTTGGCGTCGTCCAGGTGAGCCTCCACCCAGTCGGCGTCCACGAGGACGTCGGAGCGGCTCATGGGGAACCTCCTGTGTTTCTTGTGCGGTGTCGTGTGTGCTGTTCGGTGCTGCCGGGGGCTGCCGTCCCGGAAGCGGGGGATGTCGAAAGACTGCGGGGCCGTGCGGGGATCGCGGTTCCCGTGCGGGCCGGGGCGGCCGGGCGTCCCCCCAGGGGTCGGGGAGCACCGGGTCCCGGGCGTGCGCGGACCGCGGACAGCGGGTTGCGGGGCCGGCGCCGGACCACCGCTCCGGAGGGGAGCGGCGACCGGTGGACGCGGAGCTCACCGACGGCCGGGACTCCGGCTGGCAGCGCGATGGTCAGGGCAGGCGCGAGGCACTGCTCCCGGGGGTCGACCCGCATGTGTGCTGTCCCCAGATGCGTACACGGAAAACGAGAACCAGTCGCACGGAGGGGGCGGGGGCTCCGGGCCCGTCCGCCCTAGGGACACAGACAGAGCGCGGCGGCGACGCGGCAGAAGTCCACTGCCCGTCGCTTCGTCAGATACGCGCTCGTCAAGGAGGTCACACACACGACGCTACAGGCCCTGTTACGCGTTTGTCACGGGTGGGCTGGATCACAAAGGAGATGTCCGCGCCGGTGGGGCACCCGCCGGGAGGCGGTTCAGGAGACGGCCGCGCCGATCGCGGCGATCACGTCCGGCTTGCGGGGCTGGCCCGCCGCCCGGCGCACCACGCGGCCGGAGGCGTCCAGGACCAGGACGGTCGGGGTGGCCGTGACGTCCAGGCGGCGGACGAGGTCGAGCCGGGACTCGGCGTCCACCTCCACGTGCGCGACGCCGTCGACCATGCCCGCGACCTCGTCGAGGACGCGCCGGGTGGCCCGGCAGGGCTGGCAGAAGGCGGTGGAGAACTGTACGAGGGTGGCCCGCTCTCCCAGAGGGGCGCCGACCTCCTCCGCGGTGAGCACGTCGTCCGCCGTGTCCCGTCGCGCCATGCCGTTCCCCTTCCTCCTGGTGTCCTCGTTCCGCACGTGCTCGCCGGTGCGCCGACCGCCACGGGGCGGAGCGGTCCGCGCGCCCGGCGACCCGCGCGCGTCCGGGCCCCGGCCGCACCGTCCGGCGGGACCCGGACGCCGCGGCCGGGGCGGGTGTCAGGCCGCGTCGGCACCCATCAGAGGAACGTCCGAGCCGGTGCCGGTGACCCGCAGGCCGCTGGAGGTGGCCTCCATCTCGGTGACGGTCAGTCCGAACGGCAGCTGCGGGGCCTGGGCGCTGAAGGTGAGCATGCCCGCCGCCATGCCGCTGAGGTCGACGGGGGCGTCGCCCACCTGGACGTCGACGGGGGTGACGGTCACGGTGTCGCCCTCGACGCTGAACTCCCCGCCCGCGTTGACGGAGGTGCTGATGCCGAACTCGGGGAACGCCAGCTCACCGGTGATGCGGGGCTCGCCTCCCTCGGTCGTGATGGTGATGCCCTCGGGGAGGTAGGTGTTGAAGAAGGAGTAGGGGACGGTGAAGGAGCCGTCCAGCTGTCCCGCCACCACGGTCGGCTGGTTGAGCAGGTCGGCGGGGGGCGCGTCGACGTCGGTGGCGGTGACGTCGATCTGCTCGACGGTGATGCTGTCCATCGTGGCCGAGGCCGCGGTGATGTTGACCTCGGAGTAGGTGCCGCTGACGGCCTGCGGCAGGAAGGCCCAGCCCTCGATGGACACCTCCGGCTCCTCGGTCATCTGGAGCCGCTGGGCCAGCTGGCTCGCGACCATGTTCTGCGCGAAGCCGCGTGCCCCGATGTCGGCCGCAACCACGGCGACCGCTAGGAGGATCAGGAGAACGACGAGAAACTTACGCATCGGAGATCCCAGCACACTTTCTTTCGTTCCGGCGCGCTCTCGGCTGGGTCATCCCGCCGGTCGTGGTCACACGCCATCGGCGCCCGACGGGCGCCGGTCATGGAAACCTGTAGGGAAGGTTACTTCACCACGGGTTGGACGCCCGGGGCCTTCCACCGGTTTGTCCTGCCTGGACAAATAAACCGGTTCGAGACATTCGGCGGGGCGGAACGGGCCCGGACGGCCCCGTTCGCGGGCCTCTCGGGCCCTTCTCAGCGGGGCATCAGCATGGCGGCGAGGCCGTCGCTGGCCGCCGCGCCCGCGAGGGAGAGTTCGATCACGTTGGTGGCGACCACGTGCTGGGGGCTGAGGCGGGCGAACTCCAGGACGTGCGGCTGCTGCTCGTGCTCCTCCTGCGCCAGCTCGTCGCGGTACATCGCGTAGACGATGCGCTGGAGCGGCGCGCTGGGCACCGTGTGGCAGGCGAACAGCAGGGTGTCCGGCTCGCTGTGGGAGACCTGGGCGACGAGGGCGTCGGCGATGCGGTCGAAGCCCGGGCCCTGGCCGTCGGCCAGCGTGTAGATGGTGATGACGCCGCGGAGCTTGCTGGGCGGCGCCTGGCGGACCGGCGGGCCGTCGTAGTAGTCGTCGTAGGGGTCGGCTTGGCGACGCTTGCGGCGCACGGGCTCCTCCGGGAGGTCGTCGTCGGGGTCCGCGCCCCCGTCGTCGTAGTCGTCGTAGTAGTCGTCATCGTCGTAGGGGTCGCGGCGCGGGCGCGCGGCCAGGGCGACGGCCCCCCACAGCGCGGCGACGGCGCCGAGCATCAGCAGCGGTCCCCCGAAGCCGAGGCCCAGGCGGCCGACCACGACGGAGAGCAGCGCGGCCAGGGCGACCAGCCCCAGCACCGACAGGTCGGTACGGCGGTGGTCGGAGGCGCGCCTGGCTACGGCGACGAGCGCCGTGACGAGGAGGACCGCGACGAGGAGCTGCGCGACGTTGACGAGCGAGCGCGGAATGAGGTCGTAGTGGTCGCTCAGGGCGGGGTAGGAGGCGTCGAAACGGGTGCTCACCCGGTCGACGGACAGCACCACCAGGGGAACGATGGTGAACGCGCTGAGGAACAGCCGCGAGGCGAACCGGCCCCGGGGAGAGCGGACGCCGTACTCCAGGGCGCCCCAGGCCATGTAGAGCGGGCCGAGGAGGCTGATGCCGATATGCAGCAGCCGGAAGGTGAGCTCGCCGAAGTCGAACATCGCGCCGATCACGCCCGCGCTGAGGCCGACCGTCGTACCCAGTGCGGCGACGAGCCATCCGACCGCGGCCACACTGGGACGGCGCTGGGCGTACGCGGCGAGCGCGGCGGTGGCGCTCCAGCCCACCAACGCGCTTATGAATGCCAGTCCTACCGTCACCATCCCGACAATGATGATGCACGTTAACGGGTGGATGTGCACTCGGTGCAGGTATGGGGGGTCGGTACGGGCGGCGATCCCGCAGAGTGGAGGCCACAACGGGGAATTACACTGTGACCTTCATCACCCGGTTTGCCGTCGCATCCCAGGGGCCCACCCTGCCCGCGGGTGGCCGTAGGCTCGCACTACGCGGGGAGCGCCGCCCCGACACCGGAGGGCCGCTTCCCCCACCCAAGCCAGGAGAGAACCGTGTCACACGACGCCGTGTCCCCGAACGCGCCCGGGGCCGCCTTCTTCGACGTGGACAACACCCTGATGCGGGGTGCGTCGATCTACCACTTCGCCCGGGGCCTGGCCTCCCGGGACCTGTTCACCACCCGCGACCTGATGCGGTTCGCGTGGGGGCAGACGGTGTTCCGGGTGACCGGCAGCGAGCAGCCCGAGCACATCAACGCCGCGCGCGAGGCGGCGCTGGCGTTCGTGGCCGGGCACGACGTGAACGACCTGGTCGCGCTCTGCGAGGAGATCTACGACGACACCATGGCCGACCGGATCTGGGAGGGCACCCGGGCGCTCGTCCAGGGGCACCTGGACGCCGGGCGGCCGGTGTGGCTGGTGACCGCGACGCCCGTGGAGCTGGCCCAGATCATCCGGCGGCGGCTGGGGCTGACCGGCGCGCTGGGCACCGAGGCCGAGTGCGTCGACGGGGTGTACACGGGGCGGTTGAACGGGGACCTGCTGCACGGTCCGGCCAAGGCCGTGGCCGTGCGCGCCCTCGCCCGCAGGGAGGGGTGGGACCTGGCGTCCTGCTCCGCCTACAGCGACTCCTCCAACGACCTGCCGCTGCTGTCCCTGGTGGGGCGCCCGCACGCGGTCAACCCGGACACCGACCTGCGCAGGTACGCCCGCACGCACGGGTGGCCGGTGCACGACTTCCGGCGGAACCGGAACGCGCTGAGGGTGGCCGTCCCCGCGGCCGTGGGCGCCGTCGCCGGTGCCGTGGCGCTGCGCGCGGTCAGACAGAGACGGACGGGCTGAACCGGAGGACCGGAGGAACCGGCACCGGGAACGGACGGGCCGGGCCGGACGCCGGGAGCGGGCGGGCCCGGGCGGGCGTGGGGCCGGCCGCCGGAGGAAGCGGTGCGCGGCGGCGGACCCGGGACCGGGGTCGTCCACAGGCCACACGGGGGCGTGGCCCGGGGCCGACAGCCTGGTGGAATGGACCAAGGGGGCCCGAGGGCCCGGAACACTTCATGCCGCCCACAACGCCCTCAGGCGCCTTTTCCGGGCGTTTCGTGCCTTCGGCCGCCCCAGGGGCCGACCGGGGGCCCTCAGCGCCCCAGCGTGGCCCTGGCGAGGGCGAGCACGTGGACGGGGCGCAGGCCGCCTCCGCGCGAGGACGTACCGCGGCGGCTGCCCACGTAGGCCTCGAAGGCCTCCGCCGAGCTGTAGGCGGGCGACCAGTCCAGCACCCGCTCCAGGGAGTCGGTGTGCATGCCGGAGGTGTTCAGGCCCGCGCGCACGGCGCGGGCCGCGCTGGAACTCGCGTAGTCGATCCGGCCGTGCCTGGCCAGGCCGCGCAGCACCCGCAGGCCTCGTGCCGGGACGGGGAGCCGTTGGCCGCCGACGCGGCGCAGGCAGTGCGAGAGCCGGACCGAGTCCTCTCCCGCCACGTCGAAGAACCCGGTGCCGTCGCTGAGCGCCATGCGCACGAGCGCCTCGGCACCGTCGTCCTCGTGCAGGAACTGCACCCTGGGGTCGCTGCCGAGCACGGTGGGCACGAGCCGCGAGTCCAGGTAACGCGTGAGCGGAGTGCTCACGGAGGGACCGATGAGGTTGGCGAACCGCAGGACGGCCACCGACAGGTCGGGGCGGCGGCGCTGGAGGCCGCGGGTGTGCCGCTCGACCTCGGCCGCGTCGTCGGCGTCCAGGGTGGCGCTGGAGCGCACCACCAGGCGCCGGACGGTGGTGGAGCGCTGGGCCGCGCCGAGCACCCGCATGGTGCCCAGGACGTTGTCCTCGCGGTTGGGACCGCCCACGGTGTCCAGGCCCAGGTGCAGGACGAGCTCGGCGCCGGAGTCGGCGACGATCCCGTCCAGGCTCCCGTCGTGCAGGTCGACATGGGCGTACTCGACCCCCGGCGCGTCCGTGGGCGGCGGTGCGGAGTCCGCACCGATCACCCGGTGGACACCGGGCTCCTCGCTCAGGGTCTGCGCGACCCTGGAGGCCAGGGGTGTGGAAACCCCGGTGACGAGTACGACACGAGCCATGGCGACACGTTCCTTGGGAGGAGACGGGAGCTGTTCCGGCAGGTTCGCGGACCGTTCACCACGAGGGTGAACCGGCGACCGCGACCCGTGAGGCACAACAGCGCCTCACCCAGAAAATTCCATTGCTTCGGCAAAGGCCGAACAAGGACGGCGGTGTCTCCGCGTCCGGGGCGTGCCTGGAGCGCGCCCGCGCCCGCGGAGAGACGACGTTCGCCGCTACCGGTCCTACTTCTTGTTGCGACGCGCGACACGCGTGCGCTTGAGCAGCTTGCGGTGCTTCTTCTTCGCCATCCGCTTGCGGCGCTTCTTGATGACGGAACCCATGGGATCACCTTCTCGCTGACGGAGGTTACGGACATGCCGCACCGCTGTGCGGTGGAAACCGGCAAGGGGCTCGGATGCGGTCACCGGAGCCGTTCGGACACCGGCGTGCCCAACGCCCGGAGCGGCCGGTGCGACCGGGGTGGTGTCCCCCGGGCCCGGCGCTGGAGAGCGCGCACCTACCGCACCCGAAGGCCCAGCTTACCGTTACGGGTGCGCGCTCCGGGTCACGCCCCGGGGAGTGAGGGCTCGTCCTTGTACAGGACGGCGGCCGGCTCGGCGTAGCTGACGCTGGTCAGCCGCTGGTCGCTGAAGGTCAGCGACGTCACGCTCGCCAGGTTGCACTCGCGCAGGTCCGGACGGTGCCAGAGGCGCTTGCCCTCGGCCGCGCGGCGGGTCATCCAGATCGGCAGCTGGTGGCTGACGCACACGGCCTCGCGGCCCCACGCCGCCCGGCGGGCGATCTTGACGGCCTCCACCATGCGGGCGACGATCTCGGAGTAGGGCTCGCCCCAGGACGGCAGGAACGGGTTGTACACCCGGCTGAACACCCGGGGGTCGCGCACCGACCGCCGCGACAGGCTCATGCCCTCGAACTTGTTGGCCGCCTCGATGAGCCGGTCGTCCAGGGTGACGGGCAGGTCGGTCGCCTTCTGGAGGGGTACGGCGGTCTCCTGGGTGCGGTCCAGCGGAGAGGAGAACAGCGCGGCGACGTCGTGGCCCTCGAACCACTCCGCGGTCATCTCCGCCATCTGCTGGCCCCGGTCGCTGAGGTGGAAGCCGGGGAGCCTTCCATAGAGCACCTTGCCGGGGTTGTACACCTCTCCGTGTCGCAGCAGGTGCACGACGGTGGTCGTCGTCATCGTGTGTGTCTTTCCTTCGGGGTCGTGGGCGTCGGGGCTGTGGCGGCCCTGGGCGTCAGCCCTGGGCCTCGGCCGCGGCGCGGGCCGCTCTGGGCAGCGCCGAGACCACGCGGTCCACTGCGGCGTCGTCGTGCGCGGCGGAGAAGAACCAGGCCTCGAAGGCGGCGGGCGGCAGGTACACGCCCTGGTCGAGCATGGCGTGGAAGAACGCGGAGAAGACCGCGGTGTCGGTGGTGCGCGCGGTGTCGAAGTCGACGGCCTCCTGGTCGGTGAAGAACACCGTGAAGAGGCTGCCGCCGCTCTGGACCCGGTGGAGGACCCCGGCCTCGCCGAGCGCCTTGGAGACCTCGGCCGCCACCTGGGCGGAGACCTCGTCGATGCGGGCGTAGACCTCGGGGGTGGCGCCCCGCAGGGTGGCCAGGCCGGCGGCGGTGGCCAGCGGGTTCCCGGACAGCGTGCCCGCCTGGTACACGGGGCCGTTCGGAGCGAGGCGGTCCATGATCTCGGCCCGGCCGCCGAACGCGGCGGCGGGCAGGCCGCCGCCCATGACCTTGCCGAAGGTCATGAGGTCGGGGGCGACCCCCTCCAGGCCGAACCAGCCCGAGGCGCTGACACGGAAGCCGGTGAGGACCTCGTCGAGGATGAGGAGCGCGCCGTTGGCGTGCGCGATCTCCTTGACACGGGCGTTGAACCCGTCCCGGGGCGGGACGACGCCCATGTTGGCGGGGCAGGCCTCGGCGATCACGCAGGCGATCTCGTCGCCGTGCTCGGCGAAGGCGCGCTCGACGGCCTCGGGGTCGTTGTAGGGCAGCACGAGGGTGTCGGCGGCGCTGGCCCCGGTCACGCCCGGGGAGTCGGGCAGGGCGAAGGTGGCCAGTCCGGAACCGGCGGCGGCCAGGAGGGCGTCGACGTGGCCGTGGTAGTTGCCCGCGAACTTGACGACCTTGCTGCGCCCGGTGAAGCCGCGCGCGAGGCGGATCGCGGACATGGTGGCCTCGGTTCCGGAGTTGACGAGGCGGACCTTCTCCACGGGGGTGCGCCCGACGATCAGCTCGGCCAGCTCGACCTCACCGGGGGTCGGCGCGCCGTAGGAGGTCCCGGCGGCGACCGCGCCGTGGAGGGCCTCGACGACGGCGGGGGCCGCGTGGCCGAGGACCAGCGGTCCCCACGAGCACACCAGGTCGACGTACTGGCGGCCGTCGGCGTCGGTGAGGTAGGGGCCCTCCCCCTTCACGAAGAAGGGCGGGGTGCCGCCGACGGCGCCGAAGGCGCGGACCGGGGAGTTCACACCACCGGGCACGACGGCGGAGGCACGCTGGAAAAGCTCTGCTGAAGTCTGTTGAGTACCCACCTCACCAGTGTGTCAGCTGTGTCCGGTAGCGGGACCATGACCCGCCCCGCGGCGACCGTGGTCCCGGCGCCGGTGCCCGGACCGGTGTCGGGGTCAGGGGCGGACCAGGGCACGGATCAGCTGGTGGACCCGTGTGCTGGGGTCGCCCGTCGGCGGTAGGCGCTCGGTGCGCTCGCAGGCGGCTTCGAGACCGTGGGCAAAGTCCTCGAAGCGGGTCCCGCCCTTGTCCCACTCCGGCAGGAGCGCCCTGAGCTCCTTTCCGGCCCTGGCCCCGGTGACGAGCGCGGACCGGTGGTCCCTGAGGTGGCGGATGAGCCAGGTCTCGAAGGTGGGTGTGGAGGGGGCGGCCTCGATCCCTTCCCGCGCGGCGGACGCCACGAGCGCGGCGACATCCTCCCCGTCGGTGTCGAACACCGCCCAGCGCTCGGTGTAGTCGTCCTGCTCGGCCTCGGCAGCGCTCCTGACCACGATCTCGCGCTGGGGGTGTTTGGCCTTGCGGGCGTGGACGGTGTGCAGCCGTACGTCCGGGTGCTTCTTCATGGTGTCGAAGTAGCGCTTCTCGGTCTCGCCCTCGCAGACGACGAGGTAGACGCGCCTCTCCTCGCGGTACGGCCTGCGGCGGTCAAGACTCGTCTCCCTCCGGTCCCTCCCGCGCCGCTTGCTCACGGGGCGGCCTCCTCCGGCTCCCGTGCCTGCACGCGCCTGCGCAGGGCGTCCCGGAACAGCTCGTCGTCCACGTCCGGAACCGCGCCGTAGCGGCCCGTGAGGTAGCGCCGGGCGCGGTTGTCGTCTCCTCGCGGCTTGAAGTCGCTGAGCGGGTAGAGCGAGGTCCGTCCCCGGTCGTCCTTGTCCACGAACCAGATGTGGTCGCGCTTGAGGACCTCCTCGCCGCGCACGCGTCCGAGAAGGGCCGCGTCGTGGCTGGTGAAGACCAGTTGGGCGCCCTTGGGGTTGTGCTCCTCGTCCCGGAAGAGGGAGATGACCTTGGCGGAGAGGTAGGGGTGGAGGCTGGCGTCGATCTCGTCGACCACGAGGACGCCCCCCGCTTCCAGGGCGCGTTGGGCGTCGAAGCCGATCGTGGTGAACGCTCGGGTGCCCAGTGACTCCTCCGCCCACAGGAGCGGGGTCGCGGACTCCTCTCCCCGGTGGTGGAAGAGGAGCGTGGTGCGCTCTCGGGGCAGACTTCCGAGGAACGCCTCCACATGGTCCCAGGTCTTACCGCCTCCCGGCGGGAGGGGAACGACATAGGACTCGTGGTCGTCGCGCCGCTCCTGCGAGGTCCGCTTCAACGACCACCGACGGAACCGATCACGTGCTGACGGGGATGGTTCGGCAGTTGTCGTCTCTGGTCCGGGACCCTGCTCATGCAGTTCCACGGTCTCGATACCGGTGTCAGCGGACTTCAGCAGGCGCCCGAGGCCAGCCATGTGCTCCTCGGAGGCCGCTCCTCCGCGCAGCCAGGCCGGGTGCTCCGGGCTGCGTTCCGAGGCGAACGCCAGGCTCTCGGAGAACCAGCGGTAGACCGGTTCCACCTCCGCGTTCGAGGCGCGGGCGGCGACGGTGAGGAAGAGCACGTTCTGACCGGTGATCTCCTTGACCTGGCGCAGTTTGCCCGAGGCCTGGTCGCCGAAGAGGAACTCCTCCCCGTCGCGCTCGAACACGACGCGTCTGCGCTGTCGGGGGTAGCTGTACAGCCACTCCTCCACGACCTGCTCGTCATCGACCCCGAAGCCGTAGGTGTGGCGGACGCCGTCGATCACGAGGTCGACCACGAACATGGAGGGCTCCTCCCGGGCGTCCGCGCTCAACTTGAAGGGATGGCGCTGGATACCGCTCCCCGGCTCGTTGCGGCTCATCGACCACCGGACGGTGTCCCGCATGAAGGAGAGCGCGTCCAGGAGGTTCGACTTGCCCGAGGCGTTGGCCCCGAAGACCCCCGCGATCGTGGCGGCCTCCCAGGCGGCTTCCCGCGGGCGGGCGTCGTCGTAGACGGGCGTGAGCAGGAGTCGCTGCTCCTCGCGGATGGACGTGTGGTTCTCGACGCGGAAACTCAGTAGCATCGCGGCACTCTCCTCCGAAGTCGAGCGGCTTCACCGCGTTTCGCGCGGAAAAACCACACACGACAAGCATGCCATGTGTCCGTGGCCACACACGCGTGCGCCCCGCCCCCGGGGGGAGGGGCGGGGCGCACGGGGGTCCGGCTCAGCGCCGGGTGGCGTAGCCGTCCCGGAGGGGGGAGCCGTGCGGGGGCGGCGCGGCCGTGTCCGGGGCGTCCGCCCGTTCGGCCCGCACCAGCGGGCGCAGGCGGTCGTTGCGGGCGAGCAGGTCCACGAGGGCGGTCATCGGGCGGGACACGGCGAGGGAGACCAGGACCGCGACGGCGGCGCCGACGAGGAGGCCGACGGTGACGTCGTGCGGGTAGTGGGCGCCGACGAAGACCCGGGAGAAGGCCTCCAGGACGGCGAGCAGGACGGCGAGGACCGCGATGCGGCGCCAGGCCAGGACGAGCGCCGCGGCGGCGGCACCCGCGATCGCCGCGTGGTTGCTCGGGAAGGACCAGTCGCCGACCGGGTCGCAGGTGGCGATCGTGGCCAGGTCGGTCATCGCCTGGCAGGGGCGCATCTGCTCGAAGAACGTCTTCACCGTGCGGCTGACCGCGTAGGCGACGACGGTGGCGACGGGGGCGAACAGGGCCAGGCCGACCAGGCGGGAGTCCACGGAGCGGGCGCGCCACCAGGCGGCGAGGAACAAGGCGGCGAACACGCCGAGGAAGAGGTCGGTGCCCACGTGGGCGACGCTCTGGACCCAGGGGTCCAGGTCCGCCGCGAACTCGACCACGGCCCGCGACCAGGCGGCGCTGACAGCAAGGATCTCGGAGACCATCTCTCTCCATCGAGTCGGTCGGGGGGAGGATCGCGCAGGGGGGAGGAACTGGGCGACGTCCCGTCCAGAAATGACGGGATTCCCACGATTTGGTGACAGGAAAGGCTTCATCCTGTCATCGACCGGAGCTTCTCGGGCCCGCGAAACGGCCGTACCGACGAAAGAGACGGGCGGCACCGACGAAGGAGTCGGCCGTGCCGCCCGGAAGGCCTGGCGTACCGGTGAGTAGCTTGGGGGTGACCACCTTTCGGCGGTGCCCATCCGCCCTCCCGAGACGGAGCCCTGATGACCCCGAACTTCTCCACAGCGGACCTCGTCGACGACCACGGCGACACCCTGCGAAGCTGCTCCACGCAGTTCCGCCGTTTCGGCGGGCGCGCGGTGTTCTCCGGACGGATCCGCACGGTCAAGTGCCACGAGGACAACGGCCTGGTCAAGCAGGTCCTCAACACCCCGGGCGACGGCGCGGTCCTGGTGGTGGACGGCGGCGGCTCGCTGCGGTCGGCCCTGATGGGCGACATGATCGCCGAGGCGGCCGTGGCCAACGGCTGGTCCGGCGCGGTGATCTTCGGCGCGGTCCGCGACACCCGCGCCCTGGGCCTCCTGGACCTGGGGGTGAAGGCGCTGGGATCCAACCCCCGCAAGTCCCTCAAGGACGCCGCCGGACGCCTGGACGTGGCCGTGACCTTCGGCGACGTCACGTTCGTGCCGGGCGAGTGGCTCTACAGCGACGAGGACGGCGTGGTGGTGAACGCCGAGGAGATCCGGCTCTGACGCCGGGCCGGGCGGAGGCGAACGGGGGATGTCGCGGCGGTGACCTCCCCCGGCGCCCGCGCCGTCGCGGCTGTCGGAGCGCGAGGAGGGGTGGCGCGGCTGGTGGGCACGGGCGCCACCGACCGGGGGATCGCGCGGGCCCTGTTCACCACCGGGGGCACCGCCAAGAACCACGTGACGAGCGTCCCGCGCAGGCTCGGCCCGCGCGACCGCACCCGGCCCGCCCTGTGGGTGAACGGGCGCCAGCGGCCCCCGGGAGGGGCCGCGGGCTCAGGCGGAGAACTCCTCGCTCGCGTCGGCGAGGATGTCGAGCACCACGATCGGGTCGGGCAGGACCACCGATCCGCCCGCCGCGCGCGGGGTGCGGATCCAGGTGACCCGGCCGCCGGAGGGCAGCAGCGAGGGGGCGCCGAGCACGAAGCTGTCCCGGCAGTGCCAGCGCAGCCCCGGCATCTCCTCCACGGCCTCGGGCACGCAGTCCAGGTGGCAGGACCACCACTCGTCCTCGTCCACCGGCGAGCGGGTGGCGACGAAGAACAGGTAGCGCGAGGACTCCACCGCCGCGACCGGGCCGGCGGGCACGCCCGAGCGGCCCATGCGCGCCAGCGCCATCACGCCCGCCTCGCGGGGGACGTCGAACACGTCGAAGACCCGGCCGGTGGGCAGGATGATGTTCGCCTCGGGGGTGGCCGTCCACCACCGCCGGATGGTGTCGGTGTCGGTGCTGGCCTCCACGCCCCAGGCCATCGTCACCGGGTGCGCGGCGGGGTCGGGACAGCCCATCCGGTCACAGCTGCACGCGCGGTCCTGGCCCGGCGCGGTGCCGCGCGCCACCGGCCAGCCCAGCTCCGCGTAGCCCAGAGCGGCGTCCAGCATGCTGTCCGCCGCATGGCGGCGCTTACGTCGGTACAGAACCTCGGCCATGGAGCCTCCCCGGTGTTCACTCGTGTTCCAGGCGCGGCCTCGCCGTCGTGGGAGGCCCGGCGCCCGGAGACCGCGACCGGGGCGAGGGGCCTGGTCGCGCTACCGCAGCAGGCGGGCGGCCTCGGTCGCCCAGTAGGTGAGGATCTGCTCGGCCCCCGCCCTCCGGTAGGAGGTCAGGGTCTCCATGATGGCCCGCTCGCGGTCGATCCAGCCCCGCTCCGCGGCCGCCTCGATCATCGCGTACTCGCCGCTGACCTGGTAGGCCGACACGGGTACCGGGGAGGCCTCGGCCACCTTGGCCACGATGTCGAGGTAGGCCAGACCGGGTTTGACCATCACCATGTCCGCGCCCTCGGCGACGTCCAGGGCGACCTCGCGCAGTGCCTCGCGCGCGTTGGCGGGGTCCTGCTGGTAGCCGGAGCGGTCGCCGAACCGCGGTGCGCCCTCCGCGGCCTCGCGGAAGGGTCCGTAGAACGCCGAGGCGTACTTGGCGGCGTAGGCCAGGATCGGCACCTGGTCGTGCCCGGTGCGGTCCAGCCCGGCCCGGATCGCCGCCACCTGGCCGTCCATCATGCCGCTGGGCGCCACCACGGCGGCGCCCGCCTCGGCCTGGGCTGCGGCGACGGACGCGTACCGCTCCAGGGTGAGGTCGTTGTCGACGTGCCCGTCGACCTCCAGCGGACCGCAGTGGCCGTGGTCGGTGTACTCGCACAGGCACAGGTCGGCCATCACCACGAGGTCCTCGCCGACCTCGGCGGACAGGTCGCGCAGGGCGACCTGGACGATCCCCTCGGGGTCGTCGGCGGCAGAGCCGCCCGCGTCCTTGTGCGCGGGGATACCGAACAGCATCAGCCCGCCGACCCCGGCGGCGGCCGCCTCGTGGGCGGCCTTGCGCAGGCTGTCGCGCGTGTGCTGCACCTGGCCGGGCATCGAGGAGATGGCCACCGGCTCGGTGATGCCCTCCTTGACGAACATCGGCAGGACGAGGTCCTCGGGCCGGACCCGGGTCTCGGCGACCAGGCGGCGCAGCGCCGGTCCGCGGCGCAGGCGCCGCGGCCGGACCGCGGGGAAGGCGGCGTCGTTGCTGGAGGCGTTCATCGCGGGGCTCCCGGTGAAGGTTCGTGCGTCGGTGGCGGCGTGGTCTCTCAGAGCTTGCGGCGGCGACCGCGCCTCTTCTGGCTGGGCTTGAGGACGGGCTTGCCCGCGTCGACGGCCTCGCGCCTCTTTGCGGCACCGTACTCCGAGAGGGCCTGCGCGAGGGCCGAAACCGAGGCTTTGGGCGCCACGACGTCGACGCGCAGGCCGAACTCGATCGCCGTCTTCTCCGTCTCGGGTCCGATGACGGCGATGGCGGTGGTGTTGTGCGGCTTGCCCGCGATCCCCACCAGGTTGCGCACCGTGGAGGAGGACGTGAACAGCACCGCGTCGAAGCCGCCGCCCTTGATCGCCTCGCGGACGGGCGCGGGCGGGGGCGCGGCGCGCACGGTGCGGTAGGCGGTGACGTCGTCGACCTCCCAGCCGAGCTTGTCCAGCCCGGCGGAGAGGGTCTCGGTGGCGATGTCGGCGCGCGGCAGCAGGACCCGCTCGATCGGGTCGATCTCGGCGTCGTAGGGCGGCCACACCGAGACCAGGCCCGAGCTGGACTGCTCGTCCTCGGGCGGGGCCAGGTCGGGCTGGATACCGAACTCGCGCACGGCGCGGGCGGTGGCCTCGCCGACGACGGCGACCTTGACCCCGGCGAACGCGCGCGCGTCCAGGCCGTAGGACTCCAGGCGCTCGCGGATCGCCCGGACCGCGTTGACGGAGGTGAAGGCCACCCACTGGTAGCGGCCGGTGACCAGGCCGCGGACGGCCCGCTCCATCTGCTGCGGGGTGCGCGGCGGCTCCACGGAGATGGTGGGCACCTCCTCGGGCACCGCACCGTAGCCGCGCAGCTGGTCGGACAGGGCGGCGGCCTGCTCCTTGGTGCGGGGCACCAGGACGCGCCAGCCGAACAGCGGCCGGGTCTCGTACCAGGACAGGTCGGACTGGCGGGCCGCGGCGGAGCCGACGATCATCAGCGCGGGCGCGGTGACGTGGTGGCCCTTGGCGTCCTTGGCCTTGAGCTCGGCGACGAGCCGGCCCAGGGTGGAGGAGACCGTGGTCTGGCGGGTGGTGCCGCCCGCGCGCACGACCGCGACGGGGGTCGTGGCGGGCCGCCCGCCGGCGATGAGGGTCTTGCACAGCACGTCGAAACCGGGGCCCTGGTGCTCGACCGGCTCCCCCGCGGGCGCGTCGCCGCCCATGACGACCAGGGTGGCGCCGCTGGCGGCGGCCTCGTGCCAGTCGATCTCCCCCCCGCCGTGCGCGCGGGCGTTGAGCACGCGCACCTCGGGACTGTCCTCCAGCAGCGGCACACCCGCGAAGGTCGGCACGGAGGTGATGGCGGAGACGCCGGGGGCGACCTCGACCTCGATCCCGGCCTCGTGGCAGGCGGAGACCAGTTCGGCGCCGCGGCAGCCGAAGAACGGGTCTCCGGAGTAGAGGCGGACCACCCGCTGCCCGTCGCGTGCGCGGGCCACCGCCAGGGCGTTGACGTCGCCGCCGCACTCGCCCGCCTCGATCACGGAGACGTCCTCGGAGCAGTGGGAGAGGAGTTCGTCGCGAAAGTCCGAGAGCTCCTCGGCGGCGGGCTCGCGCAGGGTGATGACCACGTCGGCGCGGCTCAGCAGTTCGGCACCGCGCAGGGTGAGCAGGTCGGCGCCGCCCGGCCCGGAACCGACCAGGGCGACGTGCCCGGCCCGCGCGGCGGCGCGCGGCTCCTCCGGCTGGGGGTTGGCGTTGGCGTTCACGTACTGGCTCCTCTGTGTGGGTCGCCGCGCCCCGGTGTGCGGTGTCGGGGGCGGCGGTACGGCGGGCCCAGGCCGAGGAGGCCCGCCGGCTGCTCCTGCTTAGGGCGTGTCCCTCTCCGCGAAGGCCTCGGCCACGATGCGGTCGGCTCCCTCGGCGATCATCTGGCGGGCCAGGTCCCGGCCGAGCGCGGTGGCGGCGGCCAGGTCCCCGGGCGAGGCGAGGTCGGCGGTGCGCTCGCGGCGCACGGCCTGGGCCCCGTTCGTGGCGACCACGGCGGCCCGCAGGCGCAGGCGGCCCGCGTCGGCGTCGTACTGGGCGTAGGCGCCGACCGGGGCGGCGCACCCGGCCTCCAGTTCGGCGAGCACGGTGCGCTCGGCGACGACCTCGGCGCGGGTGGCGGGGTGGTCGACCGAGGCCAGGTAGGCGAGGTCCCCGGCGAGGCGCTCGGCGGAGCACTCGACGGCGAGGGCGCCCTGGCCGGGCGCGGGCAGCATCTGCTCGGGCTCGAAGACCTCGGTGACGTCGTCCACCCGGCCGACCCGGCCGAGTCCGGCGTAGGCCAGGACGACGGCGTCGAGCTCGCCGGAGGCCACCTTGCCCAGGCGGGTCTCGGCGTTGCCGCGGATGGGGACGAAGACCAGGTCCGGGCGCAGCGCGGCGAGCTGGGCGACCCGGCGCGGGGAGCCGGTGCCGATCCTGGCTCCCGCGGGCAGGTCGGCGAACTTCAGCCCGTCGCGCGCGCACAGGGCGTCGCGCGGGTCGTCGCGCTCGGGGATGGCGGCCAGCACGAGCCCCTCGGCGGGCGCGGTGGGCAGGTCCTTGAGCGAGTGGACGGCGAAGTCGACGCCACCCGCGTGGAGCTCGTCGCGCAGGGCGTTGACGAACACGCCGGTGCCGCCGAGCTGGGTCAGGTGCGCCTTGGTGACGTCGCCGAAGCTGGTGATCAGCTCCAGCTCGATCACCCTGCCGGTGCGTTCGGTGATGGCGTCGGCGACCATCCGCGACTGGCTGGTGGCCATGGTGCTGCGGCGGGTGCCGAGCCTGGCCGGGGTGCCGTGGGCGGATGCGCCGTCGGCGGGCGTGCCGTGGGCGGGCGTGCCGGTCATGACTTCTCCTGTGCGGTCCGTGCCGCGGTGGCGGTGCCCTCGGGGGCGGTGAGCGCCTCCGGGCTTCCGGGGTCGAGTGCGAAGAGCTCCCGCAGGGCCGCCTCGTAGGACTCCCCGTCCGGAGCGGCGGCCAGTTCCTTGACGCGCACGGTCGGTCTGTGCAGGAGCTTGTCCGCGACGCGGCGCATGGCGCGGCTGATCTCCTCGCGCGTGCGGTCGTCGAGGTCGTCGGGCAGGCGGCCGTGCAGGCGCGACAGCTCGGCTTCCACCACGTCCCTGGCCTGGGCGCGCAGGGCGACGACGGTGGGGGTCACCTGGTGGGCGCGGCGGACCGCGCGGAACTCGGTGACCTCCTCGTCGACGATGCCGCGCACGAGGGTGAGGGCGCTGTCGCGTCCGGTGTCGGCGTCGGGCGCGGTGGCGGCGGCCTGGCGCAGGTCCTCGATGTCGACCAGGCGTACACCGGGCAGCTCGCGCACGGCCGGGTCGATGTCGCGGGGCAGCGCGAGGTCGAGGAAGACCAGGGGCCGCGTGCGCCCCTCGGTGGCGGCGGCCACGGCGTCGGCGGTCAGGACGAGGCCCTGGGCGCCGGTGCAGGAGATGACGAGGTCCACCTCGGCCAGGGCGTCGGCGGCGTCGGCGAAGGGGACGGCGCGGGCGTCGACGGTCTCGTAGGCCTCGGTGAGGCACTCGGACAGGCGCGCGGCCCGCTCGAAGGTGCGGTTGGCCACGACGACCGCCTCGGCGCCCTGGCGGGAGACGGTGTTGGCGGACAGGGCGCTCATGGACCCGGCGCCGAGGACGAGGACGCGCACGCCGGTGAGGGGGCCGTGCGCGGGCCGGGCGAGCCCGGGCGCGTCGCCGGTGTCGCCCGGGGCCTCGGACATGGGGCAGCCTGCGGGGGGCACGGAGCCCACGGCCTGGACGGTCTGGTCGGCGGTGGTCTGGGGCGCGCCGGTCGGGCCGAGCCCGAGGCCGCCGGAGGCGACGGTGAGGCCGAAGCTGACCATGTCGGCGCCCGCGTGGTCGAGGTGGGTCTCGGTGTGGGCGCGCTTGCCCACGCGCAGGGCGCGCTGGCCGAGGTCGTTGAGGACGCGGCCGACGGAACCGGTCTCCTGGCCCTCCTTGAGGGCGTCGCGCACCTGGCCGAGGATCTGGCCCTCGCCGAGGACCATGGAGTCGAGCCCGCAGGTGACGGAGAACAGGTGCTGGACCGCGCGGTCCTCGTAGTGGACGTAGAGGTGCTCGGAGAGTTCTCCGAGGGGGACCCCCGTGTGCCAGGAGAGGAGCTCGGTGATGGCCGAGACGCCGCCGTGGAAGGCGGAGACGTCCGCGTAGACCTCGGTGCGGTTGCAGGTGGAGACCACCATGACCTCGTTGACGGGTTCGGAGCCGACCATCTCCGCGACCGCGTTGCTGCGGGTCTCCCCGTTCAGCGCGACACGTTCGAGGAGCGCCACCGGCGAACTCCGATGGCTCAACCCCACGGCCAGGACACTCATCCGCACTACTCCTATGCAGGCACCACACAGCGTCTTCGTATGCCCCGGCGGCGGCCAGACCACCGGAGGCGCGGCGCACGCTCGCTCATCGCCCACCGCTCATGCGGGCCTCACGGCCCGGGTCGTCCATCCCTCACGTCACGTCAGCTCCAGTCCCGCGCGTTCCGCGCCGCGGCCGTCGCCACCGGCCCTGCGCTGCGCGTGGAAGGCGAGGATCTGGAGTTCGATGGACAAGTCGACCTTACGCACATCGACCCCGTCCGGCACATTGAGTACGACCGGCGCGAAGTTGAGGATGCTGGCCACCCCCGCCTCGACGAAGCGTGTCGCCACGCCCTGGGCGGAGGCCGCCGGTGTCGTGATGACACCGATGGAAACTCTCTCGGAACGGACAACCTCCTCCAGGTTGTCAATATGCCTCACGTCCAGGGACGCGACGCTCTGCCCCACCATCGCCGGGTCCGCGTCGAGCAGCGCCGCGATGCGGAACCCGCGGGTCCCGAACCCCCCGTAGTTGGCCAGTGCGCGGCCCAGGTTGCCGATGCCGGCGATGGCCACGGCCCAGTCCTGGGTGAGACCAAGCTCACGCGAGATCTGGTAGACGAGGTACTCCACCTCGTAACCCACCCCGCGCGTCCCGTAGGAGCCGAGATGGGACAGGTCCTTGCGCAGCTTGGCGGAGTTCACGCCGGCCGCGGAGGCGAGGTCCTCGGAGGAGACGGTGAGGGTGCCGCGGTCCTGGAGGGCCTGCAACGCGCGCAGGTAGACGGGGAGCCGGGCCACGGTGGCCTCCGGGATGCCCCTCTCCCGGGGCCGTGGTGGACGACTGGTCACAGGCGGGCGCTCCTGGGCAGCGGTCGGCGGGCGGGCGCGGGGGGCGGTCCGGGCGGGAGGCGGGCCGCCCGGTCCGGCCCGGGGAGCGGACGGGCTGCTGC
Source organism: Glycomyces fuscus (assembly GCA_002529455.1). Lineage (GTDB taxonomy): Bacteria > Actinomycetota > Actinomycetes > Streptosporangiales > Streptosporangiaceae > Nocardiopsis > Nocardiopsis fusca. The sequence goes on from NYMS01000016.1 coordinate 70,668, forward strand.
CGCCGCACTCCCCCGGCATGTCTTGGGGTCCCTAGATTACGTGCTTGTGAAAGCACGCACAAAGTGGGGCCCGCTGTGACGGCGGGCTCATAAGTTCCCACCGGCAAGGGCCCCGGCGCCCTCACGGAAACCCCTGGTGCGCACGTCGGCAATTCGGAACAACCAAAGAACGTCATATGTGCATATTTGTGGGCACAATCGCAGATTCCGCCCTCCACTCACCCCTCGGTGAAGCCCCCTGAGCGCTCCCGGAAACGCTTCCGCCCCGCCCATCCCTCCGGCGACACCTCCTGGGCGCCACCGCACGCGTCCGATCAGCCGCCCAGGGCGGAGCGCAGGCGGTCCTCGCCCACCCTCCAGAAGTCGTGGCGGCGCCCGTCCACGAAGGTCACCGGGATCTTGTCCCAGTACTCCTCGCGCTCGTCCGCGCCGACCCCGTCGAGCTGCTGCACCGCCCGGCTGGCGCCGAGCTCGTCCGTGACCCGCTCGATGACCCCCCACGCGTCCTCGCACAGGTGGCATCCCGGCCTGCCGAGCATCACCACGCGCGCCCGGCCCGCCCACTGGGGCGTTTCCGCCATGTTCCCCTCCTGTTTCCGGAGCCGTACGGCCCCTCAGCCGCCCGCGAAGGGCGGTAGGACCTCGATCACAGTCCCGTCCGCGACCGGGACCTCACCGTGCGCCCTGCGACCGACCGGGTGTTCGTCGACCAGCAGCGACGATGATCCGAGTACGCGCTGGAAGCGGTCGTCCGGGTGCAGCCGACACGCCGCCGCGAGGGCCTCCGCGAGCGTGGCGGCCTCGACCGCCTCCTCGGCGGTTCCAGCCGCCTCCTTGGCCGCAGCCCAGTACCTGATAGTGCACTTCGCCATCCGTTGATTATCCTTGGTGTTGCTCGGAGGCGACGAATTGGACATCTTCACCGGGGGCAATGGCGCCTTCGATTCGCCCGCGCAGAGCGGGGTGACGAGAAGAGACGCATGAGCCATCTGCTGCTGTTGACGAACTCGAACGAACCATCCGACCACGTACTCCCCGCCCTCGGCCTCCTTCTGCACTCGGTGCGGGTGGCACCGGCGGAGGCGGGGGCCCTACTGGCGTCGAGCGCGGGCGGCGGCTCCGGCGCGCCCGTCGACGCCATCCTGGTCGACGCGCGGACCGACCTCGCGGCGGCCCGCAACTTCTGCCGCCTGCTCGACACCACGGGCCTGGACTGCCCCCTGGTGGTGATCCTGACCGAGGGCGGCGTCGCGGCGCTGACCCCCGACTGGCAGGTCGACGACTTCATCCTGTCCACCGCCGGTCCCGCGGAGGTCGAGGCGCGCCTGCGGCTGGCCGTGGGATCGGCCGAGGCCGGGACGGACGACCCCGACGAGATCCGCAGGGGCGATCTCGTCATCGACGAGGCCACCTACATCGCGCGGTTGCGCGGCCGCATCCTCGACCTCACCTTCAAGGAGTTCGAACTGCTCAAGTTCCTGGCGCAGCACCCCGGCCGGGTCTTCACCCGGGCGCAGCTGCTCCAGGAGGTGTGGGGCTACGACTACTTCGGCGGCACCCGCACCATCGACGTCCACGTGCGGCGCCTGCGCGCCAAGCTGGGCTCGGAGTACGAGTCGCTGATCGGCACCGTGCGCAACGTGGGCTACCGCTTCGTGCCCGACCCGGTCTCCAAGGCGCCCTCGGCAGCGGCGGAGGGGGCCGACGTCGCGCCCGCCGCACGCTCCGCCGAGCCCAGCGCGACGTAGCGGCCGGGCGGACGCGGCCCGCGGGGGCCGCCTCCCCCCCGCGGTCGACTCCGGGGCGCCCGTGCGGGCGCCCCGGAGTCGTTTCCGGCACCGCCGACCCGCCCGGCACTCCGCCGCCGAGCCCGCCGACCGGGTTCCCGTGCCCACCCGTCCCGCGAACGAACGGCGTGAGAACGGACACCCGAACACTCGTGTTCGACGGTTCCAGGTCCTAAGATCATGTGGGCACCCCGGCGCCGGGACGTCAGGCGCGGCGAAACTCCCCGCGGCCGGGTGCGCAGAAGCTGCCTTGGCGCGCCATCCGCGAGGAGGAGAACGCCCCATGCCCACGAACGCCGCGAGACCCCCGCTCACCCCCGGACGCCGCCGCACGGCCGTCGCCCTGGGTGCCGTCTTCGTCGGTTCCAGCCTGGTCGCCGTCATGTCCCCGGCCTACGCCGAGCCGAGCCCCTCCGCGTCCGCCTCGCCGTCGGCCCCGTCCGCCTCGCCGTCGGCCCCGTCCGCCTCGCCGTCCGCCCCGGCCTCCCCGCCGCCGTCCTCCTCCCCCGAACCCGTGGCGTCGGCCGTCGTCTCCTTCGGCCGGGGCTCCAGCGAGGTGGGGCTGGGCAGCCCCGTCCCGGCCAACCCCCTCACCGTGACCAACACCGGTGAGGCCGGTGTCTGTCTGCTCGAGATGAGCGTGAACGCCGACGGGTTCCGCGTCGAGGGGTTCGCTCCCCAGGAGGTCGCCCCGGGCGCCGACGCGCCCGCGGGAGAGGTCGCCGGCGCGACCCGCGCGCCCGCCGAGGTCGTGGCCACCCTCACCTACGCGCTCGCCCAGGAGGGCGTCGCCTGCGCGGCCCTGAACCCGGCGAACGCGCACACCGTCTCCACCGGCACGTGGACGGTCTCCATCGCCAAGCCGGAGCCCACGACCCCCCCGGAGCCGACCGGGAAGCCCACGGACGGGCCCACCGAGGAGCCGGACGACGAGGGGAGCGAGAAACCGGGCCAGGGGAGCGAGCGCCCCTCCGACACGCCCAGCCCGCGCCCGTCGGACGACGGCCGCGGCGGGGGTTCCGGCGGCGGTTCGGGCAGTGGCGGCGGTTCGGACCGTTCGGGCAGCGGCGGCGGCTCCGGCGACTCCGGCGGCACGCCCCGCTCGGGCTCCCGCGGAAGCGTGGACGACGTGCCCACCAGCGACGTGCCCACCACCGGCGACAGCTTCCCGGACCTGCCGAGCGACGAGGCCGACCTGCCCGGGGTCGTACCCGGCGCGGAGGACCTCGCCGAGCTGCCGACGGTGACCCCCGGCGCGGGGGACGACGACCTCGACGGCACCGAGGTGGCCGCCGACCACAACGACCTGGGCCCGAACATGGCCCCGGCGGTGCTGCTCGTCGCCTTCCTCCTCGCGCTGCTGCTCGCGGCCCCGCTCGCACCGGTGCGGCGCGTCCGGATCGGCGGCGGCTACCAGGGCAGGCGCCGCAGGAGGTAGGCCGGGCCGAAGCGCCTCCCCGGCCGCGCCGCCGCCGGGGAGGAGGCCCCGCCGACGCGCGGAGCGGGACAGCTCACCAGGACAAACGCCCCAGTGGCCGTGGCTGACGGAAGTCTCGCGGCCACCCCGTCGTAGGCTTTCGGTCCATGGACACCCCGCTAGTCACCGATGACCTGGACCGGACCCTGGCCGACCAGGTGCTGACGCTCGCCGAGGCCGCGCGCGCGGCCGACGGCGTCGCACCGCTGTCGGAGCACACCCTGCTCCGCGTCAGACACGGCGCCCCCTCGGGGAGCAGCCGCTTCCACCTGGCCCTGGAGGAGGGGCGCGCGGTCGGCTTCGCGTTCGTGGAACGCGTCGCGGGCGAGCCGGACTCCGGAGAGGTCGTCGTCCACCCCGAGCACCGCAACCGCGGGCACGGCACCGCCCTGCTGCACTCGGTGGACCGGGACGCCGGGCCGGAGGGGGTCCGCGTGTGGGCGCACGGCCGCACCCCGCAGGCGGTGTCGGTGGCGCGGGAGGACGGCTGGACGGCCGTCCGCGAGCTCCACAAGATGCGGATGCCGCTGCGCGACATCGCCGAGGACGAGGCCGGCGGGCCCTGGGAGGCCCCCGAACTGCCCGAGCCCGAGCTGCGGCCCGAGGTGGCCGAGCTGGTCCAGCTGCGCGCCTTCGTGGTCGGCCAGGACGAGCAGGCGTGGCTGGCGGCCAACGCGCGGGCGTTCGCCGACCACCCCGAGCAGGGCCAGCTCACCCTGGACGACCTGCTCCAGCGCGAGGTGGAGGAGTGGTTCGACCCGCACGGGTTCTTCCTGGCCACCGCCAAGGACGGCAGGGTGGCCGCGTTCCACTGGACCAAGACCCACGCCGACGGCGCCGGACTCACCGACGGCGCACCGGTCGGTGAGGTCTACGTGGTGGGCGTGGACCCCGAGTGGCAGGGCAGCGGTCTCGGCCGGGCCCTGACCCTGGCGGGCCTGCGCCACCTGCGCGACGCCGGGCTGCCGTGGGTCCACCTGTACGTGGACGGCGACAACGAGGCCGCGGTGCGGCTGTACGAGTCGCTGGGATTCGCGATGTGGGACACCGACGTGATGTACGCGCCGCCGAGGGAGGACGCCTCCCGCTCGGACGTGTGACCCGTCACATTCACCGAGCAATCTCCGTACCGCCACGGGAGTGCGACATCTCGTTCATTTTCCGTTCATCTTCTTTGGGATAACTCGTCACCTGTTGCGCCTACCTTCACATTCGGCACAGCACGGCCACCGCCCACCGCATGTCGTGGCGCGATGACCGGCGGTCGCCCCGGCACGGGGCGCGGAGGGGCCCTCGGCGGGGAGACATCCCCCGGCCGGGGGGAGAACCGCGCGTCGCAGGGAAAAGACCAGGCACGCAGAGGGTGCACGGAACGCACCGCACCACCCGGGCGACCCGCCCCGAAACCTTCCGAACCGGAGCCAACCCATGACGACCACGGACGCCCCCGAGGCGGCAGCGCCGCCCACGGGCAAGCGCCGGATCGGCGACGTCGCCTTCGCCGGGCTCGCCCGAGGCTCGGGCATCCTGATCCTGCTGATCCTCGCCGGTGTCGCCGCCTTCCTGCTCGTACAGGCCTGGCCGTCCCTGACCGCGAACACGGCGAACTTCCTCACCAGCACGGAGTGGGAGCCCAACGTCCGCGAGGATCCCGCGTTCGGTGTCGCCGCCCTGGCCTTCGGCACCGTCCTGGCCGCGGCCATCGCGCTGCTGCTGGCCACGCCGGTGGCGATCGGGATCGCGCTGTTCATCGTCTTCTACGCGCCGCGCAGGCTCGCCTCGGTGCTCGGCTACCTGGTGGACCTGCTGGCCGCCATCCCCAGCGTCGTCTACGGCCTGTGGGGCATCGGCTTCCTCGCGCCGGAGCTGGTCCCCGTGTACCAGGCCCTGACGCGCTACCTGGGCTGGATCCCGCTGTTCGAGGGCCCCGCATCCACCTCGGCCCGCACCACCCTGACCGCGGGCGTGGTGCTGGCCGTCATGATCCTGCCGATCATCACCGCGATGGCGCGCGACGTGTTCCGCCAGACCCCGCAGGGGCACCGTGAGGCCGCCCTGGCCATGGGCGCCACCCGCTGGGAGATGATCCGCCTGGCCGTGCTGCCCTTCGGCAAGTCCGGCGTGGTCGGCGGCGCCATGCTCGGCCTGGGCCGCGCCCTGGGCGAGACCATGGCCGTCGCGATGATCCTGTCCCCCTCCCTCATCGTCTCCTGGAACCTGTTGCAGAGCGGCAACCAGACCATCGCCGCGCACATCGCCCTCCAGTACCCCGAGGCCACCGGGTACGGCGTCTCCGCGCTGATCGCCGCCGGGCTGGTCCTGTTCGCGATCACCCTCATCGTCAACATGGGCGCGCGCTACGTGGTGACCCGGGGGAGCAAGGAGTCTTGATGGACACCACGACCACACAGCCTCCCGGCCCCGAGACGGGCTCCACCGAGACCGACCTGCGCCGCGGCTCCCTGCCCCGCCGCTTCCCCGCCGCGCTGCTGGCCTCCTCCGCCGCCGTGGTGGCCGGGGTCCTGCTGGCCTTCTCGTCCTTCGGGTTCCTCCTGTGGGGCCTGCTCACCGCAGCCGCGTACGTGGTGATCGTCGTGACGGCCTCCGCCCGCGTCGAGGGCGGGCGCAAGGCCAAGGACCGCCTGGTCACCTCGCTGGTCTACCTGTGCTTCCTGCTGGCGATGCTGCCGCTGGTGTCGGTGCTGTGGACGGTGCTGCGCAACGGCATCGTCCGGTTCGACGGCTACTTCCTCACGGTGTCCATGAACGGCGTCCTGCCGAGCATGGACGCGGGCGGCGTCTACCACGCGATCGTGGGCACCCTGGCGATCACCGGCATGGCCACGCTCATCTCGGTGCCGATCGGCGTGATGACCGCCGTCTACCTCGTGGAGTACGCCCAGGGCCGCATGAAGCGGATCATCGTGTTCTTCGTCGACGTCATGACGGGCATCCCGTCGATCGTCGCCGGACTGTTCGTGGTGGCGCTGTGGATGATCCTGTTCGGCCCGGGCCGGACCAACGGCGCGTCGGGCGCGATCGCCCTGGCGGTGCTGATGATCCCGGTCGTGGTGCGCTCCAGCGAGGAGATGCTGCGGCTGGTGCCGCAGGACCTGCGCGAGGCCTCGTACGCCCTGGGAGTGCCCAAGTGGCGGACGATCACCAAGGTGGTGCTGCCCACCTCCGCGGCCGGTCTGACCACAGGAATCATGCTCGCCATCGCCCGCGTTATCGGAGAGACGGCTCCACTGATCCTCACGACGGGGTCGTCCGCGGTGTCGATCAACTGGAACCTGTTCGACGGACAGATGATGAACCTGCCGGTGTTCATCTACTCGCAGGTCCGCATGGGCGGCGCCGTCAACTACGAGAGGGCCTGGGCGGCGGCGCTGACCCTGATCCTGGTGGTGATGCTGCTGTTCTTCCTGGCCCGCATGATCGGCCGCCTGTTCGCGCCGAAGGCCCGTTGACCCCTACACCCACCGCCCACGCCCCGCGCGCGGAGCAGATTCACGAGGAACTTCCAGTGGCGAAACGTATCGACGTCTCCGGTCTGCACGTCTACTACGGCGACTTCCTGGCCGTGGAGGACGTGTCGATGACCATCGAGCCGCGGTCGGTGACGGCGTTCATCGGGTCGTCCGGCTGCGGCAAGTCCACCTTCCTGCGGACCCTCAACCGGATGCACGAGGTGACCCAGGGGGCCCGCGTGCAGGGCAAGGTGCTCCTGGACGACCTGGACATCTACGGGCCCGACGTGGACCCGGTCATGGTGCGCAGTGAGGTCGGCATGGTCTTCCAGAAGGCCAACCCGTTCCCGACGATGTCGATCTACGACAACGTCATCGCCGGCGCCCGCCTCAACAACCGGCGGATGAGCAAGTCCGAGGCGGACGAGCTGGTGGAGCAGTCGCTGCGCGGAGCCAACCTGTGGGAGGAGGTCAAGGACCGGCTGAACAAGCCCGGTTCGGGCCTCTCGGGCGGCCAGCAGCAGCGGCTGTGCATCGCCCGCGCCACCGCGGTCAAGCCGTCGGTGCTGCTGATGGACGAGCCGTGTTCGGCGCTGGACCCGATCTCCACGCTGGCGATCGAGGACCTCATCCACCAGCTCAAGGAGAACTACACGATCGTCATCGTCACGCACAACATGCAGCAGGCGGCGCGCGTGTCCGACCGGACGGCGTTCTTCAACCTGTCGGCTCCGGGCAAGCCGGGCAAGCTCATCGAGATGGGCGAGACGAACCAGATGTTCACCCGGCCGGAGAAGAAGGAGACCGAGAACTACATCACCGGTCGCTTCGGCTAAACGGCCCCTCCGACCGTCCCGGCCAGGGGCGACCGGTGATCGAGTGGTCGCTTCGGCTAAACGGCCCCTCCGGCCCTTCCGACCAGGGACGACCGGTGATCGGGTGGCCGCTTCGGCCAAACCACCCTTCCGTCCCCTCCGACCAGGAACGACCGGTGACCGGGTGTCCGCGGGGGACCCGCGCTGACGAGAGAACACGAGGACAGGCGTGACCACACCCCTGGTGATCGACACCGACACCGCGCAGGACGACTGCGTGGCCCTCCTCATCGGGCTGCTGGACCCCCGGGCGGACCTGCGGGCCGTCACCATGGTCGCGGGGAACGTCGGCTTCGACCAGCAGGTGCGCAACGCCTTCCTCACCCTCAGCGTGGCCGGTCGCCTGGGCGAGGTGCCCGTGCACCTGGGCTGCCGCCGCCCGCTGGTGCGCCCGTGGGTGAGCGCGGAGAACGTGCACGGCGACGGGTCGGGAGGCCTGTCCATGGACGTCTCGGGGCTGGAGACCGAGCGCGAGCACGCGGCGGACGCCCTGGTCCGGCTGGCCGCGGAGAACCCCGGCGAGCTGTCGATCGTGGCCATCGGACCGCTGACCAACATCGCGATGGCGGCCGCCAAGGACCCCGACTTCGCCCGCAACGTCGGCGCCCTCCACGTCATGGGCGGGTCCAACAACGGCCGCGGCAACATCACCGCCGCCGCGGAGTTCAACTTCTACGTGGACCCGGAGGCGGCCAAGGCCGTGTTCGCGGCGGGCTTCGAGGTCACCGTGGTCCCCTGGGACCCGCTGACGCTGCGCCAGGCGGTGTTCGGCCAGGAGCGGCTGGACGCCCTCGCCGCCCTCGGCACCCCCCTGTCGGACTTCTTCGGGCGCGTGTGCGCGGCGACGCTGGAGTTCGACCGCAGGGTGGGTATCGACGGCACCACCCACCCCGACTCCCTGACCGCCGCGGTGCTGCTCCACCCGGAGCTGGTGCGCCGCTCCGCGCGCTACCACGTGGACGTGGAGACCGCCGGGGAGCTGACCCGCGGCTACTCGGCCATGTCCTGGGGCGTGCACGGGCTGGAGGCGAACGCGACGGTGGTCGAGGAGATCGACGCCGACGGGTTCTTCGAGTACCTCGCCGGCGTGCTGTCCCGGCGCACCGTCCCGAGCCGGAGCATCACCGGCCTGTGAACCCGCCCCCGCTGCCTGGCAACTGACGGACACCTCCTCCGCGCCACGTGCCACGGATCCATAACATCCGCACGAACACGAAACACGGCAACGCCACACTCATAGCATCGATGCTATGAGCTGGGGTAGCATCGAACTGGAGCCGGAAGTCGAGCTATGGCTGGAGGCGCTGCCTGACGAGGAATGGGCGCAGGCCATGTTCCACCTGGACCTCCTTGAGTCCCGTGGAGTCGGCCTGGGGTTTCCCTACACGAGCCAACTGGATGGCAAGCTGCGGGAACTGCGCTTCTACTGCGGTGGGCAGCGGGTGCGCGTCACCTACTACATCGCGGGCGAGCGACGCATCATCATGCTGACCGTGTTCCGCAAGACCCGGGCTCGCGAGTCAGCCGAGGTCAGGCGGGCGACGAGGGCCATGAACGAGTGTGTGCGCGCCGGCCACACCGTCGACGGAGAGGAGGAATGATGAGTACCTCACCGAGAAGGACCCTGTCCGAGCTGAAGTCGTCCGAGCGCTTCGACCGGCCCGGGGTCCGGGAGGCCTACGAACTCACCCGGCTGCGTTTCGAACTGGCTGAGACCGTCCGACTGCGGCGGGAGCGACTCGGCTGGTCCCAGGCCGAACTCGGGCGCCGGGCGGGCATGCCCCAGTCCAGCATCGCCCGTTTCGAGCACGGCGGCACGGAGCCGACGCTGCCCACGCTGGAGCGCATCGCCGAAGCCCTGGGACTGGTTCTCCGGGTGCGCATGGAAACCCCTACGGGGCAGGAACCCGACTCCAGCGCCGCATAGATCGTTCACACCACCCGGCACCGTCCCGAGCCGGAGCATCACCGGCCTGTGAACCCGCCCCCGGCCCGAACCGGGGCGAGGGGCGGGGGGCGCGACCGCGCGGGGTGACAGGGCTCTCCAGCGGCCCCTGGCGGCTTCGGCGCGCGAGGGGGCACGCCTCCGCCCGCCGCTGGTCTTCACCGGGGAGGTCGGTCAGGGGGACTGAGCACTTCAGCCGTTCTTGACGACGATGGTCTCCACCGTGTTCGCGACGTGCTCGAACGCGTCCGCGGCGGCCTCCAGCTCCTCGATGACGTCCTTGAGCTTGAGGACGGTCAGGGCGTCGTACTCGCCGCTGAACAGGCGGGCGAGGAGCTTGCGGTAGATGCGGTCCGCCTGGTTCTCCAGCTGGTTGATCTCGATCCAGTACCGGGTCAGGTCCTCCAGCGTGCGCAGGCGGGGCATCGCCTCGGCGGTCAGCTCGGCGGCGCGCTCCAGCACCTCGATCTGGTCGATGATCCCCTTGGGGAGGCGCTCCAGGCCGTACAGGCCGATGAGGTCGACGGCCGCCTCCATGGAATCCATCACATCGTCCAGGTTCGAGGCCAGACGGTAGATGTCCTCCCGGTGGATGGGTGTCCCCGAGCTCTTGTTGAGGCGTCGCATGATCGCGTGGGTGGCGTCGTCACCCGCGTGCTCGCAGGCACGCATCTTCTCGGTGATGGCCTCGCGGTCGGCTCCGTCACTCATCAGCTCCACCAGCAGGCGGGCCGCGATGACCAGGTTGTTCGCCGAGTCGGTGAACATCTCGTAGTAACTGTCATCACGCGGGCGCAAGCGCAGGCGCACGTCGTTCTCCCGATGGTGCGGTGGTGTTCCTTGTGGATGTTAAGCGCGTCGGCCAGTTGGTCCGGCGCGGCCGGGCGGGGCGGCGCCGGTCCGACGCCGGGGGGTGGGGCTGGCACGGACTTAGTCACCGCTTATTCATCTGGCGGTGCCGCCGCGTGGAACACCCTGGGGGTGCGGGGTCCATCGCAATCCTCCCAATCTCGACAACACCGGGACGGTTCGGGACGCTACCGTGTCCCGCTCCCGCTGGCCAGCGTCACGCTGAGACAGGAATCACCCAATTGAGCGGAGACCGGTGGACAGTTCCACCGGCGTTCTTCGATGTCCACCTTCGGTCTATTTGGTCGCAATAACAAGTACCCCCCCTGTTCATCCAGCCGATCACCCGGCCCCCGACGCGGGCCGGGGCCCGTAGGCTCACGTCCATGCCTTCCGCCCTGAGCGCGAGCGCCGCGCGGCGCCTCCGCGAGTCACTGGACGAACAGCTCTCCGACCTGGGAGAGGACCCCTTCGAGGGGGACGACGAGGCCGCCGTCGCCGCCTGCGCCGAGGCCGTGCTGCGCGCCGACGAGCCCGTGCGCGCGGCCCTCAAGGCCGCCGTGCGGGGCACCCTGGCGGTGCTCGCGGACCGTGCTCCCGGTCACAGCCTGGAGGTGCGCGTGCCGCCGTACGGCGCCGTGCAGGCCGTCGAGGGCCCCCGCCACACCCGCGGCACCCCGCCGGGCGTCGTCGAGACCGACCCTCTCACCTGGCTGCGCGTGGCCACCGGCCGCGTCCCCTGGGAACAGGCGGTGTCCGAGCACCTGGTGCGGGCCAGCGGCGTGCGCTCCGACCTGTCCGGGCACCTGCCTCTGTGGCGGGTACCTCCCCCGGGTGGTGCCCGGCCGACCGCCAGGCACTAAGCTGTGGGTGTGTCGTACTCCGACGGCCGGCTCACCATGGATCTCGATCCGCTCGAACGCGGCCCGCAGGACGCCTGCGGTGTCTTCGGGGTCTGGGCGCCCGGCGAAGAAGTCAGCAAGCTCACCTACTTCGGCCTCTACGCTCTGCAGCACCGCGGACAGGAGTCCGCGGGCATCGCGTTGAGCGACGGGGAACGGATCGTCGTCTACAAGGACATGGGACTCGTCTCCCAGGTCTTCAACGAGGCGACCCTGGACTCCCTGCGCGGCCACCTCGCGATCGGCCACTGCCGCTACTCCACCACCGGGTCACCGGTGTGGGAGAACGCACAGCCGACCTTCTACACGGCGCGTGAGGGGGGTCTGGCGCTCGGTCACAACGGCAACCTGATCAACACCCCGGAACTGGCGGCGATGCTGCCCGACACGCGCCGGGGGGCCACCACCGACACCGAGGTCCTCACCAACCTGCTGGCCGAGCGCGCCAGGAGCGGCAGCTCCGTGGAGGACGCCGCCCTCGAACTGCTCCCGCAGGTCAAGGGCGCCTTCTCTCTGGTGTTCATGGACGAGGACACCCTGTACGCGGCGCGCGACCCCCAGGGCATCCGCCCGTTCGTGCTGGGCCGCCTGGGCGAGACCTCCGGCGCGGGCGGCTGGGTGGTCGCCAGCGAGACCGCCGCCCTCGACATCGTGGGCGCCAAGGTCGTGCGCGAGATCGAGCCCGGCGAGCTCCTCACCATCGACGAGCGCGGGGTCCGCTCCCGGCGCTTCGCGCCCGCCCGCCGCAAGGGCTGCCTGTTCGAGTACGTCTACCTGGCCCGGCCCGACACCACCATCGCGGGCCGCAACGTCAACTCCACCCGTGTGGAGGTGGGCCGCCGCCTGGCCAAGGAGCACCCGGTGGAGGCCGACCTGGTCATCCCGGTGCCCGAGTCCGGCACGCCCGCCGCGGTCGGCTACGCCGAGGCCAGCGGCATCCCCTTCGCCCAGGGCCTGGTGAAGAACTCCTACGTGGGGCGCACCTTCATCCAGCCCAGCCAGACCCTGCGCCAGCTGGGCATCCGGCTCAAGCTCAACCCGCTGCGCGACGTCATCGAGGGCCGCCGCCTGGTGGTCGTGGACGACTCGATCGTGCGCGGCAACACCCAGCGGGCCCTGGTCCGGATGCTGCGCGACGCGGGCGCCGCCGAGGTGCACGTGCGCATCTCCAGCCCGCCCGTGCTGTGGCCCTGCTACTACGGCATCGACTTCGCCACCCGCGCCGAGCTCATCGCGGCGAACCTGTCCGTGGACGAGATCGCCGCCTCGGTCAACGCCGACTCCCTGGCCTACGTGGACCTCGACGAGCTCGTCGCCGCGTCGGAGGTACCCAAGGACAACCTGTGCCGGGCCTGCTTCGACGGCGTGTACCCGATCGAGGTGCAGGCCGACGCCCGGGGCAAGTACCTGCTGGAGAAGTCCTGCGGCACTCCCGAGGGATCCACGCTGGCCACCAGCGACAAGTAGTCCGCCGCCGGGTCCGCACGGGCCCGTGCGGCGGCTCCGCCGTGCCCTGGGAGGGGAGGCGGGGACCGCACCACCACAGCGACACAGCACGAGGAGAACTGGCGTGGCAGCCGAAAGCACGGGGACGTCGGGCGCGTACGCGGCCGCCGGCGTGGACATCGCCGCCGGCGAACGCGCCGTCGACCTGATGAAGCGCCACGTGGCGCGCACCCGCAGGCCCGAGCAGGTGACCGACGCCAGCGGCTTCGCGGGCCTGTTCCGGCTCGACACGAACAAGTACAAGGACCCGGTCCTGGCGACCTCCACCGACGGCGTGGGCACCAAGGTGATGCTCGCCCAGCAGATGGACAAGCACGACACGATCGGCATCGACCTGGTGGCGATGGTCGTCGACGACCTCGTGGTCAGCGGGGCCGAGCCCCTGTTCATGACCGACTACGTCGCCTGCGGCGCGGTGGTGCCCGAGCGCATCGCCGAGATCGTCGGCGGCATCGCCGAGGGCTGCCACCAGGCGGGCTGCGCGCTGATCGGCGGGGAGACCGCCGAGCACCCGGGCGCCATGGAGCCGGACGAGTACGACCTGGCCGGCGCGGGCACCGGCGTGGTGGAGGGCGACTCCGTCCTCGGCCAGGACCGGGTCCGCGAGGGCGACGCCGTCATCGCGATGGGCTCCTCCGGCCCGCACTCCAACGGCTACTCGCTCATCCGCCACGTCGTGGACCGGGCGGACCTGGACCTGTTCGCGCACGTCCCCGAGCTGGACGGGGTGCTGGGCGAGGTCCTGCTCACCCCGACCCGCGTGTACGCCAAGGACTGCGTGGCGCTGACCGGCGCCGTGGAGGTGCACGCCTACGCGCACATCACCGGCGGCGGGCTGGCGGCCAACCTGTCGCGCTCCCTGCCCGGCCACCTGGACGCGGAGCTGGACCGCTCCACCTGGGCGCCCGCCCCCGTGTTCGGCTACCTGGCTGACAAGGGGGGCGTGAGCCGGGAGGACATGGAGGCCACGTTCAACATGGGTGTGGGCATGGCTGCGATCGTCGCGGCGGACGACGCCGAACGCGCCCTGCGGGTGCTGTCCGACCGCGGCGTCCCGGCCTGGCGGCTGGGCACGGTGACGGCCGGTTCCGGGCAGGCCGTCCTGACCGGGGAGTACCGCGGCGCGTGAGGAACGGACGCGAACATAGCCGGTGCGAACCACCACAGTGGTTCGCACCGGCTATATCCACCTGTCCGCTACGGCTCCCGGGTACGGGAGCCGTGACCGCCACAGGTCAGCGGTTGTCGTCCGAGCGACCTGAAGGCCTCGGTCCACCAGGCACCGGTTCTACCGGGTACTACTTGTCCGAGTCCGAGTACTTGTCGGCAAGATCCGCGTAACGGTCGACCAGGTCATCGTGAGGATCCGCATAGGAATCATCCGGACCCAACGGCCCGGAGGTAGACCCCTCGTCCTCAGCGACACCCAGCTCCGACCGCAGCCGATCAAGGTCGGTCCCGCCGGAGCTGTACTTGAGCTTCCGGGCGACCTTCTGCTGCTTGGCCTTGGCTCGGCCGCGCCCCATTGGCTCGACCCCCTCAACGATTGGGTTCCGACGAACCCCAGATCACTTACTAACCCGCACTATCGGGCTGACGGCCGTCAAACGCGACTGACGACATGCGCCAGCTTACGTACACATACAACCGTACCTGGTCGGCCCCCGTCGTGCCTACGCCACCCGGGTGTGACGGACGTGGTGAGCGCACGGAACGGCGGCAGCACAGGCTCCCCGTGGTGAGTGCCACAGGCAACGATATGTGCCACGATGCGTTCGTGCTGCCCTACACCGCCTATCTCCGCGTCTACCAGCCGATCAACGCCTTCCCTCCGTGCGACCGCGGTTACTGGGAGGAGTACGCGGCCTCGTCCGACCGGCCCCGGCGGATCAACGCGCTGGCGGCGGAGCACGCCGAGAGCCTGAGGCGGCTGGCGGCCACGCCCCCGGTGGTGGCGCCGGCGGAGGAGAGCCGCAACGCCTACCTGCGGCGGGTGAACGAGCGACTGTACGTCTGCCCCTGGCAGACGCGGCTGCGCTCGTGGCGGGCCTTCACGGAGTTCACCGGCACGGTGCCGGTGGGGGTGAGCACGGCGTTCGTGCCGGCGGCCGAGGCGGAGCGGGCCGAGGAGGACTACCGCGAGTGGCGGGACTCGGGCGCGCTGGTGCGGCCGGGCATCCTGTCGAGCAACTGGACCGTGCCGGTCCCCTGGTTCGTGCCCTTCGAGGCCCAGGAGCGGTGCCTGGTGCTGTCGGCGAACTCCACCCGGACCCTGCTCTACCTGACGCGGACCTCGCTGGCCCTGAGAAGGCTGGAGCAGACGGCCGCGGTGCTGCGGGAGCACATCGGCGAGCACGCGGTGTCGGCCGCCACCGAGCAGCTGACGGACTGGCTGTCCCTGACCGCGCACCCCGACTCCCTGCTGGAGCTGGACTACGGCGGGCTGCCGCACCTCCTCAGCGACGACCACCTCAGCGAGGACCACTCGGTGGCGGAGGTGGCGGGAGCGATCGAGGCCCTGGCGACGGGGGACGGCCGCCGGGTGGTGGAGCTGCGCGAGAGGATCACGCGGCGCTGGAGGTCGGTACGCGCACTGGAGCACGCCAACTGAGGGTTACGGTGTCGCCACGTTTTCGTGGACACCGTCCGCCTTCTGTCGTCATCGCGGAAGACGGGCACGCGCGCGCCACGCCGGTTACCAACCTGGTACACCAGGTTTCTCTCCCTTCTGCCGAGATCTTTTCGCATGTGACAAGGGTGCGAGCCCGGACGTCGTCCGCGCACGACATCAAGAGTCGTGAAACTGGGCATAACGCCCGATAGAGATCGGCATAGACTGTAGCCGAGTGATCACAGAGCGCACCCTCAGTAATCTGGAAACCCTTGCCACGCGGGGAATCCGCGCGGCCCGACCGCCAGCCGAAGTACGCGGCCCCCGCCTCCGCCGGCCCGCCCCAGCCCCTCCACGCAGCCCGACCACCGAGAACCCGGAACTCCGCCGCGAGCCACGAGGCCGGGTTTCGGTCAGGCAGCCGTAGCACTTCGGGTACTCCGCATCGAGAAAAACGAGGCCGGAGAACGAAGTTTTGACCGAATACGCCACATGCCACTAAACGTGTCGCTAGAATCACTTAGCGTGACGCGGCCACGGGCGGCTTTCTTTGGCCTCCCACGTGCAAAGTTGCTTGGAGTGGTCGTACAATCACCTCGGGTGATGCCAATATAGACCTAGAGGGAATATTGGACATCCGGGCCAAGTGCCAGGATTAAGGCTCAAGGATCGGCACACAGATCCAGGAGGAGAGGCCGTACACATGTCAACTCGCACGCCCGAGGCGGAGCCCCTGTTGACCCCCGCCGAGGTTGCCACCATGTTCCGTGTGGACCCCAAGACCGTGACACGCTGGGCGAAGGCGGGCAAGCTGACCTCGATCCGCACCTTGGGCGGACACCGTCGCTACCGTGAGACCGAAGTCCGCGCCCTGCTGGCCGGAATCCCCAGCCAGCGTACGGAGTGATCTCCCCTGTCTGTGCCGGTTCCGGGGGGAACGGCCGGACGGGCTCCGGCTGCTGAGAGCGGCTGACAAGGGTCGAGGGCGGGCCTTCCGACAGGAGGCCCGCCTTCCGCGTGTCCGGACACCGGAAGGCGTCGCCCGGGGGCCGCTCCTCCGAGCGGGTCCCCCGCGCGGGAGGAGGGCTCGGGCGCCCGGACACGGCCCGGCGCCGGGCCCTAGTAGTCCTCGATCCGGTCGTCCATGGCGGTGGTGCGGTCGCGGGCCAGGAAGGTCGCGGCCGCGCCGCCGCCGACCGCCACCACCGCGGCGGTGATCAGCGCGAAGAGTGAGCTGCCCGTGGTCGCCAGGCGGTTGTCGTCCCCGGCGGCGACCTCCTCCGGCCGCTCCGACTCCTCGGGGTCGCCCTTGTCGCCCGGGGAGGGCGGGGTGGTCGCGGCGTAGGTGGAGCCGAGCGCCCACGCGTCGGCGAAGTCCACCGCGAAGCCCTTCTCCTGCCCGGCCTCGCCCACCTGCACCCACACGGTCATCCAGCTGCGGATCCCCTGGCCGTTCCAGTCCTCGTCCTGGTCCTGGAAGGCGGTCTCGTTGGCCTCGACGCGGATGCGCACGGGCACCTCCAGGGCCACGTCCCCGTCCTCGTCGAACACCTCCAGGACCTCCTCCGCCACGATCCCGTCGTCGCTCCCGCCCAACGGGCCGACGGGAACGCCGAACGCGGTCAGCTCACCGTGCGCGAAGGTCGCCTCGGTCACGCCGTCGTACCCGGCGGTGGCCGTGGCGGTCACGTCCGCGAGGGTGAACTCCACCGCGTTGCCGTCGGCGGACACCGTCTCGGCGGCGGCCCCGTCCAGGAGGAGCACGTCCTCGGCCGCGCTCGGGGAGGGACTGGGGGACGCGCCCTCCTGCGGTTCGCGCAGGGGTGCTTCGGAGGGCTCCTCACTCGCCTGGGCGGTGTTCTGGTCGTCCGCGCCCGCGGGGGTGTCCCCGCCGCCCGCGGACCCCCCGTCCGCGGCTCCTCCGTCGGAGGAACCCCCGTCGGAGGAGCCCTCCTCGGAGGGAGCCCCACCGCCCGCGCCGTCGGCGGAGCCCGTGCCGTCGCCGTCGGTGCCCTTCGGGGAGGGCTCGTCCCGGAAGGGGGTGCCCTCCCGGTTCGGCCCGGTCTCCGCGGAGGGGGTCGGCGACGGGGAGGGCTCGGGCAGGTCGACCTCCGGCGGCACGTCGATCAGCCCCCGGGCGGCGAGGTCGGCGACCTCCATCCGGAAGGACGCGGTCCGCACGGTGGAGGCGGCGCGCGCGCCGTCGGCGTCGACCACGGTGTGGCTCTCGCCGTCGATCTCCAGGTAGTCGGCCATCGGCCCGAAGAGGTCCTCGGCCGCGGCGCTCCCCTCGGTCTCCCCGCCGAAGCCGGTGGCGGTCGAGTAGCCGGCGACCACGTCGCCGTCGGCCACCCATGCCTGCGCGTTGCCCCAGACGAGCTGATCGGCGGAGGCGGGGAGCGCGGGCACCGCGCCGAGCACTCCGAGAGCGGCGAACAGGACGCCACCGCGAGCGAGGCGGCGCGCGGTCGGCTTGGCGGGAGACACCACAACACTCCTGTTGTATGCGGGGGATGTCCGACCCTGGGGTCGGCCCGTGCCCGCCGCGGACGGCGGACAGGGTTGCCCGGCCGGCCCGGGGCGGCCGGTCGCGGTGTGCGGGGCGAATCGTGTCGGGGCCTTCCCGCCCCGGGAAGGTGACTCTGTGTCGGGCGGCGTGTGCGGGCGCCCTACGGCGAGCCTAACCTCTGGATCACGAAACGGAAACCGTCCACCGTGCGTCGGTCAGCCGGTGCGCGTGCACTGACCACCGGTCAACGGAGGCCGCCGCCGCGAAGTTCCGGGCGCGCCGGGAGGGGGCTGGAGCGGCGCCCGGAGCGGGGCGCGGCGGCACCGGGAAGGAGGGCCTCCGTCCTCCGGGCGGGATCGGGCGGCAGGGCCCCGGAAAACAGGACGGCCCCGGGGAACGTGTCCCCGGGGCCGGGTCGGCTCAGCCGACGCCAGACTCGTGCCTAGCCCTCGCTGGTCTCCGCGGCGGAGTCAGCGGTGTTCTTCTTGCGGCGCGCGAAGTACGCGGCCAGGCCGCCGCCGGCGGCGATCGCGGCACCGGCCGCGACCAGACCGGCGATCGGGCTACCGGTCTGGGCCAGGGACTCGGCGTTCTCCAGCTTCTCCGGCTGCGGCTTCTTCTCGGTCTCGTCCTCCGGGTGGGTCGGCGCGGGCTTGTCGTCGCCGTCGCCGCCACCGTTGCCGCCACCGCCGTCGCCGACCTCGGCGGTGCCGACGCTGGCGAGGCTCTCGGCCAGGTCCACGTAGTAGAACGGGGCCTCGGCACCGTCGGCGGTGAAGGTCACCGCGAAGCCGGTGTGGGCGTCGTTCCAGCTGACGCCGTACTCCTCGTCGGTGTACTCCTCGACGTACTCGTACGACTCCAGGTCGATCATGACGGCGATCTGCTCGCCGCTGTCGAGGGTGACCACCTCCGGGTAGGAGATGTCGGCGACGTCGGCGCTGTGGGAGACCTCTCCGTCCCAGCTCTGGGTGGTCGTGGTGGTCACGCCCGACAGGGTGGCGTCGAGGACGATCTCGTCCGAGCCGCTGACCAGGTCGGTGCTCTCCTCGTCCAGGACCAGGGTCTCGGGCTCGGAGGCGGTGGCGGGGTCGGTGGTGGGCTCGGTGGTGGTCTCGGGGGCCGGGCTGGTCTCCGGCACGTCCGGAGTCTCGGTCCCGCCCTCGCCGCCGGTCTCGCCGCCGGTCTCGCCGCCGGTCTCGCCGCCGGTGCCCTCGTCCCCGCCGGTGCCCTGGTCGCCGTCGGCGTCCTCGTCACCGCCGTCCTCGGACCCCTCGCCCTCGGGGGCCGGGGACTCCTCGGCTCCGGGCTCCTCGGTCTCCTCGTCGGCGGTCGCCTCGTCATCGGCCTCCTCGTCGAGGTTCTCCTCGACGATCTCCTCCACGTCGGAGACGGTGAGCTGGAGCCGGGCGGTGTCCACGGTGGCCGTGGCGGTGACGCCGTCGTCGCCGACCGTGGCGCTGCTGGTACCGGAGAAGGTCAGCCAGTTGCCGACGGAGCCGGAGTAGCTGTTGGTGGTCGTGCCGTCGTAGCTGACGGCGACGCCCTCCCAGTTGCCGACGGAGGCGTAGGCCCAGCCGTAGTACTCGGTGTCAGCCGCGGCGGGAAGAGCCGTGGCGATGCTGAGCGCGCCGAGTGCGGCGAAAGCGGCACCGCCCTGGAGAATGCGGCGCGCGGTAACGCGGGTGTTCTTCAAGTCAATCCTCTTCGGATCGGCCACAGCCCGAACTTGTCGGGCTGGCCCGGAACGCGCATCGCTGGACGACCGTGGGGAGGTCGTGGGAACCACGGAGCGCGGACCGGGGTCGGATGGGGGACGGCAGGGGCACACAGAAGCTCACTGCCAGCAGGAACGAGGAGACTCGGTCGGACCACAGGACGGAGGGGTCGTACGAAACCGGGCCGTGGATCACTTCCCATTTCCTGATTCAGACCTTACATCGCCCCAAAGGGGCAAATCATCCGAAACCGATCACGGATGCATAACAGAGAAAGGCTCCCTCACGCTGGGCGACACTCCCCTTTCCCGGAGAATTTTTTCTCCCGCCCGGTAAACCGAACCCCGCGTGGTGCGTCTTACAAAGGAAGCGCGTCCCCCGGGAATGTCTTTCGCGCACCCCTTCCCGCACCCCTCGTGACGGACGGCACACCCCTGCCCGCGCCGCTCGGCCGCGACCGCCGTCCCCCCGCCTCCAGGCCCCGCCGGAAACCGGGGGGTACGCCCGGGGCGTCCGCAACGGCTAGGTTGTGGGCATGCCCGTCTCCGCACCGTCAGGGCCCCGGAGCCGCGCCACCCGCGCCCTGGCACTCGCCTCCGTGCTCCTCCTCACCGCCGCCTGCTCGTCGCCGTCCGGGGCGCCGCCCGGCAGCGACCCCACCGCGGCCCTGCCCCTCCCCGGACCGGAGGACGGCGCCGACGCCCCCGACGGCGACGACCGCGGGGCCCCGGGCGACGGGGGCGGGAACGGTGGGCCCGTCGGTGACGGCCCCCTCGGCGACAGGGTCGTGGTCATCGACCCCGGCCACAACGGCGGCAACGCCGACGCCCCCGACGAGATCAACGCGATGGTCCCCGCCGGGCCGAACGAGAAGGCCTGCGACACCGTCGGCACCGAGACCGCGAGCGGATACGCCGAGCACGAGTTCAACTGGGAGCTGTCCGTGCTGGTCAAGGAGAGGCTGGAGGCCGACGGCGCCACGGTCGTCCTCACCCGCGAGGACGACGGCGGCGTCGGGCCGTGTATCAACGAGCGCGCGGAGATCGGCAACGAGGAGGGGGCCGACGCGGCCGTGTCCCTCCACGCCGACGGCGGGCCCGAGTCCGGCCGCGGGTTCCACGTGATCATGCCGGGCGAGGTCGAGGGCTTCACCGACGACATCACCGAGCCCTCCCGGCTGCTCGGCGAGGACATCCACCGTGCCTACCTGGAGGGGAGCGACGTCCCCACCGCCGACTACCTCGCCGACGACGGCCTGGACGTGCGCACCGACCTGGGCGGGCTGAACATGTCCGACGTGCCCAAGGTGTTCCTGGAGACGGGCAACATGCGCAACCCCGAGGACGCCGCGCTCATGGAGGACCCCGCCTGGCGGGAGCAGGCCGCCGACGCCATCGCGCGGGGGCTGGCCTTCTACCTCATGCGGGGCTAGGACACGGCGGCCGCCCGCCCCGGGCGTCCGCACCCGGCCACAGTGCCCGCGGCTATGGCGGAGGCCGCTCCCCCATGGGCATAATGCGTCCATGACATCCCCTGCCCCGCGTCCCCTCCCCCTCCCCGCCTTCGACGTGGTCCTGCGCGGCTTCGACCGCCACCAGGTGGACGACCTCGTCCACCGCGCCTCCTTCACGCTGGCCTCCCTCGCCGGCGGCCCCGCCCCCGCCGACGACGACGGGCGGCCCGTCGCGCCGGAGCCCGACCCCATCACCTCCGCGGAACTGGCCGACGCCCCCGTGGACCTGGTCCTGCGCGGGTACGACCGCCACCAGGTGAAGGACGTCCTGTCCCGCCTCGTGGAGCTGTTGGCCGAGGCCGAATCACGCGCGACCCGGGGATAAACAGCTCTGAGAACATCGTGAACTGCACAATGGGGACCATGCCTCTGACACCGGCGGACATCCGCGAAAAGAAGTTCCACACGGTGCGTCTGCGCCCGGGGTACAACGAGGAGGACGTCGACGCACTCCTCGACAGGATCGAGGCGACACTCGTCGCCCTGGAGGGCGGCCCGAGCACGGGTCCGCTCATCACGGCCGACGAGGTGCGCAACTCGCGGTTTCGCACCACGAGGCTCAGTCCGGGCTACCGCGAGGACGAGGTCGACGACTTCCTCGACGTCGTGGTCGCCGACCTGGCCGGGCGCGGTCTGGGCCGCGCCCAGGACCAGCCGCCGCCGCTGCCGCCCCGGCCCGGTGCGGCGGGCGCCTCCGCGCAGCCGCGGCACCAGCGGCCCGGCCCGGGCGGCCAGCAGCACCCGTCCGTGCCGGGGCCGCAGGACACCCCGCCCCGGAGGCACGGGATGACCCCGAGGGACGTCCGGGAGAAGCAGTTCGCCACCACCCGGCTGACCACGGGCTACAACGAGCAGGAGGTCGACGACTTCCTTGACCGGGCCGAGTTCACGCTGGACGTCCTCCAGCAGGGGCGGCCGGAGCGGGCGACGCTCACCGCCGCCGAGGTGGAGCGGATCCAGTTCAGCACCACGCGCGCGCGGCCGGGGTACGACCCGGCGCAGGTGGACCACTTCCTGGACGTGCTCGCCGAGGAGCTGCGCCGGTACGAGCGACCGTACTGACGGTCACTCCGGGTGAGGGGCGGAGACGGGGCGGGGGCCGTGCGGAAAGCGGGCCGGGAGGACGGCGGTGGACGCGGTAGCGCCTGGCGGGCCGGGTGAGGGGGTCGGCCGCCCCGGACACGCCGTAGCGCACACTCCCCATCTCCAGGGAAGCGGAAAGTAATATTTGGACACAGGAAGTAGTCATCCCCCCTGACCCGCAGGCCGCGCCCCGAGGGGAGGCAGGATGTCCCACGCGATACCGCCGCAGGGGCGCGCCACGGTGTGTTCGGTCCGCTGCGCACCCGACTGCTCCTCCTCCGCCGCCGACGGTGCGGGGTCCCCGTCCCGGGAGGGGCTGCGGGTGCTCGGCGCCGACGAGGAGGTCGTCCCGGCCTCCGCCCACCCGTGGGAGGCCCCGCTCCTGGCCGCGTGCGTGGGCGCGACCCTGCTGATGGCGGCGGGGCTGGTCCACGGGGTGTGGTCGGTGTCGGGGTCGTGGCTGTGGGCGGCCTCCGCCCTGGCGGCGGTGCCCGCCGCGTGCTGGAAGGCACGGGGGCTGCTGTACGCCCGGCGGCAGGCGGAGTCGGTGAAGATCTCGCCCACGCAGTTCCCCGAGGCCCACAGGATGGTGGTGGCGCTGGCCGCCGAGACGGGGCTGTCCCGGACACCGGAGGCCTACGTGCGGGTGGGGCCGCGCCGCTGGGGGACGGACGCCGCCGGGCACGGGCTGCGCCGGTACCTGGTGCTGTCGGACGACCTGTTCGACCCGGGCGGCAGGGTCCGCGATCCCGAGGCGCTGGCCTTCCTGGTCGCTCACCAGCTGGGCCACGTGGTCGCGGGGCACACCGGTTTCTGGCGCCGGACGGCGACCCTGGGCGGGGAGCTGGTCCCGGGCCTGGGGGCGGCGCTGTCGCGGGCCATGGAGTACACGGCCGACAACCACGCCTACGCGCACGTCCCCGAGGGCGCCCACTCGGTGCGGATCCTGGCCGGGGGCGGCCACCTCTACACGCGGGTCAACATGGGTGAGATGGCGGACCGCGCCCGCACCGACCGGGGCTGCTCGCTGCTGCTCTACCACCTGCTGACCCGCCGTCCGGGCAACACCCGCCGCATGGCCGCCCTGCGCGACCGCACCCGGCGCGGCCGGGTCTTCCTCTAGGGCGTGCCCCCGCGTCCCGCTCCGGTCCGTGTCGGGACCTTCCGGGTGCGGTGCCCGCCCGGCGGGGCCGGGCGGGCAGCGTGTCAGTTCCAGTGGCGGCGCATGGTCCAGCGGTCGGAGGCGACGTCACGGGTGATGTCGATGATGCTCGGCTCGCCCGCGTCGGACTCGGCCGAGACACGGAGCAGGTGGACCTGCGTGGCCGGGACGCCGGGCGTCTCGGGGCGGGCGGGCCAGTCGCCGATGACCCTGCGCACCCGGTAGGCGCGACCGCGCCAGGTGAACTGGGCGGGGGTCCCGCCCTCGGTGGAACGGACGTCGATCTGCTCGTTCAGAAGGCTCACACCGCCAGCTTATCGAACGCCAGTTCGAACGCGTCAAGTGTTCCGGCCGTGTCGGGGACCACGGCCGGTTCCCCCGGGTCAGTCCTCCCAGGACCTGTCGTACTCGGGGTGGGCCCGGTACACCCCCGCGAGGTACTTGACCGCCGACCGCCAGGCCAGCAGCTCCGACCAGGGGTCGCCGGCGGGGGCCTGCGGGGTGTCGGGGCGGGGGCGGGCCGCGGAGGCGGCACCGGGGGCCACGGCCGGTTCGAGGCTGCGCATGCTCGCGCGGTGGGCGTCGGCGTACCCGCGGACGATCTTGCGCTTGGCCGCGACCTCCGCCAGCGCCCGGTCCCGGCCGCGGGTCCCCGCGGGAACGGCCTCCGACGCGCGCTCGTCCTCGTCCAGACGCGCGTTGAGGAACTCGACGATGGTCAACGGACAACTCCTATCCTGTCCCCCATTGCCCCAAGGCTCGGTATCGGACCTGTACCCGCCCCGGACCACCCCCGCGACGGCCTGGCGCGGACCGGGGCGCCTCCGGCCGGTTCCGGCCACGGGCCCCGGTTCCGGCCGTTCACCCCTGGCGTCCCCGCACACGATCGCGGACCCACGCGCCGCACGCGCACCGGCCCCGCGCTCACGTCGGGTCGCAGCCCTCGAACTGCGGCACGCTCTTCACGAGCCGGAGGTTGGTCCCGCCGAACCAGGTCTCCAGCAGCTCCGCGGCGGTACCGTCCTGGTACATCTGGCTGATGGCCCTGTTGACGGCCTCGCAGGCGCGCACGTCGCCGTGGGGCAGGCCGACGCCGTACCTCTCGTCGGTGAAGGGGTTGTTGACGAACCGGAAGGCGTCGGGGTCCTCCTCGAGGAATCCGGCCAGGATCAGGTTGTCGGTGGAGACGGCGTCCACGTCTCCCCCGCGCAGGGCGTCGATGCAGGCGCTGTAGCTGGGCGCCTCCGTCTGCTCGATGCCGATGCCCAGGCCCTCGCTGATACGTGCGGCGGAGTTGGAGCCCTCCCCCTGGCAGACGCTGAGGCCCTCCAGGTCGCGCACCCCCTGGATGCCGGTGTCCTCGGCGCGCACCAGCACGTCCTGCTTGGCGACGTAGTAGGGGCCGCCGAAGGTGACCTCGGTCCTGCGCGCGGGGGTGATGGAGTAGGTGGCCACGACCATGTCCACCTCGTCCGCCTCGTCCACCGCGCCCCTGTCCAGCCTCTCCTCGCGCTCGGCGGAGGTGATGCCGGTCAGCTCCACGTCCTCGGCGGCGAAGCCGAGCCTGCCGGCGATGTAGAGGGCCACGTCCACGTCGAAGCCCGTGATGCCGCCGCTGCCGTCGTCCAGTCCCAGCCCGGGCTGGTCGGTCTTGACTCCGATGGTCAGCGAGTCGGCGTCGAGGATCGACTCCTCCTCGCCCAGCACCGCGGAGCAGGCGGGCAGCCCGACCGCCGCGGCGGCGGCCAGGGCCGCGGCGGCGGTGCGCCGGTGTCGAAACCTCATCGGCCTCTTCCTCGTCTCTCGGGGGGTGTGCGTCCGGGGCGGAGCGGGCCCGGCCTCAGCGGTACTCGGCCAGCCGGGGGCGGACCCCGAGCACGATCAGGACCAGCAGGAGGGCCGTCGCGGCGTGCAGCAGCCACGTCCAGGGGGCGAGCACCGCGTCACCGCGCTCGATGCCCTCGGCGAACGCGCCCTCGTGCAGGTCGGTCAGCTCCGCCAGCGCGTCCTCGTAGGCGTGGAAGGCGCCGTCCTCGGAGTGCGCGACTCCCATGCGCACGTCGACGGCTCCCGCCAGGTCGCCCTCCTCGGCGGCCGAGCGCAGCGCCCGGTCCTCGGCCTGGAGGGCGTTGTAGGACTCCAGCACCTCGGCGAGCGCCTCCTCCTGGCCGGGAAGCAGCGCGTCCTGGGCCCGCTGGCCCAGGTAGCCGAGCGTGCCCGGGTCCTCGGGGTCGGACCCGTCCGGCCCCGGCAGCTCCGGGTAGGCGGCGACCGCGTCGTCGACCGCCTCGTAGTACGCCTCCAGGTTGCCGGCCGGGCGGTACAGCACCTGCTGCGCCCGCTCCAGGTACACCTGCTGGTAGTTGTCGGCCATGTCCGGGTCGAGCAGGTAGCGGCTCTGGTCCGCCTGCATGTCGGTGGCGATCGCCCCGGCCCGGGACAGCGCCGTGGCCGCGTCCAGCCCCTCCTCCTTGGCGTCGCGCTGGTGCCCGCCGCTGGTGGTCAGGGTGAGGACCACCCCGCCCGTGAGCAGGACGGCGACCGCCGTGGCGGCCAGCAGCGGCGCGTTGAACCGGCGCCGGAACCGCACGCGCAGGTACAGCTGGAGGCCGAGCAGCACGGCGACGGTGACCGCGCCGACCGCGCCCACCCAGAGCATGCCGAACGCGACGGAGGACTGCCCCTCCTCGTGGTTGGCGCGCACGATCGCCGACGAGTCCAGCCCGAGGTTGAACGCCTTGGGCAGCAGCTCGGTGTGCATCAGCCGCGTGGCCTCGTCGTAGGTCTCCAGGGCCGTCCCGTCCACCCGGCCGGGCGGGGCCTGCGCCTCGTCGTTGAGCAGCCGCGCCTGGCCGGCGAGCTGCTCGTAGGCGCCCATCCCGTCCAGGACCGCCTCGACGTTGCGCTCCTTCACGCCGTCGCCCTCGGCCAGCGAGGCCGCCTGGAGCAGTGCCGCGTTGGCCCGCTCCCGGCTGGCCTCGTACCCCTCCAGGGCGTCCTCGCGGCCCGAACCCAGGTCGTGGTCGGTGCCCATGAGCAGCACGTCGGCCACCCGGGCGTCCATCTCCGCGAGCGCCAGGTACAGGTCGGTGGTCGCCATGGCCTGGGGCCCGGCGTCGTCCCCGAGCACGTGCAGGCTCTCGCGGGCCTGGCCGAGGGTGGCGGCCGCCGATCCGAACAGCCCGAGGACGGCCAGCACGCACACCGAGGACAGCAGCCACACCCGGGCCGGGGTGGTGCCCGCCCAGAGGCGGAGTCCGGAGGCGCGTTCACGCGCGCCGGGAGCACCCCTCTCCCGACGGGGCGCGCGGGGGCGGTCCGCCCGCGCGGACTCCGGGGCGCCCGGCTCGGCGCGGTCGCCGCCCGGTACCGCCGGGAGCGCGCCGTGCGGGGGGCCCGGCGGTCTGGTTCCGGCCCCGTGCGGGGCCCGGCCGGAGGTGGGGGACGTCAACGGGGTTCACCCCTTCTGGAGGATGATGACGGTCCATGCGCCGACGTAGATCCGGTCGCTGTCATGCAGGGGAACCTCCACGTTGGGGGCGATGGGGTTGGCGGTCCCGTTGACCGTGGTGCCGTTGGTGGACCCCGGGTCGAGGAGGGCCCAGGTGCCGTCGGGCTTGGCGACGAGGACCGCGTGCACGTGGGAGACCGCCGGGTCCCCGCCGGGGCCGCCCAGGTCGATCTCGGGGCTGAATCCGCGCGTGGCGCTGCGCCGTCCGATGTGCACCCTGTCCCCGGTGAGCGACACCCGGCGCTGGGTGTTGCCCCTGGGGAAGGAGATCTGCTCCGGGTCGAGCATGCCCTGGTGGACCATGTACTGGTAGTACGCGGGATCGGCGGCGACGACCACGCGCCAGCGCGCGCCCGCCGGCTCGGCTCCCGGGCGCCCGCGCCGGTGGTCGTCGGGCTGCGAGGCGAAGTCGTACCCGCACTCCTCGCAGAACCGGCCCGTGCGGGAGGTGCCGCACTCGGGGCAGGGGCCTCCCCGGGGAAGGGTCACCGGGCGCCGCGGCTCGGGGGGCCGGGTCGGGGCCACGGCAGGCGTGGGCGGTGACGGGTGGCGCTGCGACGGGGGCCGCGACGCGGGGGAGCGGGCCTGGAGCCGGAGCCCGCAGACGTCGCAGAAGTCGGTCGCCGTGGAGCGGTGCCCGGAGGGGCAACTCGGCATGGGTCCCTCCTACCCGGGTACGGGGGTGCCGCCGGTGCCCGGTCCGCTCCGTCGGGGCCGGGTCCGTACGGTCCGGGTCGGGTCGGTGTCCGGGGTCGTCTCGTCGGCCTCGGTCCGGAGGCCGGGCCCGGCCGCGCGCTCAGCCGTGTTCGGCACGGGGACCCCCTCCGGGCACGGGAACGACGACGACGGTGATGTTGTCCTTGCCGCCCGCCTCCAGGGCGAGGCCGACGTAGGCGCGGGCCGCCTCGTAGGGTCTGGCCCCCGCCCCGGGGACGGCGTCGGTCATGGCCTGCGCCTCGGGGAGGTAGTTCCACAGGCCGTCGCTGCACAGTACGACGGCGCCGGGGCCGGTGGGGGTGACGGTGGAGATGTGGGCGTCGATCTCACCGGAGTCGGCTCCCATCCACGCGACGAGGGCGTGCGCGTTGGCCGAGCGCATCGCCTCCTCCCGGGAGAGCGCGCCCATCTGTACCATCGCCTCACTCCAGGAGTCGTCCCTGGTCAGGAGGGCGGAAGCGCTGGAGGTGGGGCCTCCGGAGAGCCAGTAGGCGCGGCTGTCGCCGACCCAGCCGACGGTGACGGTGCCCGCGGCGGGGTCGAACACCGCCGACACGAAGGTGCACGCGGGGGCGGAGCTGGGCGAGTCGGCGATCCCGGCCACCGCCTCGGCGGCACGGACCATCGCCGCGCCGGTGGCCTCGCGGGGGTCCGCGCCCTGGCGTATGCGCTCGGCGAGGACGGCCACGCCGGTCTCGGAGGTGACGCGGGAGGCCTCGTCCGAGCGCGGTGAGCTGGACACCCCGTCGCAGACCACGGCGCAGACCACGCCGGGCGCGCGGGGGTCGTCGGCGTCGATCACGCGGATCGCCATGGCGTCCTCGTTGCGTTTGTGCCGCAGTCCGCGGTCGCTGACTCCGGCGGCGGCACGTGTGCGCACCTCGACGTGGTCGCGCCCGGTGGGCTGGAGGAGGCCGCACCGCTCGCAGTAGCCGCCGCTGACCGTTCCGGGGCACCACGCGCACAGGCCGGGGTCTGCGGGCCGCACCGGGTC
Source organism: Glycomyces fuscus (assembly GCA_002529455.1). Classification (GTDB taxonomy): domain Bacteria; phylum Actinomycetota; class Actinomycetes; order Streptosporangiales; family Streptosporangiaceae; genus Nocardiopsis; species Nocardiopsis fusca. Next base: position 99,297 of record NYMS01000016.1, read on the forward strand.
GCTGCCGGTGGCGGGCGGCGGCCAGTCGGGGACGTCCTGCGGCGGCGCGGCGGGGGACGCGAACGAGGGCAGGCTGTCGCGCCGTATCGGCTGGGTGACCATGGAGTCGGCCGCGTGCGGGGCGGAGTCGGGGAGCGCCTCCGGCGGGGACGCGTCCCGTGTGCCCGCGTCCACCGCCCGCAGGCTCACCTGGGGCGCCGTGGGGGCGCCGTCGTCGGGGACCAGGCCGGGACGCGCGTTCCCCCCGGACGGCGCGCCGCCGGACCGGCCGGGGGCTCCCCCGGTCCGCGAGCCGCCACCGGCTCCGTCCCGGGTCCGCCCGCCCGGCGCGCTCCCGCCGGACGGCACCGCGCCGGCGAGGCTCGCCTGCGGCGCCGTGGGCACCCGGTCGGGGTGCCCGGCGGTCCCGGCCTCCTCGGGGAGGGGGCGACCGCACCCCTCACAGAAGGCGTCGTCCGTGGTCACCCTGTTCGAGCAGGCGGGGCAGATCCGCACCTTGGTCATCGCCGTTCCCTCGTTCCTCACAGCAGCGTCGCGGGGCGTAGGGAGTTGGCCCTGTCGACGAGGTCGTAGCGTTCCGACGGCGTGGTGGCACGCTGGGCCAGCGCGCGGTAGCGGCGCTCCAGGTTGCCCCTCACACCGTTCTCGGTGAACGGGGCGCCGAGCAGCCCCTCCCCGGCCGGCGGCCCTCCCCCGGCGCCGAGCCAGCCCAGGGCCGACTCCAGGACCCGGACCGCCAGGCGGTCGGCGGACTCCCCGTCCAGCCCGATCCGCTCCAGGCGCCGTCCGGCCTGGACGAAGTCGTCGGCCGCGGTGCCCGGGTGGTGCGCCGCGAGCACGGCGATCAGCGCGGTCTGGGCGTGGACGTGCAGCCGGGACAGCTCCGGGACCGTGTCCAGGACGGCGGTGGCCGCGGCCCGGTCCCCCTGGGTCAGGCGGATGCGGGCCAGGCCGAAGGCGGCGCTGACGAAGGAGTGGTCGGTGTTCCAGACCGCACGGAACTGGCGGGCGGCGGTCTCGTGCTCGCCGGTCCGCTCACAGGCCAGGGCCAGGGCCAGCTTGGGCGCGAGCTCCCCGGGCAGGTGGTCGTACAGCTCGTCGAAGTGGTCGCGGGCGTCGTGGAACCGGCCGGTGCTCAGCTCCGTGACCGCCAGGTACCACATGGTGCGCCAGTCGCCCGGGACCGCCTCGCTGAACCGCTGGAGGACGTCCATGGCCTCGCCGTGGCGGCCGACGGTGACGAGCGCGCGGACCAGCATCAGCAGGGTCTCGGGGGTGGGGGCGGGCATGGCGCGCAGCGCGGGGACGAGTTCCTCGGGCGCCAGTGCCTGGAAGCCGCGCAGGTGCTGGGCGGCCGGGTCGGCCTGGTCGACGAGGGGTGCGGGCAGCAGCGCGGCTGCGTCGGTGGGCGGGGGCGCGACGAGCATGCGGTCGGCGTTGTGGGTGCCGGGCTCGGGTCCGGCCGCGGGGTTCTCCGCGCCGAACAGGGTCGAGGGGGCGGGGTGCGGTGCGCCCTCCAGGTCGGACAGGACCTCGCGCAGGACGCCGGTGAGCTGGTCCGCCATGTCCTCGGCGTCGTGGAAGCGCATCTCGGGCTCGCTGTGCGTGGCGCGGCGCAGCAGCCGGTCGAAGGACTCGTGGCGCTGGAGCAGCGGCACGCTCTCCCGCGGCGGGATGCTGTGCGGGTGGTCGCGCATGAAGCTGAAGCGGAAGCTGAGCACGGCCATGGCGCGGCCGACCGAGTACAGGTCGGCGCTGACCGTGGGGCCGGGGCCGCGCAGCTCGTCCTCGGGCACCCGGTACCCGGGCGTGGTGTAGACGGGGCTGACGGTGTCGTCCATGCGCCGTACGCCGCCCAGGTCGATGAGCTTGATCTGCTCCTCGCTCTGGATGACGTTGTCGGGTTTGAAGTCGCAGTAGAGCAGGCCCCTGGAGTGCAGGTAGCCCAGGGCCCGCAGGACCTCCAGGCCGTAGGCGATGACCTGGTCCGGGGGCAGGACGGCGTCGGGTTCGTCCTCTCGGCGCTCGGTGAGCAGCTCACGCAGGGACTTGCCGCCCACGTACTCCATGACGATGTGGCCGCCGGGGATACCGGTGCGCGGGTCCGGGTGCTGGGAGAAGTTGATGATCTTGACGATGTTGGGGTGCTCGACCTCGGAGAGGAACGCGCGCTCGGCGGCGGCCGCCTTGTGCGCCTCGGCGTCACCGGCGTTGAGCAGGCCCTTGAGGACCACCCAGCGGTCGTTGACGTTGCGGTCGCGGGCCAGGTAGATCCAGCCGAGTCCGCCGTGGGCCAGGCAGCCGAGCACCTCGTACTGGCCGCCGACCATGTCTCCGGGGGAGAGCTTGGGCGTGAAGGAGAACTGGGTCCCGCACTTGCGGCAGAAGCCCTCGGTGCGGCCGGGCTGGTCGTCGCGGGTGCGGCCGACCCGCTCGCCGCAGTTGCCGCAGAAGCGGTTCTTCTCCGAGACGACGGGGTTGTCCATGACGGCCTCGGAGGGGTCCCGGTAGGGGACGAGGGGCACCTGGACCATGCCCATGCCGAGCATGCCGCGGGAGGAGCGGCGGCTGCCGCGGCCGGGACCGCTGACGCTGGTGCCCGAGGTCGCGGAGACGCTGCCCGGGCCGGAGCGTCCGGAGAGCCTGACGTTGCCGGAGAGGGGGTGGGAGTGGACGGGGTCGCCGCTGAGGGGGTCCGCGGAGGGGTTCGGGGGCCGCCACCGGTCGAGCGCCTCGTCGCGTCCGCCGGACGGGGCCCCCGGGGCGGAGGGGCCCGACCCGGGCGCGTACGGGGCCGGGCCGGGGGACGGCCGGGGGCCCGGGGTCCGGTGGGTGGAACCGGGGGCCTGCTGCGGCACGGGGGCCGACGGCACGGACCGCTGCCGGGGGGCGGGGACGGGGTTGTCCGGAGGCCGTACGTCCGCGGGGGCCATGCCGCACACGCCGCAGAAACCGTCCTCGATCCGGCCGGGGCAGCCGGGGGCCGTGCACTTCGTCATCTACTCACACCACCATCGCTCTCGCCGTCTGACGCGTCCGGGCCCGGTGTGGTTCTGTTCACAGCGGAACCGGTTCCGCCGAGTTCCTGGAGCGCGCGCTGGTAGGCGGAGAGGGCGACCGTGGCCGCGCGCAGGTCACAGGGCGCGGTCCACAGCTCCCAGTGCGCCGTGCTGTGGAGTTCGGCCAGCCGCGTGTCCTCGGCGGCACCGAGCCGGACCGCGTGGGAGCGGTAGGCGTCCAGACGGCCGCGGAGCTCGGCGCGGCGCTCCAGGAGGCCGGTGAGGTCGGCCTCGCGCTCCCGGATGTCGTCGGCCGCCTCGTGGACGGCGCGCTGCGTCTCGCCCAGGCGGGCGCCGAGTTCACGCCACCGGCCCCGGGCGCGCAGGGCGTCCATCGCCTCGATGTGCGCCCGCAGCGCGGGGACGGGGTCGGGCACGCCGACCGCGGCGGGTGAGGAGACCTTGGCGACCACCTGCTCGCGCAGCCCGCGTACGCGTTCCACGGCCTTGCCGACGTCGTCGATGGCGGAGCCGAGCCGCTCGACGCTCTCGGCGTAGGAGTCGCGCATGCGCAGGGCGTCGCGGAGCTCGCCGCGCACGCGCTCCAGCCGCAGGCGCAGCCCTTCGAGGGAGGAGACCTTCACGTGGCCGTCCTCGACGAGCGAGAGGGGGTCGCGGCGGACGGTGGCGCCGACCGCTTCCAGGTCGACGCGCAGGGACTCGTACTCGTCCTCGCCGAGTTCCACCATGTCGGAGAGGGTGCCGATCTCGTGCCACATGGCTTCGAGCTCGCTCAGGCGCGGGTGGAGGGCGTCCCAGGCCGTCTCGGCGGCCGAGATGACCTCGGTGACCTCCTCGTAGTCCGCGGACATGCGGGCGACGGCGTCGGCGAGGGTGACCGACTCCCGGCCGGTGTGGAGCAGCCCGCGCTCGTGCGGCGGGGTCTCCGCGGCGGGCAGCGGCACGGAGGCGTCGTTGAGCAGGGAGGTCAGGGCGGCCTGGTCCTCGGGACCGCCTCCGGAGGCCCGGAGCTCGCCCGCCCTGGCGACGACGCGGCGGAAGGCCTCGTAGACCGCCCGCAGGCTGCGGATGTGCCCTCTGGCGTGCTCCCAGCGCTGCCGGGTCCGTCCGACGAGGTCGGCCCCCTGGAGCAGGCGGTGGCTGACGTGGCCCTCCAGGTCGGCCAGGTCGAGGGAGATCCGGTCGGCCTCACCGCGCACGCGGTTGAGCGCGTGGTCGATGCCCTCCCAGCTCATGGGCGGCATACTCGCCCCGGACGCGCTGGCCACCTGCCGACTTCCTTCCCGGCGCCCACGCTCCCGCATCCGTCTGGGGCGTGGACGGTCAATGGTCCTTTACCTAGACACGAGTCTGGCCCCCGCCTCCGCGAACCACAAGAGAAAGCCCGGTTTACGGCCATGAACGGCCATGGGTGCCCCGTTCGCGGTCCAGAGGGCGCGTCTCATGACAGACATGGCAGACGTTTCCTCCCGTCACTCCCGTCACTCCCGTCACGGTCTCGGGGGCCGGACCCCGCCCAGGGTGTCCAGTACGAAGCGGGCCCGCTCCGCGACCGGAACGCGCGGCAGCTCCACCAGCTCGTAACCGCACGCCGGGTAGGCCTCGGTCATCGCCCGGTGGGTGCGCTCGGCCTCCTCCGGTGACTGGTGGCGCTCGGCGTCGCCGGTGAAGATCTCCGGCCACGGCGGGGCCACGAAGACCCTGCGGTGGTAGCGGAACCGGCGGGCCGCCTCGGTGACGTGCCCGGGGACCGGCAGGCCGCGCAGCAGGAAGTAGCCCACCATGTCGGGTACGCCCCGGTCGCAGAAGACGGGGCCGGGCAGGGACGAGGCCTCGCGGTGCGAGCGCATCTCCCACGAGAGCATGAGTTCGGCGAACAGGGCGTCGTCGCGCCAGGCGAGGCCGCGGCCACCGATCTCCCGCTGGTCGCGGATGACGGCGCGCCCGGCCTCCGGGGTGCGCGCGTACCCGAGCGAGGCCAGGTGGTCGATCAGGGTGGTCTTGCCCGATCCCGGCCCTCCGGTGACGACGACGAGGTGGTCCATGGTGCTCCGTTCGGTGTCGGGCCTCCGGGGGGAGGCGGAGCCCCCGGCCGCCCGCCCGGCCCCGCGCGGGGCCGGGCGGGCGTTCACCGGACGCGGTTCAGGCGGGCAGTTCCGCCTCGACCAGGTCGGCCGCGTAGGAGGTGCCGCCCGCCTGGAGCCGGGCGCTGATCTCGGCGAGGCGGCGGGCGACCCCGGGGTCGGCGGTCAGCTCCAGCAGGGCCGTGCGCAGCCGCTCCGCGCTGGCGTCCTCGGTGTCGATCCGCCGGGCGACGCCGAGTTCCACCAGGCGGTCGGCGTTGTCGAACTGGTCGACGGCCTGCGGGACGGCGATCATCGGCACCCCGGCGTGCAGGCCCTCGCTGGAGCCGCCCATGCCGGCGTGGGTGACGAAGGCGTCGGCCTGGCGCAGGACGGACAGCTGCGGCACCCACGTGTGCACCTCGACGTTGTCGGGCACCTCCCCCAGCTCGGCGGGGTCCACGTACCTGCCGACCTGGAGCACCACGTGCCAGCCGGGCAGGCCGCCGAAGGCCTCCAGGCAGGCGCGGTAGAACCCCGGCTGGTTGGTGAAGGCCGATCCCAGGGACACCAGCAGGACGTTCTCGGCGTCCGCCGGACGGGTCCACTCCCCCTGGTCGGCCCGGTCGCCCAGGCACGGCCCCACGAAGGTCACCGTGTCGGCCACGGTGTCGGCGAAGGGCTGCATCTCGCGCGGGATCAGCGCCAGGGCCCGGGGCGGCAGTCCGGCGAAGGAGGAGTGGTCGAGGCCGGTGACGCCGTTGTCGGCGAGCCAGGCGTCGAACTTGGCGTGGTGCTCCTTCGCCCCGGGCTGGGCGCGCAGCCACTCCATGACGGTGTCGCCGTAGTCCGCCCAGGCCACGTAGGTGGGCGAGAGCTGCACGGCCGGGATGTCCCAGTTGAGGGCGAGGATCCGGGCGGCGAAACCCGAGATGTCGTACAGGAACAGGTCGGGGCGGTCGTCGTCGTAGGCGGCGCGCAGGGCGGGCAGCTGGTTGATCGCCTCGTCCAGGAAGAGGTCCATCCCCTTGATCGGGTCGTCGGGCCAGGTGCCGTCGCCGGTGGGCAGGACGGTGGAGTAGGGGACGAGTTCGGCGCCGACCCCGGTGATCGTGTCGGACAGCAGGGGGTCGTTGGCGTAGGTGACGCGGTGGCCCCTGTCCACCAACTCCCGGATGACCTCCAGGCTGGGCAGGACGTGGCTCACGGTGGGGGTGCCGACCATGGCGATATGGGCGCGGCGGTTCATGTGTCTTCTCCAGATTCGGGTGACCGGGGACAGGACCGGGGGGCACCGGGCCCCGTGGCGGGGCGGGTGCGCCGCGGCGTCGGTGACGCCCGTCTCTAGCCGTAGATCTGGAGGTGCATGCGCGCCATAGTAACGGAAACGCCCCGGGCGGACCCGTGGGACGAGGGGCTCCCGCGCTCCTCCCGGAGGCGCCGGACACGAGCGGAGCGGGGCACGGGGCCCGGGGCCCGGGAGGGCACCGCCTAGCGGGGCTCGTCGGGGCGGCCCTCCTCGCCGCCCGGAGCCCGGTGCCTGCCGCCCGGCTGGTCGTCCCGGTCGTCCCACCCGTCGTGGCCGTCCCCGGAGCCGCGGTCATCCCACCCGTCGTGGCCGTCCCCGGAGCCGCGGTCATCCCACCCGTCCCGGTCGGCGCGGTCGGCGCGGTCAGCGCGGTCGGCGCGGTCAGCGCGGTCGGCGCGGTCGGCGCGGTCGGCGCGGTCGGCGCGATCTTCGAGGAGGTCGCCGGGCCGGTGGGTCTCCTCCCCGGCCGGCGCTGCGGGCTCGTCGGGCTCGCCGAGGCCGGTGAAGACGGGCGCCTCCTCCGGGGGCAGGAAGGCCTCGGCGGCGCCGCGGAGGCGGAATCCGGCCACGGCCATGACCGCGCCGAAGATGACCGCGTACATCGCGACCACGAACATGATGGCCTGCGCGCCCTCCAGCGGCCAGAACCACAGCAGGAGTCCGAAGACGACCGAGAGCGCCCCGACGAAGACCAGCAGCCACTCGGAGCTGATGTGCGCGCGCAGGCGGATGGCGGTGACGATCTCGGCCACGCCGGTGGCCACGGCCCAGACGCCGATGACGAACACCAGCGCGACGATCGCCGCGACCGGCCAGACCAGGGCGATCAGGCCCATGACGGCGCTGAGGCCCGCCTGGACGGCCAGCGGGAGCCGGGCACCGGACGACGAGCGGTAGGCCGCGTACCCGAGGGCGGCGGCGTCGACCAGCGCGTAGACACCGAAGACGAACGCCAGGACCACCAGGGTCTTGCCCGGCCAGACCAGCGCGACCAGGCCGAAGAGGAGCGCGGCCACCCCCCGCAGGACCACCAGCCACCAGTTCCGGCTCAGCTCACCGAGCAGGTCGCCAGCCCACGCGTACCTGACCATCGTCGCCCCCTCCTTCGCACGGCACCGTCCGGTGACCGCACCCTGCCCCTTCCCCCGACGCCGCACACGGACGACAGCGGTCGGCAAAATACGGGGAAAGGCGGGGCCGCCCGTACGGGTGGTACCCGGGCGCGCGGGCGCCGGACGGCGCCGCGGCCGTGGACGACGCGGAAGGAGCGTCCGCCCCTCTGACGCGGGCGGACGCTCCTGTGTGCCTCGGAAGAGGGGTGTGCTACCCCTGGCCGGGGAGCCGGCGCTCGGGGGAGCCGACGTAGTGCTGGCGCGGGCGCGCGATCCGGAAGGCCGGGTCGCGCAGCTGCTCGCGGTAGTGGGCGATCCAGCCGGGCAGGCGGCCGATGGCGAACAACACGGTGAACATGTTGGTCGGGAAGCCCATGGTGCGGTAGATGACGCCGGTGTAGAAGTCGACGTTCGGGTAGAGCTTGCGCTCGGTGAAGTAGGAGTCGGAGAGCGCCGCGGCCTCGAGCTTGAGGGCGAGCGCGAACAGCTCGTCCGGGTTCTCGTCGCGGTCGAGGATCTGGCTGGCCAGAACCTTGATCTCCTTGCTGCGCGGGTCGAAGTTCTTGTAGACCCGGTGGCCGAAGCCCATGAGGCGCATCTCGCGGGCCTTGACCTTCTCCAGGAAGTCCTCGATGGAGATGCCCGAGTCGCGGATCTCCTCCAGCATCTCCAGGACGGCCTGGTTGGCGCCGCCGTGGGACGGGCCGGAGAGGGCGTTGACGCCCGAGGCCACGCTGGCGTAGATGTCGGCCTTCGAGGAGCCGACGACGCGCACGGTGGCGGTGGAGCAGTTGAGCTCGTGGTCGGCGTGCAGGACCAGCAGCATGCCGACGGCCTGGTTGAACAGGTCGCCCAGCTCGCTGTCGGCGTGGATGTCGCCGAAGGTCATCCGGATGAAGTTGTCGACGTAGTCGAGCGAGCTGTCCGGGCTGATCGGCTTCTCGCCGATGGAGTTGCGGTAGATGCGGGCCGCGATCGTCGGCAGCTTGGCCAACAGCCGGATCGTGGCGAGCTCCACCTGGTCCTCGTCGCCGGGGTCGACGCTGTCGTCGTAGTAGGCGGCGAGGGTGTTCACGGCGCTGGCCAGCAGCGTCATCGGGTGGCCGTTGCGGGGCATCGCGTCGATGAGCGCGCCCATCTCGGCCGGGATGTCGGCGTTGTCGCGCAGCTTGTCGGCGAACTCCTGGCGCTGGTCCGCGTCGGGGAGCTCACCGTAGATCACCAGGTAGGCGACCTCCAGGAAGGTCGCGCCCACGGCGAGGTCCTCGATCGGGTACCCGCGGTAGCGCAGGATCCCGGCGGCCCCGTCGATATAGGTGATCTCCGAGCTACACGAAGCGGTGTTGCCGAACCCCGGGTCCAGGGTCGTCATCCCCGTCGACCCCAGCAGGGTCTTCAGCTCGATGGTGCGCTCACCCTCGGTACCGGTGAACACCGGCAGCTTCAGCACGCCGCCCTCGTAGTGGAGCTCCACCGTGCGCTCTTTGTCGTCTTCGCTCATGCCCGAGGTCAACCTTTCCAGGCGGGGGATACGTGAGGTGCGTCATACGCGGGGCGGTCCGCCGCCACGTTCCTGCTTCACTCGTTATTGTTCTGTTTTGTTAAACGACGGTTAAGCAAAAGCATATAAGTTTCACCGATTCACGAACAGGTGACATGCAACACATACCCACACGTGGACCGAATTACCGTCAGGTGAAGATTTACAAACTTTGCCGGTTGTCGATTACTTCGTGATCGCCCTGAGACGTCGCAGGCGGAACCGAGAGGTCTTCCCGGCGTCCCGCTGCCTCCTGTACCGGTCCCCTGGGCGGTCCGGCATCCGCCCGAACCCTCCCCCTCCGGCCTGTCCTTCACAGAAGTGGACAGAGCCGGACGAAGCTCGGTGCGGCCGGGTGTCCGGACACGCCCTAGCGGCCATCTCTCAGGGTACCTTCGCGCTGATCACGGGGCCTGACGCGGGGTGCCCGCCAACCGGTGATCTTGGCCTCTGCCTGACTCCCGGGAGTACCACGGACCCCACCCGCCCCAGCGAACCGGGCCCGCCATGACAACGGACTGTGCGCGCGCCACGGGAGTTCACACGCCGCGCGGACCCGCCGCTCCGCCGAACAGCCGAGGCCCGTCGGCGCGCGTTCCGCGGGGCGCCCCATTTCCGCGGGACCGGGTTCCGGTATCGACAGCGGGTCACCGGCATTCACCCGGGGTAAACGACGCGGGCGCGCTTTGCCGGAAAGGGCGGCGGCCCGGACGGAAGGGACCGGTCCGGGCCGCGGCGCGGGGGAGTTACCGCCCGGGGCCTCACTCGCCCTCGTCGACGCCTCCGGCCAGCAGCGGCTCCATGAACAGCGCGGGGTGGTCGCGCTCGATGACCCGCAGGCGCCACTTGTTGTGCACCAGCACCAGCAGCTCGCCGTCGCCCCGCCGCCGCAGCACCTCGGCGCCCGAGAGCGCGTGCAGGGCGGGCGCGGACTCGGCGTCGGTGCGCCTGGCCACGGAGTAGTCCAGCGGGGAGGTCTCGATCGGGGCCCGGAACTCGTGCTCCATGCGGTGCCTGACCACGTCGAACTGCAGCGGTCCCACCGCGGCGAGCACCGGCGCCTGCTCGCCGCGCACGTCCGAGGTCAGCACCTGCACCACGCCCTCGGCGTCCATCTGGGCGATACCGCGCTGGAACTGCTTGTACTTGCCCGCGTCCTTGGCCCGGGCCACCACGAAGTGCTCGGGGGCGAAGCTGGGGATCGGCGGGTAGACCACCTTGGGGCCCTCGTAGAGGGTGTCGCCCACCGCCAGCGCCTGGGCGTTGACCAGCGCGATCACGTCACCGGGGAACGCCGTCTCGATGGTGGTGCGGTCGGAGCCGAACACGGCCTGGGTGTACTTGGTCGCGAACGGGCGCCCCGTGGCCGCGTGGGTGAGCACCATGCCGCGGTCGAAGCGGCCCGAGCTGATGCGCACGAAGGCCATCCGGTCCCGGTGGTTCTTGTCCATGTTGGCCTGCATCTTGAACACCTGGCCCGAGAACGGCTCGGCCACGGCGCGCGGACGCCGGCGCTCGTCCTCCTTGGGCCCGGGGGCCGGGGCCAGGCCCACCACGGCCTCCAGCAGCTGGCCGACGCCGAAGTTGGGCAGCGCGGCGCCGAAGAGCACCGGGGAGGACTCCCCCGCCAGGAAGGACTCGGCGTCGAAGTCGGCGCCCAGCGCCTCCAGCAGCTCGATCTCCTCCTGGGCCTGGGTCCAGGCGTCGGCCTCCACCTCGGCGGCGCGCTCGGGCTCCAGGACCTCCTCGATGGCCTTCTGGGCGCCTCCCGGCGTGCGCGACATCTTGGTGTAGACGCCCTCACGGCGGTCGACGAGACCGCGGAAGTCCCCGGCGATGCCCACCGGCCAGTTCAGCGGGGTGGGGCGCAGCCCGATGCGCTGCTCGATCTCGTCCAGCAGCTCCAGGGGCTCGCGGCCGGGGCGGTCCCACTTGTTGACGAAGGTGATGACCGGCATCCTGCGGGCCCGGCACACGTCGAAGAGCTTGAGGGTCTGCGGCTCCAGGCCCTTGGCCGAGTCCAGCAGCATGATCGCGCAGTCCACCGCGGACAGCACCCGGTAGGTGTCCTCGGAGAAGTCGGCGTGACCGGGGGTGTCCACCAGGTTGAGCACCCGGCCGTCGTAGTCGATGCGCAGCGCGGCGGAGGTGATGGAGATACCGCGGTCCTGCTCCATCTCCATCCAGTCCGAGGTCACACCCTTGCGGTCGCCCTTGCCGTGCACGGCGCCGGCCGAGGAGATCGCGGCCGCGTGCAGCGCCAGGGCCTCGGTCAGGGTGGACTTACCGGCGTCGGGGTGGGAGATGACCGCGAACGTCCGCCGCCGGGACGCCTCACGTGCGACCTCTGACTCCTGCTTGGTGGCGCCCGCCGTGTCCACGCTCATTTCCGCTGTCCGATCCGCCTCGTGGTGACTACCCGTTTCCCGGCCCACCAGCCTACGCTCGTCGGAGCGCCGCCCCGACCGCGCGGGCCCGGGTCGGGGACCGCGCGCCGGTCCGGGCCGGCGCGCGGGCTCAGGGCCCCCCGGACTCCGCGGGACCCCCCGGATCCCCCGGCCTTCCGGACTCCTCGGACTCGCGGACGGCCTCGCCGATACGGCGGAACAGCTCCTCGCGGCCGGTGTCCCCGGGGTAGACCGCCACGAGCACCCGGTCGCGCCGCGGCTCCGGCGCGGCGTGCAGCATCGGCTCGGCGGCCCGGCGGACGAAGTCCACGGCCTCGTCGAAGCGGGCCCACACCTCGCGGGGGTCCTGCTCCGGGTTGCGCAGCCACCCCCGCAGGACGTGGTTGTGCGCCGCGATGAGCGACGCGGCGACCACCCCGGCGGCCAGCGAGCGGTCCCCTCCTCCCCCGCGCCGCGCCAGGTAGCGGCTGAAGGCGGCCTGGTAGCGGGCGGTCATCGCCACCTCGCGGTCGCGCAGACGGTCGTGGGCGCGGACCAGGCGGTAGCGGGGCACGGTGATCTCCGGGTCGCCCAGGTACCCCTGGAGCACCAGCCGGGCGGCGGAGAGGACCGACGTCAGCGGGTCGTCCGGCGAGGCCTCCAGGAACCCCGCGACCGTGGAGAACAGCTCGTCGTGCTCGGCGAAGAGGATGTCCTCCTTCGATCCGAAGCGGCGGAACAGGCTGCGGCGGCTCACGCCCGTGGCCGCCGCGATCTGGTCCATGGTCGTGGCCTCGAACCCGCCCTCGGTGAACAGCCGCACCGCGGCCAGCACCACCTCGCGGGTGTCCGCGCGCGTCTGGCCGCCCCGGCCTCCCGGGTGTTCCATGGGCCGCGCCCCCTTCGTCCGGTGTTCGGAAGGGCTGTCCGCCCCCATCTGTGTACTTCATCCCTCCCACCCCCTATTCTGGCACTGAATGCCACACAGAGGCACGCGGTGCCATCGGCCGGGACCACCGCCCGGGGAGGAAAGCAGATGAGCGACTTCGACCTGTTCAAGACCACCGAGGAGCACGAGGAGCTGCGCGAGGCCGTGCGCTCCGTCGCCGAGGACAAGATCGCCCCGCACGCCGCGGAGGTCGACGAGAGGAGCGCCTTCCCGCAGGACGCCCTCGACGCCCTGGTCGCCACGGACTTCCACGCCCCGCACATCGCCGAGGAGTACGACGGCGTGGGCGCCGACGCCCTGGCCACCTGCATCGTCATCGAGGAGGTCGCCCGCGTGTGCGCCTCCTCCTCCCTGATCCCGGCCGTCAACAAGCTCGGCACCATGCCGGTGATCCTGGGCGCCTCCGAGGAGGTCAAGCGGCGCTACCTGCCCGAGGTCGCCAGCGGCGAGGCGATGTTCTCCTACGGCCTGTCCGAGCGCGAGGCCGGTTCCGACACCGCCAGCATGCGCACCCAGGCGGTCCCGGACGGCGACGGCTGGGTCCTCAACGGACAGAAGTCCTGGATCACCAACGCCGGGGTCAGCAAGTACTACACGGTGCTGGCGGTGACCGACCCCGAGGGCGCGCGCGGCCGCAACATCTCCGCCTTCGTGCTGCACGCCGACGACGAGGGCTTCACCCTGGGCGAGCCCGAGCGCAAGCTCGGCATCAAGGGCTCCCCCACCCGCGAGCTGTTCTTCGACAACGTGCGCGTCCCCGGCGACCGCATCGTCGGCGCCCCGGGCGAGGGCCTCAAGATCGCGCTGCGCACCCTGGACCACACGCGCGTCACCATCGGCGCGCAGGCCGTCGGCATCGCGCAGGGCGCGCTGGACCAGGCGGTGGCCTACGTCAAGGAGCGCAAGCAGTTCGGCAAGCACGTCGCCGACTTCCAGGGCGTGCAGTTCATGCTCGCCGACATGGCGATGAAGCTGGAGACCGCGCGGCAGATGGTCTACGTGGCCGCCGCCAAGTCCGAGCGCGGCGACGACGACCTGCCCTTCTACGGCGCCGCCGCCAAGTGCTTCGCCTCCGACGCCGCCATGGAGATCACCACCGACGCCGTGCAGCTGCTGGGCGGCGCGGGCTACGTGAAGGACTTCCCGCTGGAGCGCATGATGCGCGACGCCAAGATCACGCAGATCTACGAGGGTACGAACCAGATCCAGCGCATGGTGATGGCCCGCCAGCTGCTCAAGTAGGCCCGTTCCGGGCGCGGGGCCCGCCGCCGCCTCGGGGGGCCGGGGGCCGCGCGGAGGGGGCCCGCGGCCTCCCGTCCCCGGGGCGGGAGGTCAGAGCGTGGCCTCGCGGACGAAGCGGCCCAGCGGGATGGGGTCGCGGTTCAGCGCCGCGCGCACGTCCTCGGTCACCTCGGCGGCCCGGCCCCGGACCGCGGCGGCGAAGCGCTCGTTGAGGGTGTCGATGTAGCGGTCGTTCCACCCCCGGTCCGCGGCGCGGAAGTAGAAGCCCGCCTCGTCGACGGCCTTGAACCGCCACACCGGGCTCTCGGTGCCCCGGGTCTGCCTGACCACCTCGCGGAAGGTGTGCGGCCGCGGGCCCGTGAGCGTGTACTCCCTGCCGCCGTGGTCGTCCAGCAGGGCCGCGACGGCGGTGTCGGCGACGTCGCGGGCGTCCACGAAGCTGACCTCGGTCCTCTTCTTGACCGGCAGTTCGAGGCGTCCGTTGCGCGAGCGCGCCAGATTGGCGAACATCCCCTCGGTGAAGTCCTGGAAGAGCCAGTTGGACCGCAGCACGGTCCACCGGCCGAACAGCTCCTTGGCCCGCAGCTCGGCGGAGCGCTGGTCGGAGTCCGACGGCGCGTACTCGCTGCCCATGGCCGTCAGGACCACGGCGTTGACGGCCCCGGCCGCGGCGGCCCTCTCCAGGAACCCGGCGACCCGGTTGCCCAGGGCGCTCCCGACCGGTGTCACCACGAAGACGTTCTTCACGCCGTCGAGGACCTCGTCCCAGTTGGAGGTGTCGGTCCAGTCCAGACGCGTCTTCGAGGTGCGGGACGCGCCTGTCGCGGGCAGGCCGCGGCTCCTCAGCTGGGTGAGGACGCGGCGGCCCACCATTCCGGTGGCTCCGGTGACCAGAGTGCTCATCGTTTACAAGGTACCGACGCCCGGACCGGACACGAACCGTCCCCGCCGCGACGACCGCCCCCGCCGCGACGGCCGAGGGGGCGGCGTCCGCCGTGACGGCGGCCCCGGCCACGGTCCCAGACCCGGCGGGCCCGCCCCGCGGGCCCGGAGCCGAACGTAGACTTCACCGCGATGAACGCTATGGCCGGGCGGTGCGGCGCGCGCGACTGGATCGTGGACTCCTCCATCTTCCTGATCGCCCTCCTCTCCGTGCTGGTGAACGCCGCCGAGTTCCCCGACCTCCCCTCCCGGGAGCCGGTCCTGCCCGCGTGGCTCCAGGCCACCGACGCGGCCCTCACCCTGCTGGCCTGCCTGGCGCTGTGGTGGCGGCGGCGCTGGCCGGTCCAGATCGCCGTCGCGCTCGTCCTGTACTCCGCCGTCTCCGGACTGGCCTCGGGCGCGATGCTCATCGCCCTGTTCTCCCTGGCCGTGCACCGGCCGCCCCGCACCAGCCTCGCGGTGTACGGACTGAGCGTGGGCGCCTCGCTCGTGCACGCCGTGCTCTGGCCCGACCCGCACGCCCCGTTCCTGGTGATCTTCCTGCTGGGGGCGGCCCTCCAGGGCGCCGTGACCGGCTGGGGGCTCACCGTCCAGCACCGGCGCGAGCTGGTGGAGTCGCTGCGCGACCGGGCCGTGCACGCCGAGACGGAGGCGCAGCTGCGCGCCGAGCACGCCCAGCACCAGGTCCGCGAGGCCATGGCCCGCGAGATCCACGACGTGCTCGGGCACCGGCTGTCACTGCTGAGCGTGCACGCGGGCGCCCTGGAGTACCGGCCGGACGCCCCGGCCGAGGAGGTGGCCCGGTCGGCGAAGGTGATCCGCGAGAGCGCGCACCAGGCCCTCCAGGACCTGCGTGAGGTGATCGGTGTGCTGCGCGCGCCCGTCGGGGAGCTGCCGCAGCCGACCATGGCCGACCTGCGGCAGCTGGTGGAGGAGGCCGACGAGGCCGGGACCCGGGTGGAGTTCGCGCAGGAGTACGACGGGACGGTCCCGGAGCGCACCGGGCGCACCGCCTACCGGATCGTCCAGGAGGGGCTGACGAACGTGCGTAAGCACGCCCCCGGCGCCACCACGCGCGTGCTGGTCCGGGGAGCCCCGGGCGACGGCCTCGTGGTGGAGGTGGGCAACGGCCCCTCCCCCGGCGCCCCTCCCCCGGCGGCGGGCGGGGACGGCGACGGCCAGGGCCTCGTCGGGCTCGCCGAACGGGTGTCCCTGGCCTCGGGGCGTCTGGAGCACGGCCCGGACGGCCGGGGTGGCTGGCGGTTGTCGGCCTGGCTACCGTGGCCGACATGAGCGAGACGGAGCGGGAGATCGGGGTCGTGATCGTCGATGACGACGCGCTGGTCCGGGTCGGCCTGGTGATGATGATGGGCGGTGCGCCCGACATCCGGGTGCTGGCCGAGGCCGAGGACGGGAGCGCGGTGGTCGACCTGGTGGCGCGCCACTCCCCCGACGTGGTCCTGATGGACATCCGGATGCCGGCGGTGGACGGGCTGACCGCCACCGAGCGGCTGCGGGCCCTGGAGGACCCGCCGGAGGTGCTGGTGCTGACCACCTTCGACGCCGACGAGCACGTGCTGCGCGCGCTGCGGGCGGGCGCGGCCGGGTTCCTGCTCAAGGACACCCCTCCGGCGGAGATCGTGGAGTCGGTGCGCCAGGTGTCCCGGGGCATGTCGGTGCTGTCCCCGAGGGTGACGCGGCGGCTGGTCGAACGGGTGGGCTCCGAGGACCGGGGCGAGCGGGCCCTGCGTGCGCGCGAGCGGCTCTCGGCGCTCAACGGCCGGGAGGTGGAGGTGGCCGTGGCGGTCGGCGAGGGCCGGTCCAACGCCGACATCGCCTCGGCCCTGTTCCTGAGCGTGCCGACGGTCAAGACGCACGTGTCGAGCATCCTCACCAAGCTCGGGCTCAACAACCGTGTGCAGGTGGCGCTGCTGGTGCACGACGCCCAGCTCCTGGACGGGGGGCCCTGACCCCGCCTCCCGTCCCCTCCGCGGCCGCCCCGGGCCATGCCGGAGCCCGTCCTGGGTAGCCGGGGGGTGACGGACACCGACACGGGAGGGGGCAGCGGCCGAGTGAACGACTGCGACGACTACGGAGAGGTGCTCGACGCCGTCATGGAGAGGGTGCGCTCGCACATCGGCGAGGGCCGGGTCGCCGACTACATCCCCGAGCTGGCCTGCGTGGACCCGAACGAGTTCGGGTTCGCCGTGGCCACGGTGGACGGCGACCTGTACAGCGTCGGCGACCACGCCGGAACACGCTTCTCGATGCAGAGCATCACCAAGGTGTTCACCCTGGCCCTGGTGATGAGCACGTCCGGGGACAGCGTGTGGAAGCGGGTCCACCGGGAGCCGTCGGGCACGTCCTTCAACTCCCTGTACCAGCTGGAGTTCGAGGGCGGCGTCCCCCGCAACCCGATGATCAACCCGGGCGCGCTCATCGTCACCGACCAGCTGCTGACCGACACCGGGGACGCCGTCGGCGCCCTGCGGGAGCTGCTGTGCGCGGAGACGGGCGACCCCGAGCTGCACACGGACGACCTGGTGGCGCGCTCGGAGGACGAGCACGGGGACCGCAACCGGGCGCTGGCCCACCTCATGACGAGCTTCGGCAGCATGCACAACCCGGTTCCGGAGGTGCTGGACCACTACTTCCGGCAGTGCGCGATCACCCTCAGCTGCGAGGAGCTGGCCCGGGCGGGACTGCTGCTGGCGCGCCACGGCAGGCGCGCGGACGGCTCCCAGCTGCTCAGCCGCTCCGAGGCGCGCCGCATCATGGCGGTGATGCTCACCTGCGGCACCTACGACGCCGCGGGCGAGTTCGCCTACCGCGTCGGCCTGCCCTGCAAGAGCGGGGTGGGCGGCGGCATCCTCGCGATCGTGCCGGGGCGCTGCGCCGTGGCGGCGTGGGGCCCGGGCCTGGACTCCAAGGGCAACTCGGTGACGGCGGCGCTGGCCCTGGAGGCCTTCACCGACATCACCAACTGCTCGGTGTTCTAGGTCGTGTTCCTTGGATCATTTCGGGCTCGCGACCACCGGACGGCCTCTCGCCGCGCCGGTTTCGCTTGAAAAGCCGACCGGGCTGACCCGCGCGAACCGTCGTGCGGGAGATGGCCCGGACGGCCGCTCGCTGATCCGAAAGCCTCCGCGGAACACTCCCCAGTGCCCGCCGCGCACGCCCCGGCGCGGGCCCTGACCGCTCAGTCGTCCCGGTCGGCCGGTTCGAAGCTGCGGGACATGTGGTCCAGCAGCGCCCGGTTCTCCTCGGGGTGGTCGTTGTCGGCCACCAGGAACAGGGCGTAGCCGATGTCCTCGGTGTGGAAGCCCCGGTTGACGGCGTGCATGTCGCCGTTGCGGAAGGTGAACTCCCAGTCGGCGGCGCTGACGTAGTCCTCCGCCCAGTCGGCCTCCACGTCCTCGATGCCGACCAGGGCGTAGCCGCTGAAGTTGTCCCTGCCGATGGGCTCGAACGCACGCCAGTCGTCCCCGGCGTCGGGGTTGGGGTCGTCGGTCTGGTCCACCTGGAGGTACCCGCCGTCGGGGTTGTGGAAGAAGACCATGTCGCCCCGGCGCTCGGTCTCCCAGTCCTCGGGGACGTCCACGGAGAAGCCGCTGGGGTCCTCGTGCCGGGCGAGGGGACCCCAGACCTCCTCCACGGCCTCCTCGTCCCGCTCGGCCCCGTCCGCCTCCTCGTCCGAGGACTCGTCCGAGGCCTCCCCGGACTCCTCCGGCGTCTCCTCCGCGGCGGACGCGCTCTCCTCGGCGGAGGGTTCCGGCGTCTCCTCGCCGGGGTCGGCCCCGGCCTGCCGGCCGGAGCCGTCGACCAGTCCGGTGTCGGACCCGCCGGAGCGGTTCATGCTCACCAGGAGGCTGGTGGCGGCGCCCACGACGAGCAGCACGAACACGGCGGCGGTGACCAGCAGCGTCCGCCGGACAGACCCGGGGCGCCCCTCGCGGCGGGGGACGGCGGCGGGGCGGGCGTCCGGGCCGGGGCCCGGCGGTTCGGCGCGGACGGCCGGCTCCACGTCGTCCTCCGGCTCCGACGCGGTGGTGACCGGTGCGGGGGCGGCCGTCCCGGGGGTGTCGTCCGCGTCCCGGATCTCCCGCAGCAGGGCGCGCACCTCGCCGACCGAGGGCCGGTCCTCCGGGCGCTTCTCGCACAGGGCCTCCAGGACCGGGCGCAGCGGACCGGCGTTGACCGGCTCCGGCAGGTCCTGGGTGACGATGGCGGTCAGCGTCGCCATCGGGGTCGGGCGCTCGAAGGGCAGGGAGCCCTCGACCGCCTGGTAGAGGGTGACGCCCAGGGCCCACATGTCCGAGGCCGGGGTGGCCGGGTGCCCGTGCGCGACCTCCGGGGAGAGGTAGCTCGGGGAGCCCATCAGCAGGCCGGTGCTGGTCAGGTGGGTGGCACCGTCCAGGTGGGCGATACCGAAGTCGGTCAGGACCGCGCGGTCGTTCCCGGCGATGAGCACGTTGCCCGGCTTGATGTCGCGGTGCACGATGCCGCGGGCGTGCGCCTCGGCCAGTCCCGCCGCCATCTGCTCGCCGATGCCGGCGGCCCGCCGGACCGGCAGCGCGCCCTCCTCGCGGACGAGGTCGCCCAGGGAGGGACCGCGGACCAGCTCCATGACGATCCACGGGCGGCCGTCCTCCTCCGCCACGTCGAACACCGTGATGATGGCGGGGTGGCTGAGCTGTGCCGCGCTGCGCGCCTCGCGCAGCATGCGGGTGCGCAGCACCTCGACCTCGTGCGGGGGCAGGTTCGGCGGCGTGGTCAGCTCCTTGACGGCGACCGGCCGGTCCAGGAGGGTGTCGGTGCCCTGCCAGACCCGCCCCATGCCGCCGGAGCCGATGACCTCGTCCAGACGGTACCGGTTGACCAGGAGACGACCGGGGTCGGTTTCCGAACTGTTCATGAAGGCGCGATTCCTCTGTGGGAGGGGCGGTGTGGGAGTGCGGGGGCGCGGTGGAGGAGGACCTCGAGGCGTTAGTGAGTCTAGGATCCCCCGGCCACTGATGACGCTCCCCGCCACGGTGTCATGTGTCTTCCCCGGACGCGAGGCGGCCGGACGCACGCCCTTGAGATGGGCGGATCCCGTCCCGGACGCCGCGGAGGGCCGCGACCGCGGGACGGGGGCCACCGGGCGTGTCCGCCCCGTCCGCGCCGTGGAGGCGCTCGGGCGGGGCCGCCTCAGGACCCGCGCAGCAGTCTCACCAGGAAGTTCGACAGGGAGGACAGGCCGCCGGAGGCCTGCTGGCGGGGCTCGGAGGCGCCCGCGGGCGGGTCGGCCGGGAGGGGCGCCGCCTCCTCGGGGCCGTGGGGCAGGGGTGCCTGCGGGGCGAACTCGACGGGGAGCCGGACGGGGACCCAGGACAGGCCGGACAGCCGCCAGCGCAGCTGCTCCGGCGGGACGGCCAGGCGCAGCCCGGGCAGACGGGTGAGCAGGACGCGCACCGCGATGATGGCGACGGTGGAGGCCTCGTCGATGGCGGGGCACCGGTGCGGCCCCGCGCCCCAGGCCACGTGCGCCCGGTTGGCGGTCTCCTCCATCCGCTCGGCGTTCTCCCGGGCGAAGAAGTGGTTCGCCGCGGCGAAGGCCATCAGGACGGGCGACCCGGCCTCGATGACCCGGCCGT
Source organism: Glycomyces fuscus (assembly GCA_002529455.1). GTDB lineage: Bacteria > Actinomycetota > Actinomycetes > Streptosporangiales > Streptosporangiaceae > Nocardiopsis > Nocardiopsis fusca. The sequence continues at coordinate 119,497 of NYMS01000016.1, forward strand.
CGTCGAGGGGCACGTCCACACGCGGGTAGAGGGCGGGGAAGTTGGTGATCGGCGCGTCCCGCCACAGCACGCCGTCGAGGAGCTCGGTGAGGGAGGCGTCGGAGGGCGCGGCCGTGCCGGGCCCGGAGGGGCCGGTCAGGACGGCGCGCAGGGCCGCGTCGATCAGGTTCGCGGTCGGCTCGTTGGCGGCGGCGGTGACCAGCAGGAGCTGCATGATCACCTCCTCGTCGCTGAGTGCGGCGCGGTGCCGGATCATCCGGGTGGTGAGGTCGTCGCCGGGCTGGCGGTGCCTGGCCGTCACCACCTCCGACAGCACCCGCTCGGCCTCGGCGTTGGACCTCTCCGCGTCCACGCCGAGCCAGAGGTTGCGCATGGCGGTGACGAAGCGCATCCCCTGGTCCTCGTCGAAGCCGAAGAGGTCGTTCATGACCAGCAGCGGCAGCATGCGCGCGTACTCGTCGAGGAGCTCGGCCCGCCCCCGTGCGCAGAACTCGTCGATGAGCCGGTCGGCGTAGCGGCCGGTGATCCGGCGCAGGTGCTCGGTGTCGACCCCGCCGAGGCTGTCGGTGATGACCCTGCGGTAGCGCTGGTGCTCCACGCCGTCGACGTACAGGGCGCTCGTGCGCGGGGCCAGCATGGGCAGCAGCGGGGAGTCCGGGCCGACCCGGCCCTCGGTGAAGTCCCGCCACAGCCTGGGGTCGTGGCTGAACGTGGTGGTGTCCCGGGACCAGGAGATGAGGGTGGCGTAGTCGGTGACCAGCCATCCGTGCACGCCGGAGCCGAGTTCGACCGGGACCACGGGCCCGTGGTCGGCGCGCATCCGGGCGTACACGGAGTAGGGGTCGGGGTGCGGCTCGCTCTGGTGCAGCGCGGCTCGGGGACATCCAGAAGACACAGGTACCTCGGCTGGGGGGAGAGGGGTACGGGCTGGGATCCGTCCTTCACGTGGGGGTCGGGGCGGGCAGGGGCCGGCGGCGGGGCCGGGGCCGCGCGCACGGGGCCGTACGGACACGGCGCGGCCGCACCGTCCGCGCGGGTACGCCCGGAGCGTGCAGCCCCGCGCAACCCTAGCGGCCCGTCCCGGGCGCGCGCGAGACCCGCCTCACGTCCTTCACCGAGGCGGGAGCCCTCCCGGCCGGGTTCCCGACCCGGATCCGGCACTCCGCAGCGCGTTCGGACGAACACGCACGGGCACGGCCGGGCCGTGGCGGAACCGGCCGCGGTCGGCCCCGGAAACGGGAGGAGGGGCGCGGACGGCCCGCGCCCCTCCCCGGGTCCCCCGGGCGCCGGTCAGGAGGCCCGGGCACCGCTCCCGTCCTCCGCCAGCGGGCGGAACCGGCGCAGCCTCTGGCTGTTGCTGACGACGAAGACGCTGGAGAAGGCCATGGCGGCTCCGGCGATCATGGGGTTGAGCAGCCCCGCCGCCGCCAGCGGGATCGCGGCGATGTTGTAGGCGAAGGCCCAGAACAGGTTGCCCTTGATGGTGCCCAGGGTGCGGCGGGAGAGGCGGATGGCGTCGGCGGCGGCGCGCAGGTCGCCGCGGACGAGGGTGAGGTCGCTGGCCTCGATGGCGACGTCGGTGCCGGTGCCCATGGCCAGACCGAGGTCGGCCTGGGCCAGGGCGGCGGCGTCGTTGACCCCGTCGCCGACCATCGCGACCGTACGCCCCTCGTTCTGCAACCGCTGCACGGCCTCGACCTTGTCCCGGGGCAGGACCTGGGCTATGACCTCGTCGATACCGACCTGGTCGGCCACGGTGCGGGCCACCGTCTCGTTGTCCCCGGTCAGCAGGATCGGGGTCAGGCCCAGCTCGCGGAACCGCCGGACGGCCTCGGCACTGGTCGGCTTGACCGCGTCGGCCACCACCAGCACGCCCCGGACGCGGCCCTCCCAGCCCACCGCCACGGCGGTGCGGCCCCCGGCCTCGGCCTCCCCGAGGGCGGCGGCCAACCGTTCGGGCAGGACGGCGCCGTGCTCCTCCAGCAGCGCGACCCGGCCGACGGCCACGGCACGGCCCTCGACGGTGCCCCGGACGCCGAGTCCCTCGGCGTTGGCGAAGTCCTGGGGAACCGGGAGGACGCCCAGGCGGTCGGCGGCTCCGGCGGCGACCGCCCGGGCGATGGGGTGCTCGGAGGCGTCCTCCAGGGCCCCGGCCAGGCGCAGGACCTCCTCCTCGTCCTCGCCCTCGGCGGTGAACACGTCGGTCAGGGTCATCCGGCCGGTGGTGACGGTGCCGGTCTTGTCCAGCACGACCGTGTCCACGCGACGGGTGTCCTCCAGGACCTCCGGGCCCTTGATGAGGATGCCCAGCTGGGCGCCGCGCCCGGTGCCGACCATCAGGGCCATGGGCGTGGCCAGGCCCAGCGCGCACGGGCAGGCGATGATGAGCACCGCGACGGCGGCGGTGAAGGCGGCCGCGACGGACTCCCCCACCACGAGCCAGAGCACGAGCGTGCCGAGCGCCACGAGGACGGCGATCGGGACGAAGACCCCCGAGACGCGGTCGGCCAGGCGCTGGACCTCGGCCTTGCCGTTCTGGGCCTCCTCGACCAGGCGGGCCATCTGGGCGAGCTGGGTGTCCGAGCCGACCCGGGTGGCGCGCACGACCAGGCGCCCGCCCGCGTTGACGGTCGCGCCGACCACGGAGTCACCGGGCGCGACCTCCACCGGCACCGACTCCCCGGTGAGCATGCTCATGTCCACGGCGGAGGTGCCCTCCTCCACCACCCCGTCCGTGGCCACCTTCTCCCCCGGCCGGACGAGGAAGCGGTCGCCGACGACGAGCCGGTCCACGGGCACGGACTCCTGCCGGGAGCCCCCACCGCGCAGGACGGTGGCCTCCCTGACCCCGAGTTCGAGCAGGGCCCGCAGGGCGGCGCCCGCGCGCCTCTTGGAGCGGGCCTCGAAGTACTTGCCGAGGAGGATGAAGGTGGTGACCCCGGCGGCCACCTCCAGGTAGATGCCGGCCGAGCCGTCGCCCCGGGCGACGGTGAACTCGAAGGGGTGCGTCATCCCCGGCATGCCCGCCGTGCCCAGGAACAGCGCGTACAGCGACCACAGGAACGCGGCCGAGACCCCGAGGGAGACCAGCGTGTCCATGGTCGCGCTGCCCAGCCTGAGGTTCTTCCACGCCGCGACGTGGAAGGGCAGCGCACCCCAGACGACGACGGGCGCCGCCAGGGTCAGCGAGGCCCACTGCCAGTAGGTGAACTGCAACGCGGGGACCATCGCCATCGCGACGACCGGCACCGACAGCACCGCGCTGACGATCACGCGGTCGCGCAGCGCGCGGGCGGGGTCGGCCGGTTCCGCGGCCTCCCCGGCCGCCTCGGGCTCGGCCCTGGGCACGGTGGCGGTGTAGCCCGCCCTCTCGACCTGGGCGACGAGGTCCTCCACCGGGGTGGGCGGCCCGTCGAAGGAGACGCGGGCCCTCTCGGTGGCGAAGTTGACGGTGGCGGTGACCCCGTCGAGCTTGTTGAGCCGCTTCTCGACCCGGTTGGCGCAGGCGGCACAGGTCATGCCGCCGATGTCCAGTTCGACCGGTGCGGTGTCGGCCCGACCCGCCGCGGCTGCGCTGCTGCTCATAAGCCCTTCCTGGCCCTCTCTGGCGTTCGTGGTGTCCCCGCGGACGGCCGCGCGGCCCCGGAGTCCGGCGCGGGCGGGCGCTCCGCCCCCGCGCCGCCGCTCCCCCGCGGGCCGGGACGGCCGTACGCCGTCCCGGCCCGGACCGCGGGATCCGGAGTCCGCGTCAGCCGCGCACCTCGTACCCGGCCTCGTCGATGGCGGCGCGGACCGACGCGTCGTCGACCGGGCCGTCACTGGTGACGGTCACCTTCTTGCTGTCGAGGTCGACCTTGACGTCGGTGACCCCCGCGACTCCACCGACCTCCTCGGTGACGGAGTTGACGCAGTGCCCGCAGCTCATGCCGTCAACGGTGTAAACAGCGGTGGTGGTGGCAGCCATTTCGCCTCCTGGGTCGTGTGTGCTGTGCCGGCCCTCCTGGGACCGGCCTCCAGATGCCCAACATACCCCTCAGGGGTATGGTGCTGTCAAATGTCCGCCGAGCGCGCCGCCCCCGGAAACGACGAAGGCCCCCGCACGCGACGTGCGAGGACCTCGGGCGGCGTCCACGGGGACCGGGGAGGCGCTGGGGAGCTCCGGCGGGGGTTCCGGATACCCTCCCCCCGTTCTCCGGGGGCGGCCCGTGTTCGGACCGGAGAGCGGGGCGGCGGGTTCACGGGGTTCCGCGGGGGGCTGCCGGAAGCCGGAAGGGGGGCGACCGGGGTGGGGGGGACGGGATCGGGATGGGGGCGGGGGACGGGGGTGGGACCGGGAAGGGGGGGAGGGCTACTCGGCTTTGAGCTCCAGGCGTGCGATCACACGCTCGCTCGCGTGGTGGTTGTTCAGCGTGAACCCGGCCCGCCGGAACATCTCCACCGTTCCCGTGTAGACCTCGGCGCTGGGCGCCCGGCCCCCGGCCGTGTCCACGGGGTAGGCCTCCAGGACGCGCGCCCCGTTGGCCCTGGCGTAATCGATCGCCCCGTCCAGCAGGCGGCTGCCCAGGCCGCGTCTGCGCCGGCGGGGCGGGAGCCAGAAGCAGACCAGCGCCCACACCCCCGGCTCGCGGGGGTCGGCCGGGCGCAGGGACCGCGACCGCGACAGCCGGATGAAGTCCTCGCGGGGGGCCACGGACACCCACCCGCAGGGGCCTTCCCCGTCGTAGGCGAGCAGGCCGGGCACCCGCCCGTCCAGGGTCAGGCGCCGCAGCTCCTCCTTGTTGTCCACACCGCGCTGGGAGCGCTCACAGGAGGTGCTCGCCGTGTGGTCCTTGGCCCGCCTCCGGAAGAAGGTGCACCAGCAGTGCCCGTAGGCTCCGGTCGGTCCGAACAGGTTCTCCAGGTCTTCCCACCGCTCGGCGGTGGCGGGCTCGATTGAGACGATGGACATCGGACTCCCTCGACGAGACACACGGGCCGCCACAACTGTGATCCAGCACACTAGCGATTATTCGCCGTGACCGAAAGAACACAGATGCACTGAAAAGCCTTACCTGGTGGGTTCTGTCATTGAATGACCCGTTGAAGACGCCGGTGGGGCGGGGTGAGGCGTACACCCTCCCCCCGCCCCGCCGGCGAACGGGTCCGAGCCCCGGACGGAGCGGGGACCCGGACGGAACGCGGATCCGTCCCGGTCCCACAGGCCCCTTCCGCAGGCCCTCAGACCCGGTCGGACTCGGCCGCCGACTCCCTCTCCCGGGGCTCCCAGCACTCCACTCCGCGCAGGCCGGGCAGCCGGTCCCGCGTGAACACGGGGTCGATGCCCTGGCGCCGCTGGTCGTTGTAGTCCTTGAGCACCCGTGCCGCGATCGCGGCCAGCGGCGTGATGGCCACGAGGTTGATCAGCGCCATCATGCCCATGGTCGTGTCCGCCAGCGTCCAGACCAGGTCGATCGAGCCCAGCGAGCCGAGGAAGCTGGCCACGAGGAAGACGACCTTGTAGCCGAACATGACGCGCCGGTCGGCGGTCAGGTACTCCAGGTTCGACTCGCCGTAGTAGTAGTTGCCCAGCACCGACGTGAACGCGACCAGGAGGATGATCAGCGTCATGAGGTGCAGCGCCCAGGGGCCCAGCGCCTCGGTGACGGCGATCTGGGTGAGGTCGCCCTCCAGCTCCCGCACCGTGCCGCTCTCGTAGCCGATGAGGATGATGAAGGCCGTGAAGGAGCAGACCACGAGGGTGTCGAAGTAGACGCCGAGGGTCTGCACCAGGCCCTGCTTGGCGGGGTGGGTGACCGCGGCGCTGGCCGCGGCGTTGGGGGCCGAGCCGAGTCCCGCCTCGTTGGAGAACATGCCCCGGCGCACGCCCTGGATGATCACGGTGCCCAGGCCGGCGGCGGCGAACTCGCGGATACCGAAGGCGTGCTCGAAGATGAGCGCGAACATGCCGGGGATCTGCTCGAAGTTCATCCCCACGATGATGACGCCCATGATCAGGTAGATCAGCGCGAAGGCCGGGATCAGGGCCTGGGCGGTCTGCGCGATCCTGCGGACGCCGCCGAAGATCACCAGCGCGGTGACCGCCACGAGCAGGAGCCCGACCGCGGCCGACAGGCCGAGGCCCGTGCCCACGTTCATGTTCTCGGCGGAGTTGGTGACGGCGCCGGCGATGGTGTTGCTCTGCACGGCGTTGAAGACCATGGGGAAGGTCAGGATGAGGACGATCGCGAAGAGCACGCCCATCCAGCGCTGCCCCAGGCCCTTCTCCATGTAGTAGGCCGGGCCGCCCCGGTAGCCGGTGGAGTCCCGGACCTTGTAGAGCTGGGCCAGGGTGGACTCGACGAAGCTGGCCGCCGCGACCAGGAGCGCCATCACCCACATCCAGAAGACGGCGCCCGGCCCGCCCAGGGAGATGGCGACGGCCACGCCGACGATGTTGCCCGTGCCGATGCGCGCGGCGGCCGAGATCATGAACGCCTGGAGCGAGGAGACGGCCCTGCCTCCGTCGGGGGCGATCTCGGGCTTGCTGCGCAGCACCCGGAACGTCTCCGGGAGCATGCGGATCTGGACGGCCCCCGTCCTGATCGTGAGGTAGAGGCTCACCGCCACCAGCAGCGGGATCAGGATCCAGGACCAGAAGAAGTCGTTGTTGAACGCGGCTATCGCGTCGGTCAGGCGCGCGTCCAGGGTGGGCGCTTGGTCAGCAGGCAACACGGGGTGGGGCTCCTTCGCTCCTCAAGAGGACAACCGCCCACACATACCCCTGAAGTGCGAGGAATCACCATCCGGGTCATGCTGTGGTCGGATGGTGATATTCCCGTTATGACACCTCATCCCGCGGGTCCGCCCCGGCGGGCCCGGCGGGTCAGCCCTCGTGGACCAGGTCCGCGTAGGACGGGTTCTTCTTGAGGTAGGCCTGCGCGAACGGGCAGATCGGCACGATCTTGAGTCCCCGCGCGCGGATGTGGTCCAGGGAGTCGCGCATGAGGCGGCTCGCCACCCCCTTGCCCTCGAAGGCGGGATCGATCTCCACGTGCGGCAGGGCGTACACGCCCCTGTCGATCAGGTGGTAGGCGGAGAATCCCACCACCGCCCCGTCGGCGCTCACCTCGTAGCGCGAGCGTTCCGGGACGTCGACGACCGTCAGGTCCATGGCACTGTCTCCCCACTCCCCGTGTTCGCGCACGCGGTGTGCGCGGGCCAATGACCACGTTCCCACACATAACCGTCGCGTACACCCCGGTCGTGCGGTCACCGTCCGTAGCCCGGGGAGGGCCGCAGGCCGCCCGGGCGGTGCCGGGCGGCCGGATCACCAGCCCCGGCGGGCGGGCCGCTCCGCCTGTCCTGCGGCGGTCGGGTACTCGTCCCGCGTGCGGTAGACGACGTAGGGGCGGAACAGGTAGCCGACCGGCGCGCTGAACGCGTGCACCAGGCGGGTGAAGGGGAGCAGGGCGAACAGCCCCAGCCCGACGAGGGCGTGCAGCTTGTACGGGGCCTCGGCGCCGGACATCGCCGCGATGTCGGGCTGGAGCACCCAGATGGAGCGGAACCACGGCGACACCGTCCGCCGGTAGTCCTGGGTGTGCCCGCCCGCCACCTCCACCCCGGCGAAGTAGGCGGTCATGCCCAGCCCGGTGACGATGGCCAGGACCAGCACCAGGTACATGAGCTTGTCGTTGCGCGTGGTGGCGCTGAACACGGGGCCCGTCGTGCGGCGGCGCCAGATCAGCAGGCAGATCCCGCCGAGCGTGCACACCCCCGCCACGAGCCCGAGCGACAGGGCGGTGACGTGGTAGGCGGTGTCGGACACCCCGAGCGCCCGGGTCCAGCCCTCGGGTACGAGCAGCCCGACCGCGTGGCCCGCGATCACGAGGAGCAGGCCGAAGTGGAACAGCGGGCTGCCGATCCGCAGCAGTCTGGACTCGTACAGCTCCGACGAGCGGGTGGTCCAGCCGAACCGGTCGTACCGGTACCGCCAGACGAGGCCGCCCACCACGAGCACGAGGACCGCGTAGGGCAGGACGCCCCACAGCAGCAGGTCGAGCGCGCCGGGGCCGTTCACCGCTCCTCCCCGCCGCTCCCGGGTACCTCGTTGCGCGGCGGCGGTACCCGCCCCCCGTACGGCTCCAGGCCCACGTCCTCGGCGGGCGGTCCCTGGGCCGCGAGCCTGCGCACGAGTTCCAGGTCCCCGCGCTCCTGGGCGGGCAGGGTCATGCGGACCGCGTCCACGATCCGCGCGTACGGGGTGCCGTGCTCGTGCAGGGCCCGGGCCATCAGTTCCAGGCCCGGCCGGAAGCGCAGCAGCAGGGCCTCGCCCGCGCGCGCGTCGCCCCGGGCCGCGAACTCCAGGACCACCGCCAGGTGGTCGGGCAGTTCGCGGTCCTCCACCCGCCAGCCGGACTCGGCGTAGACGCGCTTGATCTCGGCGAGGGCGTGCCCCCTGCGGCGGGTGTCGCCGTCGGTGTAGTAGGTCATGTACAGGGTCCTGCGCCTGCGCAGGTCGAACACGTCCACGTAGTGCTCGCACAGTTCCAGCTCCGAGGTGGTGGAGGCGTGGTCGCAGAACTCCTGGAGCGCCGCGCGCACCCCTCCCCTCGGCAGCTCGGCGACCGCGCGGGCCACCAGCGGCAGGCGTTCGAAGAAGGCCTGGTCGGGATAGCCGAGCAGGACCGAGGCCGCCTGGTGGGTGACCGCCACCCGGTGCGCCCGGCGGATGGCGCGCGCCGCGCCCAGCCACCCCGTGCCGCTCCGTACCGTCCCGCCCGCTCCGTCGGCGTCAGCGGTGGTGCTCATCCTCTCCCCCTCTTCCGCGGCGCGGCGTCGCCGCCACCGCCGTCGTCGTCGCCACCCCGTCGGGGTGGGAAGAGCCCTGCGGGGCGGCCGTTGCCGTCCCAGTTGAGAAGGTTGACCCGGCCGCTCGTGTCCGCATGGGCGTCGCTGGTCTGGCGGGTGCGCAGGGCGTGGAAGTTCTCCACGGTCGCCGCCTCGGGCCGCCCGGAGGCCTCGCCGAAGGGCACGCCCCCGCCCATGCCGCCCATCCCCGGCCCGCCCTCGAAGTCGAGGCTGCACCCGACCTCGTCGATGACCCCGCGGTCGGCCTCGTCCACCCCGTAGGCGGTGGGGATGACGTAGCGCTCGTCGTACTTGGCCAGGGCCAGGAGCCGGTACATGTCCTCGATCTCGGTGCCCGTCATCCCGACGGCGGCGGCGATGGACTCGTCGCGCTCCCGGCCCAGGTTGATCCGGCGCATGTGGGAGCGCATGGCGGCGAGCCGCCGCAGGACCAGGTCCACGGGGCCGGTGTCGCCCGCGGTGAACAGCTCGGCCAGGTACTCGACGGGGATGCGCAGGGTGTCGATGGCGGCGAAGAGGTTGTCGGCGTCCTCGCCGTCGTGCCCGGTGGAGGAGAGCGTGTCCACCACCGGGGACAGCGGCGGGATGTACCAGACCATCGGCATCGTGCGGTACTCCGGGTGCAGCGGCAGCGCCACGCGGAAGCGCTTGGCGAGCGCGTAGACCGGGGAGCGGGCGGCAGAGTCCACCCAGCGGTCGGGGATGCCGTCGCGGCGGGCCGCGGCGCGCACGGCGGGGTCGGAGGGGTCGAGGAACACGTCGAGCTGGGCGCGGTACAGGTCCCTCTCGTCCTCCACCGACGCCGCCTCGCGGACCCGGTCGGCGTCGTAGAGGACGACGCCCAGGTAGCGCAGCCGACCCACGCACGTCTCGGAGCAGACGGTGGGCATGCCCACCTCCACCCGCGGGTAGCAGAGCGTGCACTTCTCGGCCTTGCCCGTCTTGTGGTTGAAGTAGACCTTCTTGTACGGACAGCCGGTGACGCACATGCGCCAGCCCCGGCAGCGGTCCTGGTCGACCAGGACGATGCCGTCCTCGACCCGCTTGTACAGGGCGCCGCTGGGGCAGGTGGCCACGCACGACGGGTTGAGGCAGTGCTCGCAGATGCGCGGCAGGTAGAACATGAAGGTCTCCTCGAAGGAGAACCGCACCCTGTCGCCGAGCCTGCGCACGACCGGGTCCTGCCGGGTCAGCTCGGGCCCGCCGCCGAGGTCGTCGTCCCAGTTGGCGCTCCAGCCGACCTTCATGGGCTCGCCGGTGAGCGCCGACCGGGGCTCGGCCACCGGGAAGTCGTCCCCCAGCGGCGCGTTGGTCAGCGTCTCGTAGTCGTAGGTCCAGGGCTCGTAGTAGTCCTGGAGGGAGGGCATCACCGGGTTGGCGAAGATGGTCGACAGCCGCTTGAGCCGCCCGCCCGCGCGGGGCCTGAGGCGCCCTCCGGAGTCGAGGACCCAGCCGCCCTTCCAGCGCTCCTGGTCCTGGTAGGTGCGCGGGTACCCCTGCCCTGGCCGCGTCTCGACGTTGTTGAACCACACGTACTCGACGCCGCTGCGGTTGGTCCAGGCCTGCTTGCAGGTGACCGAGCACGTGTGGCAGCCGATGCACTTGTCCAGGTTCATCACCATGGCGACCTGCGCCATGACCCTGCCGACCGGCCTCCCGCCGCCGGTCCCGCCCCCGCTGCCGTGGGCATGCGCCATCAGTAACGCACCTCCGTGGTCCGCTTGCGCACGACGGTGACCTCGTCGCGCTGGTTGCCGGTGGGGCCGAGGTAGTTGAAGGCGTAGGTGAGCTGCGCGTAGCCGCCGATGAGGTGGGTGGGCTTGACCAGCAGGCGTGTGAGCGAGTTGTGGATGCCGCCGCGCCTGCCGGTGGTCTCGGACCTGGGCACGTCGATGGTGCGCTCCTGGACGTGGTACATGTACACGGTCCCGGCGGGCATCCGGTGGGAGACCACCAGCCGCGCCACCACCACGCCGTTGCGGTTGACCGCCTCCACCCAGTCGTTGTCGTCGGCGCCGATCGCCCCGGCGTCGGCGGGGCTCATCCAGATCGTGGGCCCGCCGCGGGAGAGGGTCTGCAGCAGCAGGTTGTCCTGGTACTCGGAGTGGATGGACCACTTGGAGTGCGGGGTCAGGTAGCGCACGACCACCTCGCGCTGGCCGGTCGGCCCGATGCGGGGCTCGCCGAACAGGCGGCTGATGTCGAGCGGCGGCCGGTAGACGGGCAGCGCCTCCCCGAACTCGTGCATCCAGTCGTGGTCGAGGTAGAAGTGCTGGCGGCCGGTGAGGGTGTGCCAGGGCTTGTCGTGCTCGACGTTGATGGTGAACGGCGAGTACCGGCGGTCGGGGGCCTCCTTGCCCGACCACTCCGGGCTGGTGCCCACGGTCGTGGGCCCCCGGCTCGCGTCGGAGAAGACCACCCGGCGCTCGGCCGCGTGGTGGATCAGCTCGTCCATGTCGGTGCCGGTGCGCTCGGCGAGGAGCCGGAAGCCCTGCGCGGCCAGGCGTCCGTTGCTGGTGCCGGACAGGGCCAGGATCATCTCGCAGGCCTTGACGTCGGTGTCCAGGGACGGGCGGCCGTCGGCGACCCCGCCCCGGACGGCGCCGTTGCGCTCGCGCAGCCACTCCACCTCCCGGTCCGGGGTGAAGGACACGCCCTTGACCGGCAGCCCCTGGGACTCGGCCAGCGGCCCCAGGGCGGCCAGCTTCTGCGCGACCTCGGAGTAGTTGCGGCGCACGGACACGACGGCGGGCATGGTCCGCCCGGGAACGGGACGCGTGCCCTCCGCCTTCCAGTCCGGCGGGACGCCGTGCGGCTGGGCGAGCTCGCCGGGGGTGTCGTGCTGGTGGGGGACGGCCACCAGGTCGGTGACCTCGCCCAGGTGGTCGGCGGCCAGGGCGCTGAACGCCTTGGCCAGGGCGTGGAAGGCGTCGAAGTCGGTGCGGGTCTCCCAGGGCGGGTCGATGGCCGGGTTGAACGAGTGCACGTAGGGGTGCATGTCCGTGGTGGACAGGTCGTGCTTCTCGTACCAGGTCGCGGCGGGCAGCACGATGTCGGACAGCAGGGTCGTGCTGGTCATCCGGAAGTCGATGGACAGCAGCAGGTCGAGCTTGCCCTCGGGGGTCCGCTCGCGCCAGGTGACGTCGGCGGGCCGGTCCCCGGGCCCGGCGGGCTCGGCCAGCAGGTTGGAGTGGGTGCCGAGCAGGTGCTTGAGGAAGTACTCGTTGCCCTTGGCCGAGGAGCCGAACAGGTTGGACCGCCACACGGTGAGGACCCGGGGCCAGTTGGCGGGGGCGTCGGGGTCCTCGGCGGCGAAGCGCAGACCGCCGCTGTGGAGCTGGTCGGCGACGTACTCCGCGGGGTCCTGTCCGCGCTCCTCGGCCTCGCGTCCGAGTTCGACCGGGTTGCGGTCGAAGGTCGGGTAGGAGGGCATCCACCCCATCCGGGCGGAGGCGGCGACCAGGTCGGCGGTGTGCTTGCCGCGCACCCGCCCCGGGCCGAGCGGCGAGGCGAGGGCGTCCGCCCGGTAGGTGTCGTAGCGCCACTGGTCGGTGTGCAGGTACCAGTAGGAGGTTCCGGCCATGAAGCGCTGGGGCCGGGTCCAGTCCGCGGCGGAGGCGTACGCGGCCCACCCGGCGGAGGTGCGGCACTTCTCCTGGCCGACGTAGTGGGCCCAGCCGCCGCCGTTGACGCCCTGGCACCCGGTGAGCAGCAGCAGGGCCAGGAAGGCGCGGTAGGCGTTCTCGCCGTGGAACCACTGGTTGGTGCCCGCGCCGAGGATGATCATGGCCCGGCCGCCGGAGGCCTCGGCGGTGTCGGCGAACTCGCGGGCGATACGGGCCGCCCGGTCGGCGGGGACCCCGGTGAGCTCGGCCTGCCAGGCGGGCGTGCAGGGCTCGGCGGTGTCGTCGTAACCGGTGGGCCAGGTGCCGGGCAGACCGTCCCGGTGCACCCCGTACTGGGCCAGGACCAGGTCGAGGACGGTGGTGACGAGGCGGCCGCCGACCCTGCGGACCGGGACGCCGCGGGTGAGGACCCCGGCCGTGCCGCCGGGGTCGTCGAAGCGGTTCAGGGCGACCTCGGCGGCCTCCCCGTCCTCCGCGTGGAGGGTGAGGGCTGGAACGCGGCCCTCCAGGTCCAGGTTCCACCGGCCGACTCCGGCCTCGCCCCAGCGGTGGCCGACGGTGCCGTTGGGCGCGAGGGGGGCGTCCTCGCCCTCCGGCCAGACGAGCGGCTTCCACTCGGCGTTCTCCCCCGTGTCCCCCAGGTCGGCGGCGGTGAGGAACTTGCCGGGGACGAGGCGGCCGTCGCGGTCGTCGAGGGCCACCAGGAACGGCAGGTCGGTGTAGCGGCGCACGTAGTCCCCGAAGCGCGGCGTGGTGCGGTCGACGAACCGCTCCTTGAGGATCACGTGCCCCATGGCCATGGCCAGGGCCCCGTCCGTGCCCGGGTGGGGCGCCAGCCACTCGTCGGCGAACTTGGTGGCGTCGCTGTAGTCCGGGGAGACGACCACCACCTTCTGGCCGCGGTAGCGGGCCTCGGCCATCCAGTGGGCGTCGGGGGTGCGGGTGACGGGGACGTTGGAGCCCCACAGCACCAGGTAGGCGGCGTCCCACCAGTCACCGGACTCGGGGACGTCGGTCTGGTCGCCGAACACCTGCGGCGAGGCGACGGGCAGGTCGGCGTACCAGTCGTAGAAGGACAGCATGGAGCCGCCGAGCAGGTTCACGAAGCGCGCGCCCACCCCGTGGGAGACCATCGACATCGCGGGGATCGGGGAGAACCCGGCGATGCGGTCCGGCCCGTACCTGCGGATGGTGAGCACGTGCGCGGCGGCGGCGATCTCCAGGGCCTCGTCCCAGGTGATCCGGACCAGGCCGCCCTTGCCCCGGGCCCGCTGGTAGCGGCTGCGCCTGGCCGGGTCGGTGGTGACCTCCTCCCAGGCCGCCACCGGGTCGCCCAGGCGTGCGCGCGCCTCGCGGTACATCTCGACGAGGACGCCGCGCGCGTAGGGGTGGCGGACACGGGTCGGCGAATAGGTGTACCAGGAGAACGCGGCGCCGCGCGGACATCCGCGCGGTTCGTATTCGGGGCGGTCCGGGCCGACGGAGGGGTAGTCGGTGGCCTGTGTTTCCCAGGTGATGATGCCGTCCTTGACATAAACGTTCCAGGAACACGATCCCGTGCAGTTCACACCGTGCGTGGAACGGACCACGCGGTCGTGGCTCCACCGGTCGCGGTAGAAGGCGTCACCCTGGCGGCCGCCCTTCCTGACCTGGGCACGGTCTCCGTCCAGCGGCTCCGAGCGGGTCAGGTGGTTGCCCAGCGCCAGAAGGGCGTTCCCCGCACCGCCCTTTTTGCTTTCCGCCGCCATACGGACAACACCCCATTTACCATTCCTTGGCCCCCAGCGGGGACACCGGGCCAGAACCCAATGCATTCCGCCAACAAATATGCCTTCTCCGGCGTGAAAAAGGCGCATCCCACACCGGATCGGGTGACAATCGCCTGGGACGGCAGAGGAAGGGATCCGCGGATGCGTACCGAATCGGGGAAGAGGGCGGCGCGCCGGGGCACGGCGGGCGGCAACCTCGCGTTGGCCACGGCGGCGTTCACACTGACCTTCTGGGCGTGGAACCTCATCGGGCCCCTGTCGCGCACCTACACCGACGCGCTGGGGCTGACGCCCACGCAGACCTCGCTCCTGGTGGCCTTCCCGGTGCTGGTGGGCGCGCTGGGGCGCATCCCCGTGGGCGCGCTGACCGACCGCTACGGCGGACGGCTGATGTTCACGGCCCTGTGCTTCGTGAGCATCGTGCCGACGTTCCTGGTGGGGGTCTCGGGGGACTCGTACGGACTGCTGCTGCTGTGGGGCTTCGTCCTCGGCGTCGCCGGCACGTCGTTCGCGGTCGGCATCCCGTTCGTGAGCGCCTGGTACGGGGCGGACCGGCGCGGGTTCGCGACGGGTGTGTTCGGCGCGGGGATGGGCGGCACCGCCCTGTCGTCCTTCCTCACCCCCTGGCTGGTGGACTCGGTGGGCCTGTTCACCACCCACCTGCTGCTGTGCGTCGCGCTGGCGGCCATGGGCGTGGTGATGTGGCTGTTCAGCCGGGACTCGCCCCGGTGGCAGCCGCACACGGAGCCCGCGCTGCCGCGCATGGTGGAGGCGGTGCGGCTGCGGGCGACCTGGCAGGCGTCGCTGCTGTACGCGGTCGCCTTCGGCGGCTTCGTGGCCTTCTCTACCTACCTGCCGACGCTGCTGACGCTGGCCTACGACTACACGCAGACCGACGCGGGGCTGCGCACCGCCGGGTTCGCGATCGCCGCCGTGGCCGCCCGGCCGGTCGGCGGCGTCCTGTCGGACCGGATCGGCCCGGTGCGGGTCTGCCTGGCCTCGTTCCTCGGCACCTGCGCGTTCGCGGTCGTGCTGGCCCTGCACCCGCCCGCGGAGTTCCCGGCCGGTGCGGCGTTCGTGCTGATCGCGCTGTCCCTGGGGCTGGGCGCCGGGGCCGTGTTCGCGCTGGTCGCCAAGCTGGTCGAGCCGTCGAGGGTCGGCACGGTCACGGGCCTGGTGGGCGCGGCGGGAGGGCTGGGCGGCTACTTCCCCCCGCTGCTCATGGGCGCGGTGTACCAGGCGACGGGCGCCTACACGCTGGGCTTCGTGCTGCTGGCGGCGGTCGCCCTGGCGGTGGCCCTGTACACCTGGCGGGCCTTCGGCCACGTACGGGGGTGAGCGCCGCCGGCGGCACCGGTCGCCGGTGCGGCCGTCCCGTGCCGCACGTGGCAGCGGCGCGCGGGGACCGCGCGCGGGAGGCGGGTCGGCGCCGGACGGCCGTCCACAGCCTGTGGACAGGGAGCCGCGGCCGGAAACCGTACGCCGACGGGGCGCCGGGGTCGCTGCGGGGGCCGGGGCGCGTCACAGGTCCGTGCGGGGAGGGGGCCCTACGCCGGACGGGGCACAGGAGCCCGTGAGGCGGAGGACGCCCGTGAGGCCGCGGCGCGCCCGGACGGTGGGCTCCTGCGGTGGAGCGGACCCGCGCGGTGGAGGGGACCCGTGCGGCGGGTGCCTACGGTGCGATGTCGCGGGCACGGACCAGCGCCGCGGCCCGGTTGCCCACCTTCACCCGCTCCAGCGCGCGCACGCCCTCGGGCAGGGGGACCCGCCGGGTGCGGGCGGTCACCACCACGACGGCGTGGCCGGGCAGCACACGCCCCAGGGAGGCCAGCAGTCCCCGCATCGGCTCCTCCGCGCCGCCGGGAACGTCCCCCTCCCACCGGGTCATCTCGCCGTAGGGCACGTCCGTCACCACCAGGTCGGCGTCCACGCTCCCCTCCAGGGAGAACACGTCGGCCACGGCCGCTTCGTGGGGCAGGTCACCGCCCTGGGCGGCCAGCCCCGCCGCCAGGTCGCGGGCGGCCTCGGCGCGCTCCACGAAGGCCACGCGGCCGAAGTCCCGGGCGGACCGGCGCAGCTCCTCCTCGCGCTCCGCGAGCCCCTCGGCCGTCAGCAGCCGCAGGTTGCGCGCGGCCAGGGCGACCGCGTCGGCGTCCACGTCGGTGGCGCGGACGCCGGTGAGGAGGTCCCGGTGCAGGAGGCCCAGCACCGTCGCCAGGTACCCGCTGCCGCAGCACGGGTCCCACAGGCGGACGGCCTCCCCTCCGGTGTGCACCATCGCGCGCTGGAACAGCTCACTGGCCAGCCGCACCGGAAAACCCGGGAAGCCCGGCGCGGACCGCAGCACGTGCCCGCTCGCCAGGGCCGAGTGGTCGGTCCGCTCGACGGCGTACCGGTAGCCCAACGTCCCTCATGCCCTTCTGTGTCCGTGTCAGCCGCAGAACACCGAAGGCCCGGTGTCTGAACGACACCGGGCCTTCGTTATGCGGTCCTGACGGGATTTGAACCCGCGGCCTCCACCTTGACAGGGTGGCGAGCACTCCTAGCTGCTCCACAGGACCTCGCTGCAGGAACAACTCTAGCGCGACTTCGGAGTACTTCGTACCGGTGGCCGCTTAGAGTGGCGGGGAACGCCCCAGGAGAGTGGAAGGAACCGGCGTGAACGAGTTCTCGGCGCCCCTGCCGTCGGGCCCGGAGAGCACCCGGGTCGACCGCTGGCTGTGGGCCGTACGCCTCACCAAGACGCGCTCGGACGCCGCCCAGGCCTGCCGCGGCGGGCACGTGCGCGTCAACGACCGCCCGGCCAAGCCCGCCACCACGGTCAGGGCCGGCGACGAGGTCCGCGTCCGGCTGCACGGGACCACGCGCACGGTCGATGTGAGCCATGTCATCGAGAAACGCGTGAGCGCGCCGATCGCCGCCCGCTGCTACGACGACAGGACGCCGACGCCCCCGCCGCAGGCGACCATTCCCGTGATCAGGCGCGACCGGGGAGCCGGAAGGCCGACCAAGCGCGACCGCCGCCTCCTGGACAGGCTCCGCAACGACTTCCCGCCTGGCCCGCCCGCGCCGTAGCGCCGGTACGGCGGGCCGGTCGCGCCCCGGTGTCCCGGGCGCCGGCCGCGGGGCGCGCCGCGGCCGGGCCCCGCCCCCGGTGGCGGGGTCCCGCCGCCCGGCCGGTCCCTCCGGTCAGTCCCGTGCGGAGAGCGGGTGCCCGGCCAGGAAGTCCAACACCTCGCGCGTGGCCTTGGCCGCGTCCTCGTGCAGGTAGCCGTGGCGCATGCCGGGCAGGACCAGCAGCCGGGCGCCGGGGACGCGCTCCGCCAGGAGGGCGGCGTTGCCGACCGGGGTGAGGACGTCGTCCTCGCCGTGCACGACCAGGGTCGGCGCCTGGATGGAGGGCAGCAGGTCCCAGCCGTCGTAGCCCGAGCTCGCGCCGAAGTGCAGGCGCTGGGCGCGCAGCGGTCCGCGCGGCAGGATGCGGGTGACCGTGTCGGGGTGGGCGGCGGCCCACTCGGGGCCGTAGAAGAGCTCGGCGACCATGTCGCGCCCCTCGGCCGTGCCGGCCCGGCGCAGCGCGAGGGTGGCGGACCTCGGCCGCTCGACCTCGTTGCTCCCTCCCGGCGCCGTGGAGCCCAGCACGAGCGCGCCGAGGCGCCCGGGTGCCGTGGCCGCGAAGGTCTGGGCGACCTTCCCGCCCATGGAGAACCCGTAGACGTGCGTACGGGAGATGCCGAGTGCGTCCAGGACGGCGAGGGCGTCGTCCACGAACAGCCCGAAGGTGTAGGGCTCGTCCAGGGGCGCGTCGCTGCCGCCGGTCCCCCGGAAGTCCATCCGCACGACCCTGTGGTGCCGGGCCAGGTCGGTGTGCACCCCGTCCCACATCTCGTGGTCGAGGGACTGCCCGTTGAGGAGCAGGAGGGGGTCGCCCTGCCCGAGGACGTCGTACCAGATCCGGGTTCCGTCAGCTGCGGTCACGTGGCTCACGGATCCGGACACTACCCGAAGAACCGCGCATACGACGTGGTCAGCGTCACCCCGCCGACCGGAGCGGCCTGGGCCGCGAGCCGCGAGGAGGCCCGGAAGGCGATGGGGCGGCCCCTCCGGCGGGCTCATCGGCGCAGGCGGTCCCGGGGGACGTCGCCGTATCCCGCGGGAGTGCGGCATCCCTCGTGGAATCCGGGATGGCCGGGGTACCCGACGTTCTCGAACCTGTTGCCCCCGGGAGTCCCGGGATGGTCCCGCTCTCCGCCGAAGGAGTCCTGGTACAGCAGCCAGGAGCCCCTCACGACGGTGCCCAGGTACTCGCCCCCGTTGTCGAGGGCGACCCCGTCGTCCCAGGGGAACCAGCCGAGCCGGTCGCCGTCGGTGGCCCACAGGTAGCGGTCGTCCTCGGTGCGCTTCCAGGCGATCCAGCCGCCGGTGCTGTCGAAGAGGTAGATCGCCACGGTGCCAGCCTCCGCCCGGTGCTCGTCCTCGGACCAGGTTACGGAGAGGACGGCGCCTTCGACAGGGGCCGTTGCCGTCGAAAGGGCGCGAAAAACGCCCGGGGCCAAAGGCTTTCCGGGCGTTCGCACTGCTCAGGGTGAGTGGCTAGGGGCGGGGTCGAACCGCCGACCTTCCGCTTTTCAGGCGGGGTAGGTGGTGGGTCACCGTACTGGCCTGCGCGGCGAATGTCCGCTCGGGTCCGGGTGAGTCCATCCCCGGTTGCTGTCGTTGCTGTCACCGCTGCTGTCACTTCGAGGTGTCTTCGGCCTGCCTCGACGTAGGGGAAAACGGTCCGCCACAGCGGTGCCGCGCGTGCGCTCCTCCGTCTGTCACCGCTCCCCCGGCCACGGGGTTTCGGCAACCACGGTTCCGGTCCGAGGTGCCCGATAGCGACGCGGCGGTCACCCAAGACAGTCGCACTCCGCTATCGGGTGCCTCGGGATCTGAGCACGTCATCAGCCGATTTTTCCGGAACCGCAACCGTTTGTCGGCGGCCCGCGTCAAGATGCCAACCAGGTCGGCCATCGGCCGCGCTCGGGACCGGGCGACAGCCCGCAGCCCGAGCGGCGGCCGGAGGCCGACAAAACGGCGCTCGCGCCGTCGCCTTGATCCCATACAGCTCAACTCGGCAGAGGAACAATGTTAATAACCAAGAAGGATGATTCAAGAATCCGAAGAAGAATCGCAAACAAGATGAAGGATGCACAGAGAATCCTAATAGGACCAACGCCCGGCATCGAATCACCCTGGACCCCCAATCCAAATTCCAAAGGGAGTAAGGATATTGAAATAGAAATCGAACAACCAAGCCTTTTCGGAATTCCTATAGAAATAAATTTGCCCTTAAGCTGGTCGCGATGTTGGCTAATTCAAGCCTCAAAGAGGATCTCTTTCTCAGCCTCCGCATTGACAAAAAGTCAGGAGAGAATAACCAACATATCCCCCTTGCTGCGATCCGCCACCGAAGAGGCGCTCTGGTCAACCTGGCTCCTAGAGGACCCGACCCCTGAAACCAGATTGGCCCGCGGATTACTGGCAGAGATGGAAGGGTGCTGGTCTAAAATCCAATATTTCAATGAAATTGACCACGAATTTACAGAAAAAGCCAGAGGCTACCTTCAGCACCTACAAGAGCGATCCGAAGAGGAATTTCCCGAATCCTTCAAGTACTCCCCGAACGGAAAAAAGATTGTAAACCTGGGGGGCCAGTCTTACCCAAAAATATCCAAACTTTACATCGACCACCTCCCCCAAATGAATAAAGAGCCCAAAGATAGCCAAAAGTCGGGCGTATACGGTGAAGCCTCATCCCCAACCCACGCCACCGCCGGATTGACGGATGAGCGCCCAGTAAGCTACATATCAGGGCAATTCATCCTTGAAGATACATCCAACCTTCACAACGAAGGGAGAATCATCGGACCCGCATGCCTGGCCTTCGCCCAGGCCGCCAACATGATACATTCCCATTTGGGCTATGAATCCGAAATGGAAGATTGGGCTTTGGATATATTTGGGGCCCTAATGGAATGGTGCTCTTTGAATGGCTGCAAGGATTAGATTTAAATACTAGAAAATGTAGGAGATACGAAACCAGGTCTTGCGGCCGGAGAGAGTGGCGTGGCTGCCCCATGAGGTGGCCAACGCGTCAACGAGGAACAGGCCGCGACCGTGTTCGGCGTCAGGTTCGGGCTGCGCCACATACGGGGCGTCGAAATACGAACCTCCGTCGTGCACGGTGACGCGCACACTGCGGCCGTGCTCGTGCTCGATGAGGACGCCGAACCCCGCCCCCGGAAGATTGGACGGCGTGTGCTGCACCGCGTTGGTCGCCAGCTCGCTTGTGAGTAGTACCGCGTCGTCCACCACCGGGCAGTCCGCCAGACGCTCGGCGACGAACGCCCGCACTGCGGCGATCTGGTCGGGGCGGCCGTAGAACCACCCGTGGTGGACGCTCACCGTGCGGTTGGGCCTGTCTGCGTGGAGGGACATGGGGTTTCACCTCGTGCTCTGGGTGCAGGGGGCAGACACTGAGCTGCATGACTAGTACTATTAGTACGGCTACCGTACATTGAATGCGTGTGTAGCGCACTGGTTTGCGCGCACAATAAGTACGGGTCTTGTAGTCGAAGTGAGGAGAGTGCCCCATGTTCGGACTGTCTGTGCGGTTCACGCTCAAGGACGAGGCCGCCGCCGACGGCTTCGACGCCCTGGTGGCGGAGACGCTTCCGCACATCCGCCAGAGCGAGCCGGGCACGCTCGTGTACGCGGTCCACACGGTGGAGGGCAAGCCGCTGGAGCGGATCTTCTACGAGCTGTACGCCGACCGCGCCGCCTTCGAGGCGCACGAGGAGCAGCCGCACGTGAAGCGCTTCCTGGACGCTCGCGGCGCGTTCCTGGCCTCGGTGGACGTGGACTTCCTGGACCTGGTGGACGCCAAGGGTGTGCAGGAGTGAGTACCGACTACCAGAAGGCGCTGGGCCGCAAGGTCGCCAAGCACCGCAGACAGCGCGGACTCTCCCAACGGGAGTTCGCCGGACTCGTGGGACGCTCCGAGACCTGGGTGTCCCAGGTCGAACGCGGGGTGCGCAAGGTCGACCGGATGGTGGTCCTCGAAAAGCTGGCCGAGGTCCTGGAGATCCCCGTCTCCGAGCTGGCCGCAGAGGCTCCCATCGTCGCCGCCTCCAACGAGGAACCTCCGGGCAGTAGCCGCCTGCGCCTCATCCTGAGCGGGTCGCACGCCCTGGCCGCGCTGCTGCGGCGCAATCCCGCGTCGGTCGACATGGACGGCCTTCGCCAGCGGGTGGACCGCGCCTGGGAACTGACGCACGCCAGCGCCTACATGGAGCTGACCGAGGTCCTGGAGTCACTGATCCCCGACCTGGAGTCGGCCGCGCGCTCCGTCCCCAACGGTGAGCGCCTGGAGCTGTTCCGGCTCCTCAACGCCGCCTACCGGGCCTGCTCCTCCACACTGTCCCGCCTGGGCGAGTACGAAGCGGCGTGGATCGCCGCCGACCGCGCCATCACGGCGGCCGAACGGGCGGAGGACCCGCTCCTCATGGCGGCGGGTGAGTTCCGCCTGTGCCTGACCTTCCAGGGGGCACGCCACTACGACCAGGTGGAGGCCACCGCGCAGACCGCGTGCGAGGCGCTGGGCGACCTGGTGGAGGAGGGCAACCCCGAAGCGATGTCCGTCTACGGCGCGCTGACCCTGCAACGGGCGGTCGCCGCCGCACGCCGCAACAACGCCACACTCGCTTACCGGCACGTGGCCGAGGCCAAGCGGATCGCGGACGCCATCGGCGGAGAGCGCAACGACTTCAACACCGAGTTCGGTCCGGCGAACGTGGGCCTGCATGAGGTGTCCGTGGCGGTGGACCTGGGCGACGCTGGCGTGGCTCTGCGGGCTGCGGACGGCGTGGACGTGTCCATCCTGTCCCCGGAGCGCCGGGGCCGCTTCCTCATCGACGTGGCACGCGCCCAGCTCCAACGCCGCAACGCCGACGCCGCCGTGGCCACCCTGGAGGAGGCAGAGCGGATCACGCCCGAACAGGTCCACTCACATCCGATCGTGCGACAGGTCGTCGGCGATCTCCTGGCGATCCAGGACCCCGCCGGAACAGCGCTGACCGGCCTTGCGAGGAGGGTGGGCGCACCCTGAGTGCTAGCTAGCACTTCATGTACTAGACAAAACAAAAAGTGCGGATTAGTGTGTGGTGGGTCGCACAGTCCTTCCTGCTGTGGAAGGCGCGACCGACCACACACTTTCGTTTGCGCCAACAGGCGCGGTGAGGAGTCCGCATGGCTATCCAGGGTGCGTTGCCGGTCGAGTTCGGCACGGTGTTCCCGCACGGTGCCTTCGCCCTCGGGGTGGAGGCGATCACCGACTTCGAGACCAAGCGACCCCAACTCGACAAGGACACGGGCCTGCCGCTGTGGGCGGTGGACGTGATCGACGCCGACCCCGAGGCACGGGGCAAGGCCAAGTCGGTCAAGGTCAAGGTCGCCGCCGAGGTCTGCCCCACCCTGCCCGACGAGGTCCCCGGCCTGCCCTTCCGCCCGGTGGAGTTCGAGGCGATGGCGGTCATGCCCTACGTCGACGACAACGGCCGTCGTCCCCGGGTGGCGTACTCGCTGCGCGCCCGTGGCGTGAAGGCTCCCGGCGCTTCGGGTGGTCGCCGCGCTCCGGCGGCCAAGGACGCCGCCTGACCCGCCACAAGACATGAGACGGGGCGGCCTGGTGCGCCAACACCTAGCCGCCCCTGTGAACCCCTCCTGCAAGCCCTCGCTCAAGCTTCGTGAAGAGGTGTCCTCAGTATGTCCGAAAACCGACCCGACCTGTCCACACTGACCGGACCACAGTTGGTCCGGGCCTTCCTCGCCGAGTTCGACAAGCCGCGTACGACCCCGGCTGAGCGGGCGGCGTTCTTCGACTTCAAGGCACGGGTGTTCACCGCCATCGCTGAGCGGGACGCCA
Source organism: Glycomyces fuscus (assembly GCA_002529455.1). Lineage (GTDB taxonomy): Bacteria > Actinomycetota > Actinomycetes > Streptosporangiales > Streptosporangiaceae > Nocardiopsis > Nocardiopsis fusca. Next base: position 142,707 of record NYMS01000016.1, read on the forward strand.
ACCCGGACGCGGCTCGCGCCGCTGCTCGCGCCCGTGTGGCCCGTGACCGGCTCCTGGCCCAGACCGACACCGCGAACGGCGGTGAGGCGTGATGCTGCGTCAGCCCAAGGTGGGAGCCGCTCAGACCTCTCCGACTCTCCCCACCCCCGCCCAGGGAGTACGGTTCACCACTCCCGTCGTGGAGACCCCCGGGATCGTCGTGCTGGCCTCCTGGGTCTGGCGGCTGATCCGCTTCCTGGTCACCCTGCCGTTCCGGTTCCCGGTCATGGTCGCCTGCCTGGCCGCCTCGGCCGGGGCCTGGTGGTGGTTGGACTGGCCGGGTCTCGCTGCTCTGTGGGGCGTGGCTGCGGTGGTGTCCCTGGTGTGGTGGCGGACCTGGCCTGGCTCCTACCGCACCTGCGTCGCCCTGCGTCTGTTGGCGTGGTGGCGGCACCTGTTCGTGTACAAGAGGCACTGGCAGCCGGTGTTGGTGATCTCCGGGCTGGCCGAGTCCTACCAGGAACGCCGCTACCTGCCCCGTATCCGCCGCGTCCGGTGCAACTCCTGGGCTGACTACGTCCGGGTGTCCCTGGTCGCCGGAACCTCACCGGTCGACTTCGAGCACCGCGTCACCGAGCTGGCGCACGGCTTCGCCGCCCCCTCCTGCCGCGTGGTCGTCAACGGTTCCCGGGACATCACGTTGGAGTTCCCCCGCCGCGACACGTTGGCCGAACCCCTCGACGCCCTACCCGTCCCTGACTCCCCGGACCTGGACGCGCTCCCGGCCGGACAGCGGGAAGACGGTTCACCCTGGTTGCTGCGGTTGCACGGAACCCACGTGCTCGTGGTCGGGGTGACCGGGGCCGGCAAGGGGTCGGTGATCTGGTCCACGGTCCGCGCCATGCTCCCCGCCCTGGCCGATGGAACGGCCGAGGTGTGGGCGATCGACCCCAAGCGCATGGAACTGGCCTACGGGCGGGACCTGTTCGCCCACTACGCCGACACGGGCGAATCCGCGGTGGCCCTGCTGGAGCGTGCGGTGGCCTCGATGCAGGAGCGGGCCGAACGCTACGCCGGGAAACAGCGTTCCCACGTGCCCACGGTCGATGACCCGTTCGTAGTGGTGCTGCTCGATGAGGTGGCGTTCCTGACCGCTTACCACCCCGACCGCGACATCCGGCGGCGGGCGGAGAACGCGATCGCCACTCTGACGTCCCAGGGCCGCTCGGTCGGCTTCGCCGTGCTGGCCGCGTTGCAGGACCCGCGCAAGGAGGTCATGAACCTGCGCAACCTCTTCCCCGACAAGGTCGCTCTGCGGCTGGACGAGGCATCGCAGGTGGACATGGTCCTCGGAGAGGGAGCACGTGAACGCGGGGCGGAAGCCCACCTGATCGACCCTGCCTTGCCGGGGGTGGCCTACGTCCGCCTGGAGGGCTCACCGGCCCCGGCCCGTGTGCGGGCTGCCTACGTCTCCGACGAGGACATCACCGCCATGAACAGCGCTTATCCGTCCTGCTCAGCTGAGGGGGAGCGATGATGGGTTGGAGAGGCATCGGAGTACATCCGCCACGTCCGCACTCCCAGGACGACGAACACCGTCGCGCCGCCCAGGACGACGCTGTACCAGGTACCACCGTTGACGACCACGGTCGCGCCAGCGATAGCCGTTCCAAGTGCCACAAGGGCGTACCAGCCTGGAACGAGTCGTCTCAGTTCGGCTCGGGTGTACCGCTCGCGTGGGGGCATGAGACTCCTCATCGGGGGGTGGGCTGATGCCGACGCCTACCGGTAAGACAACCCGGGCCGAACGCCTCGCGCAACCACTCGCGCGTGAGGTGGCCGAACAGGTCGCCGCCGACCACGGCGTGTGCATCCGCCCGGTGTCCCTTCGACGCACCGACATCGCCACTGGTGCCACCGAGGTGATCGACGTTCCGTGCGGGTCCACGCTGGAATCGCGGTGCCCGGCCTGCGCCAAGCGCAAGAGGTCCCTGCGGCGGACCCAGTGCGAAGAGGGCTGGCACCTGGCCACCGAACCCGTGGTGACCCCTGATCCGCCGTCCGAGGAACAGCGCTCCTGGGTGGAACAGCGGGCGATGGTCACCGCCGAACGGGATCGCCTCGCCGCCACCGGGGCCGCTGATCCCCAACAGCTTACGGCGTTGGATGCGGCGATCGCGGACCTGGACGAGGAGATCACCGCATCCGGCCTACGCGGCTCGGTCACCCGCTCCGGCGACTCCTCGGGATCGTCGGGGTCGCGTCGGGTGCGCTCGACCAAACGCCGCCAAGACGTGCCCGACCTGCCCAAGCGGCCCATGACGAGGAAGACGGTCGGGCGAGCCTTCACTGATCCGAGCTCGGGCAAGGTGTTCCGGCCCTCGCTGTTCATCACGCTCACCCTGGATTCCTACGGGCGGGTGCGCTCGGACGGAACCCCGGTCGACCCCTCCACCTACGACTACCGGCGGGCCGCCCGGGACACCCTGCACTTCTCCAAGCTGGTGGATCGCTTCGTGCAGAACCTGAGACGGGTCGCCGGGTTCGATGTCCAGTACTTCGCCGCCGTGGAACCCCAACGGCGTCTGGCCCCACACCTGCACATGGCCACACGCGGCACCATTCCCCGGGCCGAACTACGCCAGATCGCCGCCGCCACCTACCACCAGGTGTGGTGGCCTGCCGCCGACCGCGTCGTCTTCGAGGGTGACCACCTTCCCGTGTGGGACGAGGACGCCCGAACCTACCTCGACCCGGCCACCGGGGAAGTGCTGCCCACCTGGGATGAGGCGCTGGACGAGTTGGACGCTGACCCAGATCCGGAGCCTTTCCACGTGGTCCGCTTCGGGCGTCAGGTGGACGCCAAAGGGGTCGTGGCCGGGTCCGAGGACGCGTCCCGGTGTGTGCGCTACCTGGCCAAGTACCTGACCAAGGACATCGCCGACTGCCACCAGGTGGAGACCACCCGACAGGAACAGCACGTGGACCGGCTCCTCGATGCCCTGCGCTTCGAGCCGTGCTCGCCTCGCTGCTCCAACTGGCTGCGCTACGGCATCCAACCCGACCAGCCCAAAGCAGGGCTGCGCCCCGGGTTCTGCCGGTCCAAGGCCCACCGCCGCGAACACCTGGGTTACGCCGGACGCCGTGTCCTGGTCTCGCGCAAGTGGTCGGGCAAGACCCTGGCCGATCACAAGGCGGACCGGCTCGCCTGGGTCCTGGAAACCCTCGGCGTCGACCCCGCCAACGAGGACCAGGGCGACGAGGACAACCCGCGTCCCCCGGCGCTGACCTCGGGCTCCTCGGGCTCCTTCGAATGGGAGTTGGCCCGACCCACCGATCCCGACGTGGCCCCTCGGGAGCAACGCCTTCTCCGCGCGGTGGGCGAAGCGCTCAAACGCCGCGCTCAACTCGACGCCGCTCGCACCCCCGAACTCTCGGCAACCCCTGAGCAGGAAGCAGCGTGACCATGACCGAACTCCTCCTGACCGTCGAAGAGGCCGCTGAGCGTCTGCGTGTGAGCCGCTGGATGGTCTACAACCTCATCCGCTCCCGCACGCTCCGCACCGTCAAGATCGGGCGTCGCCGTCTGGTCCCCGTCGCCGCGCTCCCCGAGTGCCTGGAAGCCTTGGAGGACGCCGCGTGAGCGCTTCTGAGGGCAACACCAGCCGTCGCAGGGGTCGCAGGCGCGCCAACGGCGAGGGAAGCGTCTGGCAGCGCCAGGACGGCCGCTGGGCCTTCGCGGGATACGTGCTGACCACCGGGGGCACGTACAAGCGCGTACAGGGCTACGGCCGCGACCAGGCGGACGCCCGGGCCAAGCTGAACAGGCTTCTGGCCGACTCCGACCGGGGCATCCCGGTCGCCTCCGAGAACTGGACGGTGGCCGAGTACCTGGACTACTGGCTGGAACACGTCGTGCGGGCCGAACGCCGCCCGAAGACCGTGCAGGGCTATGAGGGCGTCATCCGCCGCTACCTCGTCCCCGGTCTGGGGAAGAAGCGGCTGGCCAAGCTCACCGCGCGGGACGTGCGGACCTTCGTCACGAACATTCGGCAACTGTGCCAGTGCTGCCGCAACGGCACCGACGCCGCCCGGGAGCACCCCCGGTGCTGCGCGCTCCCCCGGCCCGAATGCTGTGGGCACAGGCTCTCCGCGCGCATGGTGCAGTCCATCCACGCCGTGCTGCGCAACGCGCTCCAAACGGCGGTCCGTGAGGAGGTGATCCCGCGCAACGTGGCCTCCCTGGTCAAGGTCTCGCCTCCCCGCTACGCCGTGAACCGGGGCCTGGACGTGGCGCAGGCCCGGCGCCTGCTCAAGGCGTCGGAGAACGACCGGTTCCACGCCCTGTACGTCCTGGCGCTGTGCCTGGGACTACGGCGGGGAGAACTGCTCGGGCTGCGCTGGTGTGACGTGGACCTGGAGGCCGGACGCCTGGAGGTGGTCCACACTCTTCAACGGGTCGGCGGGAAGCTGGCCCTGGTGCCGCCCAAGACGGAGGACTCGGCCCGGACCGTGCCCCTCCCCGGTGTCTGCGCGGACGCGCTGAGGGCGCACCGCCGACGCCAGTTCGCACAACGCTCGGACGCCTTCCCCGACTGGGAGGAACACGGGCTGGTCTTCCCCTCCCGCAGGGGGACTCCCCTGGAGCCGGACAACCTGCGCCGGAGCTGGGAGCCGCTGCGGCGCGCGGTGGGCCTGGAGGGGATGCGCTTCCACGACCTGCGGCACACCTGCGTGACGCTGCTGCTGAATCTGGAGGTGCCGCCTCAGGTGGTCCGGGAGATCGTCGGGCACAGCGACATCGGCGTGACGATGACCATCTACGCGCACGCCTCGTTGGAGGACAAGCGGCGGGCGCTGGGCAGGCTCGGGGACGCACTCGGTTGAACCCGTTGCTGTCACGTTGCTGTCAACAGCGCACGAGAAACGCCCGGGGCCAAAGGCCTTCCGGGCGTTCGCACTGCTCAGGGTGAGTGGCTAGGGGCGGGGTCGAACCGCCGACCTTCCGCTTTTCAGGCGGACGCTCGTACCAACTGAGCTACCTAGCCGCACTCGCCGATCTCTCGGCGACGGCGGTCCTGACGGGATTTGAACCCGCGGCCTCCACCTTGACAGGGTGGCGAGCACTCCTAACTGCTCCACAGGACCTTGTTCTGTTGTCGCACCGGGCGCTGGGCCCCGTGCTCTCGCTGCGGTTCTCATTCTGCCAGATGTCCGGGAGTGCTCGAACCGCCTCGTACCCCCAACGGGATTCGAACCCGCGCTACCGCCTTGAAAGGGCGGCGTCCTAGGCCGCTAGACGATGGGGGCCCGTGTGACACGTCAAGCATAGGGGAGATTCCCAACCAACACCAAAGTGATAAGCCCGGCCAGTCGCCGCCCCTTCCACCTGCGGCGACGCGGGGGTCAGGGTGTCCGCCGCCTCTCGTCGGCCTCCTCCGGCTCCTCGGAGGACCCGCCCACCGGGCGCTGCGGCTCGGCCTCGATGTGCCGTTCGACCTGTGCCGACGTCAGACCGATGCCGCCCAGGTCGATGTCGTCGCGCGCCTGGAGGCGCCCGCTCTCGGCGTCGAAGTACAGCACCGACGCCTGGTACGGGGTCGGACGGCCGGGGCCGTGATCCAGCCCACTCAGGCCGGCTCCGCCGGTGGACCCCTGCACCAGGAACCTGGTGCCCAGGTCGGTCAGCTCGGTGGACCTCAGGTGGTCGTCGCCCGTCAGCACCAGCGGCACCACCCCGTCGAAGGCCTCCGCCTGGGTGCGCGTGTGCATGACGACCACGTCCACGTCCTCGCGGGAGTCGACCACCTCCGCGGCCTCCTCCTCACCCCGGGCGGCCACCTCGGAGGAGTCGGGGTTGAGCCGGGTCGCGTCCGGGCTGTACCGGGGGTCCCCCGACCCGTAGAAGGTCAGGCCGCCCACCTCCTGGACCTCGCCGTCCAGCACGACGGCGTTCTCCTGCGCCGCCACCGCGCGCTGCGTCCCCATGGAGTCGTGCCGGCCGCGCACCCACACGTACGGCACGTCCAGCCCGCCGATCTCGTCGGCGAACGTGTCCTCGGCCGCGCTCCCCCGGTCGGTGAGGTCCCCCGAGTCCACGACCATGTCCGCCCCGTACTGCTCCAGGAGCGTGCGGATGATGCTCCACGAGGCCGGGTTCAGCTGGATGTCGGACACGTGCAGCACGGTGATGACCGACTCGTCCCTCTCGTACACGGGAAGGGTCGAGGTCGCCTCGTAGATCATCGCGACGTTGCCGACCAGCCCCGCCAGCTGCTCCTGGTACTGGCTGAACCGGCCCACCACCTCCTCCGCGCTGCCCACCACCTGCGGGGCGCCCGCGATCAGCCCGGTGTAGCGGGGCTCGGCGATGGCGCTGGGGTTGAAGGTGTTGGCGGCCACGGCACCGGAGGACACGAGCACGCCCAGTGCCACCAGGGCGCTGGCCAGGGCCCGCCGCACGTTGCGGAAGAGCAGCAGCCCCGTCAGGGCGGCCCCCAGGACCGCGGCGAGCACCGCGTGCACCAGGAGGTCGACCACACCGTCGCGCAGGTCGGATCCGATCCCCGCGGCCATGCGGTTGATCGCCTCGGGGTCGGCGAACACCTCCTCGGCCGCGGACAGCCGGATGTTGGAGATCCTCGCCTCCAGCTTGATCGGGGCGCTGTGGGTGTCGAAGGCCAACTGCCCCAGCGGGGCCACGTCGACGACCGTCTCACCCCGCCACTGGGGGCTCAGGCTCAGCGTGACGTCCGCGGGGCCGATGGGGGTGACCACCTGACCGCCCAGGGCCAGGCCGAGCCAGCCGCCGACCAGGCCCGCGGCGACGACGCACCCCCACCGCCACGCGCGCCCGGAGCACAGCCGGTCGAAGGTGCCGCGGAGCCGTCGGAGGGCTCCGCGAAGGTCGTATCCGCGGATCGCTTCCCAAGACAACACCCCCCCATCATGCCCGCCCCGGGGAGGCGTTCCCGTGTTTTCTCCCCTTCGAGAGTGTTATGTCGCTTCCGGCGCGGCGCGGGGAGGCAGCACAATGGCAGGTGTGGTGGAACTGACGCGCAGGGACTTCGAGGAACTGGTCGCCGACGCCCTCGACCAGATCCCGCCCGAGCTGGCGGAACTCATGGACAACGTGGTGATCACCGTCGAGGACGAGTCGCCGGAGGGACTGCTGGGCCTGTACGAGGGCATCCCGCTGACCGAGCGGGGGGACTCCTACTTCGGCGTGCTCCCCGACCAGATCTTCATCTACCGGCGCAACATCTGCGCCTTCTGCGAGACCCCCGAGCAGGTGGTGGAGGAGGTGCTCGTGACCGTGGTCCACGAGATCGCACACCACTTCGGGATCGACGACACCCGCCTGACCGAGCTCGGCTGGGGCTGACCCCGGCGCTCCCACGGCCCCCCGCCCCCGGGTCGCGGTCTCCTTCGGATCACGCTTTTCGTCACTCTTCGTAAATATCAACCAACATTATGCTCATAAACGACATCCCAGGGCAGCCCAAGGATTCCACACGCATGCCGCGCGACCAGCGGAACCAATCCGTTCAGGGCGACTCGACCACACGGACGAATCCAACCGGCATTCCTTACCCAGAGCAACGAATCAGACACGAATTTCCCGGAACGGCTTGCGACGAAGCTCACCTTCCGGAACTGTTGGTTATTGGGACACGACACAGAGTGATTACAACCCTGTAACAGTAAGGGAGTGCCGGGTGGCCAATCCGCGCCTCGACAACACACCTGACAACGGAGACCACGAGTCTTCGAGCGCCCCCGACAACGACGACTGGCGGAGCAGCTACCGGGACGTCATGGCGATCGCCGAGTTCCGGTCCGTCTGGCTCGCCCACGCGCTCTCGATGATCGGCACGAACCTGCTGAACATCGCCACCAGCGTGCTCGTCTTCCAGATCACCGGCTCCGCACTGGCCGCGGGCGTCACCCTGGCCCTGACCTTCCTGCCCCCGGTCATCAGCCCGCTCATCTCCGGACTCGCCGACCTCTTCCCGCGCCGCCGCGTCATGATCGCCTGCGACCTCGCGCGCGCGGCCGTGATCGTGCTCATCGGCATCCCCGGCATGCCGATCTGGGCCATCTGGATACTGCTCTTCTGCTCGGTGCTGCCGTCGGTCCCCTTCGCCGCGGCCCGCGCCGCGATGATGGCCGAGATCGTCCAGGGCGAGCGCTACGTGGCGAGCACGGCCATCATCCAGCTGACCTCACAGGTCGGCATGCTCGCCGGGCTGGTCGCCGGCGGTCTGATCGTCGCCGTCATCGGCCCCAACATCACCGTGATGTCGACCGGCATCCTCTTCGTGCTGTCCGCGCTCATCGTGCTGCTGGGCGTCGGCGCGCGCCCCTCGCCCCGGCAGGAGCGGGAGGACCGCCCGGGGTTCGTCGCGATGACCCGCGACGGGGCCAAGCTGGTCTTCGCCGACCGCAGGCTGCGCACCCTGGCGCTGCTCGCCTGGCTCGCCGGCCTGTACGGCATCCCCTACGGGCTCGCCAACCCGATGGCCGAGGAGATCGGCGCCGGGGCGGCCGCGGCCGGGTTCATCATGGCGGGCTCGTCCGTCGGCGCCTTCGTCGGCGGGTTCGTCCTCACCCGGTTCGTCCCGCCGCCCACCCGGATGCACCTGCTCGGCCCGCTGGCCGCCCTCACCTCGGCGCCGCTGCTGCTGTGGCTGACCGATCCGCCGCTGTGGCTGATGGTGACCGCCCTCGCGCTCTGCGGCGTCGCGGGCTCCTACCAGTTCGTGGCCAACGCGGCGTTCGTGCTGTGCGTGCCCAAGGAGGGCCGCGGTCTGGCCTTCGGGCTGGTCGCGGCCGGGCTCCAGGCCGCACAGGGTGTGGGCATCCTGGCGGCCGGGTTCTTCGCCGAGAAGTACGGCACCGGTGTCGTCATCGCCGCGGCCGGTGCCATCGGTGTCGTCTGCGCGGTGCTCCTGGCGCTCCCGTGGTCGCGGATGGCCGGTGAGACCATCGAGCGGATGAACGCGACCGGGGACGGCGCCTAGGTCCCCCACCGCACAGGGTCCCTAGCGCTCCTTGCCGCACTCCGCGGGGGCTTCGCAGGCCTGCTCGGCCTCGCGCTCCTCCCGCGGGGTGCGCAGCTCGCGTCGTTCCCAGCCCGGTTGTGCTCTGAGGGTCCACATCAGCTCTGACTCGGCTTTCCCTGGAAGTTGCGGATGATCTGCTCCAGCAAGGAGCGCTTCTCGTTCTCGGCCGGCATGATCAGCCAGGCCAGGATGTAGACGAAGACGCCGCTGAACCCGAGGACCGTCAGGACCACGAAGACCAGGCGGACCAGCGTGGAGTCGACGTTGAGGAACTCGGCGATCCCGCCGCAGACACCGGCGAGGTAGCGGTCGCTTCCGCTGCGTCGGAAGCGCTTGCTCTGGAAGTTCTGGTTCATGTCTCCACCCTGCCCCCTCCTCACGACGATTCCCATCGGGGACAGCCCTGGGCGTCCCCTGACATCCCCCCGAGCCCTCGGGAGGGCCGGGCGCGGGGGTGTCGGCGCGCCCCCCGGAGGTTGGACGCGGGCGGGGGCGCAGTGCGTTCCACCGGAGTTCTGAGGCGTGGAGCACACCGGACGCGGACACCGTCCCGGCGGCACCGGCGTCCGCGCGGGCCCTGCCCCGCCGGCCTGCGCGCGGCGGGCGGCCGGACCCCCGGTGTCCCCACGAAACCCTGAGGGGGTCCTGGGCCAGGGGATCCGGGGTTCGGGGGCCCAGGCGGGGCGCCCCGGATCAGCCGGCGGGTCCGGACCGCCCGTAGACCTCGCCCAGGAAGCGGAAGTCGGTGCGGAGGCTGGCACGGACGTCCGCCGCCTCCTCGTTCTCCGAGAAGCGCAGGCGCCTCATGGTGTGGCGCATCACCGCCATGGCCGACGCCGCGACCACGACCGAGCGGTCGTCCTCGGCGGGGACGCCGGTCCGCTCGGCGACGGCGGCGGCGAGCTCCATCTCCACGGTGTGGAAGCGGGCGAGCATCCTGGGGACGAGCTGGGGCTCGCGGTCCATGAGCTGTTTGCGCAGGCGCATGTCGGCGCGCTGGGTGTCGAGGTCGTCGGTGCTGACCAGGAAGGCGATCAGCATGGTGATGAGGTCCTCGACGAAGTCACCGGTGGGCCCGCCCTCGGCGAACCGGCTCCGGACGTCCTCGTCGGGACACCGCGGAAGATCGCCGAGGAGGGCGTCCTCCTTGGTGGCGAAGTAGTTGAAGAACGTCCGGGTGGAGACGTCGGCCTCGGCCGCGATCTCCTCCACGGTCACGTTCTCCAGGCCGCGCTCCAGCGTGAGGCGGACGGCCGCGTCCTGGAGGGCACGGCGCGTGGCCTGCTTCTTGCGTTCGCGAAGCCCCAATGGTCCTCTTCCGTACACGGTCGTTCCTTGCAGTCCATGCAAGGTTTCCCACAAGTATCCCTCAGAAGCGGCGGCCGCGCGTACCGGGGCGCGCGGCCCCGCCGGGGGCGGGGCCGCGCCCGTGCCCTAGCGGCCGACGAAGCGCTCCGGCCGGACGTAGACGATGACGCGCTCCTCGTCGGGGTCGTCCCACGGGTAGGGCTTTCCGAGGTACTTCTGGGACATCTCGTTGATGAAGGCCTTGCCGCGGTCCTCCTCCACCCGGTCCACCACTCCGCGCACCTCCACGTACATGTAGGCGTCGTCGGGGTCGATGGCCGAGACCGAGATCCGGCCGTCGCGCTCGAGGTTCCTGAGCTTCTGCCGGGTCGTGGTCTGGCTGAACCTGAGGAACTCGCCGTCCCAGTCGATCCACACGGGACTGGACTGGGGCGAGCCGTCCGGGCCGAGCGTGGCCACGTGCCCGAACGCCGGCTTGCGCAGGACCGCCTGCTGCTTCTCCGAGAACGCCATGGTGCTCCTTGTCGTCGGTTGGCGCCGATGGTCTCGAGTACACCAACACGACCCCCGGCGATCGCGGCGACGCGCCCGGGAGGACCGGGCACCGGCCCCGTCCGCACCTCCCTCCACTTATTGCAGTAATTACTGCAATGACTGTAATCTCCTCGCATGAGCGAGCCCACCGAGGACGAACTGGCCTTCGTCGACGAGGTCGCGGTGTTCTTCGAGCGCGAGGGCCTCCCCCTGATCGCCGGCCGGGTCATCGGCTGGCTGCTGGTCAGCGATCCGCCGGAACAGAGCGCCGCCCAGCTCGCGCAGACCCTCCAGGTCAGCCGCAGCTCCATCAGCAGCGCCACGCGCCTGCTCACCCCCAGCGGCCTGGTCGAGGGAGTGCGCAAACGCGGAGAACGCCAGGAGTACTTCCGCATCGCCGCGGACGGCTGGAGCCGGATGCTGGAGCGCCGCTACGCCCAGACGGCCGCCTTCCGCCAGGTCACCGAGCGCGGGCTCAGGGTGCTTCGGGAGGCTCCGGCCGAGCGCCGCGAACGCCTGGCCAACGTCCACGAGCTCTACGGATTCCTGGAGGCGGAGCTGCCCGCGCTCTTCCAGCGGTGGCAGAGCGAACGGGAGAAGGGGCGCCGACACCCGTGAGCGCCCCTCCGCCGGACCCCTTCACCCGCGTCGGCGTCGAACAGCCCGAGGGCACCCTGAGCGTCATCGCCGAGGGCCGGGGCACGCGCACGGTCCTGCTGCTGAGCGGCGCCGGTCTGGACAACGCGCTGCTGAGCTGGCGCCACCTGATCCCCGCCCTGGCCGCCGACCACCGGGTCCTCGCCCTGGACTGGCCCAAGCAGGGGCACAGCAGGCCCTGGAACGGCACCGCCGACCACGACCGGATGCTGGGATGCGTCACCGCGGTCCTGGACCACTTCGGGGTCGGCCGCGCCTCCCTGGTGGGCCTGTCCCAGGGCGGCGCGCTGGCCCTGGCCTACGCCATCGACCACCCCGACCGGCTGGACCGGCTCGTCGCCCTGGCTCCGGCCGGGATCATCTCGTTCCCTCCCGTGGTGCACCAGCTGCTGTGGCTGACGGCCAGGAGCCGCCTGCTCAACCACACGCTGCCCACGTGGCTGTTCCGCAGCCGCGAGGGGGTGGCCCGGTTCGCGCGCACCGGGCTCTTCGCCGGGCCGGTCGACGACTTCGACGACATCGTCGACGAGATCATGCCCGAGGTCCGGGTCAACGGCGCGGGCTCCTCCGACTGGCAGAACGCCTCCATCGGCCCGTGGCGGATGAACGTGGACCTGCGCCCCCGCCTGGACGAGATCAGGTGCCCCACCCTGTTCGTCCAGGGGGACGAGGACGCCGGCGTACGCCCCCGGCACACCGCCGCCGCCGCGGAGCGGGTCCCCCGCTCCCGCCTGGAGATCCTCGAGGGCCACGGCCACTGGGTCAACCGGCAGTCGCCCGGGCGGGTCAACGCCCTGGTGCGCGACTTCCTCGCCGCCCCCGGGGTCTGACGGGCCCGGCCGCGCCGCCACCCGTTCCGCGCGGGGCACCCGGTCGGCGCGAGCCGCCCTCGCGGCCGGCCGGCGCGGCGCGTGCTCAGCCGTGCGGTGCCGTGGCCCGGACACCGGCGAGCACCACGGCGACGATGCGCTCCGCGTCCGTGCGGGTGAACGCGCGTAGGCCGCGGTTGACGATGAGGTGCACCGGGCCGGAGATCATCTCGCCGAGGAAGGAGCTGTCGACCGGAGGCAGTTCGCCCCGGTCGACGGCGCTGTCCACCCGCCGCCGCATGGCGGCCACACGCTGGTCGAGGATCCTGGCCAGCGCCTGCCGGACGGGGAGGCTCTGGTGGGCGGGCTGGATGGCCTGTTCGAGCGTTCGGCCGAACGGCGTTTCCAGGCCACCGGCGAGGCCCACCAGGAAGTCCGCCAGGTCCCGGTGGAGGTCACCGGTGTCGGCGACCGACGCGATGTCCTCGGCGTAGCGCAGCAGGGCGTCGACGACCAGTTCCTCGCGGTCGGGCCAGTTGCGGTAGACGCTGGTCTTGTGCACGCCGGCGAGCTCGGCGACCTCCTCGTAGCGCAAGCCCGCGATGCCGTCGCGCGCGACGAGCTCGGTGGTCGCGGCGAGGATCTGCGCCCGTACCCGCGCGTTGCGGCCGCCGGGGCGCCGTGCGGGCGGCCGGTCAGCGGTTCCGTTGGCCATCGCCGCGCCCACCTCCTGTCCTCTGCCCAGGTGCCGATTGTCGCCAGGTGTGGCATTGCGGTGCAAGCCGGTCGTCAGTAAGCTCTCTAAAAGCAACATTTAGTTGCTTTAATTGTCGGTTCGCCGCGGCCGCGGCCCATCCGCCACCGCTCTGCTCTGCGCCTTCCCCTCACCCGCCGGCGGGCCACCACCGACCCGACCGGCACGTCCACCCGGCCACACCTGGAGCACCCACCGTGAACATCCTTGTCTCCGGAGCCGGTATCGCCGGCCTCGCCACCGCCCTTGAACTCGGTACCCGCGGCCACGACGTCACCGTCGTCGAGTACGGCCGCCACCTCCGGCTCGCGGGCACACCCATCGACATCCGCGGTGACGCGATCGAAACCGCGGAGAAGATGGGTCTGCTCGCGAAGATCCGGGAGCAGCGGCTGCGGATGACCGAGTCCACCCGGTTCGTCGACAGCGACGGCGAGCCGGTGGGCCGCATCCCCCTGGCCCAGATAAGCGACTCCGACGACGACATAGAGATCCTCCGCGAGGACCTCATGCGCATCCTCGCCGACGCGCTCCCGGACACCGCGGCGATCCGTTTCGGGGACTCGGTCGAGGCACTGGCCGAAAGCGGCGACGGTGTCAGCGTGCGCTTCGCCTCCGGCCGCGCCGGGCGGTACGACCTCGTGATCGGCGCCGACGGCCAGCACTCCGCGACACGCAGGCTGGTGTTCGGACCCGAGGAGGACCACCTCCGCCACCTCGGCGTCTACATCGCGCTCGCCGCCCTCCCCAGCGGGACCCCGCCCGAGGGCGTCAACTCGATACACAACGTCCCCCGCCGGCTGGCAGGCACCTTCTGGTACAAGGACAAGGCCGTCGCGGTCTTCCAGTTCCGCTCGGAACCGCTCGTCTACGACCGCCACGACCTGGACGCCCAGAAGAAGATCGTCATCGACACCTTCGCGGACCACCGGTCGTGGAAGATCCCCGAGCTGCTCGACGCGGTCCGCGCCGACCCCGACTTCTTCTTCGACTCCGCGAGCCAGATCCACCTGCCCTCCTGGCACCGCGGCCGCGTCGTCCTCGTCGGGGACGCCGGGTACAGCCCGGCCTTCCTCTCCGGCCGGGGCACGTCGCTCGCACTCACCGGTGCCCGCATCCTCGCCGAGGAGCTCGACCGGTGCGGCGGCGACCACACCGCCGCGTTCGAACGGTACGAGGTCCGGCAGCGCCCCTACGTCACCTTCGCCCAGGCCAGCGTCGACGGCGGCCGCGACCGCATACTGCCGACGAGCTGGTCCGCCATCGCCGCCCGCGACGAGGCCCTGCGAGCAGCGGACACCGGCACACGCTGAGCCCGACGCGAAGAGTTCCCCATCCCTGATGCTCTGGAGAGGAAAGATGTGAAGGACACGCTGGAGGAGCCCGCCGCCAGCGCCCAGGAACACCGGTGGAGCAGGCGGCTCCTCCTCTGGGTGACCGTGCTCATCCTCGCCAACGTCCTGGCCGACGTGGCCATCGCCTCCCCGCTGATGGTCCTGCCCCAGCTGCTCGAGCACTTCGACACCGACCAGGCCGCATGGCTGAACGCGAGCGCGATGCTGGCCGGGGCCATCTGGTCGCCGCTGCTCGCGAAGAGTTCCGACCTCTTCGGCAAGCGCCGGCTGCTCGTCATCACGCTGTTGACCGCGTGCGCGGGCGCGCTGGTCTGCCTCGCCGCCCCCAACGTCTGGATCTTCCTGGCGGGGCGTTTCCTCCAGGGAGCCGCCCTGGCCGCGATCTTCATCACGGTGGCCCTCACACGCCAGATCTGCGCCCCGCGGGTGGCCATGCCCGTGATCGGGCTCGTGACGTCGGGGGCGTCGATCGTCGGGATCGTCGAACCGTTCCTGATGGTGCCGGTCATCGACCTGTTCGGCTACCGGAGCGTGTTCGTCGTGGCGGCCCTGCTCGCCGCGGTGGCCGCGCTCTGCGTGCGTTCCTTCATCCCGGAGTCGCCGGTCCGCAGCGCCGGCCGGATCGACGTGGGCGGGGCGCTCCTGCTGGGCGGCGGCCTGGGTTCCGTGCTCGCCTACGCCAGCCTCGGTGGAGACGCCGGGTGGCTGTCCGCGGGCATGGTCGCGCTGCTGGCGGCCGGTGCCGCCGCGTTGGCCGGTTGGGCGGTCCTCGCCCTGCGGGTCGCCGAACCCATCATCGACATCCGGGCTCTCAGCCGGCCGATCCTGCTGACGCTGCTGGCCCTGGTACTGGCCGCTGGCTCCTTCCGGAGCATGCTGCAACTGACGAGCATCATCGCCCAGGTACCTCCCGACCTGGGGCTCGGCTACGGGTTGGGCGACGGAGGGGCGGTGGCGGTACTGCTCGCCACACCCTCGCTCGGCATCATGGTCGGCGGCACTCTCGCCGGATGGGTCGCGGGGCGTTTCGGTCCCGCACGACCCCTCCTCGCCGCCGTCGCCGTCGGGGCCGCGGCGACCTTCATGATGCTGGCGGGCGTGTCGGTGCTCCCGCTGGCGATCGCCTGCGGGGCGCTGGTCGGCATGGCCGCAGGCGCGATCGCGACGTCCGGTTACAACCTGGCGACCAGCCTGGCACCGCCTGAGCGGCAGGGCACGGTCTCCGGTCTGGTGTCGGTCATGTTCGCCCTCGGTTCGGTCGTCTTCAGCTTCGCCGGAGGCGAGCTCCTCAAGGCCACCCGCATCCCCGGGATCGCCGCCGACGGCGCTCCGGTGAGCACGGCGGCCGGCGTCCACCTCTACGTCCTGATGGCCGGGGTGCTCTTCGCCCTCGCCGCGGTGCCCGCGGTCATGGTGGTGCGCGGCCTGCGTGCCGCGCCGGCCGCGACCGGGGCACCGTAGCGTCCGGGTGCTCCTGCGGTCGGCCGGTCACGCGGTCACCCGGCCGCTGCCGGGCTACGCCCTCCACGTGACCAACCTGAGGTGTGTGTACCTGACCGCCGTCGGACCCGGCGCCGGGGCGGTCCGCGCCTACGAGAAGACCGGATCCAAGCGGCAGGGGGCACGGCGCAACTCCGACCAGTGGCCGGGCCAGACCGTCAACGAGGTGCTGAGGGACGCGATCCCCGAGGAGTTAAGGCCGCCGCTGGTCGGGATCCGGTTCCAGGAGCGCACCTCCGGCGCCCGTCGGGCACGGCGGGCACACGCGCCCGTGGGCGCGGGCCGTGACGAGCGGATCCCGAGCATTTCCCACGAACAGCGGGGCGCGAATCGAATCCGTTGGTTTTCAGCACCGCTCGTTTCCGGCCGCCCCGGAATCCAGGAACCCGGCTCCGAGGAACGCGGGACGCACCGGTGGTGACGGCGGGGACGCAGTGCGGTCCGATGACCTCGGGGCAGGAACCAGCCTTTTTCGGGGTGCGGGCAAGCACCCGCAACCTGGAGGACCAGCCCGAAGGGGCCCGGGAGCATCTGCTCCCGGGCCCCGTCGTGGTCGGGTCAGCGGCGCGGTCGGCGTGCCGCGGCACCGCGGTGCCGCCGCTCCCGCGAGCCCCCGGCAGGCACGGCGACCGGTACACCCGAGGGCTCACGCGCTCCGGTCACCCTGGTCAGCTCCCCGTCCCCGGCGTCCGCCCGCGCGGTGTGCGCGTCGATGCGGGCCCGGCTCATCAGTCGGGTCATGTCGCGCCGCTGGCTGGGCAGCACGAGCGTGACCACGCTGCCGGACTCCCCCGCCCGTGCGGTGCGCCCGCCCCGGTGCAGGTAGTCCTTGTGGTCCGTGGGCGGGTCGATGTTGACCACCAGGTCCAGCCCGTCCACGTGGATACCGCGCGCGGCCACGTTGGTGGCCACCAGCGCGGTCACCGTGCCCTCCTTGAACTGCTTGAGGGTGCGGGTGCGCTGGGGCTGGGACCGCCCGCCGTGCAGGGGCGCGGCGAGGACCCCGTTGGCCAGCAGGTGCTCGGCCATCCGGTCCACGGCGTGCTTGGTGTCCAGGAACATGATGACCTGGCCGTCGCGTGCCGCGATCCGGGTCACGACGTCCTGCTTGTCGGCGTGCGACACGTGCATGACGTGGTGCTCCATGGTGGAGACCGCGCCCTCGGACAGGTCGACCGAGTGGACCACCGGGTCGTTCAGGAACCGGCGCACCAGCGTGTCGACGTTGCGGTCCAGGGTGGCCGAGAACAGCATGCGTCGGCCGTCGGCCGGAATCTGCTGGAGAATCGCGGTGACCTGCGGCATGAAGCCCATGTCGGTCATCTGGTCGGCCTCGTCCAGGACGGTGACGTCCACCTGGTCCAGGACGCAGTCGCCGCGCTCCATCAGGTCGCGCAGGCGGCCCGGGGTGGCCACGACCAGCTCCACGCCCTGGCGCAGCGCGCGGGCCTG
>NYMS01000017.1 GCA_002529455.1 Glycomyces fuscus
ATCGCCGACGAGCCCACCGGGGTGTGGCTGGACCGCATCAGCGCCATCGAGGGCAACGACAGCCCCACCACCGGCAGCATGGGCCTGCGCGACCACCTCGACGAGGCCCTGCAACAGGCCGACGGCCAGCCGCTGGTCTTCCAGGTGGTCATCTACAACCTGCCCGGCCGCGACTGCGCCGCGCTGGCCTCCAACGGCGAGCTGGGCCCCGACGAGATCGACCGCTACAAGAACGACTACATCGACCCCATCGCCGACATCCTGGCCGACTACGAGGACACCGAGCTGCGGATCGTGACCACGGTCGAGATCGACTCGCTGCCCAACCTGGTCACCAACGTCTCCCCGCGCGAGACCGCCACCGACAACTGCGACGAGATGCTGGCCAACGGCAACTACGTCGAGGGCGTGGGCTACGCCCTGGCGCAGCTGGGCGAGATCGACAACGTCTACAACTACGTCGACGCCGGCCACCACGGATGGATCGGCTGGCAGGACAACTTCACCGCCTCGGCGGCGCTCTTCCACGAGGCGGCCAACGCCGCCGGCGCCACCCCCGCCGACGTGCACGGGTTCATCGCCAACACCGCGAACTACTCGGTGCTGGTGGAGGAGAACTTCTCCATCGGTGAGACGATCGCGGGCACGCCGGTGCGCCAGTCGGACTGGGTGGACTGGAACCAGTTCACCGGGGAGCTGGAGTTCGCCCAGGCCCTGCGCGAGGAGCTGGTGGGCCAGGGCTTCGACTCACGGATCGGCATGCTCATCGACACCTCCCGCAACGGCTGGGGCGGGCCCGACCGGCCCGACGGGCCGGGGCCGACCACGGATGTGAACGCCTACGTGGACGGGGGCCGCTACGACCGCCGTATCCAGTCCGGGAACTGGTGCAACCAGGCGGGTGCGGGGCTGGGCGAGCGTCCCCAGGCCGCTCCGGAGCCGGGCATCGACGCCTATGTGTGGATGAAGCCGCCGGGTGAGTCCGACGGTTCCAGCGAGTACATCGAAAACCCCGAGGGCAAGGGTTTCGACCGGATGTGCGACCCGACCTATGAGGGCAACCCGCGCAACGGCAACAACATGAGCGGTGCGCTGCCCGACGCGCCGATCTCGGGGCACTGGTTCTCGGCCCAGTTCCAGGAGCTGCTGGCCAACGCCCACCCGCCCGTCCAGTAGCAACCGCCCCTCCCAGATCTCGGCTCCCATCCGAGACAGGGCGCCCGTCCACCCCCCCGGGGTGGGCGGGCGTCCGCCATGTGCGGGCCCTGGGATCATGGTCCGGGGCTCCGGGGGGCGGGGTTCCGGACACGACCATGGGGGAAACGCGTGGCGGCACCGCTGGAGACCGACACCGTCGTGGTCGGGCTGGGAGCCATGGGAGCGCAGGCCCTGTGGCGCCTGGCCCGGCGCGGTGTGGACGCGATCGGGGTCGAGCAGTTCACGCCCGGGCACGACCGGGGCTCCAGCCACGGCGAGTCCCGCATCATCCGCACCGCCTACATGGAGGGCGCCGCCTACGTGCCGTTCGTGCGGTCGGCCTGGCGCGCGTGGTCGGAGCTGGAGGAGGCCTCCGGGGCACGGCTCGTGGTGCGCACCGGGGCGCTGATGATCGGCGCGCCGGACGGTCCCGCCGTCGCCGGGTCGGTCGCCGCCGCCGAACACCACGGCCTCGCCCACCAGGTGCTCTCCCGGGACCAGGTCGCCGAGCGCTTCCCCCAGCACGTACTGCGCCCGGGTGAGGTGGGCGTCTTCGAGGAGGACGCCGGAGTCGTCCTTCCCGAGGCCGCGATCACGGCGGCCGTGCGGCTCGCGCGGGAGGCGGGCGCGCGGGTGCTCACCGGCGCCCGGGCGACCCGCGTCCTCCCCGATCCGGACCGCCCCGGCGTGGTGGTCGGGGACACCGTGGTCCGGGCCCGCCGGGTGGTCGTCACCGCCGGGTCCTGGCTGCCTCGGCTGGTGCCCGAGGCGGCGGGCCCGGGCGGCGGCCTGCGGGTCGAGCGGCGGGTGCTGGGCTGGTTCCGCACCACGCGGGACCCGTCCCCGCACGCGCACGGGCCGGTGTTCGCCCGGGACGGGGACGGCTGCACGTGGTACGGGTTCCCCAGCATGGACGGTGGCCGGAGCGTCAAGATCGGCGTGCACGCCGAGGCCCCGGGGGACCGGGCCGAGGGCGCGCAGTGGGGCGAGCCGGTCGACCCCGACGCGGGCCCGCGGGAGCCCGACGCCGCCGACGCGCGGCGGCTCGGGCGGCTGGCCGCCGGGCTGCGCGGGGTCACCCCGCTGCCCGAGCGCATGGCGTCGTGCATGTACACGATGACCCCGGACGAGCACTTCGTCATCGGGCACCGCCGCGAGCTGCCCGGACTGGTGCTGGCGGGGGGCTTCTCGGGGCACGGCTACAAGTTCGCCTCCGCCGTCGGGGAGGCCCTGGCCGACCTCGCCCAGCACGGGCGGACGGACCTGCCCGTGGACCTGTTCGACCCGCACCGCTGGGACTGACCGGGCCGGTTCGGGGGCGGCCTCGGGCCCTTGGGGCGGGTGGGCCCGGCACCCGGGGGCGTGCGATCATCGCTTCCACGCGCGGCGCGAGCGCCTCCTCCCTCCCCCCGCCCCTTCCCGGAAGGACCGCCATGAACAGTCCCACCGTCCCGCGGACCGCGCTCGTCACGGGCGCCTCGTCGGGGATCGGCGCCGCCGTGGCCGCCGAGTTCGTCCGCCGCGGCTACCGCGTGTACGGGACCAGCCGCGACCCCGGGGCGGTCGCCGAGCCGGTGCCGGGCGTGGAGTACCTGGCCCTGGACCTGGCCGACGGGGCGTCGGTCGAGGCGTGCGCGGCCGCGGCGGGCGCCGTGGACGTGCTGGTCAACAATGCCGGGGAGAGCCAGAGCGGACCCTTCGAGGAGCTGCCCCCGGAGGCGGTGGAGCGGCTGTTCCGGATCAACGTGTTCGGCGCGGTGCGGCTCACCCAGCTGCTGCTGCCGGGGATGCGCGCCCGCGGGTACGGGCGCGTGGTGATGGTGGGCTCGATGCTGGCGAGCTTCCCGCTGGCCTACCGGTCCTCCTACGTGGCGTCCAAGGCGGCGGTCAAGGGGTTCGCGAACGCGCTGCGCCGCGAGGTGTCCCCGTACGGGGTGGGGGTGGCCACGGTCGAGCCGGGGTCGATCAACACCGGTATCAGCGAGCGGCGGACCCAGTACCTGCGGGAGGGGTCCCCGTTCGCGGCCGAGTACCGCACCATGCTGAGGGCGCTCAACGCCAACGAGGCCGCGGGGATCACGGCGGGGGCGGTGGCCCGCACCGTCCTGCGCGCCGTCGAGGCGGACCGGCCCCGGCCGCTCTACGCGGTGGGCAGCAACGCCCCGGTGGTCTTCGCGCTGCGGCGGCTGTTCCCGCGCTCGGTCGTCCTGGGCATGGTCGCCCGCAGGCACGGGCTGTAGCCGCGGTCCCCGGGCGCCTCCGGGCGCCGGGCCGCACGCGGACCCGCCGCGCCGGAGGGGGTTCCGGCGGCGTGTCACCGGTCCCGGGTAGGTTGTCCCGGCCACAGGACACCGACCGCCCCGGGCCCTTCCGGGGCGGACACAACGACGGAGCCGCCGTGAAACAGCAGGTCCACTTCATCACCCTCGCGACGGCCGACCTGGACGCCGCCCGCGCGTTCTACCGGGACGGGCTCGGCTGGGAACCCCTCATGGACGTCCCCGGGGAGATCGTCTTCTTCCAGGTCGCGCCGGGGCAGGTCCTGGGCCTGTTCGACGCGGAGAAGTTCGACCGCGACCTGGGGCGGCCGTCCGGGACGACCGGGGTGGCGGGACTGACGCTGTCCCACAACGTCGACGGCCCGGAGGAGGTCGCGCGGACCGTGGAGGCCATGGCGCGGGCGGGCGCGAAGGTGCTCAAGACCCCGCAGAGGGGTGAGTTCGGCGGGATCTTCCACGCCCACGTGGAGGACCCCAACGGCGTGGTCTGGGAGATCGCGCACAACCCGGGCTGGCGTGTGGAGGAGGACGGCCGGGTCGTGTTCGGCTGAGGCGCGGGCGCCCGCCGGCGCCGGTTCACGGCTCCAGGGGGCGCAGGCGGATGTCGTGGCCCCCGGAGCCGGCCGCCGCGAAGCGCAGCAGCCGCGCCCCCTCCTCGGTGACGGCCTCCTCCTCGGCCGGGGTGAGCGGCGCGAACAGCCGCACGTCCAGCACGGCGGGGCCGCCGCCCCGCGACCGCTCGATCCGCCACAGCCCGCGCACGAACCCGTCCACGGTCAGCGGCGGCTCGACCACGAGGTGGGGGCGCTGGTGGTCGGCGGCGATGCGGGAGCGGTCGTCGTAGGAGACGAGCACGTTGTCGAGCAGCGCCAGGAAACGGGCGGGAGCGGGGGTGTCGGGGTCGGGGCGGGGCGCGTCGGGCAGGTCGAACAGCTCACGGCCGTCCCGGTCGCGCAGGACCCGCAGCCGTGACCGCAGACCCTCCACGACCGCGCGCATGCGGGTCATCCCGCTCCACGCCTGGACGTCCCCGGCGGTGGCCGGGCCGAACGCGGCGAGGTAGCGCAGCACGAGGGTGTCCGGGGAGGGCTCGGCGGCCAGGGGTGCGCCGAGCCACTCCTCGGCGAGGGTGAAGGGGGTGGTCCCGCGCCGCCCCCACGTGCCGTCGGGCGGCGGGTGCAGGACGGGCAGGAGCCCCTGGACGGAGCGGGCCAGGGCGGTGGGGGCGCGGCCGGGCCAGCGCTCGGCCAGGGCCCGGCCCAGGTCGGGGCGGGCGAGTCCGCCGTCGGCGAGCAGCGCGCGTGCGGCGGCGGCCAGCTCGCCGGGGTCGACACCGGGCAGGGCCCTGCCGAAGGCGCCCCTCTGCCAGCGGGTCAGCATGGGGTGCAGGACCGGGCGCAGCCAGAGGTAGTCGTCGGCGGTGACCAGGTGCTGGGTGCCCCGCATGAGGGTGGCGCGCACGACGTCGCGGCTGTGCAGGAGTCCGGTGAGGTCGTCGATCCCGAAGTCCCGGACCCGGGACCACAGGCCCACGTAGGGCGGTTCGGGGTCCTGCGCCTGGAGGCCGACGAGGTGGTGGACGACCTCGGCGGCGGTGTGGTCGGTCGTCCGGCCGAGGAGCAGCTGGCGGGACAGGGTCGCCCGGTTGAGGGCGCGGCGGTCGAGCGCGGTCATGGCCGCGAGCCTAGGGAGGGTGGAGGTCATCCGCTGTCCTGCACTCGGCGGCCGGGGCGGGCGCTCCCGGCGGTCCCCCCGGGCCGGCCGGGGCGGGGCCGTCGGGGAGGGCGCGTTCACCGCGAAGGGGCGGGGCGGCGCGGGCGGCGGCGGAGGTTGTCCTAGGTTGGGCGAGAGGACCGCAGACAACCGAGAGAGGTGCCGTGTGAGCAGCGTCGTCAAGTTCAACGTCCTGACCGTCCCCGAGGGTGCCGGGGCGACCCTGGAGGAGCGCTTCGCCAAGCGGGCCGGACTCGTGGAGGACCAGCCCGGGTTCGAGGAGTTCCAGCTGCTGCGCCCGGTCGAGGGCACCGACAAGTACCTGGTGTACACCCGGTGGCGGTCCGAGGAGGACTTCCAGAACTGGGTGAACGGCCAGGCGTTCCGCCAGGGGCACGCCCAGGCCGCCGCGGACGCCCGGAAGGAGGGCGCACCGGCCGGGCACGGCCACGGACAGGGGCACGGCGGCCCGGCCGCGACCAACAGCGAGATCTGGGGCTTCGAGGTCGTCCAGCGGGTCTCGGCCCGGTCCTGACCGCGGCAGGCGGGTGCCCGCGCCCCGCTGCCCGGACGGGTCAGCGGGGCTTGCGGGCCTCGATGAGGAAGCGGGTCGTGGTGGCCCTGAACGACCCCTCCCGCTCGATGTGCTCGTGCATGTCCCGGAGCCGGCCCCGGTAGGCGTCCACGGTGAATCCGGGCACCATCCAGATCACCTTGCGCAGGAAGTACACGACCGCGCCGACGTCGAAGAACTCCGTGCGCAGCCGCTCCATGCGCAGGTCGGCCACCTCCAGCCCCGCGGCCCGCGCCCCGTCGCGCGCCCGGTCCGGATGGCGGGAGGCGCGCGCCTCCTCGGGCTGCGGCCCCAGGAAGAACTCCACCACCTCGAAGACGCTGGCCGGGCCCACCTGCTGGGACAGGTAGGTCCCGCCCGGCGCCAGGACCCGGGCGATCTCCTCCCACCACACGGTCACCGGGTGGCGGGAGACCACCAGGTCGAAGGCCCCGTCCGCGAAGGGCAGCGGCGGCTCGTCCCCGTCGGCGACCACCGCCACCCCCAGGGGGTGGAGCAGCCGGGTGGCCTTGGCGAGGTTGGGCGGCCAGGACTCCGTCGCCACGGTCAGGCGCGGGCGCTCGGGGATCCCCGCCAGCACCTCGCCGCCGCCGGTCTGGATGTCGAGCGCGGCACCCGCGCGGGCCATGTGCCCGGCCATCGTGCGCTGGTAGCCCCAGGAGGGGCGCTGCTCCGTGGCCCGGCCCTCCAGCCAGGAGAAGTCCCAGCCCTGTGTCGGCTCCGCGTCGGCCTCGGCGACGAGTGCGTCGAAATCGCGTCCCATGACGGCATCCTCCCCCGGCCGCCACGGCCGGGTCCAGCGGTTTTCCCTCCCCCGGGCGACGGAGCGGGTCCGGTGGCGCGCGAGGATGGTGGACCATGAGAACCCTTGTCCGCTATGTCGGCCTCGTGGCCCCCGCGCCCGCCGTCGCCGCCGGCCTGGTCGCCGTGCTGGTCGGGGTGACCAGTTCGGCGGCGATCGTGTTCACCGCCGCCGAGGCGGCCGGAGCCTCCTCGGGGCAGATCGCCTCGTGGATGCTGGCCCTGGGCGTGGGCATGGCCGTGACCTGTGTGGGGCTGTCCCTGCGCCACCGGGCTCCGGTGGTCACCGCCTGGTCCACGCCCGGCGCCGCGCTGTTGGCGGTGGGGCTGGACGGGGTGACGATGGCACAGGCGGTGGGGGCGTTCCTGTTCTCGGCCGCGCTGATCACCCTGAGCGGCGTCACCGGGTGGTTCGAGAGGGTCATGGACCGCGTGCCCGTGCCGCTCGCCGCGGGGCTGCTGGCCGGGGTGCTGCTCCAGTTCGGCATGGGGCTGTTCACGAGCATGGAGGACGACTTCGCGGTCGTGTTCGCCATGTTCGCGGCGTACCTGCTGTGCCGCCGGTGGCTGCCGCGCTACGCGGTCATCCTGTCCCTGGCCGCGGGCGGGGTCGCCGCGGCTCTGCGCGGAACCCTGGACCTGGGCGGGGTGTCCCCGTCACTGGCCCGGCCGGTGTTCGTGGCGCCCGAGTTCTCCTGGCAGGTGCTGGTGAGCGTGGGGGTGCCGCTGTTCGTGGTGACCATGGCCTCGCAGAACCTGCCGGGGGTGGCGGTGCTGCGGGGAGACGGCTACCGGGTGCCGGTCTCGCCGGTGATCGGGTGGACCGGGGCGACCAACATGGTGCTGGCGCCGTTCGGGTGCTTCGGGATGAACCTGGCCGCGATCACCGCGGCCATCTGCACCGGACCGCAGGCGCATCCCGACCGGGAGCGCCGTTACCTGGCCGGGGTGTGGGCGGGGGTCTTCTACCTGTGCGTGGGGGTCTTCGGGGCGACGGTGGCGTCCCTGCTGGCCGCGCTGCCGCCGCCGCTGATCCTGGGGATCGCCGGCCTGGGCCTGCTCGGGACGATCGGCGGCTCGTTGGCCTCCGCGCTGGGGGACGAGCGCTCCCGGGAGGCCGCGGTGGTGACCTTCCTGGCCACGGCGTCGGGGTTCACGCTGTTCGGTGTGGGTTCGGCCTTCTGGGGTCTGCTGGCGGGGGCGCTGACGCTGGCGGTGACCCACTCCTGGCGCCGGGGCCGGGGCACCGGCTCCGAGAAGGCCGTCGAGGGGGACGCCGCGAGGACGCGGGAGACCAGCGGTGCGGGAGAGGCCGCCGCGAAGGACACCAGCGGGGCACAGCAGACATCCGGAACACAGGTGTCCGACGGGACGCAGAAAACGGGAGAGGACCAGGAGGCCAGAGGGGTCATCGGGGCGCAGGAGGCCGGTGCCCCCGGCACGGACGGCCGGTCGGCCCGCGGTTAAAGGGCTTGCGCCGTCGAGCCGGGCGGCGCTATAAAAGTCGCGGCCCCGACCACAGCGGGACCGGGGCCGCGACGACGAAAGGAGGCAGAGCCGTGTTCACCGCAACCACCGCGCTCGTGTCCTCCCGGGGCAGCCTCGACGGCTGACTCCCCGGAGCGGCCGGGCGCACGCACCGAAGGTGTCGCCTTGACCGTGAACGACCTGACCGTCCGTACGATCACCGGACCTGAGGAGCTCGACCTCTTCAACCGGATCCCCTACCCCCAGAACCCCGAGTTCGCCGACGACCTCGCCCGGGGGCGCCGACGCCCCTCGTGGATGTGGGTCGCCATGGACGGCGACCGCCTCCTGGCCCGCCTGTCCTGGTGGTGCCGCGCCCACGAGACCGCGCCCCTGCTCCTCGACGTCCTGGACGTGGACGACACGGCCGGGGACGTGGACCGCACGGGGGTCCTCGAACACCTGCTGCGCACCGCCTCGGCGGCGACCCTGCCCGAGGGCGGGACACCTCCCGAGTACCTGCGCGTCGTCCCCTCCGACTGGCGCGAGGACGCCGACGGGCGCCGCGCCGTGCAGGAGCGCATGGCCGCCGTCGAACGCACCGGCGGATCGCTCCTGGTGGAGCGGTTGCGCTTCGAGTGGACGCCCCAATCCCCGGCGCCGGGTGCGGGCGAACGCCTCCGGTTCCGGCCGGTCCGGGACGAGGAGGAGATCCTCGGCCTGATGGTCCGGGCCCTGGACGGGACCCTGGACGCCCACGACCGCGCCGACCTCGAACACAGCACGGCGGAGCAGGTGGCCGCCGAGAACTGGAAGCTCGAGTTCAGCGAGTACACCACGCCGCGCTCCTGGTGGCGGGTCGCGACGCTGCCGGACGGCGAGCCGGTCGGGTTCGTCCTGCCCGCGCGCAACGACTACCACCCGATCATCGGCTACATCGCGGTGCTGCCCGAGCACCGCGGCCACGGGTACATCGACGAGGTCCTCGCCGAGGGCACCCGCGTCCTGGCCCGGGAGGGCGTGGAACGCATCCGCGCCGCCACCGACCTGGGCAACGTCCCGATGGCACGGGCCTTCCAGCGGGCGGGGTACGCCACGCTCAGCGGGGTCGTCAACATGACCTGGTAGGACCGCTCCCGGCCCCGCGGCGCGGGCCTGACCGGGCCCGGGCCGCGGGGCCCTACCCCGGCGCGCCGGTCAGGCCGTGGCGAGGATCCGTCCGGCCTCGGCGACCGCCGTGCCCAGGTCCTGGGGGTCGGCGGTCATACCGGCGACCACGAAGTCGATCTCCTCCAGACCGGCCATGGACAGCAGGGCCTTGTCGTTGGTGACCCACACCCCGCGCTCGGCCAGGACCGCGTGCGCGGCCTGCGCGGCGGCCTGGGACAGCAGGCCCGCGGTCTGGGCGACCCGGCCGTACGGGGCGTGGTTGTGCCGGGCGTAGGACAGGGTGGCCGCGGCCCTGCCCCGCCAGACGGGCGGTGCGCTCCTGCGCAGCGCCTCGGGGTAGTCGGGCCGGGGCAGCTCCCCGAGCAGGACCTCGCCGATGGCGAGTTCGGCGACGACCAGGTAGGTGGGGATACCGGCCAGGTGGAACATGAGCGGTTCCACCCCGAAACGCCCCTGCCGTGCCTCGGAGAGCTGGTGCTCGACCACGTCCAGGTCGCGGTAGTGCACGTCCACCGCCCGGCCGTCGATCCGCAGCCAGGCCCCGCCGTTGAAGACGCCGCCTCCCCAACCGCCGAGCTCCGACACCTCCCCCTCCCAGCCCAGGTCCCGCAGGGACTGCGGGTCGAAGCCGCCCCGGTAGTAGACCGCCAGGTCCCAGTCACTGTCGGGGCGGTGGGTGCCCTGGGCCCGGGAGCCGCCGAGCGTGACCGCCTCGACGGCCGGAAGGGCGGCGAGGCTGTCGGCGGTGGCGGCCAGGAAGGTCTCGTCATCATGCGCGGAGGTGGGCATGAGGACCATCATGGTGGATGGCGCGCCCCGTCCAGGACGGGGTTTCCACCGCGTCGGCGCCCGCCGGGGGCGGCTGCCGCACCGGTCACGCCGACCGCTCCCGGCCACCCGTCATCTCCGTGCCGGTTCGGCCTCCGGCCGCCCCTGTGGGGCGTAGGTTCTCCGGCGCAGGAAGCTCTCGGCCGGGCCCCGTACCCCCGCGCGGCGCATGAGGTCGGCCAGGACCACGGTGGCCAGCCAGACGGCGGCGCCGACCAGGACGGCGGCGGTGCCGGACAGCCGTGGCGCCAGATCGAGGGCGTAGGGCGCGAACAGCACCATCCAGCCCGCCGACTGCAGCAGGTAGCAGGTCAGGGAGCGCTGACCGGTGGCGACCAGGGCTTGTACGACGGGTCCGCGGCGGTCGCCGAGACGGACCGCGACCAGTGCGATGAGCGCGGCGTAGCCGAAGCCGCCCGCGTAGCCGGAGAGGACGTGCAGCCAGCCCGCACCGGCCCTGAGCACGAGCTCGGGCGCCCACAGCTGCGTGGCCACCAGGGCCTGCGGCAGTCCGCCGGCCACGGCCACCGGGATGCCGACGAGGGCGACGCGGCGCAGCAGTCCGAGGTGGCGCCCGGGCTGCTCCATGACGCGGCGGCGGGCCGCCCAGACCCCGACGAGGAAGGGGAACACCGAACTCGCCAGGAGCATCGGGGTCATGACCGGCCAGGTGAACAGGCGTGTGGCCATGTCGGCCAGCGGGTCGGGGGTCAGGACCCCGCCCGACTCGGGGTCGGAGAGGGGAAGGCTGTTCATGACCGCGTAGAACAGCGAGCCCAGGCAGGCCCAGGCGAGGGCGTGGGCGAGCAGGCGCCGGTCACCGGTGTGCAGCAGCCCCGCGAACAGCAGGGCGATGAGCCCGTAGACCGCGACGATGTCGCCGAAGAAGAGCAGGAGCGTGTGCAGGAGGCCGATGAGGACCATCCACCGGCCGCGTCGGCGCACCAGTGAGCGCACCCACGGCTCCGGGCGCCCCTCGGCGGTGCGGCGCAGGTGGATCCAGGCGAGCCCGTAGCCGAACAGTGCCGCGAACATGGGATATCCGCGCGCCTCGGCCAACAGCGTCAGCAGGGCGGTGGAGGCGGTGTCGAGAGCACCGCCCGGGGAGGGGTCCCGTCCCGCGGCGGCCATCGTCCAGAGGATGTGCGCGTGCACGACGGCGATGACCAGCAGCATCACCCCGCGCGCCAGGTCGGGGGCGAGGGAGCGCCGGTCGGGTGCCACGCCCCCGGCCGGGGGCGGCGGGGAGGGGGGAGAGGACATACTGAACTCCGTTCACGCGGAAGGGAACAGTATTGGATACGGGCCCGTATCCAATCTCCTTCCTAAGATACGGCAACGTCGCTTAGTGGGGAAGAGCATGGTTGACCGGGAGCGGCCGCGGGCTGACGACGGGGCGCGGGAGACCGCGCGGGGCGCACGGGAGGAGGCGCCCCGGCCCACGCGCAGGCGCGGGCGGGAGCTGCTCGACGCCATCCACGAGGCGGTCATCCTGGAGGCCGCGGAGGTCGGTGTCGCCCGCCTGTCCATGGAGGGGGTCGCCCGCCGGGCGGGCACGGCCAAGACCTCGCTGTACCGGCGCTGGTCCACCCCGGGGGACATCCTGCTGGACGCGATGTACCACACCTACCCTCAGGAGGAGCCCACGCCGGGCGCCGACGACCTGCGCGGGGACCTCGTCAGGGCCCTCATGCTCCTGCGCGGCATCATGGACCGGTCCCTGGGGCAGGCGCTGTTCTCCGTGGTCGCCGAGGCGAGGCACCACCCCGAGCTCTACGGCCGGTTCGTACGGGAGGTCTTCGACTCCCGCGGCGGGCGCTTCACCCGCACCGTCCTCCAGCACTACGCCGACCACGGCAGGGTCGACCCCTCCCGCGTCACCTCCGTCACCGTCGACATCGGTGAGGCCATGCTCATCAAGTACTCCATCGACCACCAGGCCCCGCCCGACGAGGAGTACGTGGAGCGGATCGTGGACCAGGTGATCCTGCCCGCCCTCGGCCAGGACCCGCGCGGCCCCTCCCCCGCCGCGGCTCCGGAGGAGGCGGGCTCCCCCGCGCCCTCCGGCGGCTAGGACCCGCGGCGGCCCGTTCGCCGGATCGCCGGGACCGCCTCCCGCACGCGGACGGGAGGCCTCGCCCCGCACCGCCCCCTCCGGACCCCGGTGCCGAAAACCGCTGGGGCCCGGACGGGCGGCGGCACTAGGGTTCGGGACATGCTCATCCCTCCGCCGGTGGACGCCGCGCGCGCCGAGGAACTCGTCGTGGGCCTGTCCGGGGCCCGTGTGGCCAGGCTGTTCGACGCCCGGGACCGGCCCGTCGCGGTGCTCAAGTCGGTGGACGCCGACCGCGCCGACCTGGTGTCCGAGCTCCTGGACCAGGAGCGGCGCCTGCGCTGGCTGGACGGCCGGGGGCTGCCGGTGCCGCGCGTGCTGGACTCGGGCTCCTGGGCGGGGCTGCGCTGGCTGGCCATGAGCCACCTGGACGGGCGCGCCGCCCACGAGCCCTGGCCCGCCGGGGACCGGTCACGGGTGGTCGTCCTGCTCGCCCGGGCCGCCCGCGCGCTGCACGCCGCCCCGGCCGGGGGATGCCCCTTCGACATGACGCCGTCCGCCCGGCTGGAACGGGCCCGGGAGCGGGTCGCCTCCGGGCTCGTGGAGCGCTCCTGGGCCGCCGCGGGCAGGGAGGGGCCGCCCGCCGCCGAGGTGCTCTCCGAGCTGGACGGCCTGGCCCGCGCCCTGGGCCCCGGCCGGACCGCGCTGGTCCACGGCGACTACTGCCTGCCCAACGTGCTGCTCGACACCGGCCTCGTACGCGGCGGGGCGGGCCGCGCGCACCGGTCCGCCCCCGCGGGACGCGGCCCCGGCCCCGCGGACGGGGCCCCCTCCGCCGGGGAGGGCTGGGCCCTGGTGGACCTGGGCCGCGCCGGGCTGGGGGACCCGCACGCGGACCTGGCCGACATGGTGGGCAGCCTGCTCAGCCCGATGAACCCGCAGTTCGGGCCGGAGGACGCCGAACGGTTCCTGGACGCCTACGGGCGGGAGGACGTCGACCCCGAGCGGCTGCGGCTGTGCGCCGGTATCGACTCCTTCTTCTGGCCCGTGTGAGGGTCCCGGCCGCAGCGGCCGGGACCCCCTGTCGTCGGCGGGTCACCCTACCGGGAGCCGCCGTTGCCGCCGTTGCCGTCCCGCTCGACGGTGTGGCCCCCGCTCTCGCCCAGGCGCCGCTGCCGCTGCCGGATCCTGCGCGCCCTGGTGGCGAGGGGCGCCCTGCGTTCGCGCTGGAGGCCCGACCCCTCCGCGAACTCGGCGTGCAGCGAGCGCACGAGCCCCGCCATCATGAAGAAGCCGATCACGAAGAAGGGCAGTCCGAACACGATGATCGTCTGTTGCAGGGCGTCCAGGCCGCCCACACCGGAGGCGGTGAGCACGGTCGCCGCCACGACGCCCTCGGTGACTCCCCAGAACACCCGCTGCCGGGTGGGGTTGCCCGCCGTGCCGGAGCAGAGCATGTCCACCACGAGGGAGGCCGAGTCCGAGGAGGTGGTGAAGAAGATGATGACGATGAGGATGCCCACCACCGACGCGAACGTGGTCAGCGGGAAGTGCTCCAGGAACGCGAAGAGGGCGCCGGCGACGTCCCCCTGCTCGACCACCTCCTCGACCAGTCCGCCGCCCTGGTTCCTCTCGATGTCGAAGGACGACAGCCCGAACACGCTGAACCACACGACGCTGAACACGGTGGGCGCGGCCAGCACGCCGAGGATGAACTCCCGGATGGTGCGGCCCTTGGAGATGCGCGCGATGAAGATGCCGACGAACGGCGACCAGGTGATGGTCCACGCCCAGTAGAAGACGGTCCAGGAGCCCTGCCAGCCGGTGTTGGCGAAGGTGTCGTTCCAGAACGACAGCGGGATCAGCAGTTCGAGGTAGACGCCCGTGGTCTCGATGATCCCCTTGGCCAGGTAGAGCGTCGACCCCGTCAGGAAGACGAAGAGCAGCAGCCCCACGGCCATGTAGATGTTGATCGTGGACAGCCACTTGATGCCGATGTCGAGACCGCTGGCCACGGAGATGACCGCGATGGTCGTGACGACCGCGATGAGGATCAGCTGGCTGAGGCGGCTCTCCTCCACGCCGAACAGGGTGTTGAGCCCGCTGTTGATCTGGAGGGTGCCCAGGCCGATGGTGACGGCGACGCCGAACAGCGTGCCCAGGACCGCGATGATGTCGATGGTCCGCCCGATGGGGCCGTTGATCCGGTCGCCGAGGAAGGGATGGAAGACCGAGCTGACCCGGAAGGGCAGGCCCTTGCGGTACACGAAGTAGGCGAAGGCGAGCCCCGGCAGGCAGAAGATCGTCCAGGTGTGCAGGCCGAAGTGGTAGAGCGTGAAGCCCATCGCCTCCTCCGCGGCCTCGATCGTCTGCGGATCGACACCCGACCGCGGCGGTTCGGCGTAGTGGCTGATGGGTTCGGCCACGCCCCAGAACATCAGGATGCTGCCGATACCGGCGGCGAACAGCATGGCGAACCAGACGGGATTGCTGTACTCGGGCCTGCTCTCCGGCGGTCCCAGCCGCACGCGGCCGTACCGGCTGAACGCGATCCAGATCAGGAAGATGAGGAAGGTGGTCACACCGAGGATGTAGAGCCATCCCAGATTGGTGAGGATCCAGTCCGAGGTCGCGCCGAAGACGGCGTCCACCGTGTCGGTGAAGGCGATCGCGGACACCACGAAAACGATGGTCAACGCGGCGGACACGAAGAAGATCGCCGGGTTCGTCTCAAGCCCCAGCTTTTGCGCCAGCTTTTCGAGCATGCCGATTGCTTTCTGGTGTTTCGGGGACGTTCGTCGAGGGACAGGGGCTCGTCAGCCCGCACCGACCTCGGGCAAGGATACGTCCTTGGGGGCGGGTTCCCTGTTTATCCTTCCATTCGGGGAGAGTCGGGAACGTCCTTACCCGCCACCATTAGCAGCACACCGAAAATTCGCTGTTTAAATATGCCAAAAGCCACATAAGGCATGGTCTTGCGGGACTGTGTACGCCGCGCACCCTTTCGTGCGGGTGCGTCCCGCATCGTCACCGGCCCCGGAGCGCCCCTCCGGGGCACCCGCCCGAAGGGCCCCGCCCGCAGTCGCCCGGAAGCCGCCCGAGCCCCGCCCGGCCACGTGTACGGGCGACGCGTCACAGGGGCGGCGCGAAGGGCCCGCACCGACGGGTACGGGCGCGTCGGGGGGCGGGGCACGGCGAAGGCGGAGGGCCTCCCGTCCGTTCCGCCCGACCGGGCGCGGGGCGCTCCCGCGCCCGGGGGGACGGCCGGCCGCACGGGGGAAGAGCTCCCCCGAAAGGGGCGCCCCGGGCGCGGAGAGGGACGGCCGACGCACGCGGCCACGTGCCGCGCCCCGGTCCGCGGCCCTCCGGGGAGGGGCCCTCAGGCGTCGAGTTCGCCCAGCAGCTCGCGTACCCGGTCCGGCTGCTCGTACAGCGACAGGTGCCCCGCGCCCTCGATGGTGTGGACGTCGGCGTCCAGGAAGCGGCGCGCCGGTCCGTGCAGGCGCGCGGGCGAGAAGAACGGGTCGTGCGATCCGGTCGCGACGGCGACCGGGGTGTCGGCCCAGGCGCGGAAGTGCTCCGCCTGCAACGGGCTGGGGGTGGACCCCGCACGGCAGTACCGGGCCACCAGGGTCAGCCACTCGGTCTCGGCCCGGTGCTTGTCGCACTCGGTGGAGGGGCCGCTGAGGAACTCCACCAGGCGTCCGCTGGTCTGCTCGTTGGGGTGGATCATCCACGGCAGCGTGGCGCGCATCGACTCCGAGCTGACCCCGGCCGCGGTCAGTCCGGCCGGGTTGAGCAGCAGGATCCCGGCGACCAGCGGGGACGGCGTGGAGGCGAGCGCGATGGCGGCGCCGCGCGAGTGGCCCAGCACGAGGACGGGCCGGTCGGTGATCTGGGGCAGGAGCTCGTCGAGCCACGCGCCGTAGGTCTCGATCCTGGCGCCGCCGACCCTCTGGCTGCAGCTCAGACCCGGCTGTCCGGGCAGGTCGACCAGCAGCACCGGCCGGTCCGCGGACAGCGCCCGGGCCGCGGGCACCGTGGCGGCCGCGTTGAAGTTGGTGCCCGACAGCACCAGTACCGGGGTGCCGGGGCCGCCCGCGGAGCGGAAGGCCTGCGTACTCCCCAGACGGGTCTCCACGGGCGGGAGGGGGCCGAGTTCGGGCCACTGGCTCAGGGCGTTGTGACACCAGGCGTGCACGGAGCGCTCGGCGTTGTCGGAGCGGTACACGCGCGCGGTGCGGAGCGGGACGACGGTCATGATCTGCTTCGCCTAAGAGGAGACTGGACGCCGTCCTTGCTTGTCGGCGCGCCAAGAGAGGACTGTACGCCTCCGTTCGGCACCACGCCACCCGGGGGCGCCGGGAGTGTCCGAACAGACACACGAAAGAGATCCGCACTCGGCACGGAGTGTCCGCTGTTGAGGTTTTCGCCCTGATGTGAGGACCTTCGTCCGTCCGTTTCCGCCCCTTCCCCCGCCCCGCGGGGAGGGGGTCCCGGGCCGGGAGCCGGCCCGGGACCACGGCGGTCAGCCGAGCGTGTCGGGGTCCGGGCCGATCCGGGCGCCGCGGTCGAGCGCCCCGATCCGGTCCATGTCCTCGGCGGACAGCTCGAAGTCGAACACCTCGAAGTTCTCGCGGATCCGGGACGGGGTCGCGGACTTGGGGATCACGACGTTGCCGAGCTGGATGTGCCAGCGCAGCACGACCTGCGCCGCGGACTTGCCGTGCTTCTCCCCGAGGGCGACCAGCTCCGGGTCCTCCAGCAGCCCCTTGCCCTGGCCCAGCGGGCTCCAGGCCTCGGTGAGGAGGCCGTGGCGGGCGTTGGCGGCCCGCATGGCCCCCTGCGAGAAGTGGGGGTGCAGCTCGATCTGGTTGAGGACCGGGACGACATCGCTCTCCGCGACCAGCCGGTCCAGGGTCGCCTCGGTGAAGTTGGACACGCCGATGGACCTGGCACGGCCCTCGGAGTGGATGCGCTCCAGCGCCTTCCAGGTCTCGACGTAGGCGTCCCGGCCCGGGACGGGCCAGTGGATCAGGTACAGGTCGACGTAGTCCAGGCCGAGGCGCTCCAGGCTGGCGTCGAAGGCCTTGAGCGCGTTGTCGTAGCCGTGCGCGTCGTTCCACAGCTTGGTGGTGACGAACAGCTCCTCGCGGGCGATGCCCGACTCGGCCAGGGCCCGGCCCGTGCCCCGTTCGTTGTCGTAGAGCTTGGCGGTGTCGATGCTGCGGTACCCGGTCTCCAGGGCGGTCGCGACGGCGGACCGCGCCTCGTCGTCGGGGATCTGCCAGACGCCGAACCCGAGTTGCGGCATGGTGAGGCCGTTGTTCAGCGTGACGTGCTGCATGGGCGCCCTTCCGTGATGACGGATGCGTTGGTCTCCATGGGGGGTCCTTCCCATGATGGCTACCTGGAGTGCGCTCCAGGCAAGCCGTTCAGGGTGTGAGACGGACCAGCATCTTGCCGGTGTTGGCGCCCCGCATCATGCCGAGGAAGGCCCGCACGGCGTTGTCGATGCCCTCCACGACGGTCTGCTCGGTGCGCAGCCTGCCGTCCACGATCCACCCGGAGGCGCGCTCGGCGTACTCCTTCATCAGGTGGCCGTGGTCGCCGACGATGAACCCGCGCAGGGTGAGGCGCTTGCCGACGGCCAGGAAGAGGTTGTCGGGACCGGGCTCGGGCTTGGTGGCGTTGTACTGGGAGATCGCTCCGCACAGGGCGATCCGGCCGTGGTTGCGCATCGCGGCGATGGCGGCCCTCAGGTGGTCGCCGCCGACGTTGTCGAAGTAGACGTCGATCCCCTCGGGCGCGGCCTCGGCGAGCTGCTCCTCCAGGCCGCCCTCGCGGTAGTCGATGGCGGCGTCGAAGCCGAAGTCCTCCAGGAGGCGGCGCTTCTTCTCCGGGCCACCCGCGGAACCGACCACCCGGGACGCCCCCAGCTGGCGGGCGATCTGGCCCGCGGCGGATCCGACCGCGCCCGCGGCGCCGGAGACGAACACCACGTCGCCCTCGCGTACCGGGGCGACCTCGGTCAGGCCCGCGTAGGCGGTGAGGCCGACCATCCCCAGCACGCCGAGGTAGGCCTCGGCGGGCGCCAGGGAGGCGTCCACCGCGCGCACGGCCTCCGCGGGCAGCAGCGCGTACTCGCGCCATCCGGCCGAGTGCAGGACGGTGGTGCCCACGGGGACGTCGTCACTGCCCGAGGCGGTGACCACGCCCACCGCGCCGCCCTCCATGGGCTCGCCGAGCTGGAAGGGCGGGACGTAGGACTTGACGTCGTTCATGCGGCCGCGCATGTACGGGTCCACGGACATCCAGTCGTTGCGGACCAGGACCTGTCCGGGGCCGGGGTCGGCGACGGTGGTCTCCACGAGGGAGAAGTCGGTGGGCTTGGGCTCTCCGACGGGGCGGGCCACCAGGTGGACCTCCCTGCTGGTGACGGACATGACGAAACCTCCGTGACTTCGCTGGGTGTTGGTGCGGTTACCTGCGGACCGAACAGACACTAGTCCGGGAACCCATTCACTTACCAATAAAATCGGCGAAGTGAGCTATAGGAATGTCAATGGTTCGGGCACGGCGGGCGCCCCGCGGCCCGGCGGACCGCTCGATCTCCAGCAGCTGAGGACCTTCCTGGCGGTGCACCGGTCGGGGTCCTTCACCGCCGCCGCGCAGCTGCTGCGGCTGTCACAGCCCACGGTCACCACCCAGATCCGTTCCCTGGAGCGGCGGCTCGGACACCCCCTCTTCGAGCGGCTGCCCCGCGGGGTCGCGCCGACCGCCGAGGCCAACGACCTGGCCGCCCGTGTGGCCGCGCCCCTGGACGCCCTGGAGGTGGTGGCCGGAGGCGAGGGGGAAGGCGCTTCCGCGTCGCCCGCGCCGCTGCGCGTGGCGGGCCCCGCCGAGGTGCTGCACGCGCTGGTGCTGCCCGCGCTCGCGCCCCTGGTGGAAGGCGGCGTACGGCTGCGCCTGCGCACCGGTCCGGCCGAGGAGCTGCTGGAGGGGCTCCGCCGGGACAGGCACGACCTGGTGCTGTCCGCGGTGCGCCCGCGCGGGCGGACCCTGGTCGCCGAACCCCTGGCCGACGACGAGTCCGTGCTGGTGGCGGCACCGTCCTGGGCGGACCGGATCGGTCGCGACCGGCTCCTGCGCCAGGGCGCGTCCGCGCTGTGCGCGGTCCCGCTGGTGGCCTACGACGAGGAGCTGCCGCTCCTGCGCCGCTACTGGCGGCAGGTGTTCGGGGGGCGGCTGACGTGTGCTCCCGCGGTCACCGTGCCCGACCTGCGCGGGGTGATGTCGGCCGTCGCGGCGGGGGCGGGGGTGACGGTGCTGCCGCGCTACCTGTGCCGGGGAGCGCTGGCCGAGGGGCGCCTGGTGGCGCTGCTGGAGCCGGAGGAGCCGCCGGTCACCACCCTCCACCTGGTACGGCGCCCGGGTGTGGCGGACAACGCCCACCTGGAGGAGGTGTACCGGCGGCTGCTGTCGGCCGCCTGCACCGGGTGAGGGTCGCGGCGGGCGGGACCGCGGCGGGGGCGGAGCGCGGTGTCCCCGGGGTCGCCGTTCGAGGCGGGACGAAGGTCCGGTGCCGCCCCTCCCCCGAATCCCCCGAACCTTCGCCACGGTGGTGTAGTCCTAGCCGCTGGACGGTGGACGGTGGACGGGTCGGGCGGCGGCGTCCGCCCCGGGCGGGAGGACGGCGATGGAACGGGTGCAGGGGCCGGGAGACGGCACGGAACCGGCTGAGGGCGGGGCCGCCGGCTCCCGGCGCCGCTCCCCCGCGGTGACCGCCCTGGTCGTGCTGGCCGCCGTGGGGTTCGCGGTGTTCGCCCTGCTGCGGGTCCTCGGCCTGGAGCGGGGGTGGCCCCTGGTTCCCGCGCTGGCCTTCACCCCCCACGTGCTGGCCGCCGCACCGGTGGTGGCGGTGGCGGCCGGGCTGCTGCGGCGCTGGAGGTCCATGGCGGTCCTGACCGCGGTGACGCTGGTGCTGGCCGCCGCGGTCGTGCCCCGCACGGTGCCCTTCGGCGTGACCTCGGCGGGCGGCCCGGTCGTGCGGATCATGACCCTGAACGCGCTCGGCGGCGGCGCCGACGCGGCGGAGGTGGTGTCGCTGGTGCGCGACCGGCGGGTGGACGTGCTCACCCTCCAGGAGGTCACCCCCGACCTGGTGCGCGAGCTGTCCGCCGCCGGGCTGGACGACCTCCTGCCGCACGCGGTCGACCGCTCCGACCCCCGGGGCGTGCACGGGAGCACCATCCACTCGGCCCTCCCCCTCACCGACACCGGCGGCGGGGAGGCGGGCCGCGACACCTTCGCGATGCCGACCGCCGTCGTGCGGTTGCCCGAGGACGGCGACGGGGACGGGGAGGACGACGTCCTGGAGGTGACGTCGGTGCACGTCCCGCCACCGCTGACCCCCTCGTACACCGACTCCTGGCAGGGGGAGCTGGAGAGGCTGGCCGAGGCGGGGGACCCCGGCACGATGCGCGTGCTGGCCGGGGACTTCAACGCCACGCTCGACCACGCGGCGATGCGCGCCCTCCTGGACGCGGGGTACCTGAGCTCGGCCGCGGTCCGGGGGGAGGGGCTGGAGCCCACGTGGCCGGTGGGCCGCGCCCTGCCGGGCCTCACCATCGACCACGTCCTGGTGGACCCCTGGATGGGCGTGGCCCACCTGGAGGCCGTGGAGGTGACCGGCACCGACCACAGGGCGGTGCTGGTCGAGGTGTCCCTGCCCTCGCCCCGGTAGGCGCCGCGCCCCCGGCGCCCCGGCGGTACGGGGACACGTCGTCCGGCCTTGACCCTCACACCGGTGGCACGGCCTACCGTCGGCCCATGAGCGAGCTGACCGAACCGATCACGGGAACACCCCTCCAGGTGGTCCTGCCCGACGAGTCCGCGCAGATGTCCCCGAGAACCCTCGTCGAACTGGGCGTTCGCGCCGAGGAGCTGGGCGTGGACGCGGTGTGGCTGCCGGACCACCTGCTGCCGCCCGCGCCGTACGGCCGGACGTTCGGCGGCGTGTACGAGCCGCTGGTGACCCTGGCCCACCTGGCGGCCCGGACCGGGCGGATCCGGCTGGGCACGTCGGTGCTGGTGGCGCCGATGCGCGACCCGTTCGTCCTCGCCAAGCAGGTGGCGACCCTGGACGCCCTGTCGGAGGGGCGCTTCGTCCTGGGCGTGGGGACCGGCTGGTCGCGCGAGGAGTTCGCCGCCGTGGGGTCGGACTTCGCCACGCGCGGCGCCCGGACGGACGAGACGCTGCGGCTGCTGCGGCACCTGTTCGAGGGCGGGGGGCCGTTCGAGGGGCGTTTCCACTCCTACGAGCACGGGGTGTTCGCGCCCCGCCCGGAGCGCCGCGTGCCCGTGATGGTGGGCGGCACGTCCGACCGGGCGCTGCGGCGGGCCGCGGAGTGGGCCGACGCGTGGCAGGGCGTGGGGCTGGACACGGCGGGGTTCGTGGAGGCCCGGAACCGGCTGCGGGAGCTGACCCCGCGGCCGGTGCGCGCGGGGACGCGGATCGCCTGGGCCGGGGGCGAGGAGGAGTTCGAGCGCGCCGTGGGGCTGTTCCGGGAGCTGACCGCCGCCGGGGCGGACGCGGTGGCGGTGTGGTTCGGCGGCGCGGAGGGCTTCGGCGGGCGGATGGAGCGGTTCGCCGCGGCGCTGCGCTGACCGGCGGCGCGTCCCTACCTCTGTGAGCCGAAGAGGCCCCGGCCGCCGTACTTCTTGTGGATGGCCTGCTTGGACACACCGAGCGCCCCGGCGATCTCGGCCCAGGTGCGGCCCTGGTTGCGGGCGCGGCGGACGAGGACGGCCTCGACCCGCTCCGTCTCCCTGCGCAGCCGGACGGTGGCGTCCAGGCCCACCAGCGGGTCCTCGGCTCCGGTGGCGCGGGCGAGGGAGGTCAGCTGTTCGGCGTCCATGGGTCAACTGTAATTGACATACCGGTTCGGGGCACGTCCTCGTCCCGAGGGGGGCGCCCGGGTCCGCCGCCTCCCGGTCCGGCGGCTCCGGGACCCGCCGGGAGTACCGCCGCCGACCGCCCGGCGCCCGCGGATGGCACCCTGGAGTGCCGAACGAGGACCGGACGAGGGAGCGACGTGGGCGGCTACGACGAGGCGACCGTGCTGTTCGACCTGGACGGCGTGCTGGTGGACTCCACCGCGAGCATCCGCGCGGGGCTGACCGCGTGGGCCGTGGAACGCGGTCTGGACGTCGCGACGGTGCTCGAACACCACCACGGGCGCACCGACGCGGGCCTGGTCCGCCTCGTCGCCCCGCACCTGGACCCGGTGGCCGAGGCGCCCCGGATCGAGGCCCACGAGGCCGCCGCCGGGGACGGCGTCCGGGCCGTGCCCGGCGCGCGCGAGCTCCTGGCCGCACTCGACGCCCAGGGGCGCCCCTGGGCGATCGTCACGTCCGGGAGCGACCGGATCGCGCGCTCCCGGATCGGGACGGCCGGGCTGCCCCTCCCCCGCGTACTGGTGACCGCCGACCAGGTGGCCGAGGGCAAGCCCCATCCGGCCCCCTACCTGCTGGGCGCCGAGCGCATGGGAGCGGCCCCCGGACGGTGCGTGGTGGTGGAGGACTCCGCGAGCGGCGTCCGCTCCGGGCTGGACGCGGGTATGCCCGTGGTGGCCGTGGCCTCCACGACCGACCCCGGCGAACTCGCGCACGCGACCACCGTGGTGGAGGACCTCGCGGCCGTGGCCGCGCTACTGCTCCCCCGGCCCTAGCTGTACTGACCACAGAGGTTAGGTACAGCCCGGCGAGGTCCCCCTCGGCGAAACCGTGCCGACGGGCCGTCCCCGCCATGTCGACGCCGACCACACGGGGCCCGGGCCGAGGGCCCGGCGCAGGGCGCGGGCGGAGGTGCCCGTGGCCCGCGTCACCTCAGCACGGCACGCGCTCCAGCCGTGCGCCCCGGTACGCGGACGGGCTCAGGCCCGTGTGGTTCTTGAACGCGGAGCTGAAAGCGAACGCGCTCCCGTAGCCCACCCGGGCGGCCACGGCCTCCAGCCCCAGCTCCGGGCGGGCGGTGAGCAGGTCGCAGGCCACCGTCAGCCGCCAGGTGCGCACGTAGGTCATCGGCGGGGTGCCCACGGCCCGCTGGAAGCGCGCGGCCAGGGTGGCGCGGGAGACCGCGCACTCCCCCGCCAGCGCCTCCAGGGTCCAGGGGTCGGCGACGCGCTCGTGGACCAGCTCCAGCGCCCGCGCGACGACGGGGTCGCTGCGGGCGGTGAGCCAGTTGGGCGCGCTGTCGGGGTTGTCCTCCAGCCAGGCGCGTACCGCCATCACCAGCAGGCAGTCCAGGAGCCGGTCGTTGAGGCTGGTCTGGGCGACGTGGCCGGCGGTGATCTCGCGGGCG
This sequence comes from Glycomyces fuscus, assembly GCA_002529455.1. Lineage (GTDB taxonomy): Bacteria > Actinomycetota > Actinomycetes > Streptosporangiales > Streptosporangiaceae > Nocardiopsis > Nocardiopsis fusca. Next base: position 23,448 of record NYMS01000017.1, read on the forward strand.
AGCAGTTCCACCAGCGCGGGGTCGACCCGGCCCTCGGGGAGCACCGCCAGCGAGGGCAGCGCGGCCAGGGCCAGGCGGCCGACCTCGCTGTCGTCCAGGTAGGCGCCCACGACCATGGTGTCGGTGCCGTCGGGATCGTTTCCCCAGGTACCGATGCCGTGGCTCATGGACACGTGGACCTCCCCGCCGTCGCGGGCCACGCACCGCCGCCCCGGCAGGGCGGTGATGGTGGGTTCCCGGCCCCGGCTGTCGGCGATCACGTAGGGGTCCGGGCCGCGTACGAGCACCAGGTCGCCGGGGCCGGCCTCGACCTCGTCCCCGCGCGCCGCCACCCAGGCGTGCCCGGAGGTGACCACGACCAGGGTGAGGGCGGCCTCGTCGCGGATGTCGATCCCCCAGGGCGGGCTCATGACGGTGCGCAGGGTGAAGGCGCCGCGCGCGCGGGGCCCGTCCAGGAGGTGCACGAGGGGGTCCATGGCCTCACCCTAGTGACGCGGGCGGCAGGGCGGGAGCCCGTGCCGCCCAGCGCGCGGCCCCCTTCCGGGGCGGTCGCGGCCGTCGCGGCGCGCGGTCCCTCCGGGGCCGCCCGGGGCCGTGTGGGCCGCGCCGGGGCGGAGCCCGGGCACGGGGCGCGGCGACGGAGCCCGGGCGCGGGACGGAGCCCGGAGACGGGACCCGGGGACGGCGGAGAAGGCGCCGGATTCAGACGAACGCTTATGCACACCAGCTTTCCGACTATGTTCCGTCCGGCCCCGGACTGGTGGACTGGTGGACATGACCACAGAACACGTCCTCGTCACCGGCGGCACCGGCATGACCGGCCGCCGCGTCACCCGGCTGCTGCGCGAGCGCGGCACCGGCGTCCGGGTCGGCTCCCGCTCCGGCGAACCCCGCTTCGACTGGCACGAGCCCTCCACCTGGGACGCCGTCCTGGAGGGGGTCACCTCCGTGTACCTGTGCTACCACCCCGATCTGGCCTTCCCCGGGGCCAGCGAGGCCGTCGCCGCGTTCGCCTCCCGCGCCGCCCGCAGCGGCGTCCGGCGCGCGGTGCTGCTGTCCGGCCGCGGCGAGGAGGGGGCCGAGCGCGCGGAGCACGCCGTGCGCGCCGTGTTCCCCGACCTGACCGTGCTGCGCTGCTCGGTCTTCGCACAGGACTTCTCCGAGAGCTTCCTGCTCGGACCGGTCCTGGAGGGCGCCGTGACCCTGCCCGTGCCGGACGTGGCCGAGCCGTTCGTCGACCTCGACGACGTCGCCGAGGTCGCGGCCCGGGTGCTGACGGAGGACGGGCACGCCGGTGAGCTGTACGAGCTCACCGGGCCCCGGGCCCTGACGTTCACCGAGGCCACCCGCCTGGTGGGCGAGGCCGCCGGGCACCCCGTCGCCTGCCGCCAGGTGCCGCCGGAGGAGTTCACCGCCGACATGGTCGCCGCGGGGGCGCCCGAGGAGCTGGCCCACGGCCTGACCGAGCTGTTCCGCGAGATCCTGGACGGCCGCAACGCCGGGCCCGCCGACGGCGTGGAGAAGGCGCTGGGCCGCCCGGCCGCGGACTTCACCGAGTACGCGCGCCGGGCCGGGGCCTCCGGGGTCTGGAGCCGCTGAGCGGGCGGGGCGCCGGGCCCGGGGTTGTCCACAGGGACGAACCGGCTCTGGCGTCCCCGGCCCGTTTCGCGGTTGACTGGAGAACGGGGGGGCTCCCACCCCCGACCACGTCGTGATGCCCGCGACCGCGTGCCGCCGGTCCCGGACACGCCCCGGCACCGCGGTGCGCCGCCCCGGCTAACGTGGGGGTCGACGTCCCGCGACCAGAAAGCCGTCCGTGTCCACGTCGGAGAAGTTCCAGAGTGCGTTCGTGGCGCTGGCCGCCCTCGCCGGTCTGGGCCTGGGCCTCCTGCTGCCGGTCGGCGCGGTCGCGGGCCATCTCGTGCTCCCCGCCCTGGTGCTGATGCTGACCGCGGTGTTCGCGCAGGTCGACGCGGGCCGGGTGCGCCAGGCCCGCTCCGCTCGCACGGTGGTCGCCGCCAGTCTCGCACTCAACTTCGTGTTCACCCCGCTGCTGGCCTGGGCCCTGGGCGCCGGGCTCCTGGGCGGCTCCCCCGACCTGCGGATCGGCCTGCTGCTCCTGCTGGTCACACCGTGCACGGACTGGTACCTGGTCTTCACCGGCCTGGCACGCGGACACATGGGCGCGGCCGCGGCGGTGCTGCCGGTGAACCTGGTGCTCCAACTGCTGCTGTTGCCGCTCTACGTGCTGCTGCTCGGCGGCGAGGCCGCGATGGTGGACACCGCCACCCTGGTGGAGGCGGTGCTCATGGTCCTGGTGGTGCCACTGGCGCTGGCGGTCTCCGCCCGCCGGGCGGCCCGCCGATGGAGGGGCACCGCCTGGCGCGACCGGGTCCTGGTGGCACGCGCCTCCGCCGCGGTGCTGCCGCTGCTGTACACGGCGGTGCTGGCCATGTTCGCCTGGCAGTCGCGCACGGTGGTGGAGCACGCGGGCGACCTGGTCGCCCTGCTCCCGCCGCTGGCGGTGTTCTTCGTGACCGCTCCCCTGGCCGCGGTGCTCGCCGCACGGCTGCTGCGGCTGCCCGCCGACCAGCGGGTCACCCTGACCATGACCACGGTGGCGCGCAACTCGCCCATCGCGCTCGCGATCGCCGTGGCCGCCTTCCCCGACCGCCCGCTCGTCGCGGTCGCGCTGGTGGCCGGTCCGCTGGTCGAACTGCCGGTGCTCGCCCTGCTCAGCCAGCTGGTGCGGGACCGCGGGGAGGCCTCCTCCCCCGCCGGGCCGCCCTCCGGGGACCGGACCTCCCCGGACTGAGCGCCCCCCGGAGCGGTCGCCCCCGGCGCCTCCCCCACGGAGAACGGCCGACCCCGGCGAGCACCCTCCGTGAGAAGACCTGCGGCTTCCTTTCACTGAGAGTGACAAAATGTCAGGTAAGCCTTAAATTTTCCGCTCGTGGGTTGGCCGTCACACGCCTCTGAGGCGAGGGTTCCCGTGACCCGACGCACACAGCACCCGGAGGACAGGGCCATGCCGAGTCCCGGACACGCCGCCGCCTCCGGGGGCGGGGGCGGGAAGCGCCGCACCCCCGTGGGCGCACCGCGCGGCTGAGCCCGCACCGCGGCACCAGACCGCGGGCCGGACGTTCCCAGCCCGTCCCCCGGCCCGCGACCGATGCCCGTACGCCTCCCATCCCTCGTACGGGCGCCGGTCCCCACCGTCCCGGACGGACCGCCAGGTCCGTCCGGGGCGGCCCGCGGCCGCGGTCAGCAGCCCGCGAGCTGCCGGGACAGGGCTCCGCGGTGGCGCTGGAGTTCGTCGATACGGGAGTCGAGCGCGGCGAGCTCCGCACGGATGGTCCTGACCAGGTCCGGACACAGCTCCAGGCCGATCGGCTCGTCCGCGTCGCCGCGGACGCAGGGCAGCACCGACGCGATCACCCCGGTGGTCAGACCCATGTCGAGCAGCGCCCGGATGTGCCGGACCGTGCGCACCGCGTCGGGCCCGTAGACCCGGTACCCGCCGGGCGAGCGCGCGGAGTCGAGCAGCCCCTGCTCGCCGTAGTAGCGCAGCAGGCGCCTGCTGACACCCGTGCGTTCCGACAGCTCCCCGATCAACATGGGGTGACCCGCCTCACAGTTGACCTTGACACTGGTGTGACCTCCTACCGTCGCCGCATGGTCGAACACTTCACCCACACAGTCAAGGGCTCCGGCCCCGGCCTGCTCCTCGCGCACGGCGGCGGAGGCGGCGCCGAGGCCAACTTCGGTCCCCTCATGGACAACCTGGCGGCCACCCACACCGTGGTCGCCCCGGACCTGCCCGGCTCGGGCGCGACCCCGCGCAGCACCGTACCGCTGGACCTGGACACGGTGGCGGACACCCTGGTGGCGACGGCGGTCGGCGCCGGGGTCGAGCGCTTCACCGTCCTGGGCTACTCGCTGGGAACGGCGGTGGCGGTGCGCGCCGCCACCCGGCACCCGGAACGGGTCACCGGACTGGTCCTCACCTCCGGGTTCGCGCGGCCGGACAACCGTATGCGGCTGGCGGTACAGGTGTGGCGCGAACTGTTGAAGGGGGACCGGGAACTGCTGGCCCGGTTCCTCACCCTGGTGGCGACCGGCGCCCCGGCCCTGGAGGCGCTGTCCCCCGACGAACTGGAGGAGGCGGTGGCCGGGCTGGCCGCCTCCGTTCCGGCGGGCACCCCGGAGCAGGTGGACCTGGTGGCGTCGGTGGACAACCGCGCCCACCTGCCCAGGGTCGCCGTACCCACCCTGGTGGTCGCCACGACCCTGGACACGCTCGCCTCCCCCGAGCTGTCGCGGGAGCTGGCCGCGGGCATCCCCGGCGCGGAGCTGGTGGAGATCGAGGCCGGACACCTGGTGGCCGCCGAGGCCCCGGAGCGGTGGCTGGCCGTCGTGCGCGAGTTCCTCGACCGCCGTTCCTGAACCCCTCCGGCGCTTGCGCCCGCCCCGGCGGGAGCGCCGGGGATCCGGTCCTCCTCCGGGCACCGCCGCCGTCCGGCCGGACCGCCGGCGGGGGCGGGGGCCGCGTCCCCGGCGCCGCCCCCGCGAGCACCGCCACGGCCCTGTGGGAGCCCGCTTCCGGCACCGGTCCCCCGCACGGGGCAGAGGCGGGGTCGCGCGCCGACCAAACGCACGCGGAGGCCGGGGGCTCGACCACCGCACAGCACCCGCCGGTGTCCCGCGATCCGGGAACGGGGCGGCCGGGGACGCGTCACCCCCTCGCCTTCGCCCGCCGCAGGTAGCGCGCCCAGTTCACCACGACGCCGCCGACCACGGCCAGGCACGCCGCGAGGACGAGCGAGGACAGGACCCACTCCCGGGAGCCGTCGGGACCGTAGACGCGGTTGGAGGCCCCGGCGTCCACGGCCGGGATCCGCGCACCCTCCTGGCAGGTGTCGCGCCCGGCCGCGTGCAGGTGGACCCCGCGCGCCTCCCCTCCCTCCGCGGCGGTGAAGGTTCCGTTGCAGGTGCACGACTCGTGCCCGGGGTGCTGGACGCACGTGAGGCTCGTCGCGGTGAACACGCCCGGTGCGCCCTCGCCGCGCGCCGCGCGCAGCCCCTGCTCCAGCCCCGCCGATCCCACGTAGGCCACCAGGGCGACGAGGACCACCAGCACGGCGGAGAACCACGGCGACGGGCGCCCGGCCGCCCGGTCCGCGCCGGCGCCGGTACCGCCGCGGGCGTCCGCGGCGCCGTCCCGGATGTCGGCGTCCCCCATCTCGCTCACGCCCTCTCCCGTCCGCCGTCACGGGCCTCTGCGGACTCCTCGGCCGCACGGTGGGACACGTCCGTGCCGCGCGGCATGCCGGAGGCCAGCACCGCGGCGACACCGCACAGGGCCGCGGCCATCAGCCACACCGGCCCGTAGCTTCCGCCCACGTCGCGGGTGAAGCCGCCGAAGACCGCCATGGCCCCCGCGCCGGCCTGGTGGACGGCGTTGACCCATCCGAAGACGATGGCTCCGTCGGCGCCGAAGATCCGGCGGCACAGCAGGATGGTCGGGGGCACCGTCGCGACGTCGAGCAGGCCGAACACCACGACGAAGGCCACCATCGCCGCTCCGGCGCTCGGGCCGAACAACGCGGGCAGCGCGGCCAGGAGCGCGCCCCGGCCCACGTAGTAGGCGACCAGGAGCGCGCGCGGATCCACCCGGTCGGTGAGCCATCCCGACAGGACCGTTCCCACCAGGGAGAACACGCCGACCGCCGACACCAGCGCCGCGGCGGCCGTGACGGCCATCCCGTGGTCCTGGGCGGCGGGCACGAAGTGGGTCCACATGATGCCGTTGGTGGTCGCGCCGCACACCGCGAACGTCCCGGCCAGGAGCCAGAACCGTCGGCCCCGCACCGAGGAGAGCAGGACCTCCACGGTCCGCCGCGCCGCGCCCCGGTCCGGCCGGGGCCTCTCCACGAAGACCGGGGAACCGTAGGGGCGCTGCCCCAGGTCCGCCGGGTGGTCCCGGAGCACCAGGGCGACCAGGACGACCATCACGCCCGCCGTCAGCGCCAGTGTCACGACGGCCGGACGCCACCCCCGGTCGTCGACGATCCAGGCCAGCGCGGGCAGGAACACCAGCTGGCCGAAGGCGCTGGCCCCGGTCAGGACGCCGATGACCAGACCGCGGCGTTCGACGAACCAGTTGTCGGTCACGGTGGCGGCGAACGTCATCGCCAGCGACCCGGTGCCCGCGCCGATGAGCAGCCCCCAGTAGAGGGTCAGCTGCCAGGCGGTGGTCATGACGAGGGTCAGCCCGGCACCCGCCACGACGGTCCCCAGGGCCACCAGCGCGACGCGACGGACACCGAACCGGTCCATCAGCGCCGCGGCGAACGGGGCGATCAGGCCGTAGACGAGCATGTTGACCGAGGCCGCCGTACCGATCGCCCCGCGGGACCACCCGTACTCGGTGTGCAGGGGGTCGGTCAGGACGCCGGGCATCGCGGCGAAGGCCGCCGCGGCCACGATGGTCAGGCACGCGACCAGGGCGACCGACCACGCGCGGTGGACCGGGACGCGTGCGGGTTTGCGTGTGGAGGCGGTGTTCTCGACCATGGCCCCAGCCTCCTTCGCGGCGCCCTCCCCCGACAGTGACCTGAAAGCCAACATGCGCAAGAATCGGGCCATGAGTGTTCTCCGCGAACCCGACCCGTCCGGGCACACCGGCTCCGGCTCCGGAGCCGCCTCCGGAGCGGGGGGCGCCCCCGCGCCCCACCGCGTCGCCGTCCTGGTCCGCGACGGCGTCCTGCCCATCGAGGCGGGGATCGTCCACCGCCTCTTCGCGCAGGCCCGCGACGCCGGGGGCCGCCCCCTCTACACGCTGACCACCTGCGCGCTGCGCCCCGGCGTGGTCCGGACCGACACCGACTTCACCCTCAACGTCCCCCACGGGCCCGAGGCGCTCGACACCGCCGACACCGTGGTCCTGCCCGCCGCCGACGAGGACTACGTGGAGCGCCCGCACGACCCCCTCGAACTGACTCTGGCCGCCGCCGTCGCGCGCATCCGGCCGGACGCCCGCGTGGCCTCGATCTGCACCGGGGCTTTCGTGCTCGCCGCCGCCGGCCTCCTGACCGGGTGCCGCGTGACCACGCACTGGAGGTCCGCCGGGTACTTCCGCGCCATGTACCCCGGCATCGAACTGGACCCGGACGTGCTCTACACCGACAACGGGCGCGTGCTGACCGCCGCCGGGGTCGCCTCCGGCATCGACCTGAGCCTGCACATGATCCGCACCGACCACGGCGCGGCCGTCGCCAACGAGGTGGCGCGCGGCACGGTGGTGCCCCCGCACCGCGACGGCGGACAGGCCCAGTACATCCGGCGCCCGGTCCCCTCTCCCGAGCGCTCCTCGACCGGCTGTGCCCGCGACTGGGCGCTCGGCCACCTGCACCTGCGGCCGAGCCTGAAGGACCTGGCCCGGCGGGAGGGGGTGAGCGTGCGCACGTTCACCCGCAGGTTCCGCGAGGAGGCGGGGGTCTCCCCCGGCCAGTGGCTGGCCGAGCAGCGGCTCGACCGGGCCCGGCAGCTGTTGGAGGAGTCCGACCTTCCGGTGGACCGCGTGGCCGAGCGGTCGGGGTTCGGCACGGCGGCGTCGCTGCGCCAGCAGATGCAGGCCGAGCTGGGGGTCTCCCCCAGCGCCTACCGGCGCACCTTCCGCGGCACGCCGGGCACGGCCTGATCCCGTCCGGGGCCCGAGGGCACCGGGCCGGAGAACCGGGGCGCGGGTGTCGGGCCGCGCCCCCGGGCCGGGGTCGTCGGTACGGCGTACGGTTCCGGGTCGGCCCGGTCGCGGCGGGAGCGGGGCGCGTGCGGCGGGATCGCCTGCGGCTGCGCGGTTCCCGGCGTGAGGGGGCCCGGAACGGGTAACGGGGAACCGTGGGGCTCCGCCCACACCCGTCCCCACCCCCGGGAGGCCCCGTGAAGCTCTACGCCGAGTACCCCCTGCGCGCACTCCTGCAGTTCGTCTCCGACCTGCTCGCCGCCGCCTGGGTGTACGCGTGGGTCAGCGCGGCGTTGGCGCTGCGCGAGACCCTCATGGCCCTGGGCCGCCCCGGCGAACTCATGGTGGCCACGGGCGAGGGCTTCAGCGAGCACATGGTCGCCGCCGCCGAACAGGCCCGGCGGGTGCCCCTGGCCGGGGAGGCCCTGGCCACCCCGTTCACCGGCATGAGCGAGACCGGCGAGTCCCTCACCGCCGCCGGAGTCTCCTTCCAGGAGACGGTGGCCTCGCTCGCGCTGACCCTGCCGCTGCTGACCGCCGTGCTCCCGCTGCTGCTGCTCGCCTCCACCTGGCTGCCCCTGCGCGCCCGGTGGGTGCGCCGCGCCAGCGCCGCCAGGCGGCTGCGCGGGCTCGCGCCCGAGGCGCGGTCCCGGCTGCTGGCCCTGCGCGCCCTGACCTCGGCCTCCCCGTCCAGGCTGGCCGGGACGCACGAGGACCCGGTGGGCGCCTGGCACTCCGGTGACCGGAGAACCGTGGAGGCGCTGGCCGCCCTGGAGCTGCGCCGCCTGGGACTGCGGGGGGTCTGAGCACCGGAGCCGCCCGGGCCCGGCGGACGCCCGGCGGACGGCCCCGTCCGGCCACCGCGGACCGTGCGAACGCCGGCGGCGCCTCCTAGGCTGGGAGCGAGGCCCCGAACACCCTCCGGAGACCGCATGCACCTGTCAGCGCTGCCGGACCTCGACGCCGTCCCCCGCGACACCGGCGGCGCCGTGTCCGTCCTGGTCGACGTCAGCGCACCCGGACACGCCGTCCGGGAGGCCGGGCACCCGTCGGCCGAGACCGCGCGGGCCGTGTCCCTGCGGGTCGCGTCCGGCCCGCTCCTGCGCGCCGTCTCCGTGGTGGGCGAGACGCCCTCCCGCCGGCTCGCGGACGGGTCGCTGGTGGTGGAGCTGGGCGACTTGCGCTCCGGGGAGCGGCGCCGCCTGCTGCTGCGCCTGGAGGTCTCCGGCATGTCCGCCCCGGGGACCGTCGCCACCCTGGATGTCGCCTACACCGACCCGGCCGCGTCGGCCACCCGCACCGTGTCCCTGCCCGTCTCGCTCGGCGCGGTCGCGGAGGGCGGGGCCGACGGGCGGGTCCCCCGGCCGGAGGCGCCCGCGCAGACGGAGGAGGCGCGTCGGACGGCGGGGGCGTCCCGGAGCGGTGACACCTCCCGGACCTCCACGTCACTGCACGCGAGCCAGTCGGCCTACTCGCGCAGGAGCGGCCACCGGAGCCCGGGGGCGGGCCAGGACGCGAAGCGGCGGGCCGGGAAGGACCGGGACGAGGACGGCGACGGCGGGGGCCGGGACCTCGGCCGGGGCTCCGGCCGGGGCGGCCGGGGGCGTCTCATCCGGGGCCAGCAGACCGACGGCGGACGCCCCACCCCTGACCGGGGCGCGCCCCCGCAGGAGTCCTGAGGCGGCTCCGCGCGGCTTCCGGACGCGGCCGCGGCGCCCGGGACGCCACGGCACCCCCGGCCCGGGGCGGACGCGGCCGGGGGAGCAGCCAGGGGCGGCACACCAGGAAGATCAGCGCGAGCTCCACCGGCGCACCGGCGTAGTACATGAGCTGGGCCCCGGCATGGGCCTGTTCCGCGGGAACCCCGGGGGGCGGCGCCGCGTAGAGGGTCTTGGCCAGGACGTTGTGCGCGGCGACGGCCGTGACCAGTGCGGCGGCCCGCCACGGCGGCGGAGGCCGGTGCGGGGCGGGATCGGGCCCGCCCAGCACGGCGAAGGTGAACAGGCAGCCGGCGGCCAGCACGTGCGCGTGCACCAGGGCGTGCAGGAGCGGGTCGGTGTGCGTCGCGGCGTACAGGCCGGTGCGGTACAGCACCCACAGGCCGCCGATGTTGAGCGGGCCCGCGACGAACGGGTGGGCCAGGAACGCCGCGGGAGCCGACCGCAGCACCCGGGAGAGCGCGCGGGCCGCGCCCAGCGGCAGGGTCCGCAGGGCCAGGGTGACCGGGGCCGCCAGGACCAGCAGGAGCGGACCGAGCATGCCCAGCAGGACGTGACCGGCCATGTGGGCGGTGAAGTCGTGGTGGGCCCGCTCGGCCAGGGGGCCGACCAGGGCCGCCCCGACCGCCGCGCATCCCGCCGCCCAGGCCAGGGCGCGCCGCCGGGGCCAGGCGGCGCCCCGGCGCTGCGGCGGGAGCGCCGCCGCCGCGTAGGCCGCCAGGGCCGCGCACACCAGCGCCAGGACGGCCCACGCGCCGGGTGCGGCGAGGCCGGGGAGCGTGGCGACGGGTCCGTGTCCGCCGTGGTCCACGGCTCAGGCCCTCTCGGGGCCGGCGCCCGACGGCCCGCGTGCCCGTCTGCGGGTCAGGGCCCACAGCACGACGCCCGCGAGCAGCAGTATTCCGGCGAGGACGTTCCAGGTCAGGTCGTAGGGCACCAGGTTCACCCCGTAGCGGATCTGGTGCAGGCCCATGAGCTTGTGCTGGACCAGCCCGTCGTAGAGCTGGAAGAACCCCGCCCCGGTCAGCCAGCCCGCCGTGAAGGCCGGCCCCCGGAAGGAGCGCTCCCGGCGCAGGGAGGCGACCATGAGCAGGGACGCCACCGTGGCGAACCAGCTGAAGGCGTGGAACAGCCCGTCCGACACCAGGCCGACCCCGGTGGTCGAGAGGTCGTAGAAGTGGTGCCAGTGCAGGAGCTGGTGGAAGACCACCTCGTCCACGAACGCCACCGTGCCCAGTCCGAGCAGGGCGCCCGCGGCCGTGTTGCGGCCGTGCCCGGCCGCCGGCCCCGTCCCCGCGTGTGCGGACGCCGCCATGGGCGCCTCCCCCTGTGTCTCGGCTCTTCCGGAGAGGAGAACGCCCCGGGAGGGCGCTGCCTCCCCGGGGCGTTTCGGGTACCGTGCCGCGGGCCCGTCCCCCGCGGTGCGGTCAGCGTTCGGCGTCGGCCAGGGCGGTGCGCACCGCACCCGGGAGCTTCTGCTCCAGGAAGCGGGCCATGTCCTCCTCCTGGTGGAGGATGGCGGTCAGCTTCAGCGCGATCTGCTCCTCGCCGAGGGTACGGGCGCCCTCGATCAGGGCGCGGTAGGAGGCGATCTCGAAGTGCTCGGCCGCGTAGTCGGCGAGGGCGTTCTTGACCATGGTGTCGCCCGCGGGCTTGTTGGCCATGCCCTGCACGGAGCCCATCATCCCGGCGAGTGCGCTCTTGACCTTGGACACGCTGCCGCCCAGGGACTCGATGCAGCCCTTGACCGTCTCGGCCTGCTCACGCGTCTCCTCGATGTGCCGCTTGACGCGCGCGTGGACCTCGGGGTCCTTCTCCGCGTCCTTGGCGTGACGCTCCAGCGTCTCCTCCAGGGACTTCTCCATCGAGTAGGCGTCGTTGAGCCAGGCGATCAGCTGCTCGCGGCTGTTCACACCGTTCCCCTTCGTTCGTCTCGTCACTCGGCCTCGGGCCCGCGACTACCCCGGGGTCGGGGTGACAAACGTCAGGGCACCTGGTAGGAGGAGTCGCGGACGTCGGTGATGGCCATGTGGCCGGGGGCGTGCCCGATGGCGAACTCCGGGGCGGAGGCCGTCACGGCCGCCTGCGGGGTGACCCCGCACGCCCAGAAGACCGGGACCTCGCCGGGGCGCACCTCCACCGCGTCGCCGTAGTCGGGCCGGGCCAGGTCCTCGATACCCAGGGCCGCGGGGTCTCCCACGTGCACCGGGGCGCCGTGGACCGCCGGGTAGCGCGAGGTGATGCGCACCGCGTCGGCCACCCGGTCGGCGGGGATCGGCCGCATGGACACCACCAGAGGACCGCTGAACCGGCCCGCGGGGCGGCACGGCCGGTTGGTGGCGTACATGGCCACGTTGGTGCCCGCCTCGATGTGGCGGACCGGCACACCTGCCTCCAGCAGGGGCGCCTCGAAGGTGAAGCTGCACCCGATGAGGAAGGCCACCAGGTCGTCGCGCCACAGGTCGGTGACGTCGGTGCGCTCCCCGACCATCCTGCCGTCGCGGTAGACGCGGTAGGCGGGCAGGTCCGTGCGCAGGTCCCCGTCGAAGACCGAGGCGTCGACCCGTCCGGGCTCGGTGACGTCCAGGACCGGGCACGACCTGGGGTTGCGCTGGGCGAAGAGCAGGAAGTCGAAGGCCGCCTCGCGGGGCAGCGCGATGAGGTTGGCCTGCGCGTAGCCCGCGCTGTAGCCGGAGGTGGGGACGCGCAGGCCGCCGCGGAACAGCGCGCGGGCCCGGGGCGGGGAGAGGTCGGCCGGAGAGGTCATCGGTTCTGCCTTTCGTTCCGGGTGGGACGGGCCGGACGGGCGGGACGGGCGGTGCTCCCATGGCCGCCGGGGCGGACCGGTCCGCCGCCGTGCCGGGGCCCGCCGCGCCCGGCGGGACCCGGCCGGTCAGAGGGTGAAGCGCAGGCGGGTGCCGGGACGGGCCTGGGCCGCCCCGGGCAGGTCCGCCGAACACACGACGGCCACCACCGGGTAACCGCCGGTCACGGGGTGGTCGGCCAGGAACAGCACGGGCTCTCCTCCCGGCGGCACCTGGAGCGAACCCGCGACCATGCCCTCGCTGGGCAGCTCTCCGGAGCGGGCGCGTTCCAGGGCGGGGCCGGACAGGCGGGCACCGACCCTGTCACTGCGCGGGGTGACCTCGTAGGCGGACGACAGCAGCGTCCGTACGGCCCCCTCGGTGAACCAGTCCTCGCGCGGGCCGAGGACCACCCGCAGGACCGCCTCGGGCCCGCCGACGGGCGCTGCGGGGGCGTGGTCCACGTTCGGGAAGTCCGCGGGCGCGGGCCCGACCGGGAGCAGCGCCCCGGGCACGGGCAGGCCGGGTCCCAGCCCGGCCAGGACGTCGGTGCTGCGCGAACCCAGGACCGGCGGGACGTCCACCCCGCCGCGTACGCCCAGGTAGGAGCGGAGTCCGCGGTCGGGCACTCCCATGGCCAGCTCCGCCCCGTCGGGCAGGTGCAGCACCGTGTTGACGGCGGCGCCGCGTCCGTCCACCCGCAGCGGGACCCCGGCCCCGGTGACGGCGACGGTCACCGGCCCGCGGGCCCGCACGCGCAGCCCGCCCAGGGTGGCCTCCAGGGCGGCGGCTCCCGGGGGGTTGGCGAGCAGGCGGTTGGCCAGGGCGTAGGAGTCGGTGTCGGCTGCGCCGGAGCGGCCCACGCCCAGGTCGGCGTGGCCGAACCGGCCCGCGTCCTGGACCGTGGTCATGGGCCCGGCGGCCACGACCTCCAGGGCGCTGCGTCCTCCCCCGGAGGCCGGGGTGTGCGCCGCGGCCCCCTCGCGCGCTCCCGACGCCGTTCCCCGATCCTCCACCGCGGTCCTCTCCCGTTCCCGTTCCCGGGCCGGTCCCGGCCGGGTCCGCCCGACGCGCGTACTCATGGGGCCTCCGCGTCGGTGAAGCGCACGCGCACACCCGGCCGGAGCAGGCCGGGCGGTTCGCGGTCCAGGTCCCAGATCCGGGCCTCGGTGCGGCCCAGCAGCTGCCACCCCCCGGGCGAGCTGCGCGGGTAGACCCCCGTGAACTCCCCCGCCAGGGCCACCGAACCGGCGGGCACGCGGGTGCGCGCCTCGCCGCGCCGGGGTACGTTCAGGCGCGGGTCGTCGCCGACCATGTAGCCGAACCCGGGCGCGAAGCCGCAGAAGGCGACCGTCCAGGTGGCCGCGGTGTGCGCCTCGACCACCCCGCGCCGTGTCAGGCCGGTCAGCTCGGCGACGTCGTCGAGGTCCTCGCCGTCGTAGAACACCGGGATGGTGACGGTGTCGCCGGGGTCCGGCCCGGCCCCGGGGGCCGGCGGCAGCCCGGCGACCGCGGCGGCGACCCCCTCGGGGTCGGTGCCGGGCCCGATCCGCAGCAGCAGCGTGCGGGCGGCCGGAACGACGTCGGTGACCCCGGGGACCGGCCGCGCCCGGAGCGCGGCGCGCAGCGCGATCACCTCGGCGAGGTCGGCGACCTCCACGAGAACACCGGTGTCGGCGCACGTCAGGACACGCACGGCGCCTCCTCGGAGGGGGCCGGGAGCCCCCTCCCGCCGACGGGGATCACGCGGCCTCCTCCGTGAACGGCGCGAGGGTGACGCCCTCGGCGCGCAGCCGGGCGGCCACGGCCCGGGCGATGTCCACCGCGCCGGGGCTGTCGCCGTGTACGCACAGGGAGTCGGCCTCGATGACGATCCGGGTGCCGTCGACCGCCTCGACCGGCTCGCCGTGGGCGATGCGCAGGCAGCGCTCGGCGATGGCGTCCGGGTCGTGCAGGACGGCACCGGGTTCGCGGCGCGGCACCAGTGTGCCCTCCGGGGTGTAGGCGCGGTCGGCGAAGGCCTCGCGGTGGGTGGGCAGCCCGGCCTCCTCGGCCAGGCGCAGGAACCGCGATCCGGGCAGGCCCAGCACGGGCATGGCGAGGTCGAACTCGCGCACCGCGGCGACGACGGCGGCGGCCTGTTCCTCGTGGTGCACGATCGTGTTGTACAGGGCGCCGTGCGGCTTGACGTAGCGGACGCGGTCCCCGGCCAGGCGGGTGAACGCCGACAGCGCGCCCATCTGGTAGACCACCTCGTCGGTCAGTTCGGCGGGCGGCACGTCGAGGAAGCGGCGGCCGAACCCGGCCAGGTCGCGGTAGCCCACGTGCGCTCCGACGGCCACTCCCCCGGCCGCGGCGTCGAGCGTGGTGCGCCGCAGCACGGACGGGTCGCCGGCGTGGAAGCCGCAGGCGACGTTGGCGCTGGTGACGATGGACAGCAGGGCCCTGTCGTCACCGAGTTCCCAGCGGCCGAAGCTCTCGCCGAGGTCGGAGTTGAGGTCGATGCGCAACGTCGGTGCTCCTCGTTCTCTCGTGCTTTCCCCTCGCGGGGTTCCTACCCCGCCCGGGCCGCGGTCCGGGCGGGGAGGGGAGGGGGACGGTGGGGCTACTGCCAGAGGTCGGCGATGCCGCCCAGGGAGCCGATGGCCATGTACACGGTCAGTGCCCAGGCGGCGACGCCGATGACGATCAGCCAGCGCGGGTAGCGGTAGCCGCCCAGGAGGTCTCCGGAACGGCGGGCCGCGACCCACAGCAGGATGCCGAGGCCGACCGGCAGGATCACGCCGTTGAGGGCTCCGGCCAGGATCAGCAGCGTGTTCGGGGCCTGCCCGGACAGCAGCAGGATCGCCAGGGAGACGCCGATGAAGACGGTGACCAGGGCGCCCCTGCGCCTCTCCAGCCACGGGTGGAAGGTGGTGACGAAGGAGATCGAGGTGTAGGAGGCGCCGATGACGGAGCTGACGGCCGCGGCCCACAGGATCACGCCGAACAGGCGCAGGCCCACCTCTCCAGCGGCCTGGCGGAAGGCCTCGGCGGAGGGGTTGGCGGCCGCCAGGATGTCGGCGCCGCCCGTGACGACGCCGAGGATGGCCAGGAACAGGAGCACGCGCATGACGCCGGTGACGATGATGCCGGTCACGGAGGTCTGCGTGATGGCGCGGATGTTCTCGCGGCCGCCCTGGCCCGTCTCGACGAGGCGGTGCACGCCCGCGTAGGTGATGTAGCCGCCGACCGTGCCGCCGATGATGGTGACGGTGGCCAGGAAGACGTCCTGGCCGAACCGCTCGGGCAGGACGGCCTGGCTCAGGGCCTCGCCGACCGGGGGCTGGGACACGAAGGCGACGTAGAGGGTCAGGGCGATCATGGCCAGGCCCAGCACGACCAGGATGCGGTCCAGCGCCACGCCCAGCTTCCTGACGCCCAGGATGACGACGGCCAGTACCGCGGACAGGACGGCGCCGAGCCGGGCGTCGAGTCCGACCATGGCGTTCAGGCCCAGGCCGGTGCCCGCGAGGTTGCCGACGTTGAAGACCAGGCCGCCGAAGACGATGAGCGCGGCCAGCAGGTGTCCCGCGCCCGGGAGGACCTTGTTGGCCAGGTCCTGGGCGCGCGTGTCGGCGACGCCGACGACCCGCCAGATGTTCAGCTGGACCGCGATGTCGACCAGGATCGAGATGAGGATCGCGACCGCGAAGGTCGCGCCCAGCTGGGCGGTGAACGTGGTGGTCTGGGTGATGAAGCCGGGGCCGACGGCGCTGGTGGCCATGAGGAACATCGCGCCGAGCAGGCTGCTGCTGATGGCGATCCGCCCGGCACGGGGGCGCACCTTCGCAGGCGCGGGGGGTGTGTCACCCATGGGTCGCTCCAAGGGGTCCGGGGTGGGCCGGTGACGCGGCAACCGACCACACCATCGTTGGATTGTTGAACGATACTTCAATCCAACGAGACGGGTAAAGAGTCGGTACGCAAAAAGCCAGGTCACCTGTGTCGCGGGAGCACTCCTTCGCCCCACCCCGCCCAGAAGAGTTGGCGGAGGCCCCGCGCAGGGGGGCCGGGAGCCCGCGCCGGAGCCGCGGTGGACCCCGCCCGGTCCGGCGCGGAGCCCGCCGGAAGCCGCGCGGGGAACCCGCACGGAAGCCGGGCGAGGAGCAGGGAACGGGCGCGCGGAGGATCCGCGCGGGGGCCGGACCGCGGCCCGGTGGTCCGATGAACCGACTTCTGCCGGCTCCCCGCCCTCCCGGGAGTACTCCGCGTCGGTGACAATGAAGTAACAGACGCCAGTCCCCTTAAGGAGCACCTGTGACGGCCACGGACGCCCGCACCGACCGAGCCAGCGGCCGCACGCGCCTCCTCCCCCCGCTGCCGACGCAGGCCGAGCGGGTCGCGGCGCTGCTCCGCGAGTCCCTCATCGACGGCGTGTACCCGCCGGGGCAGCGCCTGTCGGAGGAACGGCTGTGCGAGGAGCTCGGGGTCTCCCGCAACACCCTGCGCGAGGCGTTCCGGCTGCTGGTGCGCGAGCGTCTGCTGGTGCACCAGATGCACCGGGGTGTGTTCGTCGGCCTGCCGACCAGCGAGGACGTCCGCGATCTGTTCACGGTGCGCAGATCCCTGGAGCTTCCCGCGCTGCGGGGCGCGGTGGACCCGGACGAGGAGGCGGTCCGGTCGGTCGGGGCGGCCGTGGACGAGGGCGAGGCCGCGCGCGGACGCGAGGACTGGTGGCGGATGGGGACGGCGAACATGCGCTTCCACCAGGCCGTGGCCGGACTGGCCGGGAGCGCGCGGGTGAACGAGTTCATGAGCCAGGTGCTGGCCGAGACCCGGCTGGTGTTCCACGTCATGGACGCGCCCCGGGAGTTCCACGTCCCGTACCTGGACTGGAACCGGAGGATCCACACGCTGCTGGCCTCGGGGGACGCGGCCGGGGCGGCGGACGAGCTGACGGCCTACCTGGAGGCCTCCGAGAACCAGCTGGTCACCGCGTTCACCGCCATGGAACGGCGGCGGGACTAGCGGCGGGCCGGGTCAGGAGGCGCCGCCCTCCTGGACGGAGGTGACCGTGAGCTGGTCGCCGGGCACGTCGGGGTCGGCGCAGCCGCGCCCCTCCACCTCGACGAAGAGCGCCTCGGTGCCCCCGGGCGGGTACACCCGCAGGCCGCGGGTGTCGGTGGGGTCGCACTCGTCCTCGTCGTAGTCGGCGACCCGGGTGAAGCCCACCATGGCCGAGGCGGTGCCGCCCGGCCGGAGGGTCACGGCGGACCCCTGCCCGCCCTCGCGCGCGGCGGCGGCACCGACCTGGTCGCCGTCCTCGCCGGTGGCGTAGGAGACGCCCGGGTGGCCCTCCATCACGCACGGCCCGGCCCCGGTGTTGGTGAACTCCAGGGGCCGGTGAACCGTCCCGGCCGCTCCGTCCCCCCGTCCGAGAACGACCTCCAGGTCGCCCGGGCCGCAGACGCGCTCGCCGCCCTCCCCGGCCGCCCCGGTCGGCGAGGCCTCCGGGGCGGGGGTCGGGGTGCTCGGAGCCCCGGCTCCCGGGGACACGGCGCTCGGGGAGGAGTCGTCCGCGGGGTCGGGGTCCGCGCCGTCACCGTTCGCGCCGCACCCCGCCAGGCCGAGTGCCGCGGCGGCTCCCACCGCGAGCGCGGTGACCGGGTACGCGCGTCCTCGTCGTCCACACATGGGGCCCGCTCTACCCGGAGGGGGCCGCCCGACACACGGGCGCCGGGCGCCGCCGGTCAGGGCGTGCGCCCGCCCCTGCGCGGGAGGGGGCCGGGGCCCGAGCGCTCCTCGACCGCCCTCCCCCTCCCCCGCGGCCGCATGGACCGTCCTCCTGACCAGCGCGACCACCGCGTGGTCCTCGTCCGGCGGGGGGTGAACGGCGGGCTCCGAGAGGCCGTCCTACCGTGAAGCCATGACGAAATACGCGTGGATGTACCGTCTGGGCTTCACCCCGTGGGAGCGCTACGGCGCCGCGGGCGGGGCGCAGCTCGGCGCCCTGCTCGACCGCGAGACGCGGGCGCGTTCGGCCGGCCCCGGTCGGGCGCTGGACGTCGGTTGCGGGCGCGGGCAGTTCACCCCCGAGCTGTCCCGGCGCGGCTGGGAGGCCGTGGGCGTCGACATCGTGCCGGAGGCGGTCGAGGCCGCTCGGCGCAGGGGGCCGGCGGAGGTCACCTACGTCGTGGGCGACGTGACCGGTCTCGAATCCGCCGGCCTCGGAGTCTTCGACCTCTTCCTCGACATCGGCTGCTTCCAGGGCCTCGAACCGGACCAGCGGGCCGCGGAGGGGCGGGGTGTGACGGCGCTCGCCGCGCCCGGGGCCACCCTGCTGATGCTCGCCTTCGGGCCGTCGCGGTACCGGCGGTTGGTCGAGGGCGTCTCGCAGCCGGAGGTCGAGGCCGCGTTCCCGGAGTGGGAGCTCCTCGCGGTCGAGGAGGCGGACACCGCCGGCCTGGGGTGGCCGATGAACCGGACCTCGCCGCGGTGGTACCGGTTCCGCCGTACCGCCGGGTGACGCGGGTCCGGCAGCGCCCTCGGACCCCCGGACGCGGTCGGGGGAACCCCGGTGACGCGGGTCCCGAAATGCCATGATGGGTACCTCATGGAACTGAACGGACACCCCGTCAGCACCGGGGAACTCGCGGGCCTCGCCCTGTACGGCTACGGCCACTTCACCACCATGCTCGTCACCGACCTGCGCGTTCGCGGACTCGACCTCCACATGGAGCGCCTGAGCCGTGACTGCCGCACCCTCTTCGGCACCGAACTCGACATCCTCCGGGTCCGCGAGCTCGCACGGCGCTCCGCGCGGGCCCACCCCTCCCCCTCGGTGGTCCGCGTGACCGTCTTCGACCCCCACATGGACCTGGGCCGCCCCTCCGACCGCCAGCTCCCCCACATCCTCGTCAGCACCCGCCCCGCACCGTCGGGCACCGCCCCTCCCCCGGTCCGCCTGGGCACCCGCCCCTTCACCCGGGACACCCCGCAGGTCAAGGGCACCGGGCTGTTCGGAGCGGTCCGCCAGCGCCGCGCCGCCCAGCTGGACGGCCACGACGACGCCCTGTTCGTGGGCGTGGACGGCCGCGTCTCGGAGGGCCCCACCTGGAACATCGGCTTCCTCGACGGCGGCGGCCTGGTCTGGCCGCAGGCCCCCTGCCTCCCGGGAGTGACCACGGCGCTGGTCAGCCGGGTGGCCGAGGACCTCGGCGTTCCCGTGTCCACCCGGCCGATCTCCTCGGCGGCGAGCACCCGCACGGCGGGCGCGTTCGTCACCAACGCCGCCACGGGCGTGCGGCCGGTGGCCGCCATCGACGGCGTCCACCTGCCGCAGGCGGCGCTGGTGCGCAAGTTCGCCGCCGCCTACGCGGACCTGCCGGGGGAGCCGCTGTAGTCCGCGCCGCGCGGCTGCGCGGCCCGGCCCGCGCGCCCGGGCCACCACACGCGCGGCCCGGCGTCCAGGGACAGCGCGGGCACCAGCACCGTCCGTACGAGCAGCGCGTCCACCAGTACGCCGAAGGCCACCAGGAACGCCAGCTGGAGCAGGAACAGCAGCGGGATCACCGCCAGCGCCGCGAAGGTCACGGCCAGCACCACGCCCGCGGAGGTGATCACCCCGCCGGTGACGGTCAGCGCGCGCAGCACGCCCTCGCGGTGCCCGTGCAGCAGCGTCTCCTCGCGCGCCCGGGACATGAGGAAGATGCTGTAGTCGATCCCCAGCGCCACCAGGAACACGAACGCGAACAGCGGCACCACCGGGTCCGCGCCGGGCAGGCCGAGCACGTGGTCGAACAGCAGCGTCCCCACGCCCAGCGCGGCGGCGAAGGACAGCACGTTCGCGGCCATCAGCAGCAGCGGCGCCACCAGCGAGCGCAGCAGGGGGATGAGCACGAGGAAGACCACCACGAGCACCAGCGGCACCACGACCGTGAAGTCGCGCCGGGCGGTCTCCAGGGTGTCCAGGTCGGTGGCGCTCACCCCTCCGACCAGGGCGTCCGCACCCCCGACGGCGGCCAGTCCGGCGCGCAGGCCGCGCACCGCGTCCACCGCCTCGGCCGACTCGGGGCCGACCGCGAGGACCACCTCGACCAGCACCCGGCCGTCCTCCACCAGGGGCGGCAGGTCGGCGCCGGGCGGGCCGGGCTCGGTCACCGGCGCGGCCCCCTCCACCACCGGCAGGCCTTCGGCGGCCCGGACGACCTCGTCCAGGCGGTCGGCGTCGGCGACCACCAGGGCGGGGGCCGCGCCGGCGTCGGAGCCGAAGCCCCGGTCGAGCGCCTCCTGGGCGTCGACCGCCTCCACCTCGGTGCGGAAGACCTCGGCCCGGCCGGTGCCCCCGGCGTCGAACTGGGGCGCGAACACGGCCGCGGCGGCCAGGACCGCGGTGGTGGCGATCCAGTACAGGCGCGGCCCGCGCGAGACGGTGGTCGCCAGGCGGCCCCAGAACCGGTGGCTGTCCACGACCTCCTCCAGGGTCCCCTCCGTCCGGCCCCCGCCGTGCGGGGCCACGGGCCAGAAGGCCGCGCGTCCGCACAGGGCGAGCACGGCGGGCAGGAAGGTCATCGCCGAGAGCAGGGCCGCGACGACGCCGATGGCCACCACGGGGCCGAGGCTGCGGGTGGAGGCCAGGTCGGCGGCGAGCAGGCAGAGCAGGCCGAGGACGACGGTTCCGCCGGAGGCCAGGACCGGTCCGGTCACGCCGCGCACGGCGGCCAGGACCGCTTCGGGCACGCGTTCGCGGACGGCCAGTTCCTCGCGGTAGCGGGCCACGAGCAGCAGCGCGTAGTCGGTGCAGGCGCCCACGACCAGGATGAACAGGATGCCCTGGCTCTGTCCGTTGAGGCTGACCAGTCCGGTGTCGGCGGCCAGGTAGACCAGCGCGCCGGACAGCCCGAGGGCGAGCAGGCAGGCGAGGACGACCAGCACCGGCAGCAGCGGTGAGCGGTAGACGGCCACGAGGATGACCAGCACGGCGGTGACGGCCACGATCAGCAGCGTGGAGTCGATGCCGCCGAAGGCCGCGGCGAGGTCGGCCGCGAAACCGGCGGGGCCGGTGACCTGGGCCCGGAGCCCCGGCACGGGTTCGTCGGCCAGCAGCGCGCGCAGGTCCCCGACCGCGTCGCCGGTGTCGGCGGCCGGGTCGAGCGGCACCACGAACTGGGCGACGGAGGGGTCCTCGGTGCCGGGGAAGGGTCCGGCGACGGCCCCGGAGACCCCGGGCCGCTCGCCCGCGCGCTCGGCGGCGGTGGCGATGCCGGCGAGCTCGTCCTCCGTGAGCGCCCCGCCCCCGCCGTCCTCGCGCGAGTACACGACGACGGCCGGGACCGCCTCCTCGCGGTCGAACTCCTCGGCGATCTCGCCGACCTCGGTGGACTCGGCGCCCACGGGCAGGAAGGCGCCGGGGTCGTTGGTCTGCACCTCACCGAGCCTGCCCAGGAACATGCCCAGGGGCCCGGCGCCCGCCAGCCACACCAGGGCGACCAGCAGGGCCGCTCCGATCCACCAGCGCGACCGCCCGGCCGGTGGCCTGCCGTTGTCCTCGTTCACGTTCGCGGTCCCTCTCACGCCGAAAGCTTGCTCGAAATTAAAGCATCTCGTTTTTCGAGTTACTTGCGGGCATGACCCTACCCCAGTCCGCCTCCGCCATGCGTCCGCCCCGGCCCGTGTGGACCGGGGCCGTGCGGGCCGGGCGTCAGCGGGGCCCGGGAGCCTCCCCGCGGGCCGACCGCTCCGCGGCGGTGACGATGTTGTCGGCCATCGCGCCGAACACGACCCCGTGGAAGGGCGTGACGGCCTTCCAGTACAGGTGCCCCATCAGGCCGCGCGGGTGGAAGAGCGCGCGCTGGTGGTAGACCGTGCGTCCGCGCACGCGGCTCACACCCAGCTCCAGCCAGGCCGGACCGGGCAGGCGCATCTCCGCCCGCAGCCGCAGCAGCGCGCCGGGGACGACCTCCTCCACCCGCCAGAAGTCCAGGGAGTCGCCCACCCGCAGCCTCTCCGGGTCTCGCCGCCCCCGGCGCAGGCCCACCCCGCCCACGGCCAGGTCGATCCAGCCGCGCGCGGCCCAGGCCAGGGGCCAGGAGTACCAGCCGTGCTCGCCGCCGATCCCCTCGACGACCCTCCACACCGCCTCCGGCCCGGCGTCGACGTACCGCGCGCGCACGTCGGTGTAGAGGCTGCCGCCCGCCCAGTCGGGGTCGCTCGGCAGGGGGTCGGAGGGGGCGCTCGGCCAGGCGGCCGAGGACCAGCGGGTGTCCACGCGCGACTCGTCGACGCGGCGCAGGGCCATTTCCACGGCCCGGTCGAAGCCGATCCTGTCGTGGTCGCCCAGCAGCGCGGACAGGTCGTCCTCGCCGACCACCGCGTCGTGGCGCAGCGACTCCACCAGCGGCCGGGCGATCGCGGGCGGCACCGGCGTGACCAGGCCGACCCACAGGCTGGACAGGCCCGGCGAGAGCACGGGGACGGGGATGATCAGCCTCCTGGCGATCCCCGCCGCCCGGGCGAAGCGCTGGATCATCCGGGCGTAGGAGAGCGCCTCCGGGCCGCCGACGTCGAAGGTCCGGTTGACCCCCTCGGGCAGCTCGGCGCACTCGACCAGCAGCCGCAGCACGTCGCGCACGGCGATCGGCTGGACGCGGCTGCGCACCCACCGGGGCGTGGTCATCACCGGCAGGCGCTCGGTGAGGTGGCGCAGCATCTCGAAGGAGGCCGACCCGGAGCCGAGGATCACCGCGGCGCGCAGCACGGCGGTGGGCACGCCCGACTCCAGCAGGATCCGGCCCACCTCCTCGCGCGAGGCCATGTGCGGCGACAGGTCGCCCCCGTGCGGCGCGAGCCCGCCCAGGTAGACCAGGCGGACCGTGCCCGCCTCCTCCGCCGCGCGGGCGACGTTGCGGGCGGCCCGGGCGTCGGTGTCCGCGAAGCCGCGCCCGCCCGACATCGAGTGGACCAGGTAGTAGGCGGTGTCGACACTCGTGAACGCCCCGTCGAGGCCCTCGCCGCTCACCACGTCGCCCCGGACCACCTCCACGCGGTCGCGCCAGGGCTGGTCGCGCAGCTTGTCCGGGGTGCGCGCCAGACAGCGGACGCGGTACCCGGCCGCGAGCAGCTCGGGCACCAGGCGTCCGCCGATGTAGCCGGTGGCCCCGGTGACCAGGACGGACGAGCTCATCCGGTCGCTCCGACCACGCCGCGTCCGCGGCGGAGCTCACGCCGCCGCGCGCGCCCGCGGCGGTACGGGTTGTCCTCGGGCAGGCCGCCGCTGACCCGGCCGTACATGCCGAAGGTCATCACCATGATCCCGACGACGAGGCTGAAGACCACGTTGGGCATGGAGAAGGCCAGGATGTTGGGCCCCGCGGCCATGAGGTAGAGGTTCACCAGCCCGCTGGCCACGAACCCCACGCCCACCGCCGTGCAGACGGTGGAGGCGAACGAGCCGCCCAGCACGGAGGCGCCCAGCAGCAGCGAGCCGATCGCGACGGACAGGAAGCTCAGCGCGCCGTTGGTGGACAGGCCCGCGACGACCTCCCCCTGGGTGTCGAAGAGCGGGAGCCTGACCACCAGCCCCGCGATGCCGAAGCACATGAGCACGAGCCCGGTGAGTCCGGCGCCGACACGGTAGACCACGCTGAGACGGCGGTCGGCCGGACGCCTGGTGTCCAGATCCATGGTGCTGCCCCTTCCGGTGTTCTCCCAGCTAGGGTTCTATGCGTGTGGTGTACGCCACAAGTCGCACCGCTTTCGCAACGCTTGGGGCGCCATGGCCGACGCACTGACTCCCGGGGCGACCGCCCGCCTGCTCGGGGTCTCGCCCTCCACGCTGCGCAGCTGGGACCGGCGCTACGGCGTGGGGCCGCGCGAGCGCAGTCCGGGCGGGCACCGCCGCTACTCCCCCGCCGACGTGGCACGCCTGCGCGAGCTGTGCCGCCTGGTCGGCGAGGGCCTGCCGCCCGCCTCGGCGGCGGAGCGCGTGCTCGGCCCGGCTCCCGGGGGTTTCGCGTCCGCTCCCGCCGCGCCGGCCGTCCCCCGGCAGCGGGAGCGGGTCACGGGGGCGCCCCGGGGGGCCGGAGGGCTCGCGCCGGAGGGCGCGGGCACCCCACCGGAGGGCGCGGGACCCTCCCGGGAGAACGCGGGGACCCCCGGGAAGGGCGCGAAGGCCTTCGGGCAGGACTCCGGGGCCGCCCGTGGGAGGGCGGGGGCGTCCGGGGAGGGCGCGAGGCCCCGGTGGCGCCCCGGCGGGGACACCCTGCCGCTGGGCTCGGGCGGGGCCGTCCTCCAGGGGATCGCCCGCGCCGCCATGCGCATGGACGCCGACCTGGTGGAGCACCTGCTCGAGTCGGCGCTGGACGAGCACGGCGTGGTGGCGGCCTGGGAGGACCTGGCGATGCCGCTGCTGTACGGGATGGGCCGCAAGTGGGAGGACACCCGGCGCTACGTGGAGGTCGAGCACCTCCTGTCGTGGTGCGTGTCCTCGGCGCTGCGCCGCGTGGCCGCCCCCGCGGGCACGGACGCGGCGGGCCGCCCCACGGTCCTGGCCTGCGGCCCCGGCCAGATGCACAGCCTTCCGATGGAGGCGCTGGCCGCCGCGCTGCGCGAACGGGGCGTGCCGCGCCGGGTCCTGGGCCCGTGCACGCCCGTGGAGGCGACGGTGCGGGCGGTGCGCCGCACGGGCCCGCGCGCGGTGGTCCTGTGGTCCCACGCCGGGAACGCCGACGACGTCGCGGCGCTGCGGGCCGCGGTGCGCGCGGCGGCGGGGTCGGCGCAGGCCACGGCCGTGTACACGGCCGGACCGGGCTGGCGGCCCCTGGGCACGGCGCAGGGGCTGTCCGCCGGGCACCTGGGCTCGCTCACCGACGCCGTGCGGGCCCTGGCCCCCGCCTGAGGCTTCCCCCGTACCCGCGCAGCGCGTACCACGCCTGGTCCAGGCTGGTCAGCGACATGGCCGCGACCGGCGTGCTCAGGCCCATGGACAGCTCCCGGGGCAGGCGCGAGCCCCCGTCCAGGAAGGCCAGCACGTCCCCGAGGCGGTTGGCCGCGAACAGCCCGGCGAAGAACTCCGCGCCCCGCACCCGCCCGGTGTCCAGCGCCCGCAGCATGACCGCGTCCATCGCCAGGTGGCGGCGCCGGTGGGGCACCGGCGGCACCGGGACCCGCCCCCGGGCCAGCGCCCGCGCCACGGCGGCCGTCTGGCGCCGCACGCCGCTGAACGTGTACCCGGTCGAGGGCCGGGTGGCGCCGCCCGCCGTGCCCACCCGGAACACGCGCCGTCCCGCCCGGGGCCGGAACCGCGCGTCGGTCATCGGGATGACGCCCTGCTCGGCCGCGGTCACCTCCACGCCCTCCAGCCCCAGCAGGCCGCAGTAGTCCTTGAGCGCGCGCTCGTACTCGGGGGTCGTGAGCGCCTCCCGGCCGAACTCGGTGTACTCCACCAGCGCCTCGCGCGGCGACAGCGGCAGCACGTAGCCGAAGGCCACGCCGTTGGCGGGCTGGGGAGGGCGCAGGTCCATGAGCACGGCCGAGGCGGGGTCGAAGGCGTCGTCGGGCGTGCGCACGAACCAGCCGCGGAAGTGCTGGAGCAGGTGCGTGCGCCCGCGCGGGGCGGGCCGGGGCGGACGCGAGTCGAACACCCACGAGGCGGTCAGCCCCCGGTCCCCCCCACCGGGCCCGGTGCCCCGCACCACCGCGTGCTCGGCTCCGTCGACGACCCCGGTGACCAGCAGCGGGAGCTGGTCCACGTGTTCCCCGGCCGTGGCGCGCACGTGCGCGTCCACGTCGGCCGACCGCAGCATCTTGTACGCGTAGGGCGCCGCCGAGGAGGCGTGGGCGGTCCCGTCGGGCCCCACCACGGACAGGTCCGACCAGCGGGCGGCCAGCAGGTGGTCCCACGGCCCGCCGTCGGGCTCCCAGAAGCACCACGTGCGCGGCGGAGGGGTGTGCGGCCCCGGGGGCGGTTCCACGAGGGCGACGCGCAGCGGTCGGCCACGTCGGTCGTTGACCCCGCGGAGCTGGTGGGTCAGGGTGAGCCCAGCGGCTCCCCCGCCGATGATCGCCACGTCGTAGTCGGCCATGCCCCCAGCATGCACGGGGAGGGCCCCGCCCGCACGCGAACACCCCCCGGGAGGAGAACGTGGACACCACGACGCACGCCCTGAAGGACGGCGCGGTCACCGACGGGTTCGACCACGCCGCCGGAGCCTACGACCGGCTCGTGGCCGCCAACCCCGGTTACCACGCGCACCTGCGGATCTCCGCCAGGCGGCTGGGCCTGCCCGGCGACGGCACGGGGCTGCGCGTGCTCGACCTCGGGTGCGGCACGGGCGCCTCCACCGCCGCCCTGCTGCGCGCCCTGCCCCGGGCCAGGATCGCGGGCGTGGACGCCTCGTCCGGGATGCTGGACACGGCCCGCGCCAAGCGGTGGCCGGACTCGGTCTCCTTCCACCAGTCCAGGGCCGAGGACCTGACCCCCGCGTGGGCCCGGAGGTACCTGGGCGGTCCGGCGGACGCGGTGTTCGGCGCCTACCTCATCCGCAACTGCCCCGACCCCGACGCCCTGCTCGGGTCGGTGCGCGCGCTGCTGCGGCCCGGCGGCCGGATCGTCCTGCACGAGTACTCCGTGGCCGACTCGGCGTCGGCGCGGGCGGTGTGGTCGGCGGTGTGCTGGGGGGTGGTGATCCCGGCGGGCAGGGCGCTGACCGGCCGCGCGGACCTGTTCCGCTACCTGTGGCGCAGCGTCCTGGAGTTCGACGGCCGCACCGCGCTGATGGACCGGATGCGCCGCTCGGGCCTGGAGTCGGTGGCCAGCGCGCCGCTGCCGGGCTGGCAGTACGGGATCACGCACACCTTCGTGGGACGGCGCCCGGCCGGCGCCGGGGAGGGCCGCTCCGATGAACGCTGACGGCGGCGGGCACCCCGGCGGCCCCGGCCGTCCCCCCGGCGCCCGCGACCCCCTGGCCGAGGCGGTCCCGCCCGCGCCGCCGACCGGTCCCGCGACCGCCGGGAGGCCCTGCGCCGTCGTGGTCGGCGGCGGCATCGCCGGGCTGGCGGCGGCCTGCGCGCTGGCCGAGCGGGACGTGGACGTGACGGTGCTCGAGCGCGAGCCCTCGCTCGGGGGGCGGCTGCGCGGCTGGGCCACGACGCTCTCCGACGGCTCGCCCGCGACCATGACCCGCGGGTTCCACGCGTTCTTCCGGCAGTACTACAACCTGCGCGCCCTGCTGCGCCGCGGCGACCCCGGGCTGGGCGCGCTGGTCCCGCTCACCGACTACCCGCTGGTGCACCGGGACGGGCCCCGCGACCGCTTCTCGGGGCTGCCCGCGACCCCGCCGTGGAACGCGGCCGTCCTGGCGGCGACCAGTCCGAGCTTCCCCCCGCGCGACCTGGCGCGGGTCAACGTGCCCGCGGCCCTGCAACTGCTCGACGTGGACGTGCCCGGCGTGTACGAGCGGCTCGACCACCTCAGCGCCCGCGACCTGCTGGACGCGGTGCGCTTCCCGCCCACGGCTCGGCACCTGGCCTTCGAGGTGTTCACCCGCAGCTTCTTCGCCGACCCCGGCCTGCTGTCGGCCGCCGAGCTGGCGGTGATGTTCCACGTGTACTTCCTCGGCTCGTCCGAGGGCCTGGTGTTCGACGTGCCGGGCTCGCCGTTCCCGCAGGCCCTGTGGGACCCCCTGGAGCGCTACCTGGCCAAGCGCGGGGTCCGGCTGCGGACCGGGGCCCGGGTGGAGGAGGTGCGCAGGGGGCGGGAGCGCCGGTTCACGCTGCGCGTGCGCACGCCCGAGGGCGAGGCCTTCGGGGCCGACGCGGACGCCGTGGTGCTCGCCGCCGACCCCGGCGGGGTCCGCGCGCTGGTGGCGGCCTCGCCGGAGCTGGGCGCGCCGCGCTGGCGCGACCGGATGGCCCGGGTGCGCACGGCTCCCCCGTTCCTGGTGTCGCGCTACTGGCTGGACCGGCCCGTGCGCCCGCACCGTCCCGCCTTCCTGGGGACGGCGGGCCACCCCACCCTGGACAACGTCAGCGTGCTGGAGCGCTACGAGGACGAGGCCCGCGAGTGGGCCCGGCGCACCGGCGGCTCGGTGGTGGAGCTGCACGCCTACGCGCTGGAGGAGGGGTGCGACCCCGGCTACGAGCGTGACCGGCTGTGGGACCAGGCCGGGACCGTCTACCCGGAACTGCGCGGGGCCCGCGCGGTGGACTCCCGGCACGAGCTGCGCGCGGACTGTCCGCTGTTCGCCCCCGGCGGCCACCGGGACCGGTGCGGGGTGACCACGCCCGACCCGTTCGTGGCGGTGGCCGGCGACCACGTGCGCACCGACCTGCCCGTGGCCCTCATGGAACGCGCCGCCACCAGCGGCCTGCTCGCGGCCAACGCCCTGCTGTCGCGGTGGGGGCGGCCGGGGCACACGGTGTGGACCGTGCCCCGGCGGGGGCGGTCGGCGCCGCTGCGGGCGCTCGCCCGCTGGTCCCGACAGCCCCGATAGCCCCGGTAGTCCCAACAGTCCCGTTCGTGGAGCGGGCACACCGGTCCTGTTCCCGCTCCTGTTCCTGGTGGTGACCTCGGTGGTGCGACAGGCCATGGTCACAGCAGCGGCGGGAACGGTGGGAGCAGCGAGAGCGGCAGGAGCAGCGAGAGCGGCAGGAGCAGCGAGAGCGGCGGGAACAGCGGGAGCGGCCGTCGGAGGGCGGTCAACGCTCGGGGTCCGGGGAGGGTCGGGGTCTGCTGCGTCAGCGGCTGCCGCGATGTGACCCGGATCACGACCAACGCTTGCTGGGGGCGGGTGGTGGAGCCCTGCTGCGTGGGCAGCGAAGGCCGCGAGGGTTCGGGGGCGCCGGGCAACGCCGGGGTGGTGAGCGGTCACGGCCGCGACGTGGGCACCGACGACGGCGGCGGCGCTGACAGGCCCTGGGCAGCGGCACCGGCCCGGTGCCCCGGTCGGCGACGACCACCCCCACCAGCAGCGACACCCATGGCGATGGTGGTCGCCGCACCAACGGCAACGGTGGCGGTGGTGGCGTGCACGGGCACGGACCTCCTCGCCCGAAGCCGACGAACCCGGACCAGCACAAGTAAACAAGCGGGTGGGTGGTGGGGACCATCAGGACCGAGGGCGGGGTGTCACCCCCACAGCAACGAATGCGCGCCGGGATCCGGGCCTGTGTCGGGAGGATCCCCCCGGACCCCGGTTCGGGCCCGGGCCCGGTGTGTGCGCAGTTCGCGTTGGTACTTGGCCCGGTTGTGCGGCCCGCACAACGGTTGCAGGTTCGCCACCACCGTGCGTCCTCCTCGGGAGAAGGAGGTGACGTGGTCGGCCTGGCACCAGGCCACCGGCACCTCGCACCCGCCCGGGTGCGCACACGTGCTGTGCCCGTGGAAGGCGGCCGTGCGCTGGCGTGCTGAGGCCAGCCGGCGGCTGGGACCCACGTCCAGCACCCGCCCGGTGGGTGGTGCGGTGAGCATCCGCACCACCTCGGCGTCCCCAGCGAGTTCGTGCACCACCCCGACCGGAACCACCCGGCCGCGCTCGTCCAGAGCCGGAACCTCTTGCCCTTGGGCGTCCAGGTAGGTCTTCACCGGCACCACGACGCGGATCTGCGCCAGCGGAGCGGGAGTGTTGTCGCATCCGGTGTGGGTGGTGGCAAAGCGCAGCGCCGCGATGA
>NYMS01000018.1 GCA_002529455.1 Glycomyces fuscus
TACTGGACGGGCGGGTGGGCGTTGGCCAGCAGCTCCTGGAACTGGGCCGAGAACCAGTGCCCCGAGATCGGCGCGTCGGGCAGCGCACCGCTCATGTTGTTGCCGTTGCGCGGGTTGCCCTCATAGGTCGGGTCGCACATCCGGTCGAAACCCTTGCCCTCGGGGTTTTCGATGTACTCGCTGGAACCGTCGGACTCACCCGGCGGCTTCATCCACACATAGGCGTCGATGCCCGGCTCCGGAGCGGCCTGGGGACGCTCGCCCAGCCCCGCACCCGCCTGGTTGCACCAGTTCCCGGACTGGATACGGCGGTCGTAGCGGCCCCCGTCCACGTAGGCGTTCACATCCGTGGTCGGCCCCGGCCCGTCGGGCCGGTCGGGCCCGCCCCAGCCGTTGCGGGAGGTGTCGATGAGCATGCCGATCCGTGAGTCGAAGCCCTGGCCCACCAGCTCCTCGCGCAGGGCCTGGGCGAACTCCAGCTCCCCGGTGAACTGGTTCCAGTCCACCCAGTCCGACTGGCGCACCGGCGTGCCCGCGATCGTCTCACCGATGGAGAAGTTCTCCTCCACCAGCACCGAGTAGTTCGCGGTGTTGGCGATGAACCCGTGCACGTCGGCGGGGGTGGCGCCGGCGGCGTTGGCCGCCTCGTGGAAGAGCGCCGCCGAGGCGGTGAAGTTGTCCTGCCAGCCGATCCATCCGTGGTGGCCGGCGTCGACGTAGTTGTAGACGTTGTCGATCTCGCCCAGCTGCGCCAGGGCGTAGCCCACGCCCTCGACGTAGTTGCCGTTGGCCAGCATCTCGTCGCAGTTGTCGGTGGCGGTCTCGCGCGGGGAGACGTTGGTGACCAGGTTGGGCAGCGAGTCGATCTCGACCGTGGTCACGATCCGCAGCTCGGTGTCCTCGTAGTCGGCCAGGATGTCGGCGATGGGGTCGATGTAGTCGTTCTTGTAGCGGTCGATCTCGTCGGGGCCCAGCTCGCCGTTGGAGGCCAGCGCGGCGCAGTCGCGGCCGGGCAGGTTGTAGATGACCACCTGGAAGACCAGCGGCTGGCCGTCGGCCTGTTGCAGGGCCTCGTCGAGGTGGTCGCGCAGGCCCATGCTGCCGGTGGTGGGGCTGTCGTTGCCCTCGATGGCGCTGATGCGGTCCAGCCACACCCCGGTGGGCTCGTCGGCGATAGCGTCGCCGCCGGGCTCGGCGGCGGCGTTGGCCGACCAGATCGGGTTGACGTAGACGTCGGCACCCGCATAGGGATTGTCCACCCGGCCGTCGCCGCCGGGCTCCTCGGGCTCCTCCGGTTCCTCGGGCTCCTCCGGCTCCTCGACGTCACCGCCGCACAGCACGCCGTTGAGCTCGAAGGCCGTGGGCACCGCGTTGCTTCCGGAGTAGGTCCCCTGGAAGCCGAAGGTGGCGGTGCCGTTGGTGGAGAGCGAGGCGTTGTGCCCGGCGTTGGTGGCCGAGACGCTCTGGCCGCTCTGGGAGACGGTGCCGTTCCAGGAGTTGGTGACCTGCTGGTTGCCGGCGAAGTCCCATTCCAGGGTCCAGCCGTCGACCGCGTCGCCGAGGTTGGTGATCTCCACGCTCGCGGTGAAGCCGGAGCCCCAGTCGTTGAGCTGGTAGTCGACCTCGCAACCGGCCGCGGCGCTGACGGGGGAGGAGGAGGCGACCGCCAGGGTGCTGCCGAGCACCAGGGCGGAGGTCGCGGCGAGGCCGCGGCGCGTCCACGAACGTAGGTCCGTGGCACGGGGGGGTGTGCTCATCTCTTCTTTCCTTATGGAGGCGGGTTGCCAGAAGGAGCCTTGGGAAGTGCCGGGCCGGGGAGTTGGGGTCCGGCGGGCGGGAGGTAAGGGGAATTCCCTGTGTTTATGGAGGTGAACGCGGCATTCGCGTGCCTTAGATCCGGGGTAAAGCCGAGCACAAAGGACCGGAAGGGTTGGGAGCGCTCCCAGTCGAGGGTGAGCGGGGTGTGGGGGATGAATGTGAACAGGGTGTGCGAGGGCGTTGCCGGTTTCCGTAGCCGAGTGTTACGTCTCCGGAACGCTTTCCTGAACGGTAGCCCGCCAATGGTGATATGTAAACACCATATGACCGGAGTATTTCTGGTACGCGGTTCACCTAAGAGAAATGCGCAGGTGGTGACGCGGTTCACAACCGGTCAGTAATAACCAGCGGTCGCCAGGCGGATACGGCGAGCAGCCCCAGCGCGGCGGCCGCGACCCAGAACGGGACCAGCAGCCCCGCGTACTCGGCCAGGAGGCCGCCCGCCACCGCGCCGAGGGCGGCCCCGCCCAGGTCGGCCAGCCGGTACACACCCCCCACCCGGCCCAGCAGCCGGTCGGGGGTGAGCCGCTGGCGCACCGTCGTGGCGGCCGTGCCCCACACCACCGTGTGCGCCCCGAACAGCACCACGACCGCTCCCGCCACCAGGCCGTCCGTGGTCAGCGCCAGGGCCGGGTAGGTCGCCGCCTCCACCACCAGGCCCCAGCGCAGCAGGAACGCCCGCCCCAGACGGACCTCCAGCCACCCGTACACCTGAGAACCCAGGACGCCGCCCACCGCGCCCGCGGCGACGAACAGGCCGAACCCGGTCTCGGACAGCTCCAGGTGCTCGCGGGCGTAGAGCACCCAGATCGCGAACGCGCCCACCCCGGCGAGGTTCATCACCAGGATGCAGCCGCACAGCACGCGCAGGCCCGGTACGCCCCACACGAAGGCCAGGCCCCGGGCGATCTCGGCGCGCAGCGTCGTCCGCGGAGCCGTCGGCCCGGACCGCGCGGTCGGGTCCGTCCGCACCGGCCGGAGCCGCAGCACGAGCAGCACCGACACCAGGTGGACCAGCGCGTCGAACCCGAAGGGCAGCGCCGCCAGCGCCGCGAACATCAGCGCGCCCAGGGGCGGGCCCGCCAGCTGGTTGTTGAGCGAGAAGGTCAGCGCCAGCCGGGCGTTGGCCCGTCCCAGCTCGTCGCGGCGGACCACCGACGGCAGCAGCGAGCCGTACGCGGTGTCGGCCAGCGTCTCGCCGACGCCCAGCACGAACACCGCCGCGTAGACCAGCCACAGGGTGGCGCTCCCGGACAGGACCGCGGCGGTGAGCAGCGCCAGGACCGTACCGCGGGCCAGGTTGGCCGCGGCGAGCACGCCGCGCCGCGGCAGACGGTCGACGAGTGCGCCCGCGACCAGGGAGAACAGCAGGTGGGGCAGTGTCTGGAGCGCCGCCGCGGCGGAGACCGCCAGCGGGGAGGAGGAGAGGGAGGCGACGAGGAGCGGGCCCGCGGCGACGAGGGCCCCGTCGCCGAGGTTGGTCAGGGCCGAGGCGCCCCACAGGCGGGCGAAGTCGGGGCCGAGTGGGGCACGGGAAGGACGCGCGCCACGGGCGCGGCGAAACAGGGACACGGTGCGACTCCCGGAGAGGGCATGGTGAGGGCGCCGATCGGCGCGGGGACGGGAAGGCCGGAAGCCGTCCGTCCCGCCTCGGCGGGAGCGAGCCGTGAGCCGGTGGTACCGGGGAACCGGCGCCCGGGGCCGTCACCGCCGTCGGCGGTCCCCCGGGGCCGCGTCACCTGGGGCGCGGTTCCCGTGCCGGAGCGGGGCGGGCGGTCAGGTGGGCGGCGGTGGCGCGCATCGGTGTCCTTCCTGGAGGGCGGCCGGGGGCAGGGGAACGGTAACCCCCCGCGCCGGAGGCGCGCCACGGATTTTCCAGCGTTCTGTTTCGGCGCGGCTCCGGTGGGTAACATGCCGCATGGGAGCGCTCCCCGTCGATCGGCTGACCAAGCCGAGAACGATGGAGAACGCAATGGAAGACACCACCACCCGCACGACCGAGAGCACCGCCGCCACCGGCCGCACCTGGGCCGCACGCGCGCTCGTCCTGGCCTCCGCGCCCCTGGTCGCACTCACCACGATGGCCGCCCCCGCCTCCGCGCACGGATCGATCGTGGACCCCGCCAGCCGCAACTACGGCTGCTGGGAGCGCTGGGGCAGCGACCACCTCAACCCGGACATGGCGCAGGAAGACCCCATGTGCTGGCAGGCGTGGCAGGACAACCCCAACGCCATGTGGAACTGGAACGGCCTGTACCGCAACAACGTGGGCGGCGACCACCAGGGCCAGATCCCCGACGGCACCCTGTGCAGCGGCGGCAACACCGAGGGCGGCCGCTACGACTCGATGGACGCGGTCGGCCCGTGGCAGACCACCGACGTCGGCGACGACTTCACCCTCCACCTGTACGACCAGGCCCAGCACGGCGCGGACTACTTCCGCGTCTACGTCACCGAGCAGGGGTTCGACCCGACCAGCCAGGCCCTGGGCTGGGACGACCTCGAACTGGTCGAGGAGACCGGCTCCCGCCCGCCCGCGCTGGACACCTACATCGACGTCAGCACCTCGGGCAGGTCCGGCCAGCACATCGTGTTCACCATCTGGCAGGCCTCCCACATGGACCAGGTCTACTACCTGTGCAGTGACGTGAACTTCACCTGATCCCCGCGACCAACCGACCGGCCGTCCGGAACCCTCCCTCCGGACCGGGCCCGCCGGGACCTCCACCCCCGGCGGGCCCGCGGCCGACGGCCGCGCGGCGGACACCGCTCACCGCCGCGCGGCACCTCCGTGTCCGCACCCCGCGCCCGCCCGCGCTCAGGCGTCCATGTAGCGCGGCACCGCCAGCACGCGTCGGCCGTACCCCTTGGTGTCGCCCAACGAGCCGGGGCCCGGCACGGTGCCCGTCGCGGACACACCGGCGGGGAGGCTGGCCGTGGCCGTCTGCTACGACGCCGACTTCCCGGGGCTGGTCCGCCAGGCGGGCGCGGGTGGAGCGGACGTCCTCCTGGTCGGGGCCAACACCTGGGAGGGGATCAGCGAGATGCACGCGCGCGACGCGGTGTTCCGCGCGGTGGAGAGAACGGCTCGGCCCTGTTCCGGCAGGCGAGCCGCGGCCGGGCCAACGCCACCGACCACCGGGGGCGGGTGCTGGCGACGACCGACCACTTCACCACCGGGCAGCAGACCATGGTCGCCATGGCGCCCCGGGAGGGGGTGACCACGGTCTACGCCCGGATCGGGGACGCCTTCGCCTGGGCGTGCGCCGCCGCCCTGGCGGTACTCGCGCTGCTCGCGGCGGCCGCGCCGCGCACGCGCCGGGAGTGAGAGGGGGGCGGTCCGCGCCCTCCCGGCCGGGGCCGGGAGGGCGGTCGGTCAGTTGTTGCCGAAGAAGTGGTCGGAGGCGGCGCCGCCCGGGTCCTCGGCGACACCGTTCACGGTGTCCACCTGCTCCTGGAAGCCGCCGTAGGCCTCGGTGGCGCTGTCCTGGAAACCGCCCACGGCCTCTTCACCGTAGGCCTGGGCGCCCTCGGTGAAGCCGCCCACGGCCTCCTCGCCGTAGGACTGCGCCGCCTCGCCGGCTCCGCCCATGGCCTCACCGATCCCGCCCACGGCCTCGCCGACTCCGCCCACGGCGTCGGACACTCCCTGTGCTGCGTCCTCGGCGGCTCCGCCGAAGAGGTTGCTCAACCAGTCCATCACGTCGCGCACATCCTTATCTCAGGTCCGTGGAGGCCGATCCGTCTATGTCTACCCGGCCCGGGTAAACTCTCAGTAAGGGTCGAACGCGCAGAGTGATAAGGAAGGGCCGCAACGCGACTCCTGTGTCGCCCCCTGTTGCGGGAACCGCTGGTCAACGTGAGGGAGCCCCGACGAACGCGTTGGGAAACGGGTGCGGAAAAAGGTCGTTGGTGTCCACGGTCACACCACCAGTGCCCTGCCGTCACCCCGAAGACCGTGCGGGAACCCGTGTTCCGGACGGCCGCAAAGCCCGGACACCTCAGGAACCGCGCCGCCCCGGCGGGGCCGCGGTCGGAACCAGGCCACGGCCCCGATGACAATGGCGGGTATGGCCGACACGAGTGCGCGGACGCTGCGCCTGCTCTCCCTGCTCCAGACCGGCAGGGCCTGGCCCGGCGCGGACCTGGCCGCGGCCCTGGACACCAGCCCGCGGTCGCTGCGCCGCGACATCGACCGGCTGCGCGAACTGGGCTACGCGGTGGAGAGCCTCCGGGGCCCCGGAGGCCACTACCGGCTGGTCGCGGGCCGCGCGATGCCGCCCCTGCTGCTGGAGGACGACGAGGTCGTGGCCGCGGCGCTGGGCCTGCGGATCGTCGCCGCCGGGCTCGGCGGGGTGGAGGGCGTGGAGGAGAGCGCGGAGCGCGCCCTGGCCCGGCTCGGCCGGGTGCTGCCCTCGCGGCTGGCCCGCCGGGCGGGCGCCCTGTCCGCGGCGGTCGAGCCGGAGCAGAGGGTGTGGCCGGGTGTGCGGACGCGTGTCCTCACCGACCTGGGGGAGGCCGTCGCGGACGGGCACTGGGTCCGGATGGTCCACCGGGGCGGCGACGGCCGCGAACGCCGCCGCAAGGTGGACCCGTACCGGCTGGTCCTGTCCGGGCGGCGCTGGTACCTGTTCGCCTGGGACCGCGAGCGCGACGACTGGCGGACCTTCCGGCTGGACCGGATCGCCGGGGTCACCCCCACGAGGGCGCCCTTCTCCCGCAGGGAGCTGCCCGGGGAACCGCTGGCCGACCACCTGGAGCGGGGCTTCGGGGACAGGCGGGCCCGGTACACGGTGTCGGTCCTGTTCCACGCGTCGGCGGAGGAGGTGGCGGCGCGGATCTCCCGGATCGACGGCGACCTGGAGGCGGTCGGCCCCACCCGGGCGCGCTACACCGCCCGGGTGGACTCCCACGAGTGGCTCGCGGTCGTGCTCGCGCTCACCGGCCTGCCCTTCACGGTCGAGGGGCCGCCGGAGTTCGCGCGCCGCACCGCCGAGCTCGCCGACCGCCTCCACCGGTCCGTGGACGGACCCGCGGAGGAACCCGGATGAGACCGGTTCGGGGCGGGGCCCGGGGCGCGGGGCCGCGTTCCCGGGGGTGCCGGGCACGGGCCGCCGCGTCCGGCCGTCAGGGGAGGATGGAGTCGACGTACCCGCCGTCCACGCGCACGGCGGCCCCCGTGGTGGCCGAGGCCAGCGGCGAACTCAGGTAGGCGACCATGTTGGCGATCTCCTCGGGTTCGATCAGCCGTTGCAGGAGCGACTGCGGCCGGTGCAGGCGCATGAACTCCCGCTGCGCCTCCTCCCACGGCAGGTCCCGGTCGACGAGCTGGTAGACGAAGTCCTCCACGCCGCCGGTGTGGGTGGGGCCGGCGATCACCGAGTTGACGGTCACCCCCGTGCCCGCGGCCTCCTTGGCGAACCCCCGCGAGACCGCCAGCAGCGCCGTCTTGGACACGCCGTAGTGGATCATCTCGGCGGGGATCACCACCGCCGAGTCGCTGGCGATGTTGAGCACCCGGCCCCATCCCCGCTCCTTCATCCCGGGCAGGAACTCCCTCGTGAGCCGCACGGCGGAGAGCACGTTGACCTCGAAGTAGCGCCGCCACTCGTCGTCGGAGATGTCCAGCGCGTCCTCGGCACCGAAGATCCCGAGGTTGTTGACGAGCACGTCGACGCGGGGCAGCAGTTCCCGGATCCGTGCGACGCCCTCCTCCGTGGTCACGTCGGCGGCCGCGGGCACCGGTTCGGCCCCGGGCACCTGCGCCGCGAGCGCCTCCACCGCGCGGGCGACCTTCTCCTCGCCGCGGCCGTTGACCGCCACCCTCGCCCCGGCGCGGGCCAGTGCCGCGGCGATCGCCAGGCCGATGCCCTGGGTCGAGCCGGTCACCAGGGCCGTGCGTGTACGCAGATCGATGTCCATGCGGTCACGCTACGTCACCAGGCGCCGCGGGCCCGACGCGACCCGGCCCCGGGAAGGCCCCCGCCGGGGGTGGGGCCCGCCCCACCCCCGCGCCTCCGTCCAGGCCCAGTGACGCGGACCGGCCCCCGTGTTTGGCTCTTTCCACGGGACGGGACACCGTGCCGACACCCCTCCACAGGACGAGACGAGCGGAGTGTGCCATGGGCGGACACGCACGGAACCGGGCCGCGGCCCACGCCCCACCCCCGGCGCTGCGGGCGTCGGGGCTGACCAGGACCCACACGCGGGGAGGCGTCGCCGTCCACGCGCTGGCGGGAGTGGACGCGGTCTTCCCCGAGGGGGGTTTCACCGCGGTCATGGGCCCCTCCGGCTCGGGCAAGAGCACCCTCCTGCACTGCCTGGCGGGGCTGGAGCGCCCCGACGCGGGCACGGTGGCGGTCGGGGGCCGGCCGATCACCGGACTCGCCGAACCGGCCCTGACCCGGCTGCGCGCCCGGGCGTTCGGGTTCGTCTTCCAGTCGTTCAACCTCATCCCGTCGCTGACCGCGGGGGAGAACATCACCATCGGCCAGCGCCTGTCCGGCCTGCCCCTGGACGAGGCGTGGCGCGACCACCTGGTGGACTCGCTCGGCCTGGCGGACCGCCTCGGCCACCGGCCCTTCGAACTCTCCGGGGGCCAGCAGCAGCGCGTCGCCGTCGCCCGCGCCCTGGTGCACCGGCCGAGCGTGCTCCTGGCCGACGAACCCACCGGCAACCTCGACTCCCGCTCGGGGGCCGGCGTCCTGGAGGCGCTGCGCCAGGCCGCCTCCGCCCACGGGCAGACCGTCGTCATGGTCACCCACGACCCCGTCGCCGCGGCCCGCGCCGACCGCGTGCTCCTCCTGCGCGACGGTCTGGTCCGGGACGAGTTGACCGATCCCACCGCGGACTCCGTCCTGGCCCGGCTCCGGCGTCTGGAGGCACGGTGACGCGCCCGGCGCACCACGGCACGCCGCCCGCGGCGCCGTCCGCGGCACCGCCCGGACGGCCGCCGTACCCGGCCCGCCCCGGAGAGGGGCCTCACGGCGGGGGAGGCGGGGCCGCGTGATGCGGATGGTCCTGCGCGGCGTCGCCGACCGGGCGCGCCA
Source organism: Glycomyces fuscus (assembly GCA_002529455.1). Taxonomy (GTDB): domain Bacteria; phylum Actinomycetota; class Actinomycetes; order Streptosporangiales; family Streptosporangiaceae; genus Nocardiopsis; species Nocardiopsis fusca. Next base: position 8,868 of record NYMS01000018.1, read on the forward strand.
GTTGGCGCTGTCGGTCCTGACCGTGGCCCTGGGCGCCGGACTGGCCACGGCCGTCCTCGCCCTCCAGGACTCGGCCGAGCGGGTGGCCGCCGAGGGCGCCGGGGCGTCCTGGACGCTGTCGCGGGCGCCGGTCGTGGTGGCGGCCGCCCCCGGGGGAGCCGCGGCGGGGATCACCGACTCGCCGCTGGGGGAGCCGCCCAGGCTGGACCCGGAGGCCGTGGCGGAACTGGAGCGGCTCCCCGGTGTGCGCCGGACGGCGGTCGAGGCACCCTTCTCCGCCTACGTGGTCACCGCCGAGCGCACGCTCGGCGGCCACGCCGACCGTTCCTTCGGCCACTCCTGGGAGCTCGCCGAGGCCGACGGGCTCGCACCCGCGACCGGGCGGGCCCCCGAGAGCGAGGGGGAGGTGGCCCTCGACGCCCGCACCGCGGCCGAGGCCGGGCTCGCGCCCGGTGACCGGGCCCGGGTCCTGACCTCCGACGGGCTCTGCGACGTGCTGGTCACCGGGACCGTCGACCGCGGCGGCGCCCCGGACCGGGCCCTGTTCTTCTCCCCGGCCGAGGCCGCCGACAGGGGCGGGGACCCCGTCCTGGCCGCGCTCTGGCCGCGGGAGGGCACCGACCCCGACCGGCTGGCCGGTGCGGTCCGGGAGACCGCGGCCGGGGCCCGGGTGCTCACGGGGGACGCGCGCTCCGAAGCGCTCGCGCTGGACGGGGAGAACCGGGACCTGGCCGCGGGCATGGGACGGTTCCTGGGCACCATGGCCGGACTGGCGCTGGCGGTGGCCGCGGTCACGGTCGCCGGCCTGCTCTCCCTGACCGTGCGCGACCGCTCCCGGGAGTTCGCCCTCCTGCGCCTGGCCGGGGCCCGGCCGGGGCTGGTGCGCCGACTCGTCGTCGGGGAGGCCCTGGTCCTGGGGTGTGCGGCCGCCGTGCTCTCCTGCGTCGTGGGCGCGGTGCTGGCACTGCTCCTGACCCGGCTCTTCGCGTCGCTGGGAGCGCTGCCGGACGGGTTCGAGCCGGTCCTGGGGCCGCCCGCGTTCGCGGCGGGCGCGGCGCTGGCCGTGGCCGTGCCGCTGGCGGCCTCCTGGCGGCCCGCCCTCACCGCGGGCCGCGTCGCGCCCGTGGAGGCGATGCGCGCGGCGCAGGCCGAACCCGCTCCCTTCTCGCGTGCCCGCGTGGCCTCGGGGACCGTGGTCCTGTGCGGTGCCGCGGCCCTGTTCGCGACGGCCTGGGGCCTGGCCGGGAGCGTGGTGGCGGTGACCGCCGCGTTCTCGGCCGCGCTGGTCCTCGTCGCCGCCGCGGTCCTGCTCTCGCCGGTGCTGGTCCACACGGTGCTGCTCCTGCTGCGCCCGCTCACCCGCAGGCGGGCCGCCTCCCTGGTCGTGGACCGGGAGGCGCGCGCCGACGTCCGCCGGGTGGCGGGCGTCATGACGCCCCTGCTGGTGACGACGGCGGTCGCGTGCCTGCTGCTGTTCCAGGAGACCACCACCACCGAGGCGCGCCTGCGCGCCTACGGGGAGCGCCTGGCCGCCGACCTGGTGGTGACCGGAGCCCTCGGCGTGGGCCTGCCCGCGACCGCGGCCGAGACGGCCGGGGAGGTGCCCGGGGTCGCCGCCGCCGGGGGCTACCGGCAGACGGTCACCTCCGCGGGCGGGCCGTACCTGTCCACCCACCTGGTCGATCCCCAGACGGTGCCGGAGCTGCACGACCTGGCGGTGGAGGACGGCGCGTGGGAGGACTTCGGCCCCGGCGGCGCCGCCGTGCGCGCCGACACCGCCCGGCGCGAGGGGTGGCGCGCGGGACAGGTCGTGGAACTGCTCGGCCCCGACGGCACCGGGTTCCCGGCCCGGGTGGCGGTCCTGTACCGGGCGGGGCTCGACTTCCCCGACGTCCTGCTGCCCGAGGAGGCCGTCGCGCCCCGGATGGTCGACACCCTGGACAACGGCCTGTACGTGGCGCTCGACCCCTCCGCCGACGCCCGGGAGACGGCCTCCCTGCTGGAGGAGGCGATCGACGCGGGGCCCGAACTCCGGGTCACCGGCCACGCGGAGCACATCGCGGACCAGGCCCGGCTCGGCCAGGAGGACGCGTGGATCACCCACCTGATGGTGGTCCTGGTGGCGGGCTTCGCCGGGGTGAGCGCGGTCAACACCCTCGTCGTCTCCGTCTCGGCCCGGGCGCGCGACTTCGCCCTGCTGCGCCTGGTGGGGGCCTCGCGGGCGCAGGTCGCGGGCATGGTCGCGGGGGAGGCCCTGGCGGTGTCGCTGGCGGGGGTGGTGCTGGGCACCGTCACGGCCCTGGCCGGGCTGGCGGCCGTGGGCCACGCCCTCACCGGCGGCGGGGTGGTGCTCGCCGTCCCCCCGGACCGGTACCTGACGGTGGCCGGCGCGGTCGTGGCCGTCGGCCTGCTCGCGAGCCTGGTCCCGGCGGTCGCGGCCCTGCGCGCCCGCCCGCTGCACGCGGCCGGGTGAGAGGCGGGCGCGCCGCGCGTCAGCGCGGGGAGGCCACGGCGGCGACGGTGTCGACGGCCTCCGCCAGCGCCCAGGCGTACTGGTGGGAGCGCGGGGCGCCGTAGCCGACGACCACACTCGGACGGCGCCCGGGAGCGCGGTCGGGGCGGCCCGGAGCCGCGGCGAAGGACGACAGGCCCTCCAGGGCCAGTCCGCGGCGGGCCGCCTCGGCCGCCACGTCGTCCTCCCGGGTCCCCTCGGGAAGCTCCACCAGGCAGTGCAGCCCCGCGCGCAGCCCCGAGACCCGGCAGCGCGGAAGCCGTTCGCGGACCGCCGCGTCCAGGGCCTCGCGGCGGGCGCGGTAGCGGTGGCGCAGGCGGCGGACGTTGCGGTCGTACTGGTGGGAGCCCACGAACTCCGCGAGCGCGAGCTGGTTGAGCGCGTCCTGGCCCCCGCCGGTCGACTCCCTGCGCTCCACCATCGCGGGCACCAGCGACGGGGGCGCGACCGCCCAGGCCAGCCCCACCGCCGGGGCGAGAGACTTGCTGGCGGTTCCGGCGTAGAGCACGTGCTCCGGGGCCAGGGCCTGCAACGCGCCGACGGCCCTGCGGTCGTAGCGGAACTCGCCGTCGTAGTCGTCCTCCACCACCAGCGCGCCGGTGCGCTCCGCCCAGCGGACGAGCCGCACACGCCGGTCGGCGGCCAGCGGGACACCCGTGGGGAACTGGTGGGCGGGCGTGAGCAGGACCGCCTCGGCACCGGAGCCGTCGAGCAGGGAGACGTCCGCGCCGCCCTCGTCCACCGGAAGCGGGAGCACCTCCAGGCCGTGGGCGCGGATGATCCGGCGGTGCGCCCCGTGCCCGTACTCCTCCACCGCGAAACGGCGCGCGCCCCGCGCCCGCAGGGCCCCGCACACCACCGCCAGCACGTCCGCGAACCCCCTGCCGACGAACACGTTCCCGCCGCTGGCGCGTACGCCGCGGGCCCGGGCCAGGTATCCCGCGAGGGCCTCCCGCAGCGCGGGCACCCCGCGGGGGTCGGTGTAGCCGAGCGCGTCCGCCGGAGCGCCCGACACCGCCCGCCGTACGGCCGACGCCCACTCCTGCCGGGGGAAGGCCGTCGGATCCGGGACACCGCCGCGCAGGTCCAGGACCGGAGCGGTCGGCACCGGAAGGGGAGGGGGCGGGACCGGCCGCGCGACCCGGTCGGACACCCACGTCCCGGCTCCGACCCGGGCGTCGAGCCAGCCCTCGGCCGTGAGCTGCTCGTAGGCCCGCGCCACGCTGTTGCGGGACACCCCCAGGTCGGCCGCGAGCGTGCGGGTGGCGGGAAGGCGGGTGCCGCCCGGGATCCCGCCGCCGGCGACGGCCCGGCGCAGCGCCTCCTCCAGCGAACGGGAGACCCGTGTCCCCGCTACCTCCACGTGCAGGTCGATCCCCGAAACGGCCCACGTTCTGTCCACGGAATCGGACTGTATACCGGAGCCACCGGCTTCTAGCCTCGGGGCATGTCCCTCCCTGCCCACGACCCTCCCCGCCCGTCCGCGACCGGCCCCGGGCCCTTCGCCGCGCCTTCGCCGGCGGTACGGCGCGTGTACGCGGTCCAGTTCGTCAGCGCCGTCACCGACGGGGCCGTCCTCGCCACCACCGTCCTGTACTTCGGCACCCTGGTGGGGCTCCCCGCCCGGACCATCGGGCTGGTCCTCGCCCTCGCCGCCGGCTGCGCACTGCTGTCGGCGGCGCCGCTGGGGGCGGTGGCCGACGCGGTCGGCCTGCGCCGGGCGGCGACCGCCCACAGCGTGCTGGTCGCCGTCGCGCTGACCGTCCACCTGGTGGCGGACGACCTGTGGACGTACGCGGTCGGAGCGGTCCTGTTCGTGGTGGCGCAGGCCGGGGTGGGCGCGGCCCGGCACGCCCTGGTCGCCTCCCAGGTCCCTCCCGACCAGCGGGTTCGGGCGCGGGCACGCATGCACACCCTCCTCAACGCGGGCCTGGGCGCGGGGACCGTGGCCGGGGCCCTGGTCCTGGCGGTCGACACCCGGCCGGCCTTCCTCGCCGTCCTCGCGGCGGGCGCGGCGGTCGCGCTCGTGTGCGCGGCCCTGCTCCACGGTCTGCCCCGCGCCCTGGACGGCGACGGGCCCCGACCGGGACCCCGGGTGCGCAGGCTCCCCGCACTGCGGGATCCGCGCCTGGCCGCGGTCACCGGCGCGTCGGCCCTCGTCCAGATGTGCATGCCCGTGCTGTCGGTGATCCTTCCGCTGTGGCTGGCCACGCGCACGTCGGCGCCCGAGTGGGTGGCGGCCGTCGCGCTGGGGCTGAACACGGCCCTGGTCCTGGCCCTCCAGACGCCGTGGTCCGCGCGGGTGCGCACGGACGCGCACGCCGCCCGTTCGGCGGCCGTCGCGGGCGTCTCGCTCGCGGCCGCCTGCGTCCTGTTCGGGACGGCGTCCGCGGGCGGTCCGGTGGCGGCGTCCGCCCTGGTCCTCACCGGCATCGTCCTGCTGACCGTCGGAGAGGTCGGCGGCGGGCCGCCCGCGTGGCACCTGGCGCTGCGCCGCGCCCCGGTCGGCCTCCAGGGCCAGTACCAGTCGGTGTTCGGGATGGCGGCGTCCCTGGCGCGCGTGCTCGGGTCGGCGCTGGCCCTCCCGCTCGTGCTGTCCGCCGGGACGCCGGGCTGGGCGGTGCTGGGAGCCGTGATGGCCGCCGCCGCGGGGGTCCTGGTCCTGCTCTCCCGTACCGGGTCCGCACGGGGGTTTGCGGAGGCGGAGCACGGCGGGGCCGCGGGAGCGCCGGTCCGGACGGCCGCGGTCCGACGCTCGGAGGGGGGAGACCACTGCTGTCCGGCTCCTGGCGGGTGACGGCCACGGGGCCCGGCGCACGCGCGCCGGGCCCCGCTCGCTCCGTCCGACGTCAGGGCACGTGCCGCGGGTTGCTCGGCGCGCTCTCGTGGTGCAGCCGGTCCAGGGCGGTCACGTAGTAGGTCGCGTCCCCGCCGCCGGGCGCGGTGAAGACCGTTCCGCCGCCGTCCCCGGCGGCGCGCACCGTGCCGACCATGGCGCGCGGGTCCCGCACGGCGCACGCGACCTCCTGGCGGCCGGGCGGGCCGTCCAGGGCGTAGACCGCGTAGTAGGCGGGCCTGCCGCCGCGGCCCGGGCGGATGTTCAGCTCGGTGCCGCCGCCGGCCCGCGCGGCGGCGGTGACCACCGGCGGTTCGGGAGCGGCTCCGCCCAGGTCCTCCTTGAGGGGGACCAGGGCGGGGTGGGCGTAGTGCCGTTCGACCACGATGTCCATGGCGTCCCTGGCGTTGGTGCGCAGCGAGTTCGCGCTGAAGTAGACGTCCCCGTCCACGCCCGGGTGCTCGCGGTTGAGGTCCAGGTGCCGGGAGAGCTCGTCCGGGTCGGACCAGGCGCCCGCGTTGCCGACCTTGTAGGCGGCCTGGCCGATGTAGAGGTGTACGCCGGTCCCCTCGGTGACCTGTTCCCACCAGGGGACGAGCACCGCGTAGTCGGCCACGGACAGGCCGATCTCCCAGTAGACCTGCGGGTTGATGTAGTCGACCCAGCCCTCGCGCACCCACCTGCGGCTGTCGGCGTAGATCTGGCTGTAGGACTCGAAGCCGCCGGTGTCGGAACCGTTCGGGTCGCTGGTGTCGTTGCGCCAGATCCCGAACGGGCTGATGCCGAACTTCACGTGCGGCTTGGCGGCGTGCACCGCCTCGTCCATCTCCGCCACCATGCGGTTGACGTTGTCGCGCCGCCAGTCGCCGATGTCGTCGAACCCGCCGCCGTACTCGGCGAACGTGTCCCGGTCGGGCACCGCCTCGCCCGCCACCGGGTAGGGGTAGAAGTAGTCGTCGAAGTGGACCCCGTCCAGGTCGTAGTTCTCGACCGCGTGCATCATCGCCTCGATGACGAACGCGCGGACCTCGGGGACGCCCGGGTCGTAGTAGAGCTTGCCGCCGTAGGCGAACACCCAGTCCGGGTTGACCCGCGCCGGGTGGTCGGCGACCAGGCGCGAGGGGTCGTCGTGCATGGCCACCCGGTAGGGGTTGAACCAGCCGTGGAACTCCAGGTTGCGGGCGTGGGCCTCCTCGACCGCGAACGCCAGCGGGTCGTACCCGGGATCGGTTCCCTGCCTCCCGGTGAGCCACTCCGACCAGGGCTCGTGCGGGGACGGCCAGAACGCGTCGGCGGTCGGCCTGATCTGCACGAACACGGCGTTGAGCCCGTCGGCCTCGGCCCGGTCGTACAGGTCGGTGAGCTCGGCCCGCTGCTGCGCGGGCGTCAGGCCGGGCTCGCTGGGCCAGTCGATGTTGACCACCGAGGCGATCCACTCCGCGCGCATCTGGCGCTTGGGCGGGGCCTGCGGGTCGGCCGCGCACGGCTCGGCGACCGGGGCCGCCGGGGCGGCCGCCGCCGCGTGCGGGGCGTGGAGCAGGGACGCGGTGAGCACCGCGGCCAGGGCGGCGGATCGCAGGATCCGGCCCGCGCGCCGGGCGGGCCGGGGAACGGGACGGTTCCGGTTCGGGTGGGCCAATGTGGGCTCCTTCCGGCTGCTGCGGACGGGGAGCAGCCGGAAGGTACGCGCACCGGTACGGAGGCCGCGCGGAGTCCGGGTCTGCCCTAGAAGAAAACCTTCATGATGTTGCGGGCAGATGCAAGGCTCCTACGGCAGGTTGGTACCCATGTGTCGCGGGAGACGGGTGGTGTCGGCCCACCCGCGAACCGCCGCGGACGCGACGCCTTCGGGCCGTTTTCCGCGCACCCGGTCGACTACCCGTCGGCCTTCTCGTAGGGGGAGGGGAAGGGGAAGCGCGACCGGAGGAACTCGCGCACCATCAGCGCCACGTCCTCCAGCGCCTCGTCGGGAGTGTCGAAGTCGTTGAGGCAGAAGAAGTCGACCTCCCCGGCGTCCTGCTCCAGCAGGGCCAGCTTCTCCCGCGCGGTGGGCGCGCCCACGTCGACGTAGCGCATCCGGAACTCACCCGGCACCGCGCGCCCGGTCAACAGCGCGTAGTGGTGGTGCATCGTGGCGGCGAAGCCCACGTCCGACAACGAACGGAAGCGCGATCGCGCGGTGCGCTCCACGTCCTCGGCGTAGCGCTCCTCCAGCTCCAGCAGCACCTGGCGGATCTGCGGGTGCGGGGTGTGCTTGAACTTGTGGGTGATGTGCCGTCCGAAGTCGGCGGCGAACAGGGCGCGCACGTTCTTGCCCGCGGAGTTGGGCGCGGCCTCGCCCCGCATCGGCCGGCCCACCCCGAACTGGAAGGGGGAGAAGGGCAGCTGGGCGATGCCGTTGGCGTGGAAGAAGTCCTCCGCGGCCACGGGGCGGCCCAGGAACACGTCGTCGTTGAAGTACAGGTAGTGCTCGGCCAGACCCTCGATGTGGTGCAGCCGGGCGCCGATGGCGTGGGAGTTGAAGGTGGGCAGCGCGTCGTGGTCGGCGAAGATGTCGCGGTGGTCCACCACCGTGATGCCCTCCGCCCCGGTGTCCAGCCAGGCGGGGACCTGGTTGTCGGTGACCAGGTAGACGTGGCGTACGAAGGGCGCGTACATCCGCAGCGAGCGCAGTGAGTAGCGCAGCTCGTCGCGGCTGGTGAACCGGGAGGCGTTGGCCGCCAGCCCGACCGGGTCCTGTCCCCGGTGGCGGGCGCGCTTGGCGGCGTGCTCGGGGTCGTCGCCGTCCACCCAGGTGTAGACCACGTCCACCGGGAAGTCGACCTCGTCCACGAGCTTCCAGGTGAAGGGCTCGTAGGTGGGGTGCTCGCGTCCGGCCACGGTGAGGGTGGCGGGCTTTCGCGCCTCGCGGGGGAGTACGTCGGCGACGCGGTTGCGGCGCGGCGCCACCAGGGACTCGGCCATGACGTCGCGGGGCACCACGGCCCGCAGCCTGGACAGGACCTCCTCGGCGTCCTCGCGCTCAAGGACGGCGGCGCCGTCGCGCCAGAACTCCACGTCGCACCCGTACTCGAAGCCGCCCAGCACCCGGCCCTCCGGCGAGAGCAGCTGCTCGGCGAAGCGGATGGTCAGGCCGGACTTGATCCTGCTGTCCAGGGCACCGTCGACGTAGGCGGACAGGGCTGCCACACCGCCCCCGGCACCGGGCTTGACGGCGTAGACGGCGCTGGTGCCGTACAGCTCGCGCATCGAGTCCAGGAAGCGCTTGCGCTCGGAGCGGTGCACCCCCACCACGTGGCGCAGCCGCGAGCGGCCGCGGACGAGGAAGTAGTCGACCCCGGCGGCCTCCAGGGCGTCGGTGACCAGCTTCAGGTTGCGGGCGGAGGCGCCCGCCGCGGTGAAGTCCTCGACGGTGCGGCCCAGCAGTTCTGTGCCGTCCCCGGTGAAGGAGACCAGGGCCGGGTCGGCGGCGAGCAGGTCCTGGCGGCGTCGGGTGATCCTGGCCAGGCGGCGTTCCTCGTCGGCGCGCGCCTTGGCCTCGCGGCGCTGGGCCTCCAGGCGTGCCTTGGCCTCCGGGGGGAGGAGGCCGTTCGCGGGCTCGTTTGACGCGCGCGGTCAGGGTCATCTGCGGCCCTTCGTCGAGGTGGGGCGTGGCTCTGGGGGAGGACAGGGCGCACCAAAGGTGCATAAGCATCGGATGTTCACATAAGTGACGATGGGGGTTCTCTTGGAGTTGACAGTCCTGCCTCATGCGAGACCGATCCGATACCTGTGTGTCACCGGCCAGGAGGACCCGCCGATCGAAGAACCAGAACGGCAGGGAGAGGGGATTGCCGTGTAATGCCAGGTCCGGTGCGTATGTCCTGTCCTGTTCGTGGAGGCGGGCTGTACCACCGGAGAGCGCGATCAGGTCCTGGAATGGGGTTCTGAGGGTGAGTTGACCAGTGTCACCGAGGGTGTGGACAGGCCCGAGTACGTCTACGACGCTGCCGGTGAGCGGTTGCTGCGGCGTGTGCAAGGGGCCACCACCCTGTACCTTCCGGGCATGGAGGTGACCTGGAACCCGGCGGCGGGAACCGAGGAGACCACGCGCTACTTCGAGCGCGCTGGTGGGACGGTCGCGGTGCGGAAGAACGACGGGGGCCTGTATTGGGCGTTCTCCGACCCCCACGGCGCGGGCGAGATGGCGGTGGACGCGGTCTGGGGAGACGTCGTTCAGCGGCGGATGACCGTGTTCGGTGGGAGATGTCTTCGGGGCTGCGGATCATGCTTGTAATAGCTGTGCTTCAAATTATCTGAACTAACCATGGTGTGATATGCGCAACCGTGATTTTGGGAGGGAATGGAGGGTCTCCCGTGTCGGGTACCTTTGGTTCTTTGACTGGATTCTGGGCCTTATTGTTCCCGCTGTGCGGGGGGTGTACCTGGATGTTCTCGTAGAGGGCAAAGAGGGCGCCTATGCTGGCAGGGCGAAAGCTGCTCTTGCGAGATCCGTATTCCAGGTAGATCTTGCTCTTTTTCCTCTTAGGGCTGCCTTGGTTACTCTGCTGCTGTACGGTCTTGGGGTATTTTTTAACTACTCTTTTTCGGGGCAGACCGGTGCCGTGCTTGACGAGTCGACCTCGGTTGGAGTCATGCTGTGCTTCTCCTATTTCGGTTCGGTGGGGTTGATTTCTTCTATCGACTTCTTGAGATCGCTTAGAGCTGAAAAGAAATTCGGCGGGGAGGCTTTATTTGCATCCCTTTCTCTGGGAGTGCAAGTCCTGATATTTTTTATGGCGTTCCCTGTAAGTTTTGCGCTTCAGCTCTTCTTGTCGGGCTCCTGAGTTGGACCGCGAGTTCAAAGGTAGGACCAGGGTGCCTGATCAGTCATGTGCGGCAGGTGAGTTTTGTTCCGTAGATAGCGAACTTTGATGGGTGGCGGATGCGCGGAGCAGTGGTGTATTGCTGCATTGGGGAGAAGTATAGGATGATCTTGTGAGCGTCTTTCGGAAGCCGGATAGGAAAAGCTCGTCGAGGGTTCTGCGGAATCGGTGGACGCGGTCTGGGGAGAGGTCGTTCAGCGACGGATGACCGTGTTCGGTGAGAACCGTGAGGCGGCGGGGGACTGGCCGGGCGAGCGCGGTTTCGTGGACGGCACTGTTGACGATTCCACGGGGCTGACCCAGCTGGGTGCGCGAGCGTATGACGCGGCGCTGGGCCGGTTCATCTCGGTGGACCCCTTGATGGAGTTGACCGACGCGCAGAAAATGAACGGGTACGTCTACTCGAACAACAACCCCGTCTCGTTCACTGACCCGAACGGTCTGAACTGGAAGGATCTCCTGTCCAACGGGTGGCACCCTTCGATGGGCGGCGCTCTGACGGAGAAATGGAAGAAGCAGGGGAACTGGCACGGCCCTCCTCGCCGTCCCAAGACTCCGACCGGGTGGCACCCGTCGATGGGCGGTGGGTACGCGGAGCAGTGGCGTCGCACCACGGGATTCCAGACTGTGCCTAGGGCTCCAGTGAGTAGGCCCGCACCAGTCAGCCACACCGTCGATCCTCAGACGCAGGCCACCAACGAAGCCAGTTGGTGGGACCAGCGATACCGGGGCAATGACCAGGTAGGAAACGCTCTAAACGCAGCGGACGATATCGCTATGGGTGTTGGTTTGGCAGGCCTTGCAGTTGGTGTTCTCTGCCCGGTGTGTGGTTTGGCGATCGGTCTCGGAGTGGCCGCATACGGGCTGGGGGCTGGACTCTACAAGATCTTTGGCCGCGGAGATAATATGGGATGGTGGGATGTGGCTGGATCTATCGTGCCTTTCGGGGTCGGGAGAATCGGTGCCAGAGTTGGTCGAGCTGCTGCTGGAGCTCTGCATGCGCAGCGCATTTCAAGGGCCCCTTCTGGTGTTCCAAACATGGGGCAGAGCAACAAACGCCTTAGGCAGCAAAGCGCATCGCTTTTCAGGAGACAAAGCCAGAATTTTGCAGACCTCGGTTCTCAGATCGGTGATACTGGAATGGGTATGATGATGAACGTGAGGAGTGCCGCCAGTGCAGCTTTCAATCCCACAGGAGAAAAGCGAGGATTTTGGGGAATCTAATTGATGAAAGAAAGATGGTGAACTTCTGTGCCGAAAAGAGGTTATGAAGTTGAGTTTCCCTGGACCCTGAAAAACGTTGGCTTTCATCGTGTAGTCGATTTTTTCTTGGGTTTGGCTATCGAGCGGAACCGGAGCGCAGTCTTTGTTAGAGCTGAGGCTGAGAGAAGGTTGTCTTCGGGAGAGGGGGACTATATAGATGCAATGTGGCTGTCGATGATACGTATGCCACTAGCGTTTTCGTATGGCGCATGCGGCCTTGTTATTGGAGGGCTCCTCTCTGCCGCACTTCGCTCGTATGCTCCTGTCGCATCTATTGCCGTGGCTGGATTGGCAATCGTCTATGCGACTTTGAAGGCTCAGCAGTTTGTCGTATCAGTCGTTGAATTTTCATGGATATGTGTCCACAGTATTTACTTTAAGGCACATCCGGATGAAGCAAGGTTTTTCGACTTCTATAAAAAACTATCAATTCCTGCCCTTTTTTCTTCTCTGGTGTTCGCCTTGTTTCTTTACTTTGAGGGAAGTCTCTCATCTATGGCTGGTGTGGGTTGAGTGCTGTGAAGTCAAGGGAGTTTAACCGGGCGAGGGTTGATTCGGGGCGGTGTCGTCGATGAATCTGCGAGGTTGACCCAGCCCGGGGCGCGAGCGTAGGACGCGACGCTGGGCAGGTTCATCTCGTGGATCTGTTCTCACCTTTGCTCTCCTCATTGGTGTGATTCTGGAGGTCTCCTTCCTTCGAGGAGAGCCTGCACTAGAGAACCCGCAGGCAGGGGAGGGAGTCATCGTAGATTTGGAATGTCGATCCCGTAACGACGAGGGCTGCCTGGAGCATGCGCAGGTTGAGTACATCGTTCATGGGCTGATGTATCGCGAGTACGTTCGGAGGGAGCACGAAGGTGTCGATGTAGGAGACCAGATCAGCTTGGAGTGGTCCGCTGCGGATCCGCCTCAGGTGAGGGAAGCGAATTCATAGGGTCCGTGGTGCTCGTACTGGGACGGGGTAGGCGGGGTAGGGGACCGGCAACCGTACTCGGCCCTCGGGAGCGGCTGAGAGTGGAGGGAGTGCCGTGTTCGTCTTCTTCAGCAACCGTCTGGGCTGTGTCATGTCGCTGGTGGTCTCGGTAGCACTGACCGCCCTGCTTCTGTTCATCCTCAACTCACTGGGCTGATCCGCGAGACGGACGAGGCGGCTGGGATGCCTGCTCCCTGGGAACAGCGATGCCCGGCCGTGGCCCTCGGGGGAGGCGGCCGGGCATCGGTGGTGCTGAGGGTCAGTGGGAGAGGGCGGTTCTCAGGAAGCCGCTCCACTCGGCGGCGGGAAAGGGGAGGTGCCCGGCGCCGGGGTGCTTGGAGTCGCGGACGGCCGCGCCGCAGGGGAGGTCGGCTACCTCGACGCAGTTCTCACCGGCGCCGCTGTGAGTGCTCTTCCGGAAGCCCGTGGGGATGTGGGCGACCTCTACGCAGTTCTGGTTCTGGGCGCTGTAGCTGCTCTTCCGGAACCTGAGGATCATGCCTGCTCACCCTCCATGGATGCTCGCAGACTGGCGATGAACTGCGCGGATGCGGTCACCGACAGTGCAGAGCCCTGTACGTTGCTGAATGTCAGGTTATAGCGTTCGATGTCGCTCAGCTGTTCCAGGTACAGGTCATCAGAAGGTGTGCCGACGTAGATGATGGGGGAGTCCCTGGCCTCGGGGAACTCCATGATGGTGAAGGACCCGGCCATGCCCAGGTGAGCACCACTCGAAAAAGGCAGGACCTGGATGTCGATGTTGTGCCACAACGCCAGATTCTCAAGGTGCTCCAACTGCTCAACCATGATCGTCGGGGAACCCACGCTTCTGCGTAGGGCGCCCTCGTCGATGACCGCTGTCATATGAGGTGCTTTGACCCGTGACAGGATCTGCTGACGGGCGAGCCGGGCTTCCACTTTGCGAGCGATCTCAGGGTCGTCTGTCGCGCGCCCTCCTCTGAAGACCTCCGCTGCGTAGTCCGGTGTCTGAAACAGACCAGGGAGCACCTGGGCTTCGTAGGTCCGTAGGGCGGATGCCTCGGCTTCGAAGTCGGGAAGGGCACGCTCGCTGAAGACGTCCTTGTAGCGGGACCACCAGCCCTTCTCCTTGGACTCACGCGACAGCTGGTGCAGTCCTGCACGACCCTCTTCATCAAGGTTGTAGAGGTCGGCCAGGGCGTCCAGGTCCCGAGCGCGGGTACGCCGGGACTCCGCGGTCTCGATCTTGCCGATGGTCGCGCGCGGCACGCCTGACCTCTTGGCGGCTTCATCGAGCGTGAAGCCGTGCTCTTCACGCAGGCGCCGCAACTCGAAGCCGAGACGCCTGCGACGGATCGTGGGGCTGTAGGGCCGTTGCATGGGACCAACCTAGCAAAAGTAGCCGCGAATCTCAGTTATCGATTGACAACTGAGATTCGCGGTTCCAATATGGAGGCGTAGTCAGTGACCGGTGGATCACGCAGAGTTCATGTCGGTCAGGCTACGCCCTGCCCGTTCCGCGCATCACGGCATCCGTGAGACTCCTCCAACGGGCACCACGAAATCCCTGCTCGCGTCAAGGAGTGTGTTCGTCATGCCCGCACAAACCCATGCCCCGATGCCCGCGCTGGGCGAGGCCACGGTCCCGCTGGCCAGCTTCATCCGGCCCGCGCACCGCCACTACTTCACCCGTCAGTCCGAGCGGCCCAACTACCGCACGCGCCGCTACGACTTCGCCGGAACCCCGGCGGTGATGCCGCTGGTGCGCGCGTTCCTGGACACCTGTGCCGCCGCACAGGGCACCGACTACCGCTACCTGTTCACCCTGCTCGGCAGCGAACTCGCCAACAACGCGATCCGCCACAGCCTCTCCGGCCGACCCGGCGGCAGCTACACCCTCCTCGTCCACCGCCACCGGACCGGGCTGCACCTGGCCTGCCGCGACCGGGGCGGCCTGCACGACGAGGACTCCCGCCTGGAGTCCGACTCCGACGGCCTGGACCCGGACGCCGAATCGGGCCGGGGCCTGGCCATGGTGGACGCCTTCGCCACCGAGTGGGGCGACAACGGCAACGCCCACTACCGCACGGTGTGGTTCTCACTGGCCTACGACCTCACCGGAAGCCGGTGGAGCACCCACACCGACCTCTGACATGAGACGGGCCCGGGAAAGCGTTGCAGCGCTTCTCCCGGTCCCTGGACCCCCAGAAACCAAACAGCTCATATGTAAGGAAAGAGGATCTGATGCAGAACCCTATCCCCTCACCCCGACGTTCGGACGACGTTCGGCCCATGCCCCGCCCGCTCCCGCGCCGCACCCCGCTCACCGGTCCGGTATGCCCGGTGTGCGAGCACCCCTCCTGCCGGGTCCGCCGCGCCCAGCGGCTTCCCCGTCTGGGCGGTCACCGGTCCGAGTTCGCCCGCGAACACGCCCAGGCCGCCGCGATCCAGTCCCACCCGTCGCCCTCCACCACCCTCAATGGACGCCTTCGGCGCAGCCCTGATTCCAACCGCCACCTGATCGTCTACTACGGCGAGGCCACCCAGTCCTTCTGGGCCGTCACCCCCACCGGACTCCTCGAAGCCGCGAGTGTCGACGCCCTCCTCCTGCTCCTGTGGCCGCACGCCACCCCGTTCATGCCACCCGCCCTGGGCGTCGAGGCCACCACCCCCGCGCCGGTCTGACCGCTCACCGTCACCAGCGCCGCGCACCAGCGCCGCGCACCAGCGCCACGCACCAGCACCACCCACCGGCACCGGCACGGGCCGGAACCGCCGCCAGCGGTCCCGGCCCGGCCACGTCCTCCTCCGCCGCCTGCCGCGACTGGTTTTCCGCCTCATGGGGTCTTGGTCGGAAAGCGCTTGCCTTGTAACGTGGGTCACCCCGCTGTACAAGGAGGCGTGCCCATGGGGATCCCCCCGCGTTCCGTCCGAAGAACGAGTCCGCTGCTCGCGGGCGTGTGTGCCCTGGTGGTGGCCGCGAGCCCCGGTGCTCTGGCCGATCCCGGAGCAGACTCCGGGATCCAGCTGGAACGGCTGGATCGCGGCCTGGTCGCGGTCGACACCTCGGAAGGCGTTTTCCTGAGCTGGCGCCTGCTGGCCTCCGAGGTCGGCGGACACACCGACTCCGGGCTCCGGGGCCCGCAGTTCCGGGTCTACCGGGACGGCAGGGTCGTGGGGATGGTGCGCGACAGCACCAACTTCCTGGACGAGGACGGCGGCGCCGACTCCGAGTACCGGGTCGTCCCCGTCCCCCGGGGAAGGCCCGGCGTCGGCCCCGAGGGCGAGGCCGCGGTGTGGGCCGAGGGCCACCACGACCTGCCGCTCCAGAAACCCGAGGGCGGCACCACCCCGGCGGGCGAGGAGTACGGCTACACCGCCAACGACGTCAGCGTCGGCGACGTGGACGGCGACGGGCGGTACGAGTTCGTCGTCAAGTGGGACCCCACCAACTCCAAGGACGTCTCCCAGCGGGGCTACACCGGCCCGACCTACGTGGACACCTACACCCTGGACGGCGAGCTGCTGCACCGCATCGACCTGGGCGTCAACATCCGCTCGGGCGCGCACTACACGCAGTTCGTCGTCTACGACCTCGACGGCGACGGCCGCTCGGAGATCATGCTCAAGACCGCCCCGGGCACCAGGACGCTGACCTTCGGCGGTGACGGCAGTGACGGCGGTGACGGTGAGGACGGCGGGGTGTCCGAGGACTACATCACCCTGCCGGACGAGGACGTCGAGGCCGGGGTCGGGCACGGCGACGACTACCGGATGAGCGCCGGGGACTACCGCGAGCACCTCGTGGAGGTGTTCCTGGGCTGGCACGAGCACCCCGAGGTCGTGGCCGGGAACTGGCCCGCCACCCTGGAGGAGGCCCTCGGCAGGGAGCCCCGCTACGACTACCCGCTGAGCGGGGAGGACGCCGGGGCGCTCGCGGACTTCTTCCTCGACGAGTACGCGCCCTCGCGCAGCGCGCGCAACGAACTGCGCGAGTTCGAGGGCTTCGTCGTGCACGGCCCCGAGTACCTGACGGTGTTCGACGGCCACACCGGCGCGGAGCTGGACACCGTCCGCTACGAGCCCGGCCGGGGCGACGACGGCCTCCTGTGGGGCGACTACGCGATGGCGCGCATCGAGCCGGGCAACCGGGTGGACCGGCTCCTGTCCGGTGTGGCCTACCTGGACGGACGGAGCCCGTCGGCGGTGTTCGCCCGGGGCTACTACACGCGCGCGGCCGTGGCCGCCTACGACTTCGACGGCGAGCGGATCAGCACGCGCTGGGTCGCCGACAGCGGGCACGTGTCGATGGACAACCCCTTCAACGCCTCCCCGCACGGCGGCGAGGGCGCCGACCCCGACATGGGCACGCTCGCCGGCCAGGGCTTCCACTCCTTCGGCGTGGCCGACGTGGACGCCGACGGCCGCCAGGAGATCGTCTACGGTGCCGCGACCCTGGACGACGACGGGTCGCTGCTGTACTCCTCCTACGCCGAGGGCCCGCCGCAGAGCGCGGTGGCGGGGGAGTCCGTCAAGCTCGGCCACGGCGACGCGATGCACGTGGGCGACCTCGACCCGGAGCGCGAGGGCCTGGAGATCTGGACCGTGCACGAGGGCGGCAGGTACGCGCCGTACGGGTTCGCGATGCGCGACGCCGCCACCGGTGAGGTGCTCTTCGGCGGGTACACGGGCACCGACACCGGCCGGGGCATGGTCGGCGACATCGACCCGGAGGTCCCCGGCCTGGAAGCCTGGTCCTCGATGCCGCCCGGCGACGAGGTCGAGGCGGGTCTGTGGAGCGCCGACGGCGAGTTCCTGGGCGATGAGACCCCCGGCACCAACATGAGCATCCGCTGGGCCGCCGACATGACCACCCAGACCGTCGAGGGGACGGACCCCCCGAGGATCGAGGACTGGCGGCGCGGCACCCTGCTCACCGCCGGGGGCACGCTCACCAACAACGGGACGAAGGGCAACCCCGCCCTGGTCGCGGACGTGCTCGGCGACTGGCGCGAGGAACTGGTCCTGCGCACGGAGGACAGCGGCGCGCTGCGGATCCTCACCAGCACCGAGGTGACCGGCCACAGGCTGCACACCCTCATGCACGACCCGCAGTACCGGGTGGACGTGGCCCGGCAGCAGACCGGCTACAACCAGCCCGCCTACCCGTCCTTCCACCTGGGGGCGGACACCGACTGGAGCGCGGTGCGGGTTCCGGACGCCGTGTACCCGCGGTAGAGCGCCGAGCCGAAGAACCCGCCAGCCCGTCCCCTGCACCGTGATCTTGTACCTGTAGCGAGGTTCGAGCGCCGACACCGGCTATAAGTACAAGATCACCGCAGGTCAAGGGCTCATGCTTCACCCTGGCAACACTTCTGGTCGGAGGAGGTACGCGCCTCGGACGGTCCTCCCGTCCGGGGCGCGCCCGGAGTCCCCGTGTCACCTTTGGCGGTCGCGAACCGTCGTGGAGGGGACCCGTACGATCCCCGACCCGAAGAGGGAGCAGTGGCATGAACACCGCCTACGTCCTGGTGACCGTGCTCGCCGTCCTGGCCAACGGCGGCATGGCCGCCGCCGACCTGCTGCGCGCGCGGTTCGTCCTGGCCAACTCCGCCGCAGTGGGCGTTCCCGAGTCGTGGCTGACCACCCTCGGCCTCCTCAAGGGCGCGGGAGCGCTGGGCCTGCTCCTCGGCCTGCTCGGCGTCCCGGTGGTCGGGGCCGCGGCGGCGCTGGGGCTGACGCTGTTCTTCGTGGGGGCGGTGGCCACGCACCTGCGGGTCCGGAACCACGCACTCGCCTACCCGCTCGCCTACCTGGCGCTGGCCCTGGGCTCGCTGGTCCTGTACTTCGCCGCGTGAGGCCCCGCGGGTCGAGGTTCCGCGGGTCGAGGCTCCGCCGGTCGAGGTCCCGCTGTTCGGGGCTCCGACGGCCGGAGCCCTGGCGGCCGGAGCCCGGCGGGCGCTGCGGGCGTCACGGCACCGGAGGCGGCCCCCGTCACCGGAGGAACCCCGGCGCCGGAGCGGGCCTCAGCGGGAGGGCGCGTCCCCGCGGTCGTGCCCGAAGGCGGGCAGGCCCCGGGCCGCGGCGGCCAGGGCGGCGCGCACGAGCGGCCCCATCTCCGGGGCGGGTGCCCCGTCCCGGCCGCGCAGGCGGGCCTGCTCCTCCGCGGCCAGGCGCAGCGCGGCGTTGAGGGTGGCCGCCTGGACGCGGACGGGCAGGCTGTCGGCGGGCTCGCCGGTGCGGTCGGCGATGATGCCGGCGAAGACGGACTCGGCCGTGTGGTGGACCTCCAGCCAGACCGCCTTCAGTCCGGGTTCGCGGTCGACCATCCGGATGAGGTCCGCGACGGGCGCCTCCAGGTCCGGGGCGCTGGCGTCGAAGGAGCGCTCGCCCTCCAGGTACTCCACGAGGGGGACGTCCTCCGGGCAGGCGCGCAGGAAGTCGGCCATGCGGTCCAGGCCCTCGCTCAGCAGCGGCCGGACACAGCTCTCCTTGGTGGGGAAGTACCGCCACAGCGTCCTGGTGGAGATGCCGAGCGCGTGCGCGATGTCGTCGCCCGTGGTGCCCGACACCCCGTTCTCGGTGAACAGCCGCACGGCCGCGCGCGCGATCTGCGTGCGGACGATCTCCCTGCGCCGCTCGGTCATGGGCGGACGGCCCCTGCCGGAGGAGGGGGAGCGGGCCGTGTCCGTGGGCGGGGTCCCTGCCACAACCATCCCTCGCGTTCCTCCGGTGCCTGGGCGGACCCCACTCTACTGACGCCGGGACCTGCGACGACAATATTTGTCACTGAAGGACAAAAAGTCCTACAGTGACATAAGTGGTCGACGCAGCTCCCGCGGAACCGCCGCGGACGCCGCCACCAGCGGTATCGAGAGGACTCCCATGACCGGCCTGGGCCTGAAGGACAAGAACGTCGTCGTCACCGGAGGCGGCTCCGGCATCGGCCGGGCCAGCGCGCTGCGCTTCGCCGAGGAGGGGGCCAGGGTCGTCGTCGCCGACCTCAACGCCGACACCGCTCGGGAGGCGGTCGAGGAGATCCGCGCGGCCGGGGGCACCGCCGAGAGCGTGGTCGGCGACCTGAGCCGCCAGGAGGTCGTGGCCGAGGTCGTCGCCGCCGCCGACCGCCTCGGCGGCACCGACGTCCTGGTCAACAACGCCGGGATCATGGACGACATGTCCGCCACCGCCGACGTCACCGACGCCGTCTGGGAGCGGCTCCTGCGGGTGAACCTGACCGCGCCCTTCCTGCTCACCCGCGCCGTCCTGCCCGGCATGGTGGAGCGGGGCCGGGGCTCGGTCGTCTTCACCGCCTCGGAGGCCTCCCTGCGCGGCAGCGCCGCCGGGGCCGCCTACACCGCCTCCAAGCACGGCGTGGTCGGCCTGGTGAAGTCCACCGCGGTCATGTACCGCGACAAGGGGATCCGGGTCAACGCCGTGGCCCCGGGGGGAACCGCCACGTCCATCACCGTCGACGCCGCGTCCGCGCCGCACGGCCCGACCACCCTGGGCACCTTCATGGGCAACATGGGCCGGGTCTCCGAGGCCGCCGAGCTCGCCGCCGCCGTCGTCTTCCTGGCCTCCGACGCCGCGAGCAGCATCAGCGGCGCCGTCCTGCCGGTCGACAACGGCTGGTCGGCCGTCTGACGGGTCGCCTGCGCGCGGACCGGGCCGCGGGTCCCCGGCGGCGGGCGCCGGAACATCCGCCCCTCTTTTAAGTCAGTCGCTTGACTCACCTCCGTGGCGGGAGTTCACTGTACGTGTGGGTACCGCTGACGCAGAGGAGTGGTGGCTGTGGGCGCCGACGAGGCCGAGCGGCTGGTGGACTACCCGATCCCCGGCCCGGAGGCGCTGGAGCCGCCGCCGGAGTGGGCCGAGCTGAGGCGGGACCGCCCCGTCGCCGGGGTGCGGCTGCCCAGCGGCGACCGGGCACAGGTGGTCACCCGCTACGGGGACGTCAGGCAGGTGCTCTCCGACCCGCGCTTCACCCGGCGGCTCGACGCCCAGGACGCGGCCCGGATCTCCGACAGCGACTCGGGCGGTGTGTTCAACAGCGACCTGGCCGCGCAGGTCCCCGACACCGGGGAGGAGCACAGGCAGTGGCGGCGCCTGGTCGGCAAGTGGTTCACCGCCAGGCGCATGAACGCGCTGCGGCCCGGGATCGAGGCCATGGCCGACCGGCTCGTCGACGGCATGGTAGAGAGCGGCCCCCCGGCCGACCTCAGGGCGGCGCTGGGCTTCCCGCTGCCGGTGTGGGTCATCTGCGACATGCTGGGCGTACCCGACTCCGACCGGGACCGCTTCTCCCACTGGTCGGACGCACTGCTCAACCTCACCCGCTACACCGGGGAGGAGACCGAGCGCGCCCAGGCCGAGTTCCTCGCGTACATGGGCGGCCACGTCGAGGCCAAGCGGGCCGAGCCCCGTGAGGACCTGATCAGCTCCCTGATCGCCGAGACCGCCGAGGCCGGGGTCGACCTGCCCACCTCCGCGCTGGTCGCCACCAGCATGGGCCTGCTGGTCGCCGGACACGAGACCACCGCCAACATGATCGGCAAGATGGTGGCGATGCTGCTGGACGACCGGAGCCGCTGGGAGCGGTTGCTCGCCGACCCGGCGCTGGTGCGCTCCGCCGTGGAGGAGTCCCTGCGCTTCGACGCCAACGCCGGGATCGGCCTGCCGCGCTACATCACCGAGACGACCGAGATCGGCGGCACCACCGTCCCCGCGGGGACCACCGTCATGTGCAGCATGGGCGCCGCCAACCGGGACGGGGACGCGTTCGAGAACGCGGACGAGATGGACCTGGGGCGCGTGCCCAACCCGCACCTGGCCTTCGGCGCCGGGGCGCACTCGTGCCTGGGGCAGGCGCTGGCCCGCACCGAGCTCCAGGCCGTGCTCGACGTGCTGCTGCGCAGGCTGCCCACCCTGGAGCTGGCCGTGCCCGCGGCCGAGCTGCGGCGCGTCGACGGCCTGGTCGTGGGCGGACTGCGCGAGGTCCCGGTGCGGTGGTGACCGTGTCGCGGACGCGGACCGAACGGGTCGGCGCCACCCGTGAGCTCATCCTGTCCACCGCCGACCCCCGGCGCGGCCGGGAGGAGACGGCCACGGGGCTGGTCGACGCCGTCACGGCGGTCCGGCTCGCCCCCGCCACCCCGGCCGACGGGCACGGCCGGGCGGCGACGACCGAGGAGGAACGGACATGAGGGTGACCGTGGACCAGGACCGGTGCTGTGGCGCGGGCCAGTGCGTGCTGCTCGCCCCGGAGGTGTTCGACCAGCGTGAGGACGACGGTGTCGTCGACCTGCTCGACGCGAGCCCGCCGGAGCGCCTGCGCCCGGCCGTGCGCGAGGCGGGGCAGGTGTGCCCCACCGCCGCGATCCGCGTGGACGAGGACGCCTGACCGGCTCCCCGGCCGTAGCCGTCGTACCGGCGCCCGCCCCGCGGCTCGGGCCTCAGGCGGTGGCGTTGTTGCGGGCGCGCTGCTCGCGCAGCCGCTCGGCGAACTCCTCGGCCATCGCCAGCTGGTCGCGCAGGGTCTGGCAGCGGGCGACGATGGCCGCCTCGAAGGCGTCGAGCCGCTCGCCCAGGGCCCGCCGCTCCTCGGGTCCGGTCTCGGCCGAGTTCAGCCGGTCGGTGGCCTCCAACAGCTCGCGGGTCTCCTCCAGGCTGAACTCCAGCGGCTTCATCCGCTTGATGAGGTTCAGGCGGTCCACGTCCGTCTCGGTGTAGAGCCGGAAGCCGCCGCGGGAGCGCGCGGAGGGCTCGACCAGGCCGACCTCTCCGTAGTAGCGGATCGTGCGCAGGGACAGGCCGGTCCGCTCGGCGACCTCGCCGATCTGCATGTGCTGCGCCCCGGACATCGCGGCACCCCCTCTCGTCCACTCGACTCTAACGTCGGATCCGCCGGGGCGCTGCCCGCACGGGCGCGGCGGCCCCCGGCGGGGCGGCCGGGGGCCACCGCGTACGCCCTCCGGCGGCCTCCCCGCACGGGGCGGCGCCGTCGGGTCCGGCCGAGGTCCTGCGCGCGGCGCCGGACGGCGGCGGGGGCGGTCCGCGCCCGGGAACGCGTCCGTCCGGGCAGGCGGGCCTCCCCGCGCTCAGCCTGCGGGCTTCTCCCAGACCGAGACGTGCTGGCGGCTGCGGCTGGTGAACGGCTCCCGGGTCCATCCGTCCCACCGGTCGCGCAGGCGCATCCCGGCGAGCCGGGCCATCAGGTCGAGCTCGGCGGGCCACACGTACCGGAAGGGAATCGACCTGTACGTGCCGCGCCCGTCGACGACCTCGACGTAGTTCGAGCTCATCGCCTGCGTGGCGACGTCGTAGACGTCGAAGGCCCACCTGCTCGGGCTCACGTGGAAGGGCACGACCTCCTGGCCCTCCGGGAGCCTGCGCAGGTCGGGGACGCCGACCTCGACGACGAAGCGGCCCCCGGGTTCGAGGTGGTCGGCGACGTTGCGGAAACAGGCCACCTGCTCGTCCTGCGTGGTCAGGTTCGAGATCGTGTTGAAGACCAGGTAGGCGAGGGAGAAGGCGCCCTCCACCCTGGCCGTGGCGAAGTCGCCGACCGTCACGCCGACCGCGTCGCCGCCCGGCTTGGCCCTGAGCCGGGCGACCATCGCCTCGGACAGGTCGACGCCGTGCACCGGCACCCCGCGGCGCGCCAGCGGCAGCGCGACGCGTCCCGTACCGATCCCCAGTTCCAGGGCCCGGCCCCCGCCGGCCAGCTCCTCCAGGAGGTCGACCGCCGGATCCAGGACGGCGGGGTCGAACATGTCCGCCGACGACTCGTCGTAGCCCGCCGCGACGCTCTCCCCGAAGTGGTTCTCCCGTGCGCTCATCCCGGAACGCTAACCCGCGGCCCCCGCGGGGCGCACGCGGTTTTCCCCGGCCCCGGGGGACGTCCGGCGCGCCGTCGGCGGAGCGCTCCCCGCCCCGGGCAGGGTGGGGGAGGCGGTCCCGGGGCCCGGTCCGCGCCGTGCGGCCGAGGCGCCCGGCGCGGCAGGTCGGGGATCTATCCCACACCAACATGCCGCCCCCCAGATTGCATGCTCATTCATAAGGGCGCATACTTATTTCCATGTCCAAGGTACTCACTTCCCTCCCCGTCGGCGAGCGCGTCGGGATCGCCTTCTCCGGTGGCCTCGACACCTCGGTGGCGGTCGCGTGGATGCGCGACAAGGGCGCCGTCCCGTACGCCTACACCGCCGACATCGGCCAGTACGACGAACCCGACATCGCCTCCGTCCCCGGCCGCGCCACCGCCTACGGCGCCGAGGGCGCCCGCCTGGTCGACTGCCGCGAGGCCCTGGTGGAGGAGGGGTTCGCGGCGCTGGCCTGCGGAGCCTTCCACATCCGCTCCGGCGGCCGCACCTACTTCAACACCACCCCCCTCGGGCGGGCCGTCACGGGCACCCTGCTGGTGCGCGCCATGCTGGAGGACGGCGTGCAGATCTGGGGGGACGGGTCCACCTTCAAGGGCAACGACATCGAGCGGTTCTACCGCTACGGCCTGCTCGCCAACCCCTCCCTGCGGATCTACAAGCCGTGGCTGGACGCCGACTTCGTCCACGAGCTCGGCGGCCGCAAGGAGATGTCCGAGTGGCTGCTGGCCCACGGCCTGCCCTACCGGGACAGCACCGAGAAGGCCTACTCCACCGACGCCAACATCTGGGGCGCGACGCACGAGGCCAAGGCGCTCGAACACCTCGACACCGGCATCGAGATCGTCGAGCCCATCATGGGCGTGCGGTTCTGGGACCCCGAGGTCGAGATCACCGCCGAGGACGTCACGATCGGCTTCGAGCAGGGCCGCCCGGTCACCGTCAACGGCAAGACGTTCGACTCCGCCGTCGACCTGGTGAAGGAGGTCAACGCCATCGGCGGCCGGCACGGCATGGGCATGTCGGACCAGATCGAGAACCGGGTCATCGAGGCCAAGAGCCGCGGCATCTACGAGGCCCCGGGCATGGCGCTGCTGCACGCGGCCTACGAGCGGCTGGTCAACGCGGTCCACAACGAGGACACCCTCGCCAGCTACCACAACGACGGCCGACGGCTCGGCAGGCTCCTCTACGAGGGCCGCTGGCTGGAGCCGCAGGCGCTGATGCAGCGCGAGGCGCTGCAGCGCTGGGTGGGCACGGCGGTCACCGGCGAGGTGACCCTGCGGCTCCGGCGCGGCGAGGACTACTCCATCATGGACACCACCGGACCGGCGTTCAGCTACCACCCGGACAAGCTGTCCATGGAGCGGACCGAGGACTCCGCGTTCGGCCCGGTCGACCGCATCGGCCAGCTGACCATGCGCAACCTCGACATCGCCGACTCCCGCGCCAAGCTGGAGGAGTACTCCAGGGTCGGCATGGTCGGCGCCCCGCACCCGACGTCGATCGGCGCCGCCCAGGCGGCCTCGACCGGGCTGATCGGCGCGATGCCCGAGGGCGGCGCCGAGGTGATCGCCTCCCGCGGCCAGTCCTCCGAGAGCGACGGCCTGCTCGACCACGCCGCCATGGAGTCCGGCAACGACTGAGGCCCGGCTCCGTCCGCCCCGGCGGACGGGACCGGCCGGACCGGCCCGCCCGCCGGGGCGGGGGCGCCCACCTGGGCGCCCCCGCCCCGGCGGCGGTCGGCCCCGCTGTTTCCGGATCCGGGGCCGGGGCACAACCAGGTGCATGGACGACACCGCGCACGACGACGACGGCTCCTCCGGTGAGGTGTCCGTGACCACCTGCCCGGACGGGCCGCTGCTCCTGCGCGGCCCCTTCACACTGCTGGACGGCGACGGGGAGGCCATCCCCAAGGGCCGCAGGACGGTGGCGCTGTGCCGTTGCGGCGGGTCAGCCATCCGCCCCTTCTGCGACGGCACCCACAAGGAGATCGGCTTCACCGCTCCGGGGGGCGCGGAGGGGGAGCGCCCCGCCCCACCGGCGCCGGAGCAGGCGGGGCGCGTGGGCGGCGACGGTGAGCCGCGAGCCCGCGTAGGGCACCCCGGCCCCCGACAGCCAGGCGGCGAACGCGGGCCAGGAGAGGACGGCCCGTTCGAGGACCCAGAGCGGGGCGGCCAGTGAGGCGCGTGCCGGAAAGACCTCGGTGCCCCCGGCGCGCCGCCTGCCCGCCTCGGCGAGCAGGACGACCGCCCCGGCCCCGGCCGCCAGCAGCAGGGGCGACCGCCGCGCGGCCGCGCCCATGAGCGGCACCAGGGACAGGAACAGCGCCATGCGCGCCGGCTGCGCCGTGTCGTCGTAGGCCTGGCGCCGCCTCTGCGACCAGAAACGGGCGGTACGGGGCGGGCGGCGCCGGACGTACACGTCGGCGGCGCGGGCCTCGACCCCTCCCGCCGCCCGCACCGTCCGGATGAGTTCGAGGTTCTCGAAGAGCGTGTTCCCGTCGTAACCGCCGATCCCCAGCAGCGCCGACCGCCGCAGCCCGAAGGTCCCCGGATAGTCGTGGCCCAGGGACCTGTTCAGCAGGGTCCGCCCGGTGTCCCACACCGCGTGCCAGGGCAGGGGGTCGAAGTAGTTCTGCGGTCTGACCAGGTGGGCGCGGTCCAGCCGGTCGGCCACGCGCTCCAGGGAGCGCCTGTCGTAGCGCACGTCGTCGTCGGCGACGACCACCCTCTCGCAGACGGCCGCGGCCACCCCGGTGCGCACCCCCGCCACCTTGCCGTTGGCGCACGCCCAGTCCGGGCGGGGACGCAGGTGGCGCAGCCCCAGCCCCCGCCAGGCGCGGCCGTGCCCCTCGAAGAGGGGCCCGGGGGAGCCGTCGACCACGACCACCTCCCGGACGACCCCCACCAGGAACCGCAGGTAGGCGGTCATGTCCTCCAGCTCCTCGTCGTCCTCCCACCTCAGGGGGATGACGACGCTGACCCCGACCCCGGCGCTCACGCGGTCGTCACGGCCTTCGCGGCCCGCAGCGACGAGACGCCCCTGTGCCAGCGGTCCAGGACGTACTCCGCCCACAGCCGGTCCAGGCGCAGGCACGCCGCGGCTCCGAACAGCACGTCGTGGGCCAGCTCCGGGTGGTCCGCGACGAAGGAGCCGCACATGTCGCGCGCGGCGATCTGCTCGTGCGCGGCGTCGGCCTCCACGTGCTCGTCGAAGTAGTGGCGCACCTGCGCCGCCGCCCCCAGGCGCCGGAGCCCGAGGGACAGGTCGCGGTTGGGCCCGGTCGAGGTCATCTCGAAGGCGGCCAGGTGGCCCAGGAGCGCCCCGCGCAGCCGCCGGTGCAGACCGAACAGGGACATCGTGTTGTTCAGGGCGAGCGTCACCGCGGGCACCGACTCCAGGTAGGCGCCGTAGCGGGCGTCCAGGCCCAGGCCGCGCATCGTGGTCGCGAAGAGGGTCGAGTGCGTCCTGCGGACGTCCCCCTGCCCGTACTCGTCGGCCTGGATCTCCACGAGGGCGGCCTTGGCCCTGCCCCGCACGCGCGGGATCGCCCAGGTGTGCGGGTCGGCCTCGCGCAGGTGGTACAGGGAGCGGTGCTTGGCGAACTCCCGGTACTGCCCGAAGGAGGCCCGGCGCCGCATGAAGGCCGACAGCGAGGGGCCTCCGACGGAGCGGACCATCCCGGAGAGCCTGACCGGCACCTCGGGGGCCGCGGCGGGCTCCTCCCACCCGAGCCCCGCGCAGACCCCGCGCAGGGCGCCCTCCAGTCCCGCCTCCAGCTCGGCGCGCAGGGCCAGGAGCGCGGGGTTCCACTCCCAGGTGTCGTCCACCTCGTCGAACCCCGAGTAGTGGAGCTGGTAGCACACGAAGAGGGACAGCTGGTGGTCCTCGTCCAGGAGCGGATCGGTGGAGGCGGGGACGCCGCACGCGAGCGTGCGGGCGCCCTCCAGGGGCGGTCGGGCCAGGGCGGCGACCAGCCGCTCGCTCAGCGGTCCACGGGGTTCGGGCAGGATCATGGGCGGCCTTTCCACGGGGCGCGGGCCGACCCGCGCGTCCTGGACGGCGCGGCGTCAGCCCTCCCTCCGGCCCGCTACCCAGACCCGCGGACCGCAGTCGGTCCTTGGTCGAAGCATTGCGCGGCGCCTCGGTCCGCCGGGTCCGGCGCCGCCTGCTCCGGCAGCGTCAGGCCCCGGTCCGGGTCCGCGCCGTCCGCGGCCCCCGCCAGGAGGGCGTCCGTCTCCTTTGCGGCGGGGCAGGTGGCGGGGCCGCGGCGGGTGACGGACAGGGCGGCGGCCGCGTTGGCCCGGCGGGCGGCCTCCGGCGGGGCCAGGCCGGAGGCCACGGCGGCGGTGAACACGCCCACGTGCGCGTCACCCGCCCCGTTGGTGTCCACGGCGCGCACGGGAAAACCGGGCACCCGCCGGGGCCCGTCCCCGTCCCCGGCCACCACACAGCCCCGCGCGGAGTCGCGCACGACCACCACGCCGCCGGGGCTGACCCGGGGGAGCAGGAGCGCGGCGGCCTCCTCGGGGACGGTGCGCCCGGTCATCGTCGCGGCCTCGGCGGCGCTGAGGCTGAGCAGGTCGACGCGGGCCAGGGCCCGGTCCAGGGCCGACCGGGGGAGGTCGCCCACGACCGGTGCCGGGTCCAGGACCAGGCGCACCCCCCGCGGGAGCTCGTCGATCCAGGTGAGGAGGTCGTCGGCGCGCGGCCCGGGCAGCAGCGAGTACCCCACGGTGTAGACGAAGTCCCCCGGTGAGGGCCGCAGGGTGCGCAGCTCGGCCAGGGACAGGTCCGTCTCGGCGCCCAGGCGGGTGACGAAGGTGCGTTCGGCGTCGGCGTCCACCAGGGCCACGCAGAAGCCGGTGTCGGCGTCGGGGACGGGGGCGTGCGCCACCGCCACCCCCTCCGAGCGCAGCGCGGCACGGGCCAGGTCCCCGTTGGGCCCGCTTCCGTGCGCCCCCGCGTAGACCACCTCCATGCCCGCGCGCGCCGCGGCGGCGATGACGTTGAAACCGCCCCCGACCAGGGTTCGGGAGGAGGAGGCGAGCACGCCCTCACCGGCCCGGGGAAGGGCGTCGACCGCCATCACGACGTCGATGATCACCGGTCCCGCGTGGAGGAGGCGTCCGGTCATGGCAGGGGCTCCTTTCACCTGTGCCGACCGTGCGATCATCCCGCGGCGGCCTGGGGCGGTCGCCACCGGGTGGGCCGGTGCGGCCGGACACACGGGTCACGGGGCGCGCCCCCGCGGGCCGGGCGGACGCGGCCCCGGCCCGCCTCCCCGGGGCGCCGGCGCGTTCGTCCGGCCCCGCCCCGCGGGTCCCGCGGGGCGGCGCCGGGAGCGGCGGTGACGTGGGGGAGCGGCCCTCCGCTACTTCAGTCCCGGGGCGCCGGGGGCGGCGGGGTCCAGCGCCGGGTGCGGGGGGCGGTGGAGGTGACGCCGTACTCGTCCTTGAGCCGTTCGGGAATGGCGTACTGCATGACCCGGCCGCGGGTGAGGGAGCTCAGCTCCAGGTGGGTGGTGACGTGGCCGAGGCGGTCCAGGACCCAGGCGCCCAGCGGGGAGCCGTCCTCGATGCGTTCGAGGATCCCGAGCAGGGCGGGGGAGGCCTTGACGGCCGTGTCCCAGCCGCTGCGCGGAACCTGGAGCCAGTCGGCGCAGGTGTCACCGATGAGGTAGCGGATGAGGGCGGCGACCACCGGGTCGAGGAGGGTTCCGGGGACGACCTCCTCGTAGAGGTCGATGAGCTGGCGGGTCAGCCGTGCCCCCTCCTCGGAGGGGCCCATGTGCCGGGTCATGTACAGGTCGGAGAAGCGCCGGGCGCCGTCCACGTCGGCGGGGGAGTGCTCCTGGCTGATGCCGAGCATGGCGCCGACGATGCGCCAGGCGTAGTAGTAGGACTCCGCGCCCTCGACCGACATGTGGATGCCCAGGCGGTGCAGTGCGTCCAGGACCTGGATGGAGAAGATCATCTGGCCGCCGATCATGTCCTCCTGACAGATCGGCGTGCCGAGCGCGTCCACGTCCCAGCGGCCCTCACGGCGCATGTGGTAGCGGATGGAGGCGTGCAGCAGGCGCACCTTCTGGGCCGCGGGGACGAACCGGCTCCCCGCCTCGAACGCGTCGGGCTGCATCAGGTAGACGGTGAACTGCCCGGTCTCGGCCATGCGCCGCGAGGGGTACTCCAGGGCGTGGGTGGCGCTGAGCAGTCTGGCCACGTGCGGGATGACGTAGCAGGCGGGCATCGCCGAGAAGGCCAGTGCGGTGGAGATGTGCACGTTGTTGTCGATGAAGAACTGGCGGGCCCTCTCCATCTCGTCCCAGTCGACCCAGGAGGGCGGCGCGGCCGTGGTGTGCAGGTACTCGCGGGCGACGTCGGGCAGCCCCTCGGGCAGGTCCTGGCCGACGGTGGAGAAGTAGCGCATGAGGGTGTTGAACTTGCCGACCTCCCCGCGTTCGAACAGCGTCTCCACCGTCGCGTCGGCGAGTTCGTCCCCCATGAGCCGCAGTGCGTTCATGGACTCTGGCGTGTGGGACACGGGAATCCTTTCGTCGGGTCAGGACTGGCGGGCCGCGGCCGAGGCCACCATCTGAGCCAGGGCGGCGGCGGCTCCGTCCGGCAGGTCGGCGCGGCTGAGGGCGCAGGTCGCGGCCCGGACGCGCTGGGCGATCATCTCCTCGACGCGCTCGGGGGCCCCGGTGCGCCGCATGATCGACCGGACCCTGGACAGTCCCTCGCCGTCCAGGCCGCGCCGGCCCAGCAGGGCGCGCAGCTCCCGGCGCTCGGCCGCGGTGGCGGCGGACCAGGTCTCGGCGAGCAGGACGGTCGGCCGGTTGCCCCGGACGTCGTCCAGGTTCGACTTGCCCGTGCGCTCCGGGTCGCCGAAGAGCCCCAGCAGGTCGTCCCGCAGCTGGAAGGCCTCGCCCAGGGGGAGCCCGTAGGCGGTGAAGGCCTCCATCAGCGGGCCCGGGGCACCGGCCAGCGCACCGCCGATGCGCAGGGGGTGCTCGACCGTGTACTTGGCCGTCTTGTACCTGATCACCTGGAGCGAGCTGCCGGTGTCGGGCGGGGAGCCGGTGCGCAGGACCTCCAGGCACTCCCCGGCGATCAGCTCCCTGGCCATGACCAGCCACAGCTCGCGGGCGCGGGAGAGGTAGGCCGAGGGCAGGCCGCAGCACAGGAACAGCTCCGCGGCCCAGGACATCAGCAGGTCCCCGGTCAGCAGGGCCAGGGCGCGGCCCCCGGCGTGGGGCCTGGCCCTGCCGGTGAGCGCCGCGCGCAGGGCGACGTGGGCGCTCGGCACGCCGTGCCGCATCGGGCTCTCGTCGATGAGGTCGTCGTGGACGACGGCGGCGGCGTGCACCAGTTCCATCGCGGCGGCGGCCCTGACCAGCGCGTCGCTGTCCGGCTGCCCGGCCGCGCGCCACCCCCAGTAGCAGAACGACGCGCGCAGGCGTTTGCCCCCGGCCACCGCGACGGCCAGTTGCTCGGCCACCGGCAACAGGTCGGCGTCGATGGCGACGAGCCGGTCCGTCTCCCGGCGCGCGAACTCCCGCAGCTGCGCGTCCACCCGTGCCCGGAGCAGGAGCTGCTCCCCGGTCTCAGCCATCGCTTCGACCGGGACGGGAGGCGGCCCGGCGGGCGAGCAGTTCCATGTGGGACTCGGCCATCGGGGCGTACCTGCGCAGCGCCAGCTCGCCGTGCTGGCGCAGTTCCCGCCGACCGTCCCGGGCCATCTCGTCCAGGTCCGACCGGCCCAGCAGGGACCGCGCCCTGCGCAGGGCCGCTCCGACACCGCTGTAGGCCAGGTCGGCCATCCCGGCCGCGACCAGCAGCGGCTCGCTCACGCGGTCGGTGTCCGCGCCGTCGCCGGTGTGCGCCACGGTGTTCCCCTCATCCCCTGTTGACACGAAAAGGGCCGCGGGTGGAAACGGTCGGCGCTCTCGGAAATCCTGTCCGGGCGGCCGGAGGTCCGCCACGGTACCCCTGTCGAGTGATCATCTTCGGTAATCACCGTTTTTGTCAATGCAATGGTGTGATCTGGTTCGGTTTGGCGAGGGTCGGCGGAGGCGGGGAATCGGAACAAACGGACAATGCGGAGAAAAATCCGACGAGCAAGCGGAGATGGCCCGGGTTTCTCCGTGTTCGCGCGGGGTGAACCGCCTGGCTGTGGGGGGTTCGGGTCGGTCCGGCCGTGGGGGAGAGGGGGTCGAAACGTCGGGGGCAGGGCTCCTTCGGATCGTATTCCCTCTCGCTTGGGGGGTTGTGTCCAGGGTGTGATGGTTCATCCTGGAATTCGCTTTTCCGGTCCGTGTTGTGGAAACCCTGGAGACTGCATCAGCTTTTATGGAAGGAAAAGGAGATATGGGTGGTTTTGATTTCCGGTGATCGGCCCGGCCGTTCCCCGGTCCCTCCGCGGCCGCCGCGGAGAACGGCCGGTGGAGCCATGGGCCCGGTACCCGTGGCCCCACCGGCCGCTCGGGCGTCACTCGGTGCGCAGTCCCTCGGGGCTCGTCATCCGCCACAGGTACGGCAGGCTCGCCAGCGTCACCAGTGCGATCACGCCGAACCCGGCGCCCACGAGCGGGACGAGGCCCCACCAGTCGGTGGCCGGGAGGTCGGCCAGCCGCAGCAGGAGGAGGCCGAGCCCGACCCCGCCGGCGACGGCGATCACCAGTCCGAGCACCATCGGGATCGCGGTCTGCCACAGCACCGACGCGGCGAGCGTGGAGCGGCTGGTCCCGAAGGCGATCAGCACCGAGAGCTGCCGTCTGCGCTCCCGTAGCTGCTCGACCGTGGAGATGACCATGCTCGCCCCGATCACCAGCATCGTCAGGACGGCGCCGGCCCGGAGCGCGTCACCGATGTCCGTCAGCACCTTGTTGCCGCTCTCCTGTCCCAGGGTGCGCAGGTCGGTCCCGGCGCTGTCGACACCGACGTGGTTGCGCACGTGCTCGACGGCGTCCGGATCGCCGCCGTCGAGCGTGACGAGCACCGTGGACCGGAGGCTCTCCAGCTCCTCGACCGGAAAGGCCGACGGGGTGAGGAACAGGCCCTGGGGGATCTGCCCGGCCAGGGCGTCCGTGACCCGGGCCTCGCGCACCGGCGGAACGGTCCAGGGACGGGGATCGGTGGCGGGACCGTCCGCACGGGCGTTGTCGAGGTCCAGGCGGTCGCCCGGACGCACGGCGGGCGCCCCCCCACCCGCGACGAAGGCGTCACCGTCGGCGCAGGAGGAGAACGTGATCAGCCCGTCCAGGGTCGCGCAGTCGGCGACGACGACCGTCCGCGCGTGCTGTGCCCCGTCGGCGCCGGGTGGCGCGTCCGCCGGGGGGAGGTGGGCCACGAGGAACGGGAGGGAGGACTCCACCCCCCTGGCGCCGTCGACGCCGCGGGCGAACTCCGCCCCCTCGGCGCCGGTCCCCACCGTGGCCGAGGCGAGCATCCGTACCCGGCCCGGGTCCGGGCCGTCGGCGGAGGGGACCTGGTCGCTCATCGCGGAGAACAGCGTCTGGAGCGCGATCGCCCCGGCCACGGCGACGGTGACGCCGCTGACGGTACGGGCCGCGATCCCGCTGTTCAGCTGCAGGCGCCGCGTGGCCATCTGCCACGACAGCGGACCACCGCGCAGCCGGCCCACCACGGCCTCGACGACCCACGGCAGCAGCAGGGTGAACCCCGCCAGGGCCACCGACACACCGACGGCGACGACCCATTCCGCCCCCTCGGGGTTCGCCCCCTGTCCGGGCACGGCCAGGACGGCGCAGCCGACGGCCAGGACCACCACGCGCCACCACAGCCGCCGACCGCGGTCGGTGCCCTCCCGGAAGACGCCCAACGGGCTGACCTCGACCTTGCGCAGCGCCAGGAGCGTCACCAGGACGGCGCTGGCGGGGACGAGTACCACGACGAGGGCGGCGAGCAGCGGTACCGGTGTGAGGTCCGCGGGCAGCACGCCCGAGCCCGGGATCCGCACGTGGTCGGCGAACATCCGGGCCACCAGGAAGAACCCGGTGCCGAGGACCAGGCCCAGGGCCGCGCCGACGAGGGACTCGCCCGCGGCGATCCTCCGCGTCATCCCCCGGTCGGCGCCCACCAGCCGCAGCGCGGCCAGGCGCCGGTCGCGGCTCTCGGCGCCGAAACGCATCGCGGTGAGGACGAAGGCGGCGATCGGCAGCAGCAGCACCACGATGACGACGACGATGAGCAGCACGAGGACCGCGGCCATGCCGCCGGACGGCCGGTCCGCGCCGAAGCCGGAGGCGGCGTGCGGGTCCGGAATCTGCGAGAGGGCGTCCGTGCCCAGGTAGAAGTAGAGTTCCTGCGGCCCCCGCAGGCCCTCGGCGCCGATCACGCCGGTGACCTGGGCGCCGTCGAACCGCTCGGCGAGCAGGGCGTCCTCCGGGGAGTCCAGGAGGTCGCGCAGGGCCGGGGAGGCGTAGAGCTCGCCCGCCCGCGGCAGCCGGTCGATCCCCGGAGGGTGGGCGGCCTCCCGCGGGTCCCCGACCGGTTCGAGCAGCATGCCCGAGAACATGTCCCCCCGGTACTCGACGATCTTGGGGCCCACGAGGACCGTGCCGTCACCGGTCCGCGCCCCCTCCTCCAGGTACGCCGGCGTCCGCGCGTCCATCCGGTCCTGGGCCGCGGCGCGCACCGAGGGGGCCGCGGACGCCAGCAGGAGCACCATCACCCCCAGGCCCACGCCCAGTGCCGTGAGCAGTGTCCCCGTCCAGCCCGTCCACCCGCCGTTCAGGGTGAGCCTGGCGCCCATGGCCAGGTCGCGGTACCAGCGGCCGATCACGTCACACCCCGGATCCCGGCGGGGTCGAGGGCCTGGCCGTCGCGGACGACGACCTCGCGGTCGGAGTAGGCCGCGACCCGGACGTCGTGGGTGACCAGGACGACCGCGGCCCCGGTGTCGCGCGCGGCACCCGTGAGCAGTCGCATGGCGCGCTCCCCGTTGAGCGAGTCCAGCGCGCCGGTGGGCTCGTCGGCGAAGACCAGGCGCGGGTCCGCCACCAGCGCCCG
The DNA here is from genome assembly GCA_002529455.1 of Glycomyces fuscus. Taxonomy (GTDB): domain Bacteria; phylum Actinomycetota; class Actinomycetes; order Streptosporangiales; family Streptosporangiaceae; genus Nocardiopsis; species Nocardiopsis fusca. Next base: position 43,215 of record NYMS01000018.1, read on the forward strand.
CGCGATGGCCACCCGCTGCCTCTGCCCGCCGGACACCTGGCCGGGGCGCTTGTCGCGGACGTCGTCCACCTCCAGGCGGGCCATCCACTCCATCGCGCGGGACTCCGCCCTCCTGCGCGCGACGCCGGTCAGGCGCAGGGACAGCGCGACGTTCTCCACACAGGTCAGCTCGGGGACGAGCTGGCCGAACTGGAAGACGAAGCCGAAGTCGCTGCGTCTGAGCCCGCTGCGCTCGGTGTCGGACAGGGCCGACAGCTCGCGGCCGTCGTAGTGCACGGTGCCGCCGTCGAGGTCGAGGATGCCCGCCAGGCAGTGCAGCAGCGTGGACTTGCCGGATCCGGACGGGCCCATGACGGCGACGACCTCTCCGGAGCCGATGCTGAAGTCCGCTCCGTTCAGCGCCGCGGTCGAACCGAAGTACTTGCGGAGTCTGGTGGCGGTGAGCAGGGCTCCCGTGTCCTGCGCCGCGGTGGTGCCGCTCACGCGCCGACCTCCCCGGCGAGCCGGTCGAGGCGGCCGGCGGTCAGCTCCAGCCACCGGATGTCGGCCTCCAGGTGGAACAGGGCGTGGTCGCAGACGAGCTGGTCGGCGAGGTCGCCGCCCGTCTTGCGGCGGGTGAGCTCGCGCATGAGGCGCAGGTGCTCGGCCCGCTGGACGTCCAGCAGCCCGGCGGCGTCACGGCCGGTGAGCAGTGCCAGCACGACCTTGGAGTACAGGGTGCTCTGCAGGTACGGCTCGGGCTTCTCCGGCGTGGCGAGCCAGCGTCCGACGTCGGTGACACCGGCGTCGGTGATGGCGTAGCGCTTGCGCTCCGGGCCGCTTCCCGCCTCCACCCCGTCCACCTCGACGAGGCCGTTCTTCAGCAGGCGCGACATCGTCGAGTAGACCTGCCCGTAGTGCAGGGGCCGGTCGTGTCCGAAGCGTTCGTCGAAGAGGCGCTTGAGGTCGTACCCGTGGCGGGGGCCCGATTCGAGCAGGCCGAGCAGAGTGTTGCCGATAGACATGGCGGCGACTATACACAATGTGTATACATGGTGTGAATAGAGGCGTTGTGACCCGATTTCGGTGAGGGTTCCGGGGACGCGGCCCCTCCCGCACGGCCGAGCACAGCGACGGGCGCGTCCACCGTGACGCCTGCGCCGTGGTGCCCTTGGCCGTGCCCTCGCAGGAGGGAGGGTGCGCCGTGGCGGCCGCGCGCCCCGACCGCGGACGCCACGGCCACCGGGGCGTCCGAGCGCCCGAAGCGCCGGGCCGCTCCGGGGGCCTCCCCGGCCGACCGCGCGGCGTCGGGCGGCCGGGGAGGCACGGCCGCGCTCAGACGGACGACGCGGGGAGGGCGGCGACCAGGCCGCCGTCGACGACCAGGTCCTGCCCGTTGACGTAGGAGGCGTCCGCGGAGGCGAGGAAGGCGACGGCGCCCGCGACGTCCTCGGCGGTGCCGAGGCGGCCCGACACCACCTCGGCGGCGACGCCCTCCTTCTCCTCCTCGCGGACGGCGGCGTGGAACATCGGGGTCTCGATGTAACCGGGGCTCACGGAGTTGACCCGGACGCCCCGCGGGCCCAGCTCCGCCGCGAGGGTGTGCGTGAGGTTGTGCACGGCCGCCTTGGTCGCCGCGTAGAGGGTGGCGCCCGCCATGCCCCGGTGCAGCGTCCACGACGCGTTGATCACGATCGCCGCGTCGTCGGCCAGCAACGGGAGGGCCTTCTGGACGGTGAAGAACACCCCCTTGAAGTTGATGTCCGACACACGGTCGAACTCGGCCTCGGTCACCTCGCCGACCGGCTGGAACGAGGCGACGCCCGCGTTGGCGAAGACCACGTCCAGGCGCCCGAAACGGTCCTGGACCAGGGCCGCCAGAGTGTCGAGGTCGGCGAGGTCCGCCGCGTCACCGCGCACCGCGAGGAGGCGGTCCCCGCCGCCCAGCTCCTCGACCGCGGCGTCCAGGCGGTCCTTGTCCCGCCCGGTGATGACCACCCGCGCGCCCTCCTCCAGCAGCCTTCGCGCGGTGGCCAGCCCCATGCCGCTCGTGCCGCCGGTGATCAGCGCGACCTTGTCGTCGAATCGGGAAACGTTGTGTGTCATGGGATGCAGCGTTCCAGCCCGGTCACCGCGCGGACAGGGCGCACTTATACGGGGAGTGGCACCACCAGGTTCGCCGGGCGACGCCCCGGAGGGGGCCTTCGCCGGGGACGAGCGGCGGAGGGTCAGCCGGAGGCGGTGGTGCGGACGCGGGTCAGCCGTTCGAGCCGCTCCCCGGTCCCGGTGCCGGGCCGCGGGTTGTGCAGCTCCAGACGCCAGTCCGGGCGGTCGGCCACGGTCAGGGTCGTCTTGTCGAAGACCAGGTCACCGGCTTCGGGGTGCAGGACCGCCTTCACCGTCTGGACGTGGCCGCCCACGTCGTGACGCGCCCACAGCCCGGCGAACTCGGGGCTCACGGAGCTGAGGTCGTCCACCAGCCGGCCGAACTCCGGGTCGTCGGGGAAACGCGCCGCGTCGGCCCGGAAGGCGGCGACGACGGTGGGTGCGACCGACACCCAGTGCAGGTGCAGGGCGCGGTACCGGGTGTTGGTGAAGAACGTGACCAGGCAGTTGTGGTCGGTGTCGCCGTAGCCGAACACCGTCCGCGCCGCGTCGTTGAAGGCGAGCAGGTTCCAGTACCGGTCCTGCAACATCGCGGGCCGGGGCGCCCACGCGTCGATCAGGTGCCGCAGCTCCGGGGTGACCGAGGAGTCACGCGCCCCGCGGGCCCGCGGCGGGTTGAGACCGGACAGGACGTAGAGGTGCGCGCGTTCGGGTTCGGTCAGGCGCAGCGCCCGGCTGATCGCGTCGAGTACCTCGACCGAGACGTTGATGTCGCGGCCCTGTTCGAGCCAGGTGTACCAGGAGACGCCGACCCCGGCCAGCACGGCGACCTCCTCGCGCCGCAGGCCCGGTGTCCGGCGCCTGCCCCCGGCGGCCATGCCCACGTCGCCGGGGGTGAGCCGAGCCCGGCGCGTGCGCAGGAAGTCGCGGAGCTGCTCGCGTCGGCTCCGCGCCACGGCGGGGGATTCGCTGGCCATGTGTCATGGTAACCACGGCCGAGGCGGACCCCTGGGGAGCGGGACCCCGTGGAGCGGGTACCGCCCCTGCGAGGGTGCGCGGGCCCCGCCCCCGCGCTCGCTCCGGGCAGCGCGGGAACGACGGGGTCCTTGGCGCCTACGCCAGTGCCGCCCGGGTCCGTTCCTGCGATCATGACCGCTCTGACCTGGGGTTTCCCGTGCTCGGGGCCGCTGGTCGATCGGCTCGGGGCCTCCTGGACGGGGCAGGTCCCAGGTGAGGTTTCTCTTCCAACCCGTACTGTTCCGAATTTTTGGCACTTCTCGTTCTTTTCGCGGTGGGGCCGTCGGAACTCCGTGGCCCACGATCGTGGAGTGGGATGATTCAAATCGTTCCGAACTCGCACATCGGGAACTATTGGTAAATCAGCCGCAGGGCCGTGGTCCTCTTTTCCTGTCTCGGCGGTTCGATGCCGGGATCTCGGGGGCCCTGTGTACAGTCCCCTCCTGTGGACAGGGGGCTGGGTTCCGTCTCGGGCCTCCGGTCCGCTTGGACGATGTGGAAATACTGATCACGGGCGGCCGGGGAATGAGTACCCACTTGTATTCCATTCCCGGTCGGATGTTCAATCCAGAGAGAGCACCCTAGATGAAAGCTACCTCCGTGCGAGCTTGTCGATTTTCGCCTCCTTCTCTTCTAGCGGCGGCCGGATTCTCCCTCCTGATGGTTCTTGCCATGCTGGGCCTCACACCGACCGGCGCCCAGGCGCAACCGGCGCCGGTGGAGCTCGGTACCGCGGACAGTTTCGCTGTCCTGGCCGGTCAGACGGTCACCAACACCGGGCCCACCGTCATTACGGGGGACCTGGGAGTGCACCCGGGAACCGCGGTGACCGGATTCCCCCCGGGAACCGTCAACGGATCGGTGCACATCGCGGACGCCGTCGCCCTCCAGGCCCAGGAGGACCTGACCACCGCGTACAACGACGCCGCCGGGCGTGCTGCGACCGCCAGTGTCTCCGGTGACCTCGGGGGGCAGACATTCGTCCCCGGCGTCTACAACGCCAGTTCGTCGCTCGGACTGACCGGAACAGTGACGCTGGACGCCCAGGGGGATCCCGACGCGGCCTTCATCTTCCAGGTCGGCTCCACGCTCATCACCGCGTCGGCCAGCGACGTCAACCTGATCAACGGCGCCCAGGCGTGCAACGTCTTCTGGCAGGTCGGGAGCTCGGCGACGCTGGGGACCAACTCCACCTTCGTGGGCAACATCCTGGCCCTGACGTCGATCACTGCGAACAGCGGTGCCACGGTCGACGGTCGTCTGCTGGCTCGCAACGGTGCGGTCACGCTCGACAACAACGTGATCCAGAGGGCTGACTGCGCCGACGACGGCAACGGCGACGGCGACGGCAACGGCGACGGGAACGGCAACGGCGACGGTGACGGGAACGGCGATGGCGACGGGAACGGTGACGGGAACGGCGACGGCGACGGGAACGGCAACGGCGACGGTGACGGGAACGGCGATGGCGACGGGAACGGTGACGGGAACGGCGACGGCGACGGTGACGGGAACGGTGATGGGAACGGCGACGGCGACGGTGACGGGAACGGTGATGGGAACGGCGACGGTGACGGGAACGGGAACGGCGACGGGAACGGAAACGGCGGTGGAAACGGCAAGGGGGACGGCTACGGTTACATGAACGGTTACTAAGGCGACGTTCGAGTTCGGGAAGAGAAGCTTCGATCCCCTACCCTCTCCGGGCTCGAAGCGAGGCCTTCCTCCGGCTCACCCGTAACCCGATGGACTCATGGATCTGGCCGCTTCACCCCTGGTGGTGAGGCGGCCAGACCATATTCATCCTCCACCGTGATGCTGATCCAGGAAGGGGCAGGAACCGCTGGGAAGGCGTCGTTCTCGGAGGACAGGATGTCCGGCCTGGTCGCTCAGCAGGACATTGCGTGATGCCATCGAGAGGTTGTGGCGGTGGCCTTGGCGGTTCGGTTCGGCGTGGACCCTGTGGGTGGAGGGTTGTGGCTGGAACGGCAGTATGAGGTCTTGTAAGGCCATGTTGCGCATACAGGGCGTTCTGCTGGTGCCGGTAGTGGAGAGAGCTGTCCCTGGGCGCCCACGTGCGACGGAACCTGAGGACGAACCACCAGAACCATGAAGACTGTCCGTAGACACCTGCCCGTGTCGGGAGGCCTGATCGGTCTCCTGCCCCTGCTCCTCCCTCTGCTCCTCACCTGGGCCGGAACGTCTCACGTGTCGGCTCCGCCGTACGTGCTCTACGGGCCCTTGGCCGTCGCGGTGGTGTTCGTGGTCGCCTGGCTCCGGGACGTGCGCGCGGAGGCCGACGAGGCTTCCGCAGTGAGGTCGGTCCTGCTCTGGGCATCCCTGGGGACCGCGGCCCTGGTCGTGGCCGTCGCCCTCTCCCACGTGAGCGGTTACGCGGAGGCCGAACTCCTCCCCGGAGAGCGGTACCGGCTCATGCCGACCGTGGTGGCCACCGTCGCGGCGGGCGGACTCCAGGTGCTCCTCGCGGCGGTCGCGATCCTGCTCGACCGCAGGGAACACGCCGTTCCCGGTGGGACGGTGGCGGTGTCCGTGGCGGCGGTGGCGGCACTGGTGGTTTCCGCCGGAGCGGGAGTGGTGGCCGAGAGGACACTCCGGCCCCCGCGACCTGGGGTGGAACATCTGGTCGCGGGCATCGGGTCCGAGGCCCGGGAGGTTCCAGCCGGGATCGAGGGGGTGCCGCGTGCCCTGGATCTCCCCCGCGGCGCGGTCTGGGAGGTGGAGGCGATCACCCCGGGGGCGCTGTTCGAGCTCAGCGACGGGGTGATGGCGGTGGATCCCGTCACCGGTGACGAGCTGTGGCGGTACCGTTCGCCCGGAACGGACACCCGGACCCTGGTCGCCGCGGACGGGGACTCGCTTGTCGTGGAGGAGTATCCCCCCTCGACCGACGAGGACCTCGGCCCCGCGACGGTGCGGGTCACCCTGGACGCGACGAACGGCCGTGTCCTGCACCGTTCCGAGGATGGCCAGAGGCTCCTGGCGGACGAGGTCTCCCCGGTGGCGCACGACTCCCAGAACGCGGATCCGCTGGAGGGCGAGAGCGTCGTCGTGCGGACGCAGGCGCAGGTTCCGCTGGAGGTGTACGGGGCGTCCTCGGGTGCCCTGCTGTGGAGGTTCCAGGAAACCCCGGACTGTGTCCCCGACGGGGAGGACTCCGTTCTCGACCTCGAGGTCACCCGAGACCTGGTCCTCGCGTCGGTCCGATGCCCGGCCGGTGGGGCGGGCGGGTCCGTTCCCGTGGTGCACGCCTTCGACGCGGACACCGGTGAACTGCTGTGGACGCACGAAGCCGGGAACTCGAATGGCCGCGCGGGCAGTGCCCTCACGGTCTCCTCCGACGGCGCCGTGCTCTACCGCTACGACGTCCATTCCGACGCGTACTCCACCGTCGACACCCGGACGGGTGAGGAGCAGGCGACTGGCACGTGGCAGGACCCCCGCCCGAGTCGGGACTGGCTGGAGAGGGACCTTTGGGAGGAGGTGCTCGGGGACGGCGTGCTTCTGGGGTCGGATCCGACCTTGACCCTCACCGACGCCCGCGGGGAACCTGCGCACACGGTGGAGCTTCCCGCGGTGGACGGGCATCGGAGCCTCGCCGCCACGGGGGAGGAGCTGTACACGGTTACCCGGCCCCGGGACGGTGACCGGCTGGTGGAGCTGACGGTTCACCCCTGGGACGGCGCGGCTTCCCGCACGGTCGAGAACGTCCTGGGCAGGGAGTTGGCCGAGGAGGAGGCGGCCGGGGTGTGTGTGGTTCCAGGGGGCGTCATCGTCTACGCGGTCGATTCCGGCACGATCACCTCCGCAGTGGCGGTGGCCTGATCCCCGGCCGGGTAGCGGAACGCGGCGGAGGCGCCGGAGCGCCCCAGGGTGCCCCGGCGCCTCCGCGCTTCACGAGGCGGGAAAGCCGGGTAGGTCCGGAACGGTCGCCACCTGCACCGGGTGAGACGCTCAGAGGTGAGGACAAGGAGGGCCCGACGCCGGGTCCGACGTCGTTTCAGAGGTGGAGGAACACCGCGGGCTGACGCGGGTCGCCGGTGAGGCGGCCGAGCGCCTTGTCGTAGAGGGGATCGGCTCCGCCGAACAGGACCGAGGGGGCGTCCGGTCGCCTGGCAGGGCCGCGAGAGGCCACGGGGTTCGGTGCGACCGCCCTCCGGGGAGTGTCCGTACGGGGCGCTACCGTCCGCCCATGACCGAGCTCTCCCTTCCTCCGATGCTGGAGGACCTCAGGAAGACCACTGGCGCCCGGGACATGGACTTCGAGATGTACGAGGCGTTCGAGCACCCCGACGAGACCGCGTGGTGGTACCGGTTGTGGACCGGGAACAAGGAGGTCGACGGGAGCGGGTTCCGCTTCTTCGGTACGGAGGCCTCGGGCGGCTATACCGGCCTGTGGCTGGTCCGTGAGGGGCGAACCCTGACCGAGCAGCCCGTGGTCTTCCTCGGGTCGGAGGGGGAGCGCGCGGTCATGGCCGCCGACGTCGGGGCGTTCTTGTGGCTGGTGGCCCAGGGGTACGGGCCGTGTGAGGCCATGGGGTGGAGCGACGGACCCTGTGAGCCCGATCCCGACGCCCTGGAGACCGCCCGGCGGTACGCCCCTGACGCCCGCCGCGACCCGGAGGAGATCCTCGGGCGGGCCCGGGAGGAGTTCCCGGACTTCCACGAGTACATCGACGCGCAGTGCCGTTGAGCAGGGGACCCGACGGCTCCGAGCGGTGGCCGTGCGAAAGGTGCTCACACGGGTCCAGGGCTGCGTAGGCCCCCGGTGCCGCCTGACGTCGGGCTGTTCCGGAGCTGCGGAGCATCATCGGAGCACGGAGCACACCGACGGCTGGCGGCGTCCGATGACACCTCGCGAGGTCCTTGCCGACCACGGAACGGCGGCGGTTCCCCGCCCTGGACGGTGGCCGGCGCAGCGCTACTCCCGGCCGGCTTCGGCGTTCCTGAGATCTTCGAGCAGCCGGAGAGAACCCTCCAGTTCGTGCCGGTGCACGGCAGGACGCTCTTCCGCGGGAGCCGTCCTGATGTCGACGGCTCGGGTGATGGTTTCGAGAGCTTCTTCGGCCCGATCCAGAGCGCTCAAGTACAGAGATCGGTTGTACAGGGCTCTGGCGAGGTCGGGCAGGTGGGCGTCCGGGCGCCGTTCGGCGAGTGCCTGGTAGTGGTGGACGGCCTGGGCGGCGGCCTCGAATGCCTCCTCGGCGTATACCGGGCCGACCGTGTCCTGGACGGCGACCCCTTCCACGTCGCCCCGGGGGGATCGACGTCTTCGCGCAAGTCGACCGCGCCTGACACAGAAATCGAGGAGACCACCGGCGGCCAGTGCGTCAGGATCTGAGCATGGAGATATCCGACGTTACCCGTGCGATGGCGGCTGCGACTTCGGTCGCCGCATCGCTCGGCCTCCCGGTCAGCGGCGCGACCGTGCTCCACAACTCGAACAAGCTGGCACTGCGGCTGACGCCATGCGACGTCTTCGCCCGGGTCTCCCCTGTGGGACAGGAGGTCGCACGGTTCGAAGTCGAGCTCGCCCAGCGGCTCACCGAGGTCGGATGCCCGGTGTGTCCTTTGGAGCCCCGGGCGGACCCGCGTGTGTACACGCACGATGGCTTCACGGTGACGCTGTGGACCTACTACGAGCCCGTGACACCTCACGTCTCACCAGTCGACTGCGCCAAGGCGCTGGAACTGCTGCACGTCGGCATGCGCGAGGTCGATGTGCCGAGCCCGCGGTTCACGGACCGGATCACGGAGGCGGAGGACATCGTCGCCGACCCGGACCGCTCGCCGGAGCTGGCCGACGCGGACCGCGTCTTCCTCAGCGGCAGACTGGCGAGCCTGCGACGGACGATCGAGGAACGGGGCGCCGTGGAGCAGCTGCTCCACGGCGAGCCGCATCCAGGCAACGTGCTCAGCACGAGGAACGGTCCGTTGTTCATCGACCTCGAGACGTGCTGCCGCGGCCCCGTCGAGTTCGACCTCGCCCATGTTCCCGAGGCGGTCTGCGAGCACTACCCCAACATCGACCAAGGACTGCTGGACGAGTGCCGACAGCTCGTCCTCGCGATGGTCGCGGCGTGGCGTTGGGATCGTGGCGACGAGTTCCCGAAGGGGAGGCTGTTCGGAGAAGAACTCCTGCGCGCGCTGCACGACGGTCCTCCCTGGCCGACACTCGACACGGTGAACAAGCGACTGGGTGGCCTGTAGAAGTCGCCGAAGGCCGCATGGGAGCTGCAAGCAACCCGACGGCGAGGCTCCGAGGTCCTTCAGCCGGCGCCGGGAGCCTCGATCGACTGTCACGAGCGGCGGGTCCGTCCATCGACCACCTCCAGATCCTCATCGGCCTGGCCGAAGGCGCCTACGGGGCAGGCCCCCTCACCTGGGGTGGTGGACATCGACCCAGGTCAACCTCTGTTGACTGGCGGTGGTGGTCGTCATACCGTGGGAGCGCGCAACCAGCCGGTCTGGCGGCGTCCCCCTGTGTGAAAGGCACCCACATGGCCATCATCCTGGTCACCGGAGCGTCGGACGGGCTCGGTCGCGCCCTGGCCGAGGACCTCGCAGCGGCAGGACACCAGCTCCTGCTCCACGGCCGCGACACCGAACGGCTCGCACGGGTCGCCGCGGACACCGGTGGCGAGGTCCTCAGGGCCGACCTGTCCTCCCTCGCCGAGACCAAGCGGCTCGCCGCCGAGGTCGCCGCCCGCCACGACCGGCTCGACGTGCTGGTCAACAACGCGGCGGTGGGCTTCCGGATCGACGGCGCCGAGCGCACGACCTCAGCCGACGGCCACGAGCTGCGCCTGGCGGTCAACTACCTGGCGCCGGTACTGCTCACGCGTGAGCTGTTGCCGCTGCTGCGCCGGTCCGCGCCCTCGCGGGTGGTCAACGTCGCCTCCCGGGGACAGCAGGAGTTCGACCTGGAGGACCCGCAGTTCGAACGCGACTTCACCGAACCCGCCGCCTACCGCCGGTCCAAGCTGGCCCTCATCAGCCACACCCTGGACCTGGCCGAGGAACTGGCCGACAGCGGGGTCACGGTCAACTCCCTGCACCCGGGGACCTACATGGAGACCTCCCTGACCAGGGCCGCGGGCGTGGAGTTCCACGACTCCCTGGAGAAGGGGGTGGCGGCCACGCGCCGTCTGGTGGACGCGCCCGAGCTGGCGCGGGTCAGCGGACGCCACTTCGACGACGGTGTGGAGACGCCCCCCTCCGTCCCGGCCGCCCTCGACCCGGGGTACCGCCGTCGTCTCGCCGAGCTGACGAACGAACTGCTGGAGAAGTCCGGCGTCTGACCGTCGGGGCGGAGCGGGCCGGCCCCCGGCCGGGTGCCGGACCCCGAGGGGAGCCGCAGGTGGCGCCCTTACCGGGCCGCTCCCGCCTGGTCCTGGTATGTGGGCGGGCTGGCTTTCAGCCTTCTTACGGCACAGGTGCCTCCGGAGCGGGGAGGCTGGTAGAAGACCCACTCGAAAACCAGCCTCCCCGCTACGGACATGAAATGGATGCGTACATGCAGCAAGAGCGATCAAGGTTCGGTCATATGATGACGGCGCTCGCTACCAGTCCGTTTCTCACACCGAAAGCTACTGGCGAGCGCCTGACCGAGAACTCCTCCATCAAAGACGTGCGAACCATGGCTGTCATCCCCTTGATGGCTGTACCCCCGCTCGCGGCGCTTGGGCTGATGTCTGTCTACTGGAGAGACAGCATCGCAGGCGGAGTTCTGAGTGTCTTCCTTATTGTATTCTGCGTTCTCTTGATGTCTGCCCCAAAATGGCATCTCCTTTTCAAAATGAAAAGAAGGCGGAGATGATAGCTGGGACTTGGAGGACTCCTGCTTTCAGGATCGGCAAGGCGAATTCTGGGCGGAAGACGTACGCGAACACACCGACGCCGGTCTGGTCCAGGTCGTCTTCGGCTCCTCATGCGGACTGCCCGAGACCGCGATCGGTCTGCACTCGCCCCGCCAGGAGCGGGGCGACACCGGCCTCGGTCATGCCCTGGCGGTCGGTGACCTCGACGGCGACGGCTACGCCGACGTGGCCATCAGCGCCCAGGACCACGTCGGAATCCTGTCGGGCCGCGCCGACCTGAGCGAGGCCGACGACCCGTCGGTGAGCGCGTTCTTGGCCACCCCCAGCCCCGGCGACACCGTCCAAGCACTGGAAGCCGCCGACATCGACGGCAACGGCCACCTGGACCTGGTGGTCTCCAGCTCACGCCAAGGCGAGGACGGGGCAGGGGACGTGTCGGTGTTCGCCGGTTCGGCCGATGGCCTGGCCGCCCGACCGCTCAACGAACCCCTCACCCTGGAAGACTTCACCGCGGTGATCGCAGCCGGAGACGTCAACGCGGACGGCTACGCCGACGTGGTGGCCGCACCCGGTAACGGTCATACCATCCGGATCCTGGCGGGCTCGGCACAAGGCCTGACCAGCTAGGGCACCGAACTGGACGAGGGGCGGGGCTCAGGCGCGGTCGCGGTGGGCGACACCACCGTGCAGGCCGCAGACGGCGGCGCTGACGAGGGTGGGATGGACGTGCTCTACGGCGGCCCGAACTGGCTGGACGGGCGCGAGCAGTCCCTCACCCAGGACTCCCCGGACGTGGCGGGTGTGTCCGAGGCCGGGGATGAGATGGGCGCGGAGGTGACCCTGATCGACGTGAACGGTGACGGGCACCGGGACCTGGTGGCCGGGGTGCCGGGGGAGAACACCGGCAACGGCGCCATCACCCTGCTCTACGCCACCGCCGACGGCCTCACCGGACAGGGCTCGCTGACCTTCGGCGGCGCCACACTGAGGTTGGACGGAACCAGTGCCGAGTTCGGGCGGGGGCTGTCCCGGTAGGTGCTCATCATCGACGTGTGGTGGGTCGTGGTCCCGAACAGGGGCCCGGCCCACTGTGCTGGTCGCGGTGGGCCGGGGCACGCGAACACGCCCTTGACAGGGGCACCAAGGTCACGGGACGGTAAAGTGCTCCGCGAGGTGGGTGCCCACCTGTACTGGACCCTGCACTGGGGAGCACACGGGGAGCATTTCAGCACCCGATCCAGACCCGGCGCCTCGTCTGTTCGACTCGCACACCCAGTCTGAACTGGGGTTTTGTGGCGCACCCGGCAGGATTCGAACCTGCGACCATCGGATTAGAAGTCCGATTTTTTCGTGCCTCTACGTGCCAAAGGGTGCCATTTCGGCCTTATCCATCCGAACATCGCCATCGTTTCGTGTCAAGAGGTGCCGCCCGGTGTCGTGCCAGTGCGGAACTGCGGAGCACAAACGGAGCACACACCGGCCCTTGGCGGCGTCCGATGGCACCTCGCGAGGTTCTCACTGGCGGGGAGCCACCTTCTGTCACAGGAGGAAGGGGCTCCTACGTCTTCGGGCCGTGCCACCGACTGGTGTCCGTACCGGGGCCTTGTGCCAGGGTTCTTGGCTATGAGCCCCCGAACCTCCAAGCCCGCCGAACCATCCCTCGCCGCGTTGGGCGCCTTGCTGGACCGCTCCCTGGTCCAGATCGCCAACGCCGCCCGCGACGCGCGCACGTTCGACCGAGAGACCATCAGGACCGTCTCCGACGTGTGGGACAACAACACCTTCCCCCTGTTCCGCGCCGCGACGGGCCGAATCGCTCGCTCGAGGGAACGGCGTGCCCACGCAGCCCTGGAGTGGATGGCGCGCCTAAGACCGATGCGCTGGGACTGGATGGTGGAGCAGAGCGCGATCGCCGGACACCGGATCGACACGCTGGTCCAGCCCTCACCCATGCTTTTCGACAAGCCCTACCGCGACTACCGGGGCACGGTCCGCCCGGCGTACTCCCAGTAGACGCCACAGGCACTGGCCGACCTGGCGGACGACTACGTTCTGGGCGCGTCCACCGTTCGCCACCTTCAACTCGAACGCGTCGGCACTCAGCTCTGCGGCTTCCTCATTCTGGACCTCGTCCGCTCCTACGACGCCGATGACGGTGCGCCCGGGGTTCCTCCCACGCTCCACGTGTTCCTGGAGGAGGTGACCGAGGTGGACGTCGACACCGGCGCGGCACCCGGTGCGCGCCTGGACTCCACGGCGCACGGGGTGTCGGTCGGCTTGGGCGCACATGGAGTTCTGCGGGCACGAGCGGCTTCGCTGCGGCTCGACGACTCCTCCTGGCACCGGTCGGATGCCGGTCGACGCGCCGACGCACAGGTCCCACCCCGGCAGGTGGGGTCACGGGTCGAGCATCCACCGCAGAAAGGGAAGCTGGAGGGCTCCATCCGGGGGGCGGCGACCTTCCTGCTCTGGTCCATGAGGCGGATCCGCTCGGTCCGCTACCCCAGCGAGGTCGCGCGTGTACCGGTGCAGGCGTACTGCCGTGCCCTGCGGGGAGCCGGCCAGGACATCCTGGCGGCGGGAGCACTGCCGCCGCGGCGGCGTGAGGCGGCCTTCCGCTCCTTGGTGACCGAGTGGCTTCGGTGCGGCGGAACCGACCTGGCACCGGACTGGAAGTTACTCCTCAGAGGCGTTCCGGACGCCGGGGAGCTGGCCCGAGGAGTGCGTGAGGACCTGGCCGCAGGGGGAGCCTTCCCACTCACCCTCGGCTCCTCCACGGAGGTCGCCGGCTTCCCCGAACAGGTCGGGATACGCATGGTCTCCTACACGTCCGAGCACACCGACGGGCGCGTCCACCGTGATGCCTCCGCAACGGTGCATCTGGCCGTGCCCGCCCAGGAAGAGGGTGCGCCGTGGCGGCTGCGGGTTCTGACCGCGACCGGTCTCGTCCGTTTCCGGGCGCGGACCGAGGCGTTCGACAGGACCGGCCGGGTTCGCATGGACAGGGGCGAAGGTGGTCAGGAGTGGTTCTTGGTGGGTGAGGATGCCCTGACTCTGTCCGCTGGCGCCTGGAGGCAGGAGCCGTAGTCGTGCTGGCCTGAAGGGTGAGGTGCGTGGAAGGCGAAGGGTTGCTCATTTAGGAATGGTAATCTCTATACTCTAGACAATAGGAGGCTCGTGGCTTTCCAAAGGCTGATGTTCCGATGTCCTTCCGAATGACTGCGCCTCAAGAAGCTGCCGATGAAGGATGGAAGTTTACAACCAACAATGGGGGGAGCTCCATCCTGATCAGGAATTTTGATGACCCTGCTGGGTGGATGCCATGAAGTGGCCGGATGAGGCTTTGAGCGAAATCAGGAGCAGGGAGGATCTTGCTCGATTTCTAATTGAGTTGTCTGGGCAGGTGAGGGGCAATAAAACTCCTGTGGAGAACTCTACTGCAGAGGGTTTTATTGATGCTGCTGGGCGTTGGGTGGGTTCCATGGAAGGGTTCTTTAGTAACATTATTCAAGAGCCTGTTCCTGAGAACCCTGATTGGGCGATGGTCGCTGCGATCTTCCGGGCTGCTCTCGTGTATGAATGACTCAGCTTTTATTCTCTTTTGAGAGTTAAATTTATAAGCATTGCTGGGCTTGGCGTTTAACCTTGGCCCGTGGTCCGGACACTGCTCCGGCTACGGGTTTCATTGTTCCCCCAATAACAGGTACGGCTGTCCCCCATGCTCCGAGATGTCGAGTAACGGCGGGGGACGTGGTCATCGCGACCGACGGGCACCCGTTCTGGGTGCCCGACCTGGGGCAGTGGATTGACGCGGTCGACCTGGCCCCGGGGATGTGGTTGCAGACCTCGGCGGGCACATGGGTGCAGGTCTCCGCGGTGCAGGCCTGGACGCAGGCCGCGACGGTCCATAACCTGACCGTCCAGGGCGTCCACACGTTCCACGTCACTGCTGGGGGCCTGGACGTCCTCAACCACAACTGCGGTGGTGGGACGACTGTCTATCGTGGGGTTTCAGAAAAGAGTGGCCAGACAGGCATGGATAACCCTGCATTTGATGATGCTGTCAATGGTGTTGCCAACCCTCGGGGTGGATCTGCGAGCCCGGAGTCACACCACCTTGGGAACACTAATAGTGATTATACTAGCTGGACCACAAGCTCAAGGGTTGCGCTCACAGCAGCTACTAAGGATGGAGGCGCCGGAGCTGTACTAAGGTCAACCATTCCATCGGGTCGATTTCATGTGCATTCGAATGATCAGCCGTGGATTGAATTTCGGGGAGAGCATGAAGTGATAATTCAAGGTAGGATGTATGGAGAGGTGTCCCCAGCGTGGTCTGGAATGTCTCCGGATGACTTGATGTTTCTCTGAAATTGAGAGGGCTGGGGTTATTTGAGTATTGTTGCAATCCTGGTTTTTGGGCACGGGCTTCCGATTCACCCTCTCGGATTTTAATTGGTGTGCGGTGTCACTGTGTTCAGAGCGTTTCTGACTGCCTCGGCTTGATTGGTCCTCGGCGGCTTTCTTTTCTTGCGGGGCTGTGGCGTGGTTTTTTGCTAGGGTGCGATTTTCGGGGTGGTGTTTGTGGGTATCAAAATACCAAGAATCCAAGTTATCGATCTCCTAGTTGGAGAATATTGTTTGGCTCTTGCGGAGGTCCCATTCGAAAATTTGGCGGATGCATGTGGCGATGGTCGAATTTTTTTTGAGGTTGACGTTGTCTCGAACTCAAATCTTCTCGATATCTACAGACTGAGGCGAATGTCCGACATGGAGGGTTCGCAGAGTAAATTTGGATGGAATGAATTTATCTCGTCTTTGAGTGAGGGGTGTCAGAGTGGAGTTCTCGCTGTGAGGGGTCCGGAGTGGAGGGTCATTGCCTTGACCGATTCTCGGGTTCGGTTAATAAAAGGTGCCCTCGTTGGCCCCCCGGGGTACTTTGTATTTACGGATTACGTGAAAAGTATTTAGAACAATACGAGCAGGCCGAGCAGTCGGGTGTCCCCGGTCCGGTAACGGCGGGGGATGTGGTCATCGCGACCGACGGGCACCCGTTCTGGGTGCCTGACCTGGAGCAGTGGGTTGATGCGATCGACCTGGCTCCGGGGATGTGGTTGCAGACCTCTTCGGGCACGTGGGTGCAGGTCTCCGCGGTCCAGTCCTGGACGCAGGCCGCGACGGTCCATAACCTGACCGTCCAGGGCGTCCACACGTTCCACGTGGCTGCTGGGGGCTTGGACGTCCTGAACCACAATTGCGGTGGAGCACGTTTCTCCACTGATGGCGATGGAAAGATAACAGATCTTTCCAATCCAGCATCTACTGAGAGAAACCCTCTCCAGGGCACCTCACTAACATCAGGAAAGTCCAAGATCAGATTCAGCTCGGAGATGATCATGGAGTTCCAGCGGCGATTGATACCATACCAACCATGGAAGGCACTTCCTTTGTTGCGGGTGGGAGTGGAGTATCTCGTTTGCATGTCAAGTTGCCTGGGAGTGTCAATGGAAAAAGGGGCGCTTTTCACTGGGTTGTAGAGCCGAACATGTCTGTAAACCATAGGTTCTTTGATAGGGGGATGAAGTAACTGTGCCTGCCCCTGTGCAGGAGCGAATGATCCGCTTGCTCGCTCCTTCGGTGGTAAGTGATGCGGTCGATCTCTCTCCTGAGGGATCTCTTGAGTATGCGTTTCCTGTGCGCCTTGCACAAGAGGTATTTGATTCCCTGGTTTCTCGGGGGTTCATCGTTCTGGGTGGAGATCTATGGAAGAAAGAAAGTGATGGATTCTCCTCGTGTGGCGAAAATTGGTTCTCGGAGTCAAGCTCGTCTGCTGCTGCGGAGGGGCTATGGTCTCGATTTGTTGATATAGTCCCCAAGGGGGGTGAGTATTATGTGACCTTTGTGGTTGAGTGAAGATGTTTGTGCAATGACTCTGGTGTCATGTGGCCCCAAGGAAGGCATCTAAAACATCGTGGATATGCGGTGGTTCAACCGAGTCGCGAACAGGGCTGTTTCATTCTCGGTGAGCGGTGATGTTCGTGCTGTTCACGGCAGCCCGATGACATCCAGCGGTCGGGTGAACGCTGCATACGACACCCACCGGATGGCGTCGGGCACGGTGTTCTGACCCAACCGGCCCAAGAACACCAAGGCGAGAGCGCGCAACGCGGCCAGATTGTCTGGTCCACGGCCATGCGGGTGGCGCGTTCGCGCAGCTCATCGGGGTACTTCCTCGGTGCTGGCATGTCTCTCATCCTTCCCAGGGTTGAGAGCCTCCATCACACCCGGAACAAGACAAGCAGCCGAGCGCGGGCACGACTGGACCTCGCAGGGGTATGTGTTCACCGCCTTGCGCGGTGGCCCGCTGGCGCCTGAGCGTTTGTCGCGTCTGTTTCGGAAGCTGAACGATGAGAGCGCCTTGCCGCCGGTGCGGTTGCACGATCTGCGCCATGGGGCGGCGACGTTGGCGTTGGCGGCGGGGGTGGAGTTGAAGGTGGTGCAGGCGATGTTGGGGCACGCGAGCATTGTGTTGACCGCGGACACCTATGCCAGCGTTCTCCCGGAGGTGGCACAGGAGGCAGCGGAGCGAACCGCATGGCTGGTGTTGCGGGACGCCGGGAGGGCCGGTCGGCATACGAAGAGGCGGCGTGGTCGACGTGGTCTGGTGCTGGTCCCACCTCGGCCCCACCCTGGACCCACCGGCAGGACTACTCCCTCAGGCTCTGGCCAGACAAGACTGTGACCTGGGGTTTTGTGGCGCACCCGGCAGGATTCGAACCTGCGACCATCGGATTAGAAGCTGTGCCATCGGGTGCCTGTGGTGACGCCCAGTGTCGTCCCAGTCCGGAACTGCGGAGCACAAACGGAGCACACACCGGCCCCTAGCGGCGTCCGATGGTACCTTGCGAGGTCCTCGGAGCATGGCCGTTGTGCTGGGTATGCGGTTCGGACGTGTTCAGCTCGACGGCTGGAACCTGCGGGTGTCGGAAACATCAAGGGCCTATCTTCCCCTGAGAGAATCCCCTGTCCGCTTCCGGCCAAGGGCTCACTTGCCAGGAAGCCGCATCCGGCACTTGGGCGCTACAAACTTCGCGTACACCAGAGTCCCGGATAAGAGAGGCATGGCGCAAGAAACATACCTGGTCAGGGCGTTGGTTATCCTTTTTCGGTCCGGGCTGGACCCCGGGAATGGCTTTGGCGGGGTGAGCACGCCTCGGTGACAGGCGGTGCCGAGGGTGTGACGAGACTTCCCTACAATCGCACGCGGCACATCCGTATCCCCCTGAGGAGTACAAATGAAGATCGGGCGCACGCCGCGCCTACAGTGGCTCCTGCCCTTGCTGACGGCGTTCGTAATGGTCGTGACCTCCTCGTGCACCACGTTGGAAACGGGTCCAGAAGCGGACGAGGGAGAGGTTGCCGAGCCGGAGGACTTCCTCGACTTCGACGAATTCCTACCGGCGCTGGAGTTCGATCGAACCGGTGGTGCCTATGTCCAGCCGGACCCCGGCGGCAGCACATCTTCTGTCGACATCTACGGTCCGGCCGTCGTTCACGCGGGCGAACACGCACTGCAGGCACACGACGTGGTGAACGACAATCCGCTCTGGAGCGTGTCCACCGAGCACGGTGAAGCGGATTCACGGTCGGTCTCGATCCTGGAGCACGGCGAGACAGTCATGGCAGTTGCGACCTTCGAGACGGTGCGGCCTGGGACGGGCACGGCCCAGGACACCCCCATGCTCGAGATACTCGCTGTCGATCTCCTCTCAGGCGAGACGCTCTGGCACAACGTCACGGAGACCGGCGACGGTTTCTGGGGAAGAGTGATCGGGCTGGACGGCGACTCGGTGATCCTGAGTGGACGAGGCACACAGGCCTTCAACGCGCACGATGGGAGTCTCCTATGGTCTGACGAGGAGATGACACCCCACCTGGTCGATGGCGGTGTCGTAGTGGCCAGTTCAGAGGACTCCGGCAGTGATCTCTACGACCTCCACCGTTTGTACGGGATCGACACCGAGACGGGTGACCAGGTCTGGGAGACCTGGGCGGAGGGCGACCACGAGACCTACTCTCAGGCTGCCAGGGACGAGTACTCCGCTTTCCTGGATACCGACCCCGACCCCGGTGAGATGGTCATGGCATATGGCTCTCTCAGCGGTTACGACGTGCACGCGGTGCGCTCCGCAGGACCAGGCCGCTTCTACGTCATCGCCTCCTACACCAATGAACCGTGGAACCTCGATATCAAAGGCGGTGTGATCGCTCTCTTCGACACAGCCACCGGAGTCGCGAACTACAGCATCAACCATGACCCGCTCACCTCCGGAATCCAGACCCGCTTGGGCTGGGGCGAGGCATCGTGTAGTTACGACCAGGGAACGAATCTCGCCTGTTGGGTGGAGGATCCCGGGGTCACCCTGGTCAATATTGATGTCGAAGCGGGTGAAGCTCTCTGGTCCGAGCAGTTCTCCTGGACCTCCGAACGCCGGGTTATCGAACCGGTGAGTGCCCGGGACGGGGTCCTCTACGCGACGGTCGCAGACGAGCCGATCATCCTCGACCTCGAGGATGGCTCGGATCTGGTCCTGGATCCGGGGGTGGCGCCCGACATGACCAACGGCACGATCGCGGTCGACTACGTCTCGGAGAGCGATCTCTTTCGCGCCTACCCGGTGACCGGTTGACGGCCGTTTGCTCAGCGGCCTGGGTGGTTCAGGGCGCCCTGGTATGTTAGGTGCCCACTTGAGTGGGTGTTCGGTGACGGGTGGGGGTTCTGGTGTGTGCCGGGATCGCCTCCCGTCACTCCCGCACCCGGGCGTCGTCGCTCTCGATCCTGGGCGTACACGACGAAGGTGAAGCTGCGTTCGGTCGGCATTATGCCGCCGGAGGCAGCGCGGTAGGGCGACTGAACGTACCGCGTGGCTGGTGTAGCGCGACTTGGGAAGGGCACGTGGGCGCGAGCGGAGGGCTGGCCCCACCTCGGTCCCACCCTGGTCCCATCAGTGCGGCGGCTTCTCGGAGGTAAGGTCGTGCACTCCGTCTGACCTGGCATTTGTGGCGCACCCGGCAGGATTCGAACCTGCGGCCATCGGATGAGAAGGCTTTCGTGTCTCTACGTGCTACAGGGTGCCGTTTCGTCTCTATCCATCCGAACACCGCCATCGTTTCGTGTCAAGAGGTGCCGCCCGGTGCCGTACCAGTCCGGAACTACGGAGCACAAACGGAGCACACGCGGGCCCGTGGCAGCGTCCGATGGCACCTCGCGAGGTCTCCTCCATAAGCGGGGAGCGGAACCGGGGCGCTGTGGCGGCTGGAAGGGCTGACCGCGACCGATCCCGTCCGGCTCCGGATACGCACAGGCGTTCAACGGGTCCCTGCACGTTCGCGTCGACGAGGGCCAGGGCGCATGGAAGATGCTCATGCTGGGCGTTGGTGCTCTGATCCTGGACGCTTGCGCCTGGCGTCAGGAACCCTCGGTGTACTGACCTGGCAGGGCGATGTACACGGAAGGCGGACGGAAGCCTTGTTCATAGCCATGCACGCAGTATCTGTGTCGGGTGCGGAGGAGATGGGGGCGCATGCCGAGACCAACTCGTGCCGCTATCCGAAGGGGTGCTTCACGAGGACCGGGCCAGGCGTCGTGGAGGAGAGGGTCCGGCTGGACCACGAGGGCCTGGGGGCTGGAGGTCTGTTTTTGCTTTCGTTCTCATCAGTGGGATGCGTTCGTCGAGAACGGCATGGGTTTGCGCTGAGCTGTGGTTCTTTGGGGCGCACGAAATAGGGCAGCCCTGGGAACAGGCTTTTTCCAAGCCAAACGAGAGGGGAGTGGCCGGATGCGGCCAACATGGTGCTGAGTCCCCTGTCTGTGGCTGAATGTGCATGTCGTGCACTCGTGTGCCACATGTTGTGATGTGGGTCACTCTCGTGTTGTTTTCTTCGGGCTGCTAACTTCCCGTTCGGTCCCAGGACAACCACCACCCGTGTCCGGACGGCACGGGATTCCCCCGGTGATCCCCCAACCTGGGTTAGAGAGCTCTGCCATGCCCCGCCATGCGCGAGTACTCGGCGCTGCCCTCACGGCGTCGTTGCTCCTCATGCCTGCTCTGTCCACCCCCGCCAACGCGGACGAGGAGCCCGACCCTGGCCCCTCCGTCTCAACCGCCGACCTGGTTACCGACCAGGAAGCCCTGGTCCTGGCCCAGGAGACCGGCGAACCCGCCGAGATCACCGCCGCCACCACCGAGACCACCCGGCACCTGGCCAACCCCGACGGCAGCTTCACCATGGAGCAGAGCGCCTTCCCGGTGCGGGTGCGGAGCCAGGACGGCTGGGCCCCCGTCGACACCGACCTGGCCGTGGACTCCGACGGACGCCTCCGTCCGAAGGCGGTCAGCGCCGACATCGCCTTCTCCGGCGGCGGGGACCAGGCCCTGGCCAGCATCGGGATCGGTTCCAACTCCGTCGACCTGGGCTGGCACGAGGACCTGCCCGCCCCCACCGTCGACGGTCCCCAGGCCACCTACGCCGACGTCCTGCCGGACGTGGACCTAGTGCTGACCGCAGGGGTGGACGGGTTCGGTCAGGTGCTGGTGGTGCACACCCCCGAGGCGGCCCGGCACGAGGACCTCGCCGAACTCGAAATGGCTCTGGCCACCACCGGTGTCACCATGCGCCTGGCCGACAACGGCACCCTGGAGGCCCTGGGCGACCTGGGCCAGGAGAGCGTCTTCACCGCGGTCGCTCCGGCCATGTGGGACTCCGCGGGCGCGGAGGAAACCGGCGAGGACCCCACGCTGATGGCTCCCATGGGCGCGCGCACCGAACTCCTGGACGTGGCCCTGACCACCGACAGCATCCGCCTGGTCCCCGACGCGGCCATGCTCGACGACGCCGAGACCGCCTACCCGGTCTACATCGACCCCTCGCTGGCGGTGAGCCGGGTGGGACGCACCTACGTCAACGCCAACTACCCGAGCCAGTCGTACTGGAACTACTCCACCTCCCACGACCCGGGCGTGGGCTACGAACCGAGCGACGGCAGCACCAAGCGCGCGTTCTGGCGCTTCAGCGTGGACTCGCGCACCCGCAACGCCGACATCACCCGGGTCACCTTCCGACCCAGGGTCACCCACGCCTACGGGTGCACCAACGCGCAGATCCAGCTGTGGCGCACCGACGCCATCACCTCCTCCACCACCTGGAACAAGCAGAACACCTCGGCGTTCTGGAACACCAGACTCGACACCCGCACCATCAACGCCGGCCGCACCAACTGCCCCGGCGGCACCTCCCCGACAGTGGAGTTCAACGCCACAGCCGGGTACGTGTACAGCCGCGACGCGGGCCACGCCACCACCACCCTGGGCCTGCGCGGCAACGAGAGCAAGTCCTCCAGCAACTGGGACTGGCGCCGCTTCGACTCCAACCCGACCCTGCAGGTGGACTACAACAACCCCCCCGAGACCCCCACCAAGCTCTCGGACTCCCACGGCGGCACCTGCTCCACCGACCCGGACAACCCGCGCCTGATCAACGAGACCCGGCCCACCTTCACCGCCTACGTGCGCGACCGCGACTCCACCTCGGCCAACCGCCAGAAGGTCAAGACGCGCTTCGCCTGGTGGGTAGAGGGCACACGGACCGGGGAGGTGGACACCTCCTCCACCAACGTGGCCGTGTGGTCCTCGGGCTCCTACCAGTCGGTGCGCTCCGGTGAACTGCCCGAGGACGTGCTGATCGGCTACCGGGCCAACGCCCACGACGGCACATCCTGGTCGGGATGGACCGGCTACTGCTACCTGAGGGTCAGCACCGCACGCCCCGACCAGGGCCCCGCGGTCACCTCCACCGACTACCCGGCCGGGGACGAGTTCCACGGTTCCCCCGGCCTGCCCGGGGAGTTCACCCTCTCCAACAACGGCGTCGAGAACGCCGAGAGCTACTTCTACGCCCTCAACGACGACTCCTGCGTCACCGAGGCCGAACCCGAACAGCCGGGCGGTGAGGTGACGGTGACCCTCACCCCGCGGTTGGAGGGCCCCAACTGGGTCTACGCGCGCACGGTGGACGCCTTCGGTAACTCCTCCGACTGCGTTCTCGCCTACTCCTTCCTCGTTGCCGCGCCCAGCGACCCGGTCGCCCACTACACCTTCGACGAAGGCCAGGGGAACCGGGCCGCGGACACGGCCAACCCCGACCAGGGCGCCACACTCTCCGACGGGGTGGAGTGGGTCCGCGGACGTGTCGGCTCGGTGGACAACCCCGACACCGACCCCACCCCCCGCCTGGAGGGCACCGCCGTCCACACCAGCGGCTACACCGACGGCGACCCCGGCCCCTACGACGAGATCACCGCCGACGGCTCGGCCGTGGACACCTCCGGAACCTTCTCCGTCTCGGCGTGGGTCAAGCTCGACCGCGCCTACGCCCACCACACCGCCCTCGCCCAGGAGGGCGAGCAGCAGAGCGCCTTCCACCTGGGCTACCAGGGCAACACCGGCCAGTGGGTGTTCAAGATGTCGCCCGAGGACGAGTACTGGGACGGCTCCCGGAACTGGGACATGGTCACTTCCACCGACTCCGCCGAGATCGGGGTGTGGACCCACCTGCTGGGTACCCACGACGAGCAGACCGGTGAGATGACCCTGTACGTCGACGGTGTGAAGCAGGGCACGGACACGCTCGCCGGAGGGTGGAACGCCACCGGGCCGCTGACCATGGGACGCGCCCTGTTCCAGGGCGTCGGCAACTACTACTGGCCCGGCGCGGTCGACGACGTGAGGGTCTGGGACCGGCTCGTGCTGGACGAGGTGGTCTCCGACACCGAGACCGCCTCCGAGGTGTGGCGCCTGGCCAACCAGCCGGTCGCCGCCCAGGGCCGGTGGATGCTCGACGAGTACGAGGGCACCGCGGTGGCCGACGCCACCGACCACGGACTCGACGCCACCCTGCACGCCGACCCCTCCACCGCGTGGAACACCGCGGAGAACGGTGTCACCGCGTCTCCGGGCGCGCGTCTCAACGGCGCCGACGAGTACGTCGAAGCGCCTGGACCCGTCGTGCGCACCGACCGGAGCTTCAGCGTCGCGGCATGGGTGCGACTGGACGAGACCGGTGAGGCGGTCAACACCTCCGCGGTGAGTCAGGCGGGTGAGTTCCAGAGCGGGTTCCACCTCGGCTACCAGGGATCACGTGGAGCGTGGGTGTTCAAGATGGCCCCCCACGACGACGCTCCGACCTCGGGGGCGACCGGATGGACCTACGCCTACTCCACCACCGCCGCCCGGCTGGGGGAGTGGACCCACCTGGCCGGGGTCTACGACCACACCACCGGTGAGCTGGTGCTCTACGTCAACGGCTTCGAGGAGTCCCGCCTGGCGGTGGACCACGCCTGGCACGCCGACGGCCCCTTCCGGATCGGCAGTGCCCAACACAGCGGTTCCAACACCTACCACTGGACCGGCGACATCGACGACGTCCACGCCTACCAGGGCGTGGTCAGCGACCGTGAACTGTCCTGGGTGTACGCGGGCGAGTTCGCCAACACCCAGAGCTGACAACGCTTTCGACCTCCCCCTGCCCCTGTGATCGTCCTCCACCCGAGCGGTGGAGGACAGGAGGACTGCTGTGATCCCGCGCAGTGACACCCCCACCCGCCCCGGCCCGATCCGCCGAGGCATCACCTACTCGGTCGGCCTCGTCCTCGTGGCCGGACTGCTCAACGCCCTCCCGGCGTCCGCCACGGCCTACAACCCGCGCCCGGAGGTGGAGGACCTGCCCTCCGTCGAGGGGCAGGACCTGGTCGCCGAGGCACTGGAGGAGAACGACGCCGTCGCGGAGGCGGCCGTGACCGCTCCGGAGAAGGTCGACTGGCCCGAGGCCTCGGCCACCGACGTGGACCTGGGCGGAGAACAGGCGCGGACGCTCAGAGCACAGGAGCAGTCGCCGGTCACGGTCACGGCTGTGGAGGGGGAGGACCTCGCTGACTGGGAGGTCCCCGAGCACTGGGGTGAATGGGCGCCACCGGTCCCCGAGGAGGAAGCGCCCGAGGAGGAGGCTGCCGCACCGGAGGAGACCCCCGCTCCGGAGGAGACGCCTTCGGCGGAGGAACCGCCGCGCGAGGATGCCCCGACACGGGAGCCCGCTCCGGACACCGCCGGGGAAGGGGAGCCGGAGCACGCGCAACCCTCCCCGGACGGCAGCCCGTCCCCCGGCCGCAACGAGATGCGCAGAGAGCCCGTCACTCCGGACGAGCCCGAGGTGGACGCCTTCTCCGATCCCGAGCCCGTCGAGTCGGTCCAGGTCGAGGTCCTGGACCGGGCCGACGCCGAGGCGGCCGGAGTCCACGGTCTGCTCGTCAACATCACCCGCACCGACGACTCGCCCACCATCGCGCCGGTCCGGATGGAGGTGGACTACTCCGAGTTCGCCGCCGCGTTCGGCGGTGACTACGCCTCCCGCCTGCACGTCGTGGAGCTCGACCCCTGCGTCCTGGACGACTCCTGCCCGGAGGAGGAGGCGGTCGCCTTCGACGCGCCCCAGCTCCTCGACAACAGCGTCCCGGACCAGAGCCTGTCCGCCCTCGTGGGCGCGGCACCCGCCCAGGGATCCCTGTTCGCCGTCACCTCCGCCCCCTCCGGCGGCAACGGCGACTACCGGGCCACGAAGCTCTCGCCCTCCTCCACCTGGAACGTCAACACCCAGGCAGGCGACTTCTCCTGGTCCTACGACCTGTCCGTCCCGCCCGCGCCCAGCGCGCTCGTCCCCGCCATGGGCCTGAGCTACTCCTCCGGCGGGGTGGACGGGCGCGTGGCCACCTCCAACAACCAGACCTCCTGGATCGGCGACGGGTTCGCCTACGCCCCCGGGTCGATCGAGCGCCGCTACACCGCTTGCGCCGACTCCGGACACAGGACCGGCGACCTGTGCTGGAACACCGACAACGTCACCCTGTCCATGAGCGGGCACTCCGGTGCGCTCATCAAGCACGACGACGGCACCTACCGGCTCTCCAACGACGACGGGACCAAGGTCGAAAGGCTCACCGGCGCCACCAACGGGGCGCACGGCGGCGAGTACTGGAAGGTCACCACCCCCGACGGCACCCAGTACTTCTTCGGCCGCAACCGCCTCCCCGGCTGGTCCAGCGGCGACCCCGAGACCGACTCCGCGCAGACCATGCCCGTCTACGCGGCCGAGTCCGGACAGCCCTGCTACGACTCCACCTTCGCCGAGTCCTGGTGCCAGCAGGCCTACAAGTGGAACCTCGACCACGTCGTGGACGTGCACGGCAACGTCATGACGTTCTACTACGACGCCGAGACCAACCACTACGGCCGCAACCTCACCAACACCGCCACCCCCTACGTGCGCGCTGCCAACATCAAGCGCATCGAGTACGGGCTGCGCAGCGACGACGTGTACGCCACCGCCCCGGCGCGCGTGGTCTTCTCCACCTCCGAACGCTGCCTGGTCACCGGCTCCTTCGACTGCGCGGCCGACGAGCGCACCTCCGACAACGCCGAGCACTGGCCCGACGTCCCCCTGGACCAGGACTGCGAGTCCGGCTCCTCCTGCGCGGGCAGGCACTCACCCACCTTCTGGTCCACCAGGAAACTCGACGCCGTCACCACCCAGATCCACAACGGCGACGAGTACACCAAGGTCGACTCCTGGACCCTGGAGCACTCCTTCCCCGAGGCGGGCGACGGCACCGGCCCGACCCTGTGGCTGGACTCCATCGAGCACACCGGCCACGTGGGCGGCACCGAGTCCCTGCCCAAGGTCACCTTCGGCGGCACCCAGATGCCCAACCGGGTGGACTCGCCCACCGACGACATCGCGCCGATGCTGCGCTGGCGCATCACCGAGATCCTCACCGAGACCGGCGGACAGCTCGACATCACCTACTCCGCACCCGAGTGCGAACACGGACAGACCCCCCAGCCGCACGACAACACCAAGCGCTGCTATCCGGTCAAGTGGACACCCGAAGGCGGTGTGGAGCTCACCGACTGGTTCCACAAGTACGTCGTCACCGAGGTCAACGAACTCGACCTGGTCACCGACCAGCCCACCCTGACCACCAGCTACGACTACGTGGGCACCCCGGCCTGGCGCTACACCGAGGCCGACGGCATGGTCAAGGACAAGTACCGCACCTGGGCGGACTGGCGCGGCTACGACCGCGTGATCGTGCGCACCGGTCACGCCGGCGATGAGCGGACCGAGACCGAGTACCTGTACTTCCAGGGCATGGACGGCGACAAACAGTCGAGCGGGACCAGGGACGTCTCCGTCACCGACTCGCGCGGCGTCGAGCACACCGACCACAAGGAACTCAACGGCACCCTCCTGGAGACCATCGTCCGCGACGGTGAGGGCGGCCAGGAGATCTCACGGGAGATCACCACCCCCTGGCTGCGCAAGACCGCCGAGGTCACGCACGACTGGGGCAGCCAGACCGCGCACATGATCCGTACCGAACGGGTGGACAGCTTCGCCCGCCTCGCCGACGGCACCTGGCGCCACGCGCGGGTGGACCACACCCTCAACGACGACGGAGTCATCACCCGCACACGCGACCACGGCGACGTGGACGTCGAAGGCGACGAGACCTGTGTCCGCACCACCCACCTCAGCAATACCGACGCCTGGATCCTCAACCTCGTCTCACGCACCGAGACCCTGGACGTGGACTGCGGCCAGACCCCGCAGCGCCCCGAGGACGTCGTCACCGACGAGCTCGTCCTCTACGACGGAGGCGACCACGGTGACGCCCCGACCCGCGGTCTGCCCACCCGCACGGAGAAGCTCGACTCCTACTCCGGCGGTGAGCCCGTCTACCAGATGGTGCAGGAAGCCGAGTTCGACTCCTTCGGCAACACCGTCGCCGAGACCAACGCCAACGGCGGGGTGACCACCACCGACTACACCCAGACCGCTGTGGGGCTGCCGGAGTCGGTCACCGAGACCAACCCGCTCGGACACACCACCACCACGGTCGTGGACCCGGCGCGCGGCATGCCCGTGGCCGAGACCGACGCCAACGGCCGCACCATGCACATGGGCTACGACCCGCTCGGCCGACTCACGAGCGTGTGGCTGCCCGACCGCGACCCCGACGCCGACACCCCCACCGCGAAATTCGAGTACCACATCCGCCAGGACGCGCCCACCTCCGTGGTCACGCACACCCTGAACAACCGCACCGACTACACCACCAGCTACGAGATCTTCGACGCCTTCCTTCGCCCCCGACAGACCCAGGGCCCGAGTCCGGCGCAGGAAGGGGGGCGGCTGATCACCGACACCTTCCACGACACCCGCGGCCAGGTGGTCACCCAGCGCGAGGCCTACTACAACGCCGACGAACCCAGCGGCACGCTGTTCGTGGTCGCCAACGACGGCGACATCCCCCGCCAGACCGAAACCCTCTACGACGGGGCCGGACGCGCCACCGACGTCCTGCACGTGGGCTTCGGCGAGGAGCGCTGGCGCACCAGCACCGAACACCACGGAGACCGCACCCTGGTCACACCGCCCAACGGAGGCGTGGCCACCACCTCCATCGTCGACGCCCAGGGACGCCTGACCGAGGTACGCACCCACCACGGCCCCACCCCCGAGGGCGACTACGACGCCATCACCTACACCTACGCCAAGAACGACGAACTGGCCACGGTCACCGACCCCGAGGGCAACGCCTGGACCTACACCTACGACCTGCGCGGTCGCCTGGTCCGGACCGAGGACCCCATCGCGGGCACCACCGAGATGGCCTACAACCGGCTCGACCAGCTGGTGACCACCACCGACGCCCGCGGCCAGACCCTCGCCTACTCCTACGACGCGGCCGGCCGCCAGATCGGTCTGCACGACGACTCGCCGGACGGCCCGCTGCGGGCGAAATGGGTCTACGACACCCTGGCCAAGGGACGCCTGACCTCCTCCACCCGGTACGTGGACGGCAGCGCCTACACCTCCCGGGTGGTGAACTACGACCAGTTCTACCGGCCCACCACCACCGAGGTCCTCATCCCCTCCAGCGAACCGGGGCTCGCGGGACGCTACCGGTTCTCCACCCAGTACAACCCCGACGGCTCCGTCAAGGCGCAGACCATGCCCGCCGTGGGCGGTCTGGGGCAGGAGACCGTCGGCTACTCCTACAACGACCTCGGCATGCCCATCGCGATGTCGTCGAGGTTCGCCGAGTACGTCACGGCGACCGTCTACAGCAACACCGGTGAGCTGCGCCAGCGCACCATGGACATCGGTGCCTCCGGCACCCACGCCACCTACCTGACCCGCCACTACGACCCGGCCACCGGGCGCATGGCCCAGACCACCCTGGTCCCCGAGCAAGGGGTCACCGGCTCACTGGTGCACCAGCACTACACCTACGACGACGCGGGCAACATCCTCAACCTGCGCGACGAACCCACCGCCGAACACCTCCAGGCGGACGTGCAGTGCTTCACCTACGACCACATGCGTCGCATGACCGGAGTGTGGACCCCCGACGCCGCCGGTGAACAGGCCTGCGCGGACCAGCCCTCGGCCGACGCCCTGGGCGGAGCCGCACCCTACTGGCACGCCTACACCTACGACACCCTGGGCAACCGCACCACCGAGGTCCAGCACGGCCCCACCGGGGACATCACCCGCACCTACACCCACGGTGACGCGACCGGACTGCGCCCCCAGGCTCTGACCAGGGTCGAGCAGACCGGGCCCGGCGGCGACCGGCTGGAGACCTACGCCTACGACGAGGCCGGGAACATGACCGGCCGCACCACCGCCTCCCGCGACCAGGACCTGGAGTGGGACGCCGAGGGCAACCTGGCCCGCGTCACCGAGGAGGACGGCTCCCAGACCTCCTACGTCTACGACGCTGACGGCCAACGCCTGATCCGCCACGCCCCGGACGCCTCCACCCTCTACCTGCCGGGGATGGAACTGCGCCTGGACCGGCAGAGTCTGCTCAAGGAAACCACCCGGTTCTACTCCTTCGCGGGAGAGACCGTCGCGGTGCGCAACAACGACGGCACCCTGTCGTGGATCCACTCCGACCGCCACGGAACGGGACAGGTCGCGATCAACGCCCGCACCGGTGAGACGACCCACCGGTACACGACGGTGTTCGGCACCGACCGGGGCAGTGTGGGCGAATGGCCCTCCGAGCGCGGGTTCGTGGACGGGACGATCGACGCCTCCACCGGTCTGACCCAGTTGGGTGCGCGTGCCTACGACTCGGGGCTGGGCCGGTTCATCTCGGTGGACCCGCTGATGGACGTGACCGACCACCAGCAGATGCACGGCTACACCTACGCCAACAACAACCCGGTGACCTTCACCGACCCCGACGGGTTGATGCTGAACTGCATTGATTTCTGTGGTCCGGGCGGCTACCTGGTGGTCAGCAAGCCCGGCGGCGGCACTCGTCTGTACGACTACGACCGTAAGCAGTACATCAATAAGAAGCCCGGCGGCGGGGTCACCTACACACCGGGCAGGAACTGGAACCCGCAGGGCAAGTCCAACTCCCGTGGCGGTTCCGGTGGCGGAACGACGTACCAGGGTCAGCAGGGTCCGTCGCAGGCCTATCTGGACGCCCAGCGTGAAAAGGAGGAGGCCAAGCAGAAGCTGATCGCCGCCGCGACCGGATTGGCGAAGCTGGTCGCGGACGAGCTGGGGATTACGGCTGGCCTGGAGTGCTTCACCACCGGCGATCTGGGGGCGTGTGGCGAGACGGCGTTGAACATCGCGTCGATGTTCGTGGGTGGCCTGGCGGGCAAGATCGCGATCAAGTACGGGTTGCGGTGGGGCAAGGCCGCAGAACTGGGGCGCAGGATCGCCGAGCTCGGCGGTGAACTGATCGACGGGGTCAACGGTCTGATCAGGGCCAACCGTAAGGTCGACAACCTTTCCTGCCCGATCGGCAACAGTTTCGTACCCGGAACACGGGTGGTGATGGCCGACGGATCGACCAAACCGATCGAGGAGGTCGATGTCGGTGAGAAGGTGCTGGCCACCGATCCGGAGACCGGTGAGCAGACCGCGCGGACGGTGCTGGCCACGATCATCGGGTCGGGCAGCAAGCACCTGGTGGAGATCACGGTGGACCCGACCACCGAGCGCGAAGCGCCCGATGAGGGGACCGATTCCGAAACTGAAGGCCAGCAGGCCGAGCAGTCGGGTATCCCTGGTCCGGTAACGGCGGGGGACGTGGTCATCGCGACCGACGGGCACCCGTTCTGGGTGCCTGACCTGGGGCAGTGGGTTGACGCGGTCGACCTGGCTCCGGGGATGTGGTTGCAGACCTCGGCGGGCACGTGGGTGCAGGTCTCCGCGGTGCAGGCCTGGACGCAGGCCGCGACGGTCCATAACCTGACCGTCCAGGGCGTCCACACGTTCCACGTCACTGCTGGGGGCCTGGACGTCCTCAACCACAACTGCAACGAAGGCATCGCAACATTGCATTACCATGGAGAGGGAAACCACTTCAGTATTGAAGTTACGGATGGTGAGACGGTGTCTCATACTCATCTGATGCCGCATGGGAGCGAAGCAGTAGTCTCTTCGTACTCCGGTGCTCCGAGTATCATGAGCCGTGATATCGATCTCCCGAATGCTCGGGCAGCCTTGGATTTTCAAAAGGATACTCAGGGCGGTTGGGGTGAGTATCATGAACTCGGCAACAGTTGTTTGACGTACTGTACGAGCGTTCTTCGTGCAGGAGGTTATGATGCTCCGAGCGGGATGCGGGCCATCCCGTGGGCGCGTGATTTCCTCTCAGGCCGGTAGTTTACTGAAGTCGATCCCCATGGTTGATCTTTCGACGCCACCCTTCGATCGCAGGAAAAAATGTCTGTTAGAAATTCTGAAGCACTCGGTATCCTCCTTAGGGTGGCTGGTGACGCTCGAGTCTCTTGGCGCGTTGTGGAACTTGCTGGTCGCGGGGTTTCGATAGATGCGGCTAGCACTATTTGGATTTCTTCTGTGGGAAAGCAGTCTCTGGAGGGGGAGAAGCTATACGAAATCCTCGCGGAGCAGATCGAACTGGTCGGCATGCTGAGTGAAGCTTGGCAGTCATTCGATTCCGAAAAAATAACAAGCGCAGAATTTGAACGGCTTTTTGAGAGCGTTATTTCGAATTTTGAAACTTGGGTTTCAGGGTTTCTGAAATGCTAATGCTCAAGTTGTAGTTCCGGTTTGCCTTGGTATTTGGGGTTCCTGTATGCGGATAACTGTTCAGGGCTCTCGTGGGGGCTCGCGCGATTCCGGGCATCCAACACCCGCCCTCGGCCAACCGGACCAGAGCGTCGAACATGCCGATGCCATGCTTGGCCGCGGCCAACAAGCGCATCGCCGAACCGGAGGCCGAACTGGCCATCCACCGCCGGACCAGTGAGCTGCTGGAGAAGGTGGTGCCCCCAAAAGACGGTTCGAGGCGATCGCGGTGATGGCCACCGAGGGACATCCGGTCCAAGTCGCCGTCCGGGTGCTGGGGGTGTCGGAGTCGGGGTTCTACGCCTGGCGCGACCGCGGCCCTTCGGCCCGCTCGATCCGGCACGTGTTGCTCACGGACACCATCCGCCAGGTCCATGCCGCTTCCAGCGGCGTGTACGGGATACGGCAGGTGCACGCCGAACTCACCCTCGGACGTGGGATGCGTCTATGGCATGGGACTGTCTCGTGCCGGGTGTGATGGAGGCTCTCAACCCTGGGAAGGATGAGAGACATGCCAGCACCGAGGAAGTACCCGCTTGAACTGCGCGAACGAGCGATCCGGATGGCTGTGGACGCCCGACAGAACCCGGCCACTCGCGATGGGGCCATCGCCCGGGTAGCCGACCAGCTGGGCATCAACCGCGAAACGCTGCGCAACTGGGTCACCCAGGCCGAGGTCGACGCCGGCCACCGCCCCGGCACCACCACCGACCAGGCCCAGCGCCTGGCCGAACTGGAGCGCGAGAACCGCGAACTGAAGCGGGCCAACGCGATCCTCAAATCCGCGTCGGCTTTCTTCGCGGCGGAGCTCGACCGCCCACACACCAAGTAGTCGCCTACATCGACGTCCACCGGCACCAGTTCGGGGTCGAGCCGATCTGCCACACCCTGCAGATCGCCCCGTCTACCTACTACGCGGCCAAATCGCGGGCTCCGTCGCTGCGCTCGCGCACCGATGAGGCCACCACCGCCAAGATCCGCACGGTGCACGCCGACAATTACGGCGTCTACGGGGTGCGCAAGGTCCACGCCGAACTCAACCGCCGAGGCCACCGGGTCGCCCGCTGCACCGTCCACCGGCTGATGAAGCAGGCGGGTCTGCGCGGCATCACCCGCGGCAAGAGCCCGCGCACCACCGTGCCGGGTGCGGCTCCCGATACTCGCCCGGACCTGGTCGAACGCGCATTCACTGCCCAGGCGCCCAACCGGTTGTGGGTCGCCGATATCACCTACATCCGCACCTTCAACGGCTGGGTCTACGCCGCGTTCGTGATCGATGTGTTCTCCCGCCGCGTGGTGGGCTGGCAGGTGTCGCGGTCGCTGCGCACCGATCTGGCGTTGGACGCGTTGGAGATGGCGGTGTGGAACCGCCAGCACGTGGACCGGCGTATCGACGGGCTGGTCCACCACTCCGACCGGGGCGTGCAATACCTCGCGGTGCGCTACACCCAGCGCCTGGCCGAGGCGGGGGCGGTGGCCTCGGTCGGGTCCACGGGCGATTCCTACGACAACGCCCTGGCCGAGGCGTTCCACTCGTTGTTCAAGGCCGAACTGGTTCGCAACCGGGGCCCGTGGAGGGGCCTGGACGAGGTGGAGATCGCGGTGGCCGAGTACGTGGACTGGTTCAATCATCGCCGGTTGCACGGCGAGATCGGCTTGGTCCCGCCGGCGGAGTTCGAGGACGGCTTCTACCATCACCTGTCGGGTTCAACGGAAGGGGAAGCGTTGGTTCCGAGCCTCTAAAGAACCCGGTACGAGACA
>NYMS01000019.1 GCA_002529455.1 Glycomyces fuscus
GCCCTGTGAGGGGTGGAGCTGACCGGTACTAATAGGCCGAGGGCTTGTCCGCTGCAGATAATTGGATGTTCGCGCACACTTTTCACGGAGCTTGCTGCTTGCTGTGATTCCTTGCCCTGGTGGGGGTGGGTGGAGTCTGGTGGGTGGTGTGTGGTTTCCGTGGTGGTTATTGCTGGAGGGTCACACCCGGTCTCTTTCCGAACCCGGTCGTTAAGTCTCTTTGCGCTGATGGTACTGCCCTGTGGTGGGGTGGGAGAGTAGGTCGCTGCCACGGTTTTTCTTGAGGGGAGGGGTCGCCTGTGGGCGGCCCTTCCTCTTTTTTTGTGGGGGTGTTTGTGCTTTTGTGAACGCGGGGGTGGGTGTGCGGGGGTGCTCTGGGCGGGGTGGTCCCCCTGGTCTCCAGTCAACCGCGGGTGGGTGGGGTGGGGCCAGGGCCGGCGGGGTCCTGTGGACAACCGCTCCCGAAGCCCTCGATCCCGTGTGCGGAGACTCCGGGTGGAAAGTAGGACCTTGGGCACCTGCGCTCTGGTGATGAGCGGCGACACCATGTCGTAAGCTGGAAGGCACGAGTACTATGACGCGCTGCTACTGCTCAAGGTGGCAGCGCTTTTGAGTGTTGACGGACGGGTTGGATGACTGAGGACAGCCGATCGGGAGACCGCGAGGACTCCGGAGCCAACGAGCGCGGCGGTTATCGCTCCGGTGGACCTGGTGGTCGGGGACGCGGTGACGGACCCCGCGCCCGGTCCGGCTACAGCGGTTCCAGAGACGACAGAGGCCGTGACGACCGGCGCGGTGGCGAACGCCGTGACGACCGCGGCCGCGGGGGCTACCAGGGTCGCGACGAGCGTCGCGGTGGTGGCGGTTTCCGGGGTCGCGACGACCGTCGTGACGACCGCGGTGGTTTCCGGGACAGCGGACGCCGCGACGACCGTGGCGGTTCCCGTGGTGGTGAGCGTCGGGACGAGCGCGGTGGTTTCCGCGGTGGCGACCGTCGTGACGACCGTGGCGGCTTCCGGGACAGCGGACGCCGCGACGACCGCGACCGTGGCGGCTTCCGGGGCGGGGACCGCCAGGACGACCGGGGCGGATACCGCGGCCGTGATGATCGCCGCGACGACCGCGGGGACGATCGCGGTGGGTTCCGCGGCGGTGTCCGGCGCGACGACCGCGACCGCGGCGGCTTCCGTGGTCGTGACGACCGCAGGGATGACCGTGGTGGGTTCCGTGGTGGTGAGCGTCGTGACGACCGCGGTGGTTTCCGGGACAGCGGACGCCGCGACGACCGTGGCGGTTCCCGTGGTGGTGAGCGTCGGGACGAGCGCGGTGGTTTCCGCGGTGGCGACCGTCGTGACGACCGTGGCGGCTTCCGGGACAGCGGACGCCGCGACGACCGCCGTGGTGGCGGGTTCCGCGGTCGCGACGACCGCAGGGGCGGAGGCTCCCACGGTCGGGACGACCGTCGTGAGGACCGCCGCGTGCCGCGCGAGGACCGCGACCCGGCGGACATCGCGCCCCAGCTCCCGGAGGAGGTCAGCTACTCCCAGCTGGACCCCGAGACCAGGCGCGACCTCCACTCGCTGCCCAAGTCGCTGGCCGAGCTGGTCGGCAAGCACATCGTCGCCGCCGGCATGCTCCTGGACGAGGACCCCGAGCGGGCCTACGCCCACGCGGCCTACGCGCGTCGCAAGGCGTCGCGTGTTCCCGGCGTGCGAGAGGCCTCCGGTGTGGCCGCCTACACCGTGGGCAAGTGGCAGGAGGCCTTGTCCGACCTGCGCGCCGCACGCCGGATGAGCGGACGCGACAACTTCCTCGCCCTCATGGCCGACAGCGAGCGCGGTCTGGGCCGTCCCGAGCGGGCGCTGGAGCTCACCAACGACCCGGCTGCCAAGGACCTGGACGTCGCCGACCGCATCGAGCTGCGCATCGTCGCCTCCGGTGCCCGCAGGGACATGGGCGACACCAAGGCCGCCCTGGCCGAACTCCAGGTGCCCGAGCTCAAGGAGCGGCGCGCCCGTCCGTGGGTCGCCCGCCTCTTCTACGCCTACGCCGACGTGCTGGAGGAGCTGGGCCGCGAGGACGACGCCCGCGAGTACTTCTCGCGTGCCTCGGCCGTGGACAGTGACGGGGTCACCGACGCCGACGAGCGGCTGGCCGCCCTGGAGGGGATGGAGCTGGTCGACTACGACGCCGAGGACGGCATCGTCTGGACCGACGCCGAGGAGCAGGAGCCCCTGGAGGAGCCTCGGGACACGGCCCCGCGCGACCGCGGCGAGGACCGGGACTGAGCCCCTTCCAGGGAGCCGGCGGTACCGCACCGCCGGGCGGAGACGCTCCGCTCGGCGGTGCCGTCGTGCGCCTGGGGGTCCTCCCCGAGGCCCACGACTCCGTGGTGTGCCTGACCTACACCGGCGACCGGCCCCTGCTGGTACGCAACCGGCGCCGGGCCTGGGAGTTCCCCGGCGGGCACACCGAACCGGGGGAGACCCTCCAGGACACCGCGCGCCGTGAGGCCCGGGAGGAGGCCGGAGCCACCCTCGGCGACATCAGCCCCGTCGGCTACTACGTGCTCTCCGGCGGGCACGTCACCGTGGTCACCCACGCCCAGGTGACCGCGCTGGAACCGCTGACCGGCGAGTTCGAGACCGTGGAGGTGCGGGCCTTCGACGTCCTGCCCTCCGACGACGAGCTCTCCTGGGCGGACGGCCTCTACGCCCACCTGCTGCGGGAGCTGGGGCTGCCCGGGGCGCCGCCGGAACCGGCCGCTAGGCCCTGAGCCGCCTGACGTAGACGGTCTCGGAACCGACCGGGACGTAGCCGAGCCGCCGGTTGGCGGCCAGCATCGGCGCGTTGTCCTCGTGGTTGCCGGTGTAGGCGTGCCGCATGCCCCGTCCGCGGGCCCGGTGCAGTGCCGCGGCCTTGGCGTACCCGGCCAGGCCGCGCCCCCGGAACTCCCGCAGGGTCCCGGTCATGGACGACTCCATCCGGGACTCCCCGTCGCAGACGTAGCAGGTGATGGCGGCCGGTACGCCCCCGGCCAGCGCCAGCAGGGACAGGTCCGGTGCGAGGAGCGGGTGCTCCCACACGTCCCGGCGCCACTCCTCGTAGGAGGGGAACCAGGACTTCGCGCCCGGCTCGTCCAGGCTGGTCAGCCTGTCGATCTCGTAGATCTCACGCGGGTCGTCGTCGTAGTCGTCGAAGGGCCGCAGTTCGACCCCCTCGGGCGCGTCCGGAAGGCCGGGGAGCGCGGACAGGTCCAGGCCCAGGACGCGGTGGGTCTCCTCCGGTGTGTACCCCCGCTCCAGCACCGCCTGCCGGAAGGCCTCGCCGCCGACCTGGACGCCCTCCTCGGCGGCCTCCGTCCGCAGCACCTCGGCCCCTTCCGCGACCAGGCGGCGCTCGGAGGCCTCCAGCAGTCGGGCGCCCAGGTCCGTGTCCCGGTGGGAGGCGGCGACCGCGGCGAACAGGGACCGGCCGCTGCGGGGCCCCTCCCCGCCGTACCGCAGCACGGAGCGCAGGAAGCCCACGGGAACCCCGTCCTCCACCGCTAGCAGAGCGGTCTCGCGGCTGCCGGGAGGGGGGTTCTCCGTCCGCCAGCGCACCGCGTCCCCGGTCAGCGCGCGGCAGGGGTGGGCGGCGCGCAGGAGGGGCAGGACCTCGGGGACGTCGGCCTGCTCCATGGGGCGGATCTGAGTCGTCATGGGGGTGAGACTAGGTCCGGGTCCGGGCGAGCGCACCCGGTTTTCCCGGACCGCGTCCCTTCCGCCGCGGCGCCGACGTCCGCGCTCCGTGCGGGAGACGGAGCGGGTTCGCCGGAGCGGGTCAGTCGCGCTCCCGCTCCGCGCGCCGGGCCTCGGCCTGCTCCTGGGCGAGCCTGTCCAGCCAGTGCACGATGCCGGACACGTTGGCCTCCGCGCCGCTGAGGGTGTCCAGGATCGCGGCGGACTCGGCGGGCGCCTCCGGCGGCATCGGCCTGTAGCGCGAGACGACCTTGTCCCGCACCATGGCGATCGCGTGGTCCAGGTCGCCGGTGCTGCCGTGGGACTCGCGCACCGTCTCCACCCACAGCCGCAGCTCGGACTCGGCCCGGTCGAGGGTCTCGGAGACCGAGGTGACCGCGCCGAAGTGGGAGAACATCAACCGCCGGGCTCCGATGTCCCCGAACAGCCGCAGGGTGCGCAGGCACGCCTCCATGTCGAAGTCCGGCGGCGGCGTGGCCGGGCTGACCTCGCCGGTGAGCGGCTTGTACACGCCCAGGGCGTCGCCGACGTACAGGTCGCCGGTGAGGGTGTCGACCAGGCCCATGTGGTGCTTGGCGTGGCCGGGGGCGTAGTGCGTCACCAGCCGGCGCCCGCCGCCCAGGTCGATCTCGCCGGTCTCGGCCACCGACCGGATGCGGGTCGCCTCGGTGGGGTTCATCCGCCCGAACAGGCTGTCCAGGCGGTCCCCCCACACCATCTCGGCGCTGCGCATCAGCCGGCTCGGGTCGGCCAGGTGGCGGGCGCCGCGCTCGTGCACGACGATCTCGGCGTTGGGGAACAGGGCGGCCATGTCACCGGTGCCGCCCGCGTGGTCCAGGTGGATGTGGGTGACCACGATGGTGGCCAGGTCCGCGGGCGCCAGCCCGAGGCGGGTGACGGCCTCGTGCAGGACCCGCGCGGAGCCGGCGGTGCCGACCTCGACGATGCAGGGCCGTTCGGAGCGGATGAGGTAGCTCGACACGATCCCCGGATATCCGGCGAGCATCGTGTCGATGGCGAAGATGTCGTCGCCCAGCGGGGTGATCCCCTCGGGCAGACCGCTCACGTCCACGTCGTCGTGCACTGCAAGCACCCCTGTTCCTCGGTCGTCGTGGGGTTCGGCGGGACCGAACCGGACAGGACCCGACTCTAGGACAAGGGTGTCACGGCTGGTCGGGGCGGGTTGTCCACAGCTTCGCACGGGGTCTTTTCCGCGGGCCCCCGCCGGGGGATCCTGGTAACGGAGCGCACGCCCCCGCCGCACGCGGATGGCCGGACCGCCGGTTCCGGCCCCGCGCCCCTCCTTCGCGTCGCGCCCGTCTCCTCGCTCTCCACCCATGGGAGGACGTCCACATGCAGCAGGAGTCCGCGGTCGCCGCGAGCCGGACCGGCCCCGACACCCCGTCCCCGCGGCAGGAGCCGCGCGAGTCCGAGCACCGCAACGAGATCCTCGTGGCCGGGAGGATCACCGCCCGGCCCCTCATCCGCGAACTGCCCAGCGGCGACCGGCTGGCCACGTGGCGGGTCTGCGTGGCCCGCCCCCGCACCAGCCGCTACCGCGGGCGCCAGTCCGACTCGATCACCTGCACCAGCTTCGACCGCGACCTGCACGAGGGGATCCGTGCCTGGCGGCTGGGCGACGTGGTCCGGATGACCGGGGAGCTGCGCCGCCGCACCTGGCGCGGCCGGGAGGGCGTACGCAGCGTGTGCGAGGTGGAGGCCAGGACCGCGACCCTGGTCCGGGCGGCCGAGGGCCCCGCTGCGGGGGCGGTGGAGCGGTGAGCCCCCACCGCGCGGGCTCACCAGCCCAGAAGGGACAGCGCCTCGCGTGCGGTCGGGCCGGACGGGTCGACCGCCTCGTCCGCCCAGACCGCCCCGCACAGCGCGCGCAGTCCGTCCAGCCGGTCTCCGGTCCCCTCCATCCGCGGTGCGCCGTCGGTGACGGTCACCGTCCACCCCGCGCAGCGGGTCCGACCGCCCTCGCGGACGACGGCCGGGTGCGTGTGGTTCATCCCCGACAGGTCCCACGCCAGGTAGCGGGGGCGCTGGTGCTCGGGTGCGGCGAGGGCGTCCATCGGGGTGGCCACCCCGGACAGCACCAGCATCCCGGCCGCGCCGTGCACGGTCGCGCCCTCGATGTCGGTGTCCAGCCGGTCGCCCACGATCAGCGGGTTGCGCGCTCCGGTGCGCAGGATGCCCTCCTCGTGCAGCGGGCGCATCGGCTTCCCCGCGACGACCGGCTCGACCCCCGTGGCGTTGGCGATGACCCGGACGAAGGACCCGTTGCCCGGGGTCAGGCCCCACTCGCTGGGCGCGGTGGCGTCGTTGTTGCTGGCCACGTAGAACGCACCGCGCCGGACCGCGACCGTGCCCTGGTCGAGCAGGTCGCGGGTCATGAGCCGGGAGTAGCCCTGCACCACTGCCACCACCGAGGGGCTGTCGACCGACACCGGGCGCAGTCCCATCCGGCGCACCGCCTGGCGCAGCGCGGTGTCGCCCACCACCAGCACGTCCGAACCGGCGGGGTGGCGTTCGCCGACCAGGCGGGCGGCCGCCTCGGCGGAGGTCACCACGTCCTCGGGGGCGGCGCCCACCCCGAGTTCGGTGAGGTGCTCGGCGATCCGCGCCGGGGTGCGCCCGGCGTTGTTGGTCACGAACGCCACCCGCGCTCCGGCGGCCCGTGCCTTGCCCACCGCCTCCGGTGCCGCCGGGACGGCCCGCGAGCCGATGTAGACGACTCCGTCCAGATCCAGGAGCATCGCGTCGTGGATCTCGTTCAGGGGACGGTCTGCGGCGAGCAGGGACATGTCGGAGAACCCGTTCCGTGCGACGGCGGTGGTCGCCTCCCAGGCTATGGCCCGGGTTACGTCGGTCGGGACCGCCCGCCCGAGGCCGGGGTGTGCGCTGCGTCGCTGACCCGGCGCCGCCGGCGAAGGTGCCGGGCACGAGGGGGCGGGGGTCACCTGTCCCGGTTGACGGTCATCCAGCTGGCCGCGAAGGCCACGGCCCCCGGGAGGGAGAACAGCCGTCCGGTGGCCTCGCCCACCGGACCCGAGGCCACGGCCCCGGTGCTCTCGAAGTCGGCGCCCAGCCGCGCGAAGTCCTCCTCGTCCAGGAACACGTCGGTGAAGGCCACCCACTCCCGCCCGCCGTCCGGGGACAGGACCGCACACCCGGACCGCTCCATGCGGGGGCGGGGGATCCGGTACTCGGCCAGGTGGAAGGCGGTGCAGGAGTCGAACCCCGTGCCCAGCAGCAGGACCCGCGCCCGGACCCGCTCCAGGGCGGCGAGGGGGGAGTCCTCGCCCAGACGGCAGCCGACCGGGTGGTGCTCCATGAGGTCTCGGGCGCGGGGGCCCAGGGCGGCGAAGGAGGTCTGCGGGTTCGCGCTGCGGACCGCCCCCGGCCAGGTGCGCACCATCTCCGGGACGCGGCCCATGTACCTGCTCGGTGTCAGGCGCGGGTCGAACCCGGGTGCCTCCGCGCGGATGACCGGCCACCAGTCCTCGGGGACCGGGGGGTCGCGCCACCCCGCGGGGTCGGTGTTGTCCATGGTCTGGGTGGGCACGACGAGGGTCCCCCCGGGGCCGACGGCGTCCACGAGGGCCTGCACGAGCGCCTGCTCCCCGCCGCACACCCAGCCCAGCGCGCTGAGGGAGGAGTGCACCAGGAGGGTGTCTCCGGGCGCGACCCCCAGCGCGGTCAGGTCGCGGGACAGGGACGCCCGGGTCTGCGGTCGGCCGGGGTTCTTCGCTTCGGCGGGCACGCTGGGGACTCCTCGGGTGGAAGGGAGGGGACCGGATCACCATGGGTACAGCAGACGGCCCGTGCCGGACCAGTGGGTATCGGGCCGCCGCGCTCGGGGGGAGGCGCGCCGGGGGGTCGGGGTGGGGTGGACCCCAGGGTATTCGTACGGTCGGCACCGTGGCCGCGGATCCGCCCCGACGGACACGATGGTCCCCATGTCCCTGAAGAGAACCGCGGCGGTGGGCCTGGCCGCCGTCCTGCTGCTGCTCACCGCCGCCCCCGCCGGGGCCGACGTCCCCGGCGCGGCCGCCGGCGCGCTGACCCCCGAGGCCGTGGACGCCTACGTGTCCGACTACCTGGACGCCTCGCCCCTCCCCGGAGCCGCCGTCGCGGTGACCCGGGGCGCCGAGGTGGTGCGCACGGCGGGCTACGGCACCGGCTCCGGGGGCGGGGCGCTCACCGCCGACACCCCCATGGGGGTGGCCTCGGTCAGCAAGGCCTTCACCGCGCTCGCCGTCATGCAGCTCGTGGAGGACGGCGAGCTCGCCCTCGACGACACGGTGGCGCAACACCTGCCGGAGTTCGCCCTCGACGATCCGCGCGCCACCCGCGTCACCGTCCGCCAGCTGCTCACCCACACCTCGGGGATGTCCGACACCGCCTTCCGGGAGAAGAGCGCCCCCGTGGCCGACGACCTGGAGGGGGCGCTGGCCCGGATGGCCGACTCCGGGATGGCCGCCGATCCGGGTACCGAGTTCCACTACCACAACCCCAACTACCACGTGGCGGCCCGCCTGGTGGAGGTCCTCAGCGGTCGCGCCTTCGGCGAGTACATGGACGAGCGCGTGTTCACGCCGCTGGGCATGGACGACACCCTCACCGTCGACACCGCCGACGAGGTCTTCGCGGCGGGGGTGGCCCGGGGGCACGTCGCCGTCCTGGGCGCGGCCGTCGCGGTTCCCGAACCGCGGAGCTACTTCAAC
This sequence comes from Glycomyces fuscus, assembly GCA_002529455.1. Lineage (GTDB taxonomy): Bacteria > Actinomycetota > Actinomycetes > Streptosporangiales > Streptosporangiaceae > Nocardiopsis > Nocardiopsis fusca. The sequence continues at coordinate 8,471 of NYMS01000019.1, forward strand.
GGCGCGGGCGGCATGGTCACCACGGCGCACGACATGGCCCGCTGGCTCGTCGCGCAGAACAACGGGGGGCGGGGGGCCGACGGCGTCCGCGTCCTGTCGGAGGAGGGGATCGCCGCCACCCACGCCCCGGTCGGCGGTGCGGGCGGCGACACCGCGCTGGGATGGAACGCCGGGGAGAGCCCGGCGGGCGCGCCGATGCTCTCGCACGGGGGCATCCAGTTCACCTACACCGCCCACCAGGCTCTGCTTCCCGAGAGCGGGTACGGGATCGCGGTGATGGCCAACACCGGGCTGGGCAGCGCCGACGCCTCCGCGCTGCTGTACGGGCTGGTGGCCCTCGCCGACGGCGGGGAGCCCGCGGGGCCGTCCGCCCCGGCGCTGCTGGCGCTCGACCTGGTCCTGGTCGCCCTGGTCGGGCTGACCGGCTACCTCGCCCAGCGGGGTGTGCGGCGCGCCGGGGCCTGGGCGCAGGCCGCCCGGGCGCGCCCCTGGTGGCGTACCGCGGGACGCCTGCTGCCGGGGGCGGCCGTGGTCGTCGCGGCCGTGTTCCCGCACCGGCTGGCGGCGCTGCTGGCCCAGGGCCGCGACATGACCTGGGGCCAGACGTTCTACCTGGCCCCCACCGGTCTGACCCTGCTGGTGGCCGCCGCGCTGGCCTTCGCCGCGGTGTACGCGGTCCGGACGGTCCGCGTGGCCGGGGCACGGCGGGCGGCCCGGCACACCGAGGCCGAGGGCTGAGGGCACCCGTCCGGGCGGACCGGACCCGGCCGCTCCCGGGGCCGCTCCCTCAGGCCAGGAGGCGCATGACCAGCCCCGTGCGCGGTTTGGGGCCGAACGAGGTGGACTTGCGTGGGGTCAGCTCCCCGCGGTCGGCCACCGCGTACACCTGCTCGACCCGCAGCGCGGGCACGATGGCGGCGGTGCCCTTCTCGTCGCGGGCGGCCGCGACCGCCTCGGCCGCGTCGTCGTGCACCATCCGCACCCGCTCCTCCGGGACCTCCCACAGAGGCAGCAGCACCTCGTGCAGGGCGGCCGTCGACAGGTGCCGCCACTGCGGGGAGCGGCCGGGTATGGCCCGCTCCAGCACCCCCTCGTCGAAGCCGTGCACCAGGTGGGCGTCGCCCTCGGCGGAGACCAGCAGCAGGGCGGGCGCCCGCACCCGGGACAGGGCCCCTTCGGAGGGGTCCGCGACCCGTTCCACCGAGGCCACCGTCCGGGCGGCCGCGACCGCGGCGCCGGTGTCCAGTCCGGGCAGCACCCGGTGGATGGCGCCCAGCCGGGGAGGGTGGGTGTCGCTGTCCACCAGCAGGGCCAGCCCGTACCGCCAGCCCGGGTCGTCGCTGGCGGCGCGCAGGCGCCGGTAGGCGGCGTAGCGGTGGTGCCCGTCGGCGATCAGCGCGGACCGGCCCGCCAGGTCCGCGCGGATCCGCCGCAGCACGGCGGGATCGGTGAGCGCCCAGAGCCGGTGCTCGGCGCCGTCGCGGGTGCGCGCGTGCGTCAGCGGGGCGCCCGCGACCGCCTCGGTCGCGGCCGACGCGTCTCCGCCGCCGCCCCGGTAGACCAGGAAGATCGGTTCGAGGTTGGCCCGGGCCAGGCCCATCAGGTGGAAACGGTCGCGTACCGGCGGGTCGGCCACGTCCTCGTGCGGTCGTACGGCGGACTCGGCGCCCTCCTCGGGCAGCCGCAGGTTGCCCACCAGCCCGCGCTGGCGCCGCCCGTCGGCCGTGACCTGCTCGTACACGTACAGCGCCGGTCGCGCGTCCAGGGCGAGCACCCCGTCGTCGATCCAGCTGCGCAGCAGGTCGGCGGCCGTGCGGTAGCGGCGCGGCACGGCCGCCCCCGGGGAGGCGGGGCTCTGCCGGCTCAGTTCGAAGGGCAGGGTGACCCGCGCCGCGTTGTGCGGGTCGGAGCGCTGCAGCTCGCGTGCCTCGTCCGCGTCGGGGATGTCGTAGGGAGGGGCCAGGAGTCGTGCGAGGTCGAACTCCCCGTCGACGAAGCGGTCCGCGTCCGGGTCGGTGTAGCGCAGGCCCCGGAAGGGCGCCAGTTCGAGAGGTTGGCGTGGCATCCCAGCACGGTACCCGCCGCCGTTCGCCGGTCGGTCGCCGAGCGGCCCGGTCAGAGGAGTCTGCGCACCCGCAGCAGGTCGCCGACGCTGGCGTCGATCCTCACCCGGCGCCCGAACAGGGCCTTGGCCGCGTCCAGGCGGTCCTCGGCCAGGGCCACCAGGTCGTCACTGCCCACGGTGATCCGTACCTGTGCCCGGGGCGCGGGCCGGTCCGCGGGGCGGGGGGAGACGTCGACCAGGCCGTTGAGGGTCAGCCGCATGTCGAAGACGGTCTCCAGGTCCGGGACCTCCACGCTGAGGGAGCGCTCACGGATGTGCTTGCGGCGCTCCTCGTCGGGACGGGCGAGGATGCGCTGGTTCACCTTCTCGATGCCGGCGAGACACGCGTCGATGCTGCTCATGGCCACATCATGCCCCAGGTGCCGGACGTTCGCGTCCTTCCGGTGCCATCGGGACGAATGGGGCGGTCTTGGGAGTTCACGTGTCAACGGCGGTTCCGCCCCGGTAGCGTTGGCCACGACCCCCCGTCGCGCAGCGGCTTCCCCTGCCCGCGCCCCCTTCATCTTCCGCGGTCCCATCAAGGAGCACTTGTCATCATGGTCGTCGACGCGGTACGCACCTACCTCGATGCCGCCAGTGGCCTCACCGAACTCTCGCGCAAGCAGGCCGTCGCCGCCGCCAAGACCCTTCTCAGGGCCGAGGGCTCCGCCGCGCCGGCCGCGGCGGAGGGGGAGAGCCTGCCGCCGCGGGTGGGGCAGAGCATCCAGAACCTGGCCGGGGAGCTCATCGAGACCAGCCAGGCCAACCGCGCGGCCATCGCCGACCTGGTCCGCGCCGAGGTCGGGCGCCAGCTGGAGCGGATGGACGTCGTGCCGCGCGCCGACCACGAGCGGCTGGTGCGCCGGGTCGCCGAGCTCGAACGCCGCCTGGCCGCCCGCCACGCGGTCGAGCACGCCCTGGCCCCCGTCGACGCGGGCGCCTCCTCGCCGGTGCGCTCCGCGGCCTCCGCGGTGTCCGACGGCCCCGGCGCCGACGCTCCCGCCCGGGCCGCGGGCGGATCCGCCGAGGACGCCGCCGAGGGCGGCACCGGGGACGCGGAGGCCGCGGCGGGCACGGCCGGGACGGAGGAGGCCGCCGACGGCGCGGACGGCTCGGCGGGGGAGGCCGGGACCGCTTCCGCGTCCGGCGACGAGAGCGGCTCCGAGTCCGAGTCCGACTCCGAGGCCGCCAGGAAGCCCGCGGCGAGGAAGCCCCGTACCGCGGCCAAGACGGCCCGCGCGCGCACCACGGCCAAGCGCACCACCAAGAGCAGGGGCACCACGAAGAAGTAGAGTCGGACCAACGCGAACACCGGGAGAGGCATGGACCCCAACGAGCAGGCCCAGGCACTGGCCGAGCAGACCCTCCACAGCACCAGGGAGCGGCTGGACTCGCTGGCGACCCTGCCCACCGCCGAGCACGTCGCGGTCTTCGACACCCTGCACCAGGAGCTGTCCGGGGTGCTCGGCGCGCTCGACCAGGGCGCCAGCGCCCCCGAACAGCCCCGGTATCCTAGGTAACCATGGCAAAACGCACCCGGCTCGACGCGGAACTGGTCCGTCGCGGGCACGCACGTTCCCGCGGTCACGCAGCCGAGATCATCGAGGGCGGATTCGTCAAGGTCGCGGGGATCGTGGCCTCCAAGGCCGCGACCCAGGTCGGCCAGGACCAGCCCATCGTGGTCCGCCCGCCCTCCGACGAGCCCCCCTACGTCTCCCGCGGCGCACACAAGCTCATCGGCGCCCTCGACGCCTTCGAGTTCGACGTCGCCGACCGGCGGGCACTGGACGCCGGCGCCTCCACCGGCGGGTTCACCGACGTGCTGCTGCGCCGCCGGGCGGCCCACGTCACCGCCGTGGACGTCGGCTACGGCCAGCTGGCCTGGTCGCTGCGCAGCAACGACCGCGTGCGCGTGATGGAGCGGGTCAACGTCCGCGAGCTCACCCCCGAGCAGATCGGCGAGCCCCGCCCCGACCTGGTCGTGGGAGACCTGTCGTTCATCTCACTGCGCCTGGTGCTGAAGGCGCTCCGGGACTGCGTGGCCCCCGACGCCGACTTCGTGCTCATGGTCAAGCCCCAGTTCGAGGTCGGCAAGGCCAAGGTCGGCGCGGGGGGAGTGGTCCGCGAGCCCGAGCTGCGCGCCGAGGCCGTCTCCGACGTGGCCGCCTACGCCCTCACCCTGGGGCTGGGCACCGTCGGCGTCACCGCCAGCCCCCTGCCGGGGCCCTCCGGCAACGTCGAGTACTTCCTGTGGATGCGCGCGGGGGCCGAGCCCCTGGACCCGGACGCGTTGGCCCGGGCCCTGGAGGAGGGGCCGCGCTAGCGACCGTGGCAGCGTGTCTCAGGAGTCCGGTAACGTGACCCGGCCGGGTCGGTGAACGCCCCGGCCAGCACTTCAGACTCCCCGCGGGGGAGTGAACGTAAGGGGACGGCGATGACCAGCGGACGCAGTGTTCTCCTGCTGGCCCACACCGGTCGGCCCGCCGCGGTACGCAGTGCCCAGCTGGTCCACGAGAGCCTGAGCCGGGCCGGGCTGACCGTGCGCATGCTCAAGACCGAGCTCGAGGAACTGGCCGCGGAGAACTGCGTGCTCTCCCCGGTCGAGGTCGTCGAGCCGGGCGAGGCGGCCGAGGGCGCCGAGCTGGTCATGGTGCTCGGCGGGGACGGCACCCTGCTGCGGGCGGCGGAGATCGCGCGCCCGGCCGGGGCGCCCCTGCTCGGGGTGAACCTGGGCCACGTCGGGTTCCTGGCCGAGGCCGAGCGCGAGGACCTGGGCGCGACCGTGCGCAGCGTCGTCAACCGCGACTACGACGTCGAGGAGCGCATGACCCTGGACGTGGCGGTCTTCAACGGCGGCCGGGGCGACGGGAGCCCGCCCGTGCGCAACTGGGCGCTCAACGACGCGACCCTGGAGAAGGGTGAGGCGCGCCGCATCCTGGAGACCGTCCTGGAGATCGACGGCCGTCCGCTCTCGCGCTGGGCCTGCGACGGTGTGGTGTGCGCCACCCCGACGGGGTCCACCGCGCACGCCTTCTCCGCGGGCGGCCCGGTGGTGTGGCCGGACGTGGACGCCCTGATGGTCGTGCCGCTCAGCGCGCACGCCCTGTTCGCGCGGCCCCTGGTGGTGGGGCCGAACGCGACCGTGGCCCTGGAGGTGGTCCCGTCCACGGCGCCGGGCGTGCTCTGGTGCGACGGACGGCGTATGGTCGAATTGCCCGCAGGGGCACGAATCGAGATCACCCGTGCCGACACGCCGGTCCGGCTGGCCCGGCTGCACCGGGCGCCGTTCACCGACCGGCTGGTGGCCAAGTTCGGACTGTCGGTCGCCGGATGGCGCGGACGGGGCGAGCACGGCCGCTGACCGGACCCGCGGGGCCCGGTACGTCGTGCACGCGTGCGTGGTACGCGCGTGTGGGGAGTGGCGTCAACTACAGGAGAGGGATCGGTGCTCGAAGAAGTCCGTATCCAGGGACTCGGAGTCATTGACGACGCCGTTTTGGAGTTGTCACCGGGGCTGACCGTCGTCACCGGCGAGACCGGCGCGGGAAAGACCATGGTCGTCACCGGGCTCGGACTGCTCTTCGGCGGCCGGGCCGATCCCCAGCGAGTACGCCCGGGCGCCGACCGGGCCGTGGTGGAGGGGCGCCTGACCGTTCCCCCGGGCGGCCGGGTGGCCGCCCGCGTGCTGGAGGCGGGGGGCGACATCGACGACGACGTCCTCATCCTCACCCGCGCCGTGTCGGCCGAGGGCCGGTCGCGCGCCACCATGGGCGGCCGCTCCGCCCCGGTGAGCCTGCTCGCCTACCTCGCCGACGACCTGGTCGCCGTGCACGGCCAGTCCGACCAGCAGCGCCTGCTGCGCTCCGACCGGCAGCGCTCCTCCCTGGACCGCTTCGCGGGCGAGCAGCTGGCCAAGGCCCTCAAGCAGTACACCGTGGCCTACCGGCGCCACCGCGAGGTGTCGGCGGAGCTGGAGGAGCTGGTGGAGCGGGCGCGCGAGCGCGCCCAGGAGGCCGACATGCTCCGCTTCGGCGCGGAGGAGATCGCCGCCGCCGAGCTCCAGCCCGGCGAGGACGCCGAGCTGCTCGCGGAGGAGACGAGGCTGGCGCACGCCGACAGCCTGCGTGTGGCGGCCACCACCGCCCACGAGGCGCTGGCCGGGGACCCGGCCTCCGACGTGGAGGTCGACGTGGCCGCGCTGCTCTCGGCGGCCCGGCAGGCCGTGGCGGCGGTGCGCGAGCACGACGCCGAACTGGCCGCGATCGGCGACCGCCTGGACGAGGCCTCCTACATCCTCACCGACGCCGCCACCGAGCTGGCCTCCTACGCCGAGTCGGTGGACGCCGACCCCGCCCGTCTGGCCCTGGTGCAGGAACGCCGCGCGCTGCTCACCTCGCTCTCGCGCAAGTACGGCGCGACCACGGACGAGGTGCTGGCCTGGGCCGAGAACGCGACCAAGCGGCTGGCCGACCTGGAGGGCGACGACGAGCGCATCGACGCGCTGCGCGCGGAGGCCGACGAGCTGTACGAGCGCATGCACCTCTTCGCCGACGAGCTGACCCGTGTGCGCACCGAGGCCGCCGACCGGTTCGGCGCGGCCGTGACCGAGGAGCTGACCGCGCTGGCCATGCCGCACGCCCGCGTGAGCGTGCGCATCACCACGGGTGAGGAGTTCGGCCCCTACGGCCGCGACGAGGTCGAGGTCCTGCTGGCCCCGCACCCCAGCTCTCCGCCCCTGGCCCTGCACAAGGGCGCCTCGGGCGGTGAGCTCTCGCGCGTGATGCTGGCCATCGAGGTGGTCTTCGCCGGCGCCGACCCGGTGCCCACGTTCGTCTTCGACGAGGTGGACGCGGGTGTGGGCGGCAAGGCCGCGGTGGAGATCGGCCGCCGCCTGGCCCGGCTGGCCCAGCGCGCCCAGGTCATCGTCGTCACGCACCTGCCGCAGGTCGCGGCGTTCGCCGACGCCCACCTGGTGGTGGAGAAGTCCACCGAGGGCCTGGTCACCGAGAGCGGTGTGGTGCGGCTGGACCGCGGGGGCCGGGTCCGGGAGCTGTCGCGGATGCTCGCGGGGTTGGAGGACTCCGAGCTGGGCCGTGCCCACGCCGAGGAACTGCTCACCAACGCCGCCCCGGAGCGCGCCTATCCGGCCGCCTGACCTGGGCGTTGCGTACACGTTCGGAACGGATGTGTGACCTTCTGCCGTTTTGGGGTAGTGGCGGGAAGATCGCCGTTACCGTCCCGGAACGGGGTGAGAACGGTGGCCTCGACCAGAACACGCCGATCTCACAGCTGTGATGACTCTCCGTAGGTGAGTTCTGACAGTATGCCAGCGATGAAGGTATCGGATGCGCTCAGCGCCACAGTCATGCGGTTCCGCCGCACCCGGGCGGACGCTCCCACAGGGCTGATCGCGCCCGTCCGCTCGGACCGGCGCACCAAGAACCTGACCAAACGTCTGCGACCGGGCGACATCGCGGTCGTCGACCACGTCGACCTGGACCGCGTCAGCGCCGAGGCCCTGGTGGGCTGCGGTGTGTCGGCGGTCCTCAACGTCGCCACGAGTATCAGCGGCCGCTACCCCAACCAGGGGCCGGAGATGATCGTGGACGCGGGTATCCCCCTGGTCGACGACGTCGATCCCGAGGTGTTCACCCGCGTCCGCGACGGCGAGCGGCTCCGCCTGGAGGGCGCCACCCTGTACCGCGGAGACGAGGTCGTCGCGCGCGGCACCCTCCAGGACGCGGGGACCGTCAGCGCCGCGATGGAGGAGGCCCGCGCGGGGCTGGCCACGCAGCTGGAGGCGTTCGCGGCCAACACCATGGCCTACCTCCAGCACGAGCGCGACCTGCTCCTGGACGGCATCGGCATCCCCGCCATCGAGACCGACATCGAGGGCCGTCACGTCCTCATCGTGGTCCGCGGCTACCACTACCGGGAGGACATCGCGGCGCTGCGGCCCTACATCCGCGAGTTCCGCCCGGTCATCATCGCCGTGGACGGCGGGGCGGACGCGGTCATGGAGGCCGGGTACCGGCCCGACATCATCGTCGGCGACTTCGACTCGGTCTCGGACCGGGCGCTGGCCAGCGGAGCCGAGCTGGTCGTGCACGCCTACCGGGACGGCAGGGCCCCGGGCCTGCCCCGGCTCACCGACCTGGGGTACGGCGCGGTGGTCTTCCCCGCCACGGGGACCAGCGAGGACGTGGCGATGATGCTCGCCGACGGCGCGGGCGCCGCGCTCATCGTGGCCGTGGGCACCCACGCCACCCTGGAGGAGTTCCTCGACAAGGGCCGGGCGGGGATGGCCAGCACCTTCCTGACCCGGCTGCGGGTGGGCGGCAAGCTCGTCGACGCCAAGGGCGTCAGCCGCCTGTACCGCTCACGCATCTCCCCCTGGGCACTGCTCGGGCTGGTCGCGGCCTGCCTGCTCACCATCGTGGTCGCCGCCTACAGCTCACCGGCGGGCCAGGTCTACCTCACCTTTCTCGCGGCGCGCTGGGACGCGTTCTCCTACTGGTTGACAGGGCTGTTGACGTGATCGATTTCCGCTACCACCTGGTGTCCATCGTCGCGGTGTTCCTCGCGCTCACCGTGGGGCTCGTCCTGGGAACCACCATGCTCCAGGACCCGCTGCTCAACACGCTCCAGTCCGAGACCGCCGACCTGCGCAGCCAGAGCGAGGACCTGCGCGTCGAGCGCGACACCGCCGACCAGGTCAACGCCGGGGCCGACCGGATGGCCGAGGCCGTGTCCGACGACACGCTCGCCGGTCTGCTCACCGGCCTGGGCGTGGTGGTGGTGACCGCGCCCGGCGCCGACGCGGAGACGGCCGACGCCCTGGCCGGGCGCGTGGAGCAGGCGGGCGGCGAGGTCGTCGGCCGGGTCCAGATCACCGACGCGTTCCTGGAGGGCGGCAACGCCACGTTCGTCGACGAGCTGGCCCTGCAGATCGCCCAGGACCCCCAGGACCTCTCCGGCAGCCCCCACGAGAAGGCGGGCGCCGAGATCGGCCGCGCCCTGGCCGCCGCCGCGGAGGAGGACTCCTCCGCGGGCGGGGAGTCCGGTGACGGGGAGGCCTCCCCGACGCCGGACCCGTCCGCGCGGGCGGAGGAGGACGGCGGCCACAACCCGTCGGCCGTCCTGGAGGCCTTCACCGAGGGCGGGCTGATCACGGTCGAGGGGGACCCCGCCGAGTCCTCCGACGCCGTGGTCCTCGTCGCGCCCTCGGGCGGCGCCTCGCCCGAGGGCCAGGACCCGCAGGCGGCCAACGCGGTGCTGAACACGATCACCACGGCCCTGCACCAGGAGGTCGGCGCCACAGTCGTGGCCGGTGACGGGCCCTCCGCGCGGGGCGACGGGATGCTCGCCCAGGCGCGCGCCGCGGAGGCGGCCTTCTCCACCGTGGACGTGGCCAGCCGACCCATGGGCGAGGTCATCACGGTCCTGGCCCTGGCCGAGAACCTCGAGGAGGCCGGGGGCGCCTACGGCATCGGCGAGGGGGTCGAAGGCTTCCTCCCCGACCCGCTGCCCGAGCCGCGCGAGACCGCCGACGAGTCCTCGGACCCCTCGCAGGAGCCCACCGAGAGCGGGGACGGGAGCGGGGAGGGCGGCGCCGACGAGGTCCGCCGCACGACGCGGGACGGGGAGTGACACCGGTGACAGCCCCCTTCCCCCACCCGGGCTCCGGGTCCGCCCCCGCGCACTTCCTGGCCCAGGGCCTGACCGGTGCCCTGCTGGGGGCCGCCGCGGCCTCCACCGCCTACTCCCTGTTCACCCGGGAGCGCCCCGCCCGGCTCCGCCTCTGCCGGCCCAGCGCCGTCCGGTCAGGAGGCGGCCGCGCCGCCGGACCCGGCACACCGCGCACACCCGGCGCGCCGGGCGCGTCCGGCGTACCTGAAACGCCCGACACATCCGGTGCACCGGACGTCTGGCTGCGCACCAACTTCCGCGGCCGCCGCGTCACCCTCCGGCAGGGCCCCGCGCTGGCCTGCGGCGTGTGCGCGGCCATCCTGCTCGTGCCCGGTCCCGGCCCGCGCGTGCGCGCCGCCTCCGCGCTGGCCGCGGCGGGAGCCGCCGCCTTCGGGGTCTACGACGACCTGGCGGGCTCGTCCCGGGCCCGTGGCCTGCGCGGTCACCTGAGCGCCCTGGCCCGCGGCCGGGTCACCACCGGCATGGTCAAGATGGCGGGCATCGGGGCCACCGGCCTCGCCGCCGCCCGCCTGCTGCGCCGCTCCCCCCTGGACACCGTGCTGGACGGGGCGCTCATCGCCGCCAGCGCCAACCTGCTCAACCTGTTCGACCTGCGTCCCGGACGCGCGGCCAAGGTCGCGCTGATCGCCGCCGCCCCCGCCCTGGCCTCACCGGCCGCGCCGCTGCTGGGCCCCGTCGTGGGCGCCTCCGCCGCGCTGCTGCCCGACGAGCTCGCCGAGCGCTCCATGCTCGGCGACGCCGGGGCCAACGCCCTGGGAGCCGCCCTGGGCGCGGCCGCCGCGGCCCGGGCGCCCCGCCCGCTGCGCGCCGCGCTGCTCGCGGGAGTCGCCGCCCTGACCCTGGCCAGCGAGCGCGTCAGCTTCTCCCGCGTCATCGACCGCGTACCGGCCCTGCGCCGCCTCGACCGCTGGGGCAGGCACGAGTGAGACGGCCACGGTGTCCCGTACCATCCAGGGGGTGACGCGCGGAGTAGGCACGGCGGCGGCGCTCATCGCGGTGGTCACCGTGGGGGCCAGGCTGGCGGGGTTCGGACGCACCGTGGTCTTCTCCCAGACCGTCGGCGACACCTGTCTGGGCACCGCCTACGTCACCGCCAACCAGTTGCCCGCCGTCCTGTTCGAGATCGCCATCGGCGGGGCGCTGACCGCGGTGGTCGTCCCCGTCCTGGCCGCGGCCGCCCAGCGCGGCGACCACGAACAGGTACGCCACACCGCCTCGGCGCTCATCACCTGGGTGCTGCTGCTGGCCGTGCCCCTGTCCGCGCTGCTCGCCCTGCTCTCGGTGCCGGCGATGTCGCTCATGCTGGGCGCGGGCGCCGGATGCGACCGGGGCGCACTGCTCGGACTCGCCGCCCGCATGCTCGTGGTCTTCTCCCCCCAGATCGTCCTCTACGGCCTGGCCTCGGTGCTCTACGGCGTCCTGCAGTCCCACCGCCGCTTCCTGGCCCCGGCCCTGGCCCCGCTGGTGTCCAGCCTCGTGGTCATCGCCGCCTACCTGGCCTTCGTCCCCCTGGGAGCCGACCACCGCCAGGACGTGACGGGCCTGCCCCTCGCGGCCGAGCTCGCCCTGTCCCTGGGCACCACCGCCGGGGCGGCCGCGCTCTTCCTCACGGTCCTGGGCCCCGCACGGCGGCTGCGGGTGCGGCCCCGGCCGCGCCTGACCTTCCCGCCCGGGGTGGGCGGGCGCGTGCGCTCCCTGGCGCTGGCCTCCCTGCTGCCGCTGGCGGCCATGCAGCTGTGCCTGCTGCTGTCGGTGGCCCTGGCCAACCGGGGCGGCGGCGCGGGCGCGGCCGTGCTCCACACCTACGCCTGGGCCCTGTTCACCCTGCCCTACGGGGTGATCGCGGTGCCCATCGCCACCAGCGCGTTCACCGCCCTGGCGGTCGCGCACGCCGAACACGACCGGCGGGGGTTCGCCTCCCTGGTGGCGGGCAGCGCCCGTGCCTGCGTGGTGGTCACCGCGGGGGTGGGCACCGCCCTGGCCGCCGCCGCGGCCCCGGTGGCCCTGGTCTTCGCCCAGCACGACCCGCCGACCCTGGAGCGCGCGCTGCTCGCCTACGCCCCCGGGGTGGTGGGCTTCGGTCTGGTCGCCCTGCTCAGCCGGGCCCTGTACGCCTCGCATCACGACCGCCTGGCCGCCACCGCCCAGGTGGTGGGGTGGCTGGTGGTGATGTTGTGTGCTGTGTTGTTGGTGTGGATGTTGCCGCAGGGCTGGGCCATCGCCGGACTGGGCGCGGCCAGCACGGCCGGCCTGAGCCTGGCCGCGGCCCTGCTGTGCGCGGCGGTGGCGCGCACGCACGGGCGCGGGGCCCTGGCGGGTGTGGCGCGCTCGGTACTGGCCGCGGCGCTGGGCGGTGTGGTCGGGTGGAGCGCGGGGCGCGCGGTGGCCGCGTCGCTGCCCGCGGACGGTGTGTGGCAGACGGTGGCGGCGGCCGCGGTGTCGGCGACGGCGGCGCTGGCCGCCTACGCGGCCGTCGCGGCGGTGGTGGACCGCCCCGCGGTGCGCGCCCTCGCCGACCGGGTCGGGACCGTACTCGAACGCAGGAGGGAGAGGCGTTGAACGCCAGGATCGCGCTGGTCATCGGTACCAGCAGTGGAGGGGTGGGCCGCCACGTGCGCTCGCTGGGCGCGGGCCTGCTCGCGCGCGGCCACCGGGTCGCGGTGTTGGGCCCGGCCTCCGCCGAGCGCGAGTTCGGCTTCACCTCGGAGGGCATGCGCTTCTCCCCGGTCCGCATCGGCGCGGCGCCCTCCGCGGGCGACCCCGGTGCCGTGCTGCGGCTGCGCGCCCTGATCCGGGGCGCGGACGTGGTCCACGCGCACGGGATGCGGGCCGGGGCCCTGTGCGCGCTGGCCGGTGCCTCGCCGCTGGTGGTGACCGCGCACAACGCGCCGCCGCTGGTGCGGGGGGCGCTGTCGGCGGCCTACCCCGTGCTGGAGCGGGTCGTGGCGCACCGCGCGGACGTGGTGCTGGGGGTGTCGGGAGACCTGGTGCGCAGGCTGCGCGCGCTCGGGGCGCGCGACGCGCGGCTGGCGGTGGTGGCCGCTCCCGACACCGGTGCGCCGGTGAACGGGCGCGAGGCCACCCGGGCCGACCTGGCGGTGCGGCCGGATCGGCCGCTGCTGCTGACCGTCGCCCGCCTGGCCGAGCAGAAGGGGCTGGACATGCTCCTGGCGGCCGCGCCGGCCATCGCCGACCGCCGGCCCGAGCCGGTGGTGGCGATCGCGGGGGACGGTCCCCTGTGGGGGGAGCTGCACGACACGGCCGCGGAGATGCGCGCGGACGTGCGCATGCTGGGGCACCGCGCGGACGTGGCCGACCTGCTGGCGGCGGCGGACGTGTTCTGCCTGACCAGCCAGTGGGAGGGGCCCTCGCTGGTGATCATGGAGGCGCTGCGCGCGGGGCTGCCGGTGGTCTCCACCCGGGTCGGCGGCATCCCCGACCTGTACTCGGGGACGGTGCTGATGGTGCCGCCGGGGGATCCGGCGGCGTTCGCCGCCGCCGTGGGCCGGGTGCTGGACGACGCGGCGCTGGCCGAGGACCTGCGGGCGCGCTCGCGCGAGGCGGCCAAGGCGCTGCCGACGGAGGAGGACGCGGTGGAGGCCGCCGAGGGCGTGTACAAGGCGGTGCTGCGGCGGTGAGGCGCGGTGCCCGGGACTCCGGCGGGACGGTGGCCCGCCGGTGCGGTGGACCTGTCCCCGGGGTGCGCTCGATGCCACCTCCGCCGGGACTTCACCCCGCGGGGGTGAAGATGTCATCCTGGACTACGGTCCGGGGTGTGCCGCCCACGATGGGGTACCGGTATCCTGGCCTGACACGTGAGGGGAGTATCCCTGTCGCGGCGGTGTCGTCATCACGGCGGACAGAGTCGTCCTCCCGGTGCCGCCGGTTCGCAGCGCAGTGCTGTGAACGGGAGAGACCTCCGGTGGTTCGACGTGCGTGCACACAGCCCGCGCGCACTGACCGGAGGAGAGACCGTCTGTGAACGTTCCCTTGTGGGTGTGGGCCGCCACCATCGGCGCCATGATCGCCATCCTGGTGGTCGACCTCATCATCGTCGACCATCCCTGGAGCAAGACGAAGGGGCCCCAGGAGTTCGGCATGAAGCAGGCCGCCTGGTGGGCGGCCTTCTACATCGGCATCGCGATCCTGTTCGGGTTCGGTGTCTGGTACTTCGGCGGAGGCGCCGCCGGAGCCGAGTACTTCGCCGGGTTCGTCACCGAGAAGAGCCTGAGCATCGACAACCTCTTCGTGTTCTACCTTCTGATGGGCTCCTTCGCGGTGCCCAAGAAGTACCAGCACGAGGTCCTGCTCGTCGGCATCGTCATCGCGCTGGTCATGCGCGGCATCTTCATCGTCCTGGGCGCCCAGGTGATCAACGCCTGGAGCGAGGTCTTCTACCTCTTCGGCGCCTTCCTCATCTACACCGGCTACAAGATCGTCCGCGACCACATGAAGGGCGACGAGGAGGACAAGGACTTCACCCAGACCCCGGTGGTCCGCCTGCTCAAGCGCTTCTGGCCGGTGACCGACGACTACCACGGCGCCAGCCTCACCGTGAAGCTCGACGGCAGGCGCCACATCACGCCGATGCTGCTGGTCATCGTGGCGATCGGCATGATCGACCTGGTCTTCGCCGTCGACTCCATCCCGGCGATCTTCGGACTGACCCAGGACGCCTACATCGTCTTCACCGCCAACGCCTTCGCCCTGCTGGGCCTGCGCCAGCTGTACTTCCTGCTGGCCGGTCTGATGGACCGCCTGGCCTACATCAGCTGGGGCCTGTCGGCCATCATGGTCTTCATCGGCGTGAAGATGATCCTGCACGCCCTGCACGAGAACGGCGTGCACGTGCCCGAGGTCGGCATCGGCCTCTCCCTGACCGTCATCATCGGCATCATGGCGATCACCATCATCGGCAGCCTGGTCAAGTCCCGGGCCGACGAGCGCAGGAACCCCGAGCTGAAGGTCGAGCGGGACCCCTCGGTCGACCGCCGCTCCTGAGCGGGCCGCGGGAGCGGACCCCGCGGGACATTCCGCGAAACGGCGGTGTTCGAACAGCTGTTCGTCTATAGTGGTGGCACCCCGGCGCTCCGGCGCCGGGGTGCCATCTCGTTCTCCGAGGTGGAAGAAACCGTCGTCGGCGGTCGTTAGGCTGGACGGGCGGGGGCACGCGCGTCCTCCCCCCTCTCCTCAGCGGCCCGCCTCCGGGGCCCGGGCGGTTCCCGGCAGGCCCCGACCGCCGTACGCGAAGTTCCACACGGGTCAGCCGACGTCACGCGACGGGGTCCGCGTCCTGTGCGCCAGAGCCGAAGGATGTCTCACTCGATGGTCGAACAACTGGTAGTCCGGGGAGCCCGGGAGCACAACCTCAAGGACGTCTCGCTGGACCTACCGCGCGACTCCATGATCGTGTTCACCGGCCTGTCCGGTTCGGGCAAGTCGTCGCTGGCCTTCGACACGATCTTCGCCGAGGGGCAGCGGCGCTACGTGGAGTCGCTGTCGGCCTACGCCCGCCAGTTCCTGGGCCAGATGGACAAGCCGGACGTGGACTTCATCGAAGGCCTGTCCCCGGCGGTGTCCATCGACCAGAAGTCCACCAGCCGCAACCCCCGCTCCACCGTCGGCACCATCACCGAGGTCTACGACTACCTGCGGCTGCTGTGGGCGCGCATCGGCGTCCCGCACTGCCCCGAGTGCCGCCGCGAGATCGCCCGCCAGACCCCGCAGCAGATCGTGGACCGCGTCCTGGAGATGGAGGAGGGCACCCGCTTCCAGGTGCTCGCCCCCGTCGTGCGCGGGCGCAAGGGCGAGTACGTCGAGCTGTTCAAGGACCTGCAGTCCAAGGGCTACACCCGCGCGGTCGTGGACGGGCAGGCCGTGCGCCTGGACGAGGCGCCCAAGCTGGGCCGCTACGACAAGCACGACATCGCGGTGGTCGTGGACCGCCTCAGCGTCAAGCCCTCCTCCCGCGGGCGCCTGACCGACTCCGTGGAGACGGCGCTCAAGCTGGCCGGGGGCACCATCGTCCTGGACTTCGTGGACGTGGAGGCCGGCGACCCCGACCGGGAGAAGGTCTTCTCCGAGCACCTGTACTGCCCCTACGACGACCTGTCCTTCGAGCAGCTCGAACCGCGTTCCTTCTCCTTCAACGCCCCCTACGGGGCCTGCGCCGAGTGCTCGGGCCTGGGCACCCGCATGGAGGTCGACCCCGAGCTGCTGGTGCCCGACCCCGAGAGGACGCTGGCCGAGGGCGCCATCGGCCCCTGGTCCGGCGGGCCCAACAGCGGCTACTGGGAGCGCATCCTCAAGGCGGTGGGCGAGGCCGTGGGCTTCGACCTGGACACCCCCTGGGAGCGGCTGCCGCGCCGCGCACGCAAGGCCCTGCTGGAGGGGCACGACACCCAGGTCCACGTCAGCTACCGCAACAGGTACGGGCGCAACCGCTCCTACTACACCGAGTTCGAGGGCGTCATCCCCTGGGTCAAGCGCCGCCACTCCGAGACCGAGAGCGACTACGGTCGCGAGCGGCTGGAGGGGTACATGCGCACCGTGCCCTGCCCGGTCTGCGAGGGGACCCGCCTCAAGCCGGTCGTGCTCGCCGTGACCGTCGGCGGCCGATCCATCGCCGAGGTCGCCCAGATGCCGCTCGGCGAGAGCGCGGCCTTCCTGGCCGACCTCAGGCTCTCCGAGCGCGACGCGGTCATCGCCTCCCAGGTGCTCAAGGAGATCAACGCCCGCCTCGGCTTCCTGCTCGACGTCGGCCTGGACTACCTGAGCCTGGCGCGCTCCTCGGGCTCTCTCTCGGGCGGGGAGGCCCAGCGCATCCGGCTGGCCACCCAGATCGGCTCCGGCCTGGTGGGCGTGCTGTACGTGCTGGACGAGCCCTCCATCGGCCTGCACCAGCGCGACAACGCGCGCCTGCTGGAGACCCTCCAGCGGCTGCGCGACATCGGCAACACGCTCATCGTCGTCGAGCACGACGAGGACACCATCCGCGCCGCCGACTGGGTCGTCGACATCGGCCCCGGCGCGGGCGAGCACGGCGGCCACGTCGTGGTCTCGGGGATCGTGGACGAACTGCTCACCTCCTCGGAGTCGCTCACCGGCGAGTACCTGTCCGGCAGGCGCGGCATCGAGGTGCCCGCCGAGCGCCGCCCCCTCACGCGGGGGCACGAGCTGGTGGTGCGGGGCGCCCGGGAGAACAACCTCCACGGGATCGACGTCGCCTTCCCGCTGGGCGTGTTCACCGCCGTCACCGGCGTGTCCGGCTCGGGCAAGTCCACCCTGGTCAACGAGATCCTCTACAAGGCGCTGGCCAAGGAGCTCAACGGGGCGCGCGACGTGCCCGGCCGCCACCTGCGGGTCAACGGCACGAACAAGGTCGACAAGGTCGTGCACGTGGACCAGAGCCCCATCGGGCGGACCCCGCGCTCCAACCCGGCCACCTACTCCGGGGTCTTCGACCACATCCGCAAGCTGTTCGCGCAGACCACCGACGCCAAGACGCGCGGCTACCAGCCGGGCCGGTTCTCCTTCAACGTCAAGGGCGGCCGCTGCGAGGCCTGTTCCGGCGACGGCACGCTCAAGATCGAGATGCAGTTCCTGCCCGACGTCTACGTGCCCTGCGAGGTGTGCCACGGCGCGCGGTACAACCGGGAGACCCTCCAGGTCCACTACAAGGGCAAGAACATCTCCGAGGTCCTGAACATGCCGATCTCGGAGGCCCTGGAGTTCTTCGAGCCGATCAACGCCATCCGCCGCCACCTCCAGACCCTGGCCGACGTCGGCCTGGGCTACGTGCGGCTGGGCCAGCCCGCCACCACGCTCTCCGGCGGTGAGGCACAGCGCGTCAAGCTCGCCGCCGAGCTGCAGCGCCGCTCCACCGGGCGGACGGTGTACGTGCTCGACGAGCCCACGACCGGCCTGCACTTCGAGGACATCCGCAAGCTGCTGGGCGTGCTCAACCGGCTGGCCGACAACGGCAACACGGTGATCGTCATCGAGCACAACCTCGACGTCATCAAGACGGCCGACCACGTCATCGACATGGGGCCCGAGGGCGGCTCCGGCGGCGGCAGCGTGGTCGCGCAGGGAACCCCGGAGGAGGTCGCCGCGGTGGCCGAGTCCTACACCGGGCAGTTCCTGGCCAAGCTGCTCTGACCTGCGGCCCCGCGCCCCCTCCCGGCCTCCGGGGCGGGGCGCGGGGCCCCTGCGCGGCCACACCGGGTCGGCGGGTTCACGACACATGTCCCGCCTGGGTAGAGTCAGGCGTGTCCGCGTCCCGCCCCGGCGGTTGACCGCCACGCGCCCGCGCCCGGCCCCGCGCGATCCCGACGACCCGCCCTGGAGGCTGGCCCGACCATGAACGTCCCTCCTCCGCCGGACCGCGGCGGGCCGACGCCTCCGGGATCCCAGCAGCCCCCGCCGTACCCGGGCCACCAGGGGCCCTCCGGCGCCCACACCGGCGCGCAGGACCCCGGGCCGGGCCCCGAGCCCGTGGAGCGGCTCTACCCGCTGGCCGCCTGGCGCTCGCGGGCGTACGCGCGCGGCATCGACCTGCTCCTGGTCGCCCTGCCCGCGCTGCTGCTGGCCCTCGTGCTCTCCCTGGCCTGGGTGGGCGTCCAGGCGGTCGGCGCCGGCGACACCGCCGGCATCGGCGAGCGGTACCCGATCTTCCTGTCGGTGACCTTCTTCCTGCTCTACACCGGCTACGAGACCCTCGCCCTCTCCCGCTGGCAGCAGACGCTGGGCAAGCGCCGGGTCGGCCTGAGGATCGCCCCCCAGGCCGGGACCGGCAGCCTGGGCGCGCCGCCGCTCGCGGCCCTGACGGCGCGCGCCGCGCTGCTGGCCCTGCCCTTCCTGCTGTTCTTCCTGCTCTTCACCGTCGGCTGGTTCTGGTGGCTGCTGGTGGCCGTGACGGCCCTGCTCACCGGGGGTATGGCGGCCTGGAACCGGCCCAACCGGCAGGGGCTGCACGACCGGATCGCCGGGACCGTGGTGCTCGACGTGGGTGTGGCGGGCCCGCCGCACCCGACGCCGCACCCCTTCCCGCCCCAGGGCTGAGGGCCCTCGCGCACACCCCCCGAGCCCGGGCACCCCGCCGTACCTACTACATTGTGTAGTGATATTTCGGCGCAGGTGAGGAGCGTTTCGTCGTGGCCGGTAACAGGACGTGCGGATGCGGGATGAGCAGGCGCCGACTGCTCGGGACGGCGGGGGCGGCCGCGGCCGCCACGGCCGTGAGCGCCTGCGGCGCGGAGGAGCCCAGGCCCCAGGAGGTCCGCTACGGCCAGGTGGTCGGCCAGACCACCGACGTCCCCGAGGGGGCGGGAGCGGTCTTCAGCGACAGCAAGCTGGTCGTCACCCAGCCCGAGGCGGGGGAGTACCGGGCCTTCGCCGCCTCCTGCACGCACGCGGGCTGCACCGTCCAGGAGGTGGACGAGGTCATCCGGTGCCTGTGCCACGGCAGCGAGTTCGACATCTCCACCGGGGAGGCGCTGGTGGGACCGGCGCAGGAGCCGCTGGAGCCGTTCGAGGTCACCGTCGAGGGCACCGACATCATCCTCCAGGGCCCCTCCTCCTGAGGGGCCGGGGCCTGTTCCCGAACGGGGCCTCGGCCTGTGGGGGCCCGGACACGGGCCGAAGCGAGGCGGAGGCCCTGAGGGAAACGACACCACGGCGCCCGGAGCGGATCCGCTCCGGGCGCCGTCGCGTGTGGGGTTCGGGCGGCTCAGGCCTCGCCGGGGTCGCCCCCGGACGGGCCGCCGGCGCCGTTGGGCTCGTGGCGCCGGAACGCCGAGGTGGGGAACTGGGCGGCGTAGGCGACCTCGTTCTCGTCCTCCGCGGAGAGGAACTGGGTGCGGTGGCGCGGCAGGGACTCGGGGTAGTTCTCGACCAGCCAGCCGATCAGGTGCTCGCGGATCTCGCAGGCGATGTCCCACTGGTGGCCGGTGTCGGCGGCGGTGGCCACCACCCGTACCAGCACCTCGCCGGTCGGGGAGATGTCCACGACCTGGCAGGACCAGCTGCGCCCGTCCCAGTGGTCGCTGCGGGTGATCAGGCGGCCGGTCTCCTCGCGCAGCTCCTCGATCGGCACCTCCCAGTCCAGCGGGAACACCACCTTGGCGGTGATCGCCGTGCCCTGCTTGGTCCAGTTCTCGAAGCTGGTCGTGGTGAAGTTGGCCACCGGCACCACCAGGCGGCGCTCGTCCCAGATCTTGATGGTGACGTTGACCAGGCTCAGTTCCTCGACCCGGCCCCACTCGCCCTCGACCACGACCACGTCGCCGATGCGCAGGGCGTCGCTGAAGGCCAGCTGGAGGCCGGCGAACAGGTTGGACAGCGTGGACTGGGCGGCCACACCGGCGACGATACCGATGACACCCGCGGAGGCCAGCAGTCCGGCGCCGAGCGCGCGGACCTCGTCGAAGGTGAACAGGATGGCGGCGATCGCCAGCACCACGATGATCGAGGTGATCACCCGGCGCAGCAGCCGGACCTGGGTCTGGATGCGCCGCGCCTTGCGGTCGGCGTCGCCGTTGGCGACGGAGAGGCGGGCCAGCACCATGTCCGTGACGGAGTAGGCCAGGCTGATGCCCAGACCCGTCAGCGTCGCGATCATGAGGATGCTCATCGCGTGGTCGATGGCCTGGTAGGTGCCCCAGTCCACGTTGGCGGGGCTGGGCAGCGACAGGTTCGCACCGACCACGGCGGCCGCGCCGTAGCTCGTGTAGGTGGTGCGGTTGACCACGTGCTGGGACACCCGCCAGACCTTGCCCAGCTTGTGCTTGAGCACCCAGCGCACGGCGAAGACGATCAGTACCGCGACCGTGACCGCGACACCGATCGTGATCCATTGGGTCGGGCTCACGACGAAGGGCCCCCTTGTCGTCCATGTCGGGAAGTTCCTGTGTACCCGCCCAACCTAGAGCATGCGGATACCCAATCGTGACGTTTGCTTTGCCCTGATCATAGGCGTGCGGCCCGCTCCGCGCCCGGAACCGGGTCGCGCGCGGGAGGAGGGGACGCCGGGGTGAGCCCGGGCACCCGCGGGACCGGGGCGCACGGGACTCGGTTGGCCGTATGTCCCCCCGACCAACCACAATGGGACCATGGCTGCGACTCCTCACCTGCGCCCCGCGCCCGGTTCGATCCCCACCGACCCGGGCGTGTACCGGTTCCGGGACGCCTCGGGCCGTGTGATCTACGTGGGCAAGGCCAAGAACCTCCGGTCCCGGCTCTCCTCCTACTTCCGCGACTTCGCCGGACTGCACCCGCGCACGCAGCAGATGGTCTCCACCGCGGCCGACGTCGACTGGACGATCGTGGGCACCGAGGTGGAGGCCCTCCAGCTGGAGTACTCCTGGATCAAGCAGTACGACCCCCGGTTCAACGTCAAGTACCGCGACGACAAGAGCTACCCCTACCTGGCGGTCACCCTCAACGAGGAGTTCCCCCGGGTGCAGGTCATGCGCGGTGCCAAGCGCAGGGGGGTGCGCTACTTCGGGCCCTATTCCCACGCCTGGGCCATCCGCGAGACCGTGGACCTGCTGCTGCGGGTCTTCCCCGTGCGCACCTGTTCGCCGGGGGTGTTCCGCGGCGCCCGCAACAGCGGCCGCCCCTGCCTGCTCGGCTACATCGGCAAGTGCGTGGCCCCCTGCGTGGGCAAGGCCTCCCCCGAGGACCACCGGGCCCTGGCCGAGGACTTCTGCTCCTTCCTGGCGGGCGACACCGGCCGCTTCCTGCGCGAGCTGGAGGGGCGGATGCGCGAGGCCGCCGGAGAGATGGAGTACGAGCGGGCCGCCCGTATCCGCGACGACATCGAGGCCCTGCGCGCCGCCCTGGAGAAGCAGGCCGTCGTCCTGCCCGACTCCACCGACTGCGACGTCATCGCCATGGCCGACGACCAGCTGGAGGCGGCCGTCCAGATCTTCCACGTGCGCGGCGGGCGCATCCGGGGCCAGCGCGGCTACGTGGTGGACAAGGTCACCGACGACGGCCCGGACGAGCTGATCGGGACCTTCCTCGGACAGATCTACGGCCCCGCCGAGGGAGACGACGAGAGCGGGGGCACCGGCACCGCCGTCCCCCGCGAGGTCCTGGTCTCCCACGAGCCCGCCGACCCCGCCGCCATGGCCGCCTGGCTGTCGGAGCACCGCGGCTCCTCCGTGGACCTGCGGGTGCCCCGGAGGGGCGACAAGAAGTCCCTCATGGAGACCGTCGCCAAGAACGCGGCCGAGTCGCTGGCCCGGCACAAGACCCACCGGGCCGGGGACCTGAGCACCCGCAGCCGCGCCCTCCAGGAGATCCAGGAGGCGCTGGAGCTGTCCGAGGCGCCGCTGCGCATCGAGTGCTTCGACATCTCCAACCTCCAGGGCGAGCACGTGGTGGCCTCCATGGTCGTCTTCGAGGACGGCCTGGCACGCAAGTCCGAGTACCGCCGCTTCTCCGTCCGCGGCAGCGGCGAGGGCGGGCGGGAGCAGCACGACGTCGCGGCCATGTACGAGGTCGTCCACCGGCGCTTCCGGCGCTACCTGGAGGAGAGCGCCAGGAGCGGCGAGGTCGCCCGCATGGGGGAGACCGGCGACCACGGTGGTCATCAAAGCGACGACGAGCCGTCACCCGGGAAGTTCGCCTACCCGCCTAACCTGGTGGTGGTGGACGGCGCCCGGCCCCAGGCCGAGGCGGCGCGCCGCGCCCTGGACGAACTCGGGATCGAGGACGTCGCCGTGTGCGGTCTGGCCAAGCGCCTGGAGGAGGTGTGGTTGCCCGGCGACGAGGACCCGGTGATCCTGCCCCGCGCGGGTGAGGGGCTCTACCTGCTCCAACGGGTGCGCGACGAGGCGCACCGCTTCGCCATCCAGTACCACCGGCACAAACGCGCCAAGGCTCTGACCGGCAGCAGCCTGGACGAGCTGCCCGGTCTGGGCCCGTCCCGCAGGACGGCCCTGATCAAGGCGTTCGGCTCCGTGCGCAGGCTCGCCGCGGCCACGGCCGAGGAGATCGCGGCGGTGCCCGGTATCGGCCCCAAGCTGGCCGAGGCCGTGCACGCACACCTGTCCGGCGGCCCCGCAGGAACCGGCGGGGAGCGCGACGGGGCACCAGCACAGCACATCACTGACGGGGGAGGAGACGCATGACGGTCGAACTGGGCGGGGAACTGCCACCCGAGGTGGTCATCGTCACCGGCATGTCCGGTGCGGGCCGCAGCACGGCGGCCAGGGCCCTGGAGGACCTGGACTGGTTCGTGGTGGACAACCTGCCGCCCGGCCTGCTGCCGACGATGATCGAGCTGGCCGGACGCACGCACGGGGCGGTGCCGCGGGTCGCCGTGGTCGTCGACGTGCGCTCGCTGGCCTTCACCGAGGACCTGCTGTCCACCGTGGAGGAGCTGCGCAAGCGCGACATCACCGCGCGCGTGCTCTACCTGGAGGCCGGCGACGACGCCCTGGTGCGCCGGTTCGAGGGCGTGCGCAGGCCCCACCCCCTCCAGGGCGACGGCCGCCTGACCGACGGCATCGACCGCGAACGCGAGACCCTGCGCGCGGTGCGCGGCGAGGCCGACCTGGTCATCGACACCTCCCAGCTCAACGTGCACCAGCTCAAGGCCCGGGTGATCGGCTTCTTCGGGGAGAGCGACGAGGCGCGTCCCCGCGCCAACGTGGTCTCCTTCGGGTTCAAGCACGGCCTGCCCGTGGACGCCGACCTGGTGCTGGACTGCCGTTTCCTGCCCAACCCCCACTGGGTGCCCGAGCTGCGGCCGATGAACGGCCGCGACGACGCGGTGCGCGACTACGTCCTGGCCCAGGACGGGGCCAAGGAGATGCTGGAGGCCTACTCCGACGTCCTCAAGCTGACCATCGCCGGGTACCAGCGCGAGGGCAAGCACTACATGACGCTGGCGGTGGGCTGTACGGGGGGCAAGCACCGCAGCGTGGCCATGGCCGAGCAGTTCGCCGACCGGTTGCGCGGCCAGGGCGTGGACGTGCACGTGGTCCACCGGGACGTCGGACGGGAGTGACCCGCGGGCGCCCGCCACGCGCCCTGCCCACGGTGCACCGTTCTCGGTGGTACGGTCCGATTCGTCCGGTGGACATGGGACGAGGGGCAGACCACAGCCATGGCGAAGAGCACAACACCCGACGGTGACGGGCGGCGTCCGCCCCGGGTGGTCGCGCTGGGGGGCGGGCACGGCCTGCACGCCTCCCTGTCGGCCCTGCGCAGGGTGACCACCGACGTGACGGCGGTCGTCACCGTCGCCGACGACGGGGGCTCCAGCGGCCGTCTCCGCCGGGAGCTGGGCGTCCTGCCGCCCGGCGACCTGCGCATGGCGCTGGCCGCCCTGTGCGGCGACGACGAGTGGGGGCACACCTGGAGCCAGGTGATCCAGCACCGCTTCCGCTCCGAGGGCGAGCTGCACGGCCACGCGGTCGGCAACCTGCTGATCGTGGCCCTGTGGGAGCTGCTCGGCGACTCCGTGGCGGGCCTGGACTGGGTGGGCCAGCTGCTGGGCGCGCACGGCAGGGTGCTGCCGATGTCGTCGGTGCCGCTGGACATCGCCGCCGAGGTCTCGGGGATCGACCCGGAGCGGCCCGAGGAGCTGACCACGGTGCGCGGCCAGGTGGCGTGCGCCAGCACCAGCGGCAGGGTGCGCTCCATCTCGCTGATCCCCGAGGCCCCGCCCGCCAGTCCGCAGGCGGTCAAGGCGGTGCGCGAGGCCGACTGGGTGGTGTTCGGACCCGGGTCGTGGTTCACCAGCGTGCTGCCCCACCTGCTGGTCCCGGACCTGGCGCACGCCCTGGTCACCACCCGGGCCAAGCGCATGGTGGCGCTGAACCTGTCCCCGCAGCGGGGCGAGACCGACGGCTTCCGCCCCGAGACCTACCTGGAGGTGCTGCGCGAGCACGCGCCCAAGCTGGGAGTGGACGTGGTGCTCGCCGACCGGGGGACGGTGGAGGAGGCCGAGCCCCTGGTGCGGGTGGTCGGCGAGCTGGGCGGGCGCCTGGAGCTGGCGGACCTGTCCCGCGACGACGGCACCCCGCGCCACGACCCCGACCGGCTGGCGGCGGCCTTCGAGAGGGTCCTGGCTGGCTGAGGGGGTCGGCGGCGGGTCCGCCGGGCGGCGCGGGACGGGCGCCCGCGGGCCGCGGGTGAGGGGCCGGTCACCCCGCCGTGCGGAGCCCGGGGCGCCGGGCACGGCCACGCCGCCCTCCCGCGCGACCACCCGCTCGGGGCGCTGTCCTCCCAGGTCGGGAGCAATTGGCCGCACACCGGCACGAAGGCCCCCAGGACGCGCCGCGCGGCTGGTCGGCGGATGGGCAACACGCCGTGCGGGGGTCGGCAGCCAGCGCCCCGTCACGTAGTCTGCCACGGAGTAAGGCGCTCGTGGCAGGGCCGCGGCGGCGCATCCCCGGTACCGAGTGCGTGGTACCGGGTCGGGTTGTGTGACGGGGAGGACCTCAGCGATGGCGATGACCGGCGTGGTGAAGGATGAGTTGAGCCGGCTGACCATTCTCAAGCCATGCTGCCGCAAGGCGGAGGTGTCCACCATCCTGCGCTTCACTGGAGGCCTGCACCTGGTGGGCGGGCGCATCGTGATCGAGGCCGAGCTCGACACGGGGGCGGCCGCGCGACGCCTGCGCAAGGACATCTCCGAGGTCTTCGGCCACGAGTCCGAGGTGGTCGTGCTGTCCCCGAGCGGTCTGCGCAAGGGCAACCGGTACGTCGTCCGGGTGATCAAGGACGGCGAGTCCCTGGCCCGGCAGACGGGGCTGGTGGACAACAACGGCCGTCCGGTGCGCGGCCTGCCCCGGCACGTGGTGGCCGGCGGCGCCTGCGACGCCGAGTCGGCCTGGCGGGGCGCGTTCATCGCGCACGGCTCCCTGACCGAGCCGGGCAGGTCGATGTCGCTGGAGGTGACCTGCCCCGGGCCGGAGGCCGCTCTGGCGCTGGTGGGCGCCGCCCGCCGGCTGAAGGTGCACGCCAAGGCGCGCGAGGTGCGCGGCGTGGACCGGGTGGTGGTCCGCGACGGCGACTCCATCGGCGCGCTGCTGACCCTGCTGGGCGCGCACCAGAGCGTGCTGGCGTGGGAGGAGCGGCGGATGCGCCGGGAGGTGCGCGCGACCGCCAACCGGCTGGCCAACTTCGACGACGCGAACCTGCGGCGCAGCGCGCGTGCGGCGGTGGCCGCGGGCGCACGCGTGGAGCGGGCCCTGGAGATCCTGGGCGAGGACGCGCCCAAGCACCTGGTGGCCGCGGGCCAGCTGCGCCTGGCGCACAAGCAGGCCTCGCTGGAGGAGCTGGGCCAGCTGTCCGTCCCGCCGCTGACCAAGGACGCCATCGCCGGGCGTATCCGCAGGCTGCTGGCCATGGCCGACAAGCGCGCGAGCGACCTGGGCATCGAGGGCACCGAGGCCAACCTGACCCCGGACATGCTGGTCCCCTGACCCGGCGCGTTCCCGCGACCCCTCGGCGGACACCGCCGTAACACCGATGTTCGGCTTTGTTAACTGCACAAACTCAGGGATAACTTCGGAAAATGGTATAGACCTCTCCGGCCCGCAGTGCCAGGATGGTCGCGAATCCACAAGGGGCCGTAGGCCCGGCCGTGGCCCGGCAACGGCTCCCCGCCGGTGCTCCGCTAGGCTCGTGGTGAACACCCGGTGTGCGTTGACCCTGCTCATGGCGGCCGGCCGGTTGACCCCGGAGTACGGCGTTCGGGCCAGGGGTAATGCCCGGGTGGAAATGATGTGCGATATATGAGGAGATTGGTTCCGTGACCATCCGTGTAGGCGTCAACGGTTTCGGCAGGATCGGCCGCAATTTCTGGCGCGCGGTCGCCGCTGGTGGCAGCGACATCGAAATCGTCGCGGTCAACGACCTCACCGACACCAAGACGCTCGCGCACCTGCTCAAGTACGACACCGTGCTCGGGACCCTGGAGGGCGACGTCGAGGTCGGCGACGGCTTCATCCGCGTGGGCGACAAGAGCATCAAGGTCCTGGCGCAGCGCGACCCGGCCCAGCTGCCCTGGTCGGACCTGAACGTGGACGTCGTCATCGAGTCCACCGGCCACTTCACCAAGGCCGAGGACGCCAAGAAGCACATCGAGGCCGGCGCCAAGAAGGTCATCATCTCCGCCCCGGCCAAGGGCGAGGACCTCACCGTCGTCATGGGCGTCAACGACGACAAGTACGACGCGGCCAACCACCACGTCATCTCCAACGCCTCCTGCACCACCAACTGCGTCGCGCCGATGGCGAAGGTCCTCCTGGACAGCTTCGGCGTCAAGCAGGGCCTGATGACCACGGTCCACGCCTACACCAACGACCAGGTCATCCTGGACTTCCCGCACAAGGACCTGCGTCGCGCCCGCGCGGCCGCGCAGAACATCATCCCGACCACCACCGGTGCCGCCAAGGCCACCGCGCTGGTCATCCCGGAGCTGCAGGGCAAGCTGGACGGCATGGCCATGCGCGTCCCCGTGCCGGACGGCTCCGTGACCGACCTGGTCGTCACCCTGGAGCGCGAGGTCACCAAGGACGAGGTCAACGCCGCGTTCAAGGCCGCCGCCGAGGGTCCGCTCAAGGACGTGCTCCTCTACACCGAGGACGAGATCGTCTCCTCCGACATCGTCGGCACCTCGCCCTCGTGCACCTTCGACTCCAAGCTGACCATGGCCTTCGGCAACCAGGTCAAGATCGTCGGCTGGTACGACAACGAGTGGGGCTACTCCAACCGCCTGGTCGACCTGGCCAAGCTGGTCGGCTCCAGCCTGTAGCGTTCACGGCCCTCATGGCCACCGGCGCGTGAGACGGCACCCCTTCGCCCGCAGTGCGCGCGGAGGGGTGCCGTCGTACGCGCCCCTCCCGGCTCCACCGCCCGGGACCGCCACATCCCACATTCCAAGAGGAGACCCAGCATGCGGACGATCGACGACCTCGACGTCTCCGGCAGGCGCGTGTTCGTCCGGGCCGACTTGAACGTGCCCCTGGACGGCGACCGGATCACCGACGACGGGCGCATCCGCGCGGCCGTACCCACCATCTCCGCGCTCCGCGAGCGCGGTGCCCGCGTCATCGTCGCGGCCCACCTGGGCCGCCCCAAGGGCGCCCCGGACCCCCGCTACTCGCTGCGCCCCGTGGCCGCGCGCCTGGGCGAGCTGCTCGGCACGGAGGTGGCCTTCGCCTCCGACACCGCCGGGGAGTCGGCCCGCGCCACCTCCGCCGCACTGGAGGACGGCCAGGTCGCCCTGCTGGAGAACGTGCGCTTCGAGCCCGGGGAGACCAGCAAGGACGAGGCCGAGCGCGGGGAGCTCGCCGACCGCTTCGCCCAGCTCGCCGACCTGTACGTGGGCGACGCCTTCGGCGCCGTCCACCGCAGGCACGCCAGCGTCTACGACCTGCCCGGCAGGCTGCCGCACGCCGTCGGCGGCCTGGTGCTGAACGAGGTCGAGGTGCTCCGCAGGCTCACCGGCGACCCCCAGCGCCCCTACGCCGTGGTCCTGGGCGGCTCCAAGGTCTCCGACAAGCTCGGCGTCATCGACAACCTTCTGGGCACCGCCGACCGCCTGCTCATCGGCGGCGGCATGGTCTTCACCTTCCTCAAGGCCCAGGGCCACGAGGTCGGCTCCAGCCTGCTGGAGGCCGACCAGATCGACACCGTCAAGGGCTACCTGGAGCGCGCCGAGCGCGAGGGCGTGGAGATCGTCCTGCCGGTGGACGTCGTGGCCGCCGAGAAGTTCGCCGCCGACGCCGCGCACGACGTGGCCGACGTCGAGGCCATCCCGGCCGACCGGATGGGCCTGGACATCGGCCCCCGCAGCCAGGAGCTCTTCGCCCGGAAGCTGGCCGACGCCCGGACCGTGTTCTGGAACGGCCCGATGGGCGTGTTCGAGATGGCGCCCTACGCCGGGGGCACCCGCGCGCTGGCCCAGGCCCTGATCGACTCCGGCGCCTTCACCGTGGTCGGCGGCGGCGACTCCGCCGCGGCCGTGCGCGCGCTGGGCTTCGACGAGGCGGCCTTCGGCCACATCTCCACCGGCGGCGGTGCCAGCCTGGAGTACCTGGAGGGCAAGGACCTGCCCGGTATCGACGCCCTGAAGTGAGCGGTGCCCGCCCCGGGCTCCGCCTCGCCGTAGTACCCCCTGTTCGGGCGCCCGGGACACCGGGGACCTCCGGTGCCCCGGCGCGGGGGCCCGTGCCCCGCAGTCCCGCCCCCGCCGCCTCCGAGGCCCCGGCGGGGCCCGAACCCGTCATCAGCTCACCGTAAGGAAGTGCCGACATGTCCCAGCGCCTGCCGCTCATCGCGGGCAACTGGAAGATGAACAACAACCACCTGGAGGCCATCGCGCTCGTCCAGAAACTGGCGTTCGCGCTCAAGGACAAGGACTACGACAACGCCGAGGTCGTCGTCCTGCCGCCCTTCACCGACCTGCGCAGCGTCCAGACGCTGGTCGACGGCGACAAGCTCAAGATCGTCTACGGCGCCCAGGACATCTCCGCGCACGAGAAGGGCGCCTACACCGGCGAGGTCTCCGGCTCCATGCTGGCCAAGCTGGACTGCTCCTACGTGCTGGTGGGCCACTCCGAGCGCCGCGAGTACCACCGGGAGGACGACGCCCTGGTCAACGCCAAGGTCAAGGCGGCGTTCGCCAACGGCATCGTCCCGATCCTGTGCGTGGGCGAGGGCCTGGAGGTCCGGAAGGCGGGCCAGCAGGTCGAGCACGTCCTGGCCCAGCTGGACGGCGCCCTCAAGGAGGTCCCGGCGGAGCAGGCCGAGCGGATCGTCGTCGCCTACGAGCCCGTGTGGGCCATCGGCACAGGCGAGGTCGCCACCCCCGAGGACGCCCAGGAGGTGTGCTCGGCGGTCCGCAAGCGCCTGGCCGAGCTGTACTCGCCCGAGGTCGCGGGCGCGGTGCGCGTCCTCTACGGCGGTTCGGTCAAGGGCGACAACGCCCCCGGCATCATGGCCAAGGACGACGTCGACGGCGCCCTGGTCGGCGGTGCCTGCCTCAAGGCCGACGAGTTCGTGAAGATCATCCGTTTCGGCGAGCAGTAGCCGCCGCGCGGACCCCGCCCGTCACGCTTCGATGCCCGATGGTGACGGGCGGGGTGCCCGACAGGTCGCCGGGGCGGGCTAGACTTCGCTGTGGGGTTCTCCGTGCCTCGCGGTTTCCCCGCCCGTGCCGCCAAGGGCACGGTAAAATCCGAAATTGCCCCCGGCCTCCTCCTTTCCAGGTGTCCGCACCGACCCGGTGTCACCGCTGGTGCGCACGGGAAACAGGGGTCGGGTGTCCATCCCCCCGCTTCGGGGTCGAGCTACGGGTGAGCGTGTGATCCTCGGTCTGTCCATCCTCGTGATGCTTCTCAGCGTGCTGCTGGTTCTCCTGGTGCTCATGCACAAGGGCAAGGGCGGCGGTCTCTCCGACATGTTCGGCGGCGGCGTCACGTCCTCGCTCGGCGGATCGTCGGTGGTCGAGCGCAACCTCGACCGGATGACCGTCGTGATCGGGGTCGTGTGGATCCTCGCCGTCGTCGTCCTCGGCCTGCTGATCAACCGGGGCATGTAGCCCGCGACCCGCGGGCCGTACCCCGTCCACCGTCAAGCTCGCCCGAGAACCGGTGAGCGAGTTCGCCGAAGGAGTTTTTCGTGGGTAGTGGCAGTGCCATTCGTGGCAGCCGTGTCGGAGCCGGTCCCATGGGTGAGGCCGAGCGGGGCGAGGCCGCCCCGCGCGTCCGGGTTCCGTTCTACTGCGCGAACCTGCACGAGGTCGTGCCCAGCTTCGCGAGCGAGGCTCTGGTCCCCGACGAGTGGGACTGCCCGCGCTGCGGCTTCCCCGCGGGCAAGGACAAGGCGAACCCCCCGTCGCCGCCGCGCACCGAGCCGTACAAGACCCACCTGGCGTACGTGAAGGAGCGCCGCAGCGAGGAGGAGGGCAAGCTCATCCTCGACGAGGCCCTGGCCAAGCTGCGCGCCGACCGCGCCGCCGTCGAGGCCCACATGAGGGCCAGGCAGAACTAGCCCGTCTCCCCCGCAGGCTTCCCGTGGGGCCCGTCGCGACCGCGACGGGCCCCACGCGTGTGTCCGGGACCTCCGGGCGGAGCCGACGCCCCCGCCGTACGTGAACGCGGGAGCAAACTTTCTCATTCTCGGGACTGGTGTGGTTCGTGGGAAATAGAGTGATCGGCACGCACCCGACAGCCCCTGTGAGGAGATGGTGTCGATGTCTACGTGCCCCACCGGCGGGGACCACGACTGGATCCTCGGTGACGACCGCAAGTTCCAGTGCGCCAAGTGCGGCGCTCAGAGCGCCCGGCGGTTCTGAGCCCCGGGCCCCGGCTGTACCGTTCCGCGCCCGGCCAGCCGCCCGTTCTCCGTGGCGCGCCAGGTCACCGGCTCCCCCAGCGTCTCGGCCACCCCCTTGGCCCAGCGCTCCAGGCAGGCGAACCTGTCCGACCCCTCCGGAAGCACGGTGCGCCCCCGGTAGGACATCCCGTCCAGGACGATCACCTCGCCGTTCAGCCGCAGTTCGGTGTCGTACTCGTTCGTGTTCGGCCTCATGGACCGGACTCTAGCGCCCCCCGTCCGCACCCGCCCGTGCTTTGGCCGACCGCGGCCACCGGACCTCCCGGAAGGGCCCGGCGCACGGAGCACCCGCCGGAGTGGGGAGAATGGTGGGTATGGCCTCCCCCGAACCAGCGGACGCCCCCGCCGCCCCCCGTGGTGTTCCCTCGGACCTGTCCCGAACGACCGCGAGCGTCTCCCACCTGCGCAGGTACGTCAGCCTGCGCGGCCCCAACACGCGGATGTGGATGGCCGTGGCCTACTTCTCCGCCACCCTCACGGCGGGGTTCCTGCTGGTCCTGGGGTCGATGCTCTGGCACGTGCTGCGCGAGGAGAGCACGGTCGGCTCGGTGTCCCTGTGGGCCCTCGCCGGCCTGGTCATGCTCTTCGTCGGCCCGGGGAGCAACGTGTTCGTGCTGCGCGGGCTGCCCCAGCGCATCACCCGGCAGGGCATCAGCGCCGACAGCGACGGCGTCACGGTCCTGCAGGAGCGCAAGTGGTGGTTCCCCGGCGAGGGGACGTTCATCGCCTGGCCGGAGATCCGGCGCATCCGCGAGGTGCACACCGGTGGGCGCAGGCTCACCTACTTCATCGAGTTCGTGCTGGACACCCACCGCACCGACGCCGAGCTGCCCAGCTGGGCCGAGACGGCCGAGAGCCTGGACCTGGAGGCGGTGGACGCGCCCACGCAGTTCTACGTGCAGGTGCCCGCCGACCTCAAGGAGAAGATCCTGCGGATGGTGGAGCGCACGGCCCCGCTGCCCTCCGTCGTGGAGCGGACCCCGCCGCTACGGTGAGGAGCGGCCGTCCAGGCGCCGGGTCAGGTCGGCCGCGGCGTCGCGCACCCGCCCGGCCAGCGCCTGCGGGGTGACCGGCCGCGCGCTGGGCACCGTCAGGCTGATCGCCGCGGCGGGGCGGCCGTTGTGGTCGCAGGCGGCCGCCGCCACCGACACGAAGCCCTCGGTGACCTGGCCCTCCTCGATCGACCAGCCCTGGCGCTGTTCCTCGGCCAGCACACGGCGCAGCTCCCCGGGCGAGGCCGGGCCCCGTCCGGTGCGGGTGGTGAAGGCCGCCGCGTCCGGGTACAGGGCGCGTACCTGGGCGCGCGGCAGCCGGGCCAGCATGGCCCGCCCCGACGCGGTCAGGTGCGCGGGCAGGCGCACCCCCACCCCGGTGATCAGGGACGGGGCGTGCGGCGGCTGCTCCTTGAGCAGGTACAGGGTGTCGGCCCCGTGCAGCACGCCCAGGTGGGCGGTGGCGCCGGTGGCCTCGGTGAGCTGGTGCAGCAGCGGGCGGGCCAGGCGCTCGACGCCGTCGTGGCGCAGGTAGGCCGAACCGATCTCGAAGGCGGCCACGCCCAGACCCCAGCGGCGCTCCTCGGGCAGGTGGGTCACGAAGCCCTCCCGCGCCATGGCCTCCAGCAGCTGGTACACGCTGGAGCGGGGGACGCCGAGCTCGGCGGCGATCGCCGAGGCCGACACCGGGCCGGGGCGGGTCGCCAGGAAGCGCAGCAGCCGCAGCGCGCGGGTGGCCGCCGGAACGAGGCTCATGCTCCGATTGTCCCGCACCACATGCTGTCCGGAAAAATCCGGCGCGCCTCCCGGCCGGAGCCTGGGAGGCGGGGACCCGTGCCCGGGGAGAAGGCGTCGGCCGGCGACGCCGGAGCAGCACGCAGGCTCCACGGCTCGCAGGCCGTCGCGCAGGTGGAGCCCGTCGGAGGTGTGGCGGGACAGGACCTGGGAGCCGCGTTCCCGCCCCCACCGCGTATGACGCGGCCCACGTCGCCGTGGCGGAGGCGTTGGACCGCGCCCCCGTGACGGGGGAGGCCCGTCCGGTCTCCACGCCGGGGCCGCGGTGCGGGGTGCGGGTCATCCGGTGGCCGGGCCGGGGTCCGGCGGGCAGGTGCCCCTGCTGTCTGAGATCCCAGACGGAACCCTCGTGTCAGCCCTTCACCAGGGGCCACGCGGGGGGTCAAATGGGAGACATGTCCACAGCAGTTCCCTCCGTCGTCGTCGGCGACGCGCCGCTCACCCCGGCCCAGGTCCTCGACGTGGCCCGCCACGGCGCCCGCGTCACCCTGTCCGAGCAGGCCCGCAAGGCCCTCCACCACGGCCGCGAACGGGTCGAGTCGCTCGCGCGCGGTGAGGTCCCCGCCTACGGGGTCAGCACCGGCTTCGGCGCGCTCGCCACCCGCCACATCGCCCCCGACCTGAGGGCCCGCCTCCAGCGCTCGCTCATCCGCTCGCACGCCGCCGGCACCGGGCCCGAGGTGGAGGACGAGGTCGTCCGCGCCCTGATGCTGCTGCGCCTGCGCACGCTGGCCTCGGGCAACACCGGTGTGGAGGCCGCCACCGCCGAGACCCTCGCCGCGCTGCTCAACGCCCGCATCACCCCGGTCGTGCACGAGTACGGCAGCCTGGGCTGCTCGGGGGACCTGGCGCCGCTGTCGCACGTGGCGCTGGCCCTGATGGGCGAGGGCCGGGTCCGCGACGCCGCCGGGCGGGACGTGCCCGCCTACACCGCCCTGCACGAGGCCGGTATCCGACCGGTGGAGCTGGGCGCCAAGGAGGGCCTGGCGCTGATCAACGGCACCGACGGCATGCTCGGCATGCTCGTGCTGGCCTGCCTGGACCTGGAGCGCCTGCTCAAGGTCGCCGACATCACCG
This sequence comes from Glycomyces fuscus, assembly GCA_002529455.1. Classification (GTDB taxonomy): domain Bacteria; phylum Actinomycetota; class Actinomycetes; order Streptosporangiales; family Streptosporangiaceae; genus Nocardiopsis; species Nocardiopsis fusca. The sequence continues at coordinate 42,515 of NYMS01000019.1, forward strand.
CCGCCATGAGCGTCGAGGCGCTGCTGGGCACCGACCGGGTCTTCGCCGAGGAGCTCCAGCGCCTGCGCCCCCACCCCGGCCAGGCCGCCTCCGCGGCCAACCTGCGCGCCCTGCTGGCCTCCTCGCCGATCGTCGCCTCCCACCGCGGCCCCGACTGCAACCGGGTCCAGGACGCCTACTCGCTGCGCTGCGCCCCGCAGGTGGCCGGAGCCGCCCGCGACACCCTCGCCCACGCGCTGCTCGTGGCCGGGCGCGAGCTCGACAGCGTCATCGACAACCCCGTGGTCCTGGACGACGGCCGGGTGGAGTCCAACGGCAACTTCCACGGCGCGCCCGTGGCCTACGTGCTCGACTTCCTGGCCATCGCCGTCGCCGACACCGCCTCCATCGCCGAGCGGCGCACGGACCGCATGCTCGACGTGTCCCGCTCCCACGGCCTGCCCGCCTTCCTGGCCGACGACCCCGGCGTGGACTCCGGGCACATGATCGCCCAGTACACGCAGGCCGCCATCGTCTCCGAGCTCAAGCGCCTGGCCGTGCCCGCCAGCGTCGACTCCATCCCCAGCTCGGCCATGCAGGAGGACCACGTCTCCATGGGCTGGGCCGCCGCGCGCAAGCTGCGCCGCGCCGTGGACGGGCTGACCAGCGTGCTGGCGGTGGAACTGCTCACCGCCGCCCGCGCCCTGGACCTGCGCTCGCCGCTGGAGCCCGGACCCGCCACCGGCGCCGTGCTGCGCGCCGTCCGGGAGCGGGTCTCCGGGCCCGGCCCCGACCGCCACCTGGCACCCGAGATCGCCGCCGTCGCCGACCTGATCACCGACGGCTCCGTGGTCGGGGCCGCCGAGTCCGTCACCCCCCTCGTCTGAGTGGGGACCCGCTACCCCGAGGAGACCGCGTGAGCAGTCCACGTACCGTCCGCGCCGCGCGCGGCACCACCCTGTCCGCGAAGGGGTGGCAGCAGGAGGCCGCCCTGCGCATGTTCCACAACAACCTCGACCCCGAGGTCGCCGAGCGCCCCGAGGACCTGGTGGTCTACGGCGGCACGGGCAAGGCCGCGCGCGACTGGCGCAGCTTCGACCGCATCACCGCCGCCCTGCGCGGCCTGGAGGGCGACGAGACCCTGCTCGTGCAGTCGGGACGCCCGGTCGGCGTCATGCGCACCCACGAGTGGGCGCCCCGCGTGCTCATCGCCAACAGCAACCTGGTGGGGGACTGGGCGAACTGGCCCGAGTTCCGCCGCCTGGAGGCCCAGGGCCTGACCATGTACGGGCAGATGACCGCCGGTTCGTGGATCTACATCGGCACCCAGGGCATCCTCCAGGGCACCTACGAGACCTTCGCCGCCGTGGCCGCCAAGCGCTTCGGCGGGACCCTGGCCGGGACCATCACCCTCACCGCCGGGCTCGGCGGCATGGGCGGCGCCCAGCCGCTGGCCGTGACCATGAACGACGGCGTCGCGATCGTGGTCGAGTGCGACCCCAGCCGTATCGAGCGCCGCATCGAGCACCGCTACCTGGACGTGCGCGCCGACAGCCTCGACCACGCCCTGGAACTGGCCGTGCGGGCGCGCGACGAGCGCCGCCCGCTGTCGGTCGGGGTGCTCGGCAACGCCGCCGAGGTCCTGCCCGAGCTGCTCTCGCGCGGCGCCCCGATCGACGTGGTCACCGACCAGACCTCCGCCCACGACCCCCTCGCCTACCTGCCCGCCGGGGTGGCCTTCGAGGACTGGCGTGACCTGGCCGCCGCCGGGCCCGAGGAGTTCACCACCCGGGCCCGGGAGTCCATGGCCGCGCACGTGGAGGCCATGGTGGGCTTCCAGGACGCGGGCGCCGAGGTCTTCGACTACGGCAACTCCATCCGCGACGAGGCCCGCAGCGGCGGCTTCGCCCGCGCCTTCGACTTCCCCGGGTTCGTCCCCGCCTACATCCGGCCCCTGTTCTGCGAGGGCAGAGGGCCCTTCCGGTGGGCGGCGCTGTCCGGCGACCCCGCCGACATCGCCCGCACGGACCGGGCGGTCCTGGACCTGTTCCCCGACAACGACCACCTGGCCCGGTGGATCCGCATGGCGGGGGAGCGGGTCGCCTTCCAGGGGCTGCCCGCCCGCATCTGCTGGCTCGGCCAGGGCGAGCGCGCCGCCGCCGGGGCGCGGTTCAACGAGCTGGTGGCCTCCGGGGAGGTCTCCGCGCCGCTGGCCATCGGCCGCGACCACCTGGACACCGGGTCGGTGGCCTCCCCCTACCGCGAGACCGAGGGGATGAGGGACGGCTCCGACGCCATCGCCGACTGGCCGCTGCTCAACGCCCTGGTCAACACCTCCTCCGGCGCCTCCTGGGTGTCCATCCACCACGGCGGGGGAGTGGGCATGGGCCGCTCGCTGCACGCCGGGCAGGTCAGCGTCGCCGACGGCACCGACCTGGCCGCCGCCAAGCTGGAGCGGGTGCTCACCAACGACCCCGCCATGGGCGTCATCCGCCACGTGGACGCCGGGTACGACGAGGCCGAGCGCGTCGCGCGCGAGCACGGCATCCGCGTCCCGATGCGCGAGGGCGGGTGAGCCGCGCCGGGGCGCCCGCCGCGGGCGCCCCGGCACGCGTACGACCATCCGTTCCGACGTGGGGAAGCACCCTGTGAGCGACCAGTACACCGCCCCCGACCCCGGGGCCTTCGACCGCCTGTGGGCCGACCTGGCGCCCGTCGGCCGCGATCCGGGCAGCGGCGGCTACCGCCGCCACGCCTGGAACGGCGCCGACGCCGACGCCCGGGCCTGGTTCACCGAGGCCGCCGCCGCGCGGGGCCTGGACGTGCGCGCCGACCGCAACGGCAACCTGTGGGCCTGGTGGGGGACCCCCGGTCCGGGAGCGGTGGCCACCGGCTCCCACCTGGACTCGGTCCCCGACGGCGGGGCCTTCGACGGCCCCCTCGGGGTGGCCAGCGCCCTGGCCGCCGTGGACGAGCTGCGGCGGCGCGGGCTGGCCCCCGCACGGCCGCTCGCCGTCACGGTGTTCGCCGAGGAGGAGGGCGGCAGGTTCGGCGTCCCCTGCCTGGGCAGCCGCCTGACGGCGGGGGAGATCTCCCCCGAGCGGGCGCGCGGCCTCACCGACGCCTCCGGGACCACCTGGGCCCGGGCCATGGAGGCCGCCGGACACGACCCCGACGCGATCGGCGCCGACCCCGGAGCGCTGGCGGACCTGGACGCGTTCGTGGAGCTGCACGTGGAACAGGGGCGCGCCCTGGAGGAGACCGCCCACCCGGTGGGCGTGGCCGGAGCGATCTGGCCGCACGGGCGCTGGCGGATGGACTTCACCGGCCGAGCCGACCACGCGGGGACCACCCGGCTGGACGACCGCAGCGACCCCATGCTGCCGTTCGCGCACACGATCCTGGCGGCCCGCGCGCTGGCCGAGGAGCACGGCGCCCGCGCCACCGTGGCCAAAGCCCTGATCAGCCCGAACGGCACGAACGCGATCCCGTCCCTGGTCAGTGCCTGGCTGGACGCCCGCGCCGCCGACGAGGCCGCGCTCGGCGCGGTCGTGGCCGGGGTGCGCGAGGCCGCGGAGAGGGCCTCGCGCGAGCACGGCGTGGACTGCGCGACGGCCAACGAGTCCCTGACCCCGCTCGTGTCGTTCACGCACGGCCTGCGCGACCGCCTGGCCGCCGTGGTCGCCGACCGCGCCCCCGACCCCCGGGTGCCGGTGCTGCCGACCGGGGCCGGCCACGACGCCGGGGTGCTCGCCGCGCACGTGCCCACCGCGATGCTGTACGTGCGCAACCCGACCGGGGTGTCGCACTCCCCCGAGGAGTGGGCCCGCCCCGAGGACTGCCACGCCGGGGTGCTCGCCCTGGCCGACGTGCTCCAGGACCTGCTCGCCCGCCCCGCCCGGGAGGGGGACCGGTGACCCCCGCACCCGGCTCGAACGGCGGGGCGGTGCCCGGCACGAGCACGGCGGCGCCGGGCGCGCGCCGCCTGTGGTGCGAGTGGGCCTGGACCGGCACCGGGGACGGCGCCCCCGAGCACGGCGTGCTCGTGGAGGTGGCCGACGGCCGGATCACGTCGGTGACGGCGGGCACACGGTGCCCCGAGGACGCCGAGGGCCTGCCCGGGCTCACCCTGCCCGGGCTCGCCAACACCCACTCGCACGCCTTCCACCGCGCGCTGCGGGGCCGCACCCACACCGGGGGCGGATCCTTCTGGACCTGGCGCGAGACGATGTACCGGGTGGCCGGGCGCCTGGACCCCGACACCTACCACCGCCTCGCCAGGGCGGTCTACGCCGAGATGGCCCTGGCCGGGGTCACCTGCGTGGGCGAGTTCCACTACCTGCACCACGCCCCCGGCGGCGCCCGCTACGACGACCCCAACGCCATGGGCCACGCCCTGGCGGCCGCGGCGGCCGACGCGGGGATCCGGATCACCCTGCTGGACGTGTGCTACCTGTCCGGCGGGCTGGACCCCCGCGGCGTCCACCGACCGCTCACCGGGCCCCAGCTGCGGTTCGGTGACGGGGACGCGGCCTCCTGGGCCGAGCGCGCCGCCGCCTTCGCCCCCGACGGCGGCCACGTGCGCACGGGCGCGGCCGCCCACTCGGTGCGCGCCGTTCCCGCCGCGCAGCTGCCCGAGGTCGCGGCGTTCGCCGCCGGGCGCGACCGCGTGCTGCACGTCCACGTCTCCGAGCAGCCCGCCGAGAACGCCGCCTGCCTGGCCGCGTACGGCCGCACCCCCACGGCCGTGCTCGCCGACGCGGGCGCGCTCACCGCGCGCACGAGCCTGGTGCACGCCACCCACCTGAGCGACGCCGACGTCGCGGCCGTGCGCTCGTGCGGCGCGACCGTGTGCCTGTGCCCCACGACCGAGCGCGACCTGGCCGACGGTCTGCCGCGCACCGGCGACCTGCTGCCCGCCCCGCTCAGCCTGGGCACCGACCAGCACGCCCTGACCGACATGTTCGAGGAGGCCAGGGCGGTCGAACTCCACGAGCGCCTGCGCACCCACCGGCGCGGCACCCTGGGAGCCGGGGAGCTGCTGCGCGCCGCCACCGCGCACGGGCACGCCAGCCTGGGCTGGACCCGCGACCCCGGGGGCGCCGCCCCGGGCGCCGGCGCCCCCGGGCTTCCCGGAGGAGGACCACACGAACCTCCGCGCGAGGCGCCCGACGCCGGCGTCCTGGCCCCCGGAGCACGGGCCGACCTGGTCAACGTCCCCCTGGACGGGACGCGCCTGGCCGGGGCCGACCCCGCCCGGGCCGCCGACGCCGTCGTCTTCGCCGCCACCGCCGCCGACGTGCGGCACGTGATGGCCGACGGGCGCTGGACCGTCCGTGACGGGGTCCACACCCTGATACCCGACACCGCGCGCGAACTCGACACGGCCATCAAGGAGGTCCTCACGTGAGCGACGTGCCCCGGAGCATCGTCATCGACGACATCGCCACCCTGATCACCAACGACCCCTCCCGCGGCAGGGGAGCCGTGGGGGAGGTCCTCGACGCCGCCCTGGTCGTCGAGGACGGCCGGGTGGCCTGGTCGGGGCCGCGGTCCCAGGCGCCCGCCGCCGACGCGCGGATCGACGCCGCCGGGCGCTGCGTCCTGCCCGGGTTCGTCGACAGCCACTCCCACATCGTCTTCGCGGGCGACCGCAGCCGCGAGTTCGCCGCGCGGATGAGCGGTCAGCCCTACTCGGCGGGCGGGATCCGCACCACCGTGGCCGCCACGCGCGAGGCCTCCGACGCCGACCTGCTGGCGGGCGCCCGGCGCCTGACCCGCGAGGCCCGCGCCCAGGGCACCACCACCCTGGAGGTCAAGTCCGGCTACGGGCTCACCGTCGCCGACGAGGAGCGCTGCCTGGCCGTGGCCGCACGCGTCACCGACGAGGTCACCTTCCTGGGCGCGCACGTGGTCGCCCCCGAGTACGCCGACGACCCCCAGGGCTACGTCGACCTGGTCACGGGCCCCATGCTGGAGGCCTGCGCGCCGCACGCCCGGTGGATCGACGTCTTCTGCGAGCGCGGCGCCTTCGACGAGGACGCCTCCCGCCGCGTCCTGACCGCCGGGGCGGAGCGCGGCCTGCTGCCCCGCGTGCACGGCAACCAGCTGGGCCCGGGGCCGGGCGTGCGCCTGGCGGTCGAACTGGGCGCCGCCTCGGTCGACCACTGCACCCACCTGGAGCCCGGGGACGTGGACGCCCTGGCCCAGGCCGCCGCGCGCACCGAGCCCACGGTGGCCACCCTGCTGCCCGGGGTGGACTTCTCCACCCGCCAGCCCTACCCGGACGCCCGCGCGCTCCTGGACGCCGGGGCCCTGGTCGCCCTGGCCAGCGACTGCAACCCTGGCTCCTGCTTCACCTCCAGCCTGGCCTTCTGCGTCGCGGTCGCGGTCCGCGACATGGGCATGACCCCGGACGAGGCGGTGTGGGCGGCCACCGCGGGGGGAGCGCGGGCGCTGCGCCGCACCGACGTCGGCCACCTGGCCCCCGGCGCGCGCGCCGACCTGGTCCTGCTGGACGCCCCCAACCACCTCTACCTCGCCTACCGGCCCGGGGTCCCGCAGGTCGCGGCGGTCTGGAAGGACGGGGAACTGGTCTCGGGGCGCCCCTGAGGGCGGAGGCCGCGGTGTGACGAGCGGGCCGTCCGACGTCCTCGCGAACCCGACAGGCGGCCAGCCTCCCCGAAACCCGCGGCACCGGACCCGGAGTCACGCCGGTGCGTGTCCGCCGCCGCGGTACCAGGCCGGGGGCGGACCCCCGTCTGCCCGCCGACCAGACCGTCGCCCCTTTCGGCCTTGTCCTGTCCGCCCCCAGGCGGTCCCGCCCGGCCTCCTCCGCCCCGGCGGCCAGGCGTGCCACCGCCTCGGGTCGGCGAGGCCGTCGAAGAGCGGCAGCCGCGGCGCCGTCCGCGACCGGTTCACGGGCGGCCGCCTCCCGTGTGCCGGACCAGGGCCGACACGAAGTCGTCCCACACCGGTCCGGGCAGGTCGTGACCGGCCCCCCGCAGGACCAGCAGCTCGGCCCCGGGGATCGCCGCACGCAGCGCCTCGCCGTGCGCCGGCGGCAGGAGCGGGTCCCGGTCGCCGTGGACCACGAGCGTGGGCGCCGCGATGTCGCCGAAGCCGCCGCGGGCCGGTCCGTCGAGGTCGATGGCGTAGTGGTTGACCAGCGTGGACGCGTAGTTCCTGGCGCGCGCCACGTCGCGTTCGACCAGCGTCCGGACCGCGGCCTCGTCGAAGTACGGCGAGTCGCCGGCGCAGGCCCGCGCGTCGGCGACCACGTACTCCACGACCGCGGCCGTGTCGGAGGAGCGCGGTTGGGCGGGCACGGCCAGGCCGCTGGAGGGCGGTGGCAGGTCGTCGGCCCCGGTCGAGCTCGAGACGAACGTCAGCGACGCGACCCGGTGGGGGTGGTCCACGCCGAGGATGAGGCCGCTCTGGCCGAACATCGACTGACAGACCACATGGGCGCGTTCGATGCCCAGGGCGTCCTGGACGCCGAGCACGTCCCGGGCCAGGTCGGTGCAGGAGTACGCCGGCCGGCCCGGCGGGTAGCAGGTCGAGCGGCCGGTGTCGCGGTGGTCGAAGCGGACCACGAACCGGCCGCGGGCGGCGATCCGCCCGCACAGTTCGGCGTCCCACCACAGCATCGAGGCAGAGGCCCCGGCGACCAGCACGATCGCCGGGTCCGTGTGGTCTCCGAAGGTCTCGACACACAGCTCGACGCCGTTGACCGCGAGGAGCCGTTCGCCGTGGGACGGATGCGCAGTCATGTCAGCCACGCTACGCCCGCGTCCTCGTCGTGAGAAGCGACGGTGTGCGATGGCCTCGATCGTCTTCGGTGATCCTCGGCCCTGCGCCGGCACGTGTGGGCGGCATCGAGCTGCGCCATCTGGCGGCCCTGTCCGCCACCGCCGACGAGGGCTCCTTCGGCCGTCGACGATCCGTACCCGCTGGTGGCCGGGTCCGGCGCCTTCGCCGAGGGCCCGGTCCCGCTGGAGCGGCTCGACCGCGCCGACCCGGCCCCGCCGGCGCTCCCCGGCCGCCTCCGCCCCGCCCACCGGCCCGGGGCCCCGCGGGTCGCGGCGGTCTGCAAGGACGGGGGACCGGTCCCGGGGCGCCCCTGGGGGCGGAGGCCGCGGTGTGACGAGCGGGTCATCCAACGTCCTCGCGAACTCAACAGGCGGCTAACCTCCCCGAAACCCGCGGCAGCGAACCTGGAGTCACGTCGGTGCGTGTCCGCCGCCGCGGTACAGCGTCGTTCCGCGGCGGCGGGAGCACCGCCCCCACTCCCCCGAGGAGGACCGCGGTGAGCCTGTGGCGTATCAGGACGGCGGTCGAGGACCGTCCCGGCAGCCTCGCCCGCGTCGTGGGCGCCCTCGCGGGCCGCGGGGGCAACATCGTGGGCCTGTCCCTGCACACCGACGTCTCCGGTGTGGTCGACGAGTTCGTCGTGGACCTGCCCGGCGACCACGGGGCCGCCCTGGAGGCGGTCGCCGGACTCAGCCCCACCGGCGCGGTCACGGCCGTCCCCGCCCACAGGCGCGAGGTCGGGGACGACGTGACACGGGCGCTGCTGCTCGCCGAGCGACTGCGGTCCCACCCCAACCGGCTGCCCGACGCCCTGGCCGAACTGCTGCTGGCGGACGGGGCGCACTGGACCAACCTCACGCGCGCGCACGAGGGAGGGGACGCGGATCCGGGCACCGCCATGCTGGTGCCGGTCGGCCCCCTGCGGGGCGTTCTCGTGCGCCGTGCCTCCCACCCCTTCACCTGGACCGAGTCGAGCCGGGCCGACGCGCTGGTGCGCTCGGTGATGCCCTCCACCGGGCCGGTGCCCGCCGACCGGACCGTGCGCACCGCCGGGGGCGTGGACCTCTCCCTGCGACAGGTGGGGGAGGCCGACGCGCCCGCCCTGGTCGACCTGCACCGGCGCTGCTCCGCCGAGACCGTGCACAGCCGCTACCTCACCGGCATGAGCGAACCGAGCCCGCGCGTGCTCCGGGCGTTCTGCGACCCCGAACGCGGACTGACCCTGGCGGTGCGCCCTCTGGGCGAACAGGACCCGGTCGCCCTCGGGCACCTGATGTACACCCTCGACCCGGGGGTGGGCGAGATCGCCTTCCTGGTGGAGGACGCCTGGCAGCGGCGCGGGGTGGGCACAGCCCTGGCCCGCGCGCTGACGGACGTGGCCGCCGACTGGGGGCTGGCCGAGGTGCGGGCGGAGACCACGCTGGCCAACACGGGGATGATGCGCGTCATGGGACGCATGGGGGCGTCGGTGCGCGCGCAGGAGCAGGGCGGTACGTACGTGCACGCCCGGCTGCCGGTGGCCGGGGCGCTCCAGGGCGTCCGCGTCCGGCGCGGCGGCCGACTCGCGCGGCTCATGGGCCAGGACTGACCACGCGGCTCCTGACCGGAGCCGCCCAAGGACGCGGGGGCCGACGATCACTGGGGGGTGTCGTCGGCCCCCGCTCGCGGTTGACGCGATGAGGCCGTTCCGGGAGGCGGCTGCCCGAGCCCGGAACGTTGCCTGGGGAGTGTTCCGCGGAGGCTTTCGGACCGGCGAGCGGCCGTCCGGACAGTCTCCCGCGAGAGGGTCCGCGCGGGTCAGCCTGGTTGGCTTACCGGACGGAACCGGTGCGGCGAGAGGCGGTCCGGTGGCCGCGAGCCCGAAACGGCCCGGGGAACAGGGCCTAGTTCGACTCGCCGTCCGCGGAGTCGTCGGCGCCCTCCGCGGGCGCGGCGGACGCGGCGGGCGCGGCCTTCTTGGCGACGCGGCGCTTCTTCACCGGACGCGAGTAGTCGACGAGGGGCTCCAGACGGGCCTCGTGCTCCTTGAAGCAGTCGGCGCACGCGTCGACCTCGCGGACGACACCCTCCCAGGCGAACTGGATGACCTCAGTCGCCTCGACCTTCTCCTCGCTGACGGCGTGGGGATCGCAGTACTTGAGCGTGAAGACCTCGGTGACCACGGCGGGGATTTCCCTTCGGTATCGCGTGAACAGAGCGGACCCATTAATCATACACCTGTACGAAAGCGCAAACCGGCTGCACGCCGGATGTGCCGTCACGGGTTCGGGGTCGCCCCGAAGCCTAGCGAAGATTCGGGGGCGCGTGCGCCCGCGTCCCGCGGGCGTGCCCGGGGTGACCAGGGGGTCCGCGCGGGCTCCGGGGCCGTGTCCGCGGGCGTGCGCGGGCGTGCGGCCCGCCGTGCGCGCGGCGGTCGCGGGGCCCGCGGCGGCGCGACCGTTATGGCACCGCGTGTTTGTCTTCCGACTTCCTGTCCGTTTCCCGAATCGCTTCCGAGCCATTGTCGGAAAGCGATTCGTGTGTTTGGCGAACACGGGACGGGGCGCATCGCTAGGGTATTGCCCCATCCGGGGGAAAGCGCCGTGTTCGGCCGTTCCCTCCGGGCGGACCCGTGGCGGCGCCCGCGCCGCGCACGCGGGCGACGGCGGGCGCCGTGGGGGAGCGGCGTCCCGAGTGAGGGAGCAGGGGGAGGGCCGTGGTCGAGTACATGGAGGGTGCCCGCGGAGGGCGTGTCGGTGCCCGGGGGCAGGTGCCGCGACCCGGGCAAACCCGGTCGGCGGCGGAGCGCGTGCGCGCGCGGGCCGAACGCACGCGCGCCTGCGAGCGGGTGTCGGTCGACCCGCGTTTCGTGAAACTCCGGAGGAGGTTCGCGCTCCAGTCGGGGCTGCTGGTATCGGCATTCCTGCTCAGTTACCTGTCCTATCTTCTGCTCTCGGCCTACGCGCGCGATTTCATGAGCACGCCGCTCACGGATTCGGTGAACGTGGCACTGGCCATGGGAATCGGGCAGTTCCTGTGGGTGTTCGCCCTCGCCTGGGCGTTCGGCCGTTTCTCCGAGCGCTCACTGGACCCCCTCGCCCGGGAGATCCGCGAGGACCTCCGGGACGAGGAGGCCGCCGCCCGGACGGCGGCGGGCCGATGACCGCCGCCACAGCGGCCGCGGGCGGTGCCGTCACGGGGGACGGCACCGCCCCGGCGCTCGCCCGACCGCCCGCGGCAACCGGACCGGCCGAGGCGACGGGGCCCCTGGACGCCCTGGGCGGCGCCCTGGGGGGCCAGTTCGGTGTCGCGCACGTCTGGACGGTGGGTCTGTGCGCCCTGTTCGTCCTGGTCACCCTCGCCGTCACCGTCCGCGCCAGGCGCACCACCCGGGGCGCGGTCGACTTCTACGCGGGCGGGCGCGGCTTCTCCAGCACGCAGAACGGGCTCGCCCTGACCGGCGACTACCTGTCCGCGGCCTCCTTTCTGGGCATCGCCGGGATGATCTCCCTCCAGGGCTACGACGGCTTCCTGTACTCCATCGGCTTCCTGGTGGCCTGGCTGCTGGTGCTGCCGATGGCCCAGCTGGTGCGCAACACCGGCCGCTTCACCATGGCCGACCTGCCCGCGTTCCGCATGCGCCGGATGCGGGTGCGCCTGGCCTGCACCGTCTCCACCGTCACCGTGTGCGTGTTCTACCTGGTCGCGCAGATGGTCGGCGCGGGAGCCCTGGTCGCGGTCCTGCTCGGCCTGCACGACGGCGGGACCTTCCTGGGGATGGGCGCCGGGCAGGCCCGCACCGGCGCGATCGTGCTCGTGGGCGTGCTCATGATCGTCTACGTCATGTACGGCGGCATGAAGGCGGCCACCTGGCTCCAGATCATCAAGGCGGTGGTGCTGCTGGCCGCAACCGGCCTGCTCACCGCCCTGGTGCTGACCCTGTTCTCCTTCGACCCGCGCGCCCTGCTCGGCGGCGCCGCCGAGGCCAGCGGGCACGGACGGGCCTTCCTGGAACCGGGGCTGCGTTTCGGGGTGGAGATCTCCGGTGACCCCGCCCGGACCCTGTTCGACAAGCTCGACCTCGTCAGCCTCGGGCTGGCCCTGGTGCTGGGCACGGTCGCGCTGCCGCACATCCTCATCCGCTTCTACACCGTGCCCGACGGACGGGCGGCGCGCTCGTCGGTCAACCGCACGATCGTCATGGTCGGGGCCTTCTACCTCATGACGCTGGTCCTGGGCTTCGGCGCCGCGGCGCTGGTCGGCTCCGAGCGCATCGCGGCCGCGGACCCCTCGGGCAACACCGCCGTGCCGATGCTCGCCGAGGAGGTGGGGCGGTTGACCGCCGGCCCGGCGGGCGCGGCCGTGCTGCTCGCGCTGATCTCGGCGGTCGCGCTGGCCACCATCCTGGCCGTCGTCGCCAGTCTCACCCTGGCCTCGTCCTCCTCGATCGCGCACGACCTGTTCGGCCACGTCCTCATGTGGGGCAGGCCCAGGGAGTCGCAGGAGGTGGGTGTGGCGCGTCTCTTCGCCTGCCTGGTCGGCGCCGTGGCCGTGGTGCTGGCGGTGCGGGCCCAGGACATGAACGTGGCCTTCCTCGTGGGACTGGCCTTCGCCACCGCGGCCGCCGCCAACCTGCCGGTCATCGTGCTCACCATGTTCTGGCGCCGCTTCAACACCAGGGGCGTGGAGTGGGGCGTCTACGGCGGGCTGTCCGCCACCCTGCTGCTCATGCTGCTGTCCCCGGTGATGTCGGGCAGGACCGACCCCGCCACGGGGGAGAACCTGTCGGTGCTGCCCGCCTGGATCGACATCCAGCTCTTCCCGATGGAGAACCCGGCGCTGCTGGCGGTGCCGGTCGGCTTCGCGTGCGCGGTCGTGGGCAGCCTGCTCTCGCCGGAGCGCGACACCGCGCGCTTCACCGAGCTGCGGGTGCGCTCCCTGACCGGGTGGGGCGCCGACCGGGACTGAGCGGTGGCCGGGGGCGGAGGAGGCCCTGTGCGGAGGGGCGCGACGGAGGGGCGCGGGGAGGGTCAGTCCCGGGCGGGCGCCTCGGCCATGGCCTCGGCCACCTCGTGCAGCAGCTCCGGGATCCGGGGCGCGTTGCGGGCGATGCGGTCCCAGGCGCGGGCGGTCTGGTCCAGGCGCTCCCGCGTGGTCGGCTCCCCGCCCTCCTTCCCGGCGTTGCGCCTGTCCTGCCTGCGGAAGGAGGCGGTGACCGCCCAGAAGGCCGCCGCCACCAGCGGGCGGAACACGCCGCGGCCGCGCACGTCGAGCACGGCCTCCACCGCCCAGCGGCCGTCGGCGGAGGGGGAGGGGGACAGCCAGGCGGTGACCTCGGCCAGGGAGTGCGTGGCCCGCACCCGGGCGGGGGGAGTGTCCCGTCCCCGAGCGGCGGCCTCGTACCAGGCGCCCGTGTCCACCTCCAGGGTGCCCTCGGCCGACCGCAGCCAGGCGCCGCGTCCGGGCAGCCGCACCCGCGCGGTCCAGGTGAGCAGTCCGGCGGGGGCGTCGTGGGTGACGGTTCCCCACGTCACGGGGTCCCCCTGCGCTCCGACGGTGTCGGGCATGGCGAACTCCACCGAGGTGGTGCCGGCCTCGTCCCAGGAGGTGATGGTCAGGCCCGTGCCGCTCCAGCCCTTCTCCTCGTCGTCGGCGGGTTCGAGGGGGACGCCCTCGGGGGACAGCTCGGCGAGGAGGTAGTGGCTGCGGGGCGCGAGGTGGCGCCCCCGCTGCAACTGGAGGGCGGTCTGTGAGGCCGCCACGGCCAGCTCCTCGGCCTCGGCGGGTGTGTCGGCGCCGCCTCCACCCAGCTCCTCGGCGGCACGGCGCCGGTCCTCGCGCAGCCGCAGGGCCTCCTCGCTGTCGAGCAGGCCGAGTTCGTCGGCCCGCCGGTCCAGACGGGCCAGGGTCGGCGCGTCGGGGGTCAGCAGCCAGCCGCGGCCGTCGAAACGGCAGCTCCGGGCGACCTCGTGCAGGGCGGCGACGATCCGCTCGACCACCTCCCTGTCCACTGCGGTGATGTCGAAGGTGTGGCTCAGGCGCGGCACGGCTTCTCCGGGGTCGTGGTGCGGTTCACGTCTGCGCGGTCGCCGGGGCGCCGCGCCTACGCGTGCCAGCGTACGCACCCGCGGCGCCCGCCAGGGCCCACGGGTCCGGAGGGCCGAGGGGGTGAGACCCCGCCGCCGGCGGCGGCGCGGCGGGTTGTCCACAGCCGCCGGTCGAACACTTGTGCGTACTCTCGCCGCCCCGTCACAATGGCGGACATGACCAGGTACGTCGCGCTGCTGCGCGGAATCAATCTCGGCGCGCACCGCCGTGTCGCCATGGCCGACCTGCGCTCCCTGCTCGGCGGGCTCGGCTACGCCGACGTGGCCACCCACCTCCGGAGCGGCAACGCGGTGTTCACCGCCGAGGGGACGCGGCCCGACGCCGTGGCCCGGCGGGTGCGGGACGCCATCGACACCGAGCTCGGGCTCGACGTGCCGACCGTGGTGCGCACCTCCGGGCAGCTGCGCGCCGCGGTGGACGCCAACCCCCTCCCCGTCCGCGACCCCGCGAAGTTCCTCGTCCTGTTCTGCTCCGGCGCCGTGGACACCGCGGGACTGGCCGCGCTCGACCCGTCCGCCTACCCGGAGGAGAGCATGGCGGTGGTCGGCGACCAGGTCTACACCCACCACGAGCTGGGGCTCAGACACGCCAGACTCCCCGACCTCGTGGCCCGGCACGTCGACGGGACCGTGACGGGCCGCAACTGGCGCACCGTGCTGCGCCTGCTGGAGATGGCCGGGGGCTGAGCCGCGTCCCCGGGGCCGCCGGTGCCCTCGGTGCGCTGACCCGCGTCCCCGGGGCCGGGGCGGGCGCCCCCGGGCGAGCCCCCGCGGTCACGGCGCGCGGCGGGCCTCGCCGCCCGGGGCCGCTCCCGCGAGGTCCGGCCGCCGCGACACCGCGACCGTGTCGGGGGACGGGGAGCCGTCGGCGCGGGCCCCGCACTGTCCGAGAGGAGTCCTCGGCGACGCGCACCGGCCGCCGCCGCGACGGAGTGAAGGGGTGGTGCCCGTGCCGATGCGGTGGACCGTGATCCTGCGGGACCTGGCGGACACGGCGCGGCCGATCCGGCCCGAGGACTGCCACGGACTGCTCAACCGCTGGTGGCCCCAGTCCCATGAGGAGCACACGGCCGCCAAGCGGTGGGCCATGAACGGGTGGCCCTCGCCCCTGGGCGACCGGCTGCACCACTGGACGCTGACCTGGCTGGACGACGACACCCCGCCCCCGGTCGCGCCGGAGGAGCTGGTCGGCGACCCCCAGCGGATCGGCGACCACCTGCTGGTGCCCCTCTCGGTCACCCGCACCTTCGACCGCACCTACGTCCAGATGCTCACCGAACCGCGCGGCCCGTCCGCGGTGCGCTCGGCCGCGGTGCGCAGCCGGACCCCCATCGTGATGACCACCCGCGACGCCGCCGGCGAGCGCATCCCGCACATCTGGCCCACCCCGCGTCGCCTCTTCGGCGCCGTGCACCGCTCCGGTGGCGGGATCGTCGGCGGCAGCGGCGCCGTGGGCGCGGTGGCCCGGTTCGCGCCGTCCGCCCTCGCCGAGTCCTGGCTGGAGCTGGTGCTCGACGGGCTGGCCCGGGTACGCCGCGAGCCCCTGCCGGGGGAGGAGGTGCGGCTGGTCGAGCACCAACACGCCGAGAACCGCACCGTGCTCGGCTGGCACGGCGGGCTGCGGCTGGACCTGGCCGGGGGCGAGCGCCGCCACGCCGACGCCTTCGCCACCCTCCTGGAACTGCTGGAGCTGGCCGGTGTGGGCAAGTACACCGCCCAGGGCTTCGGTTCCGTGCGGGTGGACACGGTGACCAGCGACCAGCCGTCCGCCCGGATGCCGGCCCAGCGCCCCCGGCGGACCCCGCACCGGGTGTCCCGGTGCGCCCCGCAGCGCGTGGGGGAGGCCCGGGCGCACGCCGTCGCCGACACCGAGGAGTTCGGGGGCACCCTGTTCGACTGACCTCCCGGACGGGGCCGGCGCCGCACCGGTGCCAGGCCCGGCCTTCGGCTCCCGCCCCGTGGACGGGGGCGGGAGCCGAAGGCGTGTGCTCAGGGCGAGGGGGCGCGTTCCCGCCCGGACCGGCCCGCGCCCCGGTCGCGGAGCGCGCCGGCCAGGCCGCGCAGGTGCGGCACGAGGTCCTGGGGGGTGAGCGGCGCGCCGCTCACGGCGGCGGGGACGGACGGGTCGCGTCCCGGAGGTGCGGTCGTCTCGGACGTGTGCGGGGCCATCGGGGAACCTTCCGTACCGGGGCGGGTGTCCGTGCACCCAGCTCTCTCGGACAGTGCCGCGCCCTGGGGCCGGGCCCCCGGGAAGGTCCCCGGTCGGGGGCCTCGGCGCCGTCGGCCGGGCGGCGCCCACGCCGGGAGCGGCGGCGCCGCGCCGGGGCGGGGGAGGACCCCGCGGGGGCGGACTGGTATCGCTTGGTAGCCGGTGCGCCGCGCGGCACTGTCCGAGAGAGGTCGGCAGGCGCCGCACGGCAGCGCCGCGTTCTCGCACGTCCCGCCGATGGAGGAGCCCGACACGGTGACCTTCGCCCCCGAGCAGCACCGGCCCCCCGGTGCCCCGACGGAACCGGGGGGCACCCCGCCCAGCGGAGTGGTGGTCGGTGTCGACCTGCGCGGCATCCAGGCCTACGTGTACAGCGGTCGGCGCATCCTGGACGCGGTGGGGCGCGCGGCCCTGGTCGCCGAGCTGACCGACACCTCCGACGCCGAGCACGGGATCGCCGACCTCGTGCCGCCGGACTGCGTGGTGCTGCGCGACGCCGGAGGGGCGCTCACCGCGGTCTTCGCCGACACGGCCTCGGCGCGCGGGTTCACCGCCCGCTACACCCGGCGCCTGCGCGACCGCGCCGCGGACCTGACCCCCGTGGTCGCGCACGTGCCCTACGGCCCCGGGCCCGCGCAGCCGTGTGAGGCCGGGGGCACCGGGCCGCGGGGCCCGCAACCGCCCGGCGGCCCGACGCGGCGCCCCGCCGGGGTGGACGAGGCGCTGGCCCTGCTCCCGGCGCGGTTGCGTGAGGCGCGGCGACACATGTCGGCCCTGCACACCCCCGCCCACGGGTACGGGATCACCGCCGTGTGCTCGGTCAGCGGCGGCCCCGCCGAGTCGGTGGACGCCAGCCGCGTCCAGGACGACCACGCCGACGTGCACGAGCGGGTGGCCGCCGACGTCGCCCGTGCCCGGGGGATCGGCCGCCGCTGGCACCGCGCCCACAGTTCCGCCTGGCTGGCCGGTGCCGCCGCCGCCACCGGAGCCCCCGCCCTGACCCTGCCGATGGAGGCGGACCGCCTGGGCCGCGACCACGGCGGCCTCAGCCGCGTCGCGGTCGTCCACATCGACGTCAACGGGCTGGGTGCCCTCCTGGGCGAGTACCGCGAACGCGCGGGGGACCCGGCCGTGCCGGGCTCGGGCGCGTTCGCCCAGCGCCGCCTGTCCACCCGCATCGCCGGGCTCACCGAGGGACTGGCCCGCGTCCTGGTGCGCGCGGTGGCGGCCACCGTCCACGCCGGACCCGGTCAGCGCCCCGTCATCCCGGGAGCCGGCGCCGCCGCGCCGATCGCGCTGCACCACGAGCCGCCCGGGCCGGTGGCCCTGCCGATCCGCCCCGTCGTGGTCGCCGGGGACGACCTGACCGTGCTGTGCGACGCCCGGCTCGCCCTCAGCCTGGTGCGCTACGCCCTCGACTGGCTGGACACCGACCCCGCACGTGTCGGCGACGACCGCGACCCCCGCGTGGGGCTGCACCGCGCGCTCGCCGAGGCCCACGGAGACCGCCCCGGCGGCGGCCGCACCGTCATCGCGCCGGACGGCTCGGCGCACACCACGTTCGTGCCCACGGTCGGGGTGGGCGTGGCCGTGCAGCCGGTCGGCGCCCCGCTGTCGCTGGGCTACGACCTGTGCGAGGCGATGTGCCGCCGCGCCAAGCAGCACCGCCTCCAGGCCGCCGTGTCCGACCCCGGAGCCTGCGGCGAGCACGCCGTGGCCTGGACGACGCGCTTCGACGGCGTCGGACGGGTGCTGCGCCGCCTGGACCGGGCCCGCGGGGCACCCGTGCCGCGGACCGGCCTGCCCCTGACCGGGACCGGGTTCGCCCGGTTCCTGGACCGGTACCTGTCCGCGACCGCCCCGGGCAGCCTGCTCGCCGACGGGGACGCCCGCCACCGGGGCTGGCTGCTCTCCGCGCTGGTCCCCCTGCTGGAGTCGGGCGCCGACCCGGAGCCCGAACTCGCCCGCCGCGCCCACGTGACGGGCGGACCCGTCGACCTGCCCCGCGGCTGGACGCCCGGCGGTCTGCTCGACGCGGTCGAGGTGATGGACCTGCACCTAGACCCCGGACTGGCGGCGGCCCTCGAACCCCACCGCCCCCGGGGGCGGGCGGGAACCGGAGGCCCGCGCGCCCGGCAGGTCCCCCCGCAGGACGCGCCCCGGTGAGCCGCCCGGACCGCGTCACGGTGCACCTGGCCTCCCCCGCGCTCTTCGTCGGCGCCAGCGCGGACGGCACGGGCGCCGACACCGACGTGGTCACCGACGAGCACGGCCTGCCCTACCTGCCCCGCCACCGCCTCGCGGCGCGGCTGCGCGCGGGCGCGGTCAGCGCACTGGCGGTGGCGCCCGGCCTGGCCGGGGCCTGCGACGAGGTCTTCGGCCGAGGGGGCTCGCACGGCGCGGACCGGATGCTGCGGGTGGGCCACGCCGTCCTGGGAGACGGGGTGCGCGCCGCCGTCGCCCGCGCGCTCGCCGGCCGCGCCGAACCGGTGCGCTCCACCCTGCGCCGCGCGGTCACCGACGCCTACACGACCCTGGAGTCGGGCATCGGGGTGGCTCCGGACGGCGCGCCCGAGCCGGGCCGCCTGCGCACCCACCGGACGCTCCTGCCGGGTCTGACCCTCACCGCCGCGCTGACCTGGGCCTCCCCTCCGGGGGAGGAGCACTGGCGGCTGCTGGCCCGCGCCTGCCTGGCCACCACCCGCATCGGGTCCAGGGGCACGCGCGGCCGGGGCCGGGTGGACGTGCGCCTGGCCGCGACCGGGGAGAGCGACCCGCACGCGGTGACCCTGCGCCTGGCCGCGCCCGTGGACGGGGGCCGGGAGCGGGAAGGTACACCCCCATGAGACTCCGTCCCCCCGGCACGACACCCCCCGGCACCGAACCGCGCCGGGGCACGGGAGGGGGCACGTGAGCGAGCCCGTGGTGAGCGCCTACCTGCCGCTGCGCTACGTCCTGACCGACACCCTGGCCGTGCGCACCTCCTTCGACCCGCTGCGCGTGGACTCCGAGCACTCCGTCAGCGGGCGCGCCCAGCGCGGCATGCTCGCCGCCGCGCTGCGGCGCGCGGGCCGCGACCGCGAACTCCACGACTGGGTGGCCCGGGGCGAACAGGTCCGCTTCGCCCCCGCCCACCCCCGCCTGGAGCCCGGGGCCGACCCCGACCTCCCCCTCACCCCCGCGCGGGCCGCCGTCGCCCACCCCGCCCCCGCCCACCTGTACACGCCGGGCAAGGACGGCGACGCCACCGTCGACGCCTTCGGGCCCACCGACCCCGCCACGCCCTACCGCGCGGTCCGCGACCCCCTCACCCCGGACCGCTCCCTGCGCGCCGCCGTGCGCACCACCGCCGAGCAGTACCTCGGCCGCCCCCGCACCGGCGACGCGCCCCGGGGCGTCCCCTTCTTCGCCACCACCGTCGACCCCGGCCAGGTCTTCGAGGCCCGCTGGCAGCTGCGCGCCCCCGACCACGCCGCGCTCCGGGCGCTGGCCGAACGCGTCACCGCCTTCCTCGCCGAGGCCGAGGGCACCCTCACCCTCGGCTCCGGCGGAACCCGCGCCCACGGCGGCGTCCGCGTGGCCCCCGCCGACCCCGACCGGCTCCTGTCACCCGACCGCGTCGAACCCGCGGGACCCCGCTCCTGGGCGGCCGGATCCCCCTTCGACCTGCTCCTGCTCTCCCCGGCGCTGCTGGTGGGCGACGACGGCCAGTACCGCCCGGCGCACCTGGTGCCCGCCGTGCTCGACCTCCTGGCCCGGCGCCTGCCCGGCGCCCGCGCGCGCGTCCTCGCCAGCCACGCCGAGGCCGAGCTCGTCGGCGCCTACCACCGCGGCTACCACGGCCCCATGGCCCAGCGCTGGGCCGCCCGCCCCGGCGCGGTGGTCCGCCTGGCCCTGGACCGCGACCTGGACACCGGGCGGGTCCGCGACCTGGAGGCGCACCCCCTGGGCGAACGGGTCGTGGACGGTCACGGCCAGTTCACCCTGCTCTCCCCGCCCCCTGCCGGCCCTGAGCCCCTCGCCCCGACGGCCGTCCCCCTCGCGGGCCGCGCGCCGGGCACCGTCGCCCTCCCCGACGGCCGTGCCGTCCCCGCCGACCCGCCCCGTCCCCGGGAGGAGGACGGCCAGCTGCGCGTCCTGTACGACACGCTCCTGTGGAACGCCGCCGCCCAGCCCGTCCGCGACCACGCCCGCGCCCTGGCCCGCGACTCCGCCCGCTGGCTCGCCCCGCTCACCCCCAGCCTGCTGGGCCGCCTGCGCGAGGTCGCCGCCCACCCCCGCCCTGCCCCCGAGGACGCCCTGGCCGCCCTCGAACGCACCGTCCGCGGCCGGGCCCCCGGCCACGCGGGCGCCTCCGGTGTCCACAGGGGCCTGCACGACCGGGCCGTGCGAGCCCTGGGCCGGGCCCGCCTGGCCCGCCCGGGCCACGACCGCCCCGTCACCGTCCGGTCCTGGCTGGAGGGCCTGTCCGACGGCGCCGCGGCCTGGTGGAGGGACAACCGGCCCGACCCGGTGCACAGCCCCGCCTACGCCCGGGCGATCGCCGCCGTGGACCTCTCCCTGCCCGACGGACTGCCCCCCGGCGAGGACCACGGGGGGCTCTCCGCCCGCGCCCGGGACTGGGAGCGCCGCGCCTGCGCCCGCCTCGCCCTGGAACTGGTCTCCTCCTGGCTGGCCGAGGCCGCCCGCCTGCCGCGCGCCGAACAGGACGGGGGACGCCCCGGCGGGGGAGGACCCGGGTGAGCGGCGAGCCGGTCCCGCCCGGGCCGCTGTGGGAGATCACCCTGCGGCTGTGCCTGCTCTCCGACACCCATGTCGGGGCCGCCCGGGCCACGCCCCGCCACACGGCCGGAAGCGATGTGGACCTGCACGTGGACCGCGACCCGGCCACCGGCGCGCCCCGCCTGCGCGCCACCACCCTGGCCGGTCTGCTGCGCCACGAACTCGCCGCCCGCACGGACGACCCCGACGGCGTCCGCGCCCTCATGGGCTCGGCGGAACCCGGCGCCGGGCCGGATCGGGAGGGGGCCGCCACGAGCGCGCTGGACGTGGACGACGCCCGAGCCGAACTCCCCGAGGACACCGCGGTCGCGGTCCGCACCGGAACCCGGATCGACCCGGCCGCGGGCACCGTCCGACCGGGCCGCATGTGGCAGTGGGAGATCCTGCCGGCGGGCACCGTGCTCACCGCGCACCTGCGCCTGCACGTCCCCGCCCCGGCCGACGAGGCCCGCCTGCTCACCCTGCTGCTCCTGGCCTGCGACGGGCTCTCCGGGCCCGGAGGACCCGGCCCCGGCGTCCGCGTCGGCGGACGCACCGGCCGCGGCTACGGCGCCGTCCGCGCCACCCACTGGGCGGCGCGCCGCCACGACCTCACCGACGAGCGCGGCTGGTTCGCCTACCACGCGCGCTCCTGGGCCCGGCGCTGGGAGGAGGGCGCCGACGCGCTCGCCGACGCCCCCGCCGACCTGGCCACCGCCCTGACCGAGACCCTGCGCGCCTGCGGGCGCGAAGCCACCGCCGCCCACGTGGCCGCCCGCGCGGACCGGCCCGACCGCCGCCACCGCGCCGAACTCCGCCTCACCCTGGCCGTCGCCGAGCAGCCCGACCCCACGGCACCGCCGCCGCGTGAACCCCGCCCCGGCCTGCTCATGGTCGGCGACGCCCCCGCCCCCGAACGCCTGGGCGGGGTGGACCGGGCGCACCGCCACCGCCCCTCCGTCACCGACCCGGACAAGGCCACCGTCCACCCCGCCCCGGTTCTCGGCGACACCGCGCTGTTCGCCCTGTTCAAGAGGATCGGCGGACGACTGGTCCGGGACGCGGCCGAACACCTGGGCGCCGCACCGGAGCGGTGGCGCGACTGGCACGACCGCTGGTGGGGCGCCGACACCGACAGCCGCGGCCTCCCGCGCCCCTCCCGCGTCCAGCTGCGCACCATCCCCGTGCTCACCGGCGGAGCACCCCTGACCGCCACCCGGCTGACCGTGGACTCCCTCTTCGGCGACGCCGTCGACGGCCGCCTGTTCACCACCGACCTGCACTGCGGCGGCAGCGCCGAGGCGGTCCTGGACGTGCGCGAGCCCGACGACGCGGTCCGCGGCCTGCTCGCCCTCCTCGTGCGGGAACTGGCCACGGTACCCTTCGACACCCTCGGCGCGGGCGCCGGAAGCGGCAACGGGCGCCTGACCGCGACCCGCGCCCTCCTGACCACCCACCCCGCCGGCGGAGGGCCGCCGGACACGGTGGACCTGGTCACCGCCCTGTTCGCACCCGACAGCGCCGACGCGGCCACCGCGCGCGGCTGGCTGGCCGCCCTGCACGCCGCGCTCGCCCCGGGCCGCGGCGGCCCGAAGGAGGAGACCAGGTGAACCACGAGCCCCCGCGCCCGCACGGTCTGACCGTCCGCCGCCTGACCCCCGCCCAGGTCGACGGGGTCCTCGACGACGTCTTCGTCCGTGGTGTCCGCTGCCGCCTGCTCGACACCGGGACGCCGGACGTCCCCGGCGCACCGGACCGGCCGCAGTGGCTGCTCGCCGAACTCGGCGACGGCCGTGTCACCGGAGCCTGCCCGGGACCGCGGTGGCGCCGCTCGGACCAGCCGCCCACCGCCGACCTGTCGGTTCCGCCCCCGGACGGCGCCGCCGACCGCTGGCGCGTCCTGGAGGTCCTGGTGTTCGGCCCCCACGCGCAGATCCGGCTCGGCGAGGGAGCCGAGGCCGGGTGGATCAGCGCGGACGCCCCCGGCGCCCTCCCGGAGGAGCTGCGCCCGCGCGAGCGCTCCCTCCTCCTCCAGGGATGGAACGGGGCCTCCCACAGCCGAACCCTGGAGGGCGGGGTCCCCCTGTCGGTGACGCGGGAGCCCTCCGGCACGCGGGCGGTGCTCCCGGTGGCGTGGACCGACTTCTCCGGACGCCTCCGCCCCGCGCCCGGCGGCAGGACCGCGCTGGAGAGCACGGGCACCTGGCTGACGGTGCGCGAGTACTGGGCCCAGGACCCCGCCACCGGTGCGGTGGGGGTGGCCTTCCACCGGCTCACCGGGATGCGCTCGGGGGTCAAGCCGACCGGCCCGGAGTTCGACGTGGGCACCGGAGACGAGATCCGCGGGGAGGGACGGCCGTGGTGAACCCCGGAGAGGTCGCCGCGCGGTTCGGCGAGGCCCCGCGTCCGCGGGAGGGACGGTTCCACGCCACCGCGCCCTACGGCCTGGTCCGGCTCGCCGACACCCCCATGCCCGCCGCCGACCTGCACGGCGACCACCCCACCGACGACCTGCTGCGCAGCCACGACCGCACCGTGGCGGGCACCCACTCGGGGTGGATCGACCTGACCCTGACCACGCTCACCCCCACCTTCGTCGGCCAGGCCCTCGAACGCGGGCGGGTGAACGCCTCCATCCGCTTCCCCCACGGCGACCGCCACCTGCCCGCGGTCCCCGGATCGACCCTGCGCGGCCTGGTCCGCAACACCGTGCGCATGCTCACCAGCGGCGAGACCGGCCCGGTCAACACCCCGATGCTGTTCTTCCGCGCACCCGTGCGCATCGACCCCGACAGCGCCGACAGCGCCCTGTCCACGCGTGCCCGCAAGGTCATGGCCCACCAGCACTCCCACTACCGCAGGCGCCGTTCCGGGCTGCGCACCAAGCAGGGGTTCCTGTTCCACTCGCCGTCCGACGGGCACTGGTACGTGGTCGAGGTCCCCGCCACGGCCCTGTCGGGCGAGTCCGGCCAGGCCCTCAAGGTGCCCTTCACGGTCCTGCGCGAGAGCCTGCGCGCCTGGGACTTCGGCATCGACGACTTCCCCGACCCGCCCAGGAGCAACACCTACGTGCCCACCACCCACGAACAGCACGGCCACCTCCAGTACCGGTGGGTGTACGCCGTCCACCTGCCCGGGGAGCGGCGCGTGGCCGCCGTCGCGCCCACCGGCGAGGAGGCCCGCGCCTACCTGGACGCCCGCGCAGGCGGCGCCCGCGGCCTGGGCGGGGGAGGGGTGGTGCGGGCCCTGGTGGTCCTGACCGGGGTCGCCGCGGGCGAGCGCCGCAACGCCTACCTCTTCCCCCGGCCCCCGGACCTGCGCGGGCGCCTGCGCGTCCCGGAGGCCATGGTGGAGCTGTTCGAGTCGGCCGAACAGGTCACCGGCTACCAGCGCGCCGCCTTCCCCGACACCCTGGGCACGGGCGCGGCCGACCCCGTGCGCGAACCGGTCGCCGGGGCCGGCGGCGGCGGCCTGCCCCGCCGCGGACTCGAACCGGTCTGGTTCGACCTCGACGCGTCCGGGGCGGTCGTCTCCTTCGGCCGCTCCGGCGGCTACCGCATCGCCGTCAGCGACGACAACCCGGTCCGCCGCGCCCTGCCCGCGCCCGTCCTGGGGCCCCAGCACGGCGACCCGGGGCGGGCGGCGCGGGCGGGCCGCCCGGTGGACGTGTGCCGCGCCCTGTTCGGCGACACCGACACCTTCGCGGGCGAGGCCGGGGCGTCCAAGGGCCGGGTGTCCTTCGGCAGCGCGCTGAGCACCGATCCCGACCCGGACTACCCCGACGGCGCGGCCCTGCGCGTCCAGCTGCTCTCGCCCCAGCGCGGCTGCTTCGCCAACTACCTGGTCCAGGGCCCCGACGCCGCCTCGGGGGACCGGCCCGACATCATCACGTGGTCGCACGAGGGCACGGTGCGCCTGGGCGGGTACAAGGTGTACCTGCACCGGCACCGCGCCGCCCCTGGGGGACCGGTGCGCTACGACGCCCGCACCCAGGAGGAGCTGGGGCTGACGGTGCTGCCGCCGGGAGCCCGGCCCGAACCGCCCCGCGACACCCAGCGCGACATCGTCCCCCTCCGCGACGGTCTCACCTTCCGCTCGCGCGTCACCTTCACCAACCTCACCGACGGCGAGCTCGGCGCCCTGCTGCGCGCCCTGCTGCTGGACAACCCCGTGGACGGCGGAGACCCCGCCGACCCCGAGCACGCGCACAAGATCGGCATGGGCAAGTCGCTGGGCATGGGCAGCGTCCACCTGCGTCCGGAGCTGTACCTGGTGGACCGGCGCGCCCGCGCGCTGTCCCTGGACCCGGGCGCCGGTGTCGTGCGCGCCGGGGACGAGCGGATCCGGGGGTTCCTGGACGCCTTCGGCGCCGCCCTGGCGGGCAGGCGCCTGCCGGGCGGCCCCGCCCCGGAGCGGTGGCGGGAGGTGGACCAGGCGGTGGACGTGTGCCTGGCCAGCCGGTGGCGCGGCCGCCTGCCCTGGGAGGCGACCGCGGTGATGTCGCTGCGCGAGTTCGCCGAGTACCCGGTGCTGCCCCCGCTCACCCGGCGCTTCCGCGACGCCGGGTGAGCGCGCCCCCTCACGGGCGGCCGTCGATGGCCTCGGCCAGGGCCTCCAGCAGGTCCGCGCGCAGGTCGGGGTCCTCCTGGGCGCCCGTCCACAGCGCCGGTGCGCGGTCCTCCTCCAGCAGGGCGCACAGCAGGGCGTCGAGCGCGCCCTGCGGGTCGGCGTCGAAGTCCCCCCTCGCCGCCTGGGCCCGCTCCGACAGCTCCCGGGCGGTGCGCTCCAGCCAGGCGCGCTCCCCAGCGCCCAGCACCTCGCGCCGCTCCGGGTCCTCCTCCACGGCTTCGGGGGCGTCGGGGACGGGGGAGTAGGGCGCGCTGCGCGCCCGCCCCCGCGCCTGCTGCACCAGCCGGAAGTGGACGGGCATGTCCACCGCCATCCGGCCCAGGACGCCGGTGAGCCTGCGGGCGACGTCCTCGCCGCTCATGCCGGGCAGCAGGCCGCGCAGCAGCAGGCGGCGCCGCTGGTCGGGGGTGCGGCCCGCGTCGGCGTCGCGCCCGGAGGCCAGTTCGGCCAGCTTGCGCAGCAGGTAGTCGCCGGTGGCGGTGGAGACCATGGGCGGTTCCCCGACCGCGGTCATGGCGCGTCCGCGCAGGTCGGCGACGGGCACGGCGCTGCCGTCCTCGGTGAAGGAGACCGCCTCGCCCGGGTGCACGTCCTCGGGCAGGTCGGCGGCGGGGTTGCCCCAGCCCGCGGTGAGCACCAGCATGGCCAGCGCCTCCTGCTCGACCACGTCCGTGGCGACCCGGGCCACGTCGCGGCGCTGCGCCCAGCGGCGCGGGCGCTCGGAGAACGCGCAGCGCACCCGGCCGTCGGCGGCGGCCTGCGGGTAGACGCGGCGCAGGTTCTTGTAGGAGCGGTCCCGGCGCACGTCGTCCAGGGCGTCGCGCAGCCGGTGCGCGGCGGTGCGGTCGACAGCGGTGCCCTCGGGCACGGCGCGGCGCATGCGCACGGCGACGACGCCGTCGGGGTCGCCTCCGTGCACCGGGCACGGGCAGTGCTCGGCGCACAGGTCGACGTAGTCGCAGAACTGTTCGGAATGACCCGAGCAGCCCTGCGCGGTTCCG
Organism: Glycomyces fuscus; assembly: GCA_002529455.1. Lineage (GTDB taxonomy): Bacteria > Actinomycetota > Actinomycetes > Streptosporangiales > Streptosporangiaceae > Nocardiopsis > Nocardiopsis fusca. Next base: position 68,992 of record NYMS01000019.1, read on the forward strand.
TCCGCGGAGCAGGGCCCGCACCCCAGAACGCGCGTGAAGGTGCGCAGGAAGGCGGCGGAGCCGAACAGCTCCCAGGCGGAGCAGTGGTGCGTGCTCACGAACTCTTCTCCCCGGTGGTCCGGGGCCGGGTCGCTTCCCCAGCCCTCCGGGAAAGCACGCGAGAGAACGCGAGACCTCAGGTGACACCCCCGCGTCAACGGGAGGTCACTTATCAAATTAGGCCCACTGCGGTGGAAATGTCAATTCTTGGCCCCCTGGACCAATCTGCATGAATGTCTATGGATAAGTACAAAATGGATATCAGTAACAATGGCCTCAGCATTCGCGGGTTTTTCCGGTGCGGCACGTCCCCCCGGCGGGCGCGCGCTGTGTCCGAGAGACTGCGATGAGGGCGCGGTGCCGCCGGGCCCCGCGGACGGCCCGTCCGGCGGGGGGAGACGAGAGGAACGGAGGTCGCCGGATGCGGGTGGTCAACCTGACGCCGCATGTGGTGACAGTCGTGGACGAGAGGTCGCGCGTCATCCGGCGCTGGCCCAGGTCGACCGAACCGGCCCGGGTGGAGGCCGTCCGCGTCCCCGTGGGCCTGGAGGTCGCCGGGGTTCCGCTGATGGCCGAGGAGCGCACCCGGGCCAACCTCCCCGAACCGCAGGAGGGGGTGTGGTTCATCGTCTCCTCCGTGGTCGTCTCCGCCCACCCCGAACGCCGCGACCTGCTGGTCCCCTCCGACCTCGTCCGCGACGGCAGCGGTGTGGTCACCGCCTGCCGCTCCTTCGTGGTCAGCGGCGCCCCGGTGCGGCTCGGCCCCCGTCCGCGGGAGGCGGAGGCGGTGTCCGGGGAGGCGGTGGGCGCCTAGGACCGACCGGAAGTGTTGCCGGTGCGGTACGCGGGGCCCCGACCCGCGGTGATCTTGTACCTATGGCGGGGTTCGAGCGCCCAACCCCGCCATAGGTACAAGATCACCGGGGAAAGCGGCGCCACCGAACCCGGAACGGGGCCGGGTGCTGGAGAAACGGCGCCCCACCGCATAGCGTGGTCGTCCGACGATCCCCTCCCGGAACAGGACGCCGTGGACAGCCCCCGTGCCGCCGTCGTGCTCGTCGGACAGAACCCCACCCCCGCGCTGCTGTCCTCGCTCACCCTGCGCGCCGACCACCTGGCCCTGGTCGCCAGCGACGGGACCCGGCCGCTGGCACGTCGCGTCGCCGCGGCCGTGGAGCGCCTGGCCTCCCCCGAGTCGGTGAGCGTGGTGAGCGTGGGAGCCGACCCGCACGACTTCGGCCCGGTCACCGACACCCTGGCCGCCCTGCACCGCGCCAACGGCGGCGAACCCTGGTACCTGGACTACACCGGCGGCACCAAGGTGATGAGCGTGGCCGCGGCCCTGCTGCACGAGCGGGTCCTGCCACTGGACCGGTACCCCGGCGCCCGCAGCTGGCGCCACTACCTGGACGCGTTCCACGACCGCCTGCGCACCGCCGACAGCTCCCACCCGGGGCGCCCGCTGGCCGACGACGGCGTCGACCTGCGCACCCTCGCCGGGATCCACGGCGCCCACTGGCTGGAGGACCGCGACCCCGAACCCGTCCGCCTCTTCGTCCAGGGCGGGCGCCAGGCCCTGCAGGCGCGCTTCCCCGACCTGTCCCCGGCCGCGCGGCGCGGCGTCGTCGCCGAGGGACGCGTCCTGTCCCACCTGCTGCGCCACACGCGCCGCCGGTCCGACACCGAGGTCGTCGGGGCACGCCAGGTCGCCGACCCCCGCCACCCCGGGGGTTCCGTCGCCGACTTCGACGCCGTCCTGCGCCACCGCCACCGCGTGCTGTGCGTGGAGGCCAAGACCCGTCCCGAGGACGTCGTCGCCCGGGCCGGGTGGACGGTGGCCAAGGCCCGCCGGGTCTTCGGCACCGCGGTCCAGGTGCTGTTCGTCCACTCCGGGCCCGCGGTCCCCGGGCTGCGCGAGCGCGTCACCGCCTACAACCCCGCTCTGACCGCCCGCAACGTGCACGTGTGGAGCCTGGAGGACCTGCTGTCCCGGCTGACGTCCTTCGAGGACATCCGCGGGGCCTTCTTCCCCGGCCCGGCCTCCCCGCCCCCGGACGGAGCACCCGGCCCGCCCGGGGACCCGGAACCGAACCGGGGACCTGGCCGTGCCGCGGGCCCGCCTCCCGGCCCCCTCCCCGCACCGCCGGAGGACGCCGGGCCCCCGCCGCCCGAGCGCCACCCCGGACCGCGGGACGGGCCCGTCCTGGTCACCTCCCTGGGGGGCAGCCGCCTGGGCACCCTCACCGCCGTGCACGCCCACCGGCCCGCCCGCGCCCTGGTCCTGTCCTCCCGGCAGAGCGTGCGCGACCGGATACGCGAGTCCGCCGCCCGGACCCTGCACGCCGCCGAGCACCCCGGGGCCCCGCCCGCCGACGCCGCCCTGCTCAGGGAGGCCGGGTACCGCGACCGGGTCCGCTTCACCCCCGACCCCGTGGACGGCTCCGACGCCGACGCGGTCGCCGCCGTCGCCCACGGCTGGATCGTCCGCGAACAGCGGGCCGACCCGCCGCCCCCGGTCGTCGCCGACATCACGACAGGCACCAAGGCGATGAGCCTGGGGCTGGCCCTGGCCGCCCGCCGGACGGGCGCCTGCGCCACCTACCAGCTGGCGCGCAGGCGGAGCGTGGTCTGCCTGACCCACGGCGAGCTGCCCCTGCGGGGCCGCGCCAGCGTCGACTGGCCCCTGGTCCTGCCCGGGTACACGCCGCTGCCCGGCGCCGGGGACGGCTCCCTGGCCGGGAACGCCTGCCGGGCGGCCCGCGCCCAGGTGGACACCGTCCTGCTCGACGCCGCCCGCGCCGCCCTCGTGCGCGCGGCCAGCGGCCCGGTCGGGGTGTGGATGGACGCCTCCCTCACCGACCCCGAGGAGTGCCTGGCCGCCCAGGAGCGGCCCAGCCTGGTGCTCACCTTCGACGACCGGGCGGTGGGCCTGACCGCGCCCGGCTGGCAGCGGCGCCGCGTCCCCGGCGGCGAGGCGCGCGAGGTGGGCCGGGGCGCGTGGGCGCAGAGCGTGTTCGCGGCCACCGCCCACCTCGGCACGCGCTGCGACGTGGCGGGGACGGTGGTCGCCCTGACCCGGCCGGGAGGCGACGTCAGCCGCGCGGTCGAACTGGTGGACTGGATCACCCACACCGACCCGCCGCGGAGCGCGGGACCCGGGCGGATCGCGTTCGGCGACCCCCTGCGCCCCCTGGTGGCGGTCGCCTCCCCCGGCGCCCTGCCCCCGCTGCTGGACACCGACGTCAGCCTGCTCTGACGCGCCGCCGACACCGCCCCGGGTACCCGGCCTGACCTTCTTTTTGCCCGTCCGCGAGCCCCTCCCGGAGGTTGCCCGCACCCCTTCCGGGCAGGATGGGAGGGCAGGCGGGCCGGGACGCGGGAACGGAGTCAGCGGTGCGGTGCGGGGTACGTGCCCCCGGACTCGGTGGGCTCATGGCGGTGGTGCTGGCCGCCGCCTGCTCTCCTCCCGCCGACGACCCCTTCCTCGGCCAGGACGTCTCCTGGCGGCCCTGTCACGGGGACCGGGAGAGCGCCGGAACCGCCGCACGGGGCGGCGAACCGTCCGACCGGAGCGGTGGCCCCGCCGAGCCCGGTGCCGGACCCGCCGACGGGGAGACCGCCGCCGAGTGGCTGGAGGGCCTGGAGTGCGGCACGGTCACCGTCCCCCTGGACCACGACGAGCCCGGCGGGAGGACCCTCGACATCGCCCTGGTCCGCGCGCCCGCCAGCGGCCCGCCGGAGGAGCGACTGGGCTCCCTGGTCGTCAACCCGGGCGGACCCGGCGCCTCCGGCGTCCGGGCCCTGGACTCCCCGCTGTTCAGCGACGAGGTCCGCGCCGCCTTCGACGTCGTCTCCTTCGACCCGCGCGGGGTCGGGCAGAGCGGCGGCTTCGCCTGCGGAGACCGGTACGCCCTGGTCGAGGCCCGCCAGAGCGTGGCCGGCACCGACCCCGGCGACCTGAGCGCCGCCGAACTCCAGCCCCTGGAGGACGCCGCCCGCAGGTACGCCCGGACCTGCGCGGAGACCGTGGGGGAGGAGTTCCTGGCCCGCCTCGGCACCGTCGACGTCGCACGCGACCTCGACATCGTCCGCAGCGCCCTGGGCGAGGAGCGGCTGAACTTCGTCGGCCACTCCTACGGCGCCCACATCGGCGCGCTCTACGCCCACCTGTACCCCGACCGCGTCCGGGCGGCGGTCCTGGACGGCGCCGTGGCGACCGGGACGTCCAACGCGCGGGCGGCCGTCGACCAGACCGCCGCCTTCCAGAACACCTGGAACACGTTCGTGGCCCACTGCGCCCGGGACGCGGCCTGCCCGTTCGCCGGGGCGGACCGCGCACCCGGCTCCGGCGGCTCCGGTACCCTCAGCGAGGCCGACGCCCGGATGGCCGCCCTCCTGCGCGGCCTCGACCGGGACCCCGCCGAGGCCGGGGGGATCCCGGTGGACGGCCGCACACTGATGACCATGGTCGCCATGGAGCTGTACCGCGAGGACGGCTGGGACCTGCTCGCCGACCTGTTCACCGCCCTCGCCGAGGACGACGCCGAGGCGACCGGGCGCCACCTCGGGCGGCTCTACGACACCACCTTCGGCGCGTACGCGCGGGCGGTCCCCGGCGAGGCCGCACCGGGGACCGAGCACCAGGACACGGGCGCCGTGTTCACCGCCGTGAACTGCGCCGACCGTGCCGACCCGGTGACCGTGGAGGCCTACCGCGACGCCGCCGACGAGGCGGCCGACCTCGCCCCGCTGTTCGGCCCCGACCCCGTGTGGGACCACCTGCCGTGCGCGTACTGGCCCGAGACGGAGGAGGCGCCCGCCGCCACCGCCCCGGACGCGCCCCCGGTCGTGGTCGTGGGCGCCGTCGGCGACCCCGCCACCCCCTACGCCTGGGCCGAGGAACTGGCCGACCGGATGGAGACCGCCACCCTGGTCACCTACGAGGGCGCGGGGCACACCGTCTACGGCACGGGCCGCAGCCCGTGCGTGGACGGCGCGGTGGACGCCTACCTGCTCACCGGCGAGGTCCCCGGGCCCGGACTCACCTGCCCTCCGGAGGGCAGGTGAGCCCGTGTACGCGGTCGGGCGCGTACACTCCAGTCATGGCCGATACGCGCGCGGTGGAGCAGGGTCCGTTCCGGACCGCCCTCGTCGTGGGCTCGGCCACCGCGGGCCTCTCGACCGTCAGCCTGTCGACCTCCGTCCTCCCGGAGGCGCCCCGCACCGGCCTCACGGCCCTGCACGGCCACGGTTAGCGACCTCTCCGCGTAGTCCCTGCCGCCCCCAGGGGCGGCCGCGCCCGTGACCTCCCGCGCCCCGCGCCCCGTCACCCTCCGCGCACACCGCGCGCCTCTCCGCCCCCGTCCGGGCCCTCGCGCCGGGCCGAACCGGGGTCCTCCCTCCAGTCCCGTACCACCCTCCCCGGCAGTCGGCCCCGTCGGCTGCGCCCACGGACGCGGTCGTGCCCACGGCGTCGGCCGCGCCACTCCCGAAAGGGCTTCCCATGAAGTTGAGCGAACTGCTGCACGGCCACGACCACCAGGTACTGCACGGAGACCAGGACACACCGATCACCTCGGGGCCGTGCCTGGACGCCGGCCGCGTGGTACCCGGTTCCCTCTACGTCGCCCTGCCCGGCCACCGCGAGGGCGGTCCCGAGGCACTCGGGGAGGCGTTCGCCCGCGGGGCCGCCGCCGCGCTCGTCGAGGACCCGTTCCCGGTCCCGGACGGGGAACGGCCGACGGACACCGGTGCGTGCGTGGTCCGGGTGCCGGACGCGCGGATCGCGGCGGCACTCGTCTCGGTGCGCTACCACGGTGAACCGGGGCGCGCCATGGACGTGGTCGCCGTCACCGGCACCAACGGCAAGACGTCGGTGTCGTCCATGTACGAGTCGTTGCTGGCGATCTCCGAGGGCGCACGGGTGGGGGTCATCGGAACCTCCGGGGCCCGGGTCGGCGGCGAACCGATCCCCATGCCGAGGTCCGTGCTGAGCACGCCGGAGTCACCGGACCTGCAGTACCTGCTGGCGTGTATGCGCGACCGGGGCAGCGACAGCGTCGTGCTGGAGGCGACGTCGATGGGACTGCTCGGCCACAGGGTGGACGGCTCCTTCGTCGACGTCGGGATCTTCACCAACCTGACCCAGGACCACCTGGACGACCACGGCACGATGGAGAGCTACAGGAAGGCGAAGATGCTCCTGTTCGAGGGCATGTGCCGCCACGCCGTGGTCAACGCCGACGACCCCGTGGGCGCCGCGATCCCGGCCGTGATGCCCGGCGCCGTGACCACCTACGCCATCGAGGCGGACGCGGACTACCGGGCGACCGACCTGGCCGTCGACGCCTCGGGGACACGGTTCGTCCTGCACCACGACAACCGCAAGTACCCGGCGGCGATCCCCGTCCCGGGCCGCTTCTCGGTGTCCAACGCGCTGGCCGCGGTGGCGGCCTGCCACGTCCTGGGGCACGACCTGGGCGCACTGGTGGAGGCCCTCGACAGGATGCCGCAGATCCCGGGCCGGTTCGAGCACTTCGGTACCCGGGAAGGGGTCTCCGTCATCGTGGACTACGCCCACTCGCCCGACTCGCTGGACAAGGTCCTGGGCACGATCCGCGGGTTCGCCCCCCACCGGGTGCTCACCGTCTTCGGCTGCGGCGGCGACCGGGACGCCACCAAGCGAGCCCGGATGGGTGAGATCGCGGGAACCTACTCCGACCTGTGCTTTCTCACCTCCGACAATCCCCGCTACGAGGACCCGGAGGCGATCATGGACCAGGTCGCCCCGGGCATCGAGGCGGCGGGCACGCCCTTCGACCGGATCGGCGACCGGCGCGGGGCCATCGCCCTCGCACTGTCCTCGGCCGAACCGGGGGACGTCGTCCTGGTCGCGGGCAAGGGCAGCGAGTCCCACCAGAGCGTCGGAGGCGAGCTCATCCCCTTCGACGACATGACGGTCGTGCGCGAGCTCGCCCGCGCCTGAGGCCTCCCCCTCCCGCGCCGACCCCCGGAGGGCGCCGCCCGGCGGGGGAGCGGGCGCCGCACGCACGACCGCCCCGGCCGGATCCGGCCGGGGCGGTCGCCTGCTTCGGGCGGGCTACAGCTTCGAGGCCGCCGCCTCGTCCACCCAGAACACGGTCCGCTCCGCGCCGCGCGCACCGGCCACGGGGGCCTCGTCCACGCTGCCCCCGGCCAGGCCCAGCCGCACGGCCTCGGCCTTGCCCTCGCCCGAGGCCAGCACCCACACCTCGCGGGCCGTGCGGATCGACGGCAGGGTCAGGGTGATCCGCTGCGGCGGGGGCTTGGGCGAGTCGCGCACCGCGGCCACCGAAGCCTCGTCCTCGCGCACCCCCGGCAGGCCCGGGAAGAGCGAGGCCACGTGCGCGTCCGGGCCCACGCCCAGCAGGCACACGTCGAACACGGGCACCGGCCCCCGCGCCCGCGCGGCCACGGCCAGCTCCCGGCCGTACCGGGTGGCGGCGTGCTCGACGTGGTCGCCGTCCATGCCGTCGGAGGCGGGCATCGGGTGCACGTTGTCCGCGGGCACCGGGACCGCGTCGATCAGCGCCGCGCACGCCTGGGTCTCGTTGCGCTCGGGGTCCTTGTCCGGCAGGAAGCGCTCGTCGCCCCACCACAGGTGCACGTGGGACCAGCCGATCCCCGCCTCCCTGGCGTGGTCGCGCACCGCCTCCAGGGTGCGGATGCCGATCCCGCCCCCGGTCAGCACCAGGTGGAAGTCGCGCTTGTCCGCCTCGGCCTGGACGATCATGTTCACCAGCTTCAACGCGACGCTGTCGGCCAGCGCCCCCGCGTCGGCGTGGCGGACGATCTCCGGTTCGCTCATCCTCGTGCTCCGCTTCCGGAGAGCAGCGGCTCCAGGTGCCTGGCCGCGCTCTCGTAGATCTCGTCGGGGTCCAGACGGCGCAGTTCCTCGGCCAGGGCCCCGGAGGCGGCGCGCCGCGCCAGGGCCACCGTCTGGTCGGGCTGCCCGAACCGCGACAGCGTGGCCACCCGGCCGTCCACCCGGGAGATCGCGATGTCCCCCTGGTCGGTGGTCAGACGGACCTCGGTCAGGCCGGGACCGTGCGAGGTCTCGCGGGTCACCGGCACCTCCAGCCGGTCCGACAGCCACGCCGCCAGCAGTTCGGCGCTCGGGTAGTGCGACTCGGCCGTCACACTGGCCGAGGTCACCCACCCGCAGGGCTGGTCCATGGCGCTGGCCAGCAGCGAGCGCCACGGCGTCAGCCTGGTCCAGGTCAGGTCCGTGTCGCCCGGACTGTAGTGGGACACCCGTTCCACCAGGTCGGCCACCGGGTCCGGGGCGCGCAGCGCGTCGGTGATCCGGCGCTGGGCCAGACGGCCGATGGGGTCCGCGGCCGGGTTGGCCGGACCCACGCCCGGCCACCACACCACCACCGGCGCCTCGGGCACCAGCAGCGGGGTGACCACCGAGTCCGCGTGCTCGCCCAGCGGCCCGTACAGCCGCAGCAGCACCGCCTCGCCGGGGCCGGAGGTGCCCGGACGGCGGATCTCGGCGTCGATGGCCGGTTCGGCGTCGGGGTCGCGCCGCACCAGCGCCACCACGCGCGAGGGGTGTTCGCGGCCCGCCTCGGTGGCGGCGCGCACCGCGTCGTAGTGGTCGGCCTCGTCGGTGACGATGACCAGGGTCAGGACCATGTTCATGGCACCGCCGCCCACGCTGAGCCGCTCGGCCATGAGCGCCTCGGTGATCTGCGAGGTCGTGGTGCGCGGCAGGTAGAGCGTCATCGGTTCCTCCCGGCGGGGGCGTGTCTGGTCACGGGCGCCGCCACTGGCGGCCGTCCCTGGCGAGCAGCTGCTCGGCCGACTCCGGGCCCCAGGTGCCCGAGCCGTACTGCTCGGGCTGGCCCGCCTTGGCCCAGTACTCCTCGACCGGGTCCAGGATCCGCCAGGACAGCTCGACCTCCTCCTGGCGCGGGAACAGCGGCGGGTCGCCGATGAGCACGTCCAGGATGAGCCGTTCGTAGGCCTCGGGGCTGGCCTCGGTGAAGGACTGCCCGTAGGCGAAGTCCATACTCACGTCGCGGACCTCCATGCTGGCGCCCGGCACCTTGGAGCCGAAGCGCAGCGTCACGCCCTCGTCCGGCTGGATGCGCAGCACCAGGGCGTTCTGCCCCACCTCGCTGACGTCGGTGCGCGGGAACAGCTGCTGCGGCGCGGCCTGGAACACCAGCGCCACCTCCGTCACCCGGCGTCCCAGGCGCTTGCCCGTGCGCAGGTAGAAGGGCACGCCGGCCCAGCGCCGGGTGTCCACCGACAGCTTCAGCGCCGCGTAGGTCTCGGTCACCGAGTCGGAGGGGATGCCCTCCTCCTCCAGGTAGCCGCGCACCGCCGCGCCGCCCTGCCAGCCCGCCGCGTACTGGCCGCGCGCGGTGCCGGTGGACAGGTCCTCGGGCAGCGACACCGAGGCCAGCACCTTCTCCTTCTCCGCGCGCAGCGCGTCGGCGCTGTAGGAGATGGGCTCCTCCATCGCCACCAGGGCCAGCAGCTGCAGGAGGTGGTTCTGGATGACGTCGCGGGCCGCGCCGATCCCGTCGTAGTAGCCCGCGCGGCCGCCCACGCCGATGTCCTCGGCCATGGTGATCTGCACGTGGTCCACGTAGCTGCGGTTCCACAGGGGTTCGAAGAGGGTGTTGGCGAAGCGCAGGGCCAGGATGTTCTGGACCGTCTCCTTGCCCAGGTAGTGGTCGATGCGGAACACCGACGAGGGCGGGAAGACGTCGTCCACCACCGCGTTGAGGTCCTGGGCGCTCTCCAGGTCGTGGCCGAAGGGCTTCTCGATCACCACCCGCCGCCACGGCCGGACCCCGCCTGCGGAGACCTGGTCCTCCTCGGGCTCGGCCAGGCCGCACCGCTTGAGCTGCTTGACCACGGTGGGGAACAGCTTGGGCGGCAGCGACAGGTAGAACGCGTAGTTGCCGCCCGTGCCGCGCTCGGAGTCCAGCGCGCGCACGCAGTGGGCCAGGCGGTCGAACGCGTCGTCGTCGTGCAGTTCACCCTGGACGAACCGGACGCCCTCGCTGAGCTGGCGCCACACGTCCTCGCGGAACGGGGTGCGCGCGTGCTCGCGCACCGCCTGGTAGGCCTCGTCGGCGAAGTCCTGGTCCTCCCAGTCCCGGCGGGCGAACCCCACCAGGCCGAAGCCCGGCGGCAGCAGCCCCCGGTTGGCCAGGTCGTAGATGGCGGGCAGGAGCTTCTTGCGGGCCAGGTCACCCGTGACGCCGAAGAGCACCAGCACGCTGGGTCCGGCGATGCGGGGCAGTCTGCGGTCCAAGGCGTTGCGGAGCGGGTTGGGTACCGCTCCCGGCATCACCGGTTCTTTCACAGTTCCCGTCTTTCGTGTCGAGAGTGGCCGGTGGGACGCTGGGCACCGTCCCCGCCGGGGGAGGGCGGACGGGGGACGGGCGGGAGGGGCGGCCGTCCCGTCGCCGGGACGGCCGCGCGGCTCAGGACAGCTTGTCGAGCTTGGCGGAGAGCGCGCCCAGCAGGCTCTCCCAGGACTTGACGAACTTGTCCACGCCCTCCTCCTCCAGCACGGCGAACACGTCGGTCAGGTTGACCCCGGCGTTCTCCAGCGCGGCGAAGTCGGCGCGGGCCTGCTCGTAGGTGCCCAGCACGGTGTTGCCGGTGATCTCGCCGTGGTCGGCGGTGGCCTCCAGCGTGGCCTCCGGCATCGTGTTGACGGTGTCGCGCGCCACCAGCTGGCTGACGTAGAGGGTGTCCTCGTAGGAGGGGTCCTTCACGCCGGTGGACGCCCACAGCGGCCGCTGCGGCTTGGCGCCGTGCTCCTCCAGGGCCTTCCACTCGGGGGACGCGAAGACCTCCTCGTGGGCCTCGTAGGCCAGGCGGGCGTTGGCCAGGGCGGCCCGGCCCAGCAGGGACAGCGCCTCGTCGGTGCCGATCTCCTTCAGGCGCTTGTCCACCTCGCTGTCCACGCGGCTGACGAAGAACGAGGCCACCGACTGGATGCGGGACAGGTCGTGGCCGTTGGCGCGGGCCAGCTCCATCCCCTCCAGGAAGGCGTCCATCACCTGGCGGTAGCGCTCCAGGGAGAAGATCAGCGTGACGTTGACGCTGATGCCCTGGCCCAGCACCTGGGTGATCGCGGGCAGGCCCGCGGCCGTCGCCGGGATCTTGACCATCAGGTTGGGCCGGTCCACCATCCACCACAGCGCCTTGGCCTCGGCGACCGTGCGCTCGGTCTCGTTGGCCAGGCGCGGGTCCACCTCCAGGGAGACGCGGCCGTCCACGCGGTCGGTGGAGTCGTAGACCGGGCGCAGGGTGTCCGCGGCCCAGCGGATGTCGTAGGTGGTGATCATGCGGACCGCCTCCTCCACCGACACGCCCCGCACGGCCAGCTCGTGGACCTGCTGGTCGTAGGCGTCGCCCTCGGCGAGCGCCTTGTCGAAGATGGTGGGGTTGGAGGTGACGCCGACCACGTGGCGGGTCGAGATCAGCTCGGTCAGGTTGCCCGAGCGCAGCCGCTCGCGGCTGATGTCGTCGATCCAGACGGACACGCCCGCCTGGGACAGGTCACGGAGTGCGTTGCTCATGGGTTCTTCCGCCTTCCTCGGGGGCGGAGTGCCGCCCCTGGTCGCACACGTCAAAGGAGGACGGGCCCCGCCGGGGTCCCCGGCGGGGCCCGTCGGGGTCAGCCGCCGACCCTGGCGATGCTCTTGCGGGCCGCCTCGACGACCGCCTCGGTCGTGAAGCCGAACTTCTCGTACAGGACCTGGTACGGGGCGGAGGCGCCGTAGTGCTCCAGGCTCACCGACTCGCCGGCGTCGCCGACGTACTGGCGCCAGCCCAGGGCGATCCCGGCCTCCACCGACACGCGGGCGCGCACGGAGGAGGGCAGCACCTGCTCGCGGTACTCCTCGCTCTGGCGCTCGAACCACTCCACGCACGTCATGGACACCACGCGGGTGGGCGTGCCCGCCTCCTGGAGCGCCTTGCGGGCGTCCAGGGCGATCTGCACCTCGCTGCCGGTGGCGATGAGGATCACCTCGGGGGTGCCCCCGTCGGCCTCGGCCAGGACGTAGCCGCCCTTGACCGCGCCCTCGGCCGGGGCGTACTCCTCGCGGTCCAGGACGGGCAGGTTCTGGCGGGTCAGCGCCAGAGCGGAGGGGCGGTCGCCCCTCTCGATGATCGAGCGCCACACCACGGCGGTCTCGTTGGCGTCGGCGGGACGGATCACGTCCAGGCCGTAGATGGCGCGCAGCGCCCACAGGTGCTCGACCGGCTGGTGGGTGGGGCCGTCCTCACCCAGGCCGATGGAGTCGTGCGTCCACACGTAGGTGACCGGCAGCTGCATGATCGCGGCCAGCCGGACCGCGGGGCGCATGTAGTCGCTGAAGACGAGGAACGTGCCGCCGTAGGGCCGGGTGGGGCCGTGCAGGGCCATGCCGTTGAGGATCGAGCCCATGCCGTGCTCGCGCACGCCGAAGTGCAGCACGCGTCCGTAGGGGTTGCCCGGGAACATGCCGCTGGCGCGGTCGAAGGGCAGGAAGGACTGCTCGCCCTTGGGCGTGGTGTTGTTGGACCCGGCCAGGTCGGCCGAGCCTCCCCACAGCTCGGGCAGCAGCGGCGCGACGGCCGAGAGCACCTCGCCGCTGGCCTTGCGGGTGGCCACGCCCTTCTCGCTGGGCTCGAAGGTCGGGAGGCTCTTCTCCCAGCCCTCGGGCAGCCTCTTCTCGGTCAGGCGGTCGAACAGCTCGGCGTGCTCGCCGGCGCTGTCGTGCCAGGCCCTGAACTCGACCTCCCAGGCGGCGCGGGCCTCGCGGCCCCGCTCCACGGCGCGGCGGGTGTGCTCGAGGACCTCGTCCTCGACGGCGAAGGGCTCGTCGGGCAGGCCGAGGATCGCCTTGGTGGCGGAGATCTCGTCCTGGCCGATGGCCGCGCCGTGGATGGCGCCGGTGTTCTGCTTGTTGGGCGCGGGCCAGCCGATGACGGTGCGCAGGCGGATGAAGGTCGGGCGCTCGGTCTCGGCCTTGCCGCGCAGGATGGCCTGGTACAGGGCCTCGACGTCCTCGACGTACTCGCCGGTGGCGCTCCAGTCGACCTCCTCCACGTGCCAGCCGTAGGCGCGGTAGCGCTCGGCCACGTCCTCGGAGTGCGCGATGCGGGTGTCGTCCTCGATGGAGATCCGGTTGTCGTCCCAGATCATGATGAGGTTGCCCAGCTGCTGGGTCCCGGCCAGGGCGCTGGCCTCGTGGCTCACGCCCTCCTGGACGTCGCCGTCGGAGCAGAACGCGTAGATGTGGTGGTCGAAGGGGCTGGCGCCCGGACCGGCCTCGGGGTTGAACAGGCCGCGCTCGCGGCGGGCGGCCATGGCCATGCCGACCGCGTTGCCCACGCCCTGGCCCAGCGGGCCGGTCGTGGTCTCCACGCCCGGCGTGTGGCTGAACTCGGGGTGGCCGGGCGTGCGGCTGCCCCACTGGCGCAGGCTCTTGAGGTCGTCCAGCTCCAGCCCGTACCCGGCGAGGTAGAGCTGGATGTAGAGGGTGAGGCTGGAGTGGCCGATCGACAGCACGAAGCGGTCCCGGCCCGTCCACTCGGGGTCCGAGGGGTCGTGCCGCATGATCTTCTGGAAGAGCAGGTAGGCGGCGGGCGCCAGGCTCATCGCGGTGCCGGGGTGTCCGTTACCCGACTTCTCGACCGCGTCCATCGCCAGGGCCCGGACCGTGTTGACGGCGCGGAGGTCGAGGTCCGACCACTCCAGGGTTTGCGGGGTGTGGGCGTTCACGGACTTTCGTTCTCCTTCTCGGGCACCCCTCGCGCCCGGCGGCCGTGGCGCGGGGTGTGTCGGTTGCGTTCGTTCTCGAACCGCCGCCGGGCACCCGGGCGGCCCACCGCGGGGGCGGGGCCGAGTACTGCGGGAACGGGCCCGCGCGGCTGTTCAGGGCGCGGACGCGGCGTCCCCGGGCGACGGCCGTCGCGGGCTGGAGACCACGACGGGTTCGGCCATGATCGAGCCTATCGTCCGCTACCCGGGATGTCGCTGCCCGACACCTCTCATTACCGGCTGGTAGGGGCGTCGGCGCCGCCCCCTGTGCGGTGCGCGTCGGCGCGGTCACGGGTGGTGCGCGGCGGGGCCGGGGCCTCCCCTGGGGGCGCGTGGCAGGCTGGAAGCGGGTCGGAGCGTGTGCGACCCTTCAGTACACCCGGCGGACCCCTGCGCACACCCCGGCCCGAGGACCAGCGGTTTCCCTTGTGAGGGGGCTGGTCTCAGCCGCGCGCGAGGAAGTACTACAGTATGTCGTTGACGGGGTTTCCGCCGATCCTGACACTTTGTCGGTCCGCCGGCCCCCGCGTGGCGAGCAGTGTCGAAACCCCTAGAGTTGTCGAGGTATCCGCGTGTCTGAAACCGAGCCGGTGGCCCCAGGGGGGACGCGAGAGAACCGTCCGGCCGTGAGGACCGGGTACTGATGGCCCTCACCAACCGCGCCCCGCGGACGAATCCGGACGGCGACCGGCCCCAGGCCCCCCGCAGGGCCTCCCTGGGCGCCCACGTCCGCGCCTACGTCGCCCTTTCCAAACCCCGCGTCATCGAGCTGCTGCTCATCACCACCATCCCGGTGATGTTCGTCGCGGCCGGGGGAGTGCCGCCGCTGTGGACCGCGGTCGCCACCCTGGTCTTCGGCACCATGTCGGCGGCCAGCGCGAACGCGATGAACTGCTACATCGACCGCGACATCGACCGTGAGATGCGTCGCACCCGCCAGCGCCCCGGCGCGATGGACCTGGTCACCCCGCGCGGCGCCCTCGTCTACGGCCTGGTGCTGGCCGTCGGCTCCACCGCCGGGTTCGCCCTCCTGGTGAACGTGCTCTCGGCCGTGCTGTCGGCCTTCGCGATCCTGTTCTACATCTTCGTCTACACGCTGCTGCTCAAGCGGCGCACCGCGCAGAACGTGGTGTGGGGCGGCATCGCCGGGTGCATGCCGGTGCTCATCGGCTGGGCCGCGGTGACCAACAGCCTGGCCTGGGCCCCCTTCGTCCTGTTCCTGGTCGTGTTCTTCTGGACGCCGCCGCACACCTGGACGCTGGCCATGCGCTACAAGGAGGACTACGCGCAGGCCAAGGTGCCCATGCTGCCCGTGGTGGCCACCGACCGCCGGGTGCTGCTGGAGTGCGTGCTCTACAGCTGGGCCACCGTGGCCGTGTCGGTCCTGTTCTGGCCGGTGGCGGGCACCACCTGGTTCTACGGCGCGGTCGCCCTCGCCCTGGGCGCGCTGCTGGTGGTCCAGGCGCACCGCCTGCTCAACCGCTCCCGCGCGGGCGTGACCGGCGCCCAGCTCAAGACGATGGGCTTCTTCCACCTGTCCAACGCCTACCTGGCGCTGCTGTTCGTGGCGGTCACCGTCGACCCCCTGATCGCCAACGTCCTGGGCTGAGCCCGGACCCGCCCGCGGGCGGCGCACCCGTCCGGGGCGCCGCCCGCGGGCGTCCTCACCGCCCGGGCCCGCGCGGGGGCGCCGGCGGACCCGCCCGCCCCGGCCGCGGCCCCGGTCAGCGTCCGCGCCAGGCCAGCACCGCCGACCACACCGCGACCCCGGTCAGGGCCAGGGCCAGGGGGACGTGCGCCTGGATCAGCCCGTAGGTGCCCAGCGCCGCCTGAGCGAAACCGAGCGCGAGGGCCAGCAGGCTGACCAGCAGGACCAGCCGCGGCGCCCCCGGCGCGCGGCCGGACCGCCGCCAGTACCAGAGCGCGGACACCGCCTGGAGCCCCGCCGCCACGTGCGTGCCGAAGGCGCCGTAGTAGTGCAGCGGCAGCGCGTCCGTGTTGAACGCCACCAGCTGTCCCGCCGTGGAGCCCTCCCACAGCAGGGCCGCCAGGTGCAGCACCACGGCCGCGCGCAGGGCTCGCAGCGGGATCGCGGTCTCGGAGGTCGTGGTCGCCCGTTCCATGCGCGGCTCACCTTCGGTTCGGGGTCTGGGACGGCTGCGTTCCCCCCGATCCTCGCGCACTCCGGGCACCGGAGCGCCACGGTGCGCCCGGCGCGCGGCCCTCCCGCGGTCGGACGGGGGCGAAAGCCGTGGTCGGCCGGGTTCCCGCTACGATCGGTGCCCATGCCCCGTCTCGACAGCAAGGCCATCCTCCAGGGCCGGCGCTCGCGCTATTCGATGACCCTCATCCTGGGCACCACCGTCAGCGTGGTCTGCATGATCGGGATGCTGGTCTACCTGTGGCTGCTCGCCCTGGCCGGGGGAGCGGCCGCCGGGATCGACGGAGGGCTCGGCTTCACCGTCAGCCTCGTCGCTGCGGTCATCCCCGTGTGCATCCTCGTGCCCCTCATCCTCATGCTCGACCGGATCGAGCCCGAGCCCGGCTGGGTGCTGTTCTTCGCCTTCGCCTGGGGCGCGGGCGTGGCCGTGGTGGCCTCCCTGCTGCTCAACAGCTGGGGCCTGGCCCACGTCACGGTGCCGCTGTTCGGCCGGGACCTGGGCGACTTCCTGGGCACGTCGGCGGTGGCGCCGCTCGTGGAGGAGAGCGCCAAGGGCGTGGTGCTGCTGATCCTGCTCTGGCGGCGCCGCCACGAACTCGACACCTTCACCGACGGGGTCATCTACGCGGGGATGGTCGCCACCGGCTTCGCCTTCACCGAGAACATCCTGTACTTCCTCAGCGCGTTCTTCGACGGCACCCTGGTGGCCACCTTCGCCATCCGCGGACTGATCGCCCCGTTCGGGCACCCGGTCTACACCGCGATGATCGGCATCGGCGTGGCCCACGCCGCGATGCGCGCCGGAGCCCTGCGCCTGCTGGCCCCCGTCGCCGGGTGGGCCGCGGCGGTGCTGCTGCACGGACTGTGGAACGGGTCCACCTACTTCGGCTGGTCCGGCCTGGCCGTCGCCTACATGGTGCTGTTCGGCGTGCTCGTGGCGATCCTGGGGCTGGCCGCGCGCGACCGCCACCGCCAGATCGGGGCGATCGCCCGCTACCTGCCGCCCTACGTCCCCACGGGCCTGGTCACCCCGGCCGACATCACCATGCTCAGCTCCCTGCAGGGGCGCCGGCGGGCCCGCGGGTGGGCGGCGCGCAACGCCGGGCGCAGGGGCCGCGAGGCGATGCGGGAGTACCAGCTCGCCGCCACCGAGCTCGCGCTACTGCACCGCAGGCTGGACGCCGGACTGCCCGCGCCCGACTGGAAGGTCCACCGGGACTCCTTCCTGGCGCTGATGCACGTGGCCCGGGACACCTTCCTGGGACGGCTGCCCCAGCCGGTCGCCCCGGGCTGGGCGGAGAACCCCACCGACTCCGGCTTCCTGCGCCGGGCCGACTTCGCCCACGTCATCGCCCAGACACGGGCCCAACAGGACTACGTTCCCCGTCACGGTCAGCAGGGTCCTCGCTGAGCTCCTGGCCCGGCGGCACCAGGCGCGTGGTGGAGAAGTACAGGCGGCAGACCGCCACCCAGGTCAGGGCCGAGCCGAGGACGTGCAGGACCACCAGGGCCTCGGGCAGCCCCAGGGCGTACTGGGTGTAGCCCAGTACGCCCTGGAGGACGACGGTGACCAGCAGGAACAGGCTGCTCATCCGGACCGGCCGCCGGGCCCCGCCCCGGAAGGCGATGACGGCGGCCAGCAGGGCCCCGGCCAGGGTGAGCCAGGCCAGCGCGGAGTGCAGGCGCGTGACCGCCGCCAGGTCGAAGCCCCAGCGGGGGGCCGCGGCGTCGCCGCCGTGCGGACCGGTGCCGGTGACGACGGTCCCCGCGGCCAGCAGCACGAAGCCGACCACGACCAGCCCGACGCTGAGGGCGTGCAGCATGGGGCCCGCGGAGACCTGCGGCCTGCCCTCGGGCTCCTGGCAGCGCACGTACAGGGCGACCGTGACGAAGACCATCACCATGGACAGCAGGAAGTGCGCGGCCACCGAGGCGGGGTGCAGGTCGGTCCACACGGTGATGCCGCCGACCACGCCCTGTCCCAGGACGCCGAACGGCACGATGAAGGCCAGCCGGACCAGGTCGCGGCGGCGCGGGCTCATCCGCACGACCGCGACGAACGTGATGACGGCGACCGCCAGCACGACGAAGGTGAGCGTCCGGTTGCCGAACTCGATGGCGGCGTTGAGCGCGGCGTGCCCGGTGTCGATGGGCACGAAGCTCTCCGGCGTGCACTTGGGCCACTCCGAGCAGCCCAGGCCCGAGGAGGTGACGCGCACGGTGGCGCCGGTGAC
Source organism: Glycomyces fuscus (assembly GCA_002529455.1). Classification (GTDB taxonomy): domain Bacteria; phylum Actinomycetota; class Actinomycetes; order Streptosporangiales; family Streptosporangiaceae; genus Nocardiopsis; species Nocardiopsis fusca. The sequence continues at coordinate 87,251 of NYMS01000019.1, forward strand.
GGCGATCCCGGCGTTGACGACGATGTTGCCGAGCGCCCAGGCCCGCAGGGACCTCTGCGTGGGCGTCCAGATCGTACGCGCGAGCAGCACCAGAGCGAGCACTCCGGCGGCCGCGACCGCGATCTGCCAGCCCCACAGGGGGACTCCGAGAAGGACGATGTCCTCCGCCGCGAGCGGGGGGACCGAGTTCGCGGCCAGCACCGCGGAGGCCGGGGAAACAGACATACGACAGACTGTAGTACATCGCTTCGGGCGCCGGTGCCCGCCCCCTGCGAGCTCTCCCACCTGCGTCGACACCGTCCCCGACGCAGGGGGAGGGGGCGCCCACGGGTGGGCGCCCCCTCCGCGGCGGTGGGACCTGCTCTCCCGACCGGCCCGACCCCGGGGCTCGTCGGTTCGGGAGGCTCCGCTTCCGCCGGCCGACCAGCTCCTAGCCGGCGTGGTTCGAGATGCACTGGCTGAGCAGGTTCAGGTCCAGGACGAGGAGTCCGAGCCCCTGCTGCTCGTCCACGCACGCCTGGTAGACGTCGGTGTGGTCCTCGCCCGCGGAGGCGGTTCCGAACCCCATGCCGAGCAGGCCGGCGGTGAACAGAGCGGTCATCATCATCTTGGCGGTGGTGCGCATGGCTCCCCCTTCGAGTACGAGTGGTCCAGCCGATTGGCCGACCCACCAGGACAGATAACCATTTGTGTCCATTCGGAAACACTGAGTAGCAAAACTCCTGCTCCCGACTTCCCGGACGGGCGCCCCGGCGGCGCCGGAGCCCGCCCGCCTACCGCTCTCCGGGATCCTCCCGCGGCGGCCCGGCGGGCGCCGCGTCGGTTCTGCGGCCGCCCTCGCCGCGCCGGGCCGAGGTGCGCGTGGAACCCGCGCTGGCCGCGATCACGCAGGCCACCGCGAACCACTGCCACACGGTCAGGAGCTCGCCCAGCAGCACCAGGCCCACGAGCGCCGCGGCGGCGGGCTGGAGGCTCATCAGCACGCCGAAGACGCGCGGCGGCATCCGGCGCAGCGCGCTCAGCTCCAGCGTGTAGGGCACCACCGAGGACAGCACTCCGACCACCAGGCCGAACAGCAGCAGGCGCCAGTCCAGAAGGGCCGCGCCGCCCTGGTACACGCCCATCGGCGCCATGACGACCACGCCGACCACGCTGGCGATCGCCAGTCCGGAGGCGCCGCTGAACCGCTGGCCCGTCGACGCGCTGAGCAGGATGTAGCCCGCCCACGCGACCGCCGCCAGCACGGCGAACACGATGCCCAGCGGGTCCATCGAGCCCGACTCCAGTCCCAGCGCGACCACGCCCAGCCCGGCCATGCCCGCCCACAGCAGGTCGATCCGGCGCCGCGAGCCCAGGATCGCGATGGCCAGCGGCCCCAGGTACTCGATGGTGACCGCGATCCCGAGCGGGATGCGCGCGAAGGCCTGGTAGATGAGGAAGTTCATCATCGCCAGCGCGACGCCGTAGCCGACCACCACCAGCCAGTCGGTGCGCGAGCGCGCCCTGAGCACCGGACGCGCCACCAGGACCAGGAGCACCGCCGAGGTCAGCAGTCGCAGCCACACGACCGCGGCCGGGGGCAGCACGTCGAAGAGGTTCTTGGCCACCCCGGCGCCGGTCTGGACCGAGACGATGCCGACCATCACCAGCCAGACCGGGGGCACCGCCTCCATCGCGCGGAGCGGGGAGAACGCTGCCTTGGGCCGGGACGGGGTGCTCATGGGGAATCATCCTACGTTTTCGGGGGCCCTCTCCGCCTCCCCGCCGTCCTCGGCCCGAGTCCGGCTCCCGCGCGGCCGGGCCGCCCCCGGGGCCCGGGCCACGGCCGCGGCCAGCAGCAGCCCCCAGGCCGCCGTCGCCACCGCGGGCTGGGCCAGGGTCATGACCAGCCCGTGCACCGTCTGGTCCGCCCGGCCGGTCGACAGCTGCACCCCGATCCACAGGAACGGCAGCGCCGCCGCGAGCAGGTTCACCACCAGCGCGGCCCACACCAGCCCGGGGCGCGCGGGCCGCCGCCACACCACCAGGGCGCCACCCGCGACGAGCAGGAACAACGGCGGGCCGAGGTAGCGGACCGCGATGAACCAGGGGACTCCGAACGCTTCCATGGCCGGACCCTATCGACCCCCGCTGGCGGCGGGCGAACGTGCACTGAACCGGCGAAGTGGTGTGAAATGGTCCGGGTCGTGGATCGGCACGGCCCCCGCCCGCAGCCCGCTGGAGTGTCCTCGATGTCCCGACGCCGTGCCCACGCCCCCCATGCCCACGAACGGCACGTCCCCCGCTGGCCGCTCCTGGCCGGAGCGCTGGCACTGCTGCTGGTGGCCCTCATCGGCGGCTACACCGGGGGCCTGCTCGTGTCCGGCGACGACCGCCCCGAGGACCCGGAGATGACCGTGGCCTCGGGCATCCTCGTCCCACCGTCCGGGGCCCCGGAGGCGGAGGAGCCCACCGAGGAGCCGTCGGAGGAGGAAGCGGCCCACCCCGCGGGCCTGGACCCCGCGCTCGTCTACGCCCTCCAGAACGTCCACGGCGACCGCGTCATGGACGTCGCCGACAACTCCACCGCCAACGGCGCGCCCGTCCACCTGTGGGACCGCCACGACCAGGCCAACCAGCAGTGGCGGTTCATGCCCCTGGAGGGGGGCTTCTACGAGATCGAGGGCGTGGGCAGCGGCAAACTCCTGGAGATCCCCTCCGACCCGGCCGCCCAGCCCGGCGCGGCGCTGCTCACCCGCACCGGCTCGCCCAACCAGCACTGGTCCCTCGTCGAGGTCGGTCCGGGCGTGGTCCGCCTGGTCAACCGGGCCACCGGCCAGGCCCTGGAGGGCCAGGGCGGCGCCCCCGACAACGGCACCAGCGTCGCCCAGGCGCCCGACGGCGGCCACGCCCACCAACAGTGGCGGCTGCTGCCCGTGGGCTGATCCCGGCCGTCCGGACGGGGTTTCTACTCCCAGCGGAAGAGGCGGCTGGCCAGGACGCCGCAGACCAGCGCCCACACGGCCAGCACCGCGAAAGCGCCCAGGCCGGGCAGGGAGCCGTCGGCCAGGACCGCCCGCAGCCCCGAGCTGAGCGCGGTGATCGGCAGCGCCGACGCCGCCTGTTCCAGCGGTCCGGGGAAGCTGCTGGTCGGGAAGAGCACCCCGCCCAGGCCCAGCAGCAGCACGTACACCAGGTTGGCCCCGGCCAGGGTCGCCTCGGCCCGCAGCGTGCCCGCCATCAGCAGGGCCAGCGAGCTGAACGCGGCGGTGGCCAGCAGCACCAGCGCCACGGCCGCCAGCACGCCGACCGGGCCCGCCTCGGGCGACCAGCCCAGCGCCAGCGCCACCGCGCACAGCACCACGGCCTGGATCACCTGCACGCCCAGCACGGCCAGGGTCTTGGCGGCCAGCAGGCCGAAGCGCGACAGCGGGGTCGCCCCCAGCCGCTTGAGCACCCCGTAGCGGCGCTCGAAGCCGGTGCCGATGGCCAGGCCCGTGAACGACGTGGACATCACCGCCAGCGCCAGTACGCCGGGGGTGAGCGCGTCCACCCTCGGCCCCTCGCCCACGTCCAGCACCGGGGTGAGGCTGAAGCCCACCAGCAGCAGCACGGGGATCACCATGGTCAGCAGGAACTGCTCGCCGTGGCGCAGCATGACCCGCAGCTCCATCCCGGCCTGCGAGGCGACCATCCGCCACATCGGCGCGGCCCCGGGCGCGGGGGTGAACAGCGAGGCGTCGTCGCCTCCGGACGCGGGCGCGCCAGCGGTCGCCCGGGCGGAAGCGGTGGAGGTGTGCTCGGTCATCGGTCGCGCAGTTCCCTGCCGGTGAGTTCGAGGAAGACGTCTTCGAGGGTACGACGTCGCACGTGCAGGTCCTCGGCCAGGATTCCGGCCGAGGCGCACCAGGCGGTGACCGTGGCCAGGAAATCCGGCCCGGGCGCGCCCGCGCCGCCGGGGGTGACCGCGTACTCGCGGCGGCCGCCGACGGGTCCCTGGGCCTCCACCCGGCTGCCCCCGGGCAGGGCGGCCTCCAGCAGGGCGGTGTCCACCGGGGCCTCGGTGGAGAAGCGGACCTCGCGGCGCTCCCCGGTCAGCTCGGCGGGGGTGCCCTCGGCGACCACGGCGCCGCGGTCGATGATGACCACGTCGTCGGCCAGCCGCTCGGCCTCCTCCATGTAGTGCGTGGTCAGGATCACCGCCACACCCGCCTCGCGCAGGGCTGCCACCAGGTCCCAGGTGGCCATGCGCGCCTGCGGGTCCAGGCCCGCGGTGGGCTCGTCCAGGAAGACCAGTTCGGGGCGGCCGATCACGGCGCAGGCCAGGGACAGGCGCTGCTGCTGGCCGCCGGACAGGCGGCGGAAGGGCGTGGTGGCCACCGAGGTCAGGCCCAGCCGCTCCAGCAGCAGGCGCGGCTCGATCGGCCGGGCGTGGAAGGAGGCCATCAGCCGCAGCCACTCGGCGGCGCGGGCGCCGGTGGGCACGCCGCCGGACTGGGGCATCACCCCGACGCGGGGCTTGAGGGAGCCGGCGTCGGCGACGGGGTCCAGGCCCAGCACCCGCACCCTTCCGCCGTCCGCGTGGCGGAAGCCCTCGCAGATCTCGATGGTGCTGGTCTTGCCCGCGCCGTTGGGTCCGAGCAGTGCCGTCACCGCGCCCCGGCGTGCGCTGAAGGTGAGGCCGGTGACTGCGGTGGTGGCACCGTAGCGCTTGACCAGGTCGACGACCTCGACCGCGGCTGTGTCCATGGGCCCTGAGTCTACGTGCGGCCCGGCGGAGGGCTTCACCGCCCCGGCCCGGGCGGCGCGGGCCCGGCGGCGCGCCGGACACGGCGTCCGCATTCCGATACGGGTGTCTCGTTATGTGGACAGCGGGAAGAGTCGCGCGCCCGTCCTTGTTCGGTCGGGAGGGTTGCCGGTGTGTGAACACCCTGTTAGGCAAGCCTTTCCTTGGTGATCAAGTCCATGGGGTCGGGTTTGCCTCGGCGGACTTATTTACGCCACACTGATGTTGTCAAAAGCAGGAGCCGCGTCCGAGAGGGAGGGGGAGACCGTGTCCGAAACGTCCGGTGCGCTCCGTGTCCCGACCGGACCGGAGCGCGGGGCCGAGACCGGCACCCGCGCCCGGGTCGCGCGGCTCATCCTGGAGAAGGGCCCGGTCACCGCCTCCGCGCTGGGAGAGCGGCTCGGGCTCACCCCGGCGGCCATCCGCCGCCACCTCGACAACCTGACCAGCGAGGGCATGGTCGAGGCCCGCGACGCCCGGCCCCACGGCGGACGACGACGCCGGGGCCGTCCGGCGCGCGTCTTCGCCATCACCGAGGCCGGACGGGACGCCTTCGTCCACGCCTACGACGACCTCGCCACCAGCGCGCTCCGCTTCCTGGCCGACACGGCCGGTCCCGGGGCCGTCGGCGAGTTCGCCCGCAGCCAGGTCGCCGACCTGGAGCGGCGCTACAAGCCCCTGCTGGACGCGGTGCCCGCCGAGCAGCGCGTCCGTCTGCTGGCAGAGGCACTCTCCAACGACGGCTACGCCGCCACCGCGGGCCAGGCGCCCGCACCGGGCGGCGGCGATCAGCTGTGCCAGCACCACTGCCCCGTCGCGCACGTGGCCGCCGAGTTCCCGCAACTCTGTGAGGCCGAGATCGAGGCCTTCGCGCGGCTGCTGGGCACCCCGGTGCGCAGGCTGGCCACCATCGCCCACGGCGACGGTGTGTGCACCACGCACGTCACCCCACGGGGGGACGCGGCGAGCGGGGAGAACGGCACCCCCGCGTCCAAGGCCATCCGCCAGGCGGCGGGCGGCTCAGTTCACCACAAGGACGTCTGAGTCCAGGAGGAGTCCGCGCATGACGTCTATCGCGCATCCCGAGCTCGAGGGGATCGGAACATACGAGTACGGCTGGGCCGACTCCGACGCGGCCGGGTCCTCGGCCCGCCGCGGCCTGAACGAAGAGGTCGTCCGCGACATCTCCGCCAAGAAGGACGAGCCGGAGTGGATGACCAAGCTCCGCCTCAAGTCCCTGAGGCTCTTCGACAAGAAGCCCATGCCCAACTGGGGCGCGGACCTGTCCAAGATCGACTTCGACAACATCAAGTACTTCGTGCGGTCCACGGAGAAGCAGGCCACCTCCTGGGAGGAACTGCCCGAGGACATCAAGAACACCTATGACAGGCTGGGCATCCCCGAGGCGGAGAAGCAGCGCCTGGTCGCCGGTGTCGCCGCGCAGTACGAGTCCGAGGTCGTCTACCACCAGATCCGCGAGGACCTGGAGGAGCAGGGTGTCATCTTCCTGGACACCGACACCGCCCTCAAGGAGCACCCGGAGATCTTCGAGGAGTACTTCGGCTCGGTGATCCCGGCCGGCGACAACAAGTTCGCCGCGCTCAACACCGCCGTGTGGAGCGGCGGGTCGTTCATCTACGTGCCCAAGAACGTGCACGTGGAGATCCCGCTCCAGGCCTACTTCCGGATCAACACCGAGAACATGGGCCAGTTCGAGCGGACGCTGATCATCGTCGACGAGGGCGCCTACGTCCACTACGTCGAGGGCTGCACCGCGCCGATCTACAAGTCGGACTCGCTGCACTCCGCGGTCGTGGAGATCATCGTCAAGAAGAACGCCCGCTGCCGTTACACGACCATCCAGAACTGGTCGAACAACGTCTTCAACCTGGTCACCAAGCGCGCCGTGGCCGAAGAGGGCGCGACCATGGAGTGGATCGACGGCAACATCGGCTCCCAGGTCACCATGAAGTACCCGGCCGTCTACCTGATGGGCGAGCACGCCAAGGGCGAGACCCTGTCCATCGCCTTCGCGGGCGAGGGCCAGCACCAGGACACCGGGTCCAAGATGGTGCACTGCGCGCCCAACACCTCCTCCACCATCATCTCCAAGTCGGTGGCACGCGGCGGGGGCCGCGCCTCCTACCGGGGACTGGTCCAGGTGCAGGAGGGCGCCGACCACGCCAAGTCCTCGGTCAAGTGCGACGCGCTGCTGATCGACACCATCAGCCGCTCCGACACCTACCCCTACAACGACCTGCGCGAGGACGACGCCGAGCTCGCGCACGAGGCGACCGTCTCCAAGGTCAGCGAGGACCAGCTCTTCTACCTGATGAGCCGGGGCATGGACGAGGACGAGGCCATGGCCATGATCGTGCGCGGGTTCGTCGAGCCCATCGCGCGCGAGCTGCCCATGGAGTACGCGCTGGAACTGAACCGGCTGATCGAGCTTCAGATGGAAGGAGCGGTTGGTTAAGTTGACCAGCCCGAGCATCGAACCCAAGGCCCACAGCCACGGCCTCGGGGAAATCCCGTTCTCCAAGTTGGCCACCCACGGGTCCTTCGACGTGAACGACTTCCCCGTCCCGGGCGGCCGCGAGGAGGAGTGGCGCTTCACTCCCATCCGCCGCCTCAAGGGCCTGCACGACGGCAGCGCCGTCGCCGACGGCACCGACAAGCTCGACGTGGACGCCCCCGAGGGCGTCACCGTCGAGACGGTCGGCCGCGGCGACGCGCGGCTCGGCACCGCCGGGTTCCCCGCCGACCGCGTCATCGCCCAGGCCTACACCTCCTTCGAGGAGGCCACGGTCATCACCGTCGCGCAGGGCGCGGCCCTGGAGCGGCCGGTCACCGTCAACCGCCAGGCCCAGGGCGGCACGCGCTACGACCAGTTCGTCCTGGACGTCAAGCCGCTGGCCGAGGCGGTCGTCGTCCTCAACCAGACCGGCACCGGCGTCCGCGCGGGCAGCGTGGACATCCACGTCGGCGAGGGCGCGCGCCTGACGCTGATCAGCCTCCAGGACTGGGACGGCGACGCCGTCGACGTCTCGCAGCACAACGCCCAGGTCGCCAAGGACGCCACGTTCAAGTCGATCGTCATCACCCTGGGCGGGGACCTGGTCCGGCTCTCCCCGAAGGTGGCCTACAAGGGGCGCGGCGCCAACGCCGAGCTCCACGGGCTGTACTTCACCGGCGACGGCCAGCACCACGAGCACCGCTCGCTCATCGACCACAACATGTCCAACACCCGCTCGCGGGTGGAGTACAAGGGCGCGCTGAGCGGCAAGGACGCCCACGGTGTGTGGATCGGCGACGTGATCATCGGAGAGGGCACCACCGGTACCGACTCCTACGAGCACAACCGCAACCTCCAGCTGACCGACGACACCCGCGTGGACTCGGTGCCCAACCTGGAGATCTTCACCGGTGAGGTGGAGGGGGCCGGGCACGCCGCCGCCAGCGGCCGCCTCGACGACATCCACCTGTTCTACCTGCGCTCCCGGGGCATCCCGGAGGACGAGGCCCGGCGCCTGGTCATCCGCGGCTACTTCCTGGAGCTCATCAACCGGATCCCGGTCGAGGAGCTGCGCGAGGAGATCATGGCCAAGGTCGAGCGCAAGCTGGCCGCCCATGAGTGAGGCCGGACGCTGGGTGAAGGTCGCCGAACTCGGTGAGATCCCCGAGGAGGGGGTCCTCGGGATCGAGACCGACGACGAGACGCCCATCGCCCTGGTCCGCAGCGAGGGCGAGGTGTACGCCGTGCGGGACGTGTGCTCGCACGCCGAGGTCCGCCTGTCCGAGGGCGAGGTCGAGGACGGCACCATCGAGTGCTGGCTGCACGGATCCTGCTTCGACCTGCGCTCGGGGGCGCCGATCAACCCGCCCGCGACCCAGGCGGTCCCCACCTACGACGTGAAGATCGACGGCGACGACGTGCTCGTCTCGCTGGATGAGAAGAATTCCTGAGGCCTGAAATGACGAAGTTCGAAATCCGCGGTCTGCGCGCCGACGTCCTCATCGGTGAGGACGAGCGGCAGGAGATCCTCAAGGGCGTTGACCTGACCATCAACTCCGGTGAGACCCACGCCATCATGGGCCCCAACGGCTCGGGCAAGTCCACCCTCGCCTACGCGATCGCGGGCCACCCGCGCTACGAGATCACCGAGGGCGAGGTCCTCGTCGACGGCGAGAACATCCTGGAGATGAGCGTCGACGAGCGCGCCCGCGCCGGCGTGTTCCTGGCCATGCAGTACCCGGTCGAGGTCCCGGGCGTGTCCATGTCCAACTTCCTGCGCAGCTCCGTCACGGCGGTGCGCGGCGAGGCCCCCAAGCTCCGCCAGTTCTCCAAGGAGCTCCAGGGAGCGATGAAGGACCTGTCCATCGACTCGGCCTTCGCCGCCCGCGGCGTCAACGAGGGCTTCTCCGGCGGTGAGAAGAAGCGCCACGAGATCCTCCAGCTGGAGCTGCTCAAGCCCAAGGTCGCCATCCTGGACGAGACCGACTCCGGCCTGGACGTCGACGCGCTCAAGGTCGTCTCCGAGGGTGTCAACCGCGCCAAGGCCGGCGGCGAGATGGGCGTCATGCTCATCACGCACTACACCCGGATCCTCAACTACGTGAAGCCCGACTTCGTGCACGTGTTCGCCAACGGCCGCGTCGCCGAGTCCGGCGGCCCCGAGCTGGCCGACGTGCTGGAGTCCGAGGGCTACGAGCGTTTCGTGAAGGCGGGCGCGTAACCCATGACCACAGTCCGCGAGACCGGTCGGGCCGGGGCGGCCCCGCTCGACGTCGCGGCGATCCGGGAGGACTTCCCGATCCTCTCCCGGACCGTCCGCGACGGGCGGCCGCTGGTGTACCTCGACTCCGGGGCCACCTCGCAAAAGCCCCGTCAGGTGCTCGACGCCGAGCGTGAGTTCTACGAACACCACAACGCGGCGGTGCACCGTGGCGCGCACCAGCTCGCGGAGGAGGCGACCGACGCCTACGAGGCGGCCCGGGAGACCATCGCCCGGTTCGTCGGGGCTGACGCCGGAGAGGTGGTGTTCACCAAGAACGCCACCGAGGGCGTCAACCTGGTGGCCTACGCGCTGAGCAACTCCTCCACCGCCGACGAGGAGCTGCGCCGCTTCCAGGTGGGCCCCGGCGACGAGGTCGTGGTGACCGAGATGGAGCACCACGCCAACCTGGTGCCCTGGCAGCAGCTGTGCCAGCGCACCGGGGCGACGCTGCGCTGGTTCCCGGTGACCGCCGAGGGGCGTCTGGACCTGTCGGCGATCGGCGACCTGGTCAACGAGCGCACCAAGGTGGTGGCGTTCAGCCACCAGTCCAACGTGCTGGGCACCGTGAACCCGGTCGGGGAGCTCGTCGCCCGGGCCCGCGAGGTCGGTGCGCTGACCGTGCTGGACGCCTGCCAGTCGGTCCCGCACATGCCGGTCGACGTGACCGCGCTGGGCGTGGACTTCCTGGTCTTCTCCGGGCACAAGATGCTCGGTCCCAACGGGATCGGGGTGCTGTGGGGGCGCCGGGAGCTGCTGGAGGCCATCCCGCCGTTCATCACCGGCGGCTCCATGATCGGCGTCGTCCACATGGAGTACTCCACCTGGGCCGACCCGCCCCAGCGGTTCGAGGCCGGTGTGCCGATGGCCCCGCAGGCCGTCGGCCTGGCCGCGGCCTGCGACTACCTGTCCCGCGTGGGCATGGAGCGGATCGCCGAACACGAGCACGCGCTCACCGAGTACGCGCTCGAGCGGATCGGAGCCCTGGAGGGCGTGCGGATCGTCGGACCCACCGAGGCGGTGGACCGCGGCGGCGCCGTGTCCTTCGCCGTGGACGACATCCACCCCCACGACGTGGGCCAGGTCCTGGACGACCTGGGGGTGGAGGTCCGGGTGGGCCACCACTGCGCCTGGCCGCTGCACCGCAAGCTGGGTGTCGTCGCGACCACGCGCGCGTCCTTCTACCTCTACAACACCATGGAGGACGTGGACGCGCTCGTGGAGGCCATCGGGGCCGCGCAGAAGTTCTTCGGAACCCGCTCCTGAGGCCTACTGTGTGAACCGGTCCCGGCCCGTGGGGGTGTTCGTCCGGACGCCGCCGGGGTCGCCGGAGGTGACGGAGGTGGGATCGCGGGGAACGAGCCATCACACCGGAGTCGCCGAAGGCCCCCGGCCCGAAGGGCGCCCGGGCGCGCGAGCGCGGCGAGCCGCAAGACAACGAGGAACAGCCTGACCATGCAGTTGGACGCGATGTACCAGGAGATCATCCTGGACCACTACCGCAACCCGCACCACAAGGGCCTGCGCGATCCGCACAACGCGGAGGCGCACCACATCAACCCCACCTGCGGGGACGAGGTGACGCTCCGGGTGGCGCTGACCCCCGCCGAGGGCTCCGGCGCGCTCGACGGCGAGGCCGTCGTCAGCGACGTCTCCTACGAGGGGATGGGCTGCTCGATCAGCCAGGCCAGCACCTCGGTGCTGACCGACCTGCTCATCGGCCGGACCGTCGCCGAGGGCATGGCCACCCTGGACGCCTTCACCGAGCTGATGCAGTCCAAGGGCAAGGGCGAGCCCGACGAGGACGTGCTGGAGGACGCCGTGGCGTTCGTCGGCGTGTCCAAGTACCCCGCGCGGATCAAGTGCGCCCTGCTGGGGTGGATGGCCTGGAAGGACGCCGTGTCGCAGTCCCTGGAGAAGGAAGCCGCCTGATGAGCGAGAACGAGACGACAACGACCGAGGCCGCCGAGGCCGTCGAGGGCGCTCCCCTCTCCCCGGAGGCGGAGGCGCTGGTCGAGGAGATCAGCGAGGCGCTCAAGGACGTGATCGACCCCGAGCTGGGCGTGAACGTCGTCGACCTGGGCCTGCTGTACGGGGTGAACGCCGACGAGCAGGTGATCACGCTGGACATGACCCTGACCAGCGCGGCGTGCCCCCTGACCGACGTGATCGAGGACCAGGCCGTCTCGGCCCTGGACGAGTTCGGCCGCGAGGTCAAGATCAACTGGGTCTGGATGCCGCCGTGGGGTCCGGACAAGATCACCGACGACGGGCGCGACCAGCTGCGCATGCTGGGCTTCAACGTCTGACACGCACCGTCGCACGTGTGGGCCGGGACCCTCGGGGTTCCGGCCCACACGCGTGTGCGGACCCCTGCCGGGCGGTGAGGGGGCCCCGCGGTCGGCACACCCCTTCCCGGTGCCACGAGGGCCGGTGGCGGTCCTCGACGGCGGGGGCGGAAGCGGCCCCCGCGCGGTCGGGCGCGGGGGCCGCGGAGCGTCAGGGCCTTCGGGCGCGGGTGCCCGGGGCCGTCAGTAGACGAGGGGGGTGAACTGGGGAGCGGCGAAGCTGCCGCCGGCGTGGAAGTCGACGCTGCGGCCGGAGGGGATCCGGTACAGGGTGGTGGTCTTGTACGCGGAGTTGGCCCAGGTCCCCCGGATCGTCACGGAGTAGGAGGTGTCGGAGGAGTTGAGGCCGAGGCTGGTGCAGTGGCCGGGGTCGACCACGAAGGTGGTGAAGTGGCCGAAGTCGGCGTAGGCCGTGTAGTCGGAGGACACGTTGCACAGGCGGAAGGTGCCCGCGGCCGCGGCGGGGGCGGCGGTGCCCACCGTGAGACCGAGGGAGAGCAGCAGGCCCAGGGCCAGGGTGAGGGCGAGCGACTTGCCTCGCGAGAACGCGGCGGACATGGAACTCCTCAGTGTGGTCGTGGATCAGGGGTGGGACCGCACCCGGAACGGGGGCGGTGCGTAGTCAACCACACGCGGAAGGCCACTTCTAGGCTTTGTGTGTTTTTCTTCCTGTCTTTGTGTGTGTTCATGGGAACTTTGTGTGTCTTTAGCGTGTCGTAAAACCCCGTTCACACGGGAGGCGACGCATCGCTGCCGCGCTCAGCGGCACCGCAGGGGGTGTACGCGGCGGAGGCGGGGCGGGGGGAGCGTACGCGGAGGGGCCCCGGCGGCCCGAGGCCGCCGCCACCGGTCCTCGGGCGGGAGGGGTGTCGACGGCCGGGCGCGGGGGGCGCGTCCCCGGACGCCGGGCGGGGCCGGTGCCGTGGTGGTCCCGCCCGCCCTAGTGGGCGGCGAACATGCCCGCGCGCAGTTCCGCGGCGATGTCGTTGTCACCGCGCAGGGACAGCAGGTCGACCAGTGAATGGAGGTCGGCGAAGGCCTCGTCGTCGTTGTCGGTGATCCGGCGGGAGAGGATCTTCAGGGCCTCGTCGGTGGAGGCGGGCGCGGTGTAGCCGCTCAGGTGCAGCGCCCGGGCCGTGGGGGAGTAGTTGCTCAGGTCGGTGGCGGGCAGCTTGCGTGCGTCCAGGCGGTCGCCGGCCACGGTGATGAACACGCGGTCGCCGGGCTGGGCGGCCTGGCGGCGCAGCAGGGGGCGCAGGGAGTCGAACGCGGGCTGGTCGCGCCAGACCAGCACCAGCAGGTCCGCCCCCGGGGCGGTCAGGCACAGCAGCCGTCCGGGTTGGAGCCCCAGGTGGGTGGCGTAGCCGGTGGGGACGGCCACGGGAGCGCCGTTGAGGTGGTCGGCGGTGATGTCGATGCGGTGCCACCAGCGCCCGTCGGGGGCGCGGAAGCAGCGGGCGGCCATGGCCGGGTCGCTCGCACCGGGCCGCGAGGGCGGGGCGGGCGGTGCGACCGGGGCCAGGCCGTGGGCCTGGCCGGGCGGCGGGCCCAGCGGCACGACGCGGTGCGGGTCCAGTGCGGCGGCGCCGAGGGGCGCGGGGCCCTGGTCGGGTCCGGACCCGTGCTGCTGGGAGGGGGCGGGTTCGGCCGGGTCCGCGGACGGCTGCGCGTCCATGCGCCGTCGGATGGGCAGCCCGTTCTCGGTGGTGGCCCCCGAGTCCTCCGGGGCGGTGTGGCCCGGGTGGTTCGCGGGCATCTCCATGGGCACCGACGTGTCGGCGAACACGTGCCCGTCCCTCAGGCTCACCCCGGGGGTGCTCAGCAGCCAGGCGCGCAGCTCCTGCTGGCGGATGCCGATCCGGCTGAGCCGGATGCCGGCCTCGGTCATGCTGGGGGCGTCGCTCAACAGCTCGCGGGTCTGCCAGCGCAGCCGGTTGGGGTCGTCGGCGATCAGCCAGCCGTTGTGCATGCGCCGGTCGGTGAACAGGGTGATGATCACCCGCCACAGCGGCGTGTTCAGGGTGGGCACGTCCACCGGGTGGTCGGGGTGGGCGTTGATCAGGCGGTCGATGGTGGTCGCCGCGCCCAACTGCTCGGACAGCTCGCGCAGGTGCTTGGTGATCGCGGCGCCCTCGGGGGCGTTGAGCCAGCGCAGCAGGCGCTCCTCCACCTTGCGCTGGGCGGAGCGTATCTCGGTGACGTCCACCGCGATCTGCTCCGAGAGCACGCGGATGCTGATGGGGTCGGTGGCGAACAGGCGCTCGGCGGCCACCGTGCGCTCCAGCTCGGGCCAGGAGCGGAACATCTCCTCGACCAGGTCCACCAGGGGGTGCTGGCCCAGGGCCGGGGCGGGGGGACGCTCCTCGGAGCGGCCGGCGCGCATGGCCTTGGGCGGACCGAAGCTGGGGCGGCGCAGGGTGCGTCCAGGGCCCAGCAGGGAGCTGCGGAACTGCGAGCGCAGGTCGCCCGCGCCCTCGCTGTGGGCACCGTCGCCGCCCACGGCCTCGGTGGGCAGGGCGGAGCCGGGGATCATCGCGGCCGAGCTGACCATGGCCGTGGCCGCCTGTTCCTGGAGCAGGGCGCCCCGGACCTCCGTCTCCTCGCCGCGCTGCGCGCGCAGGGCCCGCAGGGTGCGGATCGCGCGGGTCGCCGGGGTCTGCGGCGGCACCGGGTCGTGCTCGGTGCCCTCGGAGGCACCCGTCCCGGGGCCGCAGCCCGTGGCGGCGGTGAGGTACTCCAGCGCGCTGTGCACGTGCTCGGGCGCGGAGTCGGGCAGCCAGTGGGCGATGGTGCGCACGGCCTCCATCATCAGGGCGGGGGAGGGGGTGGGGCCCCCGGGGAGCTCGCAGCAGGGCTGCAGCGCCCGCCAGGCCACCGTGCTCAGGATGTCCATGGGGTCGCAGTCGGCGAGCGGCCACCCGCCGATCTCCTGCGGGCTCGTGGAGATGAGGCGCTCCCAGTCGCCGGCGGTGGCCACGACCGCGCCCCGTACGGGCTCGGCGAGGTCGGCGCAGTCCACCGGTTGGGTGCGCAGGCTCGGCAGGAACTCGGCGAGGGGGACGTGCGACCACTGCTCCAGCGCCAGGCGGGCGATGCCGTGCGCGAGCCAGGGCGGTCCCGCGATGTCCAGGACACGTGCGACGGGCAGCGAGTGCCACCAGCCGTCGATCAGACGGTCGTGGTGGAGCAGGGGTGCCACGTCCGGCGACCTCGACCACCGCAGTGCGGGCGCGAGGTCGACGAGGCAGATCGGGGAGACGGCGTTCATCCGCTGGGGACCTCGACCTCCTGGTGTCTGCACGTGAATTGGGGAGGAACCGCACGGGCCTTCGGTTCGATGCACCACAGTACGCGCCCCTCACCCGAGGGGAGGCCGGACGGGAGACCGGTCCCGTGTGCCGCGGGCGGGCACGGCGAGCCAGGGGACAGGGGTGCCGTGAGCACTTCCCCGAGATCGTACGTCCCCCGGCGCCACATGGGTACCCCCAGGTGGGCCAGGTCCGCCGCGACCGCTCCGTGACTGCGCTGTGTGATGACCGTGACGAGGGCGTTCCGGCCTTCGGACCTGCGCGGGCGTGTGAGTTACCTCATATCGGGCCTTGGGCTCTTCCCGGGCCAACCGGACGTTGGTATTCACGGCACCTTCACATCCGCGCCCCCTGCGCGCAACGGGCGTGCGCGACCCGCCCGGTAAGGATGGGCTGTGGCGGGGTGTGCCGACACGCTCCGTCCCCGGCGCCCTGTCGTCGGCCGCGGGTATGCTGGACGGGCACTGCCCTCGCCCGGGTGACCTGCCGGTCGGACGGCCGCGCCCGGTGGCCGACAGGGGTCGACGTTGTTCGGACACGCGTGGTGGCCGGACCGCGGCCCGACACCACGATCGCCGTACCCGCGCACCCTCGGCGCGCGCAGGCGTGGGACGGTCGAGCCGGATGATTGGTTGACGTGACAGACCTTGAGACGAATCCCCCAGCGGCCGTTCGCATGAGCAGACCGGAACCCATCCGGTCCTACGTGGCGATCGGCGACAGCATCACCGAGGGGATGGAAGACGACAGCGGCCCGGGCGGCGAGTACCGGGGCTTCGCCGACCGACTG
This sequence comes from Glycomyces fuscus, assembly GCA_002529455.1. Taxonomy (GTDB): domain Bacteria; phylum Actinomycetota; class Actinomycetes; order Streptosporangiales; family Streptosporangiaceae; genus Nocardiopsis; species Nocardiopsis fusca. The sequence goes on from NYMS01000019.1 coordinate 103,237, forward strand.
GCGGAGCACCTGGCCACGGTGACACCCGACTTCCGCTACGCCAACCTGGGCGTGCGCGGGCGCCGTATGCGCCACATCTTCGGTGAGCAGCTCGACCAGACGCTCGGGTGGAAGCCCGACCTGGTCACCGTCCTGGCCGGGGGCAACGACGTCCTACGCCCGGGAGGGGACCTCGACCGGCTGGCCGAGCAGTTCGAACAGGGCATCCGCCAGCTGCGCGACGCCGGCATCCGCGTGGTGATCCTGTCCGGCCACGACACCGGCTGGATCCCGGTCCTGCGCTACTACCGCGGCCGCATCGCCGTGTTCAGCATGCACATGCGCGCCGTCGCCGAGCGCACCGGCACCGAGATCGTCGACCTGTGGGCGCTCAACGCCCTCACCGACCCCCGCGCCTGGAGCGAGGACCGCCTGCACCTCAACGGCGCGGGCCACCAGATCGTCGCCGCGCGCATCGCCGACCTGCTCGGCTTCCCCATGGGACCGCCCGAGTCCTGGACCGACCCGTGGACCACCCCGCCCCGGCAGCTGCCCCGCATCCTGCGCCGCCGGGAGAACCGCCGCTGGGCCCGCCAGTACCTGGTGCCCTGGCTGCGCCGCCGCGCCCTGGGCCGCTCCTCGGGGGACGGCCGCCTGCCCAAGCGCCCCCAGCTGGACTACCTGCACGACGAGGAGACCCGGTCCCGGATCGCCAGGAGCATCGAGGAGGGCAAGGCCTGGGAGGGCACCTACAACGGCTTCGACCCCGCCGAGAGCGCGCCCACCAGCAGCCCTTCGGGGACCAAGGGCCCCGACCCGGTGGACTGAGGCGCCGCCCGCCGACGCGCGCGGCGCCCCGCACCGGTCACCGGTGCGGGAACCGCATGCGTCGTGGCGCTCAGCTGCGCGACAGGGACTGGATGAGGTCGCTGATGTGCACCACGCCCAGGCACTGGCCGTAGGAGTTGGTGGCGATCAGGTCGTCGTAGACCCGCTCGGTGTCCTGTCCCGCCACCCGCAGCGCCGCCAGCGCCGACATCCACGCCGGGACCGTGCGCGGGGACTCCGCCAGCCGCAGCGCCGGGCGCTTGGCGTGCAGGGCGTGCCCGTAGCGGCCGGTCACCGACAGCAGGAAGCGCGTCCGGTCCACGACCCCCACGGGGCGGTCCCGGTGGTCGATGAGGATGACGCTGTTCAGCGCCGGGTCCCCGGTGAAGGACTCCAGCACCTGCTCCGCGGTGGCGTCGGAGTCCAGCCCCACGGGCGGCACCATGAACTCGGTGACGCGGGGCCCCGAGTCGTCCTTCCCGCCCTGCCCGGCGCTCGGCTCGGGCACCGGGGTCACCCGCTCGCCCGGCCGCCACGTGTGGTCGGCGAAGAACGGCCCCGTGCCCACGCGTATCCCGCAGCGGCGCAGCCGCACCACGTCCTCGGCGGTGCCCACACCGGAGGCGAGCGCGTACACGCCGCTGCCCCGGCCGATCCGCGCCAGGCCCTCCACCACGGTGGCGTGCCGCTGGTCCCCGGCCACCCCGGACACGATCGCCGGGTCGATCCGCATCAGGAACGGCGCGGCCTCCACCACGAGGTCCGGGCGCACCATCGCCGTCCCGAACCCGCACCGGAAACCCGCCGAGCGCAGCCGGGAGACCCCCGACACCACGGTCCTGCGCGCCAGTTCGGCCATGTCCGGGCTGAGCATGAAGGTGATGTCGCGCGGCCGGCGGCCCGCACGGCGCAACAGGCTCTCCACCAGGGGGGCGAACCCCTCCCCGGCCAGGATCCGCGCGGGCAGCGGCAGGACCATCGGCAGCAGGCTCTCGGACACGGCGGTCTCGCGGACCAGGGCCAGGAGCCACTCGGCCACGGCCGACTCCTCCTGGGGGGTCACCTTCGCGTAGGAGCCACGCGCGGTGGGCGGCGGGGAGGCGGTGACCTCGAAGGCCACCACGGCCCCCGAGTCCAGGTCGACGACGGGCTGGTAGCCGGGAGCGCCCGGGGCGCGGCGGGCGACCGCACCCGGCCCGTCCGGATGCGCCGTGGGAGCGTGTTGGGGATGCAGCGCAGTCACAGTCCTCATGGTGACCCCGAATCGGTCCCACCTGAAGACTTGTTCTCGGCTGTTCCCCTCACCTTCACCGGCGTGTAGGGAGGAGGGCTCGGCGGCGTTCACGCCCGAAGGCAATCGCGTACCGACGGTGAGGGGCGCCTCCCGGGGCGTGCGCGGGCGCGGCCGGGCCCGGGGCCGCCCGGTCCGACCCGCGCCGCGGTGTCGACCGGCGCCCGCACGGCACCGCCCGCCAGGACGTTCCTGGCGGGCGGTGCGGGGTTCGCGGACGCGGCGGCCGCGTCGGGCGAGGGGTCAGGCGCGGCGGAAGACCACGGCGATGTTGTGCCCGCCGAACCCGAAGGACTCGTTGATCGCCGCGACGTCGCCGGCGGGCATGTCCCGGGGCTTGTCGCGGACGATGTCCACGGCCACGCCCGGGTCGAGCTCCTCGATGTTGATGGTCGGCGGGATGCGCCCGTCGTGCAGCGCCAGGATGGTCGCGATCGACTCCACGGCGCCCGCGCCGCCCAGCAGGTGGCCGGTCATGGACTTGGTGGAGGTCACCGCGACGCGGTCGGCGACGGAGTCGCCCAGCGCGGTGCGGATCGCGCGCGTCTCGCCCACGTCCCCGGCCGGGGTGGAGGTGGCGTGCGCGTTGACGTGCACGACGTCCTCGGGGGTGAGGTCGGCGTCGGCCAGGGCCTGGGTGATGGCGCGGGCCTGACCGGTGCCCTCCGGTTCGGGCTGGACGATGTCGTAGGCGTCGTTGGTGTAGCCCACGCCCGAGGCGTGCGCGTACACGCGGGCGCCCCGGCGGGCGGCGTGCTCGGCCGACTCCAGGATCAGGATGCCCGCGCCCTCGCCCATGACGAAGCCGTCGCGGTCCTTGTCCCAGGGGCGGGAGGCGCGCTGCGGGTCGTCGTTGCGGGTGGACAGCGCGCGCATGGAGGCGAACGAGGCGATGTTGAGCGGGTGGATCGCGGCCTCGGTGCCGCCCGCGATCACCACGTCGGCTCGGCCGGAGCGGATCATGTCCACGCCGTTGGCGATGGCCTCGGCGCTGGAGGCGCAGGCGCTCACCGGCACGTGCGAACCGGCCCGGGCGGTGTACTCCAGGCTGATCGCGGCGGCGGGGCTGTTGGGCATGAGCATGGGCACGGTGAAGGGGGAGACCCGCTTCCAGCCCTTCTCGCGGAAGGTGTCGTACTGCTCCAGGATGGTGAGGATCCCGCCGATCCCGCTGGAGACCACCACGCCCAGGCGGATCGGGTCGACCTCGGGGGAGCCGGCGTCCTGCCAGGCCTCCTGGGCGGCGATCAGCGCGAACTGCTGGGTGCGGTCCAGGCGGCGCAGGCGCGGCCGGGGGAGCTTCTCGGAGGGTTCCTGCGCGATCTGGCCGGCGAAGTGCACCGGGAGCTTCTCGTGCCACTCCTCCGGCAGGACGCTGATGCCGGAGCGGCCGTCGAGGAGCGCGGACCATGTGGTCGCGACGTCACCCCCGAGGGGGGTGGTGGCGCCGAGGCCGGTGACGACGACATCGGTCTTGGACATGATCCGATCGCCCTTCTCGTGGGTCGTTCCCGGCTGCGGGGCCGGGGCCGTTGGCGGATGTGAGGAAGTGGGGCCGGTTGTGGCGGCGGGTCGGGCGGCGGGGCGGGGTGTGCCCCGCCGCCCCGAACGGCTCTACTTCTGGATGAAGTTGATGACGTCCTGGACCGTCTTGAGGTCCTTGAGCTGGTCGTCGGGGATCTCCACGCCGAACTTGTCCTGGGCGGCGACGGCGATCTCCACCATGGACAGCGAGTCGATGTCCAGGTCGTCGACGAAGCTCTTCTCGGGGGTGACCTCGGAGGCCTCGGTGCCGACGATCTCCTCGATGATCTCGCCGAGGCCTGCCAGGATCTCCTGCTCGCTGTGCGCCATGTCGTCTTTCTCCTTGCTCGGTGATTCGGTGTCGGTTCAGGGCCACCACGTGGGCCGCGGACTCGCGGACCCGGTCGGTGTGGTGTGACCGCGGGCTCGGGCGGTTGCTCAGGGGATGCGGATCACCTGGGCGGCGTAGACCAGCCCCGCTCCGAAACCCAGGGTGAGTACGGTGCTCCCCGAGGGCAGCTCCCCGCGTCCGGTCATCCGCGAGAGCGCGAGAGGGATGGACGCGGAGGAGGTGTTGCCAGCGGTGACGATATCGCGGGCCACGAGTGCCTGGGGCGCGCCCAGCTTCTTGGCGATGGCCTCCACGATGCGCAGGTTGGCCTGGTGGGGGACGAAGGCGGTCAGCTCCGAGGGCTCCACACCCGCCCTCTCCAGGGCCTCCAGGGCCACCTTGTACAGCTCGGTGGTGGTCCAGCGGAAGACCGCCTGGCCCTCCTGGTAGAGGTACTTGTGGTCGCGCAGGTAGATCTTGTCGGCCCGCTCGCCGGAGGAACCCCACACCACGGGACCGATGCCCTGCTCCTCGGAGGCGGAGACGATCGCGGCCCCGGCGCCGTCGGCGAAGATCACACAGGTGCTGCGGTCGTCCCAGTCCACCCAGTCGCTGAGCTTCTCCGAGCCGATCACGAGCACGTTGCGGGAGCTGCCGCCCCGGACCATGTCCGAGGCCACGCCCAGGGCGTAGCAGAAGCCCGCGCAGGCGGCGTTGAGGTCGAAGGCGCCCGGGGCGGTGATGCCCAGCCTGGCGGCGACGGTGGCGGCCGTGTTGGGGATCTGGTCCTGCACGGTGCAGGTCGCCACGATCACCAGGTCGACGTCCTCGGGGGACAGGCCGCCGGCGGCCAGGGCCTTGCCGCCCGCGGCCACGGCCATGCTGGTCACGGTGTCCTCGGGACCCGCGATACGCCTTTCCCGGATGCCCACGCGGCTCTGGATCCACTCGTCGCTGGTGTCGACGCGGGCCTCCAGGTCGGCGTTGGTCATGACCCGGGAGGGCTGGTACTCGCCGAGGGCGGTGATCGCCGCGCCTCCGGGAGCTCTCGGGGAGTTGAACATGGTCAGCCTTCCTGGTCTGCGGCCGCGGGGTTCCCGGCGTGCTCCTTGACGAGGGCGCCGGCGCGGTCGAGGTCGTCGGGGGTCTTCACCGCGAGGAGCTCGACCCCGCGCAGCGCGCGCTTGGCCAGTCCGGTGAGCGTGCCCGCCGGGGCGAGCTCGATCATCGCGGTCACTCCGAGGTCGGCCAGGGTCTGGGTGCACGCGTCCCAGCGCACCGGGGAGGAGACCTGGGTGATGAGGCGCTCCAGGTACTCGGGCCCGCTCCCGACCACGGCGCCGTCGGCGTTGGAGAGCAGGCGCACCGTCGGGTCGGAGGGGGACAGGGGAGCGGCGGCCGCCCGCACCCGCTCCACGGCCGGGGCCATGTGCTCGGTGTGGAAGGCGCCCGCCACCGACAGGGGGCGCAGCCGCGCCCGCTCGGGCGGGTTCTCGGCGAAGGCCGCGAGCTGCGCGGTGGTGCCGGCGGCCACGATCTGGCCGGAGCCGTTGTCGTTGGCCGCGGTCAGTCCGGCGGAGGCGATCGCCTCCAGCACCTGTTCGCGGTCGCCGCCGAGCACGGCGGTCATGCCGGTCTCGGTCCGCGTCGCGGCCTCGGCCATGCCCCGGCCGCGCTCGGCGACCAACCCCAGGGCGTCCTTGGGGGACAGGACCCCGGCGATCACCGCGGCCGTGAACTCACCGACGCTGTGGCCCGCGACGGCGTCCAGCAGGGAGTCCTCGGCGGGCAGCGCCGGGGAGGGGGCGGCCAGGGGGCCGAGCAGGGCGGAGGCCGTGACGAGGCCGGCGCTGACCAGCAGGGGCTGGGCGACGGCCGTGTCACGGATCTCGTCCGCGTCCGCGGTGGTGCCGTAGCGCACCAGGTCCAGCCCGGCCACCTCCGACCACGCGTCGACCTGCGCGGAGACACCGGGCAGTTCGAGCCACGGGGAGAGGAAGCCGGGAACCTGGGCGCCTTGGCCGGGAGCAACGATTACAAGCACGACATCAACCTTGCCCTGTAGGAGATCACCAGTCAGAGGGGGAGGGGCACGAACTTCACTCGACACCGTTTGTTGGGACTCCACAAAACGGTGCCGAACGCGTACCCACGGACCCAGAACCGGTGGGAGAGATCACTCTTCGACGGTACGCTGCGCGCGCGTCCGGTGACGCCAGTGGTGGTCGGCCGCCGTGGACGCGGGGCGGCCAGTCGGCGGGGTGCCGCGGGATGCGAACCTGGAGGGGTGAACACCGAACCCCGCCAGACCCAGGACGACCAGGACTCCACGGTAACCCCGGACGACGCGGAGGGCGCGGACACGTCCGCCGCCACCGAGCAGGAACGCGTCCGCGCCGAGACCGTGCGCCGCCTGGAGCGCTCCATGGGCGCGCTCGGCACGGCCGCCGTGGCGCGCATGGAACAGCGCCTCGGCTGGTTCCGCCGCATGTCGGCCGAGGACCGCTCGTGGATCGGCCTGGTCGCCCAGTCCGGGGTGGCCGCCTTCGTCGACTGGTTCCGCAACCCGGTGCGCGGCCGCCCGGCCATCACCGTCGAGGTCTTCGGCACCGCGCCGCGCGAGCTCACGCGCTCGGTCTCCCTCCAGCAGACCGTCGACATGATCCGCGTGGTCATCGACGTGGTCGAGGGCCAGGTGGAGGAGTTGGCCGCCCCCGGAGGCGCCCAGCAGCTGCGCGAGGCCGTGCTGCGCTACACGCGCGAGGTGGCCTTCAGCTCCGCGAAGGTCTACGCGCGCGCCGCCGAGGCGCGGGGCGCGTGGGACGCGCGCCTGGAGGCCCTGATCGTGGACGCCCTGCTGCACGGAGACCAGGAGGACGGCCTCCAGACCTGGGGTTCGGCGCTGGGCTGGTCGCACACCCCGGTCGTCGCGGTGGCCGGGGAGGTCGGCGACGACGACGGGGGCAAGGTCCTGGACGACCTGCGCGCGGCCGCGCGCCGCCTCGGCCACGACGTGCTGGCCGGGATGCAGGGCCGCCGCGTGGTCGTGGTGGTCGGCGTGGGGGACCGCTACCCGGCGCAGGACCTGCCGGCCGCCGCCGCCGAACCGCTGGCCGGGCTCTTCGGCTCCGGCCCGGTGGTGGTGGGGCCCGCGGTCCCCGACCTGCGGGCCGCGGGGGCCTCCCTGCGCGCGGCGGTCAACGGGCTGAGGGCCGCGGTGGCCTGGCCGGACGCGCCGCGCCCGGTGCTCGCCGACGACCTGCTGCCCGAACGCGCGCTCCAGGGCGAGGCCGAGGCCCGCAGGCAGCTGGTCGAGGAGGTCTACGTCCCCCTGCTGGGCGCGGGGTCCCCCCTCCTGGACACGCTGTCGGTGTACCTGGAGCACGCCTCGTCGCTGGAGGCCACCGCGCGGATGCTGTTCGTGCACCCCAACACGGTCCGCTACCGGCTCAGCCGGATCGCCGAGCTCACCGGGCGCACGCCCTCGGACGGGCGCGGTTCCTTCGTCCTGCGCGTGGCGGTGGCCCTCGGGCGGCTCGCGCGGGCCCGGGAGGGCTGACCCCCGCGGGCGGGGGCCGGCCGGCCCCGGACCGGCCCGGCGGCGGGGAACCCGCCGTGTGACTCGATCGTTGCCTGTCATGTCCGTCCCCTTATGGAAGTTTCACCAGAGCCGGGTATGTCGGTAACTGGTTGTGTACGCCCGGGGACCACATGAAAAGGGATAGCTTTGTGGTGGGCGGATTGCCGACGGGACCGATGAAGCTGCGTCATCCTCGGGCGGAGGTCCCCGCACCGCCCCGTCACGACGTTCTTGGGGGGTCAACGCTGTGGTCGAGCGACCGAGGATAGGGTCCCGGCTCTTCCGTCCGATGATCGATTACGTTCTCGCGCCCACTCAGGAGGGTGAGCTGCGCAGACGGGCGCTGTTCTGGCTCCCCGCGCCGCTGCCCGTGCTGGGCGTGGTCTACCTGCTGGTCGGCGGTGAGCTGGCCGCCGCGGGGTGGACGATACTGCTGGCCGCCAGCGTGGGAGTGGGGACGCTGCTGCTGGCGCTGATCGTGCAGCCCACCCCTCTGCCCGAGGGGCTGGTGCCGCAGGTGTCCGCGCGCCGCTCGCTGCACCGCTTCCGCCAGTTCACGGGGCTGCGCATCACGCTGGCCCTGGTCCCGGTGGTGATCGGCGCGGCCGCGTCGGTGATGGGCGGCGGCATGTACCCGCTGTTCGCCGCGCTGCTGCTGGCCTGGCCGCAGCTGCTGCTGGCCCTGCCCACCTTCTTCACCATCACCAGGGCGCGCCGGGCGATGGAGGCGTGGGGCACCACCGCCTACCTGTGGCACGCGCTGTCGCGCCCGGCGAGGGTGACCTGGCCGGTCATCACCCCGGCGGTGCGCAGCTGGCGCTCCTGGCAGGCCGAGAACGCCAGGCAGGAGCAGCGCAAGGCGGAGGAGGAGCGGGCCTGGAAGGAGGCCGTGCGCGAGGAGAGCGAGAAGGCGGGGGACACCGCCGCCGATCCGGTCGTCGAGGAGCGCACCCGGCCCCTGCGGCCGGTGGACCAGGAGGCCACCGACGTGCTCCCGCACCTGGAGTCCGAGCGCCCGAAGGCGTCCCCGGGCTCCGACGGGGACGGCCCGACCGAGGTCCTGCCGCACCTGGGCGCCACGTCGGGGGACGGGGAGCCCGGCAGGGAGGTCCAGCCGACCCGGGCGCTGCCCCACCTGGACGGTGGGGACACGGGCGCCGACGGGAACGCGGGGGAGGACGGCGAGGAGGCCGGTGGGGCCGAGCACGGCAAGGCCGACGCCGCCCCCTCCCGCACGCCCCGCGGCACGGTGAACCGGGCCCGCCACATCCTGGAGCAGGGCAGCGGCGCCCTCGGGCTCTCGGTGCGCCGGCCCCGGCGCGGCGCGCAGTCCACCCGGCGTCCGACGCCCAACAAGCCCTGACCCGCCCGGGGGCGCCGTCGGCCGTACCCCGGCCCGCGGCGCCCCCGGCGGTGTCCCGCTTCGGGCGGGAGGTCCTCAGACGTCCGTGCTCACGTGCGGCTCGGGCAGCGCGTCGGCCCCGCCCTGGGCGCAGTGGTACCAGGAGGCCCGTGCCCCGCGCCCGTCGAAGCCGACCTCGCCCAGGGTGTTGCCGAAGTAGGGGGCCGAATCCAGGTCCCAGCTCAGATCGGGCTCGGGGACCCGGGCCATCCGGGTCAGGGCCCGCCCGAGCGCGCGCAGCGGCCGGCTCACCGACAGCCGCACCATGCGGCGCATGCTCGCCGGGGCCTGGTTGCACAGCGGGGAGGAGACCAGCTGGGCCACCCGGCTCGTGCCGCCCCCGCTGTGGCGGGCGCGTGCCAGGTAGGAGAAGTGCACGTCCCCGCCCAGGAACAGCACGGTGGCCGGGGCCGGGCCCCGTTCGCCCCGGGAGAGCTCCCCCACGGCGTCGGAAAGGCGGCGGAAGGAGTACTGGAAGGCGGCCCAGTGCTCCAGGTCGATGTCCTGGCGCAGCCGCTCGGCGGGCCCGCTGAACCACCGTCCCCAGGCTCCCGCGCACACCGCCTCGTTCCAGGCCTCCAGCCGGTGCACGGCCGGGGGCAGCAGCACCGGGACGGTCGAGGCGATCACGACGTGGTCCGGGCCGCCGGTCAGGTGCCCGTCCAGCCAGTCGTGGCCCTGGGGCCCCAGGATCGACCGGGACCCGTCGGAGGGGTCGCCCTCGCCCAGGGCGCGGGAGCAGCGGGTGTCGGCCATCACCACCCGGACCCCGCCGAAGTCGTGGCGGTGGCCCCACTGGTAGCTCGACGGCTCGTCGTGGGCCCGCCAGGCGAAGGCGTCGACCGGCTCCCCGGCGTCGCCGTCGGCGTCGCGCACCCGCGCCCACAGCGGGTCCTGCTCCCTCTCCTCGGGGGAGAGGTTGCCCAGGTGCTGGTACACCCAGTAGGAGCCCAGGCCGCTGGTGATGCGCCTGCGCCACCAGGGCAGCCGGTCCATGGCGCGCCGCCAGGCGGCCGAGGTGTTCCAGTCGTCGCGGATGTCGTGGTCGTCGAAGACCATCAGGGTCGGCACGGTGGACAGCAGCCACCGCACCTGGGGGTCCCTCCAGGCCTGCCGGTACAGCTCGGCGTACTCGCCGTAGTAGACGACCTCGTCGTCCGGGTCGCCGTCGGTGCCCCGGCGGGCCCGCTCCTCGCGCAGGAAGGCGAGCATCGACTCCTGCACCTCGTCGGCGTAGACCTGGTCGCCGATGAGTAACAGCGCCAGGTTGTCCCCGACCGGTTCGCGGGCCAGCCGCCGTGCCGTGGCGCGCAGCATGTCGGGGCCGTAGCGGACCACGCCCTCGGGGGAGTCGTGGGTCGGAGTGTGGCAGGACCCGTACAGCAGCCGCGTGGGCGCCTCCGGGTCCACGGTGCGCACGGTGCTGGGAGGGAAGGGGCTGTCCGGCTCCGGCCAGACCCGGTCCTCGTCCAGGAACACCTCGTAGGGCAGGCGTACGCCGCGGGGCAGCCCTCCGACGGTGCAGACGGCGTAGTGGTGTCCGTGCACGGTGAAGGTCCGTGCGGCCGCCTCCGTCCCGCCGTCGACCACGACACGCACCGTGCAGGGGGCGTCCGTCTCCACCCACACTGTGGCGGTGGTCTCTCCCGGGTGCCTGAGCAGGGGCCCCAGGAGCAAAGAAGCAGTCACCCTTTCGCCTCCTTTCGACCAGGTTCGCACATGTGGGGGACGAGTATGGCCTCTCAGGGGGCCGTGCGCCATCCACAGCCGGCAGCGGGATGGTTGCACGAGCGCCGCGCCTGCGCGAAGGTGGCGCTATGCGGACACAGATCCTGGAGCTGCACACCGGTGGATCGGAGAGCATCACCGACATCACCCGCCAGTGCGGCGACTTCGTCGCCGAGACCGGAGGGGACGGACTGCTCAACGTCTTCGTCCCGCACGCCACGGCGGGTGTGGCGATCATCGAACTCGGGGCGGGGTCCGACGACGACCTCCTCGCCTCCCTGGACGACCTGCTGCCGGCCGACGACCGGTGGCGGCACAAGCACGGCTCGCGGGGTCACGGAAGGTCGCACGTGATGCCCGCCTTCATCGCACCCCAGACCACCGTCCCGGTCGTCGGAGGCAGGCTCGAACTGGGCACGTGGCAGTCCATCGCCGTGGTGGACCTGAACGTGGACAACCCCGACCGGAGAGTGCGCCTGTCCTATCTCTCGTCCTGACGCCCCGGACGCCCGGGGCGGGGGGCGAGGTTTGGCAACGCGTTGACGGAATATGCCGCTAGCGTGTGAACTAGGCCATCAGCGATGGTCAGCGGACCCACGTGGCGGGCTCGGAAAACAGCCCGGCATCGTTGTGACAACTGCTTCGTGCAGGCAAGATTGAGAAAAACCATCTGTGGAGGAGAACTTTCGTGAGCGCGACCGCGGGCCAGGCACAGAGCGAACGCGGCTTGGCTGACCGACTCGGATTCAAGCCGGGTCAGGTGGTGCAGGAATTCGGCTTCGACGACGACGTCGACGAGAACCTGCGCGCATCCATCACCGAACTCACCGGTGAGGAGCTGGTCGACGAGGACTACGACGGAGACGTCGACGCGGCACTGCTGTGGTGGCGGTCCGACGAGGAGGAGGACCTCACCGACGCGCTGATGGACACGGTGACCACCATCGCCGACGGCGGGACCATCCTGGTGCTCACGCCCAAGGCGGGGCGTGAGCTGCACGTGTCCCCCAACGAGGTCGCCGAGGCCGCGTCGACTTCGGGCCTCTCCCAGACCAGCGCAGTCAGCATCGGCGCCGACTGGTCGGGTACGCGCCTGGTCGTTCCCAAGCGGTGACGGACATCACCCGCCAAGGGTGAGGTATCCGGTGCCGCGCGTCCCAGAGGCGGGCGCGCGGCGCTGAGGAGCGCCCGCCGCCCGGTGGGGCGCCCGTCCCGCACGCCGACGAAAGCGATCCATGACCGTCCCCGTGGGCGCCCCGGCGCCCGACTTCGCCCTCCAGGACCAGTACGGCCAGGACGTCTCCCTGGCCGCCCTGCGGGGCCGCCCCGTCCTGCTGGTCTTCTACCCGCTGGCCTTCTCGGGTGTGTGCTCGAGCGAGCTCGCCGAGCTGAGCGGGCGCCATCCGGAGTTCACCGCGCTCGGGGCGGAGGTCCTGGCGGTGTCGGTGGACTCGGTCTTCGCCCTGCGCACCTGGTCCGACCGGGAGGGGTTCCCGTTCGCCCTGCTGTCGGACTTCTGGCCGCACGGGGGCGTGGCCGAGGCCTACGGGGTGCTCGACCCCGGGCGCGGGACCGCGCGGCGCGGGACCTTCCTGATCGACGCCGGGGGAGTCGTGCGCTGGTCCGTCCTCACGGGGGCGTCCGAGCCCCGTGACGTGGGCGAGTACCTCAAGCGGCTGAGCGAGCTGGTCTGAGGGAGCCGGACGCGACGATCCCCGCAAAGCGGTATGATCTCGTCCGACGCACGGGCGCGTAGCTCAGTTGGTTAGAGCAATTGCCTTACAAGCAATAGGTCAGGGGTTCGAGTCCCTTCGCGCCCACTCCACTCCGGAACGACCCTGCTCGCGCGTGACCGCGCTCGCCGGGTCGTTTCGCCGTTCCTTCTGGGGGCGACCCCCAGACCCCCGGTGCGAGGCTTGGCCTCGCGGGTTGTAGTTGGCTTGCCCAGCGCCCACGGACCCAGGACGACCCTGCTCGGGGGGCGAGGCCGCCTCGCCGGGGCGTCCTTCGTGTTTCCCGGGGCAGATCCCCGGGCCCTTCGAACCAACGCGTCCGGGGCCGTTCACGAGTCGGCTCGTGGGCGGTCCACGAGATCCCGCCCGACCGGAGAGGTCGGACGGGATCTCGTCGTTTCCGGGTCCGTCCGAGGGGCCGGGCGCCGACCCGGGAAGGCCCTCCCACCACCCCACCGCGAGGCTTCTCCGGCCGCGTCCGGGCGCCCGCGTCCGGCCCGTCGCGTCGTCGGCGAGGTGCTCCAACCGGTTGCACCCAAGAGGTACCCGGTTCCGAATTCGACGCCGGATGCCCCATGAATGCGCAGGCCAAAGGGCTTAAGGGGCGATCGGGGCGTCTGACCTTCTTGCAAACGGTTGCATTAACACCCCTTGACACGGAAAGCGCTTTCTCTACTCTCGAGTAAAGCACGCCAATGTTCGTGCCCCACTACGAAGGGTGAGCAGTGAAACGATCAAACACGCGTCGGCTCGTGTCGACGCTGGCCGCCGCGGCCGTGGTGGCGGCCGGTCTGACCCTGCCGATGTCCTCGGCGTCGGCGCAGACCGGCAGCGCCACGGGTTACGCCAGCCAGAACGGCGGGACCACCGGCGGCGCGGGCGGACAGACGGTGCGGGCCACGACCGGGACCCAGATCCACGAGGCCCTGTGCAACCGGCCCAGCACCAGCACCCCGATCGTCATCGAGGTCGAGGGCACCATCAACCACGGCAACACCTCCAAGGTGTCGGGCGACGGCTGCGAGACCGCCGACGACGTGATCGAGCTCAAGAGGATCAGCAACGTCACGATCGTCGGCACCGGCGGCGGAGCCGTGTTCGACCAGCTGGGCATCCACATCCGGGAGTCCAGCAACATCGTCATCCAGAACGTGACCGTCCGGAACGTCAAGAAGTCCGGCTCGCCCACGTCCAACGGCGGCGACGCCATCGGGATGGAGAGCAGCGTCCGCAACGTCTGGGTCGACCACGTCACCCTGGAGGCGTCGGGCGGGGAGTCGGAGGGCTACGACGGCCTCTTCGACATGAAGAACAACACCCAGTACGTCACCCTCTCCCACAGCATCCTGCGCAACTCCGGCCGCGGCGGCCTGGTCGGGTCCAGCGAGAGCGACCGCTCGAACGGCTACGTCACGTACCACCACAACCGGTTCGAGAACCTCGACTCGCGCGCGCCCCTGCTGCGCGGCGGCATAGGCCACATGTACAACAACCACTACACGCAGATCCACGAGTCCGGGATCAACTCCCGGGCCGGGGCTCGCGCGAAGGTGGAGAACAACTACTTCGAGGACTCCAAGGACGTCCTGGGCACCTTCTACACCGATGAGAGGGGTACCTGGGAGGTCGGCGGCAACATCTTCGACAACGTGACCTGGTCCAGCCAGGGCGACGAGAACTACCCCGCCGGCCCCGACCCCCGGTCCACCACGTCGGTGGGCATCCCCTACTCCTACGAACTCGACGACGCCGGGTGCGTGCCGCAGGTGCTGGACCAGATCGCGGGCGCGAACAAGGGCAACCAGGTCTCGGACGGCAACTGCGAGGCGGAGGGCCCCACGGACCCCGACCCGACCGACCCGGACCCGACCGACCCCGACCCGGAGCCGACCGACCCCCCCGTCGGGACCAACCTCAGCATCGGGGCCGGCGCCGACGGCTCCGGCAAGGCCAGCGGGACCAGCTACGGGAACGTCACCGACGGTGACATGGGCACCTACTGGTCGCCGAGCGGCTCGACGGGCCGCATCTCGGTCAAGTGGGGATCCGACACCACGGTGTCCGCGATCAACATCCGCGAGGCGGCCGGAGCCGAGGGCAACATCGGGTCCTGGCGGGTCGTCGACCACGACACCGGTGCCGTCCTGGCCACCGGCAGCGGAGCGGGCGCCATCACGTTCGCCCCGACGGCGCTTCGCAAGATCAACTTCGAGATCACCGGCTCGAACGGCACACCGCGCGTCGCCGAGTTCGAGACCTACGCCGGCTAGCCGCCGACCCGTAACCGATCCGGCTGACAGTACCGGAGCCGACCGGATACCGGCCGGTCCGCCCGAGAGAACCGGGCGGACCGGCCGCTTCCGTGTCAGCGGGTGCGCCGCCGCCGAACGGAGGCGGGAAACCGGCTGGCGCGGGCCCCGCGCGTGTGCGACGGTTGCCGACGGGCCGGATTCCACGCGGCGCGGGCGCACCGGCCCGTCCGGCCGCCCGGAGGGGAGCGCGCATGCGCGTGTACTACGACACCGAGTTCGTCGAGCGGGGGCCGGAGCACCCCCTGGTCCTGGTCAGCATCGGCATGGTGGCCGAGGACGGCCGCGAACTGTACGCGGTCAGCTCCGAGTTCGACCAGGACCTCGTGCGCTCGCACCCGTGGCTGTCCGAGCACGTCTGGGCGCAGCTGCCCCTGCGCGCGGGGCCGGAGGGCACCACCGTCCTGGACACCGGCCACCCGCACGTGCGCACCCGCGCGGAGATCGCGCGCATGGTCCACGGCTTCCTCCGCGCCACCCCCGAACCGCAGCTGTGGGCGTGGTACGGCTCCTACGACCACGTGCTGCTGTGCCAGCTGTGGGGGACGGTCAGGGACATGCCTCGCGAGGTGCCCTTCCTCACCCACGACCTCAAGCAGGAGGCGGTCCGGCTCGGGATCGCGAAACTGCCGCCCCAGGAGTCCGGCCTGCACCACGCCCTCGCCGACGCCCGGCACCTGATGCGGCGCGCACGGTGGCTGGAGGAACGCTCCTGACCCGTGCCGTCCCCGCCGGTGCTCCGCCCCGGCGGCCGGGGCGCCCGAAGGCGCCCTTCGCCCGTGTCCGGATGACCGGGGTATCGGGATTTCTCCGGTATCCGGGTGCCCGGGGTATCCCGTCCTAGGATGGGGTGGACGCCGAAGCGAGGGGAGGACGATGGTCCGGCTCACGAGGGCGCAACGCCAGGCCCGCAACCGGGCGCGCGTACTGTCCGCGGCCGGGGACGAGTTCGCCGAGCACGGCTTCCGCGACGCCAAGGTCGACCGCATCGCCGAACGCGTCGACCTCACCCGGGGCGCGGTCTACTCCAACTTCCCCGGCAAGCGCGCCCTGTACCTGTCGGTGCTGGCCGACGCCGCCGAGCGCTCCGCCGAGGACGTCCGTCCCGAACCCGGGCACACCGCCCACACGGCGCTGGGCGCGCTCGCCCGCGTCTGGGTCTCCCGGCTCCCCGCCACGGGCGAGTCCCCGCTGACCGGGGCCGCGCTTCCCCCCGAGGCACTCTCCGACGAGCCGATCCGGAGCGCCTTCGCCCAGCTCCTGCGGTTGAACGCACTCCTGCTCGGCCTGTCCCTGGAGGCGCTGGAACCCCCGTCCGGACCCGGTGGGCGCCGGGTGCGCGTGGCCGGGACCGTGCTCACCACCCTGTACGGGGTCGGCCAGCTGGTGGGGATCGCGCCCGGCTTCGCGGACCCCTTCGCGGTGGTCCGCGCCTGCGAGCGCCTGGCCGACCTGGACCCGGACGACCCCTGGCCTCCGCCCCACCTGGCGCACGTGCGACCGGCGCTTGCCGCCGACGAGGAGTGGTCGCCGCCGGAGGCCTTCGACGCGGTGCGCAGGCGTGCCGTGTCCCTGACCGAGGACGGGGTCGTGGCCGTCCTGGGCACGCACCGGCTCGAAGCGGCGGAGGAGGCGCTGCGCTCCGCGCCCGCCGGGTCCTCGGTGACCGCCGTGGTGGTCACCGGGAACCCGGACGAGCTGACCCCGCTCGCGCGGCTGGCCGTGGCCGACCTGTGCGGCGGCCTGCGCCAGGCCTTCCCGGAGAGGGCCTGGCCGCGCCTGCGCGTGGTGTTCGACGCCTCCGGTGAGATCGCCGCCGCGGCGGGCGTGCCGGTGGTCGGCGACACCACCGAGGCGGCCGTCCGCATCGCCGGCGGCCGGATCACCGCCCGTTCCGACACCCGCGGCGCCGGTCACGCCGTCGCCTCCGCGGCCCTCGGCGCGGAGGCGGGCTGCCGCTAGTCGGCCCGCGGGTCCCGGGCAGCCGTCTGCGGTGGCCTGCTGCCAGGAGGCCCCGTCACCTGTCGGGCTCCTCCTCCGGGGCCGGGGGCCGACCGCCCGGGGCGCGCGGCCTCCGTGCTTCCTCCGGCCCCGTGCCCGAGGCGCGCGCACGCGCCGCCTCGGCCGAGCCGAACCCGGCCACCGCCCAGGCCGCGACCTCCCCGCGGGGCACGCCCGCGTCCCACCACTCGCACATGAGCGCCAGCGCGTCGCGGCCCTCCCCGGCCAGCGCGGCGGCCTCCCCGGGGGAGAACCCGATCGCCCGGTACACCCGGGCCTGCGCGGGGTCCAGCCCGGTGCGGGCCCACGGCACGGCCTGGGCTCCGTGCCAGCCCGTGTCCAGGTAGGCGCGCGCGGTCGCCGCGGGCACCCCCGCCGACAGCAGGGCGTCCATGGTCTGGGCCTGCTCCTCGCTCAGGTCCAGGCCGGGAGGACGGCGGACCGGCAACAGCGCCCTCAGCAGCCGCCGGGGCCGGGGGCGCTCGCCCGCCAGGTGCCGTTCGGCCGCCTCGACGGGGGAGCGGCCCAGCTCGTGCCAGCGCACGGCGTCCCGCGGGGTCATCCCCGCGCGGAGCATGGGCCTGACCGTGTACGGGGTCATCCCGGCCGTACGCCACTCCAGGGCGGGTCCGGGCCGGTACACGCCGCTGTCCCGCCAGCGCTCGGCGGCGTCCAGCGCGAATCCGGCGTCGATCCAGCGGTGGGCGTCCGCCACGGTGAAACCCCGCGCGGTCCACAGGTGCGGGTCCTCGGGTTCGGGCTCGTGGTCGGCGAACGCGACGTTCATGGTCTCCTCCGTCCGTCGGGGCCCCGACGGGCCCCGGATTCGAGGGCGGTGCCGTGTCGCGGACACGGACACCCGTCCGTTCCCGCCGGGGGCCGGCGGGCAGGGGCACCACTCGGGCCCGGTCCGACGCCGCCGTGGTCCCCCCGCGCAGGTCCGTCGCGGGCGGCGGTCGGCCCGCGGAGGCCGCCCGGTGCGCGGATGGAGCCCACCGCCACCTCCACGGGCGGGGCGGAGCGGACGGCGAGCGCGAGAGCCGTGCGGAGGGCGGGGCGGGATGTCATCTGATCCTTCGGAAGGTGCGCGGGCAGGCCGGCGCGACGCGTGGCACGCGTGTTACCGCTGGTGGTCGAGGGTTTTTCCCTTCATGAGTCAACCTAGATTGACCCGCCGGGAAAGTCAATGCAGGTTGACGGTCCGGCGGCGTGGCGGGGAGGGGGAGGCCCGGCTCCCGGGCGCGGGCGCGGCGCGATCCTGCTTTGCGGCCCGTCCCGGCAGGGGCTACCGTGAGAATCCGGATGTTCAGACCATCTGGCCTCGGGGGCGACCCCGCCGTACCACCCGGGCGCTGCCCGCGTGAGGAGAACGTTTCTAGTGACACGCACCGGTGCCAGTGGGCCCCTGCTCAAGTGCTCGTTCTGCGGCAAGGACCAGAGCCAGGTCCGCCGTCTCATCGCCGGGCCGGGTCACATCTGTATCTGTGACGAGTGCGTCGGCCTGTGCAACGAGATCATGGAAGAGGAGGAGAGCGTCCTCCCCCCGGGGTCCGACTGGGGCTCCCTGCCCAAGCCGCGGGAGATCTACGAGTTCCTGGACTCGTACGTGATCGGTCAGGAGCAGGCCAAGAAGGCGTTGTCGGTGGCGGTGTACAACCACTACAAGCGGGTGCGTTCGGAGGGGGAGCGTCCGGGCGAGGAGGATGTGGAGATCGCCAAGTCCAACATCTTGCTGCTCGGGCCGACGGGGTCGGGCAAGACGTTGTTGGCGCAGACTCTGGCGCGGATCCTGAACGTGCCGTTCGCGATCGCGGACGCGACGGCGCTGACCGAGGCGGGGTATGTGGGGGAGGATGTGGAGAACATCCTGCTCAAGTTGATCCAGGCGGCTGACTATGACGTGAAGAAGGCCGAGACGGGGATCATCTACATCGACGAGGTCGACAAGGTCGCGCGTAAGAGTGAGAATCCCTCGATCACTCGGGATGTGTCGGGTGAGGGGGTGCAGCAGGCGTTGTTGAAGATCTTGGAGGGGACGACGGCGAGTGTGCCTCCGCAGGGTGGGCGCAAGCATCCGCATCAGGAGTTCATCCAGATCGACACGACGAATGTGTTGTTCATCTGTGGTGGTGCGTTCGCGGGGTTGGAGAAGTTGATCGAGTCGCGGACGGGTCAGCAGGGGATGGGGTTCAACGCGGTGTTGCGTCCCAAGGGTGAGCTGGGTGGTTCGGCGTTGTTCGGTGAGGTGATGCCGGAGGATCTGTTGAAGTTCGGGATGATTCCGGAGTTCGTGGGTCGGTTGCCGGTGATCACGAGTGTGCATGATCTGGATCGGGAGGCGTTGATCCGGATTTTGACGGAGCCGCGGAATGCTTTGGTGAAGCAGTATCAGCGGTTGTTCGAGTTGGATGGTGTGGAGTTGGAGTTCACGCCGGGGGCGTTGGAGGCGGTGGCGGAGCAGGGGATTATTCGGGGTACGGGTGCGCGTGGTTTGCGGGCGATTATCGAGGAGGTGTTGTTGTCGGTGATGTATGAGGTGCCTTCGCGTGAGGATGTGGGTCAGGTGATCATTACGCGGGAGACGGTGATCGACAACGTCAACCCCACCATCGTCCC